>NZ_JANFQF010000004.1 GCF_024438035.1 Rhodococcus tibetensis
TCGGGGGCGCGGATCACTTTGCATCTGGCGCTCGAGTTGGCGCGTCGCGGCGGCGGTGTGGGTGTGGCTGCGTTGTGTGGCGGTGGTGGTCAGGGTGATGCCCTGATCGTCCGCGTCCCCAAGAAGTAGGTGTACGACAGTTCGTGGTGGTGTATCTCACACCACTACGGACTGTCGTAGATGGTCGGGCACAATGGTCGCCATGGCGAACGTCTTCGATCTCAGCACCACGGCCAAGCGCTTCCGATTTGTCGCAATTCTGGAAGCGCTCACCTGGCTCGGCCTTCTCATCGGCATGGCCTTCAAATACCTGCCTGCCGACGGGAACGAGATCGGCGTGAAGATCTTCGGACCTCTCCACGGAGGGGTGTTCGTCCTGTACGTCCTGATAGCACTGTGGACAGCACGCAAGCTGAGCTGGAATCTGCTCACCACGTTCTGGGCCCTCGTTGCCAGCATTCCCCCCTTCGGCACCGTCGTGTTCGAGGTCTGGGCCGTCCGGTCCGGTCGCATGGCCGAGCTGTCCGACGAGAGCGCTGCGAAGAACACGCCTTCGCTCGTCTGAGGTCGGAGACGGCCGTCCTCCCTGGGTGGTGCGCCCACTTTCCGGTAGTCCTACAGATCGTGACAAACTGGTGGCGTGACTCGACCAGGTTCTCGTCCTCCCGCGCGTTCCTCTGCAGTGGCCGCTGCCATGACCGGCGCAGTCGATCTCTCCGCACTCAAGGAACGCGCCGCCGCCCCGCCCTCGACCCCCTCCGGCAACGGCGCCGCACCGCCAGCTGCCGGTGGTTCCGGACTTGCCCCGGTCGTCGAGGTCACCGAAGCTACCTTCGAAGCCGAGGTTCTCGTCCGGTCCCAGCAAGTCCCGGTCGTCGTCGACCTCTGGGCCACCTGGTGCGAGCCGTGTAAGCAGCTCTCGCCGCTGCTCGAGAAGTTGGCGATCGAGGCGGGCGGCGCCTGGGTGCTGGCCAAGGTCGACGTCGACGCCAACCCGCGCATCGCGCAGGCATTCGGGGTCCAGTCCGTCCCGACGGTGGTCGCCATCGCGGCCGGGCAGCCGCTGGCGGACTTCCAGGGTGCGCAGCCCGAACCGCAACTGCGTCAGTGGCTGGCCGCTATCGCGCAGGCGGTCGAAGGAAAGCTCAGCGGCCCCCCGGCGGATGGCACAGACCCCGACCAGCCCGAACCCGAGGACCCCCGTTTCGTCGCTGCCGAGGCAGCGCTGGACGAAGGCGACCTCGCCGGCGCAGAGGCCGCATTCCAGACGATTCTCGACGAGGAACCCGCCAACGCCGAGGCGCAGGGCGCACTCCGCCAGGTCCGTTTCCTCGCCCGCGTGCAATCCGTCGATTCCGCTGCCGTCGCGGCGGCAGATGCTGCGCCGGACGACATCGATGCTCAACTGCAGGCCGCCGACGTGGAGCTCTATTCGCAGGCGCCGGAAGCTGCGTTCGCCCGGCTGATCGGCGTGATCGCTCGGACCGCCGGCGAAGACAGGACCAAGGTCCGTACCCGCCTGGTCGAGCTCTTCGAATTGTTCGATCCTGCGGAACCGGTTGTTATGGCGGCCCGTAGGAAACTCGCAGCCGCGCTGTACTGAGCGGGCGGTTCGCGGCGTTCAGCGGTAGCGGCCCTCGCAAGCCTGCTCGCCGCCCAGTACGCCGGTGCGGAATGCGTCGACCCGGGAGAACCCGCTCGGGACGGTCTCGCCGTTGACGTCACTGGCGGCGAGCCCGTCGGTGAGCAGCCCCGACACCGCCTCGTCGAGGTCGCCGGGGGAGAGCCACACACTGCCCGCCTCCAGGGTGGCCGGGTTGTCGGGGCTCAGCGCCGTCGTGATGACGCCGGACAAGCAGGCGGCCCGCAGAGCCGTCTGCGGTGAGTGCAGGTCGTCTCCGCGATCCTTCTGCAGGGCCAGGGTGTACCGCGACGCCAACAGGACGTACGCGTTGTAGTCGCCGGTCAGGTCGGTCTGGAACAGCTCGCGACGGCCCAGCCGCCCCGGTGTACCACGGTCGGCAAGAGTATCGACACTGACGCCGATGGTGTTGCTCGCCGGACAGTACGACACCGGCTCGGTGACCTCGGCGTCCCTGCAGGCGAGATCCGCGCCGCCGAAATTCAGCTCCGGCGGATCGCTGAGGTCGAAGATCTGCTGGAACGACGTGAAGAACGCCTCCAGTGATTCCTCGGTGACGGGTAGTTCACCGTCGTCGGTTTCGTCTGCGAAACGCTGCGGGAGGTCGGCACGACGAGAATCGATTTCCTTTTCGTCGATACGGATACAGGGTGCGGGGCCGTCGGTGAAGCCGATCTGCGTGGCAGTGACCCTCTCGAAAGCCGATCCGTGGACGTTGCCGGGGTCGCTTGGATCGGTGTCACCGATCGCTACCGCCGAAGCCAGCACCTTGTTCAACCCGTCTGACGTGTTCAGCGTGAAATGGGGTGACTTGTCCTCCGCGATGTGTCGCATGAACGCGCCGCCGAAGCAGTCGGCCTGCTGCTCGCGAACGATGCCTCCACCCACCTCGACCTCCGCAATTCCCGCTTTGGTCTGAACGGCGTGCCCGTATTCGTGGGCGAGGACGAACACCGCGGCCACCACACCGAACTTCTCGACGACCTCGGGAAGGAGAAGCGCGCGGTCCCAGCCGATGGTGTGGTCGGTGCTGCAGTACCCGGCGTTGAGCAACTCCTCGGTGCTGTCCCCGCAGAACCGCGGACTGTCCGAATCCCGGGGATCCCACGAGATCAGTTCTTCGACGGGTTCGAAGGCGCGATGAAACAGCGCCGGGAACTGCGTGCGCCAGTAGGCCTCGATGTCGCTGACGGCATTGGCGACCATCGTGTCGATCTCGCCGCCGTCGGTGCCGGTGACTGGAAGGTCGGCGTCCGGCACGCCTTTCCGGGCGCCGCTCGGCCCCGACGTGGCGTCGAGGCCGGCGACCTTGAACGGGTCGTCGTAGATGGAGGCGGCGTCACCGTCGATCGATCGTGCGCAGCCGCACAGGACGACGAGGGCGAGAATGCCCATACCTACAGCCCACTGCCGACGTCTCGTCAACAACGCCGTGCTTTCATCAACGCTCCAGACTCATCCAGATCGCACCGTTGGCCGGCAACGCCACCTCGGCAGACGCAGGCCGCCCGTGCCACGGCTGCGAAGTTGCCGTCACTGCACCGAGATTTCCCCAACCCGACCCCCCATAGATCTCGGCGTCTGTATTGAGAATTTCACGCCATTTCCCCAATTCGGGCAAGCCCACCCTATAACTGCCGTGGGGCGTACCCGAGAAATTGAACAGACACGCCACGATCGATCCGTCGGTGCCGTACCGGAGGAAGCTCAGGACGTTGTTCGCGGTGTCGTTGGCATCGATCCAGGAATAGCCGCCCGGGGACGTGTCGAGCGTCCACAGCGCCGGATGCCCTCGATAGGTGGCGTTGAGATCGCCGATCAACTTCAGGAGACCGCCGTGCAGGCGCCCCGTGTAGGGATCGTCCATCTCGTACCAGTCGAGGCTGTGCTCTTCCGACCACTCTCGCGTCTGGCCGAATTCCTGCCCCATGAACAGCAACTGCTTGCCCGGGTGCGCCCACATGTACGCCAGCAGAGCGCGGACACCGGCAGCCTTCGCGTAGTCGTCACCGGGCATCCGGGTCCACAGCGTGCCCTTGCCGTGCACCACCTCGTCGTGACTGATGGGGAGCAGATAATTTTCACTCCACGCATAGACGAGCGAGAAAGTGATCTCATGGTGGTGATAGCTCCGATGGACGGGATCGTGACCGAGATACCCGAGGGTGTCGTGCATCCACCCCATGTTCCACTTCATGCTGAACCCGAGACCGCCGATGTTCGTCGGGCGCGTGACACCGGGCCACGCCGTCGACTCCTCGGCGATCGTGACGACCCCACGATGGTGTTTGTGGACGGTCGCGTTCATTTCCTGGAGAAAGTCGACCGCTTCGAGATTCTCCCGGCCGCCGTGGATGTTGGGCGTCCAGCCGCCCTCCGGTCGCGAGTAGTCGAGGTAGAGCATCGACGCGACCGCGTCGACGCGAAGCCCGTCCACATGGAACTCGTCGAGCCAGAACAGGGCGTTGGCGACCAGGAAGTTGCGGACCTCGCGCCTGCCGAAGTCGAAGACGTAGGTTCCCCAGTCGAGCTGCTCACCGCGTCGGGGATCGCCGTGTTCGTACAGCGGGGTGCCGTCGAAGCGGGCGAGAGCCCACTCGTCCTTCGGGAAATGGGCAGGCACCCAGTCGACGATCACGCCGATCCCGGACTTGTGCAGGCGATCTACGAACCACCGGAAGTCGTCGGGCGAGCCGAATCGCGACGTCGGCGCGTAGTACGACGTCACCTGGTAGCCCCAGGATCCGCCGAACGGGTGCTCGGCGACCGGCAGCAACTCCACGTGTGTGAAGCCGCACTCGGTGACATAGGTGGCCAATTCCTCGGCCATTTCGCGGTAATTCAGCCCAGGGCGCCACGAAGCGAGGTGCACTTCGTAGACACTCATCGGGGACTGCGTCGGGTCGGTGCTCGCCCGCTGCTCGAGCCACTCGGCGTCATCCCATTCGTGGGAACTGACCGCCACGCGCGACGCCGTCGCCGGCGGCACCTCGGTGGCGAACGCCATGGGGTCGGCCTTGTCGCGCACGCTTCCGTCCCGGCCGTGGACCCGGAACTTGTACAACTCCCCGACCTCGATACCGGGGATGAACAGCTCCCAGACACCGGTGGAGCCGAGCGCCCGCATGGGGAACGTCTCGCCGCCCCAGCCGTCGAAACTGCCGATCACACTGACCCCACGGGCAGCGGGCGCCCAAACGGCGAACGACGTGCCCGTCACCGTTCCGTCCGGGGTGTCGTACGAGCGCCGGTGCGCTCCCAGAATCTCCCACAGGCGCTCGTGCCTGCCTTCCCCGAACAGGTGCAAATCGAGCTCACCGAGGGTCGGCAAGAAGCGGTAGCCGTCCGCCGCGAGGTCGGTATGGCCGCCCGGCCACGTCGTCGACAACCGATAGTCGATCGGGTCGCGGTAGGGGACCAACGTTCCCCACAGGCCGCGTGCGATGTGCTCGAGCGGGAGGCATTTCCCGCCGATCACGGCTTCGACCGACTCGGCCCCAGGGCGCAGAGCACGGATGACGGTGCCGTCGGGGTGCGGGTGTGCCCCGAGGACCGAATGCGGGTTGTGGTGGACGCACCGCGCCAGCAGATCGAGATCTGCGTCGTCGGGTGCGATTGCAGTGGGCGGTTGGACGGCCACTATGTACCTCCGCGGTATGCCAGCTTCGTCCTGGCCTGATAAGGAATGGACGGCAGAGCCAGAATATGGGCCACCGACCGCCAGGGCTCGAGACGAACGAAGTTCGCCTGCCCCCAGTGGTATTGCTCCCCGGTGACCTCGTCGAGGACGGGTAAGTGATCGTGCCAGTCGCGTCCGAGTGCCGGCATGTCGAGCCAGACCGTGCCCTGCTCGGCGCCGAAAGGGTTGAGGTTGATCACCGTCAGCACCGCATCACCCGTAGTCGCGTCGAACTTCGAGTATGCGATGAGTGCATCGTTGTCGACGTGATGGAAATGCAGGTTGCGCAGCTGCTGCAAGGCGGGGTGCTGACGCCGGATGCGGTTGAGCGCCGTGAGCCACGGTTCGAGGGACTCACCGCGGGCGGCGGCACCTTCGAAATCGCGGGGGCGCAGCTGGTACTTCTCCGAGTCGAGATACTCCTCACTGCCCGGACGCACCGGAAGATGTTCGTACAGTTCGTATCCCGAGTAGACGCCCCAAGTCGGTGACAGAGTCGCGGCCAGTGCGGCGCGCACCGCGAACATGCCCGGACCTCCGGTCTGCAGGCTTTCGTGCAGGATGTCCGGAGTGTTGACGAAGAGGTTGGGCCGCGCCTCGTCGGCTTTCGCCGCTATCTCGCTACCGAATTCGGTCAATTCCCATTTGGCTGTTCGCCACGTGAAGTACGTGTAGGACTGGGTGAATCCGCGCCGGGCCAGTCCGTACAGGCGCGCCGGCCGGGTGAACGCCTCGGACAGAAACAGCACGTCCGGATCCGACTCCTTCACCTCCGCGATCAGCCACTCCCAGAAGTCCGGTGGCTTGGTGTGCGGGTTGTCGACCCGGAAGATCTTGACCCCCGCGGCGATCCAGTGCCTCACGACGCGCAGGACCTCCGCGTAGATGCCGTCCTTGTCGTTGTCGAAGTTGACCGGATAGATGTCCTGATACTTCTTCGGCGGATTCTCCGCATAGGCGATCGTGCCGTCCGGAAGGACGGTGAACCATTCCGGATGGACCCGTGCCCACGGATGGTCGGGCGCGCACTGCAACGCGAGGTCGATGGCGACCTCGAGGTCGAGTTTGCGCGCGGCAGCGACAAACGCTGTGAAATCCTTCATCGTTCCGAGCTGCGGATGTATCGCGTCGTGACCGCCCTCGGCCGATCCGATCGCCCACGGCGAGCCCACGTCGTCCGGCCCGGGAGTCAGCGTGTTGTTGGGGCCCTTGCGGTTGATCACACCGATCGGGTGGATGGGCGGCAGATACACCACGTCGAAGCCCATTGCCGCGATCCGGGGCAGCGCGGCCGCGGAAGTGGCAAAGGTGCCGTGCCGGGGCGTCCCGTCCTCGTGCCAGCCTCCCGTCGACCGGGGAAAGAACTCGTACCACGACCCGAAAAGCGCCCGGTTGCGGTCGACGAGGACACTGTGTGCTTCACTCCGCGTGACGAGGTCACGTAATGGATGCGCCCGCAGGAGTTCGGTGACGTCCGAGCCGAATGCGGATGCCACCCGCTCGCCGAGCGCGTGCTCGGACCGCAACGATGCCGCGACACCGATCAGACGCGACCGGTCGTTCCGCGGGACACCCTTGGCGGCACGCTCGAACAGGCGGGCACCGTATTCCAGATCGTTGGCCAGTTCGGCAGCGCCCTGCCCGACCGCGAGCTTGGCCTCCACGGCATGCTTCCACGTGGTGATCGGATCGCTCCACGCCTCGATCCGGAAGGTCCACATCCCCTCACCGGTGGGTGTGAAGGAACCGTCGACGGTGTCGGGAACCGGTCCTTCGTTCATGGGAATACGAAACGTCGCCGACCCACCGGAGGATGCTGTACGCGGCCCTCGCACCGCGAGAGTGGCGGCCACCGCATCGTGCCCCTCGCGCCACACGGTTGCCCGCACGGGAAACACCTCACCGACAACAGCCTTGGCAGGGTAACGCCCGCCCGAGATGTCGGGCGTCACGTCGTCGATGCCGAGTCGACCTGTCACACTGGGCTCCGTTCCATAGTCGGAAGTTGCCGACGACGCTTCACTCCGCCGCCAGTTTCAACCGTAATGGAGCAGACCGGTCCCTGTCCTTGTTGACGATACGAGGCCGCGTCCCGCGTCAGGGTCGGCGATACCGGCCCGCGTCCTGCGACACGACACGATAGCGCCGAAAGTGCATTATTGTTCGCGAAGTGAAAGCCTTGCGTCGGTTCACTGTCCGAGCCCACCTTCCCGAGCGTCTTGCCGCCCTCGGTCCGCTGTCGACGAATCTTCGCTGGTCGTGGCATACGGCCACACAGGAACTCTTTTCGTTGCTTGATGAGGACTTGTGGCGGCACGTGCAGTACGACCCCGTTCGAATGCTTGGTGAAGTCGAGCCGGCCCGCTTGGACGAGCTGGCCGAGGACGTTTCTTTCCTCGCGCGCCTCGACGCTGCCGCCGCCGATCTGGACCAGTACCTGTCGCGGCCACGCTGGTACCAGAACCAGCAGACGAAAGGTGTCTCCCTCGGAGGTGGGATCGCCTATTTCTCAATGGAGTTCGGCGTCAGCGAAGTACTCCCCAATTACTCGGGTGGACTGGGCATTCTTGCCGGTGACCACCTGAAGGCAGCATCGGATCTGGGGCTTCCCCTGATCGGTGTGGGCCTGCTGTACCGCTCGGGGTACTTCCGGCAGTCGCTGACCGCGGACGGCTGGCAGGCCGAGCACTACCCGGCGTACGACCCCCAGGGATTGCCGTTGCGTTTGCTGACGGAATCGGGTCCGGACGCCGGCTCTGCGGCTCCCATTCTCGTCCACGTCGCGGTGCCAGGCGGCCGAGTATTGCGTGCCCGCGTATGGATCGCTCAGGTGGGCCGTGTCCCGCTGTTGCTGCTCGACTCCGACATCGCCGAGAACGACGCCGAGATGCGGGGTGTCACGGACCGGCTGTACGGCGGCGACCAGGATCACCGGATCAAGCAGGAAATCCTCGCCGGCATCGGAGGTGTCCGCGCGGTGCGCGCATACACGCAGGCGCACGGCCTGCCCGATCCTGTGGTCTTCCACATGAACGAGGGACACGCCGGGTTCCTCGGACTCGAGCGGATCCGCGAGTTGGTCACCGGCGAGGGACTCGCTTTCGACGAAGCGCTGGCCACCGTGCGCGCGGGCACTGTCTTCACCACGCATACGCCCGTCCCGGCCGGAATCGACAGGTTTCCCGCCGATCTGGTCCGGCACTACTTCGGCGGGGACAACGCCGAGAACGAATCTTCTTTGCTTCCCGGGTTGACGATGGACCGGATTATCGGGCTCGGCAGTGAGCCGGATCCGTCGGTGTTCAACATGGCGCACATGGGTCTGCGCCTCGGCCAGCGCGCCAACGGCGTGTCCGCACTACACGGGATCGTGAGCCGCGACATGTTCCGGCCCCTGTGGCCGGGCTTCGACGCAGACGAGGTTCCGATCGGTTCGGTGACCAACGGTGTGCACGCGCCCACGTGGGCGGCGCCGGAATGGCTCGACCTCGCCACCCGCATCCTCGGACCGGAGCTGGTCGAAGAAGCCAAGGGCTGGGAGCGGTTGCAGGAACTGTCCGCCGACGAGCTGTGGTCCACCCGCAACGCGCTGCGCGCCAAACTGGTCGAGGAGGTGCGCCGACGCGTACGGGCGTCCTGGATCGAGCGCGGCGCCACGTCCGCCGAACTGGGATGGACCGACGAAGTGTTCGACCCGGGTGTGCTCACCGTCGGTTTTGCGCGCCGGGTCCCCACCTACAAGCGGCTGACTCTGATGCTGCGCGATCCCGACCGGCTGCGCGCACTGCTACTCGACGAGAACCGGCCGGTGCAGCTGGTCGTCGCAGGGAAGAGTCACCCCGCTGACGACGGCGGCAAGGCTCTCATCCAGCAGATCGTGCGGTTCGCCGACGCAGCGGACGTGCGACATCGGATCGTGTTCCTGCCGGACTACGACATGTCGATGGCCCGCTACCTGTACTGGGGGTGCGACGTGTGGCTCAACAATCCGCTGCGCCCATTGGAGGCCTGCGGGACGTCGGGGATGAAATCGGCGCTGAACGGCGGCCTGAACCTGTCGATCCGGGACGGTTGGTGGGACGAGATGTTCGACGGCGAGAACGGCTGGGCCATCCCGACGGCGGACGGGGTCGTCGAGGAGACGCGTCGAGACGACTTGGAGGCCAGCGCACTGTACGAACTGCTCGAGCGGGCAGTGCTGCCGAGGTTCTACGACCGCGGTCCGGACGGTTTGCCCGTGCGCTGGGTAGAGATGGTCCGCCACACCCTGCAGAACCTGGGACCTAAGGTGCTCGCCTCGCGGATGGTGCGTGACTACGCCGTCCAGTACTATGCGCCCGCCGCCGAATCGGCGCGTACGGTGGCGGCCGACAGTTACGCGGGGGCCCGCGAGCTGGCCGAGTTCCGGCACCGCGTCGAGGCAGCCTGGCCGTCGGTCGCGGTGTTGCAGGTGGACGGCGAGGGACTGCCCGACACCCCGGAGATCGGTGCCAACCTGGTGTTGCGCGCCCACATTCGACTCGGTGCGTTGTCCGTCGAGGATGTCACAGTGCAGGCTGTCATCGGAAAGACGGATCTGGACGAGGAACTCAGCGACATCGTCACGGTTCCGATGACGCACGACGGGTCGGACGGTGCTACGGAATTGTTCGTCGCAGACACCGCCCTCCCGCTGTCTGGTTCCGTCGGCTACACGGTGCGAGTACTCCCGAGGCACCGGCTGCTCGTCGACCCCTCCGAATTGGGTCTGGTGGCCGTTCCGGGCGTGTAGCGGTCAGCGGCCGATGTCGCGGCGGCGGAAACCGGCGGCGCCGCTGAAAACCAGGACGGTCGCGAGTACTGGAAGCATGAACTGTGGGGCGAAGGAGTCGGCCGGCAGGTTCGGGGTGTGGTGGAACGGTGACAGCACCCCGAACCTCTCCGGAAGCACGTCGGAGAACAGTGCGGCGACGAGAACGTAACCGAGATAACCCCACAACAGGGGCAACTCTCGCGGGACGAGCCCGTACACGGCGGCGCCCAGCCCGAGCATCAGAAAAAGTGCGGGAAGGACGTTGAGGGCCGCCCCGACTCCGTCGACGAGCAGTGCCGGTTCGAACAGCGGGAATGCCGCGGTGAGGCCCGATCCGATGCCCGCGGCCACTGTTATCGCGGCGGCCGCGCTCGCTATGACGAGCACCTGGCTCGCGAACCATGAGGTACGCGACCCCGACGCGGCCACGGCTGCGTCGGCCCTGCCAGAAATTTCCTCCGCGCGCACCGAGGTGAACGCAGCCCCGTCGAGGGCGAGGACATCGCCGAACTTCTTGGTCAGTGCTCGGACGGAGATCGCTGAGGCCATCGGACGAGCATAGGTGCGGACGTAACCGGTGTCCGCGCCAGTCCGGGCTGCCGATCAGGTACGAGAGTCCCGAATCCTGCCCAGCGCCTTGCGCACCACCTCGGGGTCGGATGTCTCCCAGAACGGCGGCAGCGACGCGCGGAGATACCCCGCATAGCGGGCGGTCGCGAGTCGTGGATCCAGCACGGCAACAACACCTTTGTCGTCGACGCTGCGCAGCAACCGCCCCACACCCTGAGCGAGGAGCAGTGCGGCGTGATTGGCCGCCACCGAGAGAAACCCATTTCCTCCGCGCGACTCCACAGCCTTCTGCCTGGCCACCAGGAGTGGGTCGTCCGGGCGCGGGAAGGGAATCCGGTCGAGGATGACCAGGCTGAGTGACGGGCCCGGAACGTCGACGCCCTGCCACAGTGACAGCGTGCCGAACAGGGACGTCGGTTCGTCGCCGGCGAAGGCCCGGACGAGGGCGCCGGTGGAGTCGTCGCCCTGGCAGAGGACCGGGGTGTCGAGACGCTCACGCATGGCCTCGGCGGCGGCCTTGGCGGCGCGCATCGACGAGAACAGACCGAGCGTGCGTCCGCCGGCGGCCGCGACGAGTTCGGCGATCTCGTCGAGGTAGGAAGGAGCCAGACCGTCGCGACCCGGTGGCGGAAGGTGCTTGGCGATGTAGAGGATCCCGGCGCGTGCGTGATCGAACGGCGAACCGACGTCCAGCGCGTTCCACTTGAGCGTGCCCGCGTCCGACGGCGCCTCCGTGCCGGTCGCCAATGCCGGATCGATCACCACGGAGGATTCGGCCGGAAGTCCCCAGTTGACGGCCAGACCGTCGAAGGAGCCGCCGACCGTCAGCGTGGCGGAAGTGAGGACCACCGTCGATTCGGCGAAAAGCCGCGACCGGAGCAAGCCGCCCACAGACAACGGAGCCATCCGCACCACCCGACGGATCGAACCCCGATTGTCGTCGGCGGCCAGCCACACGACATCCCGGCGCTGGGCCGGATCCGGCTCGTCGAAGGCGCTGAGCACTCGGACGGCGCTGTCGTGCACTTCCTCAACTGACGCGAGTGCGGTATTGCGCGCCGCGGCTGCCTCGGGGTCGCTCAGCGCCATGCCGGGACGCGAGGGGCCGATGGCCGTGCGCAGTGCCCAGGCCGCGTCACGGACAGCAGCGAGCGCAGGGGCCGCACCGGGTGGCAACGCCTCCCACCGCTCCGGTCGCAATTCCTCGAGCAGCGCCGCCCAGCCTTCGCCCGCTGCCTCGAGGCGATCCGCCTCCTGCTCCTCGACCAGCTTGGTGCAGCGGCGGGCTGCGGCGCTGATCGTCGACGCGGCCAGTTCGGCAGTGGCGACATTGGTGACGCGGTCCACCAACTCGTGGGCCTCGTCGATGACGACGACGTCGTGCTCGGGGAGTATGGCAATGCCGGTGATGGCGTCGATGGCGAGCAATGCGTGATTGGTGACGACGACGTCTACCTGGGACGCCTCCGAACGGGCACGCTCGGCGAAGCAGTCCTCACCGACCGGGCATCGGGACTTTCCGAGGCATTCTCGCGCGGTGACGCTGACCTGCCGCCACGCCTTGTCACTCACGCCGGGGGCAAGATCGTCCCGGTCGCCGGTCTCGGTCTCCGACGACCACTCGGTGAGACGCTGCACTTCCCGGCCGAGGCGCGACACCGCGAAGGGGTCGAACAGCTCGTCCGTCGGCGGTTCGTCGGCGGCTCCCGTATGAATTTTGTTCATGCACAGATAGTTGTTGCGGCCCTTGAGGATCGCGAAGTGCGGGCGCCTGCCGAGAGAGTCCTCGAGGGCGTCGGCGAGACGCGGCATGTCGCGATCGATCAGCTGGCGTTGCAGTGCGATCGTGGCCGTCGAGACGACGACTGTCTTCCCGCTCCGGACCGCGTGTCGCACGCTCGGCACCAGGTAGGCCAGCGACTTGCCGGTGCCGGTCCCGGCCTGCACGGCCAGGTGCTCCCCGGTGTCGATCGAATGAGCAACGGCCGAAGCCATCGTGAGCTGGTTCGACCGTTCGGCACCGCCCAGCGACCGCACCGCCGTGCGCAACAGCTCGGGGACATTGGGGAGGTTTTCCGGCACCCGAGCAGGTTACTCGGGCCCTACGTCAGAAATCGCTCCGCCGTCGGGGGCGTCGTCTCCGTCACGGCCCTGCAGGTGCACGCCGGCCGCCCGCATCTCGGTCAGCGCCGACTCGACGGTCGCCGCGGAGACACCCGCGGTGAGGGGAAGGAGGACCCGGGTGACGAACCCGGCCTGCACGGCGTCCAGTGCTGTGGCCCGCACGCAGTGATCGGTGGCGATACCGACGATGTCGACGTCGCTGATCCCGGCTGCACGCAGCCACTTCTCCAACTCCTGACCCTCGGGGTTCTTGCCCTCGAAGCCCGAATAGGCAGCGGAGAACTCTCCCTTGGAGAACACCGTGTCGATGCGGCTCGTATCCAGGTCGGGGTGGAAGTCGACTCCGGACGTGCCCACTTTGCAGTGCACCGGCCAGGTGTCCACGAAGTCCGGTTCGTCGGCGAAGTGTTGTCCCGGATCGATGTGGTGATCGATGGTCGCCGCGATCACCTCGTACTCTGCGTCTCCGAGGAAGCGGCTGATCTCAGCCGCGACCGCGGAACCGCCCTCGACAGCGAGGGCCCCGCCCTCGCAGAAGTCGTTCTGGACGTCGACGACGAGCAGTGCGCGTAGTGGTCGGTCGCTCTCGGTGTCGGTCACAACGTCCTCCCTGTGGCATGGCTGTCGGCGAACCGGGTCGGGACGGCCGGGTCTCCGTGGGACAACTTCAACCCCTCCCAGGGCAGACTCACCAGGCCTGCCGCGAGAAGCGCCCGACTCTCTTCCAGGGTATCGGCGTCCGCGACGGCCTCGCCACCGCGCACGAGTGGAACGAGCAGGTCACTTGCCTCCAGGCCGTCCTGCTCGGGCCGGGGCCCACGCGCCGGGTAGATCACTTCCTCCACGACGGTCCCGGTGTCGCGGGCGAAACGTACCGCCCGCTTCGCACCACCCCGGGACGCCTTCAGGCTGCTTCGCTTCTCGACGGGGATCCCGTTCACCTCGACGAGTTTGTAGACCATTCCGGCGGTGGGGGCACCGGAGCCCACGACAACGGCGGTGCCGACCCCGTACACGTCGACCGGTTCGGCGCGCAGCGCCGCGACGGCGTACTCGTCGAGATCTCCGGAGACGACGATCTTGGTCTTGGTGGCGCCGAGGTCGTCGAGTTGACTGCGAACCTGACGGGCCAGGACACCGAGGTCGCCGGAGTCGATGCGGACGCCGCCGAGTTCGGTTCCCGCGACCTCGACGGCGGTCTGCACGCCCTTCGTGATGTCGTAGGTGTCGACGAGGAGCGTGGTTCCCGCACCTAGTGCCGCCACCTGACCGCGGAATGCGGCTGCCTCGTCCGGTCCGTCCGGGGTGGTGTGTAGGAGGGTGAAGGCGTGTGCGCTGGTACCAGCCCCGGGTACACCGTGCCGGCGAACGGCCTCCAGGTTGGAGGTGGCGGTGAAGCCCGCGAGGTACGCCGCGCGTGCCGCCGCGACGGCAGACTCCTCGTGCGTGCGCCGCGAGCCCATCTCGATCATGGGCCGCCCGTCAGCAGCGCTGACCATCCGCGCGGCCGCCGAGGCTATCGCGCTGTCGTGGTTGAGGATCGACAGGATCAGCGTCTCGAGCACCACGCACTCGGCGAACGTTCCGGTCACCGACAGGATCGGCGAGCCGGGGAAGTAGAGCTCACCCTCGCGGTAGCCGTCGATCTCACCGGTGAAGCGGTACTTGCGCAGCCACTGCAAGGTCGCGTCATCCAGGAAACGTGAGACCACGTCGATCTCGGCGTCCCCGAAACGAAAGCTCGCCAGGGCAGCGATCAGTCGAGGGGTACCGGCGACCACCCCGTACCGTCGACCGTCGGGGAGGCGTCGCGCAAAGACCTCGAAACTGCACCGACGATGCGCAGAGCCGTCGGCGAGGGCCGCCGACAGCATCGTCAACTCGTACTGATCTGTGAACAATGCGCTGCTGTCGAGGGACACCCGGCCACTCTAAGCCGCAGTGTCGCGAGATGTGAGCTCGTCGTACCCTGGTGTCATGGCTTCTCGCTCGACGACAGCACCATTCGTGGATGCCGTGCCGGCATCGCCGCAGGTCACTCCTGCAGAATCGGAAGTCGTCGAGGTCGAGGACGTCAGCGATCGACCCTGGGTGACCGTAGTGTGGGACGATCCCGTGAACCTCATGCACTACGTCACCTACATATTTCAGAAGCTGTTCGGCTACAGCAAGGCCACGGCCACGGAACTGATGATGCAGGTGCACTCTGAAGGCAAGGCCGTGGTGTCGAGCGGTTCCCGGGACAAGGTCGAGAACGACGTACGCAAGCTGCATGCGGCGGGCCTCTGGGCCACCATGCAGCGAGATGGCAGTTGACTATCCATTCCGACAGTGAGGAATTCGGTACCCGACGTGCGGATGTGGACCAGGAAGAACTCGCTCGGTGGCGTGAAGCTGCGTTCGGAGATGGATGCCCACGAGGCCACGGTGCTGCGATCGCTGGTCGCGTCCGTCCTCGGGCTCCTCGAGGAACGCGCCCGCTCTGCTCCCCAGGACGAACTCGCCGCCCTGACCGGGATGCGCACGGGTAACACCGCGCCGCCGGACGAGGAGGTTCTCGCGCGGCTGTTGCCGGACTTCCATCGGCCGAGCGCCGACGCGCCGGACGACGCAGACGGGCGGGCGGAGGCGAAGGCGGATATCAACGGTGCGCTACGCGGACTCCACGAGCCGGAGATCATCGACGCGAAATTGACCGCCGGCTCGGTCATCCTCCACACCGTCCCCGAGAACGGCGGCAAGGTGCTGCTGACGCCGGAACAGGCCGACGCCTGGTTGAGTGGGCTCAACGACGTCCGATTGGCGCTCGGAACCAACCTCGGCATCGACGCCGACACGCCGGACGAATTGGATCCCGACGATCCGCGGGCGCCCCATCTGGACATCTATCACTGGTTGACGTGGATGCAGGATTCGCTGGTGCAGGTACTCGCTCCGTGACATCGACGACGCCGGGCCGGACCGACTCGCTCGTCGACGTAGCGGGCCTGCGTGTCGGGCACCATCACGAACTCGATCCCGACGCCACGCTCGGTAGCGGCGCAGCGACCGGATGCACGGTGGTGCTCGCACCGCACGGCGTCACCGCGGCCGTCGACGTGCGTGGAGCGGGGCCGGGCACCCGAGAAACAGACCTCCTCGATCCCAGCCACAGCGTGCAGAAAATCCATGCGCTACTCCTGTCCGGCGGCAGCGCCTTCGGTCTCGCCGCTGCGGACGGCGTCATGCGATGGCTCGAGGAACACGGGCACGGAATCGCCATGGGGCAGCCGGGTCAGGTGGTTCCGATAGTCCCGGGGGCGGTCATCTTCGACCTTCCGGTGGGGGACTGGAACAAGCGTCCCACTGCCGAATTCGGTTACCTCGCATCGGAGTCCGCTTCCTCGTCCGTAGTCTGTGGATCGGTGGGGGCCGGCGTCGGAGCGCGCGCAGGGGCTGTGAAAGGTGGCGTCGGCACCGCCGGTGTGGTCATCACCGACGGGCCGGCGCAAGGCGTCGCGGTGTCGGCATTGATGATCGCAAACCCCGTCGGATCGGTTTTCGACCCTCGGACCGGACTCCCGTGGGGTGTTGGCACCGCCGGCGCCGCCGCCTTCGGGCTGCGAGTACCGGCCGCCGCCGAACTGTCGGCGGCCAACGATCTCGTGGCCAAAGGGACGGTCCTCAACACCACCATCGGTGTCGTCGCTACCGACGCCGCCCTCGGTAAGGCTGCCTGTCGTCGCGTCGCCGTCGCCGGCCACGACGGGCTCGCCCGCGCGATTCGCCCCGCGCATTCGCCCCTCGACGGAGACACGATCTTCGCCGTGTCCACGGGGTACCACCGGCTAGAACCACGCCAGGGCGTGCCGGACGCGTTCCCGCCGGACCTGCCCGTCGTCGACGCGGTATGCTCCGCCGCCGCCGACGTAGTGGAAAGAGCCATCGTCGACGCCGTTCTCAGTGCCACTGCCGTGGCGGGAATTCCCACCTACCGCGAACTGTTTCCTTCAGCATTGCGTTCCTGAGGCCGGTGGCCGACCGGCCCGTCCGCACTTAGGATGGCGCTCACGGAGGTGGCTGACGTGTTGGTGATTCGAGCGGATCTCGTTGACGCAATGGTGGCGCATGCCCGCGCGGACCATCCGGACGAGGCCTGCGGTGTCATCGCGGGGCCCGAGGGCTCCGATCGCCCCGAACGACACATTCCGATGATCAACGCAGAGCGGTCCCCGACGTTCTACCGTTTCGATTCGGGGGAGCAACTGAGGGTATGGCGGGCGATGGACGACGCCGACGAGGTTCCCGTGGTGATCTATCACTCGCATACGGCCACCGAGGCGTACCCGAGCAGGACTGATATCTCCTTCGCGTCCGAACCGGATGCCCACTATGTGCTGATCTCCACCCGGAACCCGAACACCCACGAACTACGCAGTTACCGCATCCTCGACGGTGCGGTCACCGAGGAACCCGTCGACGTGGTGCAGAGCTACAAATTCGCCCACACGTCCGTGGCAGACGTTCCCGACAAGTGACCCCGCCGCCCCCCGCGGACGGGTCCGTGCCGGAAAACATCCCACACTTCGAGGAGCCGACCATGGCTGTCACAGTTTCGATTCCCACCATCCTCCGCGCCCACACCGGCGGTGAAAAGCGAGTGGAGGCAACAGGTCCCACACTTTCCGCCGTCATCGACCATCTCGACGTCAACTACGGCGGCATCAAAGAGCGCCTGATCAACGACGGACGTCTGCACCGATTCGTGAACGTCTACGTCAACGACGAGGACGTCCGCTTCTCGGGCGGACTCGACACCGAAGTCGCCGATGGAGACTCGGTGACCATCCTGCCTGCTGTCGCAGGAGGCTGATCCCTGCCGATGGCCCGGTTCGATTCGCTGATCGAGACGCTCGGGAACACACCCCTCGTCGGACTGCCCCGGTTGTCTCCGCGCTGGACCGGGGCTGCCCCCGTCCGCTTGTGGGCGAAGCTCGAAGACCGCAATCCCACGGGCTCGGTGAAGGATCGACCCGCCCTGCGCATGATCGAGCAGGCCGAACGGGACGGGGTGCTGACTCCAGGCGCCACGATCCTCGAACCCACCAGCGGCAACACCGGGATCTCCCTCGCCATGGCCGCGAAACTCAAGGGTTACCGGCTGACCTGCGTGATGCCCGAGAACACGTCCGTGGAGCGCCGTCAGCTTCTGACCATGTTCGGGGCGCAGATCATCGACTCACCCGCACGTGGCGGCTCCAACCAGGCCGTCGCGGTCGCCAAGGAGCTGGCCGCCGAGCATCCCGAGTGGGTGATGCTCTACCAGTACGGCAACCCCGCCAACGCACAGGCGCACTACGACACCACCGGCCCCGAGATCCTGCGTGACCTGCCCGAGATCACCCACTTCGTGGCCGGTCTCGGCACCACGGGCACGCTCATGGGTACGGGACGCTTCCTGCGCGAACACGTCGACGGCATCGAAATCGTGGCCGCGGAACCGCGGTACGGAGAACTGGTGTACGGGCTCCGCAACATCGACGAGGGCTTCGTTCCCGAACTGTACGACGAGTCGGTTCTCACCTCGCGATTCTCGGTGGGCCCCGCCGACGCGGTGCGCCGGACCCGTCAGCTGATCGAGGAGGAAGGGATCTTCGCCGGTATCTCGACGGGGGCCATCCTGCACGCAGCCCTCGGAGTCGCGCGCAAGGCTGTGCAGGCCGAACGAGCGGCGGACATCGCGATCATCGTGGCCGACGGCGGATGGAAATATCTCTCCACCGGCGCCTACGGCGGTACGGTCGAAGAAGCCGAGGAAGCACTGGAAGGGCAGCTGTGGGCATGACGAGAACGGTGCGTGGAGCATGACGTCGTCGATCGATCCGGTGCAGCCGCAGCGGAAGCGGCCGCTGTGGTTGCAGGCGGCCGTCGTGATCGGCGTCTTCACGATCTTGCTGTACGTGATCGAGGTCGCCGACGTCGTGTCGGGCGATGACCTCCAGAAGAACGGGGTAGCACCGCGATCTGTCGACGGACTGTGGGGGATTCTCTTCGCTCCCGTGCTCCACGACGACTGGAACCATCTGATCGGCAACACCATTCCCCTGGTCGTCCTCGGTTTCCTCGTGCTGCTGTCCGGAATAGCCAGGGGACTCGCGGCAACCGGGATCATCTGGGTGATCGGAGGCCTCGGCACCTGGCTGACAGGTGGTGCCGTCGACAACCACATCGGGTCCTCCATTCTGATCTTCGGATGGTTGGCGTACCTCCTGGTACGTGGCCTGTTCACCCGGCATTTCGGCCAGATTCTTCTCGGCGTGGTGGTGTTCGTCTTCTACGGCGGCATGTTGTGGGGTGTGCTGCCCAGCCAGCCGCACGTCTCCTGGCAGGGCCACCTCTTCGGCGCGATCGGTGGCGTCGTAGCCGCCTGGGCACTCTCCGCGGATGCACGTAGAGGGCGCGCCCAGAAGTCGGTCGGCCCGCGTTCGCTCACCTGACTGTTGCTCGCCGAGACGTCGAGCGCCTCTCGAGGCCCTTCGTGGACGTAGATATCCCGAATCCCGCGGCCAGATCACAGTCGGTCATCAGTTGTGAGGTCGACGCGCCAATTCCGCCGGAAGCTTTTTCGACGACGGGTCGTCATGGCAGCATGGCGGGTATGCGCATTACCGTCCTGGGGTGTTCAGGCAGCGTCTCCGGACCAGACTCACCTGCATCGGGCTACTTGTTGACGGCGCCGGACACTCCGCCGCTGGTACTGGACTTCGGGCCCGGTGTCCTCGGCGCCCTCCAAAAATTTGCTGACCCGGGTCAGGTATCCGTATGTCTCACCCACCTGCACGCCGATCACTGCCTGGACCTCCCCGGATTACTCGTATGGCGCCGCTACCATCCCCACCCGCCGGAAGGTCGGGCCCTCGTCTACGGACCCTCCGACACTGCTCGCCGGATCGGAGTGGCCTCCGCAGAATGCGGTGGCGACATCGACGACATTTCCGACACGATCGAACTGCGACAGTGGGCGGACGGGGTTCCCGTCACCTTCGGTGACCTCACCATCACCGCCCGCCGTGTGAACCATCCGCCGGAGGCGTACGGACTCCGAGTGACCGACGGCGCCGGCCGCACCCTGGTGTACAGCGGGGACACCGGCATGTGCGAAGAGGTCATCGAACTCGCCCGCGGGGCTGACGTCCTACTCGCCGAGGCGTCGTGGACCCACAGCCCGGACCGGCCGAAGGGCGTGCACCTCTCCGGCACCGAAGCCGGCCAGGTCGCCCGTCTCGCCGAGGTCGGCGAACTGCTTCTCACTCACATTCCACCGTGGACGTCGCGGGAAGATGTGATTGCCGAGGCGAAAGCGGAGTTCGCCGGTCCGGTTCACGCCGTGACGGCGAGCGGCGTCTACGACGTCTGAAGCCGTGTGCCCGGACTCCTGCACCAGACGACTAGGCTCTCGGCTGTGACAACACGAGATGACGGTAGGGCGGACGACGAACTCCGCGAGGTCAAGATCACCCGCGGTTTCACCACACACCCCGCGGGATCGGTGCTGGTGGAATTCGGCAACACCAGGGTGATGTGCACTGCTAGCGTCGAGGACGGCGTGCCCCGCTGGCGTCAAGGTTCGGGGCTGGGTTGGCTGACCGCCGAATACGCGATGCTTCCCGCTGCCACACACACCCGCAGTGGACGCGAATCCGTGAAGGGGAAGGTCGGTGGCCGGACCCAGGAGATCAGCCGCTTGATCGGCCGTTCACTGCGGGCGTGCATCGACCTCGCCGCCATCGGCGAGAACACCATCGCCCTCGACTGCGATGTCCTCCAGGCCGACGGCGGGACTCGCACCGCCGCCGTCACCGGCGCCTATGTCGCGCTGGTCGACGCAGTCACTTATCTGCGTGCGGCGGGGCGTCTCGCCGATCCGCAACCGATTTCCTGTGGAATCGCTGCAGTGAGCGTCGGCGTGGTCGACGGTCGTGTTCGCCTGGATCTGCCCTACGAGGAGGACTCCAGGGCCGAGGTCGACATGAACGTGGTGGCTACCGACACGGGCACTCTGGTCGAAATCCAGGGCACCGGTGAAGGCGCCACCTTCCCCCGCAGCACGCTCGACAGGCTCCTCGATTCGGCGCTGGCGGGTTGCGAGCAGCTGTTCGAAATCCAGAAGGCCGCACTCGAGTTGCCGTATCCCGGTGTTTTGCCCGAGCCGAAGGTCGTGGTCCCGAAGAAGAAGTTCGGGAGCTAGTCCGGTGCCGGGAACACGGGTGCTCGTGGCCAGTCGCAATGCGAAGAAGCTGCGCGAGCTACATCGAGTACTCGACGCCGCGGGGGTAAACGGCATCGAACTTGTCGGCCTCGATGCGGTGCCGCCTTATCCCGAAGCCCCGGAGACCGGGGCGACCTTCGAGGACAATGCGCTGGCGAAGGCACGCGACGGGGCCCGGGCGACTGGATTGGCATGTGTGGCAGACGATTCCGGCCTCGAAGTGGATGCGCTGAACGGGATGCCCGGCATCTTGTCGGCGCGGTGGTCCGGCAGGCACGGCAACGACGGCGCCAACACGGCACTGGTCCTGGCGCAGCTCGGCGACGTTCCCGACGATCGTAGGGGGGCGGCGTTCGTCTCGGCGTGCGCGCTGGTTGTGCCCGGCGGGGAAGAGGCGGTGGTCCGCGGCGAGTGGCGGGGGACTATTGCCCGCGAGCCGGTCGGTGACGGAGGATTCGGTTACGACCCGGTGTTCGTGCCAGAAGGAAGCAGCCGCTCGGCAGCACAGTTGTCTCCGGAAGAGAAGGACGCGGCCTCCCACCGGGGGCGTGCACTGACCCAGCTCGTTCCCGCGCTGGCCAAGCTCGCCGAGAGCTGACGTCGCCGGTCGCGACGGATGTCGCGAAGGGAGGTTCTCATGTCTCCGATGATGGTGCCGCAGACACCGCTCGGATGGTTGGTCTACGTGATCGCTCTGATCACCGGTCAACCGGTCATCATGTGACCGGTTGGCCAGGACCACAATCCGTACCGATCAGACCCCGAAGTCGCGGCGGACCTGCTTGGTGCGCTGGTGCTCCACGTAGAACGACAGAAACGGGATGGTGCCGGCGAGGAGGGTTCCGACGGTACGACCCGCAGGCCAGCGGACTTTGACTGCCAGGTCAAGCGTGACCAACAGGTACACGAAATAAACCCAACCGTGCACCACCGCAATCCACGTGGGCAAATTGTCGACCTTGAAGATGTACTTGGCGACCATTTCCGCGGTGAGGACGAGCAGCCACACACCTGTCGCGTAGGCGAGAACCCGGTAGCGCAGCAGCGCGGGAGCGACCTTCTTCCGTTTCTCGGTGTCGACAACCGCGCCGGATGTGGTCTCGTATTGACCCGTGCTCACGTAGTGCTCCTATCGGTCTCGCATGCTGCCAGCTCGGCGAGATATTCGTTGTACTGCTGAACTTGGAGGGTTTCGAGATCGTTCGAACCGTCTTCGGGGGTGACTACGTCGACCGTGGGACGAGGGGGAAGTACGTCGGCCGGAATCTCCTTCACCTCGTCGGCCGCCTTCTCCGCCTCCGCCGGATCGGCGTCCTCGAGCTGCACGAAACGCCGGTACGCGTAGATGAAGAACGCCGCGAACAATGGCCATTGGAACGCATACCCGAGGTTCTGGCCGTTGCCGCCGACCGCCTCGAAGCGCTCCCACTGCCACCAACCCAGCGCGAGGCACGTCGCAGCCCCGGCAACCACCAGCAGGACGAGTGCAGGTCGGCTTCGTTTACGGTTTCCGGACACGACAACGACGGTACCCGAAACGCTGATTGCGCTGCTAGGAGAGGTGCGCGGTATGGGCGCAGTCACACGCCCATACCGCTCTCGATTGGTGCGCGAGGGGGGATTCGAACCCCCACGCCCTTTCGGACATCAGGACCTAAACCTGACGCGGCTGCCTGATTACGCCACTCGCGCGCGTTGACAGACTACGCCATGAACAAGGCACTCCGGCACACACACGTCAACCGGCGCGCTCGCCCCTGTCGCGCCTCTTTCGCCCCGCCCACGACGCAGTCTGGCTGTGGCAGTTGGGGCACAGGAATCGCACTTCCCGCAAGCGGGAGTCCAGCGGGTCTCCCCGTATGTGGTCCACGTGCAGGATCAGCGGGAGTCCGCACCACTCACCTTGCACACCGCATATGACGCATTTGTACGCCACTCCTGCCTCGATCAGGGCCCGTCGCAGTAGGTGGGGTTGAACGCGTCCGCTGCCTGGTGGGCGACGGATCAGTATCTCCTGCCATGTCATTCGATTGCGGGCGGGCTTTCCCCTGGTATGCGCCCGCCCTGTGAAGTGCGACGTGTCTATTCGGAGCGCTTTAATCCGGCGACTCAGGTGAGCGTGTGTCCCGCCCGCGGGTTTCAATCCGAGGTAGCGCATAACGCCTGCGTAACTCCTCGATTCTGCGACCGCCCGCTCGAGAACCTCCCGCGTGTACTTCACCGTGCACCTGCGAGACGTCGTTGAGCGCGCTGGTACCGCCAGATCGCGTGGGTGAGGGTGGCCGGAGAGACGTCGAGACGGGTAGCGGCGGCAGCAAGAAGTTCGTCGGCCGTCGTGCTCGTCACCTCGACCTCCGGTGCGAGAGCGTCGATGACGAAATCCTTTAGGAGCTCCCGACTTTCGGGGATGCAGACCCCGAGTTGCATTGTGAAGCACTCCCAGGTGGCGTTCCCGAAACCGGCGATCTGGACGAGCGCATTGCGGCGCACTTCCTCGTCGCGCAGTTCGGAGGATTGCCGGCATCCGGCGGCGACCAGGGAGCGGGCGGCGAGCGCGACGGCCTCCGCCTTGGTGGTGTAGTTGCCCGGGACCCGTTGCCGGTTGTCGAGGACGGCGATCAGCGCCGCCGGTTCGTCGGCGTACTCGGCCAGCGCGGCGAGGTCGTCGAGTGGCTCGCCCCGGTGGGCACGCCAACGCGCTATGACGGCACGGACACCGGACGTGGGTGTGCCGTAGGTGGCGCGGGCGGAGAACGCCGCGTCGAGGAGACCTGCCTCTATCTCGCGTGGCCAGCCTTCCGTCCAGTGTGGCCACACCCCCTGCGGCAGTTCCGCCTCGATGTAGTCGATCAGGTGACGAACGTGCGCCGTGCTCATAATTTCCCCCCGGAAGAACGAATGGTCGTGCAGTCTGTTCGAACGTTAGTTCGAGGGT
Source organism: Rhodococcus tibetensis (assembly GCF_024438035.1). GTDB lineage: Bacteria > Actinomycetota > Actinomycetes > Mycobacteriales > Mycobacteriaceae > Rhodococcus_F > Rhodococcus_F tibetensis. The sequence continues at coordinate 23,991 of NZ_JANFQF010000004.1, forward strand.
CCGACAGGTTTCGAGATCGAGTGGATGGACACGGCCACGTCACGGCCGACGGGCACGACCTCGGGAATTCGTCAAGTGGTAACGAATTGATAACGATTAATATGAGGCTTTCCTCAGGTTCTTGGACGTCCTTGCACCGCCACGTCCAGCGACGACGTGACCTACTGAAGAGTCACCTTCCGGGCGGGTTGTGATCGACATCACGCGTTCGAGACGTTCGTCCGGGCTGAGGGAGCCGCGCTCGTCGTGAACGTGAGGAATTCCTCATGATTCTGTGTCAACCTAGTACAGCCCGGAAGTGCTGATCAGAGCCGATGCAGCAGGCACACGATGCCGAGGGCGGCAGACCAGCAATCCCCACCTCCCCGTTGGGGTGACCAGGAGAGGACTTACGCGTGACGATTGACGACACGACACCCGCAGGAAATGGAAGAAACTCGAAGGGTTCGCGGCGCATCGGCGTAGACCGGGACGACACTCGGTCGTCGAGCAAGACCACACTCGTCGACCGTTTGGTCGGCGGCGAGACGTACGCCCTCGCGTTCGGTGGTCAGGGTGCACCCTGGCTGAGCTCGCTCGAGGAGCTGAGCCGGGACAACGGTCTCGAGCCGGCCCTGACCAAGCTCGTGAACGAGGCCGCCGAATACCTCACACCGGTGGCGCAGGAGCTGCTCGTCGTGCGTCCGGTCGGATTCGACCCCATCGCCTGGATTCTCGAACAGGAACTCGCCGATGAAGAAGACGATGCGGCCGCGGCCGGACCTTCTGCAGCTGCTCTCACGTCTGCGGCAGTGTCCCTTCCGGGTGTCTTCCTGACACAGATCGCTGCGCTGCGTGCGCTGGCTGCCCAGGGCCTCGATCCCACCGTGACTGCACCCGTGTCGGTGATCGGCCACTCCCAGGGACTTCTCGCTGCGGAGGCCGTCGCGACCTCCGGAAACAAGGACGGCGAACTCCTCGCCCTCGCTCAGCTGATCGGTGCTGCTGCCGGTCTGGTCGGCCGTCGTCGCGGAGTGATCTCCGCCGCCGACTCCACCCCGATGCTGGCTGTCTCCAACGTCGATCCCGAACGACTCCGTCGGATCGTCGACGAGCTCGCCGAGGGCCTCGAGCCCGAACGCGCCGCTGTTCTCGGTATCCGCAACGCCCGTCGCCGCGTCGTGCTGTCCGGCCCGCCCGCCCAGCTGGCGCGGGTGCAGCAGCGGTGCGAGCAGATCGAGGCCGACGAGGCCCGTGAGCGGGACACCAAGAAGCGTGGCGGCTCCATCTTCGCGCCCGTCTTCGAGCCCCTCGCGGTCGAGATCGGCTTCCACCACCCCGCACTCGCCGAGACGATCGACATCGTCGGCCAGTGGGCCGTCCGTTGCGGCCTCGATGAGGGGAAGGCCCGCGCCCTCACCAGCGCATGCCTCGTCGATCCCGTCGACTGGGTCGACGCCGTCGACCGCACCATCGACGCCGGTGCTTCCTGGATTCTCGACCTCGGACCGGGTGACCTCCTCACCCGCATGACGTCGGCCAGTGTTCGCGGGCAGGGCGTCGGCATCGTCGCTGCTGCTACCCGCGGTGGCCACCGCAATCTCCTTACTCCGGGTGCGGCACCCGAGGTTCCCGCTGCCTGGACCGAGTTCCTTCCGAAGCCGGTCGCGCTGCCCGGCGGCCGTATCGGAGTCGAGACCGCATTCACCAAGCTGACCGGCCGTTCGCCGATCCTGCTCGCCGGCATGACTCCGACCACGGTCGACCCGCAGATCGTCGCCGCAGCTGCCAACGCAGGCCACTGGGCCGAGCTCGCGGGCGGTGGCCAGGTCACCGAGCAGATCTTCGCCGACAACGTCGAGAAGCTCACCGGGCTGCTCGAGCCGGGCCGCGCCGTGCAGTTCAACTCGATGTTCCTCGACCCCTACCTGTGGAAGCTCCACGTCGGTGGCAAGCGCCTCGTGCCCAAGGCCCGCGCCGCTGGTGCCCCGTTCGACGGTGTCGTCGTCACCGCCGGTATCCCCGAGCTCGAGGACGCCGTCTCGATCATCGGAGATCTCACCGACGCCGGCTTCAGCTACGTCGCGTTCAAGCCGGGTACGGTCGCGCAGATCCGCTCGGTCATCCGCATCGCGAACGAGGTCCCCTCGTTCCCCGTCATCGCCCACATCGAAGGCGGCCGCGCCGGCGGTCACCACTCGTGGGAAGACCTGGACGACCTGCTTCTCGACACATATGCCGAGCTGCGCACCCGGCCGAATCTGGTCCTGTGCGTCGGTGGCGGCATCGGCACGCCCGAGCAGGCTGCCGACTACCTGACCGGCCGCTGGTCGGTGGCGCACGGCTTCCCGGCCATGCCGCTGGACGGCATCCTGGTCGGCACCGCCGCCATGGCCACCCTCGAGGCGACCACGTCTGCCGAGGTGAAGCAGCTCCTCGTCGACACCCCCGGTACTCCGGCCTGGGTCGGTGCGGGCACCGCCGAGGGCGGCATGGCCTCCGGACGTAGCCAGCTCGGCGCCGACATCCACGAGATCGACAACGCCGCGTCCCGCACCGGCCGCCTGCTCGACGAGGTCGCCGGTGACGCCGACGCCGTAGCCGAGCGTCGCGACGAGATCATCGAAGCACTGAACATCACCGCCAAGCCGTACTTCGGCGACGTCGAGACGATGACGTACGAGCAGTGGCTGCGCCGCTACCTCGAGCTGGCCGTAGGCATCGACGCCGCGAAGGCTTTCGACTGCGGCTCCGACCTCCAGGACGCCATCACCGAGGCCGCCTCGAGCCCGTGGCTCGACATCACCTGGCGTGCGCGCTTCGGTGAGATGCTGCAGCGCGCCGAGTCGCGTCTACACCCGGTCGACCGCGGACCGATCCCCACCCTGTTCGCCGACGAGGCGATCCTCGAGCGTCCCGAGGCGGCCATCTGCGCCCTGCAGGCGCAGTACCCCGACTACGCGACCACGGTTCTGCACCCCGCGGACGTCTCGTTCTTCGTCTCGCTGTGCAAGACCCCCGGCAAGCCGGTCAACTTCGTGCCCGTCGTCGACGGTGACGTCCGCCGCTGGTGGCGTTCCGACTCGCTGTGGCAGGCGCACGATCCTCGTTACACCGCCGACCAGGTCTGCGTCATCCCCGGCACCGTCGCCGTCGCCGGCATCACGCGCGTCGACGAGCCGGTCGGTGAGCTGCTCGACCGCTTCGAGAAGGCCACCTACGACGAGCTGGTCACCGCCGGTGCCGCGCCGCTGTCGCTGCTCGCACGCCGTCACGCGGACATCGCCCGCGGCCTCCTCGACACCGTCCTGTCGGCTCCGGACATCCAGTGGGCCTCGCGCCTGACCCTGAACCCGGTTCGCCGGCTCGGTGACCTCGACAAGTGGTCGGTGGAGTCCGACATCCTCGCGGTGCACGAGACCACGGGTGCCGAGCTCTCCGTGATCGACGACCAACAGGTGCTCCTCACCGTCCCGCTCGTGGCAGGTAAGTCCGTCCAGATCACCATCACCGTTCCCTCCTCCGTGGCGGACGGTGGCGCCCCCGTGGTCACCGAGGCCGACGCCGAGAAGTCGATGACCGCACTCCTCGCGGTCGCGGCCGGTCAGGAACTGCCCGCTGTCAAGAACGGTGTCGCTCGCCTCAACCTGGCTTGGACACCGGACCTGATCGCCGACCACGCCGGTGTCACCGGTTCGGGTCTGCCCAGCGCTCTGAGCGTCAGCGGCAAGGCGGTCCCGGACGTGGTCGTCGGCGCCTGCTGGCCGGCCGTGTTCGCCGTGCTCGGCGGCGCCAAGACCGAGGATTCGCTCTCGGTGATCGAGGGCATGCTCGACCTGGTCCACCTCGACCACAGCGTGGACTTCGTGGGTGAACTGCCCTCGGAGACCAGCATTCTCGTGGTGAAGGCCGAGGTCGCCTCGGTCCTCGACACAGACCTGGGCCGTGTCGTCGAGGTCAAGGTCGAGGTAGGCGCGATGCTCGGTGAGGGCCTCGACGCCCCTGCCGTCGTCACCCTGTCGGAGCGCTTCGCGATCCGCGGTCGCACCGGCAAGGGCGAACTGTCCGATCCGGCCCGCGCCGGAGGTTCGCTCAGTGACGAGGCCGTCGACACTCCGCGTCGTCGTCGCCGCGACACCACGATCGTCGCTCCCCGCAACATGGGCTCCTTCGCCCAGGTGTCGGGCGACCACAACCCGATCCACACTTCCGACAACGCTGCGCTCCTCGCCGGACTCGGTAGCCCGATCGTGCACGGCATGTGGCTCTCGGCCGCAGCCCAGCAGGTCGTTACCGCCGTGGACCCGGCCGAGACCAAGACGCCGCCGCGTCGCCTCACCGCCTGGACCGCACGTTTCCTGGGCATGGTTCGCCCCGGCGCCGAGATCGACGTCCGCGTCGACCGCGTCGCCGTGGACCGTGGCGCTGAGATCGTCGAGGTCGGGTGCCGCATCGACGGTGAACTGGTGATGGTCGCGACGGGTCGCACCGCCGCCCCGAAGACCGTCTACGCGTTCCCCGGACAGGGCATCCAGCGTCCCGGCATGGGTCTCGACGCCCGCGCCCGCTCTAAGGCCGCCCGCGAGATTTGGGACCGCGCCGACAAGCACACCCGCAAGGCTCTCGGCTTCTCCATCCTCGCCGTGGTCCGCGACAACCCGACGGTCGTCAAGGCCCGTGGTGTCGAGCACAAGCACCCGGACGGTGTCCTGCACCTGACTCAGTTCACCCAGGTCGCGATGGCGACTCTCGGTGTCGCGCAGGTTGCCGAACTCCGCGAGTCCGGTGCCTTCGTCGAGGGCGCCCTGCTCGCAGGCCACTCGGTCGGTGAGTACAACGCTCTCGCCGCCGTCGCCGGTGTGCTGCCGCTCGAAGCCGTTCTCGAGGTGGTCTTCCAGCGCGGTTCCGCCATGCACGCCCTGGTGCCGCGCGACGAGGCCGGCCGTTCCGACTACCGGATGGCCGCTATCCGTCCGTCGCAGATCGGTCTCGCGGACGAGGACGTCGAGTCGTTCATCGGTGATATCGCCTCGGCCACAGGTGAATTCCTGCAGGTCGTGAACCTGAACCTGCGGGGCTCGCAGTACGCCATCGCGGGCACGGTCGCCGGACTCGACGCGCTCGAGAAGGAAATCGACATTCGCCGTGAGGCTTTCGGTGGCAAGCGCGCCTACATCATGGTCCCGGGCATCGATGTTCCGTTCCACTCGACTGTTCTGCGCGGCGGTGTCGACGACTTCCGTGGTCGCCTCGAAGAACTGCTTCCGCAGGACATCGACCCGGCCATCCTCATCGGGCGTTACATCCCGAACCTGGTTCCCAAGCCGTTCTCGCTGAAGCGTGAGTTCGTGCAGGAGATCGCGGACCTCGTGCCGTCGAAGCCGCTGCAGAAGGTCTTGAAGGACTTCGACTCGTGGGTGGCGCAGCCGTCCCAGCTCACTCGCGTCGTGCTCACCGAGCTTCTGGCCTGGCAGTTCGCAAGCCCGGTCCGGTGGATCGAGACGCAGGACCTGCTGTTCGCCGACGAATCCGAGGGAGGACTGGGTGTAGAGCGGTTCGTGGAGATCGGTCTGGGCTCCGTCCCGACCGTCGCGAACCTCGCTGCGCAGACTCTCAAGTTGCCGGGACGCCTCGGTTACCCGGTCGAGGTCCTCAACATCGAGCGTGAAGCGTCCATCGTGTACTCCACCGACGTCGATCCGGCGCCGGTCGAGGACGACGAGCCTGCAGCACCGGCAGCCGAGGCGCCCGCCGCATCGGCAGCCCCCGCCGCCGCTCCGGCACCCGCGGCAGCCCCTTCGGGCGGCCCGCGTCCCGACGACATCGCGTTCAAGGCAGCCGACGCCACCAAGGTTCTGATCAGCCTGTGGACCAAGCTCCGTCCCGATCAGGTCGGCCCCGTCGACACGATCGAGGCGCTGTGCGACGGTGTGTCCTCGCGGCGTAACCAGCTGCTCGTAGACCTCGGCTCCGAGCTCTCGCTCGGCGCGATCGACGGTGCCGCGGACGCCGACATGGGCTCGCTGGCCACCACGGTCGACTCGCTGGCCCGCACGTACAAGCCGTTCGGCCCGGTGCTGTCCGACTCGATCAACGATCACCTCCGCAAGGTCTTCGGCCCCTCGGGTCGTCGTCCCGCGGCCATCGCGGACCGGGTGAAGAAGGTCTGGGAACTCGGCGACGGCTGGGCGTACCACGTCACCGCCGAGGTGGCGCTCGGAACCCGCGACGGTTCCAGCATCCGTGGCGGTGACCTCGGTGGTCTCGCCGGGGGCGGTCTCGCCGACGGCGCTGCAGTGGACGCCGTCATCGACAGCGCCGTGGCAGCAGTGGCCTCGCGCCGTGGGATCAGCGTCTCGCTCCCGTCCACGGGTGGCGGAGCCGGTGGCACCGTCGACGCCGCGGCACTGGGTGAATTCACCGAGCACATCACGGGCCGCGACGGCGTGCTGGCCTCGGCCGCCCGCCTCGTGCTCGAACAGCTCGGCTTCGCCGGTGACACGGCAACCGCAGCGGCGCCGTCCGACACCGAACTCGTCGACCTCGTGTCGGCGGAACTCGGTTCCGACTGGCCGCGACTGGTGGCTCCCGCGTTCGACGCCAAGCGGGCGGTCCTGCTCGACGACCGTTGGGCGAGCGCACGTGAGGATCTGGCCCGTCTGTGGATCGACGCGGCCGGCTCGGGATCCCTCGAGATCGAAGGCTTCGCCGGTGCAGGCAAGTCCGTTGCGGCGCAGGCCGCATGGTGGCAGGCCCGCGCAACCGACGAGGGTCGCACGGCTCTGGCCGAGAAGTACGGGCGCATCGCGGAGGCGGCAGCCGTCGTCACCGACGAGACCCCGGAATGGGCAGACCAGGTCGCCGTCGTCACCGGTGCCAGCAAGGGCTCCATCGCGGCCTCGGTCGCAGGCAAGCTCCTCGCCGGCGGCGCGACGGTCTTCGTCACCACCTCGCGTCTCGACGACAAGCGTCTCGGCTTCTACCGCGACCTCTACCGCCGCAATGCTCGCGCCGGTGCCGCTCTGTGGGTGGTCCCCGCGAACATGGCGTCGTACACCGACATCGACGCGCTCATCGAGTGGATCGGTGAAGCCCAGTACGAGACGGCCGGTGGATCGAAGAAGCTCGTCAAGGAAGCGGTTACCCCGACGCTGCTGTTCCCGTTCGCCGCGCCCCGCGTGGCAGGCGACCTGGCTGACGCCGGTGCCCGCGCCGAAATGGAGATGCGCGTTCTCCTGTGGTCGGTGGAGCGCCTGATCGGCGGACTGTCGAAGATCGGTTACGACCGTGACGTCGACACCCACCTGCACGTCGTTCTACCCGGGTCCCCGAACCGCGGTCTGTTCGGTGGCGACGGTGCGTACGGCGAGGCCAAGGCCGCGCTCGACGCAGTGGTCGGCCGCTGGAAGGCCGAGCGCAACTGGGCCGAGCGCGTCACCCTGGTGCACGCTCTCATCGGCTGGGTCCGCGGAACCGGTCTGATGGGCGGCAACGACCCGCTGGTCGAGGCTGTCGAAGGTGCCGGAGTCCGTACCTGGTCCACCCAGGAAATGGCCACCGAGCTGCTGCAGTGGTGCGAGCCCGAGGCGCGTCGCCTCGCCTCCACCGAGCCGCTCGCGGCCGATCTCACCGGTGGGCTCGCCCAGGCGAACCTGGACCTGCCCGCCCTGGCGAAGCAGGCTCAGGAAGCTGCGACCGCTGCGGCCGAGGCCGACGAGGACGCTGCCGAGCTCGACACCATCGCTGCCCTGCCCGCCCCGCCGCGGGTCTCCGCGTCGGTGGCACCGGCCTGGTCCGGCGTCACTGCCGCTCCGGAGGACCTCGTCGTCATCGTCGGCGCCGGTGAGCTCGGACCGTTCGGATCCTCGCGCACCCGCTTCGAGATGGAGGTCGACGAAAAGCTCTCGGCAGCAGGTGTCCTCGAACTCGCCTGGAACACCGGACTGATCGTCTGGGAGACCACACCGTCCGCAGGCTGGTACGACGCCGAGACCGGGGAACTGGTTCCGGAGGCCGAGATCGCGGAGAAGTACCACGACACGGTCGTCGAGCGCTGCGGCATCCGCCGCTACGCGGACGACGGCGCCATGGTCGAGAACACCGCACCGCTCCTCACGTCGGTCTTCCTGGACAAGGACCTGAGCTTCGTCGTCAGCACCGAGGCGGAGGCACGGGCCTTCGTCGAGGCCGACCCGGACAACACGGTTGCGGCCCCGGTCCCGGACAGCGCTGACTGGCAGGTCACCCGCCGCGCGGGAACCGAGATCCGCGTGCCGCGCAAGATGAAGCTCACGCGCAGCGTGGGTGGTCAGATCCCGACCGGATTCGACGTCACCAAGTGGGGCATCCCCGCCGACATGGCCGACTCCGTGGACCGCGTGGGCCTGTGGAACATCGTCGCCACGGTGGATGCGTTCCTCACCGGTGGGTTCACGCCCAGCGAACTGCTGCGGTGGGTGCACCCCTCGCTGGTCGCCAACACCCAGGGCACCGGCATGGGCGGCATGTCCTCCATGAGGTCGCTGTACATCGACACGCTGCTCGGCGAGAACCGGCCGAACGACATCCTGCAGGAAGCTCTGCCGAATGTGATTGCGGCGCACGTGGTCCAGTCCTACGTCGGCGGTTACGGCGCCATGGTCCACCCGGTTGCGGCATGCGCCACGGCCGCGGTGTCCGTCGAAGAGGGCGTCGACAAGATCAAGCTCGGCAAGGCTCAGCTGGTCGTTGCCGGTGGCTTCGACGACCTGAGCACGGAAGGCATCATCGGCTTCGGTGACATGTCGGCCACCGCGAAGACCGAGGACATGCATGCCAAGGGCATCGAGGATCGCCGCTTCTCGCGGGCCAACGATCGTCGACGCGGCGGATTCGTCGAATCGGCCGGCGGCGGCACGATCCTCCTCGCTCGCGGTGACCTGGCACTCGAGATGGGCCTGCCCGTCCTCGGTGTCGTCGCCTACGCCGGCTCGTTCGCGGACGGCGTCCACACCTCGATCCCCGCTCCCGGAATCGGTGCGCTCGGTGCGGGGCGTGGGGGAGCGAATTCGCAGCTCGCCCAGTCCCTCGGCAAGCTCGGTGTCAGTGCCGACGACATCTCGGTGATCTCCAAGCACGACACGTCCACCGCGGCCAACGATCCCAACGAGGCGGAGCTGCACGAGCGCCTCGCCGGGGCCCTCGGCCGGAGCGAAGGTGCGCCGCTGTTCGTGGTTTCGCAGAAGAGCCTCACCGGACACGCCAAGGGTGGTGCCGCAGCATTCCAGCTGATCGGTCTCTGCCAGGTGCTGGATCAGGGTGTCGTCCCGCCGAACCGCAGCCTCGACTGCGTCGACGAGAAGATGGCCGAGTTCGAACACCTCGTGTGGGCTCGGGAGCCGCTCCGATTCGGTGAGCAGTTCCCGCTGAAGGCCGGTCTGCTGACCAGCCTCGGCTTCGGGCACGTGTCGGGCATGGTCGCCGTGGTGCACCCGCAGGCATTCGTCGAGGCACTCCCGGCAGACAAGCGGGATGCGTACCTCGAGGAGGCACGAGGGCGCACCGTCGAGGGTCAGCGTCGTCTGGCGAAGGCCATGGTCGGTGGCGGCAGCCTGTACGAGCGTCCGGCGGATCGACGCTTCGGTGGCGACAGTGTCCCGGCCGCAGCATCTCGTCAGCTGGAGGCGGACGTCCTGCTCAGCGAGGGCGCGCGCCTGGGAGCCGACGACGTGTACAGCTCGGGTCTGCCCGGCTGCAAGTAGGAACAGAAGCGATGGGAGTTCTGGGAATCGGCTTCGACCTCGTCACGGTGTCGGAGTTCGCCGAGCAGCTGGACCGGCCCGGTACGGCGATGCTCGACAACTTCACACCGGGCGAACGTCGGGACGCCGTGACCCGGAGCTCCGATCCGGCTAGGCATTTCGCGGCCCGGTGGGCGGCGAAGGAGGCAGTGATCAAAGCATGGTCCACAGCCCTCTTCGCCAGCCCGCCGGTGCTGCCGGAAATGATCCACCACCTGATCGAGGTGGTGACCGATGCGTGGGGACGCCCGAGTATCCGCCTACGCGGAGACGTCGCCAAGCATCTGACGGACGTCAAGATCCATATCTCGCTCACGCACGACGGCGACACCGCCGGCGCATTCGCGGTGATCGAAGCGGCATAGGCGCTCCGCGCCCGTGCGTCATTCTGGTAGCAGGAACAACCAGAGGGGCGCACGAGCCCGGAGGGCCTAGCCGGCGGGCGTAGTGGTGCGCGATTCCTTCTCGGCGACGAGCAAATACGCCACCATCAGCCGTTTCAGTTCGGCGACGGCATCGGCGTGGCTCTGGTTGTCCTGCACCGAGAAGTTCAGCATCGAGTACACGACGTGAACGAGTACCTCGGCCATCATCGTGCGCCGCTCCCGCGTGGTTTGCGGGGTGAGCGGTGCGAGCATGCGCGAGACCTGCTCCGCGAACGCCTTCTCGTGGATGGCCCCCGTGGCGCGGGTCGACGGGGTCGACTGCATCGCGAGCCAGACCTCGCGCCTAGATGGGTCCGACGTCCACAAACCGGACATGTGGTCGACGAAAGCGTTGAGGAAGCGTAACCAGTCGAGAGACGGAACCTCACCGTTGAACTGCGCGAGCTCGTGTTGCACGCCGACGAGGTCCTGCCTGTTGAGCTCGCACACGATCACATACTTGTTCGCGAAGAACTGGTAGAGAGTGCCGATCGGCACGTCGGCCCGAGCGGCGACCTCCTCGCAGGTGAACGACTCGAATCCCACGTCCACCAGCAGTTCCCGCGACGCTGCGAGTAGCGCATCGAACTTGCGGCGACTACGTTCCTGGGTCGGACGTCGGCGTGGCAGGAGCTCCTGCGGGTCCGACTGCAGCTCCAACGCCGGGTCCACACGGCGCGGTGCTTGCTTGCTGGCTGAAGACTCCACCGCCCCAGGCTATCGGTCTTTGCTCCGGATTCCGAAGATCCGTCCCGGTGACTCGTCGGGTTTTGCCAGGACGCGGCCACCTATCAAGCGGTTTCATCAGCGAGCAATGTGATGGCCCACAAGTAGCCGACGGTAGCGACTCCGTCACACCACAAGGTCCTGCCGATCAGAAGTAGGTCTGTCCGAGGGTGCGAAGGCGCAGATGTGGCGACGGCGTCGAAGGTTTCACGAAAGAACTGACCCGGCCCTCGTCCAGCGTGCGCTGCGCCGAAGGCCGGGTGGATGGAAATCGGGTCACACGGATAGGTCCCGGCGCAGCTTGGCCACATGGCCTGTCGCGCGAACGTTGTACTGTGCGACCGCGATCTTGCCCTCCTCGTCGACCACGAACGTGGAGCGGATGACGCCCTGAACGGTCTTGCCGTACATCTTCTTCTCACCGAATGCGCCCCACGCCTCGAGTGTGGACTTGTCCGGGTCCGAGAGGAGGGGGAACGTCAGCTCCTCGGTGTCGCGGAACTTGGCCAGCTTGGCCGGCTTGTCGGGGGAGATGCCGATCACGTCGATGCCGGATTCGTTGAGTTCCGCCAGATTGTCGCGGAAGTCGCAAGCCTGCTTGGTGCACCCTGGGGTGCTGGCCGCCGGGTAGAAGTACACGACGACTTTGCGTCCGCGGTAATCGGCGAGCGACACCTCGTTGCCGTCGGCGTCGGGCAGGGCGAAGGCGGGTGGAGTGTCTCCGGGGGACAGTCTGCTGTTGTCGGTCACGACAGGTCACGCTACCGGGGCGCCCGGACAGCGGCGCGAGGTCCAACGGCGCTAGGTCCAATGGGGGAGACGGAGTCGCAGGTGGCGTGTTCTCGTCTACGGTTGACGCAAGTGTGGGATCTTCGCGGTAGCGTCGCTCTCGCTGATCGAACCAGTCGAACAAGTTGGAGGATACGTTGCCCAGGGACACCGACAGCATCGAGCGTGAGATCGAGAAGGCGCGCAATGAGCTCGCAAGCACACTCGACGAATTGACGGTCCGCACCAACCCGAAGCGTCTCGTGGAGCACACGAAGCAGACGCTGATCGCGAAGTTCAACGAGCCGGCGGTCAAGTACGGGCTGATCGCCGCGAGTGCTGTGGTGGGACTCCTGGTGCTGCGCAAAGCGTTGCGCTGACCGATCGTGGCGTAGCCGCCGGGACGTGACGCCACATCTCGGCGGCTCTTCGCGTTTCCGGGGGCCGGGTGTGTACGAACCGAGGTAAGAAGAAAGGCCCTCACCTTCCGAAGAAGGTGAGGGCCTTTCCTGCAAGTGCGCCCACAGGGACTCGAACCCCGGACCCAGTGATTAAGAGTCACTTGCTCTACCAACTGAGCTATAGGCGCTCGCTCTTGCGAGACAGAACAGTAGCGGACCGCTTCTCGGGAATGCAAATCGCCTGGTCGGAGGGTCGCTTCGCAACCCGGCGCGGGACACGACACGTAACAACGGCACCGCTGGTCACGATTGATATTCGAACGTTACTGGCGCGAGCGGCGCTTGGTTGGAACCGGTCTCCGGCGGCTGGCATCATTGGAGACCACACGGTCTCGACGTGCTGATTCGTCTCGCGATGGCGAGGGGCGTGCCGGCTTGAACGTGAAATCAGAGCGAGGACGTGAAGTGGGGTTAACCATGGGTGTGGGGCGCGGTAGGCGCGTGCGTGCGCAATCGGTGCGATCGGTCTCGAAGACCGCGACGGTTGTGGCGGCATCACTCGTATTCGCATTGTCGATCGCGGGATGCACGGTGTCCGGCACCGGCACCGTCACCTCGGAGGGGGAGGCGCCGATCGACTCCAATCCGGTGACCGAGTTGATCAAGCCGAAGGTGACCGCTTCGGCGATCGACGGCGCAGTCGGTTTCTCGCCGGGTCAGCCCGTCACCGTGTCGGTGGCGGACGGGACGTTGGCAGAAGTCACCATGTACAACCCCGAGGGCGTGCCGGTGGACGGCGCTATCGCGCCCGACGGTCTGTCGTGGATCAACACCGAACCGCTAGGTTACGACAAGGAATACCGGCTCGAAGCCAAGGCGAACGGACTCGGTGGCGCCACCACGTCGACGTCGGTATTCACGACCAGCGCACCCGGTAACGTGACCAAGCCCTACGTGATGCCGGGCGATGGTGACGTGGTGGGCATCGGCCAACCTCTCGCCGTGCAGTTCGACGAGAACATTCCCGACCGGCGTGCTGCCGAGGCTGCCATCACGGTCACGACGAATCCGCCCGTCGAGGGCGCGTTCTACTGGGTGAACAACAGTGAGGTTCGGTGGCGGCCACAGAATTACTGGGCGCCCGGCACGTCCGTCGATGTGAAGGTTGCCGTGTACGGACGCGATCTCGGTGACGGACTGTTCGGCCAGGAAGACGTCCACACAACGTTCACCATCGGTGACGCCCTGATCGCGACGGCCGACGACAACACGAAACAGGTCACGTTCGAACGCAACGGTGAGGTCATCATGACGATGCCCACATCGATGGGCAAGGACGACACTCCCACGGACAACGGCGTCTACATCATCGGTGACCGGTTCGCGAACCTCGTGATGGACTCGTCCACCTATGGTGTGCCCGTCAACTCTCCGCAGGGCTACAAGACGCCCGTTGATTGGGCTACGCGAATGTCGTACAGCGGCATCTTCTTCCACTCGGCACCGTGGTCGGTGGGGCAGCAGGGGTACTCCAACGTCAGTCACGGTTGCCTGAATCTCAGCCCTGCCAACGCGAAATGGGTGTACGACAACACCAAGCGTGGTGACATCGTCGTCGTGAAGAACACGCTGGGCGGCACGCTGTCGGGCACCGACGGCCTCGGCGACTGGAACATCCCCTGGAACGTCTGGAAGGCGGGCAACGCCACCGACTGAGTCCCTGGACAGTCCGCAGATACAAGAAAGCCCCCGGCCGAGGCCGGGGGCTTTCTGTCGGGTGAGTGACGGGACTCGAACCCGCGACACCCAGGATCACAACCTGGTGCTCTACCAGCTGAACTACACCCACCATTGCGCTTCTGTCATTGCCCGGGGGCAGTAACTTCGGCGAGGAAGATATTAGCGCGTTCGATGCGCAAAACGCCAATCGGTATCTCAGGCGGGTCCGAGTTCCTCGACAACTGCGGCGATGTCGCTGGTAGAGGGCCCGGGTTCGGCCACGAACGCGGTTTTCCGGTAGTACCGCAGTTCGCGGATCGACTCCTTGATGTCGGCCAGGGCCCGGTGGGCGAGGCCCTTCTCCGGCTGCCCGAAGTAGATCCGGGGATACCACCGCCGGCACAGCTCCTTGATGGAACTCACGTCGATCATGCGGTAGTGCAGGTAGTTGTCGAGGTCGGGCATGTCGCGGGCGATGAATCCGCGATCCGTTGCGATGGAGTTCCCGGCGAGCGGGGCGGTGCCCGCCACGGGGACATGCTCGCGGATATAGGCGAGCACCTGTTGCTCGGCATCGGCGAGCGTGACCGTCGACTTACGAACTTCCTCGGTCAGCCCCGAAGTCTGATGCATCTTGGTCACGACGTCCGGCATTGCGGCGAGCGCTGCGTCGTCGGCGTGGATGACGATGTCGACACCCTCACCGAGCACGTTCAGCTCGCTGTCCGTGACCAGAGCGGCGATCTCGATCAGCTTGTCGGTACCGAGCCGGAGGCCCGTCATTTCACAGTCGATCCACACAAGTTTGTCCTGCACCAGGAACACAGTAGTCACGTGGGTCACGGGATAATGTCTGCGGTGGACACTTTCTCCCGACGTTCGTGATCCGAGGAGGGCTTCGATGACCCAGCAATCGCAGGACGGCGGTGCAGCTCCGACTCCCGCGCAGAAGGCGGAGGCTGCGGAGAAGGTAGCGCAGGATGCTGCGGCGACGCAGAGCGCGACTTCCGCGCAGTCCCCGTCGCGGCCTGCCGCGGAGATCGCGCTGGGTTATTCTTTCGGCGGTGCAGCTCTGGAGCTCGGCACCGTCGTCGTCGACGGCGCGGTCGACCCCGCGGCCAGGGTCCGGATACCGCTCGCGACGATCAACCGACACGGCTTGGTAGCGGGTGCCACCGGGACCGGAAAGACCAAGACCCTACAGGGAATTGCCGAGCAGCTTTCGGCTGCAGGGGTTCCCGTGGTGATGGCTGACGTGAAGGGCGACCTGTCCGGTCTGTCGAGGCCGGGAGAGGCGAACGAGAAGATCACCGCTCGCGCCGCCGAAACCGGAGACGGGGACTGGGCGCCGGCGGGTGCGCCGGTGGAGTTTCTCTCGCTGGGCACGGAGGGAATCGGCATCCCCGTCCGGGCCACCATCACCGCGTTCGGCCCGATCCTGCTCAGTAAGGTGCTCGGGCTCAACGCCACTCAGGAGTCGACGCTCGGGCTGATCTTCCACTGGGCCGATACGCAGGGGTTGGCGCTACTCGATCTGAAAGACCTGAGGTCTGTCATCGCGCATCTCACCAGCGACGGGGGCAAGCCCGATCTGCTGGGCATCGGGGGAGTGTCGCCCGCCACGGCCGGTGTGATCCTCAGGGCGCTGGTCAATCTCGAGGCGGAAGGGGGCGACACCTTCTTCGGCGAACCCGAGTTCGAGACCGAAGATCTGCTCCGCGTCGACGGTGACGGGCGAGGGATCATCACGTTGTTCGAACTGGGCGCGCAGGCCGCGCGTCCGGCCCTCTTCTCCACCTTTGTGATGTGGCTGCTGGCAGATCTGTTCCAAACGTTGCCCGAGGAAGGCGATCTGGACAAGCCGAAGCTCGTCTTCATCTTCGACGAGGCGCATGTGCTGTTCACCGACGCGTCGAAGGCGTTTCTGCAGCAAGTGGAGCAGACGGTCAAATTGATCCGCTCCAAGGGCGTCGGTGTCTTCTTCTGCACCCAGCTACCGACGGACGTCCCCAATGCGGTGCTGTCACAGCTGGGTGCCCGCATCCAGCATGCGTTGCGCGCGTTCACGCCGGACGACGAGAAGGCGCTGAACAAAACGGTACGCACGTACCCGAAGACGGAGAACTACGACCTGGAGAAGGCGCTCACGTCCCTCGGGACCGGCGAAGCGATCGTGACGGTGCTCTCCGAGAAGGGTGCACCGACGCCGGTGGCGTGGACCAGAATT
Organism: Rhodococcus tibetensis; assembly: GCF_024438035.1. Taxonomy (GTDB): domain Bacteria; phylum Actinomycetota; class Actinomycetes; order Mycobacteriales; family Mycobacteriaceae; genus Rhodococcus_F; species Rhodococcus_F tibetensis. The sequence goes on from NZ_JANFQF010000004.1 coordinate 40,015, forward strand.
CGACCACCACGTTCGCTGATGGACACCATCGGCAACGATGCCGTCCGGGCTGCGGCAGCGTCGAGCCCGCTGTCGCAGAAATACGGCCGGACCGTCGACCGCGAATCGGCGTACGAAAAACTCACCGCGAAGGTCGCCGGGGCCCCTGAGACCGATCAGGACATCGATCTGCCACCGCTGCCGGACCTGGACGTGCCGGCGCAACCCGAGGGGCCGAACATGGCAGAGCAAATTCTCGGGAACTCGGCGGTCAAGAGCTTCCTGCGGTCGGCTGCCTCGGCCGCAGGACGAGAGATTTCGCGCAGCATCTTCGGAACGGGGCGCCGCCGGAGGCGCTGAAGTCGGCCGCTAGCTGCCCAACTTCTTGTAGAACGTTCCCACAATCGGTGCGACGACGGCGCGTGGACTGTACTGCCCGGCAACGGACATCGCCTTGCTGATGATGCCCGGCACCACGCGCATCTTGTTCTCGGCCAGGCCGTCGAGCGACACCTTCGCGGTGTATTCGCTGGAGATCCACAGGAAGTCGGGTACGAGCCTGTCGACGATAGACGCGTCCGCGGGGTCGGGCTCCTCGGTGCGTACCGGTCCCGGGGCGAGCAGAGTCACGCTGACCCCCGAACCCTTGAGCTCGCCGCGCAGTGACTCGGAGAAGGTGTTGACGAAAGCTTTCGTGGCCGCGTAGGTGGCGTTGTGCGGGATGGGCATGTTGCCCGCCGCCGAGCCGACCATGAGGATCGCGCCGGACTTGCGTTTCAGCATGCCGGGCAGCACCGCGAGGGTGAGGTCGTGCACGGCGACGGCGTTCAGTTCGACCTGTGCACGTTCGTAGGCGGCGTCGAGGTCGGCAACCGGGCCGAACGTGGCGATGCCGGCGTTGTTGCACAGGACGCTGATCTCCCGACCGGTGATCTCGGTGACGAGGGCTGCGCGTGCGTCGCGATCGGACAGGTCGCACGCTCGCACCTCCACCTCGACGCCGTGTTCGGCGCGAAGCGTCTCGGCAAGTGACTCCATGACCTCGCCGCGCCGGGCGACGAGGATCAGGGAATGACCACGAGAGGCGAGATCCATGGCCAGCGCCTCGCCGATTCCGGACGAGGCGCCGGTGACGACGGCGCGGGCACTGGGGGTGGGGTTCGGCAAACTCACGGTCAGTCAGCGTAGTGCGTCAGATGCGTGCCGCGAGCCGGGTGCCCTGTTCGATGGCGCGTTTGGCATCGAGTTCGGCCGCGACGTCGGCGCCGCCGATGACGTGGGTGCTGACGCCGGCGACTGTCAGCTCGTCGACGAGGTCGCGCACAGACTCTTGACCTGCGCAGATGACGACGTTGTCGACGGCGAGGGTGCGAGGCTTCTCGCGTTTGTCGCCGAAGGTGATGTGGAGTCCCTCGTCGTCGATGCGCTCGTAGTTGACGCCGGACAGCTCGTGCACGCCCTTGTTCTTCAACGCGGCGCGGTGCACCCACCCCGTCGTTTTCGCGAGCCCCGCCCCGATCCGCCCACTCTTGCGCTGGAGGAGATACACCTCACGCAGCGACGGTTCGGGGATGGGTGTGGTGAGGGCGCCGGCCGCAGCCTCGGGCTCGGTGACTCCCCACTCCTGCTTCCACTCCTTCAGGTCGAGGGTCGGTGAATGCTCATGGGTGAGGAATTCGCTGACGTCGACGCCGATTCCGCCGGCACCGATTACCGCGACCGACTTCCCGACGGGCTTACCGCCGCGCACCACCTCGGGATAGGTGAGCACCGTGGGATGATCGATGCCGGGGATCGAGGGAAGTCGCGGAGTGACACCGGTGGCGATCACCACCTCGTCGTAGTGGCCGACGAGATCGACAGCTGCAACGCGGGTGTCGAGCCGGACATCCACACCGGCTAGATCGAGCTGGCGGTTGTAGTAGCGAATGGTCTCCGCGAACTCCTCCTTGCCGGGGATCTTGCGGGCGATGCCGAACTGGCCACCGATCTCCGAGTCCGCCTCGAACAGCGTGACCGAGTGGCCACGCTGAGCCATGCCCAGCGCGGCAGAGAGTCCCGCCGGACCCGCACCCACGACAGCGACGGTCTTCGCAGTCCTGGTGGGTGAAAGCGTCAGTTCGGTTTCGCGTCCCGCGCGAGGGTTGAGCAGGCAGGACACGTGCTTACGGACGAAGGCGTGGTCGAGGCAGGCCTGGTTGCACGCGATGCACGTGTTGATCTCGTCCGAATTGCCTGCTTCGGCTTTGCGAACCCAGTCGGGGTCGGCGAGCATCGGCCGGGCCATCGAGATCAGTTGAGCATCACCACGCGTCAGGATTTCCTCGGCGACCTCGGGCATGTTGATTCGGTTGGACGCGGCGACCGGGATGTTCACGTGCTTCTCGAGCTTGCCGGTGATGTCGGCGAACGCAGCGCGCGGTACCGACGTGACGATCGTGGGGACGCGGGATTCGTGCCAGCCGATGTCGGTGTTGATGATGGTCGCGCCCGCGGCCTCCACTTCCTGTGCCAGCGCGACGATCTCGTCCCAGGTCTGACCGCCTTCGACGAGGTCGGCCATGGACAGGCGGAAGATGATGATGAAGTTCGGGCCCACCGCCTTGCGAGTGCGGCGGACGATCTCGACGGCCATCCGCCGGCGATTCTCGGGAGCGCCGCCCCACTTGTCGGTGCGCTTGTTGGTGCGCTCGCACAGGAACTGGTTGATGAAGTAGCCTTCGCCGCCCATGATCTCGACGCCATCGTAATTCGCCTGCTGCGCGAGCCGTGCGCAGCGCACGAAGTTGCGGATCTGCCAGCGAACGCCCCGTCCGGTGAGTTTGCGGGGCCGGAACGGGTTGATCGGGGCCTTGATGGACGAAGCGGAGACGCTGAACGGCTGATAACTGTAGCGGCCGGCGTGGAGGATCTGCAGGGCGATCTTGCCGCCCTCGTCGTGCACTGCCTTGGTAATCGCACGGTGCCGTCGGGCCTCCACGCGGTTGGTGAGCTTCGCCCCGAACGGCAGCAGCCAGCCGGTGCGGTTGGGTGCATATCCACCGGTGACGATCAGCGCGACACCACCGCGGGCGCGCTCGGCGAAGTACGCGGCCAGCCGGGGGACATCCTTGGCGCGGTCTTCCAGACCGGTGTGGATCGAACCCATGATCACCCGGTTCTTCAACGTGGTGAATCCGAGGTCCAGCGGGGCGAGGAGCTGGGGGAACTGTGTCATGTGGCGTGTCCTTACTGCGAGAGCGCGTCGAGTACTTCTTGGCACCAGTTGGCGAATCCCTCTTCGACGCGGATGCCGCCGCGCAGGACGAGGTACTGGTGAAGGGCGGTGCCGGACAGCTGGTTCGGCGCCGGGAAGTCACGTTTTTCGATCATGCGGTAGATCTCGAGCCGGGTCGCGTGGCCGTCACGGTGTCGGGCCACTTCGGCGGCGAGTGCGGGCATGTCCCCTTGCTGGGCGGCGCGGATTTTGACCGCAAGTTCGTTGCGTAGGTGATTCGGCTCGGTGGGCTCGGCGATCCAGCGCTGTAACTCGGCGCGACCCGCCGCGCTGACCCGATACACCCTCTTGTCCGGTCTGCTGTCCTGGGTCACGATTTCGGCATCGATCCACCCGGCCTCGTCCATGCGCTTGAGTACCCGATAAATCTGCTGATGGGTCGCGCTCTGGAAGAAGCCGATCGATTTGTCGAACCGGCGCGCCAGTTCGTACCCCGAACCGGAGTGTTCGGTGAGGGAGACGAGGAGCGCATGTTCGAGTGCCACGGAGAAAGTATGTATGCAACGAGGTGCTTATGCAACTGGGTGCACTTACGTTTCGGTGTGTGAACGGGACGCCCGTTGCGTCAGACAGTACGAACGGCACGTTCGCTCACATAGGCTCGCGGCATGAGCACCGAGGTTCGTCCGCCCGCCGGGATAGGCGAGGCCGCGACGCGCAGGCAGATCGTCGCGTGGGGGCTGTGGGACTGGGGATCAGCAGCCTTCAACGCGGTGATTCTCACGTTCGTCTTCTCCGTCTACCTCACCGACGCGGTGGGGGAGAACCTCGGAGGATCGATCTCGGCGAGTACCTGGCTCGGGTGGTCGCTGGGGATCGCCGGATTCCTCATCGCGGTGCTGGCGCCGGTGACGGGGCAGCGGTTCGATGCCGCCGGACGGCGCAAGCGCGCGCTCGGGGTCCTCACTTTCGCGACCGTGGCCGCTATGGCGGCCATGTTCTTCGTCCGCGACTCGGTGGAGTACCTCTGGCTCGGCCTGGTGTTGCTCGCTGTCGGTTCGGTGATCTTCGAACTCGCCGGCGTGCCGTACAACGCCATGTTGCGGCAGGTGTCGACGCCGTCGAATATCGGGCGGGTGTCCGGGTTCGGTTGGGCAATGGGATATTTCGGCGGAATCGTGCTCCTCCTGTTGTGTTACTTCGGCTTCATCGCCGGTGACGGTGACACCCGCGGTGCTCTGGGGTTCCCCACGGACGGTGGCCTGAACATCCGGATGGTGGCGCTGCTCGCGGCGATCTGGTTCGCCGCCTTCGCGATACCTGTGCTGCTCAAGGTTCCCGAATTGCCGAGGCCACAGGCGGATCCAGGCGCCGACAAGGCCGGTTTCGCCGAGTCGTACCGCATCCTGTGGCGGGATCTGCGCAGTCTCTGGTCCGCCGACCGACGTACCGTGTACTTCCTCGGCGCCAGTGCGCTCTTCCGGGACGGGCTGGCCGGGGTTTTCACGTTCGGCGCGGTCCTCGCCGTCAATGTCTACGGCATCAGTGCCGGCGATGTGCTGCTGTTCGGTGTTGCGGCCAATGTCCTTTCAGCCGTCGGCGCGCTCACGGCGGGTCGCTTCGACGACCGGATCGGTCCCAAGACTGTCATCGCGTCGTCGCTGGCCGCGATGATCGTCGTCGGCGTCGTCTTGATGGCTGTGTCCGGGCCGGGGATGTTCTGGATCTTCGGCCTACTGCTATGTCTCTTCGTGGGACCGGCGCAGTCCTCGTCGCGCACCTTCCTGGCCAGAATCACGCCGCCAGGCCGCGAAGGTCAGATGTTCGGCCTGTACGCGACGACCGGACGCGCGGTGTCGTTTCTGTCACCGACCCTGTTCGGACTCTTCGCGTGGTGGTTCGGCGCCGACCGGGCCGGAATCCTCGGTCTGCTGATCGTGCTGGCCCTCGGACTCGCGGCCCTGACCGTGGTGCGCGCTCCCGAGCGGAGCTGACGCTTCCGCGTCAGCTCCCTCGAGGCGAAGATCAGCGGGAGGCTACTTCGGTGCGCTGGAGTATCGCTTTCGCGAGGTCCTCGGGACACTGCTCGGGAATCCAGTGCGTCGCGTCCTCGAGGACGACGAACTCGTACGGTGCGTCCACGAACTCGACGCACTTTTCGGCTCCGGCGCGGCCCAGCGCCATGTCGCCGGTACTCCACATGTAGGTGGTGGGCACCGTGACGGCGGGGGTCTGGTCGAGATCGCTTGTCATTGCCCGGTACCAGTTGAGGGCGCCGGTCAGCGCCTTCGGCTCGGTGAGTAGTGCAACATGCCGGTCGACGAGTTCCGGGGGAACCACATCGCCGAACATTCCACGCAGCGACTGGGCGTTCTCACGCAGGAGCACGTGCTCGGCCTTGCCCTCCATCCGCAGCAGACGAATGTACGACGACCGTTCCTTCTGGTCGGCGTCCTCCCGCAACGCCCATCCGAACGCGCCGGGATGAGGCACCGAGACGGTGGTGAGTGAGGTGATCCGGTCGGGGTGTCGCGCCGCTACGACCCATGCCACGATGGCGCCCCAGTCATGGCCCACGAGATGCGTCGTCTCGAGGTGGAGTGCGTCCAGAAGCCCGATCACGTCCCCGACGAGGTGGTCGATGCGGTAGGAGTCGACCCCTTCGGGGCGCGCACCTGCCGAATATCCCCGCTGGTTCGGTGCGTAGGTCCGCATACCGGACTGCGCGAGAAGTGCGGTGACAGGCGCCCACGACGCGGCGCTTTCCGGAAACCCGTGCAGGAGAACCACAGCTTCGCCGTCGGATGGTCCGCTGACGGTGACGTCGAAGGTCAGGTCGCCGACGGGGATGGTCTCGTGTTCGGAGGTTGGCAGCATGCCCCCACCGTACGGTGGAGTGGTCAGCTCCTCCGAGGTTTCCACGCCGCCATTCCGAGCATGATCAACCGCAGCTGGCGTTCGGCGCGAGCAACCACCTCGGCTTCGGATCGGACACCGGGACGGTCGGCCTCGAGCAGATCGACGACGACGGCGAACATCGTCGAGACGATCAGATCGGCTGCCATCTCCAGGTCGTCGGCGTCCCATGACTCCAGGCCGCCGATTCGCGTGAGATCCACTGTCAGCTCGCTGACGAACAGTCGCATCTCGGTAGCGATGGCGCGGCGGATCTCCGGGACACCGCCGTACCGCTCACGGCTGAGGAACCGGAATTGGGCTTCGTGGGTGCGGACCTGCCGGACGAGGATGTCGAGAGACGCACCTGCGCTCTTGGTACTCGGGTTGCGGCGGGCGTCGCGCAGCATTTGTCGCAGCATTCGCATGCTCTCCTCGACGAGAACGACGCCGAGTTCCTCGATGGACGCGAAGTGCCGATAGAACGCGGTGGGCACGATTCCGGCATGGCGGGTGATTTCTCGCAGGCTCACACCCGCGAAACTCCGGTCCGCCATGAGGTCGAGCGTGCCCTCCAGAAGTGCCTTCCGGGTGCGTTCCTTGCGTGCTGCCCTGCTCTCGGGTTCCGCACCGGTCGACTGACTCACGTCACCGAGTCTATTCGCGGCGAGGGGGACCTCGACCACGAGGACGTCCGGGTCCGCCACCGCGACCGCGTAGTGGCCTTGCTGCTCGTCCGTCACGCGTCTTCCGATCTGCGCAAGATGACGGCACTCGGTGGTGTGCCTGCCGTCACATTTCGATTGACAACTACCTGTCTGTACCTGTCACACTATTGTCAGTGTACAACCGTGCACTCAAATGGAGGAGGCTGCCGTGTCAGTTGCTCATACCAGTCGTCCGGCGGAGGGACGCAGGTTCTCGCTGCTGTCGTTGTTCGAGGCGATGGCCACTCCGCACCAGCTCGACCGTTACCTCGAACTCGTCACGCCAATGGTCACCGTGCGCGATCTGCGCGCCGAGGTGCTCGCCGTCCATCGGTCCACCGCAGACACCGTCACGCTCACACTGCGCCCCACCCGCCAGTGGCGCGGATTCCGCGCTGGACAGTTTGTGCAGGTAGGTGTGGTGATCGACGGCGTTCGTCACACGCGCTGCTACTCGCCGGCCAACGCGCAGTCCTCCGCGGACGGCACCATCGAGCTGACGATCAAGGCGCATCCCGACGGCCTCGTGTCGCAGTATCTGCACGAGCACGCCCGACCCGGACTGATCCTCGACCTCTCTCAGGCCGCGGGAGAATTCATCCTGCCGCCTGCCCGGCCCCGTCGGGTCCTCCTGGTGAGTGGCGGCAGCGGCATCACCCCGGTGCTCTCGATGCTCCGCACGCTCGTCGACGAGAAGTACGCGGGAAGCGTGACTTTTCTGCATTACGCGTACACCGAAAACGATGTCGCCTATCTCGACGAGCTTCGCGACCTCGCCGGGGCCAACCCGAACGTCAACCTGGTGCTGGCGTACACCGACCAGGAAACGGGCGGGCATCTGCACGGCTTCTTCGGGCAGAAGCACCTCGATGCAGTCGCACCCTGGTATGCCGAGGCCGAGACCTTCCTGTGCGGTCCGCCCGGCCTGATGCGCGGAGTCCGGGAGGTATACCGGGAGCTCGGCATCGAGGACCGGCTCCACACCGAGGAGTTCGCGCCCCCCGCCACGCCGGTCGGGGGCGAGGCCGGTGGTGAGCTCTCCTTCACTGCGAGCGGAGTCACGGCGGACAACTCGGGTGCGACTCTGCTCGAACAGGCCGAGGCCGCTGGACTTCATCCCGAGTACGGCTGCCGGATGGGCATCTGCTTCTCCTGCACCGCGGTGAAGAAATCGGGATGCACCAAGAACGTACGTACGGGCGACACGGACACCGATCAGGACAAGGCCATTCAGCTGTGCGTCTCGGTCCCGGTCGGCGACGTCGCCCTCGACATCTGACTCACTCGACACCACAAGTTTGGAGACCGACATGTTTGGACTCTCACTCTCGTTCCTTCCGTTTGTCGACGGCTCGGACGACACACGCACCACGGCCCCGGTTGTGCTCACCCACGACCAGGTCGAGGAAATCGGCCGGGAACTCGACGCACTTCGTGACCGCACGGTTGCCGATCTGGGCGCCGAGGATCGCGAGTACATCTACAAGATCATCAAGGCCCAGAGGGGCTTCGAGGTAGCCGGCCGCGGTCTGATGTACCTCGGCTTCTTTCCACCCGCCTGGCTCGCGGGGGTCGGTGCCCTCGGGATCTCGAAGATCCTCGACAACATGGAGATCGGCCACAACGTCATGCACGGCCAGTACGACTGGATGCGTGAACCGGGACTGAACTCGCGGGTCTTCGAGTGGGACACGGTGTGCCCCGCCGACCAGTGGAAGCACTCCCACAACTACATGCACCACACGTATACGAACATCCTGGGTCGTGACCGGGATATCGGCTACGGCATCCTGCGGATCGACGAAGCCCAGAAGTGGAATCCGTACTACCTCGGCAACCCCGTCTACGCCTTCCTGCTGATGATGCTGTTCGAGTGGGGCGTGATGTTGCACGACCTCGAGGCCGAAAACGTCATCCAGGGCAAGCGGAAGTGGCATGACATCAAGCCCCTTCTCGGGGGGTGGTGGAACAAGGCGGGGCGTCAGGTGCTCAAGGACTATGCAATCTTCCCCGCACTGACCGGACCGCTGTTCATCCCCACCCTGCTCGGCAATGTCACCGCCAACCTGATCCGCAACGTGTGGGCGTACTCGATCATCTTCTGCGGCCATTTCCCGAGCGGCGTGCAGAGTTTTACCGAGGACGAAACTGCCGAGGAAACCCGCGGTGAGTGGTACGTGCGGCAGATGCTCGGCAGCGCCAACATCGAGGGCAGCCCACTGTTCCACATCATGTCGGGCAACCTCTCCCACCAGATCGAGCATCACCTGTTCCCGGACCTGCCGGCACACCGATACCCCGAGCTGGCTCCCCAGGTGAAGGCGCTGTGCGAGAAACACGGACTTCCCTACAACACCGGTGGCTTCTTCAAACAGATCGGTTCCGTGTGGGGGAAGATCTTCAAGCTGGCGCTTCCGCCCGGCCTCCTCTCGTCGGAAACCCCTCCCGGTGTTATCGTCGAGCGGCAGAAGACTGCTGCCTGAGAGGCGAAACAATGGTGGGGAAGTTCGAACGGCGCAAGGACACAGTGCAGGAACTGACGGAGTCCGCGGCCACACACGTGGGACACATCGCGACCATCATCGCCGGCGCCGTTCGCGACGTCACCCGGGAAATCGGTGACTGGGTGTCGGACGGAATCGAGATGCGCGAGGCCGCGAAAAAGGCCCGCGAGGATGAAGGCTTGGACGACCAGCCGATCGATTGACAAAAACAAATGAGGGCACGGCCAATTTCGGCCGTGCCCTCATTTGTTGTGTGCGGGTGGTCTCGGTCAGATGACGCCGAGTGAGATCATCGCGTCGGCCACCTTCACGAAGCCGGCGATGTTCGCGCCGTGAACGTAGTCGCCCGGCATTCCGTACTCGTCGGCGGTGGCCACGGTGCGGTCGTGGATGCCGCGCATGATCCCGGCCAGTCGCTCGTCGGTGTACTCGAAGCTCCACGAGTCGCGGGATGCGTTCTGCTGCATCTCGAGTGCCGAGGTAGCGACCCCGCCCGCGTTGGCGGCCTTTCCCGGTGCGAACGCCACGTCGGCGTCGCGAAAGACCTGAACCCCCTGCGGAGTGGTGGGCATGTTCGCGCCTTCGGCAACAGCTTGGACGCCGTTGGCCACCAGTGTCTTGGCGGCCGCTTCGTCGAGTTCGTTCTGGGTAGCGCAGGGGAGTGCGACGTCACATCGGACGTCCCAGATGGATCCGTTCGGGACGAATCTCGCATGCGGCACGGTATCGGCGTATTCGCCGATGCGCCCTCGCCGCACCTCCTTGATGTCCTTTACAAGACCGACGTCGATGCCTTTTTCGTCGACGACATATCCGGACGAATCCGAACACGCCACGGCAATGCCGCCGAGTTGGTGAACCTTCTCGATGGCATGGATTGCGACGTTGCCGGAGCCGGACACCACCACTGTCTTTCCGTCCAACGACGTGTGTGCTGCATGCAACATCTCGGCAACGAAGTAGGCCACACCGTAGCCGGTGGCTTCACGCCGCACCTGTGAACCGCCCCAGGTGAGGCCCTTGCCCGTGAGCACACCCGACTCGTAGGAATTGGTCAGGCGTTTGTATTGTCCGAACAGGTAACCGATTTCGCGCCCGCCGACACCGATGTCGCCGGCAGGGACGTCGATGTACTCGCCTATGTGGCGGTGCAGTTCGGTCATGAACGACTGACAGAAGCGCATGATTTCGGCGTCCGAACGGCCCTTCGGGTCGAAATCGGAGCCGCCTTTGCCGCCACCGATGGGGAGGCCGGTGAGTGCGTTCTTGAAGATCTGTTCGAAACCGAGGAACTTCACGATTCCGAGATTCACACTCGGATGGAAGCGCAGACCGCCCTTGTAGGGGCCCAGGACGCTGTTGTACTGCACCCGGAATCCGCGATTGACGTGGACACTCCCGGCGTCGTCCACCCAGGGCACCCGGAAGATGATCTGGCGTTCGGGCTCACACAGGCGCTCGATCAGCCCTGAATCCGCATAGTGGGGGTGATGGTCGAGAACGATCTGGAGCGACTCGAACACTTCCGCCGCGGCCTGGTGGAACTCCGGTTCGCCGGCATTCCGCAGGCGGACCTGTTCATAGATTTCGGCTACCCGGTCGCGCGTTGACACACCTACACCCACTCGCCTGTCACTGTGATGATTTGTTTACCTGACATTTACGCGAACTATAGTCGCCGACGAAATCGTGCGGGTACAGGCACCGTTTTCAGGAGTTCCGGCTCTGTGGGCGCGCGTGCATCGCGACGGTGGCATCGTCGACCTCTCGGCCGCAGTGTCGGCAACGGTGTTCGAGTTCGAGCGTGTGACCACAGTCGTGCACGAGCTCCGACGCCGGTTCGTTCACTGCCCACCTGCTGCCCCACTGGAACAGCGACCGCAGCAAAGGACGAAGTTCTTCCCCTGCCGCGGTGAGGTGGTACTCGAATCGGGGGGGGCGCTCGGAATACTGCCGGCGTTCGATCACGCCGACCTCCTCGAGCTTGCGAAGGCGCGCGGTGAGGATGTCGCGCGAGACGCCGACGTATCCCGCGATCCTGTCGAAGCGATGAACTCCGTAACTCAACTCGCGAATGACGAGCATGGACCAGCGGTCGCCGATGAGTTCCATGGTTGCGGCAATCGCGCAGGGGCGCGGCGCCAGCGGCATGCGGTCCATGACGATCTTCGGCGTCGTTGGCTCTGCTCGACCGTTGCTCATGACTACATCATAGAGGGTTGTGTTTTCCAACTCATCGTGGTTACGTTCACCGAACCTAGTTAGTTGGAAATCCAGACTTACTCGAAGGGGTTGTTATGACCACGATTCAGGATCGAACTGTCCTCGTTACCGGATCAAATCGCGGCCTCGGCCGCGCTTTGGTCACCGAGGCGCTCGCGCGCGGGGCGCGAACTGTCTACGCGGCGGCACGCGACGCGTCGACGATCGCCGACCATCCGCGGGTGGTGCCGGTGACCATGGATGTGACCGATCCTGAATCCATCTATGCCGCAGCGGAGTATGTCGGCGATCTCGGTGTGCTGATCAACAATGCCGGTGTCTTCCTCGGCGAGTCTCCGCTCACCGGTGACCTCGGAAAGATGCGCCGCGAACTCGAAACCAACCTCTTCGGCCCCCTGAATGTGACCAGGACGTTCGCCCCCATCATCGCCGCCAACGGTGGGGGTGCGGTGCTCAACGTCCACTCGGTGCTGTCGTGGCTGGCGGTGGGTGGGTCGTACAGCGTCTCCAAGGCGGCGGTGTGGAGTGCGACCAACGCGATGCGCCTGGAGCTTGCGGAGCAGAACATTCAGGTGGTCGGGCTGCATCTGGGGTACATGGACACCGACATGACCGCGGGCCTCGACGTCCCCAAGATCTCGGCACTCGAGGTTGCCCGGTTGGCGTTCGACGGCATGGAGTCGGGCGCCAGGGAGGTGCTGGCCGACGATGTCAGCCGTACTGTGAAGGCGGCACTCGCCGGGGACCTCGAGGCCCTATATCCGCAGCTGACGGCTCAGGTCGTTGCGTAGGACGCGAAATCAGGGAAACCCGCCACTCGCGGAGGCAGGTGACGGGTTCCCGAGCATCCGTCCTGTCGGGTGGGACGGTGCAGACAACAGACTATACGGTCTGTTTGTTACGCGCGAGTACCGGGCGCCTGGTTCGGAAGCGGGACGGAATACCTACCAGGCGACTGCGCTGTACTGGCTCGGCCCGCCGCGCGGGGGATTGACGGCTGCGGTGCGCTGACGTCGTCGCATGAGCTGCGGGTTCTCGATCCGCACCTGTTCCGACGGCGTCGCGCCCCAGCTACATGGTGCGGCGCGCACGCAAACGCCGCGGATTGCGATACCGGCCCCTATCGCCCGCATGTGCGAACACCCGGTTTCCTGCTGGTGCAGGTAACCGGGTGCTTTGCCATGCGAGGCCACATGGGTGTCGTGCCCCCGGCAGGATTCGAACCTGCGACCAAGAGATTAGAAGGCTCTTGCTCTATCCCCTGAGCTACGGAGGCGCGGACGAAATATTACCTGCTGCCGCGAAGCCGACCGAGCACGGCTGCGTAGTCCGTGTCATCAGCTGATCGCAGCGGCCCAAGCGAGCAGCCCGGCGAGAACGAGCTCCACGACGAAGTAGAACCACACCGGGTAGAACCGCTGTGGTCGATCGACCATCCCCGAGACGACGCGACCCGCGGCCATGCCGACGAGTGCCACCCCGACCGCGACCGCGACTACGGATCTGACGCCCTGGGCGTCGAAGGCGGCGAATCCGAGCAACGCAGCCACCGCGACGCCGAATCCGCCATATACCGCGCGAACCTCGGCGCGGGCGGTCGGCGACGCGGCGGTCAACCCGAACGGTTCCACCAAGCGGGCAGGCATCACCAGGCCGTACAGACCCATTCCTGCAAAGAACAACGCCGCCACGATGATCAGGAATGCGGCCATGTGGGCTCCTCGTCTCCTCGTAACAGGTCCTAGCCGACGGTAGCGGAGCGTCCGCCGACCCTCGGTCTCCGACACGGCGTCGTAGGTCCTACCCTGGAGGTATGGCTACACCCCAGCTCACGGCGTCCGACTCGACGTCCCAGCGTCCGGCTCGAGCCGAATCCGCCGCCCTGTTCGTCGTGGCGGGGCTCGTCGCCGGGCTGGTCGCTGCACTCGTCGTCGCTTTGTCCGCCGCTCAGGCCCTCGTGCTCCTCGGGATTCCTGATCCCGGGCCGGTCACCACCTATGGGCTGCCGGCGCTGCGGGCGGTGTCGGAACTCGCGGCGGTGGTCACGATCGGATCGCTTCTTCTCGCCGCGTTCTTCGTGCCGCCGCAGAAGTCGGGGGTGCTGGACGTGGACGGATACCGTGCGGTCCGGACAGCGTCCTATGCGGCCATCGTGTGGGCGGCGTCCGCGCTGGTCCTCGTCCCGCTGACACTGTCGGACACCTCCGGGCAACCGTTCACGGAAGCGGTGAAACCGACAAACCTGTTCGCCGCCGTCGAGCAGGTGGAATTGGCCGGCGCCTGGCGCTGGACGGCGATCATCGCGATCGTCGTTGCGATCGTGTCCCGGCTGGTGCTGCGATGGTGGTGGGCACCGATCCTGCTCGTGGCCGGCATTCTGGGGCTGATGCCGCTGGCACTGACAGGTCACTCCTCCTCCGGCGGCTCCCACGACCTGGCGACCAACAGCCTGATCCTCCACCTGGTTGCGGCGTCGCTGTGGGCGGGCGGACTGTTCGCTCTGCTCGCGCACGCACGTCGGCGAGGTGCATTCACCGAAGTCGCGGCACGACGATTCTCCGCGGTGGCCACTGTATGTTTCGCCGTGATGGCAGCAAGTGGCGTGATCAACGCCCTGGTGCGCGTGCCGATCGGCGACCTCGTCGATACCACCTACGGACGTCTCGTAGTGGCAAAGACGGTCGCGCTCGTCATCCTCGGCGCGTTCGGCTGGGCGCAACGACGCCGGGCACTGCCCGCCCTGCAGAAGGACCCCTCGAACCGACGCAACCTGATCAAGTTCGCGGGTGCCGAAGCCATGGTCTTCGCGGCCACGATCGGTCTCGCCGTCGGACTGGGTCGGACGCCCCCGCCCGCACCGACAGCAGCACCGACACTCAGCGAGGTCGAACTCGGCTACAACCTCGCCGGACCGCCGACGTTCGCCCGGCTGATGTTGGACTGGCGATTCGACCTGCTCTACGGCACCGCCGCAATCGTGCTCGCCCTCGTCTACGTGCTCGGGTTGCGCAAGCTCCGCCGTCGCGGCGACAGCTGGCCGGTCGGACGGACCCTCGCCTGGATGTGCGGATGCGTGGTGCTGCTCCTGGCCACATCGTCCGGGGTGGGTCGCTACGCACCCGCGGTATTCAGCGTGCACATGGGCGCGCACATGGCGCTGTCCATGCTCGCCCCGGTACTCCTGGTTCTCGGCGCGCCGATCACCCTCGCGCTGCGAGCACTCGACCCGGCAGGCAAGGACGGCGTGCCGGGTCTGCGGGAATGGATCCTGGCCGCGCTGCACAGCCGGTTCTCTCACTTCATCACCCATCCGCTGGTCGCGGCAGCCCTGTTCGTCGGCGGTTTCTATGCGCTGTACCTGGGCGGCATCTTCGGTGCCACCGTCGACTCGCACTCGGCCCACCTCTTGATGAACCTCCACTTCCTGCTCAGCGGGTACCTCTTCTACTGGGTGGCGATCGGCGTCGACCCCTCTCCGCGCCAGCTGCAGCCCGTGACGAAACTCGCGATGGTGTTCGGGTCGCTGCCGTTCCACGCATTCTTCGGTGTCGCCTTGATGAGCATGGGCGCCGTCATGGGCGAGTGGTACTACCGCTCGCTGGGCCTCGGCTGGAACTCGGACCTGGTGGGTGACCAGAAACTCGGGGGCAGCATTGCGTGGGCAACAGGTGAGATTCCGCTCGTGCTCGTCATGATGGCGCTCCTCATCCAGTGGTCGCGCAGCGACGACCGCACCGCGCGACGGGTGGACCGCGCGGCCGACCGGGACGACGATGCCGACCTAGCCGCCCACAACGCCATGTTCGCCGAGCTCGCGAAACGCGACCGCGAAGCGGGACGCTGACCGCTAGCACTCATCCCTGACACGAACGGCCGCTCATTCCCCGTTCTAGACCGGTTGTCCACAGCGTGCCCGTTTCTCCACAGATTCTCCGAGGGCGAGGACTGTGCGCTTCACGGCGGGCACGCTGTGAACCAATGGCAACCACGAACGACACAGGGGAGTGCGATGTACGAAACACACGGCACGGTGGTCGGCACGGTCATCACTACACCGGTCACGCGATCCGGATCGGCCGGCGAGGAGTTTCTCGCCTTCCGGATGGCGAGCACGGTACGCCGCCGCGACTACACGACGGGGGAATGGCGCGACGGCAGCACGTTGTACCTCACGGTGACCTGCCGGCGCAGGCTGATGTCCGGTGTCGTGCGGTCGCTGGCGAAAGGGGATCCGGTGATCGTCACCGGTGAACTGCGCACCAACGAATACACGACGCGAGACGGCGTCGCTCGGACCGATCTCGAGTTGAGTGCCACCGCGATCGGACCCGATCTCGCCCGGTGCACTGTGGTCCTCGACCGGGAGCCACGAACGGTGGCACCCACCGAACCCACCGAATCTGCCTCCACCGAACCCGACCCCGCAGAACCCACCGCTGCCGAGACGCTCGTCGCCTGATCGGTGCCCGGCACCCGCACAGGCCGGGTGCCTGGCCCTCCCTGAAAAGCCTCCGTTCACGTTCCCCACGATCCGCAAATGTGGGTTCGACGCCCTACACCATTAGGCTGGCCACATGGCTGAGTTCATTTACACGATGTTGTAGTGGACCCTATACACAGCTGGTTTGCGTTGTCAACGGTCAATGCCCTTTTTACTGCATAGCAAGGGTTTCGTGTCGTCGTATCAAGCGGTATTTCCGGCACAAAGGGCAGGTGTGTTCGGCTTCGCACGGGGGATATGCGGGAGTCCCCCGCACCTATAGACTCACGAGAATGGGTTCCATCCAGCGTCGCACCTACACAGAGGGGAAAGCTCCCCGCTATGTGGCACGCGTGCGCGTTGGCGGCAAGGAAATGTCGAAGAGCTTCGCGAAACAGGGCGATGCACGCGAGTGGATACGTCAGCGTGAAGGGCTCAGCCCGACAGGCACCCGCATGGACAACCGCATGCTGTCCGTGGTGCTGAAGTCGCATATTGAGCAATCCGCTACGGCATCCACCCGCGGTGTCCGCACTCACTTGGCAGCGAACCTCGGGAACCTGGAATACAAGAAGCTGGCGGACGTGACCGCTGATGACGTGCGGGAGTGGCGCGCAACGCTAGCCGAGGGCAGACCGTGGGCGGACGGCAAGCCGCTATCCAACAGCAGCATCAGGACACTGCTAGGAACGCTGTCAGCGCTCTTCAACGATGCGGTGGCGCAGGGGCAGCTGGTCCGCAATCCGGTGTCGCACGTGAAGCGTAGGAACCCTCCAAACCAGGCGGTTGAGCCGCACCAGGTGTTAAGGGTTGAGCAAGTGCGAGCCTTGATTGACGCTTCTGAAGAGCCCTTCGCGACGATGATTGAATTCGGTGCTACGAGTGGTCTCCGCGCCGGCGAACTTGCGGGCTTGCGTGTTCGATCGATCGACTCTGATCGACGGGTTGTGGATGTCACGGAACAGGCGGATGGGCATCACACGGCATTCGGTTGGCGGGCGTTGAAGTCTGAGAAGTCGCGGCGCACGGTCCCGCTACCGGATTCCACGTTGGACGCTGTGAGGACGCATCTAGACCGGCATGACTACGAGGCCCATACGCCTCTGTTTAGGGCGGCGCAGGGCGGGCAATGGTCGAGCGCGCATGTCGCGAAGGTGTGGCGTGGGGTTGCAAGTGCTGCGGGTGTTGAGAATCACTCCTGGCATAGCTTGAGGCACTTCTACGCGTCGGCGCTAATCCAGTCGGGTGCATCAGTAACCACTGTTCAGCAACGGTTGGGGCATGCTTCACCGATGGTGACGTTGGCCGTGTATTCGCATCTGTGGCCCGGGGAGGATGCGAAGACGAGGGCGGTGTTCGACAACCTTCTGTAGCTATGTGAGGGGAAGGGGATACCGCAGTCTTCTTTCGGCACCGTTCAGTGCATGAGAGTTCTGTCGAGGATGTGGCGCGCGACACGCCGAAGTGGTGGGAAGCCCGCGATTCGGCCGGAACGCTCACCTGCAAGTTTCATCGAAGTGACTCACAACATCTCGGGTTAAGTGTTTCCATCGGCCACTAGGTGTAAAACTATGTGTGCATTACCGGCATTGACGGAATAGCGCAAGTAATGGAGAACACCGATAATGGCAACTATAGTGGCAGATTTCTGGACGACGAAAGACCTTGCCAATCGGTGGGTAATTTCCGAGAGGCAAGTCCGAGACATGGCGGCTGCGGGCGAAATTCCAGCTATGCGCGTGGGGAAGCTGTGGCGGTTCTCGGTGGTTCGGATTACCGCTTGGGAAAAAGCTAACCAACGGCTCGCCTGCTGATTTGCGAACCATACCCACGGGCGGGCACTTCCGCGCATTTCAGGTTGTCGAACTGATTCACATCGTTAGGTAACGTTAAGCCAAAATCCGCTGTCTGGCGGTCGTGTCCGGATTCATCGGCCCGTGTAGGTCTACTTGTCGTGCAATTTTGGGTCCCAGCGCCACGCTGCGGCCCCAACAGTCGTGTTTGAACAGGAGGGGACGCAATGTCTCCGGAAGAAGTTGAGGCGTGGAAACGCGCCCGCGAGAACACAGTGATGGACGAGGCAGAGGCGAAGGAATGGCTCGGACCCTGGGGCAGTCGTCTGGTGGCGTTCCGTGAAGCCGGTCTGGTCCGTGCGCAGGCGATCCGTCATCCTGGCGGGTTCGAGACGCACATGTACATCCAGCGAAATCTGCGTGAGCAGGTTGCAGGGTGGGTGACTGAAGATGAAGCCCAACAGATCACAGGGCGGCAGGCTCGAACCCTTCGCCGCTGGCGCGCTGAGGGGTTGGTTGAGGCTCGCCCTCTGGGTAGGTCGTGGGTGTACCGCCTTAAATCGCTCAAGGTCGCATACGAGGCGATGGCGCAGAACGCGGCTGAGTCACGGAAATACGGGTCCTGACCTGCGTGTGGCCGCTAAACCTCCTGGCCCTTTTATAATCAGAGATGGGTGTTGCGCATCCAAGCGAGCACCGATTGTGCCCATTCTGGGCTGTTATCCGCCCGATCTTTAGCCATCAACTAGCAAACTCCTGGAAGGGAGTGATTCGCCATGTCCGCTGCAAACCCAGCAGTGCTGTCTGCCGCTGGGCGCTACAGGGCTGCCACGTTGCACGGTGCACCCGATGACGTAGTCGCTCGTCGCCGCCAAGAACTTACCCTGACGAGGGCAGTACATCTCCTCGAACAGTCGGGTGTCCTCCCGCTGGACGAAGACCTCATTACCGAACTGGCAGCCGCCGCGATGGGTTCCCGCTGAACGTGGACACGCAACCGATCAGGAGAACTGACATGAACGATCGACCGTATGTTGCAAATGATTTCGTAGTTGCCAAGCGCTGGTCAAAGAATCTGAACATGGATCTGTACCGCTGCATCTTCACCCAGTCCTCACGTGAGTTCACAGTGAACATGGACGAGTTGCGGCGGTTGGCGGAAGTGCTCGATGACGTGATCGCCAAACACGACAAGTAACAACCACGCTCCACCTTCACCACCTCGTATGCAACAAGCCAGAGCCGCCTACGAGTGCGGACGATTCGAACTGATGAGCAGAAGGAACAACCCCTTTGAGAAAATATGTAGATACGACTGGAGGCTGGGACGAACTCCCGAGCGTCTGGCGGGCAACCGACCTCAAGCAAGCGCAACAAGCGCGCTGGCTGGCCAAGGGCCGGCTACCGAGGGCGGCAGTAACCATCCTGATCGGTGACGAGGGTATCGGCAAATCCCTTCTGTGGGTGCACATCGCGGCAGCCGTCACCACAGGTAGAGCGCTGCCCGAGTTTGGAATCCCGGAACGCGACCAAGCGAACGTCCTTATCGTTGTGACCGAGGATGACTGGTCAACGACTGTTCTGCCCCGTCTGATGGTGGCCGGCGCTGACCTCGGATTCGTCCACGTCATCTGTGCTGAATCAGACGGCTCAGGTTCCCCGACCTTCCCGAACGATATCCAGTTGGTGCAGAACGCTGACCCCGCACCGGCCCTCGTAGTTGTGGATGCATGGTTGGACACGGTGCCGACCAACCTGTCAGTGAAGGACCCGCAGGGGGCGCGGCAAGCCCTCCACCCTTGGAAAGATGTTGCGACCAAGACGGATGCGGCAATCCTCTTGCTCACGCACACCAACCGATCGACCACAGGTAATGCCCGCGACAAGTACGGGGCAACGTCTGAGTTGCGCAAGAAGGCGCGTATGACGTTGTTCGCCCAGCGGGACGAGTCCGAGTATCTGACTGTTGGCCCCGAGAAGTCGAACACCACGGGGAAGCTGCCGGCGACCATGTTCAAGATCGATCCGGTGCAGCATTTCGACCCGACTGACGACCATGACGGCACAGTGCCGATGTTGGTGTTCGTGGGTGAGTCCGACAGGACGGCTGGGGAAATACTCACCTCCATGACTGATGTGACATCTGGTGACGGTCACGCGGGTGACGTTGAGGGGTGGTTGCTGTCGTTCCTCGGGGACAACGAGGATGGTCGGCAGAAGGCGAACGATGTCTATACGGCAGCCGACGCGGTCGGCTACTCCAAGGACATGGCGAAGCGGGCCAAGGCAAAACTCGGAATCGACGCGGTCAAGGACGGGTCTTCGTGGTTCTGGCAACTTCCACAGCAAGGGAGCGCGCAGGCAAGGGAGCAGCGCAAGGGGGGTATGTCTGAGGGCCGCTCCCTTACTCCCTTCCAGGTCAGAGATAGTTTTGGTTGTGCTCCCTTGAATGATGATGAGGGCAAGGGAGCAAGGGAGCACGATTCTGACACGCCCCCTTCCCGCCCCCTTGGTGTGTGGTTGGGGTCTGGTGAGCCGGTGGTGAGTCGGTGAGTCACATTTGCATGATCTGCTGGCCGCTCTGCAAGCCTGCGCCTGAGCCACGGCCACCCGAGTACATCGAACGCCAGCCAGCGGACCTTGTGATTAGAGGGAAGTTGCGGCCGGGGCAGATACCGCGCTGTCGACTTCCACACCGACCACCAACTAAGTCTTGTTGCCTTGTCGACCGAGACGGCTACCGGCATTGGGACCGCCGAACATGCCACGGGGAGTCTCTGACTGACCCTGGTTCTCGATAGACCTTATTCCTTATTCGAGCGGGCCTTTCCTCTCCGGAGGTGGGGCCCGTTCCGCATTCCAAGGAGAACCGTGGAATTGGATCTTCGGACCGTAATCAGGTCCACACCATCAGTCGTTGCCGAACTCCGGTCTATGGCGTCGTCTCGGGCAGCGCAAACGGGGGAGCGGATCAACACGGGGAGTAAGCCCGGCTCGTCTGTGCCGCTTTGCTTGGTTCCGATGACTGCGGCGGATACCGAGGTCGACTACTTGCACAGCTGGGCTGGCTGGGCGGGCATTGATCTTCGAGGTTGTGGCCGCTTCTACCGTGTCAACGGATTCGTCCGAGGCGTCATTGACGATGACCTTCGCCCTGTGCGCGAACTGACCCGCCGTGTCCTCGCCGCGATGGATTCGCCTACTTGGGTGGAGCCGGAAGGCATGCGCGAAAACCTTTGTGAACTGAGGGCTGTGCATATGCGGCGCTGGCCTGAAATCAGTGACTGCGTGTGGCAAGTGGTGCTCGCCGATGCCTAAACTCCCCGAACTCTGGGTAGGTGTCGACGAGGCCGCACGTGTCGTCAAGCGCACACCCAGAACCATCCGATCCTGGGCACACCAGGGGCACATCGAGTACCGCACAAGCCCATCTGGACGGCAATACGAGGTCTCCCAGCTGCTAGCCGCGAAGAAGGCTGCATGGGATCGACGTGAGTACGGGAACTGGCGAGCTGGTCCGGGACGCCCCCCGCATCCGGCCAGACCACGAATCGCGGAACTACTCACTCAGGGCTGGTCGGTGCCTGACATTGCAGACCACCTCGGTTGCACTTCGTCCATTGTCCACACAGTCCGAAAGGGGCTTTCACATGCAGACTGATCGACCGAGAAAGTATGGGGGACAGGTCAACCCGATGGCGAACGGTCGAGGACGAACAGGTACGGAATGCGCCGAACCGAACTGCACCGAACTGACCAGATCGACGCAAGGACGTTGCGCGAAGCACAGGCCCAAGCCGACAGTCCGTCTACACAACGGCGACTGGCTGAGCCTGGGCCCTATCCAGTTCAAAGCCGACGTTGCGCGGCAGATCGCTGACGAAATCCATGACGTCCTCGACCGCGCAGGACTCTAACAATGAAAGAGAAACGTGATTGATAGCGAACCGTTGTACCCCGATGCCTGGTGTGTTGGCGGTGCCCCAGAACGTCCCGCAGAGAACACGATTTATCCCACTAGCTGGCCACGTCTTGAGGGCAGACGAACTCCATCAGCACCGCAGTCCTCATCTGCGTCGTTCGACGCGCAAGTCGCCGACCAGGACGACGAACACGGGCGACAGCTACTCGACCACGCGTACCGACTCACAGGCCGACCAGAACTAGCGGACCGATCCGCCCACCCATTCAACGTCTGATTTAAGGAACACCAAATGACTCTGACCATTCAGTCCATCCGACGCTTTCATGCCGCAGTCGCCGCCGTTGGGGGCACCATCCCCACCGACCTCCAGGCCATCTCGGACAACCTCGCAGCCGTCAACACCTGGCAGCCGGCACCCGCAGGGGCAGCACTCACAGCGGCACTCACCACCGGGAAGTTCAACCCCGCTACCGCCGCAAAACACCTCGACGGGGCTTTGGCTGAGGTACACGACCCCGCCACCATCCAGAAGGTACGCGGAACCGCAACCGTCACGCTCCTCGCGCAGTACGGGCAGGAGATCAGCGGGGAAGGTGGCGACGAACTGATCGAGTCCCTGCGCCCCGCATTCGATGCCGCACTCGAAGGACTGCGAACCGCCGCCAACCTGTTCAACCTCAATGCAGCCCCGAATCAGATCCTTGAACTCGGTCACGATGCTGTAGACGCATACAACGCCATCCCGAACCACCGTCGCGTTCTCGACTCGGTCTGGTACGACGTGCTCGATTGGATGGTCAACGACGCACAGGGACCGCTGGTGCTCGGACAGGACCGACTTGACCGGGCCGCTGATTGCCGCCGCCTGGTAATGGTGATGCCTGCCCCACGTGGCAGCCTCACGGACCTCGCCAGCGCTGTCGAGCCGGTGACGACGAACCGTCTGCGTGCCGGGCATTGGTCCCGACTCATGGGCATGACCCCGATCCGCCTCAACAGCCCCAGTGAGGCACGGAAGGTGCTTGATGCCTACCTGACCGAACAGCAGGAAAGCATGGCAGCGCAGCTCGCAGCCAGCCACCCCAGCTAACCCACACCAACAGTCTTGGCGTCAACCTCACCCCACCCACCGAGGGAAGGGACAGGATGAACGGCTCACAATCGCCCACTCGTCGGGTGTAGGCCGTCTCAGCGCCAACCCCGAGGGCGGCATCGACTCATCACGAGTTGGTGCCGCCCTCACCCGTACCCGAAGGACAACGAACATGGCATGGACCAACGGCAACAGCAGAACGTCCACACCAGCATGGAGAAAGCTACGCAAACACGTCATCGAACGAGACGGGAACGTATGCAGACGATGCGGTGCGGACGGGGCAGTCGTCGCACTCGAAGTCGATCACGTCATGAATGTGACAGAAGGCGGGACAGACGACCCCGCCAACGCACAACTCTTATGTAAGCCCTGCCACACACCGAAGACGCGGGCAGAAACACTGCGCGGCACACAACGCAGACACGCACGACTGAAGCTACCCACACCCAAGCACCCAGGGCTGAAATGAATGCGGCACAACGCAACTGGGGACCTTTTATTGCATGGGTGGGGCGTGCCCCAGGACCGCACGAGTCGGGGACTACGACTGCCATAGCGCTTGACACTGGCCGCATCGCATTTGGGAAACCCAGAGGGTAGCTGCTGGGTCTGCGAGTGCTCCTGTGAAGCAGCAGAACGCGCGACAGGTGTACCGGGGTAGGTGAATCCGGCACAGGGCCACTCAGGGATCAACCAATGGGTGTGCCGTATCGGTGCAGGTCAGAGGTACCTAGGCGGAACAAATCAACGTAAGGAATGAACACATGGGCAGACCCAGGAAATCGGAGGGCATGCGCGTCGTAGAGCAGCTGAACAAGCTCCTGATTGCGCCGGCCGAGTGGGACGAGAGGGAACTATTGGTGCTCGATTCGATCCGTAAAGCAGCTGATAGGGGCGCATTACTGGCCGATTTGCTCACGTTAGAGGCCGCGAAGGAACCCGTCAGCACCCGCAGGATTACCGAACTGGCCGCCGAGGTACGCCAATGTGAGGCGAACATCTTGCGGTGGTCGGCCACGCTGAACCCGGATGCGACGGAGCAGGAGCAGAAGAGTCTGCCTCACCAGAACGCCGCTCTGCGGAGGTGGCACGGCTGATGGCACGGATGCCGCGAGGTACCTCGTCAGGCAGATTGCGGGAGTACTTGCTGACGGAGGCCGAAGACTTCCGCAATACGTACGGGCATATCGACTCGAAGGTGTTCGATGAGTTGTCGGGACCAGTGCAGTTGCTCGCTGCAGGTAAACCGGTGCAGATACGCCGGTACCAACTCCCCGACGATCACCACGAACGCAATGCGGGACAACCCCATGATGTGCTGGTCCTTGATGCCGCCAACGTGCTGCACCAATCCGCATAGACTCGCCATCATGAGGGGCGAGTTTGAGGTTGCCAACGACTTATCGGAGTACGCTGAGCCGTTCCTCGATGATGGCACCCGGCAGTGGGTTGATGAGGCCCTGGACGTGGGCGAAGAGCACGTGGCTGTGGAGTCGATCCTCAAGGCTGCTGTTGTCGGCGGGTTTGTGATCCCGCGCCCGCTGCTGAATGATGTTGCCGCGGTGTGGCTGGCTCACACCCAGCGCACAACCGTTGCGGCCGAGTTGCGCCCGTTGGTAGAGGCGTTGCGGGACCAAAACCGGGGCGTCAATCACCCTCGCTGACCTGCTCACCCCGTTGACTCATCGGGCAACGCACGGCACCGCAAATTCCGTCCACGTTGTACGTTGCGCGACGACGTGAGCACTTGAAGTAGGCCTGACACGGCCGCAAGCCCCAAATTGTTCGGCACCGGGGGTAAACCCTCCCTCAGCTTTGCTGACACCCCCTACACAGAGTGGCGCTTCTCTCCCCGGCTCCGCATGGGGCGCTGGGGTCCCGAAGAACGCTCGTCAGCGGCACTATTTCTGCCTTGTATGGGCGTTGCCTGAACGGGCCGAGGGTGCGTTCGATACTGTCACATAAGCGTGAGGAGAACTTGACATGGATATTCTAGACATCGTCAATCGTGGCTCGAAGTCCGTAGAGAATCTCGATGACTCACTGCGTTTACGTAGTGCGGCCTACGACCTCCTACGCGTGTATGAGCATTTCGGGGGATTCTCTGTGTACGCAGCTAGCCCGCAGGCCGAGCGAGTTCTGGGCGCGGCGATGATGATCGAGCCAGCTGTGTGCGCTGGTGGGTCCGGCGACACAGTCATTGTTGACGTGAACATCGCGAGCGGCACCCTAATGGCTCGCGCAGCTAGGAGGCTGCGTGACAACGGCAATGCCGGTCGGTTGGTCGGCATTGCCCTCCATTCGTTGGTTGGCGACTACGAACGATGGCATGTCCCCGAGCTATCGGAGCTTGTTGTTGTCGATCCGCACGGTGAACCCTGCTCAATTGGGAGGCAAGCCACTCAGGGCAGCGATCACCGCATCGGCTTGCTTCTTTGAGACCGCATTGGCTGCTGCTACTAAATCGACCTTCTTGATTCCAACAGCTGTCGCGAATGCCTGTGGGTCGCCGATACGGACAGGCTTTCCCAGGTGTTCCCGAAGTACGAAGAGGACCGCGCCTTCGGCGTGAGCTCGTGAGAACTGTGCCTTATAGCGGTTCCCTACCGGGGAGGCCCCCGCTGTACGGATCACCGCTTCGTCGAAGTCGAGTGCCGGCAACTTCGCGAGTAACAAGCGTGCCAGGTCAACCGCTTGCTCCGACGACTCGGACGCGTTTGTTCGCAACGTGAATTCACCGACGAGGTCTGGGGCCTCCACAGTTCCCCCGAGTAGCGCTCCAATAAGGCGGGGGTTCCCCGCCCCAGGTATGAGGGAAATTCCCAAGATTCGCACAATGGATCGTAACCTACGGGTATGGCCCCGCCCACGTACCCAGCCGGCACCACGATTAATGACCGATATGTCTTCCAGCGCAAGCTGGGTAGCGACGGTGAAGTCTACGAGGCGTTCGACCGCAACCTAGACAAGTTGGTAGCGGTCAAACTCCTTGACCCGTTGAAGGGGTCACCGCACACGTGGCACGAAGCTCAACGTCTCGAGCAGTTGAGTAGTCGGTGTCTCATTCCGGTACTCAACGCTGACGTTGTCATTAACAGCGATATCCGGTTCATCGTGACTCCGCTCGTAGATGGCGGTGATCTTGAGTCGAGGGCGGCGGGGACTGGTCTGAGTCTCCAAGAGGCTGTCCGATGTGCGAGGCACATAGCGGCGGGTATCGATCGAATCCATGCAGAGGGGATGGTGCACCGAGATATCAAGCCTGCCAACGCGTTGGTATCCGGGGATGACGACGTGATGGTCTCCGACCTGGAGATGTGCGAGTTCCTCGACAGCGACGGGCGGGCGGAAAGGAATGGCAGTTTCTGCACGGTTGCGCCAGAGACAGCGCCGGATGATGGTTACTGCTCTGTAAGTTCCGACATCTACTCGTTGGGTGCGACAGCGTTCTACCTTCTTAGTGGTAAATACCCCATCGACCACGGACTCCACCCGGCCGAGCAGCGGCAGCGAATCGTTAAAGGGGACATTAGGGACCTTCGAACCCTGGCACCTCACGTCCCCCGATCGGTCGCAATAGTAGTTGGCAAAGCGCTAAAAGGTGCGCCGGACATGCGGCATGGGTCTGCGGAAGAATTTGGAAACGCATTGGCGAACGCCATCAACGGGAAGCGTGATTGGAAGGCGATGGACCATCCCGGTCACCTGTTTTGTGCGGAGGGTGAGCGATTTAAGGGGCGGGCCGCGGTCCGCATATGTGCCGAACCGAGGGCTGACGGCGGTGTCAACGTCGTCGCGCGGCTACATCCATCTGGTCGGAGGCCGTCTGGTGTTTCGGACTCGGTGATCCAGGCGTCTCAGGTGCCGAAAAAGCTTCGAGACTTGGTGAGTGAGTTGAACGCGGACTAAGGCATCTGCTCGCGGGTCACCCAGCGTTCGCCCGGTGCGAACTCTTGGCCAGCGCAAGGTGGGACGAGCAAGGTGCTCCCACAGCGGGGGCAGAAGAATGAACGGTGGCCGCCGTAGGTAGTCGCTTCACATGAGCAGACAACCCAGCCGACCAAGCACTGACCACCGATCAGTCGGTGTCCGTTCGGGCAGAATTCGGGGGCTGGTTCAACCTTCGGTGGCACACTCTAAGGCTACCGTTAATCGAACGCATGTTCGACATCTCCTACTCGTCTGAGGTAGCGTCCGTTGTGCGGGTATCGGGGTCGTCGGAGGGAAGCTGCCGGCCACGGTCCCTGCGTTCTCTGCGGTCGTGAAGCAGTTCGAGTGTCCACAGCATGAAGTGCTCACGTTCGTCATGGTTCAATCGTGTTCGACGCATACAGGTCGGCCCCGGTTCCCTTGAGTGGGATTCCGGGGCCGCCCTTTTGCGTTCAGGGACTAGCCATCATTCCGAGTAGACCGGAGGGCGGCAGCGGCAGCGATCAGGTGTGCAGCAAAACCTTCGGCCTCATGGGCGTCGGGAACGTCCTTGATGTGCGCGTACATCTCAGCGGCATCGAGCATCACAGTTCCGTCGAGGTAGGCGTATTCCAAAGCCTCGACAGCAACCTCGTCCGCGCCGAACTCTTCGTCCGCCTTCCAACGGTAGGCGGTGTGCAGGCGTGAGGCGCACTCGCTGGCCCCAGGTACTCCGGCCACATCAAGAGGGTCGGTGTGGCCGGCTGGCTTGATGCACCAGGTGGGGCAGGGGGTTGCGGCAAGGATCTTCACCCCCGCGTCGTACCCGGTGCTGTCAATTTCTCCGAAGCCGTCAACGTAGGTAGTGCTCATGGTGGGAGTTCTCGGGTTTCTGTGTAGGGGGCAAAGGATGACGCCCCGGTCTGTTTACGGGATGGTTGCACGTTTCGTTACGTGGCGGGTGTAGTCCAGGGAAGGAACGGACTAAAGGCAGAAGGCTTGGAACCTCCCAAGCCCTACCTCCCAATTTCCGCTGACCGTTGTTCCGCTCCACGACCTCTAGCCACTCGCGCTTGAGAGCGTGAGCGGCTGTCGGTTGATCCTCTGGCGGATGATCAGTCAGCTAGGGGACTCCCCGAACCTGGTTCCGGGGATTGTCAGCACTGTCAACAGGAGGCCGCTGGTTAGCGTCGGGCTGGCCCTGAGAACGACGCGGAGCGTCTACAGGGGGTTAGTGGTGCAGCTTGCGGCAGCCAGTGCAGTACACGGGCACGGGCGGGGAAGGTGGGCTGACTGTGGTGAGGTGCACGCCGCAGAGCGCGCAGTAAATGTCTACGAGGGTGTTCATGCTGCCCACCCGAGGTGGATGCAGGCTTTGAGGACTCCAAGACTGCCTGCGTACACGCTGAGGACGAGGGCCGTCGCGGCTAAGAACTCACGCACACGGGCCGGTTTGTCAGGGGATGCAGATACACTGCGGCTACGGTTCAAGGCGGGTCACTTCCGTCGGGTTCCGAGGCCCTAGTTGAGAGGTGCAACTCTCACTGGGGCCGATTTGCTGTGTCCGATAGCATCGATAAAAAGAAGCCCAGATGACACGCGGGGGATCTGCGAGAGAATCCCCAGGTCATACGCGATAAACCCCAGCTAGGAGACTTACGGCGTGGCCGAGTTCATTTACACGATGAAGAAGGTGCGCAAAGCGCACGGTGACAAGGTCATCCTCGATGACGTCACGATGAGCTTTTACCCCGGCGCCAAGATCGGTGTGGTCGGCCCGAACGGCGCGGGTAAGTCCAGCATCCTCAAGATCATGGCGGGGCTGGATCAGCCGGGCAACGGTGAGGCTTTCCTGGCTCCCGGGGCATCCGTCGGGATCCTGATGCAGGAGCCCAAGCTCGACGAATCCAAGACTGTTCGCGAGAACGTCGAGGAGGGCTTGGGCGAGACCATGGTCCAGCTCAAGCGCTACAACGAGATCGCCGAGCTGATGGCCACCGACTACTCCGACGAGCTGATGGAGGAGATGGGAAACCTCCAGGAGAAGCTCGACCACGCCGACGCCTGGGAAATCGACTCCCAGCTCGAGCAGGCGATGGATGCACTGCGCTGTCCGCCGCCGGAAGAGATGGTCACTCACCTCTCCGGTGGTGAGAAGCGCCGCGTCGCCCTTTGCAAACTGCTACTCAGCAAGCCCGACCTGCTGCTGCTCGACGAGCCCACCAACCACCTCGACGCGGAGAGCGTCCTGTGGCTGGAGCAGCATTTGGCGGCCTACCCCGGTGCCATCCTGGCCGTCACCCACGACCGGTACTTCCTCGACCACGTGGCACAGTGGATCTGTGAGGTCGACCGCGGCCGTCTGTACCCCTACGAGGGCAACTACTCCACCTACCTGGAGCAGAAGGCTGCCCGCCTCGAGGTCCAGGGCAAGAAGGACCAGAAGCTGCAAAAGCGCCTCAAGGAGGAGCTGGCCTGGGTCCGCTCCGGAGCGAAGGCCCGTCAGGCCAAGAACAAGGCCCGCCTCGACCGGTACGAAGAGATGGCGAACGAGGCGGAGAAGGCCCGCAAGCTCGACTTCGACGAAATCCAGATCCCGGCGCCGCCCCGCCTCGGTGACGTGGTGGTCGAGGTCTCGAACCTCGACAAGGGTTTCGACGGCCGCGTACTGATCAAAGATCTGTCGTTCACACTCCCGCGCAACGGAATCGTCGGTGTCATCGGGCCTAACGGTGTCGGTAAGACCACACTGTTCAAGACCATCGTCGGTCTCGAGGAACCGGATGCCGGCGAGGTGAAGATCGGTCAGACCGTCAAGCTCAGCTACGTCGACCAGAACCGCACCGGGATCGACCCCGACAAGACGGTGTGGGAGGTCGTGTCGGACGGTCTCGATCACATAGTCGTCGGTCAGACCGAAATGCCGTCCCGCGCGTACATCAGCTCCTTCGGGTTCAAGGGCCATGACCAGCAGAAGCCGGCCGGTGTGCTCTCCGGTGGTGAGCGGAACCGGTTGAACCTGGCCATGACCCTCAAGCAGGGCGGCAACCTGATCCTCCTCGACGAGCCGACCAACGACCTCGACGTCGAAACGCTCGGCTCGCTGGAGAACGCGCTCGAGCAGTTCCCCGGCTGCGCCGTCGTGATCTCCCACGATCGGTGGTTCCTCGACCGGACCTGCACGCACATCCTTGCGTGGGAAGGCGGTTTCGGCGACAACGAGGCTGCCTGGTACTGGTACGAGGGCAACTTCGAAGGCTACGAGGAGAACAAGGTCGAACGTCTCGGACCGGACGCAGCGCGTCCGCACCGTGTCACCCACCGCAAGCTCACCCGGGACTGATGTGGGAGAGCCGAAGGTCTTCACCTACGAGGTGCAGGTGCGCTGGGGCGACTCCGACAGACTCGGACACGTCAACAACACCCGATTCGTCGAGTACATGCAGGAAGCACGGATCCATTTCCTGACGACGGAATTGGCTGCCGCCGGTGCGCGTCCCGGCGCGATGGTGGTGCGCAAGATGGACGTCGAGTTCCTACGAATCATCACCGACCACTCCGGTCCGCTGAAAGTCGACGTGTCAGTGCAGCACCTGGGCACGTCGTCGTACACGATTCGGCATGTCGTCACCGACCGGTCCGGGGCAGTCTGTGGAACGGGGGACGCCCTGCTGGTGGCCTTCGACGTGAAGACCGAGCGCTCACGCCCCCTGTCCGACGCGGAACGGGCAGGGCTCGAGCGGTACCTCGCACCGATCACCACTGGCTGACCAGCGGGGCGCGCGGCGGCCTGAAGTTCACTCTCCGTTCCGACCGCCGCGGGCTAGTCTCGAGGAGTACTGCCCGCGGCGATCGGACGAAGAGGATGTGACCACCGATGACGGAATCGGCAGCACTGAGGGATGCGGAGTGGGCTCGGAACCTGCCCGAGGCGCTGAGATCTCAGGTGCCGGCCCTCGCCGCCACGTACTTCCGGCATGTCGATCGCGGCGACAGCGAAAGCGCGGTCAACGGCGCCTCCGATGCCGTCCTCGCCGCCCATCTCACACTTGCACTGCAACGCCCGCCGGAGCGAGCGGTGACCCGGGTCTATCGCCCGGGAGACGGCCGCCACCTCGGTGCCTCCCTGCAGATCGTCACCGACGACATGCCGCTGCTCGTCGAATCGATCACCGGGCTGCTCAACCGACTCGGCATCGGCATCAGCGAATTCGTCCACCCGATCATCTCGGTACACCGCGATCCCATCGGTTCCCTCCGCGGAATCCTGCTCGGAGACAAGAGTACTGACGCCACCGAGCACCGCCTCACTGAGTCGTGGATTCACGTTCAGCTCGATCCACGTGCAGAATCCACCGTTCTGGACAAGCTCGAGACGGAAGTCGGGAACGTCCTGTCTGATGTCCGGCAGGTGGTCCGGGACACCGACGCCATGCGGTCTCTCCAGCGGGACCTCGCCGACGAACTCGAGGCATCGGCGCCGAGGCCGGGCGCGACGAAGGAAGAACTCGAAGACTGCGCCGACCTCCTTCGGTGGATGTCGCAGGGTAACTACGCGGCCCTGGGGTATCGCCGATTCAAGCTAGGAGAGCCCGACTCGCCCGGAGAACAGAAACTGCAGGTCGCCGCGGGGAGTGGGCTCGGCTTGTTGCGGTCCGACGCCGTTTCGGACGGACCGTTCGGCCTTCCCCCCGCGGCGCAGATACCGGACCGCCCGCTGCTGGTGCTGACCCAGGGCTCGTTCCCGGCCACCGTGCACCGTTCTGTGTACCCGTTCTATGTCGGGGTCAGCATCCTCGACCGAGACGGCACCATCGTGGGCGAGCATCGGTTCCTCGGCGTCTTCACCGTCACCGCGCTACATGAGAACGTCCTCGACATTCCCGTGATCGCACGCCGCGTGCGTGCAGTCATCGATCGTGCGGGCTTCCAGCTGAACTCGTACTCAGGGCAGGCCATGCTCGAGGTCATCCAGTCGTTCCCGCGGGCAGAATTGTTCTCCAGCGACGCCGACACATTGTTCGACACCGTGACGGCCGTGCACAGCATCGGTTTGCGCCGGCAGCTCCGTCTGTTCGTGCGGGAAGACTTCCTCGGCCGGTTCGTCTCGTGCCTGGTCTACCTTCCCCGGGACCGGTACACGACGCGGGTGCGGATCGCGATGCAGAACATTCTCCTTCGCGAATTAGGGGGCGGCACACTCGAGTACACCGCCCGGGTCACCGAACTCGACCTTGCACTGTTGCACGTCACCGTCCGCCGAACTGCCGAGGAGATGGGCACGCGGCTCGCTCTTTCGGATTCCGATCGTGATCGCATCCAGACGATGCTGTCCGAGGCGAGTCGCAGTTGGGGCGATCATCTCGGTGACCTCGTCGCGGTCACACCAGGCGTGGATTCGGTTCTGGTGCAACGCTATGCGAACGCACTGCCGGAGGGGTACAAGGAAGACTTCGACGCCGCGCGTGCTCTCGATGATCTGGTGCGACTGGAAGCGTTGGACGAGGGGGCGATCAACCTCCATCTCTACCGTGACCCCGATGCCGTGGTGGGGCACTGGCGTCTCACCCTGTACGTCGGGGGCGAGGGAATCTCGCTCAGCAAGGTGCTTCCCGTTCTGCAGAGTCTTGGAGTCGAGGTGCTCGACGAACGGCCGTATGCGGTTCCCCGGCCGGACGGGTTCAGTTGCTGGATATATGATTTCGGGCTGTCGGTCCCGGCCGAGTTGCTGCGTGACTCGGTGGAGGACGACCTGGATGCCGAGTTGGCCGACGAAGGAGAGAGTTCGTCGCCGAAACTTCAGAGACGCTTCACCGAAGCATTCACCGCTGTGTGGTTCGGACGTGCCGAAGCGGACCGTTTCAACGAACTGGTCCTGCGGGCCGGGTTGGCTTGGCGACAGGCGGCAATCCTGCGCGCGTACGCGAAATACCTGAGACAAGCAGGGTTTCCCTACAGCCAGTTCCACATCGAGGGTGTGACCCTGGCCAATCCGCGTTCGGCGTGCACGTTGGTCGAACTGTTCGAGGCCATGTTCGATCCTGACACTCCGTCCGTCGAGCGGGTGTCCGAACTCGAGGCCCGGCTCGAGCAGTTCATCGATCGGGTAGTCAGCCTCGACGCGGATCGCATCTTGCGTGGCCTCTTCGGCCTGATCCAAGCCACCTTGCGTACCAACTACTTCGTCACGGACGAGGCAGGGAACCGGCGCGAGTACCTGTCCATCAAACTCGATCCGTCGAGAATCCTGGAACTGCCGAAACCTCGCCCCCGGTTCGAGATTTTCGTGTACTCCCCGGACGTCGAGGGTGTGCACCTCCGGTTCGGGCCGGTGGCCCGCGGTGGCCTTCGCTGGTCGGACCGGCGTGAGGATTTCCGCACCGAGATCCTGGGTTTGGCGAAGGCGCAGGCCGTGAAGAATGCCGTCATCGTGCCCGTCGGTGCGAAAGGCGGATTCGTCGTCAAGAATTCGCCGATTCCCACGGGCGATGCTGCAGTCGACCGGATGGCAGCGCTCGAGGCAGGTCAGGACAGGTACCGCACTTTCATCTCAGGACTGTTGGACCTCACCGACAATGTCGACCAGACATCGGGCAAAGTGGTACCGCCCCACCGGGTGGTACGCCGGGACGGTGACGACCGGTATCTGGTCGTCGCCGCGGACAAGGGCACTGCCAAATTCTCGGACCTCGCCAATTCCGTTGCCCAGGATTACCGCTTCTGGTTGGGTGACGCTTTCGCGTCCGGTGGGTCAGCGGGATACGACCACAAGGAAATGGGCATCACGGCGCGCGGCGCGTGGGAGAGCGTCAAGCGGCACTTCCGGGAAGTGGGGCTGGACACTCAGCGTGAGGACTTCACCGTCGTCGGTGTCGGTGACATGAGCGGTGACGTGTTCGGAAACGGAATGCTGCTGAGCCGGCACATTCGGCTGATCGCGGCATTCGACCATCGCCACGTTTTTCTCGACCCCGATCCCGATGCGGCGCAGTCCTTTGCGGAGCGTTCCCGGCTGTTCGCTCTTCCTCGTTCGTCGTGGGCAGAGTATGACACGAGCCTGATCAGTGAAGGCGGGGGAGTGTGGGACCGGACACGTAAATCGGTTCCGCTCAGCGCTGCGGCGCGCGCGGCCCTCGGGCTGGACGACACGATCACCGAACTGTCTCCACCGGAACTTGTACGTGCCATCCTGCGCGCACCGGTCGACCTGTTGTGGAACGGCGGCATCGGCACGTACATCAAGGCGTCGGCCGAGACCAATGCGATGGTCGGCGACAAGAGCAACGACGCCGTCCGGATCGACGGCAACGAGGTGCGTGCCCGGGTCGTGGGGGAGGGCGGCAACCTCGGGGTCACGGCTCTGGGCCGAATCGAGTACAGCCAGAACGGTGGACGAATCAACACCGACGCCATCGACAACTCGGCAGGCGTCGACTGCTCCGACCACGAAGTGAACATCAAGATCCTTCTCGACTCACTGGTGGGCAGTGGAGCGTTGCCGTCCGAGGAGCGCAATCCTCTCCTGGCCTCGATGACCGACGAGGTCGCCGACCTCGTCCTTGCCGACAACATCACGCAGAACAATCTGCTTGGTGTCTCCCGAACAAGTGCGGTACCGATGCTTACCGTTCACCGGCGGCAGATCGCCGACTTGGTGAAGCGGCGCGGGCTCGATCGGAAGCTCGAGGTACTCCCCACGGAGGCCGAGATCACCCGCCGCCGTCAGGCTGGTCAAGGTCTGACGTCACCGGAACTCGCCACCCTTGTCGCGCACGTGAAGCTGGCGCTGAAAGATGATCTTCTCGCCACCGATCTGCCCGACAGCGAGACGTTCGCGCCGCGCCTTCCGCGGTACTTCCCGAGGATTCTGCGGGAGCGCTTCCGCGCCGCGATCAAAGCGCACCCCCTGCGCCGGCAGATCGTGGCGACCATGCTCGCGAACGAAACCATCGACAACGGCGGCATCACCTTCGCGTACCGGCTGGCCGACGAGGCCGGGGCGAGCAGCACCGACGCCATTCGAGCCTACGCCGCAGTGACCGAGATCTTCGCTCTCCCCGATGTGTGGACGCGGATTCGATCCGAGCACCTTCCGGCGGCGCTCGAGGACGACCTGATCCTCGAATCGGGGCGGGTACTCGATCGTGCGTCGCGGTGGTTCCTCACCAACCGGCCGCAGCCGTTGGCCGTGGGAGCGGAGATCGCGCGTTACTCGACCGATGTCCGGAAGATGTCACCCAAGGTCCCCCACCTGCTGA
Organism: Rhodococcus tibetensis; assembly: GCF_024438035.1. GTDB lineage: Bacteria > Actinomycetota > Actinomycetes > Mycobacteriales > Mycobacteriaceae > Rhodococcus_F > Rhodococcus_F tibetensis. The sequence goes on from NZ_JANFQF010000004.1 coordinate 75,001, forward strand.
AGGGCCATCAGCTCGAGGACCTCGAAACCAGGGCGCGGCCCCTGATTCTCCGCGGTGCTCCCGAGGACATTGCCTTCGACGTATTCCGTCTGCTCGATCTGTACTGCCTCCTCGACATCAGCGACGTGTCCGACATTGCCGAGCGGGACATCGACGAGGTCGCCGAGTTGTACTACGAACTCGACGCTCACCTCGGAATCGACTGGCTGCTCAGCGCCGTCTCCAACCTGGCTCGCGGTGACCGGTGGCATTCGCTTGCCCGGTTGGCGTTGCGGGACGACCTCTACAGCTCGTTGCGGCAGCTCACGATGGAAGTGCTCCTCGGCGGTGAGCCAGACGAGACTCCCCGCGAAAAGATCGACGACTGGGAATCCACCAACGCCTCCCGACTGGGTCGGGCGAGGTCCGCTCTCACCGAAATTTTCGAGTCTGGGACCCTTGACCTCGCGACGCTCTCGGTGGCGGCGCGTCAGGTACGCAGCATGGTGCGAGGTGTGGGCACCCGATCGGAGGTATGACGTTGAGCGAGGGTTTTCACGCGGAGGTCGAAGTTCGGTGGTCGGACATGGATGTCTTCCAGCACATCAACCACGCTCGGATGGTCACGTTGCTGGAGGAAGCGCGGATTCCCTGGCTTTTCGAGGACAACCGGCCGACGGTCACGCTGCGTGACGGCGCCGTCGTCGCCGACCTCCACGTCCGTTATCGCGGGCAGCTGCGGCACAGCGATTCTCCGCTCGACGTCCTGATGTGGGTGCAGAAGGTGCGGGCGGTCGACTTCACGATCGCGTATGAAGTGCGTCCCAAGGGTGTCGACGTGTCGGTGCCTGCCTCGATCGTGGCGTCGACGCAGATTGCGGCCTTCGACATCGACACGCAGCGGTTGCGCAGGCTCACCGCACTCGAGCGCGGATATCTGGAGAGCTGGCAGCGTGTATGAGCGGGTCCTGTCCATCCCGGATCCCACGGAGCGAGGTGACCTCGCCGCCTTCGTCACCCGCGTCGTCCGGCTCGACGAATCCGCCGTGGTTCGCCTGCGGCAGCGGGGGGCCGATCGGCTAACGGTTTGGGCGGCAACAGGATTCGATGTTCTCGCGGTGCGCACGGTCAGTGGGTCGGTGTCTCCTGACGACACGTCCGCCGCAGGTGATCAGCTACTCGCCGCTCTCCAATCGGCGACCAGTGGTGACATCGACCCCGGATTCTCGATGGACTCTGCATGGCGTGGCGCCCTGCCGCCGGCAGAGGGTTTCGTGCACGTCGACGACGTCCCGGCGCGCGTACTGGTCGACCTCGCCCAACGCGGCGCGGCCCTGGCGCAGGAACACGGAAGCAGTCAGGGACCTCCCGCCTCGCTCCTCGATCAAGAGGTGCTGCGGGTGCACGGTGCCGGGCAGACGGTCGGTGTCGCGATGAGGGCGGTGTTTGCCCTCACCGCGCTCGGATTCATTCCGCACGCGGGCTCCGAGCGGTTGACGGCCGACATCGACCTCGAACGCATCGACGCCTCGGAGCTGGTCCGGGTCCGCGCCACCGCGTCGTGGCTTCGGGTGGATGCCCGGTTCGGGTCCGTCTACCGTCACCGCGGCGGGACGATCCCGCTGTCGGTCACGCGGTAAGCACCTCACGCGTTCGGAGCGTGCTCACGGCGAGAGACGTAACGACAGCGGCCGTCCCGATGCCTGCGACGACGGTCAGTTGCTCGCCGAGTATCGCGGTGCCGAGGAGCGCCGCGACGACGGGTTCGGTCAGGGTAAGAGTGGCAACCGTGGCAGGCGGCAGACGCCGCAAACCGGCCGCGAACAACAGATACGCCGGCACCGTCGGAACCACCACCAAATAGACGGTGGCGGTAGCTCCCGCCGCTGTGTTCAGACCGCCGCGCCAGCTGGCTACCAGAACGGGAAGCAGGAACAGGCCGCCGAGTCCGAACATCTGTCCCATGGCGGCTTCGGGACCGGCCCCGGCCTTCATGAGGGAGGAGCAGCGCGCCGGCTGCCACCACCCGGGCAGAGCCGACAGCGAGCGGGCCGAGATCGAACCCTAGAGAACGGGACGCCAGGGCCTGGGCCGTTCCTGTGGTCCGAACAAGATCGAGGCGGCGACTACGGCCGCGACGGCGGGTGTGTGCGTCAGATGAGCCACGCAGCAGCGTTCGGGGGGAGCTGACCGTCGACGAGGGGAGCGCTGCTGAGGAGCACTTCGCCCGGGGGCAACGAGATCGGCGCGTCGGTGGCGTTGAGCGCACAGATCAGGCCGCCGCCGCGGCGGAACGCGAAGCAACCGGGAGGACTTCCGTACCAGTCGACGCCCGGACCGGAAAATTCCGGACGGAACGCGCGCTGTTCGAGTGCAGCACGGTAAAGGGAGAGAGTCGAGGTGACATCCTCGAGCTGGGCCTCCACCGTGAGTGCGGACCACTCCGCAGGTATCGGAAGCCAGGTGGCCGTGCCGGTGGTGGTGAAGCCGAACGGCGGTTCGGTACCCTCCCAGGGGAGCGGGACGCGGCACCCGTCACGTCCTCGTTCGGTGCGTCCGGAACGCTCCCACACGGGGTCCTGCAGGGCCGAATCGGGAAGGTCCACGTTGGGCAGCCCGAGCTCCGCACCGTTGTAGATGAACGTGGCGCCGGGCAGCGCCAGCTCTACCAGCGCCATGGCGCGGGCGCGGGCGAGGCCGATCGCACCGCCGCCGTAGCGAGTGATCTCCCGTTCGACGTCGTGGTTGGACAGCGTCCAGGTGGGCGTTGCACCCACCTGGACGACCGCCGCCAGGGAATTCTCGATGGCCTCGCGTACGGATTCCGCCGAGAATTCGGCCTCGGCAAGGCGGAAGTTGAAGCCCAGATGCAGCTCGTCGGGGCGGATGTACTCACCGAAGCGCACGTTGTCGCGCACCCAGATCTCACCGACCGCCATGGCGCCGGGGTACTCGTTCAAGATCTTCCGGATCCCGCGGTGGATGTCGTGGACGGAGGGGTGGTTGAACCGCGGGTCGTCGTCGGAATTCTGTAGAAGTGCATTGGTGTCCCAGTCGTGGTCCGGCAAGCCCTCGGGTTTGGCCATTCCGTGGGCGACGTCGATCCGGAATCCGTCGATTCCCCGGTCGAGCCAGAACCGGAGTGTCTTCTCGAGGTCCTCGAATACCTCGGGGTTGTTCCAGTTCAGGTCGGGCTGTTCCGCGGCGAACAGATGCAAATACCACTGCCCGGGCCGACCATCGGGTTCGGTGATCCTCGTCCAAGCGGGACCGCCGAAGATGCTCGGCCAGTTGTTCGGCGGTTCGGAGCCATCCGGTCCCCGGCCGTCGCGGAAGATGTAGCGGTCACGTTCGGGGCTGTCCGGTGACGCCTGGAGGGCCGCCAGGAACCACTCGTGCTCGACGCTCGTGTGGTTGGGCACCAAATCCATCGTGACCTTGATCTGGCGAGCGTGCGCGGCCTCGATCAACTCGTTCATGGCGGCTACGTCCCCGAACAACGGATCGATGTCGCGGGGATCGGACACATCGTAACCGTGATCGGCCATGGGGGAGCGCATTACCGGGCTCAGCCATAGGGCATCGACACCCAGCAGTTCGAGATAACCCAGCTTCTCCTGTACACCTCGGAGGTCGCCGACACCGTCACCGTTCGCGTCGGCGAACGATCGAGGATAAATCTGATAGAAGACCGCTTCGGACCACCAGGGTGCCGGCTGCATGTCGTCGGCGGACGTTTCGGCGGGAGTACTCACAAACGCCCATCGTGCCAAAGGTTCGTGCGCGCCACGACTCGACCGGCGTAATCGACGCGGCGGAGCTCAGAATGCGGAGTTCACCATCGACGCCGCAGCCATCTCCATGTAGTCGGTCAGGGCACGGCGGTGCGCGTCGTCCAGGGTGTCGGAATCGATCGATGCGATGGCCGTGTGCATGCACCGCAGCCAGGCGTCGCGCTCGAGGGGACCGATCTTGAACGGGTTGTGGCGCATCCGTAGGCGCGGATGCCCCCGTTCGTCGGAGTAGGTGTGCGGTCCACCCCAGTACTGCTCGAGAAACATCCGCATCCGGCGCTCGGCCGGACCCAGATCTTCCTCGGGGTACAGGGGTCGCACGATGTCGTCCTTGGCGACTTCCTCATAGAACCGCGCGGTGAGCTTGCGGAACGTCTCCGCTCCGCCCACCGCCTCGTAGAAGGTCTGCTGCACGTCAGTCATGGCGTCTTCCATTGTGCACGTGCCTCCCGGCACCTCGCGTCGGCGGATACCCCGGCCCACCCGGGAGGGCGGTCCCACGGTGGTGTCACCGTCCGTTCATCCGCCGTCCCTGCAAGTTTGTCGAAAAATGGGCGTGCACGAGCAGGCATTTCATGATGCACTTGGTGGCAATCTCTCGGAGGTCGCATGAAGAATCGACACAGCGCCCGCGCGCACCGACAACTTGTGCCCACTGATGCCCGGAGTGCCGAGGTATCAGGGGCGTTTGCACTACAAGTGATTACCGAAGGCTCCGCGCAGCGCGCAGGGCCTTCTTTCCCGGTCGAGCACGCGGTACCCCTCTGGATCAAGCGCCGGGTGCTGCTGCTCAATGTCACCTACGAACCGCTCACCGCCCTCCCGGCCCGACGCGCAGTCGTCCTCATGACCTGCGGAAAAGCCGACACGGTCCACGAAGATCCACAGGCGCCGGTCGTGCACTCCGAGCAGTGGTCCGTGCAGGTACCGTCCGTGATCCGACTCCGGAACTATGTCCGCGTTCCTTATCGGGCCCGCATCCCGATGACCCGCGCAGCCCTCATGCACCGCGACCGGTTCCGCTGCGCGTACTGCGGGGCCAAGGCCGAGACCGTCGATCACGTCGTGCCGCGCAGCCGCGGCGGCGAGCATTCGTGGGAGAACTGCGTCGCCTGCTGCGCGCCCTGCAACCACCGCAAGGCGGACAAGCTCCTCAGCGAACTGGGATGGACGCTCCGGGCCGCCCTGGTACCGCCCTCTGGACCGCACTGGCGGCTGCTGGCGTCCACCAAGGATCTCCATCCCTCGTGGATGCCCTACCTGGGCGAAGGCGCGGCCTGACCTCCCGGCTGGCCACGGGAGAAGAACTTCGGCCCTGACGCTTCGCCTCGCTCGGTTCTCGGCTACCGTTTGCCGTGTGAGCATTCTCGAGACAGTGCTGATATTCGTAGGAATTCCGGCGTTGATCACCGCTTTCTTCGCGGCGATGTCATTCGTCGGTAAGAAGACGCCCGGTCCTGTGCCGCCTGCGTTCCACCTCGGTGAGGAATGGACGCACGCACCCGTGCTGTGGAGTGCCGTCGACGAGGTGACCACCCATGGTCATCTCGGCGGGCGCCATGCCGCTGTGGCCGGCTCGGCAGATCTGATTGGAGGCAGGGCAAGTGGCAAGTGGTGACCTGATTCCCGCGTCCCGGGTATCCGAAGAGGATCTGCCCGTGGGCAGCGTTGTGACGGCGAGTGGCCGGGTCTCGGGCGTGCACCGCGCGGGCGAGCCTTTCGAGGACGACCTGCCGTTCACGACGGACGAGCTCGTGCGCCTCGACGATGCTCTCACCGAGGGCACTCGGATGACGAAGGTGCGGTTCAACGCTTACATCGGTGATCTCGGCGTCGACACCGCTGTCGGAGCCGACGCGCTGTTCCCGAGTACGCCGGAGGCAGAGCGTTCCGTTCTGATCGCAGTCTCGCCGAACCAGCGAACGGTCGAGATCCGCAGCGGTGTCGCGGTAGCCGATCGTGTGACCGATCGTGTCTCTCAGCTCGGTGCTACCGCCGCTGTCGCGTCGTTCGGGGACGGCGACCTGATCGACGGGCTCGTCAGCGCCATCCGGGTGATGAGCGCGGCGATCTCCTCGCCGTAATCCAGCGCATCTCAGCTGCCGGGCCGTCGGTGTGTCAGCGGGTGTCGACGACGCGTCGGCACCTTCTCTGACGAGGACGCTCGACTTCTGTCGGTGGTCGATGCGAACATATGTTCGTGTCGTCGTCTTCGCGCCCCCGGATCTCGAGTGGTCCGGACGCGACCATCCTGCACGCTGACCTCGATGCGTTCTACGCATCGGTGGAACAGCGGGACGACCCCAGCCTGCGTGGTGTCCCGGTGATCGTGGGCGGCGGTGTCGTACTGGCGGCCAGCTACGAAGCGAAGGCCTACGGGGTCCGGACGGCCGGCAGCGGGTCCCAAGCGCTTCGTCTGTGCCCGCATGCCGTCGTGGTGCGTCCACGCATGTCGGCGTACGCGGCCGCGAGCAAGGCGGTATTCGAGGTGTTCGCGCAGACCACCCCGCTCGTGGAGGGCCTGTCGATCGACGAGGCTTTTCTCGACGTCGCCGGTTTGCGCAAGATTGCGGGAACTCCGGTCGAGATCGCCACACGACTGCGTCACGAGGTTCGCGAGCAGGTGGGCTTGCCGATCACTGTCGGCGTCGCCCGCACCAAGTTCCTCGCAAAGGTCGCGAGTGCAGTGGGAAAGCCCGACGGCCTGCTGCACGTGTCGCCCGATCGGGAACTCGAGTTCCTTCATCCATTGCCGGTCGAACGGCTGTGGGGCGTCGGTGCGGTCACATCCGGCAAGCTCCGCGACGCCGGGATCGCGACCGTCGGGCAGTTGGCCCACTATCCGGAAGAGGTGTTGGTCACCATCGTCGGCCCCGCCGCGGGTCATCACCTGCACGCGCTCGCGTGGGCCCGCGACCCGCGTCCGGTGGAGGTCGGGCGCAGGCGGAGATCGGTGGGCGCCCAGCACGCCCTCGGACGGCGGCCGAAGTCACGGGAGGACGTCGATGCCGCCCTCGTCACCTTGGTCGACCGGGTGACGAGTCGGCTCCGCCGCGGTCGGCGGGTAGGCAGGACGGTTGTGCTTCGCCTTCGTTTCGACGACTTCACCCGGGTGACACGCTCGCATACCCTCTCGCAGCCTACGGCGCAGACGCAGACCATCCTCGTCTCGGCCCGCGGCTTGCTCGACAAGGCGATGCCCACGATCGAGTCGAAGGGAATCACCCTCGTCGGTGTCGCGGTCGCGAACCTCGAGGACGATTGCCCCCAGCAGCTGGCACTGCCGTTCGACCCGTATTCCAGCAGTGCCCTCGACACCACGCTCGACAGCGTCCGCGACCGTTTCGGGTCGTCGGCCGTCACCCGCGCCGTGCTACTCGGCCGGGACCAGGGCGTTTCGGTGCCGATCCTCCCGGACTGACACTGGTCCCCAGCGGGGCGAACGGACCTTCCGACGCATCTGACGCGTCGAGAGATCCAGTCGCCCCGCGACAGGATCAGCTCGCGTCGAACTTGCGTGCCGCCAGGGAGCGGACGATGCCCGCGCGGCCTTCCACCACCAGCCGGCGCAGGGCGGGCGGGTGATCACCGGCCAGGAAGTCGTCGGCCGCGGTCACCGACTTCTCGCTGATCGACCAGGACGGGTACAGGCCGACCACGACGGTCTGTGCCACTTCGCTCGACCGCCGCTCCCACACCGCGGGAATATCCGCGAAGTAGCGGGCCACGTACGGCTCGAGCAGGTCCGACTGGCCCGGTCCGGAGAACCCGCCGATGATGGCTCGGGCGGTGATGTTCGGTAGGGAGTCGTCGCCGACCACCTTGGTCCATGCTTGCTCTTTGACGGCCGACTGGGGCCGGAGGGTGGCTGCCGCCGCAGCCTGGCGGGCGCCTGCCGCCGTGGGGTCGCGCTTGGCCTCGGCGTCGATGAACGGCGATTCGATGCCGTCGGCATCGATTTCACCGGCTCCGGCGAGTGCCCCCACGATCCGCCAGCGGAGATCCGTGTCGACTACGAGGCCGGGCAGTCCGACGGTGTCCGGTTCGGCGTCGAGCAATTCCTGCAGGACCTCGGTGTGCCAGGCCGAAAGGTGTGCACCGGTCAGCGCGTTGACGAACGCCAACTGGTGGTCCGATCCCGCCTCGGCCTCCCGGGCCAGCTCGAGAAGCCGGTTCGCGAAGTCGGGCCAACCGTGCTCCTTCGCCCACTCGGGGTCGGCGTAGCTTCCGAGTGCGGTATGAGCCTGCATCAGCAGCCGCTGCACCACACCGACCTCGGTCTCGGCGCTGATGCCGCGCTGCACCAGAGCGACGAAGTCCCGTGCCTTCAGCTCGGCCTGACGTGTCATCTCCCACGCTGCAGACCAGACGAGGGTGCGGGGGAGGGATTCGGCGATGTCTCCGATCCGCTCGATGACCGTGGCGAGGGAGTCCGGATCGAGCCGGACCGAGCAATAGGTGAGGTCGTCGTCGTTGACCAAGATCAGTTGCCCGCGCTCCACACCCACGAGTTCGGCGACCTCGGTGCGTTCTGTGGCCTCGAGGTCGAGTTCGGCTCGATGCGTACGCACCAGCTTGCCGTCTCGATCGCCGTAGACTCCTACGGCGATGCGGTGCACGCGACGCTCGCCGGCACCCGGTGTGGCACCTTCCTGGATCACACTGAAGCGACTGAACTTACCCTGGGCGTCCACCTCGAAGTCGGGGCGCACGATGTTGAGGCCCGTGGTCTTGAGCCACTGCGCACCCCAGTCGGACAGGTCACGGCCCGAGGACTTCTCGAGCGCGCCAAGCAGGTCGTCGAATGTCGCGTTGCCGAACGCGTGCTCGCGGAAGTAGTCCCGCAGCCCGGCGAGGAACGGCTCGAGTCCGACGTAGGCGACGAGCTGCTTGAGGACGGACGCGCCCTTGGCGTAGGTGATGCCGTCGAAATTTACCTCGACGGCGGCGAGATCGGGGATGTCTGCGGCGATGGGGTGAGTGGACGGCAATTGGTCCTGACGGTACGCCCACGACTTCTCGACATTGGCGAAAGTCGTCCACGCACTGGTGTACTCGGTGGCCTCGCTCTGGCACAGTACCGACGCGAAGGTGGCGAATGACTCGTTGAGCCAGAGGTCGTCCCACCAGCGCATGGTGACGAGGTCACCGAACCACATGTGCGCCATCTCGTGCAGTACGGTCTCGGCCCGACGCTCGTACGATGCTCGGGTCACCTTGGACCGGAACACGTAGTCCTCGAGGAAGGTGACGGCACCGGCGTTCTCCATTGCCCCCGCGTTGAACTCGGGCACGAAGAGCTGATCGTATTTGCCGAACGCGTAGGGCGTTCCGAAATTGCGGTGATAGAAGTCGAAGCCCTGCTTCGTTTCGGTGAACAGACGCTCGGCGTCCATGTGCTCGGCAAGCGAGGCGCGGCAGAAGATTCCGAGCGGAATGGCACCGTGCTCGTCGGAGTACGTGTCGGTCCACTCGGCGTACGGTCCGGCGATGAGCGCGACCAGGTAGGTGCTCATCTTCGGGGTGGTGCGGAAGCGGTGGCGTCCCGGCTCGGCCTCGACGGTCTCGACGGCGGCGGAGTTCGAGATCACCTTCCAATCGGTGGGGGCGGTGACGTGCACATCGAACGTCGCCTTCAAATCCGGCTGATCGAAGCAGGCGAACATACGCTTGGCGTCGGCCGTCTCGAACTGGGAGTACAGGTACACAGTCTGATCGGTGGGATCGACGAATCGGTGCACTCCCTCACCGGTGTGGGAGTAGACGCAGTCGGCCTCGATGACCAGTTCGTTGGTCTCGGTCAGATCGGTGAGTGCGATGCCGGTGGACTCGTCGTAGTCCGACACGTCGACGGGGGAGCCGTTCAAGGTGGCCGAATGCACACGGGCCGCGATAATGTCGATGAACGTGGATGATCCTGCGGTAGCCGCGAAGGTGACGGTGGTGCGTGAGCTGAACGTCTGCACACCGGGCTTCCCTGCTCCGTCGGTGAGGTCGAGTTCGATGAGGTAGTTGTCGACGGTCAGCAGCCGGGCGCGCTCGGCTGCCTGTTCGCGGGTCAGGTTCGGTGGGGCCACAAAGGTCTCCTCGTGATGGGCGGCGATGCTCGTACTCGATGCTGCCATCCCATCACGACTGGGCTCGCGTCGTTAACCGGAGACGTCGGCCAGGGGGACCGCCGGATCGGCCAAGCGGTCGGGGTCTACCGGGGACGACGAGGACACCAGTTGCTTGATCTGATCCGTGACGTCCCAGATGTTGACGTTCATCCCGGCGAGCACCCGGTTGCCGGAATCGAGCCAGAAAGCAACGAACTCGCGGGTGGCGTAGTCGCCGCGCACGATGACCCGGTCGTAGGAACCGTGCGGTGCGTATCCCACGTACTCCATACCGAGGTCGAACTGGTCGGTGAAGAAGTACGGAAGGTTGTCGTATTGCGCCGCGTGGCCGAGCATCGTGGCGGCGGCGACTGCGGGCTGGTTGAGTGCATTGGCCCAGTGCTCGACCCGGATACGAGTTCCGAGCCGCGGATGCAGTTGCGCGGCGATGTCGCCCACCGCGACGACGTCGGGGTCACTGCTCTGCAGTCCCGCGTCGACGAGCACGCCACCGCCGGCGACGTCGAGTCCGGCCTGCTCGGCGAGTTCGACGTTGGGGGCGGCGCCGACGGCCACCAGGACGGCGTCGGCGGGCAGCACGGTGCCGTCACCGAGTCGCACCCCGGTTGCCCGGCCGTTCTCGACCACGATTTCCTCGACCTTCGTGGCCAGATGCAGGTGGACGCCGTGCTCTCGGTGCAGTTCCGCGAAGACTGTGCCGATCTCGGGGCCGATCGAGTTGCCGAGCGGAACCTCCGCGGCCTCCACCAGCGTGACATCGGCGCCCCGTTCCCGCGCGGACGCGCCGACTTCGAGCCCGATCCAGCCGGCACCGATCACGACCAGTCGGCCCCGGTCGGCTACTGCTTCGATGAGAGCGTCAGATTCGTCAACAGTGCGGAGATAGTGGACACCGGCAGCATCCGAGCCCGAGATCGGTGGCCGGCGAGACCGCGATCCGGTGGCGAGTGCCAGCTTGTCGTAGGCGAGGGTCGAACCGTCCGGCAGAGTCACGGTGTGGCCGGCGAGATCCAGCGCGGTGGCAGCGGTGCCGAGTCGCAGATCCACATGGTGGTCGCGGTACCAGTCGCCGCGGTGCACGATGAAATCGCTGAGGACCTTCTTGCCCGCGAAGTGTTCCTTCGACAGTGGAGGCCGCTCGTAGGGGAGATGGTCCTCTTCGGACAGGAGGACGACCGCGCCGTCGAAGTCCCTGGCGCGCAGGGCCTCCGCGGTTTTCGCGCCTGCGAGACCACCGCCGACAACGACGAACGTACGAGTGGAAGACATGGGAAACTCCCTTCCAGCCGATGCCACTGGCTGATCACCTCGACCCTACTGCCGTGCGCGGGGCGGGCGGGAAGGATTCGCCGCACCTGCGTGTTGACTACCCGTAGACCTGGAATGGGCTGACGACATGATCGAGAAGGAGTATCACGTGAGTGCTGGTACGAACGCTGGAACCGCGAAGGACACTGCTGATTTCTGGTTCGACCCGCTGTGCCCGTGGTGTTGGATCACGTCCCGATGGATCCTCGAGGTCACACAGGTCCGTGACATCGAGGCCAACTTTCACGTGATGAGCCTGGCGGTCCTCAACGAGGGCCGGGAACTGCCCGAGCAGTATCAGGAATTGATGGACAAAGGGTGGGGACCGGTCCGGGTGCTGATCGCCGCTGCGCAGCAGCATGGCGACGACATCCTGCTGCCCCTGTACACGGCGATGGGCACGAAGATCCACAACGAAGGCAACAAGGATTTCGCTGACGTCGTGGTCAAGTCTCTCGCCGAGGTAGGGCTGCCGGCCGAGCTCGCGGACGCAGCCGAATCGGACCGGTACGACACCGCGTTGCGCGAGAGCCACGCTGCCGGAATGGACGCCGTGGGACCGGATGTCGGTACACCGACGATCCACGTCAACGGGGTCGCGTTCTTCGGCCCGGTGCTGTCACGCATTCCGCGCGGTGAGGACGCAGGCAAGGTGTGGGACGGCGCGGTCGCGTTGGCCGGCTACCCGCACTTCTTCGAGCTCAAGCGCACGCGCACCGAAGATCCCGAGTTCGACTGAACCACGCTCACATCCGGGCGGGTCCGGCCGGGTCGATCGCGTATTGCAGTTGCTGCGGATCGCGGTAGATCTGGCCGGGCTTGACGAAGAGATGACCGTGTCGGGTGCGGTTTCGCAGCGCCGCCGCGCGCCAGGTGAGAACCGGATGCCCCGACAGCAGGTTGACGAACCACGGGAAGAACCCGCGTTCGGTGGTGGCCCGATCGGCAAGCTCGTCGAAGCCGACGACGCTGACGAGGTACTTTCCCGCACCGAGGACACCCATCGCGCCGCGAGCCCCCTGCGGTCTGACGCAGAAGCCGTGATTGTCGGCCGTGTACTCCATGGACCGGAACAGTGCTGATCCGACGACGGGAATGTAGTTGGCCGCGAACTGCCCCAGCTGCCGCCAGTAGGAGGCGTGACCCGCAGCGATGTGCCCCACCTCGTGGCCGATGATGAAAGCGAGGGCATCGGGTTCGCGGGCCTCCCCGCCGATCTCGAAGAGGTCGCTGTACACCACGACGAAACGGCGGAATCCGTGCCCGGACGCGAATGCGTTGATCCGGCCGTTCCCGAGGACGACATACGCGTCGGGAGGTTCGGCCATACCGAACCGAGCCGCCGCTTCCGCCACCAAGCGGTACCCGTCCGGGAACTGGGTGGGTGTCATCTTGATGCCGTTCACCTGTTGCGAGCCGTACAACTGCCCACGGCCGATGGCGATGAGAATCGGGGCGACGAGCACAATCAGGACCCAGGTGGAGACGACACCGAGTACGAGCGACACGATCGCCGCGGCGTAGGCCACCACCGTCAGGGCGACGGCGCACACCAGGAGCGGGATCTCCCACGAATGCCTCGCGGGACGGTCGTTCGGCATCAGCCCCGGAGCGGGCAACGGGGGAGGCGTCCACCCCATTCCGGTGTTCCACTGCGGCTGCACGGGCGGCGGCCGGTGTCCCGGATGCACGTGTCCCCAATTCTGTCCGTTGTCGGGATACATGCTGATCACGATAGGCGTCCCGGGGTCGTGACACGATTCGCCGGCGTCGCCTGACAGAATCACCAGTCATGCGCGTATACCTGGGTGCCGACCATGCCGGATTCGAACGTAAGAACGAGATCATCGAACACCTCACCGCTACCGGTCACGAGGCCGTCGACTGCGGTGCTCACGTCTACGACGCCGTCGACGACTACCCCGCCTTCTGCATCGAGGCGGCTCGCCGGGTCGTCGAGGACGAGGGCAGTCTCGGCATCGTTCTGGGCGGCAGCGGCAACGGCGAGCAGATCGCAGCCAACAAGGTCCCCGGCGCCCGCTGCGCGCTGGCGTGGAGCGTGGAGACGGCGCAACTGGCGCGTCAGCACAACAACGCACAGTTGATCGGTATCGGCGGACGCATGCACTCGCTCGAGGAGACTCTGGCGATGGTCGACGCCTTCCTCACCACGGAGTGGTCGAACGAGGAGCGGCACCAGCGCCGGATCGACATCCTCGCCGAGTACGAGAAGACCGGCGTCGCCCCGGCACTGCCTGAGGCCTGACGAGAGAACACCGATGCCTGAGGGCCCCACGCTTCATCGGCTGGCGCGCCTGCACCAGCGCCGGTTCGGCCGTGCGCCGGTGCGGGTGTCCAGCCCGCAGGGCAGATTCGCGGAAGAGGCAGCGATCCTCGACGGGCGCGTGCTCGTGAAGGCGGAGGCGTGGGGCAAACATCTCTGGCACCACTACGAGGGCGGATTCGCCGTCCACGTCCACCTCGGGCTCTACGGCGCTTTCACCGAGGCCCCTGTTCCGATGGAGCCGCCGGTGGGCCAGGTGCGGATGCGGATGGTCGGTGCCGAATTCGGCACCGACCTCCGCGGTCCGACGGCATGTGAACTGCACGATGAACTCCAGGTCGCGGCGCTCGAAGCGCGCCTGGGACCGGATCCACTCCGCAAGGACGCCGATCCCGAGAAGGCGTGGAATCGGATCTCTTCGTCGAAGACGGCGATCGGAGCTCTGCTCATGGACCAAGCCGTAGTCGCAGGAATCGGTAACGTCTATCGGGCCGAGGTGCTGTTCCGGCATTCGATCCACCCTGAGCGGCCCGGTCGCCAGATGTCCCACGACGAGTGGGACGCAGTGTGGGCCGATCTCGTCGACCTCATGAAGCTGTCAGTGCGGCGCGGCCAGATCCATGTGGTCAGGCCCGAGGACGACCACGGCGAACCGCCCTATGCGAAGGGGCGTCCCCGAACCTACGTCTATCGCCGGGCCGGCGCGCCGTGCCGGATCTGCGGAACACCGGTCGCCCATTCGGTCATGAAGGGGCGCAACCTCTTCTGGTGTCCCACCTGCCAGCCGTCCTGACCTGAAAGCTGTCACGCGGAGACAGTCGGCTCAGATGTCGAACCCGAAGCCGCCGTCGCCGCCGAAGTCCATCAGCCCACCGCCGTCCCCGCCGGTGTCCCCGCCCATGTCCCCGCCGGTGTCCCCGCCGTCTCCACCGTCACCGCCTGTGTCTCCGGCATCGGCGGCGGCGTCGCCCCGACCGCTCTCCCAGTCCTGGGCGCCGTACGCCACACCCGACATTCCGGTGAACATCGCGGAGAACAAGAACATCGATCCGACGCCCCAGGCGCCTGCGATGAGCGCCGGTTTCCACCATGGCTCCGAGTACCAGCCCGCGGGGACGGGACGCCCCGCGACGCGACCGCCCGGGTAGAAGTTGGGCGTCTTCGACGAGGGATTCGGTGACGCGGCGACCTGCCGTCCCTCGAAGTCGACCTCCCGGTCCTCGGTGACCTGGCCGGCCACCTTCTGGCCCTCGAGCGTGGGAATCTCGGGACCGGGATCCATCCCCATCGCGATGCGCGCGGCACGGATGTAATACAGGCCTTCGAGGGCGGTCTGCTTGGCGAGACGCGCCTGCACCGGGGTGCTGGCCTGATCGATCTGCGATCCGGCCGCGTTGTAACGCTCGGACGCGTCGGCCAGCGCCTGCTTGGACGCGTCGTCCGAACCGACCAGGTTGTAGACCTGCCCGCCGAGACGCTCGATGGCCTGCCGGGCGTCCGCTTCGGCGTCCTCGAGCTGGTTCGCTGCCTGCCCCGCCCGGGTGCTCCGGCTTCGCACGACAAGGAATCCGACTGCCGCGACGATCACGAGGATGAGTAGCAGTTCCACGAGAGCCTCCAAGCGGCTGAGCGGCCGTCACCAGGACGAATCGGACAACCCCAGCGTACCGATGAAACCGGGGATTACGCGTTGGGTGAACGCCCCGGGACCTCGGAACGGGCGTCTTCGGCTTTGTGATGCATGTCATAAATCAGTGGTCGGCAGGCTGGTCTCCGGACCACGAAAAAAGGAGCGCTCCCGCTGGGGAAACGCTCCTGAGTGGAGGGGATGACGGGAATCGAACCCGCGTAATCAGTTTGGAAGACTGAGGCTCTACCATTGAGCTACATCCCCGTGCATACGACAACCTGGGATCGCCATGCATGTCGTCTGCGATGTCAGACTGTACCCAATCCCGCTTTGGATTTCATAATCGGGGGGCCGTAGGATTCTTCCTCGGGTCCTCGCGAGGTTGGCGAGAGCCTGCTAGGACCGGGGTGTAGCGCAGCTTGGTAGCGCATCCGCTTTGGGAGCGGAGGGTCGCAGGTTCAAATCCTGTCACCCCGACCAGAACCACAGGGCAGGCAACTGCCGCACAGTAACAAGCACGACCACACGAAGGAGCCAGTCCGTGAAGAGCACCGTCGAGCAGCTCAGCCCGACGCGAGTCCGTATCAACGTTGAGGTGCCCTTCGAGGAGCTCAAGCCTGATTTCGACAAGGCCTACAAGGCCCTCGCGCAACAGATCCGTCTCCCCGGCTTCCGTCCGGGTAAGGCACCGGCCAAGTTGCTCGAAGCTCGTGTCGGACGTGGAGCCGTCCTGGAGCAGGTCGTCAACGACGCACTCCCGTCCCGCTACTCCGAGGCTGTCACCACGGCTGCGGTGAAGGCGATCGGTCAGCCCGAGATCGAGATCACGAAGATCGAGGACGGCGAGCTCCTCGAGTTCACCGCCGAGGTCGACGTCCGTCCCGAGATCACGCTGCCCGACTACAGCGAGCTGAGCGTCACCGTCGATCCCATCGAGATCACCGACGAGGCCATCGAGGAGCAGCTGCTGTCGCTGCGTCAGCGCTTCGGCACCCTGACCGGCGTCGACCGTCCCGTTCAGGACGGCGACTTCATCTCCATCGACCTGTCGGCCTCCGTCGACGGTGAGGCCGTTCCCGAGGCCACCGCGAGCGGACTGTCGCACGAGGTCGGTTCGGGTCAGCTCATCGAGGGCCTCGACGACGCCGTCGTCGGCGTCAAGGCCGGCGAGTCCAAGGAGTTCACCTCGACGCTCGTCGCCGGTGACCATGCGGGCAAGGAAGCCGTCGTCACCGTCACCGTCGGCACCGTCAAGGAGCGCGAGCTGCCTGCCGAGGACGACGAATTCGCTCAGCTGGCAAGCGAGTTCGACACCCTCGACGAGCTGAAGGCCGACCTGCGTGAGCGCGTGGGACGCGTTCGCAAGGTCGAGCAGGCCGGTCAGATCCGCGACAAGGTCCTCGAGACGTTGCTGGAGACCGTCGAGGTGCCGCTGCCCGAGGCCGTAGTCAAGGCCGAGGTCGATGCCGCACTCCACGACGCCGTGCACGGCCTCGATCACGACGAGGACGCCCTGAACAAGGCTCTCGAGGAGCAGGGCAGCAGCCGCGAAGAGTTCGACAAGGATGCCACGGAGAGCGCCGAGCGCTCGGTGAAGACCCAGCTGCTGCTGGATGCCATCGCCGACGCGTCCGACGTCACAGTGGGCCAGGACGAACTCACCGAGCGGATCCTGTTCCAGGCCCAGCGCTACGGCATGGCTCCGGAGCAGTTCATCCAGCAGATCCAGCAGGCCGGTCAGCTCGGCGCCGTCTTCGCCGACGTGCGCCGCGGCAAAGCACTCGCCGGTGTCGTCGAGCAGGCCACCGTCACCGATACGACCGGTGCCATCGTGGACACCGCCGAACTGTTCGGCAACGGCGAGACCGAAACCGACGAGGCCGCCGCGGATTCCGCCGAGGGCGAAGACCAGAGCTAACGCTGGTCGCGGGGTGTTTCCCGCATGTTCGGCGGTAACGTGTTTTCCGCTTTGAGCGAAGTAGGGCGGCACCGGGACTCCGGTGCCGCCCTACTTCGTTAGTGTCTGTGTCAGCAATCAACGATTTACGGAGAAGGCAGGTACCGTGACTTCCAATCACCTGGAGACTTTGCAGAGTCCCGCCATGACTTCAGCCACCGCTGGGTTGAACCTCAGCGATTCGGTGTACGAGCGCCTACTGCGCGAGCGCATCATCTTCCTCGGTACCCAGGTCGACGACGACATCGCGAACAAGCTGTGCGCTCAGATCCTGCTGCTGTCGGCAGAGGATCCCAAACGGGACATCTCCCTTTACATCAACTCGCCTGGCGGCTCGGTGAGCGCCGGAATGGCGATCTACGACACGATGCAGTTCGCGGAGTGCGACGTTGCCACCTTCGGAATGGGTCTTGCCGCCTCGATGGGTCAGTTCCTGCTCTCCGCCGGCGCGAAGGGCAAGCGTTACGCCCTCCCGCACGCCCGGATCATGATGCACCAGCCGTCCGCCGGTATCGGTGGCACCGCCAGTGACATTGCGATCATGGCCGAGCAGTTCGCCCACACCAAGCGCGAGATGGCCGAGCTGATCGCCGAGCACACCGGTCAGACCGTCGAGCAGATCACCGCCGATTCGGATCGCGACCGCTGGTTCACCGCACAGCAGGCTCTCGAATACGGCTTCGTCGACCACGTCGTCTCCCGCGCGGCGCAGGCGGGCGGGACCGGGCTGTAGCAGTCCGGCTTCCTCACTGACCGCTCTCACAAATCCTTTGGAGAACTGATGACCAACCTGTTCGATCCCCGCAGCCTGGGAGGCCAGGCGCCCGCCGCCCCGCAGTCGCGTTACATCCTGCCGTCGTTCATCGAGCACTCGAGCTACGGCGTCAAAGAGTCCAACCCGTACAACAAGCTGTTCGAGGAGCGCATCATCTTCCTCGGCGTCCAGGTCGACGACGCCTCGGCCAACGACGTGATGGCTCAGCTGCTCGTCCTGGAGTCGCTCGACCCCGATCGCGACATCACGATGTACATCAACTCTCCGGGTGGTTCGTTCACCTCGTTGATGGCGATCTACGACACCATGCAGTACGTGCGCGCCGACATCACCACGGTGTGCCTGGGCCAGGCGGCTTCGGCCGCGGCCGTGCTGCTGGCGGCCGGGTCGCCCGGAAAGCGGTTGGCTCTGCCGAACGCTCGCGTCCTCATCCACCAGCCGGCCTCGGGTGGCATTCAGGGTCAGGTGTCGGACCTCGAGATCCAGGCAGCCGAGATCGAGCGCATGCGCCGTCTGATGGAGACGACCCTGTCGAAGCACACCGGCAAGACGCCGGATGTGATCCGCAAGGATACGGACCGCGACAAGATCCTCACCGCTGAAGAGGCGAAGGAATACGGAATCATCGACGACGTGCTCGAGTACCGCAAACTCAGCGCCCAGAAGTGATTTTCTGCCGCCCCGGCTCGGACGACACGCCACGAGGGCGGAGTTGCGACGAGCCGGGCGCGGCCTCGGTAAGGCTGGCGTTCCCGGAAGATCGGTGAGCGAATCACCGACAACCAGTCGACCTCGCTCGCGATCTGCGGGTACGGTCACATAACGGGCTTTCGTTTTTCGATGGGTACGCAGCACGCGTGTCGTCGGAATACGGTGGTTGCACGTAAACGAAGGAAGTAGGGACCTGACGAGATGGCACGCATCGGTGACGGCGGGGATCTGCTCAAGTGCTCTTTCTGCGGTAAGAGCCAGAAGCAGGTCAAAAAGCTCATTGCGGGGCCTGGGGTGTACATCTGCGACGAGTGCATCGACCTCTGCAACGAGATCATCGAAGAGGAGCTGGCCGAGTCCAGCGAGGTGAAGCTCGACGAGCTGCCGAAGCCTGCCGAGATCCGGGACTTTCTCGAAAATTACGTGATCGGCCAGGACGCTGCCAAGCGGACGCTCGCTGTCGCCGTCTACAACCATTACAAGCGCATCCAGGCCGGGGACAAGGGTCGTGACGCGCGTGGTGAGACAGTCGAGTTGGCGAAGTCGAACATCCTCATGCTCGGCCCCACCGGCTGCGGAAAGACCTACCTGGCTCAGACTTTGGCGAAGATGCTCAACGTCCCCTTCGCGATCGCGGACGCCACGGCACTCACCGAGGCGGGCTACGTCGGCGAGGACGTCGAGAACATCCTGCTCAAACTCATCCAGGCCGCCGATTACGATGTCAAGCGCGCCGAAACCGGCATCATTTACATCGACGAGGTCGACAAGATCGCCCGCAAGAGCGAGAACCCCTCGATCACCCGCGACGTCTCCGGTGAAGGCGTGCAGCAGGCGCTGCTGAAGATCCTCGAAGGAACGCAGGCGAGCGTGCCCCCGCAGGGCGGGCGCAAGCACCCCCACCAGGAATTCATCCAGATCGACACCACCAACGTGCTCTTTATCGTGGCCGGCGCGTTCGCCGGACTCGAGCGGATCGTCTCCGACCGTGTCGGCAAGCGCGGAATCGGCTTCGGTGCCGAGGTGCGTTCGAAGGCGGAGATCGACACGCAGGACCATTTCGCCGAGGTCATGCCGGAAGACCTCATCAAGTTCGGTCTGATCCCCGAGTTCATCGGCCGTCTGCCTGTGGTGGCCTCGGTTACCAACCTCGACAAGGAATCGCTCGTCCAGATCCTGTCCGAGCCGAAGAACGCACTGGTCAAGCAGTACAACCGGCTCTTCGACATGGATGGCGTGGCGTTGGAGTTCACCACGGACGCGCTCGAGGCCATCGCCGATCAGGCGATTCTCCGCGGTACCGGTGCTCGTGGTCTCCGCGCGATCATGGAGGAAGTCCTCCTTCCGGTCATGTACGACATCCCGAGTCGCGACGACGTCGAG
Organism: Rhodococcus tibetensis; assembly: GCF_024438035.1. Lineage (GTDB taxonomy): Bacteria > Actinomycetota > Actinomycetes > Mycobacteriales > Mycobacteriaceae > Rhodococcus_F > Rhodococcus_F tibetensis. The sequence goes on from NZ_JANFQF010000004.1 coordinate 94,941, forward strand.
AAGGTCGTGGTCAGCGCCGAAACGGTCAACGACAACGTCTTGCCGACAATCGTTCCGCGCAAGCCCGATCGTGGGGAACGCCGGGACAAGTCCGCGTAGGCGGAGGTGCGCTGTATCCTGAGTGCGGACTAATTCACTAGTTCGTACATACGGAGGTAAAGCGCGCGATGACAGCTCCAGGACCGATCTTCGTTCTGAACGGCCCCAATCTGAACCTGCTCGGGCAACGCCAGCCCGAGGTGTACGGACACGAGACGCTGGACGACGTCGTCGAGCTCTGCCGCACCTCGGCTGCGCGGGCCGGGCGGGAGATCGTGGCTCGTCAGTCCAACCACGAGGGCGAACTGATCGACTGGGTGCACGAAGCGCGAACCACCGCGTCCGGTGTGGTGATCAATCCCGGTGGTTACACACACACCTCGGTGGCCCTGCGCGATGCACTCGTCACTCTCGCGGTGCCGTTGGTCGAGGTGCACATCAGCAACGTGCATGCCCGCGAAGAATTTCGGCGCCACTCGTACGTCTCCGGCATTGCCACCGGCGTGATCGCCGGGCTGGGAATCCTCGGATACGGATTGGCCGTCGACTTCATTTGCAACAAGGGCTGAGGACGGCGTGGCAGAGCGGATCCGGACCAGTGTTGCCACCGTCTCCCTCAGCGGCTCGCTGGAGGAGAAGGTCGCAGCGATCGCCGCAGCGGGTTTCGACGGATTCGAGGTGTTCGAACCCGACTTCGTGAGTTCGCCGTGGTCGCCACGGGAACTCGCCGGCCGCGCAGCGGACCTCGGGCTCACGCTCGATCTCTACCAGCCGTTCCGTGACCTCGATTCGGCGGACGACGCGACCTTCGCCCGCAATTTGGTACGGGCCGAGCGCAAATTCGACATCATGGAGCAGCTCGGCTGCAACACCCTGCTGGTCTGCTCGTCGCCGTTGCCGGAGGCGGTGCGCGACGACGGCCTTCTCACCGCGCAACTCCGCACCCTCGCCGAACGTGCACACGCCCGTGGACTGCGGATCGCCTACGAGGCGCTGGCGTGGGGAACGCACGTGAACACCTACCGTCATGCGTGGAAGATCGTGGCGGACGCCGACCATCCCGCCCTCGGAACCTGTCTCGACAGCTTCCATATCCTCTCGCGCGGCGACGACCCGTCCGGTATCCGCGACATCCCGGGCGAGAAAATCTTCTTCCTCCAGCTCGCCGACGCGCCCCGCCTGTCGATGGATGTCCTGCAGTGGAGCCGGCATCACCGAAACTTCCCGGGACAAGGCAACTTCGACCTCGCTGCGTTCGGTGCGCACGTGCATTCGGCCGGGTACCAGGGGCCGTGGTCGCTCGAGATCTTCAACGACACGTTCCGGCAGTCGTCCACCGGTCGCACGGCGGCCGATGCTCATCGTTCGCTGTTGTATCTCCAGGAGGAAGTCGGTCGGGTTCTGGCAGAAGGCGACGAAGAGCTCGCCAACGGACGCGTCCTCTTCCAGCCGCCGCCCCGCGCGCCGCTCGAAGGAATCGTGTCACTGCGCCTCGCTGCGGGCCCCGGAAAGGAATCCGACCTGCGACAGGCATTGCAGCACATTGGGTTCCAACTCGCCGGTCGTCATCGCGACCACGACCTCCAGCTGTGGCGGCACGGCCCGCTGACCATCATCGTCGATGCCACGGCGGGTACCGTGTGGACCGCCCCAGGTCTGCCTGCACACCTGCCGGTGCTCACCCAGATCGGGATCCGGTCGAGCGATCCCGACGCGTGGGGTGATCGGGCGGCGGCACTCGAGGTACCGGTGCACGAGGTACAGCTGCCCGGTGTGGACTCGGCCCCCGAATCCGATGTGGTGCGACTGAAGATCACCGATGCGACGTCGCTGGACCTGCGCGGGCCCGGAAGTGCGGCGTCGTGGCAGTCGGCGTTCGACCTGTATCCCACCGAATCGCGATGGCAGGACGAGGTTCCCGTGTTCACGGGTGTGGACCATGTGGCCCTTGCGGTGCCGTCCGACAACTGGGACGGCATCATGCTGCTGCTGCGTTCGGTGTTCGCGATGGCGCCGCACGAGGGGCTCGATGTCACCGACGCGGTCGGGATGATGCGCAGTCAAGCGCTCACGATGGACCAGACGGGCGCCGAAGGTGTCAACCGGCCGCTGCGTATCTCACTGAACATGGTGCCCGGTGCCGCGTCCGGCAATTCGCATATCGCCGCGGCCAGGCGTGGTGGCATCAGCCACGTGGCGTTCTCGTGCAGCGACATCTTCACGGCCGCGGCCACCATGCAGTCCAACGGTTTCGAGCCGTTGTCGATCTCGCCGAACTACTACGACGACCTCGAGGCTCGGTTCGGGCTGTCCCGGGAACTGCTCGACCGGATGAGTGGTTCGGGCATTATGTACGACGCCGATGCGCACGGTGAGTTCTTCCACCTGTTCACCAGGACAGTGGGCGCCGATCTGTTCTTCGAAGTGGTGCAGCGGATCGGCGGGTACGAGGGCTATGGCGATGCCAACGCGGCGATGCGACTGGCCGCCCAGCTGCGGGCGGTCGGCTGACCTGCGCGACTCCCTCGCATGACCTTCGCGGACGACACCGATCGGGCGGCCGGTCGTTCGCCGCGATGGACGATCAGGCCATGTGATCACAATGCGCCGGTGAGAAAATGTGCTTCGCCGTTGCCGAACGACCAGTCCGCGTCCGAGTTCTCGGTAATGCACACCATCACGTCGTTCGCGCTGATGCCACAGTTCGTGTCGAGTAGCTCGACCACGGTGCGATAGAAGACTTCCTTCTGCACTGTGGTCCTCGGTCGGCTGGTGACCTGTATCAGCACGACGTCCCGGGTGCGCTCGATGCCGAGTCCGGTGTCATGGACCACCATCTCCTGCGCCGGATGACTGCTCACCACCTGGTAGCGGTCACGGTCGGGCACCTCGAAGGCCTTGACCACCGCGTCGTGGACGGCATCGAGGAGGGTGGTAATTTCGGCGGCCGATCGGCCTTCGATGACATCCAAGCGAATGAGTGGCATGCCTGCTCCTTTGTCTTGACAATAAGACATCGTAAGCGAGGCGTGGCCTCCCGTCCAGGGTGGAGTTTTGTCAGGCGCGTACGGGGCCGCTGGTGCCGCGTACCACCAGGTGCGGCTCGATCACGAAGTCCTGGGGCTCGATCGTCTCGTCCTCGAGACGTCCGACCGCGAACTGCACTGCATGCCTTGCTAGTCCGTCGCTGTCCTGCCGGACGGTGGTGAGATCGATGCGGGAAAGCTGGGACAGGTGGCTGTCGTCGTAGCCGACGATCGAGATGTCGCCGGGAACGTCGACGTGCGCTCGGGTGAACGCGTCCATGAGTCCGATGGCGCAGCGGTCGTTGCCCGCGAGGACGGCGGTAGGCAGCCGATTCTCGGACATCAGGATCTTCGCCGCGGTGACACCGGCGTCCTCGGTGTGCCGACCCGGTATGACGCGCTGGTGGGCGGACAGGCCGTGCTTGCGCATCGCCGCCACGTAGGCGCGACGTCGCTCGGGTGAGCCAGGGTCCGCGCCGCCGTCGACATGCGCGATGTCCTGATGCCCGAGTTCGACCAGGTGATCTACTGACTGCCTGATGCCTTTCGCGTCCGCGGTGCGCACGGTATCCACACTGCTGTGGGGGAGTGCGCGGCCTACGACCGTGACGACCGCTCGATTCGCCAGAGTGCGAATGAAACTGGCCTCCGCAAGCGGTCCGAGCAGTATCAGGCCCTCGCAGCGATGGCTCAGGAGTGCCTCGATCGCCTTGCGTTCGTCCCGGTTGGGGGCACTCGCCGAGAGAAGGACCTCGTAGCCAGCGGCCTCGGCCTCGGCGTAGATCGTTCCGATCAGATCTGCCTGGAACGGTTGCTGGACGTCGATGAGGACGCCTAGGGTGCGGCTGCGGCCGCGCGCGAGCATGCGCGCTGCGCGGTCGAGTCGGTAACCGATCTCGTCGGCGGCCTGCAGGACACGCTCCCGGGTTTCGTCGGAGGCTCCGGGCTTGTTGCTGAAGATCAGCGATACCAGGGTCCGCGAGACTCCTGCCCGATTCGCGACATCGGCCATCGTCGGTCGCCTGTGCGGGCCGGTGACCGGTCCCTCCGTACCGACCTCAACCGCGGCGCGCCCTTCGGGCATCTCCATCTCCTTTGCCTTGCGTCTGAGGGGACTACTTGGGTCTGAGGTGAACGCTCTCACGCATTTCGGGACCACCTCTTGACACCCTCTGTGATTCACATCATAGTAGATAACTGAAGCGCGTTAGTGAAGCGCATTAGATCCGGGAAAACAGCGCTCCCGCGAGTGATACGAGCCAGCGCACCCACGCGATTCGATACCGGCGCAGTCCGCATTCGCTCCTGTCTCGGCACGGTGATCCGACACGCGTGATGAGATGCTTCCCCAGAAAGGCTGAACACCTGATGTTGACGACCAAATCGGCTGCGAATCGGAGCGGGGGCGGCGACGCCCCCGGCAACGAGGGTGGCCACAAGCGATTCCTCACGAAGCTCACCATCATCTCCACCCTCGGCGGCCTTTTGTTCGGATACGACACCGGCGTGATCTCTGGTGCGTTGCTGTACATGAAGGATGAGTTGGAGCTCAGCGCGGTCGGCGAAGCCACTGTCGTGAGTTCCCTTCTCTTTCCCGGTGCAGCGGTCGGTGCGTTGCTGGGCGGCCGTCTGTCGGATCGGCTCGGCCGTAAGCGCACCCTCCTCGTCTGCGCGGGTCTCTTCCTCGTCGGCGCCCTTGCCTGCGCCACCGCGCCTAACGTCGAGATCATGGTCCTCGCCAGGATCATCCTCGGGCTGGGTGTGGGCGCGGCCGCCGTCACCTGCCCGCTCTACCTCGCCGAGATGGCACCGGTGGAGCGACGGGGCCGGATGGTGACCATCAACGAACTGATGATCGTCACCGGTCAGATGCTCGCGTTCTCGGTCAACGCCCTCCTCGACCATCTGATCGAGGACCCGGCCGTCTGGCGGTACATGCTCGCCATCGCCTCGATCCCGGCAGTCCTGCTCTTGCTGGGGATGCTCGCTCTTCCGGACTCTCCGCGCTGGTATGCCTCGAAGGGCCGGTTGACTGAAACCCGCCGCACTCTCGAACTGAGCAGGAGCGCAGCCGAAGCGACCGAGGAATACGCGACCATTGCTTGTCACGCCGAACGCGACCGGAACTCGAAGGTAAGTGGAGCCGTCCACTATCTGCGCGACTTCCCGTGGATGCGCCGCATCCTCTGGATCGGTTGTGGTCTGGCCATCGTGCAGCAGGCCACCGGCATCAATACGGTGAACTACTACGCGCCGACCATCTTGGAGCAGAGCGGGCTGGGAGTAAGTGCCTCGCTGGTCGCCACCATCGCGGTGGGCGTGACGTCGGTGATCATGACGATCGTCGGAATTATTCTGCTCGGCTTCGTCAACCGCCGACGCATGCTGCTGACCGGATTCATCGGAGTGGCATCCTCGCAGGCCGCGCTGGCGCTGGTGTTCCTCCTGCCGTCGTCGACGGGACGTAGCTACATCATCCTGGCCGCGATGATGGTGTTCGTCGCCTTCGTTCAGTGCTTCATCGGGACGTGCGTGTGGCTGCTGCTCTCGGAGATCTTTCCGATGGCCATCCGCGGATTCGCCATGGGGATCGCAGTGTTTGTGCTCTGGACCGCCAACGCTCTCATCTCGTTCGTCTTTCCCATCCTGAACTCGGCACTCGGGTCGACCGGAACGTTCGGCCTGTTCGTCCTGATCAACCTCACTTCGGTGTACTTCGTCTACCGCTTCGTCCCGGAAACCAAAGGGCGCAGTCTCGAGGAACTGGAAGATCGACTGGGGGCCGGCGAACCTACCGCAGCGGCGGGGGCAGGTAGCGCCACCATCGCGACGCACTGACGCGAGGCGGCTCCACTGCCGGTGAGTGGTTGACGAGTCTCTGGACGCGTCAACCACTCACCGGCGCATGCACAGCGCTGACAGACGAAGGTCCCGACGTAGTGCCACGCCGGTCTCGGCGAACACCTGCAGGTATTCCTCTTTTGGCACCGCGCCGGAGAGCAGGTCGTCCACGCGAAGGTGCGGCGTGGGGAGTAAGCCACCCGCGTTGATCTCGGCACCCGTCAGCCCGAGCGAATAGATCGTCTCGAGGTCGTCGCGTTGGGAGTGCCCTGCTCGCCGAAAACAGGGCGGTCACAAGTGCAGCAGCGCATCCCTGGCCATCGTCGCGGCCCCGACCCGCTGTGCCGATTCGCCGAGTTGCGTTTCCCGGATGCGAGCGAGCGGTCGGTTCCCGGAACCCGTTGCGCGAGAGGCATAGACATCCCGGGCGCGGTCGAGGAACAGCGGCGCGGAACCGCTGACACCACCCGCCACGACCACGAGATCGGGGTCATAGACGTCACCGACCATGGCAAGTCCGAGGCCCAGCCACTGTGCGAACTCCTCCATGGTGCGCAGGGCGAGCGGGTCGCCGTCGCGCGCGGCACTCGCGATACGACGACCGGTCAGCGATCCCGGGTCACTAACCACTTCGCGGGCGAGCACCGTCGAACGCGTCGGGTCGGCGGCCAGGAGTTCGATCGCCGTGTCCACGAGAGCCGTTCCACTGCAATACCGTTCCCAGCAGCCTCGCTTGCCGCAAGGACACGGCCGTCCATTGGGTACCACCTGGAGGTGGCCCAGTTCGGGCGCGACGCCGTGACTGCCACGGTAGAGCGTCCCGTCGATGAGCAGAGCGGCGCCGATACCCGTGCCGATCGCGACCAGCACGACGTTGCGACCACCGGCGGCAGCGCCGAACCGGTGCTCCGCCCACGCCGCGGCGTTGGCGTCGTGCTCGAGGACTACCGGCAGTCCCAGCCGTTCGCGTAGATCACGCGCCACCGGCACGTTCTTCCACGGCAGGTGCGGGGCGAAGCGCACCGTGGTGAGGTCCGGGGTGACGAATCCCGCCACCGCGAGTCCGACGGCCGAAACCGGATGGCGCCCCGCGAGCTCGCGTACGGCACGGTCGAGCGCGTCCTCGAGGGCTCTCGCCGAATGTGGAGTCGGCGCCTGTACGGAGTCGAGTACCTCGCCGGTCTCGTCGACGACGCAGGCTCGGATACTGGTACCACCGACGTCGATGCCGACGGTGAGAGCGGAAGCAGGCACGGAGGCGAAGGTACTCACCGTGCGGAGGCCGTTGCCGTCTCGGGTACCGCCCGGGAATCCTCCCAGGCATCGAGCCGGTTGATCGCCGTCCTCGCGACCACCTGTTGTTCCGTGACCGCGAGGTGCCCCCGGGTCCGGCCCAGGAACGACCAGATCCAGGACAGGGCGGTGGCGAGCCGGCTCTTGAAACCGACGATGTAGACGAGGTGGATCAGGAGCCAGAGCAGCCAGGCGAGCGGCCCGGTCAGTTGGAGGCGGCCGACCTTCGCGACCGCGTGGAAGCGGGAGATCATGGCCATGCTGCCCTTGTCGGCGTAGCGGAACGGGGCGCGTTCGGGCTTGTCGCGACCCTTCCAGCAGTGTGCCCGTACCTCCGCGGCGATCAGCTGGGCGGCGTAGCGGCCGCCCTGGATCGCGACCTGCGCGACGCCGGGAAGTCCGTCGCGGTTCATCATGTCCCCGACGACGAAGACGTTGCTGTGGCCGGGGAGGGTGAGGTCGGGTTCGACGAGGACGCGGCCCGCACGATCGGTGGCGGTGCCGGTCTGTTCGGCCAGTTGCCGGCCCAGGGGACTGGCTGCGACACCGGCGGACCAGATCTTGCAGGCGGCCTCGATCCGCCGCTCGGCACCGTCCTGGTCGCGGACGGTGAGTCCGTCATGGTCCACGTCGGTCACCATCGGGCCGAGCTGGATCTCGACTCCGAGATCCTCCAGCGTGTCGGCGGCAGCTCCACGCAGCTTCTCGTCGAAGGGCGGGAGCACCGTGGGCGCCGCGTCGAGCAAGATGATCCGCGCGTCACGGGGATCGATGGTGCGGTAGGCGCGCCGGCGAGCGTGCGGTGCGCAAGCTGGGCGATCTCTCCTGCCATCTCGACTCCGGTGGGTCCGGCGCCGACCACGACGAACGTCAGGAGTCGCTCCCGCTCGGCGGGATTGGTGCTCACCTCGGCGCATTCGAATGCGCCCAGGATGTGGCCGCGCAGCTCGAGGGCGTCGTCGATCGTCTTCATGCCGGGTGCGTGTTCGGCGAAATGGTCGTTGCCGAAATAGGATTGGCGCTGGTACAGCAGCGGCTGGAACAGGTGGTGTGTCGTGCGATCGATCAGAGTGACATCGACGTCGGCCCGTCTCAGCGCCTTGGTGGCGAACAGGCCACCGAATCCGGATCCGATAACCACGACCCGATGACGGCGGGCGAGGGAGGTGTCGCTCATGAAGTTCCTTTGGATCGAACGGACTCCGCGCCGGACCGCGGACGGTCCGGCGCGGAGAACCAGCACTTAAGCGTTCTGGGGGAATCCGAGGTTGAGGCCGCCGTGGCTGGGGTCGAGCCAACGGGTGGTGACGACCTTGCCGCGGGTGAAGAAGTGGATGCCTTCGGTGCCGTGGGCGTGGGTGTCGCCGAACAGCGAGTTCTTCCAGCCGCCGAAGCTGTAGTACGCCATGGGGACGGGGATGGGGACGTTGATGCCGACCATCCCGACCTCGACCTCGTTCTGGAACCGCCGGGCTGCGCCGCCGTCGTTGGTGAAGATCGCGGTTCCGTTGCCGAACTTGCTGGAGTTCACCAGTTCCAGGGCCTCGTCATAGGTTTCGACGCGGATCACGGAGAGGACGGGTCCGAAGATTTCGTCGGTGTAGACGGACATCTCGGTGGTGACGTGATCGATCAGGGTCGGCCCGAGCCAGAACCCGTCCTTGCCGCCATCGGCCTGCACGGTGCGCCCGTCCACGACGATGCTGGCCCCGTCCTTCTCTCCGGCGTCGATGTAGGAGGCGACCTTGTCGCGGTGCACCTTCGTCACCAGGGGGCCCATGTCGGAGTCCTTGGTGCCGTCGCCGATCTTCAAGGTGTTGGTGCGGTTCTTGATCTTGGCGACGAGTTCGTCGGCGATGTCGCCGACGGCGACCAGAGCGGAGATGGCCATGCAGCGCTCACCGGCGGAGCCGAAGCCGGCGTTGACCATGGCGTCGGCGGCGAGGTCGAGGTCGGCGTCGGGCAGGACGATGGCGTGGTTCTTCGCCCCGCCCAGCGCCTGGACGCGCTTGCCGTGGGCGGTGCCGGTGGCGTACACGTACTGGGCGATCGGGGTGGAGCCGACGAAGGAGATGGCCTTGATCGCGGGGTTGGTGAGGAGTTCGTCGACGGCGGTCTTGTCGCCCTGCAGGACGTTGAACACCCCGGCGGGCAGGCCGGCCTCGGCCCAGAGTTCGGCCATCCAGATCGCGGCGGTCGGGTCCTTCTCGGACGGCTTGAGGACGACGGTGTTGCCGGCGGCGATGGCGATGGGGAAGAACCACATCGGGACCATGGCGGGGAAGTTGAACGGGGAGATGATCCCGACCGGGCCGACGGGCTGCCGGATCGAGGAGACGTCGACGTTGGTGGACGCGTTTTCGGTCATGCCGCCCTTGAGCAGGTGTGGCATGCCGCAGGCGAATTCGACGACCTCCTGCCCGCGGCTCACCTCACCCAATGCGTCGGAGACGACCTTGCCGTGCTCGGCGGTGATGATCTCCGCCAACTCGCCCTTGCGCTCGTTGAGCAGTTCCCGGAACTTGAACACGATGGCGGAACGCTTGGCGAGGGAGGTGTCACGCCAGGCGGGGAACGCGGCGGCCGCAGCGTCGATGACGACGCGGGCGTCCTCGACGCTGGCCAGGGCGACCTGACCGGTGATGGCACCGGTCGCCGGGTTGGTGACCGGGGCGGTGTTGCTGCTGGTGCCGGCGAAACCCTTGCCGTCGGACCAGTGTGCGATCTCGCGAGTGATGTTGGTGCTCATGTGTTGTCCTTTCACCGCGTGCGCGCGATGTAATCCTTCATGGTCTTCAGTTGGTAGCGGGAGACGTCGTGGGCGTTCTCGTCTTCGGCGAAAACGCTGGACACCATCACCGTGTCGGGTTTGTCGTAGAAGCCGAGTTCGCCGAGTCCGCCGAAGAACTCGTCCCAGTCGAGGTCGCCGTCACCGATCTTGAGGTGCTGGTGCACACGCACCGGGTTGCCGGGCGGGTTGGTGATGTACCGCAGTCCGTGGGAGCGGTGGTGATCCATCGTGTCCGCCACATGGACGAGCCGCAGCATGTCGCCGGCCGCCCGCATGATCTCGAGCATGCCGGCGCCCATGTGGTACGAGTGGCACGCGACGTACACCAGTCCGAAGTTCTTGGAGTTGATGCCGCGGATCATCCGGATGGCGTCCAGACCGTTCTCCACGAAATCGTCGGGGTGCGGGTCGATGCGAACGTCGATGCCTTCACGCTCGATGATGGGGACGAGTTCCTCCATCGACCGGTAGAACGCGCGCTCCGATTCCTCGGCCTTCTCCGGGCGGCCGCTGAACTCGGTGTTCATCACGTTCACACCGAGGTCGACGGCGATCTGAATGGCGCGCTTCCAGTACCGCACCGCCGCCTCGCGGGCGTCTTCGTCGGGGCCGGACCACCGCAGGACCGGCAGCACGGAGGCGATTCCGACGCCCGCGTCGCTGCACGCCTTGCGGAACTGCCGGACCAGTTCGTCGTCGGCCTTCGGGTGGTTGAAGAACGGGATCATGTCGCGATGCGGGGTGAGCTGCAGGTGTTCGAAGCCGAGTTCGGCAACCACCGCCGGCAGTTCGAGAAGTGAGTAGTCGTGGTGGAAGGGGGTGGGGTCGAGTGCAATCTTCATCGTGTTCAGGCTCCCGGTCCGATGGGTCGCTCCGCAGGCTCCGCTCCTGGGATGGAGGAACGGTCGACCATGTCGACGGCCACCCGCTCGCCGGTCTCGAGCGATTGCACGCCGGCGGCGCACACGGCAGCGGCGGCGTAGCCGTCCCACGCACCCGGTCCGTCGATGTAGGTGCCGGTCTCCGCGCCCGTGCGGGCGGCGTTGACCCAGCGCTGGATCTCGACGTCGTAGGCCTGGCCGAAGCGTTCCTTGAACGACGGGGTGATCTCCCCGCCCCATGCCCCGGCGCCCGAGCGGCCGCTGCCCGCGCCGGTGCCGTACTTGCGGACGAGTCCGACATCGAGACCGATGAAAGCCGAACCCTTCTCGGCGACGATCTCGGTGCGCACCTCGTACGCGATGCCGGTGGTCACGAAGACCTCGACGTCGACGTGGCGACCGGACTCGGTGCTGAAGATCGCGATCTGCGGATCCTGCAGTCCCTCGGGTGCACCCGGGTTCGCTGCCGGCCGGAGGATGTGGACCGAGGTGATCTCCTCGTCGAACAGGAATCGGGTGACGTCCACCTCGTGGACCAGGGAGTCCTTGACGATCATCGAGCTGTCGAAGCCGGGCGGCACCACCGGGTTACGGTGCACACAGTGCGCGAGGAGCACCTGCCCGAACACGTTTTCGTCGATGAGCGTCTTCAGCTGCTCGTACTCGTGGTCGAAACGTCGCATGAAGCCGACCTGGATCAGCTTCTTGCCGAGCTCGGCTTCGCGCTTGACGATCTCGAGGGACGTGGCGACGTCGGTGGTCAGCGGCTTCTCGCACATCACCGGCTTGCCGTGCTCGAGGCAGGCGAGAAGCTGCTTCTCGTGCGTCGGGCCGGGGGTGGCCAGGACGACGGCGTCGACCCCCGGGTCGGCGATCGCGTCGAGCGGGTCGCTGATGACCCGGCAGCCGGGGATCCCGGTGGCGATCTGCTCGGCCTTCTCGATGAAGTAGTCGTTGACGACGGCGACGGTGGCGCCCTTGATGCGTTCGGTGATGCGTGCGACGTGATCGGCGCCCATCATTCCGACACCCAGGACGGCGATGCGCAGGTCGTGCTGGTGCGAGCGAAGCGACGGGGAATTCACACTGCTTCCGGACATAGCTGACTAGCTCCTGACGTGATCGGTTAGACGAACTTGACGGACGGGATCCCGCAGGACCCCAAGTACTTACGGGTACGCTGGGCGATCGGCAGCGGAACGTCCACGGCGCAGGGGTAGAGATCCTGCTCGACGATCGCGAACACGTCGATGTCGAGCTTCTCGATCGCGGCGAGCAGCGGCGGCAGATCGGGGATGCCGAGTGGCGGCTCGATCATCGCGCCGAGTTTGACGGCCTCGCCGAACGGCAGGTCCTCGGCCTCGACTTTCGCGCGGACCTCGGGATCGACCTGCTTGAGGTGCAGATAGCCGATCCGCTCGGGAGCGCGCTCGATGATCGCGAGGTTGTCGCCGCCGCAGTAGCTGATGTGGCCGGTGTCGAGGCACAGGTTCACGTATTCGCTGTCGGTGCCGTCGAGGAAGCGGTACACGTTCTCCTCGGTGTCGACGTGGCTGTCCGCGTGCGGGTGGTACTGCGCCTTCACGCCGTACTGCTCGAACATCTTCTTGCCCAGCTCGTTCATGCCACCGGTCTTCTTCTTCCACTGCTCCGCAGTGAGATTGCGGTCCTCGAGCACCTCGCCGCTGCTCGGGTCGCGCCACATCTCCGGGATCACGACCACATGCTTGCCACCGACGGCGGCGGTCAGCTTCGCGACGTCCTCGATCTGGGTCCACACGGCATCCCAGGAGTCGTCCTGGTGCAGGTGCTCGAACACGGTGCCGGCCGACAGCTTCAGATTGTGGGCCGCGAGTTCGTCGCGGAGCTGCTGCGGATCGGTCGGCAGGTAGCCGTACGGGCCCAGCTCGATCCACTCGTAACCGGACGCGGAGACCTCGTCGAGGAACCGTTCGTACGGGGTCTGCTGCGGGTCTTCGGGGAACCAGACACCCCAGGAGTCGGGGGCGGATCCGACGCGAATGACGCTCATCGGGAAGTCCTTTCGAGAAAAGTGTGTCGGGAGGGTTGTCAGTTGCCGGACGGGCGGAGGAACGGACGCTGGATCTTCTTCCACTGCGCGTACGTCTCGTAGGCGGTCCGGGTGGAGTCGAGGGTGCTGGTCGAGCTGACCGGCACGTCCCACCAGGATTCGCTGTCCGGGGCCGCGATTCGCGGATCCGTCTCGACGTGGATGACGGTGGTGTTGTCGCTCGCCTTCGCCACCTTGACGGCGTCGGCGAACTCGGCGGCCGTGTTCGCGCGGATCACGTCGGCGCCGAGGCTCGCGGCGTTGGCCGCTAGATCGACGGGCAGGATGTCGCCGTCGAGCCGGCCGGAGTCGCCGCGGTAGCGGTAGTCGGTGCCGAACCGCTGCGAGCCGAGCGACTCCGACAGCGACCCGATGGACGCGAAGCCGTGGTTCTGCACGAGGACCACGATGACCTTGACGTTCTCCTGCACGGCCGTGACGAGTTCGGTGGCCATCATCAGGTACGAGCCGTCGCCGACCATGATGAACACGTCGCGGTCGGGGCAGGCCATCTTGGCGCCGATGCCGCCGGCGATCTCGTACCCCATGCACGAGAACCCGTATTCGACGTGGTAGCCCTTGGAGTCGCGGGTGCGCCACAGCTTGTGCAGGTCGCCGGGCATGGAGCCGGCGGCGCACACGACGACGTCGCGCGGATCGGACAGCGTGTTGGCGAGACCGATGACCTGGTTCTGGTTCAGGCCGAGCGAGTCGTCGTCGATCTTGTAGACCGAGTCGACCGTGGACTCCCAGTGAGCTGCGTGTTCTACTGTGCGCGCTCGGTACTCGCCGGAAACCTGGTAGTCGCCCAGTGCCGCGGTGAGCGCCTCGAGTGCCTCGCGGGCGTCTGCGACGACGCTGACGCCGCCCTGCTTCACCGAGTCGATCGACGCGACGTTGATGTTGACGAACCGCACGTCGGGGTTGTTGAACGCGGTGCGCGACGCCGTGGTGAAATCGCTGTAACGGGTGCCGATGCCGATGATCACGTCGGCCTCGGTGGCGAGAGCGTTGGCCGCCGTGGTGCCGGTCGAGCCGATTGCGCCGACCGACTGCGGGTGGTCGTAGGGCAGTGAGCCCTTGCCGGCCTGACTCTGACCGACCGGGATGCCGGTCGCCTCGGCGAACGAGGCCAGTGTCTCGGTGGCGCCCGAGTAGATCAGGCCGCCGCCCGCGACGATCAGCGGCTTCTTCGCCGACCGGATCACGTCCGCGGCCCGCTCGATCACCGACTTCTCGGGAAGCGGCCGGGCCACGTGCCACGTGCGCTCGGCGAACAGTGACTCCGGCCAGTCGAACGCCTCCGCCTGCACGTCCTGCGGAATGGCGACGGTGGCCGCACCCGTCTCGACGGGGTCGGTCAGCACGCGCATCGCGCCGAGCAAGGCCGAAGGCAACTGCTCCGGTCGCCACACCCGGTCGAAGAAGCGCGACAGCGGTTTGAACGCGTCGTTGACGGTGACGTCGCCACTCGACGGCAGTTCGAGTTCCTGCAGCACCGGCGCGCTCGCGCGGGTCGCGAACGTGTCGGCGGGCAGGAGCAGGACGGGCAGCCGGTTGATGGTGGCGAGCGCCGCGCCCGTCAGCATGTTGGTCGAGCCGGGGCCGACGCTGGCCGACACCGCCCACGTCTGCAGACGATCCTTCTGGCGCGCGTACGCGACCGCGCTGTGCACCATCGCCTGCTCGTTGCGCCCGAGGACGTACGGAAGTTCGGATTCGGTACCGGCTTCGACGGCGTCGATCTCGGCCTGCAGCAGTGCCTGACCGAGCCCGGCGACGTTGCCGTGGCCGAAGATGCCGAAGCAGCCGGCGAAGAACTTGGTGCGCTCGCCGTCCCGCTCGACGTACTGATTGGCGAGGAAACGGATGGTTGCCTGAGCCACCGTGAGGTGGACGGTGCCCTCGGCGTTGGGGTTCTTGCTCGCCGATATCGGCGCGGTGGACACCACGGTCATGCTCCTTCGGACGGTGCGTGGAGGGGGAGGCGGGGATCGACGGTCTGGTGTTCCCAGCTGCCGCGCAGCCAGGTGTGGGCCGGGTCGTCGCAGATGTTCCAGGCGCGGTCTTCGCCGGGCCCGGCCATGACGTTCAGGTAGTACATGTGATGTCCGGGGGCGGCGATCGACGGTCCGTGGTAGCCGTGCGGCACGAGGACCACGTCGCCGGAGCGCACTTCCTCGAGCACCTCGATGGGCCGCTCCGGAGTGCCGTACACGCGATGGTAGCCGAATCCGGTCCCGCCGAAATCCACTGCGGTGGAATTGGCGTCGGCGATCTCGAAGTAGTAGATCTCCTCGAGCTGCGACTCGACGTCGCTGTTCTCGTCGTGCTTGTGGCTCGGGTACGACGACCAGTTGCCACCGGGAGTGATGACCTCGCACGCGATGATCGAATCGGCTTCGAAGCGATCGGCGGTGCCGAAGTTGTGCACCTGGCGGCTGCAATTGCCCGCGCCGCGCAGTTCGACGGAGATGTCGGCTGCCGGGACGTACCGGAACGGGAATTTCTGCCGCGCGCGGGCCCCACACAGGGCGAATCGTCCACCGGCCGCGCTCGTCACCGTGTAGGCCGAATCCCGGCCCACGTAGGCGAAGTCGCTCGGTCCGTCGAACACGGACCGCCGTCCGGTGAGGGCGAACTCGGTGCCCACGCTCGACACCGCCGCGGACCCGGCCAGTGGCACGACGATGATCTCGTCGTCACCGGACGCGAGTTCGGCCGACCCGCCGGCGGCCAGGGTGAGCACCCGGAGACTCGATTCGGTCCAGCCCGCGGATTCGGGGGTGACCTCGAGGTCGAACGGTCCGGTGGCCGCGGAACCGACCGGCACGTAGTACTTGCTGTTCATCGTGGGCCTCTCCGGCGTGCGTCAGTGAACGAGGGATACGGCGGTGTCGACCGCGGCGGCGACGTCCTCGTCCCGCGGGTACAGCAGGGTGCGGCCGACGATCAGGCCGCGGACCGACGGAAGCGCCAGCGCCTTGGCCCAGCTCGCGAACGTTTCCTCGGGGGATATCTGTGGGTCTCCGCCGAGCAGCAGCGTCGGAAGCGTCGTCGCATCCATCACACGTTCCATCTCGTCGACCACCGGAAGCTTCATCCACGTGTACGCGGACGTGGACCCCAGGCCCTGGCTGATGTGGATCGACTTGATCACGGCGTCGGCGCTGAGATCGTTCTTGACCTTGCCGTCGACACGCCGCGACAGGAACGGTTCCACCATGGCCATCAGTCCGGCCTCGGCCAGCGCATCGACCGCCTGGGCGCACGTGGTAAGGGTGGAGAGTGTGCCGGGGTCGTCGAGATCGATGCGGCACAGCATCTTTCCGCCGTTCATGCCGGCCTTCGCGGTGCCGGCCGCGGTGTAGCCGGTCATCCGGTCGTCGAGTTCGAAACTGGCGCCGGCCAGGCCGCCGCGGTTCATCGACGAGATGACCACCTTGTCGTCGAGCGCGCCGAGCAGCACCAGATCGTCGAGGATGTCGGCGGTGGCGAGCACGCCGTCCACACCGGGGTTGCGAAGGGCGGTGCGGAGGCGGTCGAGGAGGTCGGTGCGACTGTTCATCGCGGTCGGGCGGTCGCCGACCGAGAGCGCGCCGCGGGCGGGGTGGTCGGCGGCGACGATCATGAGCCGGCCGTTACCGCGCACCGTGGGCCGGGCGATCCGGGTAGCCCAGGCGCGGTCGATGGCGGCCGGGTCGTTCGCGCGTACCTCGGTGACGTCGGCGTAGGACGCGCAGACTGCGCGGTGAGCGAGGGTTTCAGACATTGACGGCCTCCGAAGCGGTGGACTCGGCGAGCTCCCGGACCTCGTCGGCCGTCGGCATCGCGGTGGAGCATTCGAGCCGGGAAGCGACGATCGCCCCCGCGGCGTTGGCATAGCGCAAGATCTTCTCGAGCGGCCACCCGGCGAGCAGGCCGTGGCACAGCGTGCCGCCGAAGCTGTCACCGGCACCGAGGCCGTTGACCACCTGGACGTCGTTCGGGGGCACCGTGATGCTCTGGGTGCGCGTTTTCCCGAGGACGCCCTTGGGGCCCTGCTTGACGATGGCCAGTTCGACGCCGAGGTCGAGCAAGGCGTCGGCCGCCTTGTGCGCGTTGGTCTCGCCGACCGCGATCTCGCACTCCTCGCGGTTGCCGACCGCGACGGTGACCTGCTGGAGGGCGCGCTGCACCTGAGCGGTGGCCTCGGCGGGGGAGGACCAGAACATCGGGCGGTAGTCGAGATCGAGGACGGTATGGCTGCGGCGTCCGCGCGCCTCCCAGGCTGCGAAATGGCTACTGCGGCTGGGCTCTTCGGACAGTCCGGTGACGGTCGACCAGTAGAGCTTCGCGTCGCGGACCGCGTCGAGGTCGAGGTCCGACGGCGTCACCTGCAGGTCCGGGGCGACAGGCTTGCGGTAGAAGTACAGCGGAAAGTCGTCCGGCGGGAAGATCTCACAGAACGTGACGGGAGTCGGGTGCTCGGTGTCGATGCCGACGTAGCGGTTGTCGACACCGAGGTCGGTGAGTGCCGTGCGGACGAAGCGTCCGAACGGATCGTTGCCGACTCCCGAGATGAGGGCGCTGCGGCAGCCGAGGCGGGCGGCGGCAACGGCGACGTTGGCCGCGCTTCCGCCGAGGAACTTGCCGAACGTCTCGACGTGCTCGAGCCCGACACCGGTCTGGAGTGGATAGATGTCCACGCCGCAGCGCCCGATGGCGAGGACGTCCACTCCACTCTGGCTGGGTTGCGTCTGGAAGGTGGTCAAGGCTGACTCCCGTGAAGGTCGTGGTGGGTGGTCTGCGCAGAGCGCCGAGGTCTTGCTGAAACTGTGCTCCATTTCACCGCCCGCTGTCAACAGTTTGTCCTGACATTATTACTTGAAGTCAATCGGGTGTTAGTGTTCGCATACACTTCGGGAAAAGTTGGCGGCAACTGACGTCGCCCGCGAAGAGGATCGGAGTTGTCCGTGGGTGCACCGCTCGCAGTCGAGCTCGACCGATCGAGCCCAATTCCGCTGTATTTCCAGCTCGCCCAGACGATCGAGAATGCGATCATCGGTGGGGAGCTTGCGCCCGGTGATCGCTTCGAGAACGAACTTGCTCTCGCCAAACGTTTGAACCTGTCGCGACCCACCACCCGCCGCGCCATCCAGGAACTCGTCGACAAGGGGTTGCTGGTCCGCAAGCGGGGTGTCGGCACGCAGGTGGTGCAGAGCGCCGTGCATCGTCCGGTCGAGCTCACCAGCCTTTTCGACGACCTCGCTCGGGCGGGGCAGAGCCCGACCACCAAGCTGCTCGACTACGGGATCGGGGTGCCCTCCGCCGAGGTCGCTGCCGAGCTCAACTTGTCGGAAGGCTCGGAGGTCGCCTCGATCCGGCGGCTGCGGAGCACTAACGGAGAGCCGCTCGCGCTGATGACCAACCACATTCCGGTCGACCTCGCACCCGACGCCGAGGAACTCGAGACGCAGGGCCTCTACCACGCACTGCGCGCCCGCGGAGTGCACATCCGGCTGGCCCGGCAGCGCATCGGCGCGAAGGCGGCGAGCAAGGCGGAGGCGAATCTTCTCGACGAGAAGACCGGGGCGCCGCTGCTGACGATGAACCGGACCGCGTTCGACGATTCGGGCAGCGCCGTCGAGTTCGGCAGCCACTGCTACCGGGCGTCGCGGTACTACTTCGACACCACGGTTGTCGACCGGTAGGGCACTGCCCGCGTCGTTTCCCCGGGGACTGGCAGCGGTTCGCTGTACCGCCTGATTGATGCGGCGCTTCGGGATTCGGGCGGTGTTGATCTGGAACGGTGTGCTGACGATCGGCTGTTTCGGCCTGCTGGCCACGACGCCCCTATCGGTTCTCGTCGCAATCCTGTTCGTCAGCGGAGCGCTGCGCTCGATCGGATTCTCCGCATATAACAGCCTTGTCTTCGCTGATGTGGGACCGGCGGAACCGACCGATGCCAATACTCTGAACGCGGCCCTGCAGGAGCTTGCGGCAGCGGTCGGCAACCCGTCGGACTGTTTGATATGCAGTCCTAATGTCAGAACAAAGTGTTGACTTTCAAGTATGACCCGTATTACATCTTCCTGAGAGGGCCGGGCCGGATCCTGCGATTCGGCCGCCCGATTTCACCCGAGAGGAAGTCCACATGACGTTTCTGAAGGACCGTACGGGGGCGGCAATCATTGCGGGTTCGGCCGTGATCGTGCTGGGTCTCGCGTCCTGCTCGAGCACCGGGGGAAGGCCCGACAGCTCGGGCAGCGGGATGGGGGCGGGAACCGCCGACACCCCCAGGGCCACCGTCGCGATGATCACGCACGAGGTGCCCGGTGACTCCTTCTGGGATCTGATCCGCAAGGGGGCCGAGACGGCCGCAGCCAAGGACAACATCGAACTCCGATACTCGGCGGACCCGGAGGCGCCGAACCAGGCCAACCTTGTGCAGAGCGCTATCGACAGCGATGTCGACGGCATCGCGGTCACGCTGGCCAAGCCGGAAGCGATGGCCCCAGCGGTGGAGAGCGCCCTGTCCGCTGGGATTCCCGTCGTAGCCTTCAACTCGGGCTTCGACCAGTACAAGGCGGATGACATACAGCAGTACTTCGGGCAGGACGAGATGCTCGCCGGAGTGGCGGCCGGTGAACGTCTCGACAAGGACGGGGCAAAGAAGGTGCTCTGTGTGATACAGGAACAGGGTCAGGTGGCCCTGGAATCCCGGTGCGCCGGTGTCACGAAAGGTTTCCGGGGGCAGACCGAGATCCTGAACGTCAACAGCAAGGACATGCCGTCGGTCGAGTCCACGATAACCGCAAAACTGCAGCAGGACCCTTCCGTCGATCACGTCGTGGCCCTCGGTGCTCCGATCGCTCTGACCGCGGCGCAGTCGGTCACCAACGCCGGCAGCGACGCGAAGGTGGTCACCTTCGACACCAACGCCGCACTCGTCGATGCCATCAAGTCCGGTGCCGTGCAGTGGGCTGTCGACCAGCAGCCGTTCCTGCAGGGATACCTCGCTGTCGACTCGCTCTGGCTGTATCTCAACAACGGCAACACGATCGGTGGTGGCACCCCGACCCTGACCGGCCCGGCCTTCATCGACCAATCAAATATCGACTCGGTCGCCGAGTATGCCGAGAACGGGACTCGCTGAGTTTCTCGGCACGGAAGGGAAGACATGTCCACACAGTCCGATATGGACCTCGCCAGTCATAAGATCGTCACCGACGAGCGGGTCAAGGAGCAGAAACGCCTGCAACGCCTGCTCATTCGTCCCGAAGTGGGGTCGCTGTTCGGTGCCGTTGCAATCTTCATCTTCTTCGCGATCGTGGCGCCTCCGTTTCGTACTCCCGAGGCCTTGGCAACGGTGCTCTACGCCAGTTCGACCATCGGCATCATGGCCTGTGCAGTTGCCCTGCTCATGATCGGCGGGGAGTTCGACCTCTCGGCCGGTGTCGCAGTGACCACCAGTTCCATTGCGGCGTCGATGATCTCGTACAACCTCCATCTCAATCTGTGGGTGGGCGCCGCCCTCGCACTCGTCGTGTCGCTGGCCGTTGGCTTCCTCAACGGCTATCTCGTGATGCGCACCAAGATCCCCAGCTTCCTCATCACCCTGAGCTCTTTTCTCATGCTGACCGGTATCAACCTTGCCGTCACCAAGCTCGTCACCGGTCAGGTCGCCACCCCCAGCGTCTCCGACATGCAGGGTTTCGACTCCGCAAAGAAGGTGTTCGCGTCGTCGTTCGTGATCGGCGGGATTTCCGTCCGCATTACCGTCCTGTGGTGGCTGCTGTTCACCGCGATCGCGACGTACGTACTGTTCAAGACCCGGATCGGCAACTGGATCTTCGCCGTCGGCGGCAGTCAGGACAGCGCCCGGGCGGTCGGCGTTCCGGTCACGAAGGTCAAGATCGGCCTGTTCATGACCGTCGGCTTCGCGGCCTGGTTCGTCGGTATGCACTTGCTGTTCTCGTTCGACACGGTGCAGTCCGGCCAGGGCGTCGGCAACGAGTTCCTGTACATCATCGCCGCGGTCATCGGCGGTTGCCTGCTGACCGGCGGGTACGGTACCGCAATCGGTGCGGCCATCGGCGCGTTCATCTTCGGCATGACCAACCAGGGCATCGTCTACGCCGGCTGGAACCCCGACTGGTTCAAGTTCTTCCTCGGTGCGATGCTGCTCTTCGCCGTCGTCGCCAACAACGCATTCCGCAACTACGCCGCGAAAAGGTGAGGGTCCATGAGTACGACCGCTGAAGTTCCCGTCGATTCGGAGTCGGGTGGCAAGGTGCCCCTGATCGAACTGAAGAACGTCGGCAAGCAGTACGGCAACATCATCGCGCTCCAGGGGATCAACCTGCGCGTAGGGGCGGGCGAGGTCACCGGTGTTCTCGGCGACAACGGCGCCGGAAAGTCGACTCTCATCAAGATCATCTCGGGTCTGCACCAGCAGAGCGAAGGCGAACTGCTCGTGGACGGTAAACCCACGACGTTCCGTAATCCCAAGGAGGCGTTGCAGAAGGGCATCGCCACCGTGTACCAGGACCTCGCGGTGGTGTCGTTGATGCCGGTGTGGCGAAACTTCTTCCTCGGACAGGAGCTGCGGAAGGGTGGGCTGATCAAGTCGCTCGACGCCGACGCGATGAGGGCGACCACCAAATCGGAACTGGCCAAGATGGGTATCGACCTGCCCGACGTCGATGCGCCGATCGGGTCGTTGTCGGGTGGCCAGCGGCAATGCGTCGCCATTGCCCGGGCCATCTTCTTCGGAGCCCGCGTCCTCATCCTCGACGAGCCGACGGCCGCGCTCGGGGTCAAGCAGTCGGGCATGGTGCTGCGATACATCTCCGCCGCCAAGGAGCAGGGGTTCGGGGTCGTGTTCATCACCCACAATCCGCATCACGCCTATATGGTCGGTGACCACTTCGTGTTGCTCAATCGCGGACAGCAGAAGCTCGACTGCACCTTCGACAACATCACACTCGAAGAACTGACTCAGCAGATGGCGGGCGGCGACGAGCTCGAAGCACTCACCCACGAACTGCGGCGTTAGGCACTGACACGACGATGCGCCCGGCACATGTGCCGGGCGCATGGTTCGTTTCCGAGCGGGTCAGACCTTCGCGTTCGCCTTCGCCTTCGCCTTCGTGAGCGCGACGTCCTCCTTGTCGAGGTCGAGCAACGGAGTGCGGGAGTTCTCCTTGGCGGTGGAGGCAGAAGCCGCGGCGACGAGTGCGCACATTGCGGTGAAGATCGCGACGGGCACCCAGTTCTTGGGGTCGGCGCCGCGGAGCGCCTGGGCGATGGTGGGGGCGAACCCGGCGAGTGCGAACCCGAGCTGCGTGCCGATCGCCATGCCCGAATAGCGGACGCGAGACGAGAACATTTCGGCGTAGAAGGCGGGCCAGATGGCGTTGGTCCCGGCGTAGACGCCGCCCATGAGCAGGATTCCGGCGAGGAAGATCAGTGTGACGTTGCCGGTGCCGATTGCGGAGAAGTACAAGAAGATCCCGGCGGCGGAACCGATCGCGCCACCGATGAAGACGGGCTTGCGGCCGATCCGGTCGGACAGGATGCCGAGTAGCGGCTGTGAGATCAGCGCGACACAGTTGGCTGCGATCGCGACCCACAGCATGGTGGTGCGGCTCATCCCGATGTCCGGGGTGGTGGCATAGGCGAGACCAAAGACGGAGAAGACGGTGCTGACGACGGCGATGAAGGCGCAGAACACGACGCGCAGCACGTCACGCCAATGCGTGCGGAACAGGTCGACGACGGGCAGCGGCGCGGGGGTCTCGTCCAGTGCTTCCTTGTTCGCGATGAAGATCTCGGGCTCTTCGAGCTTGCGACGCACGATGTAGGCGACGACGAGGACTAAGAGGCTGCACCAGAACGGGACACGCCAGCCCCAGCTGTAGAGGGTCTCGTCCGGCAGCGAGGCGACCGGGATGAACGCGAGGCTGGCTACGATGAAGCCGGCCTGGGTTCCGGTCAGGGTCCAGCTGCAGAAGAATCCGCGACGGTGGGCGGGGGAGTGCTCGAGGGTGAGGGAACCGGCTCCAGACTGCTCACCGGCAGCGGAGATGCCCTGGCAGATGCGCAGGAGCACCAGCAGCGCAGGCCCCACCATGCCCGCGGTCTCCGAGGAAGGCAGACAGCCGATCAGGAAGGTGACGACACCCATGAGCACCAGGCAGAACATCATCACCTTCTTGCGTCCGGCCCGGTCGCCGAAGTGTCCGACGAACACCGCGCCGATGGGGCGGGCGACGTAGGAGATGCCGAACGTGGCCAGCGACAGCAGCAACGGATTCTTCGAGCCTTCGAAGAACACGTGGGGAAACACCAGCGCGGCAGCCGAGGCGAAAATGTAGAAGTCGTAGTACTCGAGCAGGCTGCCGAAGAAGGCGGCTTTTGCTGCCTTCTTCGCGTTGATGGGATCGGCATTGGGGTCGACGGAGGAGCGGGCGTTGCCGTCACCGTTTCGACCGGAGACGCCGGTGCCGTAGTCGATGGTCATCGATACTCCTGGGAGCGTGGAGGGCGAACACGCTGCGCTCGACGAGCGGCTGTTCGAAGGTCGTGCAAGCAAGGTAACCCCGGTCACACGCTCTCGTCAATAATGGTCGAAATGGTTAGTTCATAACTTGCCGGGCTGCTGGAGGTAGGCAAGGACGACGTCACCGAGCATGGTGCGCAGGTGGGGGCGGTTCTCGGCCCCCGTGAGGTCCCAGTCGAACAACGCCTTGAACGTGTACCGGTTTGCCACCCGAAATACGCAGTACGCGCTGATGAGCATGTGGATGTCGAGGGCGGTGGTGTCGGCGCGGAAGGTTCCGGCGTCCTGCCCTCGCTGGAGAATTTTCTCGAGCGTGCGGATGGCAGGGGTCTGGGTCTCCTGCAGGCCCTCGGCCCGGCTCAAATTCGCGCCCCGATTCGTGTTCTCGATTGCGACCAGCCGAATGAAGTCGGGGTGCGCCTCATGGTGATCGAAGGTCAACTCGGCGAGCGCCCTGATCGCCTCGGTCGGATCGAGGTGATCGACGTCGAGCTGCGATTCCTCGTACCGGATCTCCTCGTACGCGCGCTGCAGAACCGCCCGATACAAGCCGTCCTTGTCGCCGAAGTAGTAGTAGAGCATCCGCTTCGTCGTGGCGGTTTTGGCCGCGATCTCGTCGATGCGGGCGCCGGCCAATCCCTTGTCGGCGAACTCCTTCATCGCCACGCGCAGGATGTCTTCCTTTGTCTTTTCGGGATTCCGTGTGCGTTTCACCCTCTCTTGTGTGGCCGTCTTCTCCGTTGCGTCGCCGCGTGTCATTTCGAGAACTCCTGTTCATCGCTGTTGCTTTCGCCCGTTATGGAGGTATGCTACCGTGACATAACTCACTAGATAGTTAATTAACCGGTAGACCCCCTCTCGGAAGTGACCGTCATGATTTCTCCTGCCCTCGACACCACCGCCGTTTCCCGCCCGTCGTACCTGTGCGGGCTGATCGGCTCGGGAATCTCGAAGTCCTTGACGCCTTCGTTGCACGAGGCGGAGGGCCGGGCGCAGGGAGTCGGGTACGTCTACCGGATCTTCGACCTCGAGACGCTGGGCATGGGCGTCGAGGGACTGCCCCACCTCCTGGCAGCCGCCAAGCTCCTCGGGTTCAACGGGCTCAACATCACGCATCCCTGCAAGCAGATGATCATCCCGCTCCTCGACGACCTGTCCGACGACGCCCGCACGCTCGGTGCCGTCAACACGGTGCACATCGACGGCGGACGGCTCATCGGCCACAACACCGACTGGTCCGGGTTCGCGCGGAACATGGACGAGGGCCTCGACGGTGCGCCGACCGATCGTGTGGTCCAGCTCGGCGCCGGCGGGGCGGGCGCGGCCGTCGCATACGCGGCGTTGACCCGCGGGGCCGAGCACTTCACGATCATCGATGCTGACGCCACACGTTCACAGCAGCTGCGGGATTCATTGGCAGCCATGTTCCCGGACCGCGTCGTCGTCTCCGGTGATCTCACCGCCGTGCCCGCCGCCGTCGGAGCAGCGCAAGGCCTCATCCATGCCACCCCGCTCGGCATGGCTCATCATCCCGGCATGGCGCTGGACGCCGAGCTGCTCCGGTCCGATTTGTGGGTTGCCGACGTCGTCTACCGCCCGGCGGAAACCGAACTGCTGCGACGTGCGCGCGACATCGGGGCGCGCACGCTCAGCGGTATCGGGATGGCCGTCGGCCAGGCGGTCGATTCGTTCCGCATCTTCACCGAACTCGAGCCCGACGCCCTACGCATGCGCGAGCACATGCGTCTGCTGCTCGCCGAAGAGGGAAGCATCGCACTCGCCGGCGCGTAAAGCACTTAGCTGCACCTGCACCACTTTCCGGAAGTTGTCAGCCTGTCTGAGACACGTTGGTGTTGATTCCCGACAGTCCGGGGCTCACCAGATACAGCTCGTAGCAGTCCTGCGTACGCGGTCCGCGCAGTTCCGTTGACATCCCACGACCAGCGTTGTCCGAGACCCCCGCAGGCCTCGATCGGCTTGGTGCGGGGACGGCTCCCGCCCCGTGTTTCGGGCGGCTTCGATCGCCGACCATGTTGTAGGGTCCCGAGACCCGTGCCCAAATCTCATCTGGGGGCCACTCGGTGGCCGATTGGCAATTGGGTGAGATTGTCTCGGCGTGGCTGTGTTGGGGCCGCGTAGCGGTGGATGATCCGAGCGAGTTACTACCGATGCTGGGAGATGCTGCGATAGGGATCGCTTCGGTGGCTGGATCGTCGAAATCGCATGCAAGTTCGGTAGATTCGAGTACGCGGCTGCTCGCTCGCCACCGCGCGATGGACGGCGCCGAGGAGATCCGACCGTTGCCGGACGTCCGCGTCGAGGATGGTGTTGGCGCGTTGCCGTGGCGGAGTTTTCGCTCGCATCAAGGTCAGAAACGCTATTCGGGAGCCAATTTGGTCGGCGACCGAGTCCGGGCACGTGATCTACGAGTCTCGGCTGGACCTGGCGCGGTTGCTTTTCGCGGATTTCGATGCGGGGATGCAGCGCGGGGTCGCTCAACCGTTTCTGCTGCCGTCCCCTGTCGCGGCAAGGGCCGCAGGCACAATCCCGACTACCTGCTGCTGACGAACGCCGGTCCGGTGATCGTGGGGGTGAAATCTCGCCAGCGGTGGGAGTCGAAGACGGTAGCGTTCACGGACGAGGGAGCTCGGTCGGTGTTGACCGCGCGTAGGTCGGCGTCCCCGTCCGGTCGGGGGTCACCTCGATGAGGAGGCTGTCGGGGCAGACTGTCATATTGCTTCGGGCAGAGCCTGAGCGCCTCGATGACGGGCGCCGACTGAGCGCCCCACTGAGGCGATCGGCACCCTCGCCGGTCTGACAACCCACTCCACGGTAGGGCCGGACAGGTCGTGGTGGCTGCGGGCGTCTGGCCGGCGAATGTCGGCGCACCGGCATGTTCCGCCGCAGGTGACATGCACAGGCCGCTGCCACCACAATGACCAGAACCTTCCTTTGTGAACACACCGTCCTCTACGAACGTAAGCGTGACTGTGAGCGGCGACACGGCCGACACTTCCTGTCATCGCAGCCACAACGGACTCGATGACGTTCGGACGAGGAGTGGGCAATGCTGGTGATACTGGGCTTTCTGATGGTCGCCGTGTTCATGTTCCTGATCATGACCAAACGGGCCACCCCCGTCGTCGGACTGATCGCGGTCCCGGTCGCGTTCGGCGTCGCCGCAGGCGCAGGCCTGGGCATCGGCGACATGATCACCGACGGACTCGAGGCGCTCGCGCCGACGGCCGCCCTGTTGTTCTTCGCGATCATCTTCTTCGGGATCATGATCGACGTTGGGTTGTTCGACCCGCTGGTGAAGCTGATCCTGCGGCTCGTCCGGGACGACCCGATGCGCCTGGTCCTGGGCACCGCGGTGCTCGCGATGGTGGTCTCCCTCGACGGGGACGGGTCGACGACGTTCATCATCGTCACCTCCGCGATGCTGCCGCTCTACCTGAAACTGAAGGTCAGCCCGGTGGTCCTCACCGTCGTCGCCGGTCTCGCGAACGGCGCGCTGAACATCATCCCCTGGGGTGGGCCCACCGTGCGGGCCGCCGCGGCGCTCAACATCTCACCGTCGGAGGTGTTCGTGCCGATGGTGCCGTCGATGATCGTCGGTCTCGTCGTGGTACTCGCGTTCGCCGCGCACCTCGGGCTGACCGAACGCCGCCGGATCGGCAAGCTGATCCTCACGTCCGAACCGCTGCTCACCGGCGCCGGCGTCGGAGTCGGGATCGGCGGCCGGGTCACCGGCGGCGGCAGCGGGGACCGGCCCGGCGGATCCGGAGGCGCCGGGGACGGCGGCGAGGGCTTCGTCGACGGCCTCGACCCGCAGCGTCCCACCCTGCGCCCGAAGCTGTTGTGGCTCAACGGTGCCCTCACCGCCGGCCTGCTCG
Source organism: Rhodococcus tibetensis (assembly GCF_024438035.1). Taxonomy (GTDB): domain Bacteria; phylum Actinomycetota; class Actinomycetes; order Mycobacteriales; family Mycobacteriaceae; genus Rhodococcus_F; species Rhodococcus_F tibetensis. The sequence continues at coordinate 122,325 of NZ_JANFQF010000004.1, forward strand.
TCGTGCTGGTCATGGACGTGCTGCCCATCCCGGTGCTCTTCATGGTCGCCGCCGCGATCGCCCTCGCCGTCAACTTCCCCCGCGTCAAAGACCAGCAGGAAGCCATCACCCGGCACTCGTCGAGCATCGTCTCGGTGGTCGCGATGGTGTTCGCGGCGGCCGTCCTCACCGGCGTGTTCCAGGGCACCGGCATGGTCGAGGCGATGGCCCAGTGGCTGCTCGAGATCATCCCGCCCTCGATGGGACCGCACCTGGCCGTCATCGTCGGAATCCTGAGCCTGCCGTTCACGTTCTTCATGAGCAACGACGCCTTCTACTTCGGCATCCTGCCCGTCCTCTCCGAGACCGCCTCCACCTACGGGATCGCACCGGTGGAGATGGCCCGCGCCTCCATCACCGGGCAGACCTTCCACATGCAGAGCCCGCTCGTGCCCGCCATCCTGCTGCTGGTCACCCTCGCCGGCGTCTCCCTCGCCGACCACCACAAGAAGGTGCTGTGGCGGGCCGCGGTCGTCTCACTGTCGATGCTCGTGGTCGGCGTCGCCCTCGGACACATCCCCTTCTGATCGCACCGCACCCTCCCGACCCGAACCCGCCGAGGAGTACCGATGACCCAGCACGCAGACGACGATGCGACAACCTCCCGCCCCACCGCATGTTCCACCGACCCAGCTGACGTGGTGCAGCACAGTCGCGGCCCGTTACACGGGATCCGCGTCGTCGACATCAGCACCGTGTACGCCGCCCCGATCACCGCCATGCTCCTCGGCGACTTCGGCGCCGAGGTGGTCAAGGTCGAACACCCCACGGGCGATCCCGCCCGCACCCACGGGGCGACCAAGGACGGGCACGGGTTGTGGTGGAAGGTCATCGCCCGGAACAAGAAGTGCATCACCCTCAATCTGAGTACCCCGGAGGGCCAACAGATTCTGCGCGACCTCCTGGTCGACGTCGACGTCCTGGTGGAGAACTTCCGTCCCGGTGTGCTCGAGAAGTGGGGGCTCGGACCGGATCGGCTGCAGTCCCTAAACCGGGGACTGATCACGTTGCGGGTCACCGGATTCGGACAGTCCGGACCCTATGCGGAGCGGCGGGCCTTCGGCACTCTGGCGGAGGCGATGAGCGGATTCGCGCACCAGACCGGCGAGGAAGACGGGTCCCCGACGCTGCCCCCGTTCGGTCTCGCCGACGGCGTGGCAGGCATCACCGGCGCGTTCGGTGTGGTGACCGCGCTGTATCACCGCGACGGCCCGGAGGGGCACGGCCGAGGCCAGGTTATCGACCTCTCCCTGCTCGAGCCACTCCTCGGAATCCTCGGTCCCGGCCCGAGCGCCTTCGACCAACTCGGCACGGTCGCCGGCCGTCAGGGTAATCGTTCCCCGAACAACGCGCCCCGCAACACCTACCGCACCAGCGACGGCCGGTGGGTCGCCGTCTCCGCCAGCGCCACCTCCGTCGCCGAACGAGTGATGCGTCTGGTCGGCCGACCGGACATCGTCGACGAGCCCTGGTTCGCCTCCGCGGGGGACCGCAGCAGAAACGGCGACCTCCTCGACGACGCCGTGGCGAAATGGATCGCCGCCCGCCCCCTCCGTGAGGTCACCGCCGAGTTCGAGCGAGTCGGCGCCGCCCTTGCACCCATCTACGACGTCGAGCAACTGATGAACGACCCACATGTACTCGCCCGCGGCTCCATCACCACCGTCGACGACGAGGACCTCGGCCCACTGCAGATGCAGAACCTCATGCTCCGCATGCTGCGAACACCCGGCGCCATCAGGTTCCCCGGCCGCCGCCTCGGCCAGGACAACGACAGCTTCTACCAGGAATCGCTCGGCCTCGACCCCGACCACGTCGCCGAACTCCGAGAAAAGGGAGTGCTGTAATGGATCGAAGCTATCTATTCGCCCCCGGGCACAACGAGAAACTCCTCGGCAAGGTCTTCGAGGCGGGCGCGGACGCGGTGATCCTCGACCTGGAAGACGCGGTGCCGCCGGAGCGCAAATCGGCCGCTCGACGCATGGTAGCGGAGGTGCTCGCCACGCATCCGTCCTGGGTGCGCATCAATGCCGCCCGAACGCCGGACGCTGCAGCCGATCTCGACGCCATTGCCGGCCTCGCGCACGGCATCCGCATCCCCAAGGTCGAGTCGGTCGAGGACGTTCGTTGGGTGACCGAACGAGCGCCCGGCACCCCACTGATCTGTGCGATCGAAAGCGCCCGAGGTGTCGTCAATGCGCTGACGATCGCCGCCGAACCGGGCGTCGAGCATCTCGCCCTCGGCGGCGTCGACCTGCAGAAGGACCTCGGCACCGGCAGCGGCGACGCCCCCCTGCACTACGTGCGCTCACAGCTGGTCGTCGCCTGCCGGGCCGCGGGGATCGCACCGCCGATTGACAGTGTGTACCCGCACCTCGACGACACCGACGGCCTTCGAAGGCAGGCCGCAGCGAGCCGCGAACTCGGATTCTTCGGCAAATCCGCAATCCACCCCTCCCAGCTGCCGATCATCCATACCGCATTCAGCCCACGCGCAGACGAACTGCAATGGGCGCAGGACGTCGTCGAAGCGTTCGACAGCGCGCACGGGGCCGCTCTCCGTCTACCTGGAGGAGAGTTCGTAGACCTTCCCGTTGCCGAGCGGGCACGCAGGATCCTGCAACTTTCCGAATCCCTCCAGCTCGACGGGCGCGCCTGATCACGATGGCACCCGACCACCCCACTCCCGTCGTTACCTACGCCGAGAGTTGGGAGTTATGCACTCACCCACCCATTTTCGCTGACCGCGTGCTGCGGAGACGCCGAAGAATCCCGATGCAAGAAGGCACTGGACCTACCCGCCGCCGTCCACGCGGCCCGCCGCAACGGCGCCTCATGGGTCGATGCTCGCGCGAACCCGACACGCGACGTTGACACCCGGCCGACCGGAAATTTCACGGTTTACATCACATTGACGATCGATCACCACAGGGTGCGGGTGAATTGATGTACAGAGAATGCACCCCGAGAAATGAAGTTGGGAAAATTCATGGGGACTGACATCCTTATCATCGACGATGGCACCGCACTCGGCGCGGCCGGCCATCCCTGCCCTCGGGCAATCGGGGTGCGCAACGCTGAAATCTCTCGTCGTCACCGACGACTCGGAGCCACGGCAATCGACATTCCATCATTGTCGACGCACCACCTCCCGTCGGCGTATCTCTCGGCAAGCGCCCAGACCTGCGGCCCGCGTGCACTACTCGGCCGGATCGTCGGATGCTGTCCGGGCGAGCGGCATGCCGATGCGGTTCGCTGGGTGATGGCGCGCGGGCACGCGATTGTCGCGCTAACCGATGGCGTGGCCGGCGTCGTCGGGTATGTCAGGGGCGGCTCCTTGCTGGTTCGTTACCGCCGTGCCGCCGACGTCGTCGCCACACACAGCGTCAGCGGCGCATTGACTGCCGGACTGCTATACGCATGGGACGAGTGGGGTCTGCTCGGCGCCAGCGCATACGAGGCGTTGCGGGGAATCGGCCTCCGCGAGGTCCACGACGTATTCCGCGACGCGAATCGCTACGGCGCATCGACTGCTTTTCCCCTCGGATCTGCACTCCCGCGGCACGAAATCGTGCTGGGCGCGTACCCGGAGATCGCGATATGACAATGGACCACATCAACCCAGTTGTCCCACGGATCCGACGGAGACGGCGCGGAGGTCGGGAAGAGGTGTACCTCATCGAATTCGCCCGCAGGTGGGCCGCGTTCGGTGGGCCGTCGGACGAGGACATTCTCGTTCAGTTCGGGATCGACAGAGCGGAATTCACCCACCTGCTCGCGCGGACTATCGACGAGTTCTTCTGGGAGGCCGAAACTGTCAGGCAGATCGTGAGTGTCTACCAAGTTCACGTTCCGTCTGCCGCCGATCGTCCTCATGTCACTCGTTAGTCCATCGGTGACTGGAAATCTCCCCCTCGAACTGAGCAGTTTCGTCGGTCGGCGGCGAGAAATCGCGCAGGTACGGCGCTTACTGGGCTGCTCTCGTCTCGTGACACTGACCGGTATCGGCGGCGTCGGCAAATCACGCCTTGCGGTGCGCGTGGCGTCGGAAGTACGACGCGCGTTTCCCGACGGGGTATGGCTGATCGACCTCGCCGCACCGTGCTCGACCGAGCAGTTAGCGGGCACCATTGCCGGTGCGGTGGGACTCGAGGCGGCAGCGGTGTCGTTCGACGATGTCGCCGACCTTCTCGCCGCACGGCAGGCACTGCTGGTCCTCGACAATTGCGAGCACGTGATCGACGCCGTCGCGGCCGCGGCGAAAATGTTGCTGCGCTGTTGCCCCCGCCTTCGAGTTCTCACCACCAGCCGCGAGTGCCTGCATGTCGGCGGTGAGGTCACGTTCTCGGTTCCCCCGCTCACGGTTCCGGAGCCGGGCCACCGCCTCCCGGCCGCGAGCCTGCCGTGTTATGAGGCGGTGACCCTTTTCGCGGACCGTGCTGCTGCCGCCGTTCCGGGGTTCGGGCTTACCGACGACATCGTCGCGGTCGTGGCACAGATCTGCCGGCGACTTGATGGCCTACCGCTGCCCATCGAGTTGGCGGCGCAGCGGCTGCGGGTGATGTCTCCTCATCAGATCCTGCGGCGCTTGGATGAGGGGTATCGCTTCCTGACCACCAGCGGCCGGGGTGCACCGGCGCGCCAGCAGAGCCTACGACGGTGCATCGACTGGAGTTACGAACTCTGCACCCCGCGCGAGCGGACCGTTTGGGCGATGGTGTCGGTGTTCGACGATGGATTCGAGTTGGATGCAGCCGAGGCGGTCTGCGCCGGTGTCCTCTCACCGGGCGAGTTGCTGGATGTGGTGACCGCGCTCGTCAACAAGTCGGTCCTGATTTGCGAGCCGGCACACGGTGTCGTGCGATACCGCTTGCTGGAGACGGTGCGTGAGTACGGCCGCGAGCGAATCCAAGAGAGCGGCGAGCATGTGACGGTTCGGCGACGACACCGGGACTGGTATCTGCAGCTTGCAGTCCGAGCAGACGCCGAGTGGATCGGGCCGCGGCAGACCGGGTGGATAAACCGGTTGGACCGGGAGCGCCCGAACCTGTACAAGGCGATCGCGTTCAGTGTGTCCGACCCATATGGTCCTTCCGCGGGATTGCGGATCGCGACTGCCCTCGGGCGGTTCTGGCTGGTGCGTGGCCTGCTCGAGGAGGGGCGAGACTGGCTCGCCCGGTCCCGAGCGGGTCAGGCCGAGTGCCCATCCCCGGCGCAGGTTACCGCGCTCTGCGCGGAGGCCACACTGGCAGGATTCCAGGGCGACAGCATCGGCGCCGACGCTCTCCTACGACAGGCCCACGAGTATGCCGTCGCCCTCGTCGACGTCCGAGTGCATCACCTGATCATGCGGACCGCGGGACACCTGGCACACGCGAGCGGTGACACCGCCGCTGCGAGGGGTCATTTCGAGTCCGCCGTCGACGCCGCCCGGGCATCCGGGGAGGTCGGTGCATGCCTCGAGGCATTGCTCGGTCTGGGAGCAGCTTCCGCCTGTGCCGCCGACGGCGCACGAGCGAAAAGCTGTTTCGAGGAAGTTCTCACCGCCACCGAATATCGTGGCGAATCCATCTATCGCACAATCGCGCTCGCCGCCACCGCGCGGCTCTTGGGCCGTCACGATCTCCAGCAGGCGATGGTATCGCTGCACAGCGCTCTCGACATGGCGGGCGAGGTGAGCAGTCCCCTCCTCACGATGGAGTGCATCAGCGTAGCGGCCGACCTCGCCGCCGAACACGGCAGGAGCCGGCACGCTGCGGTGTTGCTCGGTGCCGCCCGATCCCTCCAGGAATCGATGGGGATATCCAGGCACACCGCCTATGGCAGCAGTGATAACGGGATCCGGGAACGCCTGCGGCGGGTCCTCGGCGAGCGAGACTTCACCGACGCCGTCGAGAACGGACGCGCGTTGACGGTGCCGGCTGCCCTCGCCTGTGCGCTGGGAGATAGTTCCTGCACCACCGAGCAGCCGGATTCCACGCGAACGGCAGGCCTGACTCGGCGAGAGCGGCAGGTGGCGGATCTCGTGACCGAAGGCCTGACCAACAGGATGATCGCCGAGAAGCTGGTGATTTCGCCGCGCACCGCGCAGGGGCATGTCGAGCGGGTGCTGGGCAAACTCGGCTTCACTTCGCGTGCCCAGATTGCGGCGTGGATGGTTGAGCACCGGCGCCGAGAGCACGACCGGGACACGCCGACCGCAGTGACGAAAATGCGCGTGCACTGAAGACGACGAATCAGACCCGTTCGAAGACGGCGGCGAGGCCCTGACCGCCGCCGATGCACATCGTCTCGAGCCCGTAGCGAGTTTCGCGTCGATCCATTTCCCTCAGCAGCGTGGCGAGGATTCGCCCACCGGTGGCACCCACGGGATGCCCGAGGGATATACCGGAGCCGTTGGGGTTGAGCCGCTCGTCGGTGGGGTCGAGATTCCAGGTCCTCAGCACCGCCAGGGTTTGTGCGGCGAAGGCCTCGTTCAACTCGATCACGCCCATGTCGGACAGCGACAGCCCGAGTTGTCCGAGAGCCTTCTCCGTCGCCGGCACGGGACCGATGCCCATCGTGCGCGGCGGGACGCCGGCCACTGCCCAGGACGCCATGCGGGCGAGCGGCTTCAGGCCGAGTTCCTTCGCCTTCTCTGCCGTGGTCACGATGCAGAGCGCGGCGCCGTCGTTCTGGCCACTTGCATTACCCGCGGTGACAGTGGATGCCGATTCGATCTTGGCGCGGATCGCGCGCAGCTTGGCGAGCGACTCCACCGTGGTGTCGGCGCGCGGGTGCTCGTCGGTGTCCACGACGACGGGGTCGGACTTTCGCTGCGGCACAGTGACACCGACGATCTCCTCGGCGAAACGACCCGACCGCTGCGCCGCCACCGCCCGCTGATGCGACTGCACCGCGAGCGCGTCCTGGTCCTCACGGCTGATGTCGAACTCGGCGCGGAGGTTCTCGGCGGTCTCGATCATGCCGCCGGGCACGGGGAAGTTCGCGCCGCCGGCGGTGACGCGGGCGCGGGCGAGCCGGTCGGCGAGTTGCACCCCTTCGCCCTTGACACCCCAGCGGATGTTCGGGTTGGTGTAGAACTCGGCCTGGCTCATGGATTCGGCGCCACCGGCGAGGACGAGATCGTTGCCGCCGGACGCCACCTGCAGCACGGCGGTGATGACCGCTTGCAGACCGGATCCGCAGCGGCGATCCACCTGCATACCGGGGACGTCGATGCCGAGTCCGGCGTCGAGGGCCGCGATCCGGCCGATGGCCGGGGCTTCCCCACCTGGGGACGCCTGGCCCAGGATGACGTCGTCGATCACACCGCCGTCGATGCCCGTTCGTTCGACGAGTGCGGTGATGACCGTGGCGGCGAGACTTTGGGGAGTGAGGTCCTTGAACACTCCGCCGAAACGCCCTACCGGGGTTCGCAGGGGTTCACAGATGACGACGTCACGCATGGAAAACCTTTCATAGCTGTTCAGTGTCGGACCGCGTCAACGATTGACGGTGGCGAGGTCTCGTTCGATGTCGTGTGCGGCACCACGCAGCGCGGGGATCAGGTCCGAGTACAAGTCGTCGAGGCTGTACCGTGCGGCATGGGTTGAGATGTTGACCGCCGCGACGGTCTCGCCGGAGGCCGAACGAATGGGCGCTGCCATCGAGCGCAGCCCGGCCTCGAGTTCCTGATCGAGGAGGCAGTAGTCGTCCTTCCGGACCTCCAGGATCGCTGATCGCAGATCGGCCGGGGCGCTGATGGTGCGCTCGGTAAGCGGTTCGATCTCGATCCGCTCGAGGTAGGCGTCGAGTGCCTCGTCGGACAGGCCGGCCAGCAGGACGCGTCCCATCGACGTGGCGTAGGCGGGGAACCGGGTGCCGATGGTGATGCCCACCGTCATGATCCTGCTGACGGGAACCCTCGCGACGTACACGATGTCGTCGCCGTCGAGGATCGACACCGACGACGACTCGTGCACGTGTTGACTGAGCTTCTCGAGATGCGGCTGCGCGACCTCGGGTAGTGAGAGGCTCGACAGGTAGCTGTAGCCCAATTCGAGCACGCGCGGCGTGAGCCAAAAGGCCGAACCGTCCGTGGCCACGTACCCCAGTTCGACGAGCGTCAACAGAAACCGACGCGCGGTGGCGCGGGTCAGGTCGGTGGCGCGGGCGACGTCGCTGAGGGTGCGTCGCTGATTCTGCCGGTCGAAGCACCGGATCACCGCGAGGCCACGGGCCAGCGACTGCACGTAGTCGGGGGACGGGAGGATCTTCTCCGTCGGTTCGGTTGCGGTCATGTCTGCGAATCATCCTCGCTTTCGGAGGAGGACAGGTCGGCGAGGGCCTTCTTGCCGAGCGCGAACCCGAGGTTGCTGTTGGGAACACCGGCATAGACGGCGGTCTGCAGAAGTACCTCGCCGATGGTGTCCGCGTCGACCCCGCCGCGCAGCGCCGCGCGAATGTGCATGTCCAGTTCGTGCTCGTTGCCGACCGCGGTGAGGACAGCGATGGTGAGGAGGCGCCGCATCTCGTGGTCCAGTCCGGGGCGCGACCAGATGTCACCCCAGGCTGTGCGGGTGATGAAGTCCTGGAAGGGCGCGGTGAAATCGGTGGTCCCCTCGATCGACTTATCGACGTGCGCGTCACCGAGAACGGAGCGTCGAACCTTCATGCCCTCGGCGTGCGCTGCCCGCCGTCCTCGTGCGTACCCGCCACCGAGAATGTGCTCGCGCAGCAGGGCGGTGACGGCACCGGCCTGTTCGAGGTTGGCCACGTGCGCAGCGGGGGAGAGCACCTCGAATCGCGCACCGGTAATGCCGTCGGAGAGAACCTGCATGACGGAAGGCGGGGTCGACGGATCCTCGGCGCCGGCGAGAACCAGCGTGGGTGCGGCGATGCGGGACAGATCGGCCGTGAAGTCCCAATCAGCAAGGGCGTCACAGCAGGCGGCGTAACCCTCCGCCGACGTCGACGCGATCATCTCGCGGTAGTGCCGCACGAATTCGGGATCGCGCTTGGCTAGCCCCTCGCTGAACCACCGTGCGACAACGGCATCCGCGAGCGACTCCGGACCGTCGGTGCGCGATGCCGCGGCCCGCTCGATCCATGCCTGCGGTTCACCGAATTTCGCGGCGGTGCACAGCAGCGACAGCGACAGCACCCGGCGCGGAGCGTGGGCCCCGAGCCACTGGGCGATCGCGCCGCCCATCGAGAGCCCCACGATGTGGGCGGCGTCGACTCCGAGCGAGTCGAGCAGCGCGAGGACGTCCTCGGACAGTTCGCGGACGGAGTAAGGGCCGTCCGGTGCGGGCGACTCACCGTGGCCGCGCTGATCGACGGCGACGACACGGCAGTCGTCGGACAGCGCCGCGATCTGCGGGTCCCACATGGACCGGTTGGAGCCGAGCGATCCGAGCAGGACGACGACGGGGGCGTCCGCCGCGCCGCTTCGGGGTCCGGAGATTTCGTGTGCGAGTGCGACTGTCATCGCGTTCCTTCCCGGCCGCGGGCCACTGTCTCCAGTGCGCGGTCGACGATGTCGTGGGCGTGGCCGAGGTATCCGGCGGGGTCGAGCAGGGCGCGGATCTCGTCCGCCTGCAGGTATTCAAGGAGCCCCGGATCCTCGTCGAGGGGGTGTCCGGTCTCGCACGCCGCGGTGACGAGGTCGCGCGCGTTGTCGGTGCGCGCCGACAGGGCGCCGGTAACACGTTCCGCGAGGAGCAGGCCACCGGTGAGGTCGAGGTTGCGGGCCATCGCGTCGGGGTGGACGTTCAGCCCACCGAGCGAGTCGGCGATGCGCGCGACGGCTCCGCCGGTGAGGCGCAGCAGGTCCGTGAGCGTTTCCCACTCGGCGTGCCAGGCGCCCGCAGCGCGCTGCTGCTCGTGATCCATCGAGCCGAGGATCGTCGCGACGAGTCCCGGGGTGCGGCGGGCCGCGGCGCGGGCCGCGATCGCGGCGACCGGATTGCGCTTGTGCGGCATCGCCGACGAACCGCCGGGTGCCCCTTCGCTGACCTCGCCGACCTCGGTGGACGACAGGAACACGATGTCGGTGGCGATCTTGGACACCGCGCCCGCCGCCGTTCCGAGCGCCGACGCGAGCTGTGCGATGCGGGTGCGATCCGTGTGCCAGGGCACGTCCTGACGCGTCAGACCGAGTTCGTCGGCGAGGGCGTCGGCGACCTCGAGGCCGTGCGGATACAGCGCCGCGGAAGTTCCTGCGGCGCCGCCGAGTTGCACAGGCAGATTCCTGAGCGCGTCGAGCAGATTGCGGGAAACCCTGTGCAGAGCAGTCATCCAGCCTGCGGCGAGAACACCGAAGGTGGTGGGCAGTGCCTGCTGTCCGAGAGTGCGGCCCGCGATCGGGGTGGTGCGCTGGGTCCGCGCGAGCGCCTCGGCGTAGAGCACCGCCTCGTCGAGGGATGCCAGGATGTGCGCACCCGACCGGCGGCACAGGACCATCAGGGCGGTGTCGAGAATGTCCTGACTCGTGGCGCCCTTGTGCACGTGGCTTCCCGGCACCCCGAGATCGGCGGCCGCGACCTCGCCGCGGAGCAGTTTCACCAGCGGGATCACGGGATTACCCCCCGTTGCGGCCGCCTCGCCGAGGGCACCGACATCCACGGAGCCCGCGGCGACGACGCGCGCGAACACCGACGAGATGGCGTCGGCGGACGCCGCGGGGATGACGTCGCACTTCGCCTCCGCCCGGGCCAACGCTGCTTCCACCTCGACCATCGCGGTCACCCAAGCCTGGTCGGAGAGCAGAGCCGACAACTCTCCGGCGCCGAACGTCGGGTCGAACAATGCACCTCGGGCGGAAAAATTCACGCGAGATCCTTTCTCACCGATCGGTCACAGGGCGAAGAACGGTGTTTCCCGTCCTTCCGCATTCTGCACGTGGATCGTCAAGTGGTATCCGCGATCGGTCTTCTCGGCGATCAACTTCGGACGGTCCGCTTCGGGGACGGCGGAGAGCACGGGGTCCGATGCGTGCGCGTCCGTGTCCTCGGGGAAGTAGAGCCGGGTATAGAGACGCTCGAGCATGCCGCGGGCGAACAGTCCGACGTTGATGTGCGGTGCCTCGACGGCGCCGTCCTCGGCGGGGAATGTGCCCGGCTTGACCGTGTGCACCACGGTCGTGCCGTACTCGTCGGCGAACACGCGTGCCAGGCTGCGGAATCCGGCCGGGGTCGCCTCTGCGGCACCACGGGGATCGGTGGGGCTGTTGAAGCGGCCCGCCGCGTCTGCCTGCCAGGTCTCGATCATCGCGTCGCCGATGGGCTGACCTGCGCCGTCGATGACGTTGAAAGACACGTCAATTCGTCCTGGCGCGTCCTCCGGTACGGCGTCGCCGCTGTTCTCCCACGTGGGGAACAGGCCGATATGGACGTACGGGCCGACGGTTTGGGACGGGGTGACGCCGAAAGGAACCTGGTCCTGGCTCCTGGCGAAGACCGGGTAGCGGGGGGCGTCGGGGTTCTGGGTGTCGATCATCAGTGGCCCTCCGATTGCTCGAACGGGGTGGCGTCCTGACCGCGTAGGACGATGTCGAACTTGAATCCGACTGCCCAGTTTTCGCGGGTGTGGTCGTAGTCGAACGTGCTGATCATCCGCTCGCGGGCCGCTTCGGGCACGGAGTTGTAGATCGGATCCTGGAAGAAGAACGGATCGTCCGGGAAGTACATCTGCGTGACCAGTCGCTGGGTGAACGCCTGACCGAACAGGGAGAAGTGGATGTGTGCCGGTCGCCATGCGTTGTGGTGATTGCCCCACGGGTAGGCGCCGGGCTTGACGGTCGTGAACTCGTAGTGGCCCTGCTTGTCGGTCAGGCAGCGGGCGACACCGTTGAAGTAGGGGTCGAGCGGGGCCGGCCAAGAGTCCATCTTGTGGCGGTAGCGGCCGCCGGCGTTGGCCTGCCACACCTCGATGAGAGTGTCGGGTATGGGCTTTCCCGCACTGTCGAGAACGTGGCCGTGGACGATGATGCGCTGTCCCTGCGCTTCGCCGCCGTTGGCGTGGGTCATGTCGTTCTCACCCTTGGCGACGTCGGCCTCGCCGAAGACCGGACCGGTGATCTCGCCGAGTCGCTGCGGGATCAGGATCAGGTCGTTCTCGGGACTGCGCAGCCGGGTCGTCTTGTACTCGGGGAACAGCAGCGGGGCATTGGCTTCGTGCCCGGCCTGGTACGGGGCTGGCAGATGCAGCATGAAACAGATCCTCACGTTCTCGATGTGAACAGTCGGCCGCTATCCGCACATAGTAGTCGTGTTCTGTGATGAGGCCAACAGGCGGGCCGAGACTTGTTCGCAATGTGGATGAGTGTTCACTACTCGAACATTTTGCGGTAGCCTGGGTCACATGGTCAACAAAGTCTTCGCAACGGCGGCCGAGGCCGTTGCCGATGTCCCCGACGGAGCGTCCCTCGCAGTGGGCGGCTTCGGCCTCGTCGGTATCCCCTCGGCCCTCATCGACGCCCTCCTCGCGCAGGGTGCGACCGACCTCGAGACAGTCAGCAACAACTGCGGCACCGACGGCTTCGGTCTAGGTCTGCTCCTCGAACAGCACCGGATCCGGCGCACAATCAGCTCGTACGTCGGCGCCAACAAGGAATTCGCGCGGCAGTATCTCAGTGGAGAGCTCGAGGTCGAGCTCACCCCGCAGGGCACGCTCGCCGAGCGCATGCGCGCCGGGGGAGCGGGCATCCCCGCCTTCTACACACCCGCCGGTGTCGGGACCCAGGTCGCCGAAGGCGGGCTGCCGATCCGTTACGACGGGCAGGGCGGAATCGCCGTCGCGAGCAAGCCGAAGGAGACCCGCGAATTCGACGGCGAGGCCTATGTCCTCGAGCGGGCCATCCGCACCGACTTCGCGCTGGTCCACGCGTGGAAGGGTGACCGCCTCGGCAACCTCGTCTACCGGGAGACGGCCCGCAACTTCAACCCCGATGCCGCGGGCGCGGGCCACATCACGATCGCGCAGGTCGAATACCTCGTCGAGCCCGGTGAGATCGACCCTGCCGAAGTACACACACCCGGCATCTTCGTGCAGCGCGTGGTCGAGGTGGGCAGGCAGGAAACAGGAATCGAGAACAGGACGGTGCGCGCATGAGCTGGACGCGGAACGAGATGGCAGCCCGAGTCGCCGCAGAACTCGAAGACGGACAGTACGTGAATCTCGGCATCGGCATGCCCACCTTGATTCCCGGCCACATCCCGGCCGGTAAGGACGTCATCCTGCATTCGGAGAACGGAATCCTCGGCGTGGGGCCGTACCCCACCGAGGACGAGGTCGACCCCGAACTGATCAACGCGGGCAAGGAAACCATCACCGTGTCGCCCGGTGGGTCGTTCTTCGCGTCATCCGATTCTTTCGCGATGATCCGCGGTGGCAGCGTCGACGTGGCCGTTCTCGGCGCCATGCAGGTCAGCAGCCACGGCGACCTGTCCAACTGGATGGTTCCCGGGGCCATGGTCAAGGGCATGGGCGGAGCCATGGACCTCGTCCACGGCGCAGGCAAGGTCATCGTGATGATGGACCACCTCACCAAGAAGGGTGAGCACAAGATTCTCGAGGAGTGCACGCTGCCCTATACAGGCAAGCGGTGCGTGCAGAAGATCGTCACCGATCTCGCAGTCATCGACGTGACGCCGGACGGGCTGCGACTCGTCGAGACCGCGCCGGGCCACAGCATCGACGAAGTGCAGGCTGCAACAGGCGCCACCCTGCTGGTCGACGCCACGGTGTAATCCGCAAATTCGATCGAAGCCATGAATGTGCCCGCTCCATAGTCGAGCCGCGGGTGTCACAGCGGTAGGCCCGCGACTCGTCCCGCCGGCACCGTCCGGCCGCACATCACGAGGGCGAGGTCTTCACCGGAGCCGCACAGTTCGTTGCCCGACCCGAAAGTCCAGTCCATGTCGGTAGCCGATAGCCGCCGGCCCTCGATATCGATGCCGAAGCGGGCGTGTCCACCGCCCTGTGTGAGGTCGTCGAGCACCACCCGGATGGCCTCGTCCGGAATGCGGCGGGTGGACCCGAGTGGCACGGTGGCGTCGAGGCTGTGGATCACCACGTGGTTGAGGGCGCCGTGGTAACCGCCACCAGGCGGAGTCCAGTGCTGCATCACCTCGGAGCGGAGGCCGGCGACGAGGTCGGCGGTGGGGAGTCGAGCATCCTCTGCGGCGATCTGGTTCGACAACCGAGTGAAGTCGAAGTGGCAGTCCTGCAACCTGGCCATGAACTCGTCGCCCGAATAGCGCGCCGCCATGGTCACATGCGCAATGACTTCACGCACCCGCCACCCGTCGCAGAGCGACGGCGTGTCCCACCGTGCATCGGCAAGTGTCTCGAGTTGGTCGGCAAGTGCCGAGAATTCCGCAGCGACAACTGGTTGCAGATGCGCGTCGTCATCAGTCATTGCAGACCTTCCCGCCTCGACATGTCGGCGACTCTCCCGGTGTCGTACACCCACCGTAGACCCGGTTGCGCGGCGGCCGGGAGTAATCGGGCCCGGAGTGTGCGGTCGGGCGTGCACGTTCGGTGCGCCGCTCCCGCCGATGCCGCCCATGATCCCGCGAACTTTCCCCGGCAGTGCGACCGGAGCGGACAATGGGTATGCGGAACTGCGCTTTTCACCACAAACGGGACGATGGGGAGGGTCATGGTGGACACGGTGGCGATGGGCAATGGGACGATGGGGCCGTGACTGCAGACCCGCCCGGGCGAGCCTCGCGCCGCCGCCGATTCCCGTTTCGCGCGGCCGCGACGTTCTTTCTCGCTGCATTCCTGCTGTGGATCAGTGCCACGTGGTATTTCGGTTCACTCGACTATCCGCTGGGTAGTTCGAACAGTGCCTTCGTGGCATGCGGATCCCCGTTCTCTCCCACCCCTCAGGGCGATCTTTCGGTCACATCGATCGGTGGACATGCTGTTCCAGGAGAAGAGCTCCACCGCGTATGTGCGGCTGCGCTGACCGGCACAGCGCGCATCTCGTTGGTGACGGCAGTGTTCGCGGTGTGTGTCCTCCTCCTCGGCGCGCGACTGCTCCGGAGCTTCAGGCAGGGCATGAGCTGACGTGAGGGTCTGACGCCGCCCTCGGTCCGGCGATATCGTGGACGCCATGGTCCTGTTCGTGCCCTACCGATTCCGCGGACCCGCAGCTTCGGGGAACGGCGGGTATGTCGCCGGGCTCCTCGCTTCGACGCTCGACCACGACGGGGCTCCTACGACTCCGGTGACCGTGACATTGCGCAGACCACCACCGCTGGAAGTCCCGCTGGAGGTGGTGAGGGGTGACGGGCAATCTACTGCGCAGGACCTTGACGGTACTATGATTGCCGAAGCTCAGCCGGGTTCTGGTGACGCGCCCCGGCAGGTCCCGGCGGTGAGTCTCGATGTCGCCCTCGCCGCGTCCGAGACCTATCCCGGCCGACACCATCATCCGTTTCCGCAGTGTTTCGTGTGCGGACCCGATCGCGCTGCCGGCGACGGCATGCGCCTGTTCCCCGGCCGGATCGACGACGGCAGCACCGCATGCGTGTGGCACGTCGATCCCGACCTCGCGGGGCAGACGGCTTTCGTGTGGGCAGCGCTCGATTGCCCCGGTGGCTGGGCGGCGCCGATCGAAGATCGGCCTATGGTGCTGGGCAGGATCACCGCCCAGGTATCGGCGTTGCCCGAGGCAGGTGAGGACTGCGTGATCACGGGTCGGTTGGTCGGCTCGGAGGGCCGCAAGGTGTGGACCGCGACCACAGCTTACGGAGCGGACGAGCGCGAACTCGGTCGTGCCTTCGCAACATGGATCACGCTCTGAGGTGGTGAACTACCGGGGCTCCCGCATTCGGATTGCTCACCCGTGGAACCACATCCGAGTTTCGGCTCTCCTTTCCTCCTCGCCCGCGTCGTACCAACGGGACGTTCGTTCGATCTGACGCAACGGACGTCCCGTTCGTTCAGGTTCGGTGGGTGTCGGCCGGCTCTGCGGAGTGGGAAACGACGCGCTCGAAGTTGCGCCGACGAGAGCCTCGCGGCCGTACCCTCGACGCATGGGTGTGAGCGTTCGAGCTGTGACCAGAAAAGACGTTTCCGAGTCGGCCCAGGTGCTCGCCGATGCCTTCTTCGACGACCCCGTCATGGAGTGGATGTGGCCCGATCCAGCTCGCCGACGACGCGGACTGCCCCTGCTCTTCGCGGCCGATATGCGGTATCACCACCTCGCCGGGGGAGGGGCCGAACTGGCGATGGACGCCGACGGCATCGTCCGTGGCGCCGCGATGTGGGACCCGCCCGGGCGGTGGAAGCAGTCCACATGGTCTTCGGTTCTCAGCCTTCCGCGCCTCGTGCAGGCGTTCGGTGGGCGGCTGGGTGTCGGCGCGGCGGTGAGCGGAACCATCGACTCCGCCCATCCGGCCGATCCGCGGCACTGGTATCTCGCGACTATCGGGACGTCGAGTGCCGGCCGTGGTGGCGGTTACGGCACGGCGCTGATGCAGTCGCGACTCGACCGTTGTGACGCGGAAGGGCTTCCCTCCTACCTCGAATCGAGCAAGGAGGGCAACATCCCGTACTACGAACGCTTCGGCTTCGAGGTCACGCGGGAGATTCGGATCCCGGACGGTGGCCCGGCCGTGTGGGCGATGTGGCGAGAACCTCAGCGTGATCCCTTAGGATAGGCTCGCCAAGCCTGGACCGCGCGAAAATTTCGCCTGGTGGACGAGAGGGTCGCCTGCATGAACCTGGGTCAACAGAGAGCCGGCCTGAGCCGCCGCAGCTTCCTCGTCGGAACCGGGGGAGCGTTACTTGCGTTCGCTGCGGCGTGCAGCAGTTCCGGAGGCGAGACCATTGACGAGCCCTCGGGGCCCATGGTCGCGCACAAGTACGGCGAGACTCAGGTGCCGGTCGATCCGCAACGCATCGTGAGCGTCGGCTACAACGATCACGACACGATTCTCGCTCTCGGTGGCACTCTCGTAGGCACCTTCGACTGGTACGGCGACCACCCGTACGGAGTCTGGCCCTGGGCGCAGGACCTGCTGGGCGACTCCCAGCCCGAGATCGTCGGCACCGCGTCGACCAACATCGATTTCGAAAAGGTCGCGACGGTGGCGCCCGACCTGGTGGTCGGCACCTACTCCGGTCTGACGCAGGCCCAGTACGACAAACTGCGTGCCATCGCGCCGACCGTGGCGCAGCCGTTGGGTTTCGCGGACTACGGCGTTCCCTGGCAGGACCAGACGCGCGTTCTCGGCACGGCCCTCGGCAGGGAGGACAAGGCAGCCGAATTGGTGTCCGCGGTCGAGAAGCAGTACGCCGACGTCCGAGCAGCCAACCCGGCTTTCGCGGGCAAGACCGTACTGGTGGGCGCACTCAAGGGTCCGGGACAGTTCGGGGTGTACGGGCCGGAAGACCCGAAGGTTCGATTCTTCACCGACCTCGGCTTCGTCAATCCTCCTGTCACCCAGCAGATCACCGGCAATTTTGCGGAGATCAGCACCGAGCAGCTGTCGTTGGCGGATGTGGATCTGCTCGTCTGGTACGCGGGTGGTGGTTACGGGGACAAGCTGCGCGCCGAACTGGCCAAGACGCCGATCTACCAAGAACTCGGCGTCGTCGAAGCAGGCCGCACCATCATCCTCGAAGATGCCGCCGCCGAGGCGATGGCCTGGAGTACGGTGTTGAGCCTGCCCTATGCGCTGTCCGAAATCCCGCCGCGGATCACACCGCTGATCGACTGACTCCTTGCGCGCGATCGTGACCTTTTCGCGGCCCGGTAGTCGGCGCGACGCTCGGCGATGTCCGACGACACGCCGCGCGTCCGTGGTACCAACGAACTGTGACCGCGATTCCTGAACTTCACGCCGGAACTCCTTTCGACGATCTCGACGACTATCTGGCTCTCGGCCGCCTCGGTGGTCTGGTGCTGTCCCCGGACGGGCGTCGTCTCGTCCTCGCGCAGTCGACACTCGACGCGAAAGCCACCAAGTATGTCACCGCCCTGTGGGAGATCGATCCCAGTGGAGAGCGGGCGGCACGTCGACTGACACGAGGGCGAACGGGTGAGGCCAATCCGGCGTTCACCAGTAGCGGTGACCTCCTCTTCACGTCCTCGCGGCCGACCCAGGACGAAGAGGAATTACCCGAGTCCCTGTGGCGGCTCCCCGCGGGCGGCGGCGAGGCGGCGGTAGTCGCCCGGCGGGGTGGAGGTATCACCGGGGTGCGGGCGGCGCGGCGTGCACCGCGGTTCGTCGTAACCACCGGCGTGCTGGGGCGGTCAGGGGAGAAGGACGAGGACGAGCGCGTGCGTGCCGAACGCAAGGACAAAAAGGTGTCCGCCATCCTGCACTCGGGGTACCCGATCCGGTACTGGGACCACGACCTCGGACCTGAAGTGCCTCACCTGCTGTCCGGGACGCTGGGCGACAGGTCGCAGGACGAGGAGGTGGAAACCGAGCTGATCGACCTCACGTCGATGCCCGGCCCTGCCCTGCGTGAGGCGAACTACGCGCTGAGCGAGGACGGCACCTTCGTCGTCACGTCCTGGACGGTCCCGGCCCCGACTGCGTCCATCCGGACGATCCTCGTGCGTATCGATACCGAGACAGGGAATCGGACGATACTCGTCGACGATCCCGCCGCCGACCTGTCGGATCCGGTCATCTCACCCGGCGGTGAGCACGTGGTCTTCAGCAGGGAGTCGCACGCCACTCCGGAGGGTGCGCCCCGGTTCACTTTGCACCGCTACAGTTTCGGTACACGAACTGTGACGGACGTGGCACCGGGCTGGGATCGCTGGGCCACCTCCGTGAACTGGTTACCCGACGGGTCGGGGCTGGTGCTGACGGCCGACGACAACGGGCGCGCGCCCCTCTTCGTCGTCCGCGAAGGTGCAGAGCCGAGACGGGTGACTACGGACGATTCCGCCTATACCGACGTTCAGGTGGCCCCGGACGGATCCGCGGTGTTCGCACTGCGGGCGTCGTACGCGGCCCCGCCCCACCCGGTGCGCGTCGACCTCGCCACGGGGGCGGCCACGCTGTTGCAGGCACCGGAAAACCTCCCCGAGCTCCCCGGATCACTGACCGAGGTCGAGACCGTTGCAGACGACGGGGTGCCGGTGCGTGCCTGGCTGGCCCTGCCGAACGGCGCGTCCGCACACGCGCCGGTCCCGTTGACGTTGTGGGTGCACGGTGGACCGCTCGGTTCGTGGAACACGTGGTCGTGGCGCTGGAACCCGTGGTTGCTGGTGGCGCGCGGCTACGCGGTTCTCCTGCCCGATCCGGCCCTGTCCACCGGTTACGGACAGGAGTTCGTCCAGCGGGGCTGGGGGCAGTGGGGCAAGGCGCCGTTCACCGACCTCATGGCGATCACCGATGCGGCGGTGGTGTTGCCCGAAATCGACGAGAAGCGCACGGCGGCGATGGGTGGATCGTTCGGTGGTTACATGGCCAACTGGATTGCGGGGCACACTGATCGATTCCAGGCGATCGTCACCCATGCGAGCCTGTGGGCGCTGGATCAGTTCGGTCCGACCACGGACGCCGCCTGGTACTGGCAACGGGAGATGACCCCCGAAATGGCAGTGGAGAATTCACCCCACCTCTACGTCGCCGACATCGTGACGCCGATGTTGGTCATCCACGGCGACAAGGACTTCCGCGTTCCGATCGGCGACGGGTTGCGGTTGTGGTTCGAACTGCTGTCGGAGTCGGGACTGCCCGCCGACGACGAGGGCCGCACGGAGCACCGTTTCCTGTACTTTCCGGACGAGAACCACTGGATCCTCAGCCCGCAGAACGCGAAACTGTGGTATCAGGTGGTGCTGTCGTTCCTGTCCGAACACGTCCTCGGTGAAGAGGCGCCACTGCCGGAGATCCTGGGATAGTCGGGCCCGGAGATCCCCGAGGCGGTTCTCGTCGAGGCGCCGATCGGGACGTGCGCAATTCGGACACAATGCGCGACACGTCGGCTGGATGACGTGAAGTAGCGGTTCTCTCGCTACGGTGTTCGATAAGCACCCCGAAATGAAGGAGACATCGTGGCACTTCCCCAGCTCACTGACGAACAGCGGGCCGCAGCTCTCGAGAAGGCCGCAGCCGCTCGACGTGCGCGTGCAGAACTCAAAGGCAAGCTCAAGTCGGGTGACGTCACGCTCAAGCAGGTCCTGTCCAAGGCCGATGTGGATGACATCATCGGCAAGACCAAGGTCAGCGCCATCCTCGAAGCCCTGCCCAAGATCGGCAAGGTCAAGGCTCAGGAGATCATGGCGAACCTCGAGATCGCCCCGACCCGCCGCCTCCGTGGCCTCGGTGACCGCCAGCGCGACGCCCTGCTGGCCCACTTCGGCTGACACCGTCGTCGGAGACCGCACCGCGCCCGTCATGGGTGCGGTGCGGTTTTCGTCGTAGGGGCGATCCACAGCAAGTCGCCAGTGCAACCACGGGGTTGCGCACAGCGGGCCGATGTGCAACCGTGAGGTAGCACATACGCGTCGAGGTGAGGATCATCATGACCAGTTCCGATGTGTCGACTGATCGGATCGAACGCGAGATCCTGATCATGGCCCCCATCGAGCGGGTGTACCAGCTGGTGAGCGAGCCCGGCTGGTTCATCGGCGACGGCGATCCGAGTAAACGCACCATCACTCGTGAGGGCGACGTCTTCGTCGTCAGCTACCCGCCGTACGGACGATTTCCGGTTCTGCCCGTCCGTGCCGACGCTCCGCACTACGTCTCGTTTCGCGGGGGAGATGATCCCGAGACGCCCCTCGACGACGGTAACTCCACGCTGGTCGAGTTCTTTCTGTCCGAACACGAAGATGGCACGATGCTGCGGGTCGTCGAGAGTGGATTCGCCGCGATGTATGCGACTGCGGAACGACGGGCGGCTGCGCTCGAGGACAATTCCCGGGGTTGGGAAATGCAGCTCGCGATCGCAAAGCGCGACGCCGAGCGGCCGTAACGACGAATTGGTGCGCGTGTTGTCGCGTCAACTGCGCGGTCGACCCCGAGTTGCATGCATACTCGACACAGAGGCCGGACCGAATCTCGGGAACCCGGAGATGTGTACACGGCCCTGATCCGCGTCTATCAGCGGAACTGCCGCGGCCCCGCTGCGGCAGACGAACCGGAGGAAACCTTGACCCACCAACATGTGCAGCTCTTCTCCGAGCAGCACCCGCTCGTCGAAACCACGCCACCCGGGCGTGAAGACCACGACGGCGACGAGCCGGCGCAGTCCGTGGACGCCCACCATCCCACGGCAACCGAGATTCACCTCACATTGTTCAGCGACCGGTAGGGAGCAGTCGTCGGCAGCCGGCAGCGCTGTCGGTCACTCTCGGTAGCCCGCACGTTCGAGGGCTGCCTCCGCGTTCACTAGACTCGACTGGTGACCAGTGCAGCTCCCGAAAATTCCCAGAACCGCGCCGATGCCCTCCCGAAGAGCTGGGATCCCAGCTCCGTCGAGGCCGACCTGTATCAGGGCTGGGTAGACGCCGGTTACTTCCGCGCGGATCCTTCCAGCAGCAAGCCGGGCTACTCCATCGTCCTGCCACCGCCCAACGTGACCGGCAGTCTGCACATGGGTCATGCGCTCGACCACACGTTGATGGACGCTCTCAGTCGCCGCAAGCGCATGCAGGGCTACGAGGTGCTGTGGCTGCCCGGCATGGACCACGCCGGAATTGCCACCCAGAGTGTGGTGGAGAAGCAACTCGCCGCCGACGGCAAGACCAAGGAAGACTTCGGCCGCGAACTCTTCGTCGACAAGGTGTGGGACTGGAAGCGGGAGTCCGGCGGGACCATCGGTGGCCAGATGCGTCGCATCGGTGACGGCGTCGACTGGAGTCGCGACCGTTTCACCATGGACGAGGGCCTGTCCCGGGCCGTCCAGACCATGTTCAAGCGGATGTACGACGACGGGCTCATCTACCGGGCCGAGCGCCTCGTCAACTGGTCGCCCGTGCTGCAGACCGCCATCTCCGACATCGAGGTGAAATTCGAGGACGTCGAGGGTGAGCTGGTGTCGCTTCGTTACGGCTCCTTGAACGACGACGAACCGCACGTCGTGGTCGCCACCACCCGTGTCGAGACGATGCTCGGTGATACCGCCGTAGCCGTCCATCCCGAGGACGAGCGGTACAAGCACCTGATCGGGACGACGCTCGAGCACCCCTTCACCGGTCGCGACATCCCGATCATCGCCGACGAGTACGTCGACCCCGAATTCGGTACCGGTGCAGTGAAGATCACCCCAGCGCACGACCCCAACGACTTCGAGATGGGTCTTCGGCACAATTTGCCGATGCCGACCATCATGGACAAGACCGGCAAGATCGCCGACACCGGAACGCAATTCGACGGACTCGATCGCTTCGAGGCGCGGGTGAAGGTGCGTGAAGCGCTGGCCGAGCAGGGTCGCGTG
Source organism: Rhodococcus tibetensis (assembly GCF_024438035.1). Classification (GTDB taxonomy): domain Bacteria; phylum Actinomycetota; class Actinomycetes; order Mycobacteriales; family Mycobacteriaceae; genus Rhodococcus_F; species Rhodococcus_F tibetensis. The sequence goes on from NZ_JANFQF010000004.1 coordinate 144,771, forward strand.
GTCGCCGAGAAGCGCCCCTATCTCCACAGTGTCGGCCATTCGGAGCGCAGTGGCGAGTCCATCGAGCCCCGGCTGTCGCTGCAGTGGTGGGTGAAGGTGGAGTCCCTCGCGAAGGCGGCCGGAGACGCGGTCCGCAACGGAGACACCGTAATCCACCCGACGAGCCAGGAACCGCGCTGGTTCGCCTGGGTCGACGACATGCACGACTGGTGCATTTCACGCCAGTTGTGGTGGGGTCACCGGATCCCTATCTGGTACGGACCCGACGGTCAGGTGGAGTGCTTCGGACCGGACGAGAGCGCCCCCGAGGGCTGGGAACAGGACCCCGACGTTCTCGACACCTGGTTCTCCTCCGGTCTGTGGCCGTTCTCCACCATGGGCTGGCCCGAGAAGACCCCCGAGCTCGAAAAGTTCTATCCCACGAGCGTTCTCGTCACCGGGTACGACATCCTCTTCTTCTGGGTGGCGCGGATGATGATGTTCGGCACCTACGTGTCCGAAGACGAGGTCCTGGCTGCCGGAAAGTCGGGTCCGCAGGTTCCGTTCGAGGATGTCTTCCTGCACGGCCTCGTCCGTGACCAATTCGGGAAGAAGATGTCGAAGTCGCGGGGCAACGGCATCGATCCCCTCGACTGGGTCGACCGCTTCGGCGCCGACGCGCTCCGCTTCACGCTCGCCCGCGGTGCCAATCCCGGCAGTGACCTGTCGGTCGGTGAGGATCACGCGCAATCGTCACGAAACTTCGCCACCAAGTTGTTCAACGCGACCAAGTTCGCTCTGATGAACGGTGCTGCGCCCGCGCCGCTTCCCGATCGCGGGGAGCTGACCGATGCCGACCGGTGGATTCTCGACCGTCTCGAGCAGGTCCGCGGTGATGTCGATGCAGCCTTCGACCGTTACGAGTTCAGCAAGGCATGCGAGGCGCTGTTCCACTTCGCGTGGGACGAGGTCTGCGACTGGTACCTCGAGCTGGCCAAGGTGCAGTTCGCCGAGAACGACACCGTTGCCGCGAGCACCCGAACCGTTTTGGGCAGCGTGTTGGACGCCGTGCTCCGGCTGCTGCATCCGGTCATCCCGTTCGTCACAGAAACGCTGTGGAAGGCGCTCACGGACGGCGAATCCATCGTCGTCGCACAGTGGCCACAGAGCGCCGGTGTGGCGGCGGATCCTGTTGCCGCCCAACGCGTCGAGGACATGCAGCGCCTCGTCACCGAGGTGCGCCGCTTCCGCAGCGATCAGGGGCTCAAGCCCTCGCAGCGAGTGCCTGCGCGCGTGTCCGGCATCGCGGAGGCCGATCTGAGCACCCAGATCGCCGCCGTCACGTCGCTGGCGCGTCTGACGGCGCCGGAAGAGGGCTTCGAGGTGTCGGCGTCCGTGGAAGTGCGCCTGAGCAAGGCCACTGTCACCGTCGACCTCGACACCTCAGGCAACGTCGATCTCGGCGCGGAGAAGGCCCGGCTCGAGAAGGATCTCGCTGCGGCGGAGAAGGAGCTCACGGGCACCGCCGCGAAGCTGTCCAATGAAGCGTTCCTGGCGAAGGCGCCCGACGCGGTCGTAGAGAAGATCCGTACCCGCAGGCAGATCGCCACCGAGGAGATCGAACGCATCACGAAGCGACTGAAGGAGCTGGAAGGCGCGTGACCTCGCCCGACTCCGTGCCGGAGGAAGTCAGCCCGGTCGATCTCGCCGAGTTGGCGTTGGTCGAGGCGGAACTCGACAAACGCTGGCCCGAGACCAAGATCGAACCCTCCCTCACCCGCATCGCGGCGTTGATGGACGTGCTCGGTTCACCGCAACGGGGATACCCTGCGATTCACGTCACCGGGACCAACGGCAAGACGTCGGTGACGCGAATGATCGACGCCCTCCTGACCGCGCTGCACCGGCGGACAGGGCGCACCACCAGCCCGCACCTGCAGCTGGCCACCGAACGGATCAGCATCGACGGGCGACCGGTGTCACCGCGGCGGTACGTCGACACGTACCGGGAGATCGAACCGTACGTCCAGATGATCGACCAACAGTCGGAAGCTGCGGGTGGCCCGCCGATGAGCAAGTTCGAAGTGCTCACCGCGATGGCCTATTCGGCATTCGCCGAAGCACCGGTCGATGTGGCCGTGGTGGAGGTGGGTCTCGGCGGGCGCTGGGACGCAACGAACGTGATCGACGGTGAGGTCGCCGTGATCACGCCCATCAGCCTCGACCACGCCGAGTATCTCGGCGACGATCTCGCCGGCATCGCAGCGGAAAAGGCCGGCATCATCAAGAAGGGCCGCGAGGATGCGCTTCTGCCGCGCGATGCGGTCGCCATCATCGCCGAGCAGACGCCCGAGGTCATGGACGTGCTGCTGCGCCGAGCCGTGGAGGTCGACGCTGCAGTCGCGCGTGAAGGGGCCGAATTCACTGTCCTGGCGCGGCAGATCGCCGTCGGCGGCCAGCAGCTCGAACTGCAGGGCCTCGGTGGTGTGTACACGGACATCTTCCTGCCGCTTCACGGAGAACATCAGGCGCGCAACGCGTCTCTCGCATTGGCCGCAGTCGAGGCGTTCTTCGGCGCCGGCCCCGACCGCCAACTCGACCAGGAGGCGATTCGGGCTGCATTCGCCTCGGTAGTCAACCCCGGGCGCCTCGAGCGTGTCCGCAGCGCCCCCACCGTTTTCCTCGATGCCGCCCACAACCCGGACGGGGCACGGGCGCTGGCCGCAGCTCTGACCGCGGAGTTCGACTTCCGCAAACTCGTCGGGGTCGTCAGCGTCATGGGCGACAAGGACGTCGAGGGCATCCTCGCAGCGCTCGAGCCGGTATTCGACGAACTGGTGGTCACCCACAACGGCTCGCCTCGGGCCATGGACATCGAAGACCTCGCCAATCGGGCAGTCGCAAAATTCGGCGACGAACGCGTCGTCGTGGCCCCGACCCTCGCGGACGCGCTGGAGACAGCCATCGGCCTCGCCGAGGAAGTTGCCGAACCGGGTGAGGCAGTATCGGGTGCGGGCGTCGTGGTCACCGGATCTGTGGTGACAGCCGGTTCGGCCCGCACCCTCTTCGGAAAGGACCCAGCGTGAACGAGCCAGATTCGACTGCACCGGACTTCGGTCCGCCGGCCAAGGATCCGTGGAAAGGTTTCCGCGGGGTGGTCGCCGGATCGCTGATCCTCGAAGCGATCGTTGTTCTCCTCGCCCTGCCCGTCGTCGCCACGGTCGGTGGAGGAATCACGTGGGTGTCGGGGACCTACCTGGTGGGTCTGGCCGTGCTGATGATCGTCGGAGCCGGTCTGCAGGGACGGTCCTGGGCGATGACGTACAACCTCGCACTGCAGGTCGCGCTTCTTTTCGGCTTCTTCGTGCACGTCTCGATCGGTGCGGTCGGTGTGGTCTTCGCCATCCTGTGGGGATACCTTCTCTACTTCCGGAAGAACGTGCGCGAAAGAATGGAGCAGGGCCTGCTTCCCGGACAACGGGACTGACCATTTAGGCTGTCCGCCGTGACTGAGCGCACCCTGGTACTGATCAAGCCCGATGCTGTTGCCCGCGGATATGTAGGAGAAATCCTCGGTCGGATAGAGCGGAAGGGTCTGACGATCTCCGCACTCGAGCTGCGCACCGCACCCACCGACGTCGCGGCAACTCACTACGCCGAACACGAAGGACGTCCCTTCTACCCGAGCCTGCTCGAGTTCATTACCTCGGGACCGCTCGTCGCGGCGGTAATCGAGGGACCGCGGGCAATCGCCGCGTTCCGTCAGCTGGCCGGCGGCACCGACCCCGTCGAAAAGGCGGTGCCGGGGACGATCCGCGGCGACTTCGGTCTCGAGGCTCAGCAGAATCTGGTGCACGGTTCCGACTCGGTCGAGTCGGCCGAGCGGGAGATCGCCCTCTGGTTCCCGCACCTCGCCTCGCGTTGATTCAGCTCTGCTCGCCGCGGCGCGACGGTCCGTCCAGAACGTGTTGCAGACGGATCGATGCGCCGCTGGCACAGAGTGCGGCACACGTGTGGGATACTGAGGGCGGTTGAACCGCAATTGTGCTTCACGCGGCTTCGACCGGATGACACCTCGGCTCGATGCCCTTCATCGCTGCCCCTGCGTCAACAGGAAGTACCTGGGCGCGTCGGCATGCTGGATGATCAGGCGCTCGCGTCGCGGACACACGCCATCCGCAAGGCACTACATGGATGTGCAGTGAAAACGGACACTGCATGCGCCGTGTGGAGCGAGACCAGACAATCTCGCGCTCACAGAAGTGGCGTGAGTACACATACTGCGCCCTCGCGTGGCCGCGTGACATTCCCAGACAGGGGAGTGGACGCGCCCGGGGGCTGAGGAGACTACGTGGCCGATCAAGCGCCGCCCACAAATTCAGAACCGAACGCCGACAGCGCAGGACGTACGGTTCCTGCTCTTCCGGAGAAGATTCGCGTCCACGCTCTTGCCAAGATCCTGGGCGTCACCAGCAAACAGGTTCTCGCCGAGGCTGCGGCCCTCGGAACCGAACTGCGCAGTGCGCAGTCCAGTCTTCAACGTGAGGTAGCCGAGCGCGTTTACACAGGGCTCGCGCCCGCCGAGCCCGTCGACGTCCCTGAGCCGGCTGGCGAGACCGAGGCAGCAGTCGTCCCCGAGCCGGCTGCTCCCGAACCCGAGCCGACCGCTGCCGAACCCGAGCCGGCCGCGGCACTCGAAGACGCACCTCGCGCTGCTCCCGAGGCGAGCGCGCCCGACCAGGTGAGAGCGGAAAAGGAACTCGGCCGCGACCTGTTCACCACCTCTGCGTACGAGGTCGAAGCCCCCGCAGCCGAGCCCGCCCCGAAGACCACTCCCGCCGCCGCGCAGGTTCCGTTGTTCCTGCAACCCGACCCCACTGCAGTCGAGACGCCCCGTCGCCGACGCAGCCGACGTGACGCCGGGACACCGGACTCCGCTAGCGAGCAGGCACCCGCTGCCGAGAAGCAGGACGAGCCCGCCCCCTCCGCAAAATCGGCCGACACCGGAACGACAGACACCGACACCGACGCTGACGATGCCGATGGCGATGGCGACCAGCCGCGGCGCCGTCGCCGGGGGCGCCGTGGCCGTGGCCGTGGCCGTGGAGAGCAGCAGAACGAGCAGGGCAACGAGTCCGATTCGGACACCGAGTCTCCGGACGCCGTGGACACCGACGAGCAGACGGGGGAGGAGAAGGCGGCCGACAAGCCCGCCCGCGAACCCGCCGACGCAGCGAAGAAGGAGCCGGCGGAGACCACTGAGTCGGACGACACGGATTCGGATCAGGCCGATGAGGAGGAATCCTCCGACGGCGACTCGGACGGTTCGAGCCGGCGTCGGCGTCGGCGTCGTCGGCGTAAGTCCGGCACCGATGCGTCCGGCGAGAACGTCTCCGAGGACGACCCGCCCAACACCGTCGTCCACGAGCGCGAACCCCGCAACAAGAGTCGGGTCAAGGACGAGGTCCAGGGCATCACCGGGTCGACGCGACTCGAGGCGAAGCGTCAGCGTCGCCGCGACGGTCGCGATGCCGGTCGCCGTCGCCCGCCGATTCTCACCGAATCGGAATTCCTGGCGCGCCGCGAGGCAGTGGATCGCGTCATGGTCGTTCGTGATCGGATCGCCACCGGGCAGCCGCACGCCACCACTCAGGTCGCGGTTCTCGAGGACGGTGTCCTCGTCGAGCACTTCGTGACCACGTCCGCGTCAGCTTCCATGGTCGGAAACGTGTACCTCGGGCGCGTCCAAAATGTTCTGCCCAGCATGGAGGCGGCGTTCATCGACATCGGTCGCGGCCGTAACGGCGTCCTGTACGCGGGTGAGGTCAACTGGGAGGCCGCCGGCCTCGGCGGAAACTCTCGCAAGATCGAGCAGGCGCTCAAGCCGGGCGATCAGGTCCTCGTGCAGGTCAGCAAGGATCCGGTCGGGCACAAGGGTGCGCGGCTGACCACGCAGATCAGCCTCGCCGGCCGATTCCTCGTGTACGTGCCGGGCGGCACCTCCACCGGTATCAGCCGCAAGCTGCCCGACACGGAACGCAAGCGTCTCAAGGACATCCTTCGTGACATCGTTCCTGCGGACGCCGGTGTGATCATCCGCACCGCTTCCGAAGGTGTGAGCGAGGAAGAGCTGGCGCGTGACGTCACCCGTCTGCAGGAGCAGTGGGCTGGGATCGAAGAGCAGGCCGCCAAGGCGGACGCCGGCAAGTCCGGAAATCCGCAGGCCCTGTACGAAGAACCGGACCTACTGGTCAAGGTCATTCGCGACCTGTTCAACGAGGACTTCTCCAAACTCGTCATCGAGGGCGAGAAGGCGTGGTCGACGGTGGAGTCGTACATCAAGTCCGTGGCTCCCGACCTACTGCCGAGGCTCGAGCAGCACACCGGGCACAACGGGGTCGACGTCTTCGAGGCACACCGCATCGACGAACAGCTGGCCAAGGCACTGGACCGCAAGGTGTGGTTGCCGTCCGGCGGCACTCTCGTGATCGATCGCACCGAGGCCATGACCGTGGTCGATGTCAACACCGGCAAGTTCACCGGTGCCGGAGGCAACCTCGAGGAAACCGTCACCCGGAACAACCTCGAAGCCGCCGAGGAGATCGTTCGGCAGATGCGCCTGCGCGACATAGGCGGAATGATCGTCGTCGACTTCATCGACATGGTGCTCGAATCGAACCGCGACCTGGTGTTGCGGCGTCTCACCGAGGCCCTGGGCCGCGACCGCACCCGCCACCAGGTGTCGGAGGTCACGTCCCTCGGCCTGGTGCAGATGACTCGGAAGAAGCTGGGAACCGGCCTGGTCGAGGCGTTCTCCACCAACTGTGAGCACTGCCACGGCCGGGGAATCATCGTCCACTCCGAGCCGATCGACGTGAAGACCTCCGAGGACAACGGGTCACGTGGGTCCACTCGCGGCGACTCCGGCGGCTCCCGTAAGAAGCGGGGCCGCGAGAAGTCCTCGGGTGGGGATGTGTCGCCGGCGCCCGCGCAGGAGGACGTCGTCCCTGCCGTGGATGCCACCGTGAAGCGGGCGCATCCGGTCGCTCTCGCGATGGCGCACCACCATCACGAGGACGAGGCAGCGCACGATGCACCTCATGACGAGACCGGGCACGACGCACCTCGTGACGAGGCGGTGCAACCGGTGGATGTTCCGGCGGCGGAGGCGGCCGAGGGGGCGCCGGCGGTGGACCTGGCCGGAAGCGAAGAGGCCGTCGCCGAGGCGCCCGCGGCGGTGGCCGGCGAAGCGGTGACGGCACCGGAGCCCGTGGTGGAGCCTGCCGTGACTTCCGAATCTGCTGTCGTACCCGAACCTGTCGCACCCGAACCTGTTGCACCCGAACCTGTCGCACCGGAACCTGCGGCTTCGGAACCCGCGGCTCCGCAGCGGCGCCGTAGCCGCCGAGTGTCGCGCGCGGCGGCAGCCCCGGTGTCCGAAACCCCGGCAGCGGGAACCGTCTTCGTGATTCCTGCGTCGTCAGAGTCAGCGTCGTCGGAGCCAGGGTCGCCGCAGGAGCCCGAGGCCACTCCGGAACCGGCGATGTCGTCGTCGGCGCCGAGTGGGCCGGCGGTGTCCTCGCCCGACGGCACGGGTGCACAGCCCGCACCACGCAGGCAGCGTCGTCGCGCGGCGGCGCGTCCCGCTGGTCCGCCGGTGGACGCCGACCACTGACTCAGGGCAGCAGGAAGGCAGTCCGCCCAGTTTGTATCGGACGGTTGCCTTCCTGTAACCTTGACCAGTCGCTACTCGGCGATACGGGTCAGCTGTGCCTTCACCTGTGAGGGCTGCGCGATCTCGACCGAGCTAGCCGTAGCAACCAGACCAGTCGCGCACTTCGTGGCGCGAGCAAGTTCGAAGAAGCAAGGGGTAGCCCTCCGATGGCAACGTACGCGATCGTCAAGACCGGCGGAAAGCAGTACAAGGTCGCTGTTGGTGACCTCGTCAAGGTCGAGAAGATCGAGGGTGAGCCCGGCACTGCTGTCTCGCTTGCTCCCGTTCTCGTCGTCGACGGATCCGATCTGACGACCGACGCCGACAAACTGGCCAAGATCTCGGTCACCGGTGAGGTCGTCGAGCACACCAAGGGCCCGAAGATCCGCATTCACAAGTTCAAGAACAAGACCGGCTACCACAAGCGCCAGGGCCACAGGCAGAAGCTGACGGTCCTCAAGGTCACCGGTATCAAGTAACTAGAGCTTCAGAGCTGATTTCACCCGAGGAGGGTCAAGAAACATGGCACATAAGAAGGGTGCATCCAGCTCCCGTAACGGGCGCGATTCGAATGCACAGCGACTCGGCGTGAAGCGCTTCGGCGGACAGTCCGTCAGCGCCGGCGAGATCCTGGTGCGTCAGCGCGGAACCCACTTCCACCCCGGCGTCAATGTCGGACGTGGCGGCGACGACACGCTCTTCGCTCTCTCTGCCGGTGCCGTCGAGTTCGGCACGAAGCGTGGACGCAAGACCGTGAACATCGTTCCGGCGGCGGCAGAGGCCTAGTCCTGCCGCGAGTATGTGCCGTCCTGAACGAGGACGTACCAAGCTCCCAATAGGGGCGGACCAGGGTCGAGATACCCGGTCCGCCCCTATTGTTTTTTCCAGAGAGTTCAATCGATTGACTGAGGAAGGATCCGGCAGTCATGTCCCGATTCATTGACCGCGTCGTGCTGCACGTCAGCGCCGGAAAAGGCGGCAATGGCTGCGCCTCCGTACACCGGGAGAAGTTCAAGCCACTCGGCGGACCGGACGGCGGTAACGGCGGGCGTGGCGGTGACGTGGTGCTCGAGGTGGACGGCAATGTCCACACCCTCCTCGACTTCCACTTCCATCCCCATGCGAAGGCAACCAACGGCAAGCAGGGGATGGGCAGCAACCGGGACGGAGCCCAGGGTGAAGACCTCGTTCTCAAGGTCCCCGACGGCACCGTCGTCCTCGACGAGAACGGCAAGGTCCTCGCAGACCTCATCGGTGTCGGCACCCGGTTCGAGGCCGCACAGGGCGGGCGTGGTGGGCTCGGAAACGCCGCGCTGTCGTCGAAGGCGCGCAAGGCGCCGGGCTTCGCCCTCCTCGGTGAGGACGGCGTCGAACGCGAGCTCGTTCTCGAACTCAAGTCCGTCGCCGACGTCGGTCTCGTAGGGTTTCCCTCGGCAGGCAAGTCCTCTCTGGTGTCGGTGCTCTCGGCCGCCAAGCCGAAGATCGCCGACTACCCCTTCACGACGCTCGTCCCCAACCTCGGTGTCGTATCCAGTGGTGACACTACGTTCACCGTCGCCGACGTACCCGGATTGATCCCCGGAGCGAGCGAAGGGCGTGGCCTGGGGCTGGACTTCCTGCGCCACCTCGAGCGGTGCGCCGTGCTGGCGCACGTGGTCGACTGCGCGACCCTCGATCCCGGTCGCGACCCGATCTCCGACATCGACGCGCTCGAAGCCGAGCTCGCGGCGTACAAGCCTGCGTTGTCGAGCGATGTCAGCCTCGGTGATCTCGCGGATCGTCCCCGCATCGTGGTGCTCAACAAGGCGGACATTCCGGAAGCCGCCGACCTGGCCGAGATGGTCACCCCGGACCTCGAGGAGCGCGGCTGGCCGGTGTTCACGATCTCAGCAGTGAGCCGCGAAGGGCTGCGACCTTTGATTTTCGCGTTGGCGAAACTCGTCGAGGAGTACCGCACGGCGCACCCGCCGGAAGTTCCCAAGCGTCCGGTGATCCGTCCGATTGCGAACAAGGACAACAGCTTCAGCGTGATCGCCGACCCCGAGGTGCCCGGCGGCTTCATCGTCCGCGGCACGCGGCCCGAGCGCTGGGTCCGGCAGACCCAGTTCGACAACGACGAGGCCGTGGGCTACCTCGCCGACCGTCTCGCGCGGCTCGGTGTGGAAGATGCCCTCGTCAAGCAGGGAGCCGAACCCGGCGCGTCCGTAACGATCGGCGACGTGAGCTTCGACTGGGAACCTCAGACGCCTGCAGGTATCGACCTCACTCGTACTGGGCGCGGAACCGATCCGCGTCTCGATCAGGTGGAACGTATCGGCGCGTCGGAGCGTAAGCACGCGCACAGGATCCGTCGCGGTCTCGAAGGCCTCGACCCCGAAGAGCAGTGAGCGCCACCCGGCGCACTATTGCGTCGGCCGACAGCATTGTCGTGAAGATCGGATCGTCGGCGCTGACCAGTCTGGTCGGCGGACTCGACGTGGGTCGCCTCGACGCCCTGGCCGACGCGATCGAGGCACGGATGCGTGCCGGCTCCGACGTGGTCGTCGTGTCGTCCGGTGCAGTCGGCGCCGGTCTGGCACCACTTGGGCTGACGCGGCGGCCCCGTGATCTGGCGACCAAACAGGCCGCCGCGAGTGTCGGGCAGCTGGCACTGGCCCATGCCTGGGGAACTTCCTTCGCCCGATACGGCCGCACCGTCGGGCAGGTACTGCTCACGGCCGACGATATTGCGCGCCGTGCACAGCATCGCAATGCGCAGCGGACCCTCGATCGACTGCGGGCGCTGCGCGCAGTGGCAATCGTCAACGAGAACGACACCGTCGCCACCGCGGAACTCCGGTTCGGTGACAACGACCGCCTCGCGGCGCTCGTGGCGCACCTGGTCGGTGCCGACGCGCTGGTCCTGCTGTCGGACGTCAACGGTCTGTACGACGGTGATCCACGCAAAGGAAACGCCACCCTGATCCCGGAAGTGAACAGCCCCGAGGACCTCGACGGTGTGGTCGCGGGCTCGGGTGGTGCACTGGGGACGGGGGGCATGGCGTCCAAACTGTCCGCGGCCCGCCTCGCCTCGGATGCCGGTGTGCCGGTGTTGCTCGCGGCAGCGTCGGAGGCGAGTGCGGCGTTGCAGGACGCCAGTGTGGGAACGGCTTTCGCGGCTCGGCCGGCACGGCTGTCCGCACGTAAGTTCTGGGTACGGCACGCAGCAGACGAACAGGGAATTCTCCACATCGACGAGGGTGCGGTTTGTGCCGTCGTCACCAAGCGGCGTTCGCTGCTGCCCGCGGGGATCACCGCCGTCTCGGGCCGGTTCTACGGCGGCGACGTGGTCTCTCTCCTCGGCCCCGGGGAGCGTCCCGTGGCAAGGGGAGTGGTGGCGTACGACTCCACCGAGATCAACGACATCCTGGGTAAGTCGACAACCGAATTACCGCCCGAGATGCAGCGACCCGTCGTGCACGCCGACGACCTCGTACCGCTCTGACGGGTAGGGCTGTCAGGCCGATATCGCGGTAGACGCATCGAACAGTGCCAGCAGGGCTTCGGAGCAACCTGCCTCGAGTGTGAGGGTGGCGAACTCGTCGCCTCGCGTCGACCCGCGGTTGACGATCACGATCGGTATCCGGCGTTTGGCGGCGTGCCGGACGAACCGTAGTCCCGACATGACAGTGAGCGACGAACCAGCCACCAGGAGCGCCTCCGCTTCGTCGACCACCTCGTAGGCAGCCGCGACCCTCGGCTTGGGGACAGACTCACCGAAGTACACGATGTCCGGCTTCAGGAGTCCGCCGCAGGACTCGCAGTCGACCATCCGGAAGTGTTCCGTGCTGGTGATGACGGCGTCGGCGTCCGGGGCGATCTCGACGCCCTGCGCGGCAGCCACCGTCTCGGCGAAGCCAGGATTGGCGTGTTCCAGACGTTCCGCAAGCGTCGCCCGCGAGATCGCAGCGCCGCACGTCAGACACCGCACCTGCGCATAGGTGCCGTGCAGGTCGATGACCCGGCGACTGCCCGCCTTGGTGTGGAGCAGATCGACGTTCTGGGTGATCACCGCGTGCACGACGCCGGCGCGTTCGAGACCGGCCAGGGCCCGATGCCCGGCGTTGGGCCGCGCTGCGTCCATGTGCCGCCAGCCGAGGTGATTGCGGGCCCAGTAGTGGCGGCGGAAGTCGGGGTCGCCGATGAACTGCTGGAACGTCATCGGGTTGCGCGGGGGAGAGTCCGGACCCCGGTAGTCGGGGATCCCGGAGTCCGTGGAAAGGCCGGCGCCGGTAACCACACACAGGCGCCGGCCGCTGAGCACGTCGAGCAGTCGGTCGAACACGCACTCCAGGGTAGCGCCGCGTCAGTAACCGACGACGGGATCGATCAGAGCGGTGAGCCGCTCACCGGCGACGAATCGGGTCACGTTCAAAGCCACATGATCGGCGAACGCGGGCGGGCGCACGGACGGCGGGTTGGAATCGTGGGGAGTGATGATGACGTTGGGCAGTTCCCAGAGCGGGTGACCATCGGGAAGCGGCTCCGGGTCCGTGACATCGAGTCCGGCGCCGCCGATGCTGCCGTTCCGCAACGCGTGCACGAGGGCATCGGTATCGATGAGCGGCCCGCGAGCCACGTTGATCACCCAGGACGTCGACTTCATCTGGGCTAGCTCGGCGCCACTGACCAGGTGATGTGTCGCGGAGGTGGCGGGCGCGCCGATGACGAAATGGTCGGCCCTGGGCCAGACCTCGTTCAACCTGGTGGTCGGGAGCGTCTCGATGGCACCGGGAACGGGGCTGCCCGAACGATTCACCGCGATCACATCGGCACCGAGCGCGGCCAACATGGGAATGAGTGCCCGGCCGATTCCGCCGGCGCCCACCATGGCGACCGTCGCACCACGCAGCGTTCCGACCTTGGAGTAGAAATCGTGCTGACGCCACGTCCTGGCCTCCATGTGCTCCGGGAGTGCCCGGACCCCGGCCAGGAGAAGTGTCAGTGCGTGTTCGGCGACCGTGGCCGCGAACGCGCCCGCGGCCGACGTCCACATGATCTGCGTGTCGGGTGTGATGAGTTTCGCATCGAACCACTGCTCGACTCCTGCGGAATCGAGTTGCACCCACCGAATATTCGGCGGGAGCGGGTCGGGAAACCCGATCGTGCCCGCGGTCCACACCAACGCATCGGCGGACTCGAAGGGCGACAGACGGGCGCCGCCCCGGCGCACCGCGTCCTCGAGGAGCGGGTCCGGGGCGGGTCCGATGGCAACAGCTGGAACAGCAACGTCGTCGGCCATGGTTCGACGCTACGCGGGAACCTCGATCAACGGGTAGACACCGTTCTCGTCATGTACCTCACGTCCCGTCACGGGCGGGTTGAATACGCACAGCATGCGCATTTCCGTTTCCGGCTCGACGCGATGCCGTTCGTGTCCGTTCAGCAGATACATCGATCCGGGTCCGAGTTCGTAGACCTTGTCGTTGTCGAGGTCGATCAGTTTGCCCGTGCCCTCGACCAGCCACACGGCCTCGACGTGGTTGGCGTAGTGGAACTCGTTGACCGTTCCGGCCTTGATTGTGGTCTCGTGGAAGGAGAAGCCCACCTTGTCACCGCCGAGGACGATGCGCTTGCTGCGCCAATTGCCGTCCTCGCTGGTGATGTCGCGCTCGGTGTCGGTGATCTCTGCGGTGGTGCGAACGATCATGGGTACTCCCATCCTCTCTCTAGCTGCAAACCTTGCCGGTGGCGTCGGCGAGAATGCCGAGTCCGTGGTCGAGTTCCTCGTCGGTGATGGTGAGTGCCGGCAACAGCTTGACCACCTCGTCGGACGGTCCGGAGGTCTCGGCGAGCAGTCCCTCGTCGAAAGCGAGTTTGCACACCTTGCCCGCATTCTCGGCCTCGTCGAAGACGAGACCCTGAACCAGGCCGCGACCACGGGTGAAGACCTTGCCCTCGAACTGGTTGGACAGCGCGGTGAACGCCTGGTTGATCTTCTCGCCCTTCGCCAGCGTCGACTGATGCAGAGCGTCGTCGGACCAGTAGTGGTCCAGAGCCACCTTCGAGGTGATGAAGGCGGGGTTGTTGCCGCGGAACGTGCCGTTGTGTTCGCCCGGACCCCACACGTCGAGTTCGCGTTTGAACAGCGTGAGCGCCATCGGGAGCCCATAACCGCTGATCGACTTCGACAGGCAGACGATGTCTGGAGTGATGCCGGCGATCTCGAAAGAGAAGAACGGGCCGGTGCGTCCGCAGCCCATCTGGACGTCGTCGACGATCAACAGGATGTCGCGTTCGGCGCAGAGGTCCGCAAGTGCGCGCAGCCACTCGGGCCGGGCGACGTTGACACCACCCTCACCCTGCACGGTCTCCACGATCACGGCTGCCGGACGGTTCAGGCCGCTGCCTGAGTCGTCGAGGACCCGGGAGAACCAGTGGAAGTCCTCGGTGACACCGTCGAAGTAGTTGTCGAACGGCATCGGGGTGGCATGCACCAGCGGAATACCGGCGCCGGCGCGTTTCATCGAGTTACCGGTGACCGAGAGCGCGCCGAGCGTCATGCCGTGGAACGCGTTCGTGAAGTTGATGATCGACGAACGGCCCGTGACCTTTCGGGCGAGCTTCAACGCGGCTTCTACGGTATTGGTGCCGGTGGGTCCGGGGAACTGCACCTTGTAGTCGAGGCCCCGCGGTTTCAGGATCTTGTCCTCGAAGGTCTCGAGCAGTTCGCGTTTCGCTACGGTCGACATGTCGAGGCCGTGCGTGATCCCGTCGCCGACGATGTAGTCGACAAGTGCAGATTTGAGCACCGGGTTGTTGTGGCCGTAGTTCAGCGAGCCGGCTCCGGCGAAGAAGTCGAGGTAGTCCTTGCCGTTCTCATCGCGGATCCATGATCCGGACGCCGTCTCGAAAACGGTGGGCCACCCGCGGCTGTAACTGCGGACCTCGGATTCGAGGCTCTCGAAAATGTCGGTATGAGTGTTAGTCGTGTTGCTGTCAGTCATGTTGCTGCATTCCTCCGCGGCATGCTCTTAGCCGATCGTGTAAAGATCTTCGGCTTCGTGTCCATCGGGAAAATCGTTGGGCGAGAATAAATCTTGCTTGGTGATCGCCGTATTTCGGCGCCGCGCCAATGCGGTGAACAGTGCGATCGATGCCTCGTTGTCGGGACTGATCGTCGTCTCGAGCTGGGTGATCCCTTCAGGCGCAAGCCGATCGAGCAAGGCGCCCAGCATGCGTCCGGCAATTCCCTTGCCGCGCTGGTCTGCGTCTACGGCGACTTGCCAGACGAACAGTGTCGCCGGGGATTCGGGGCGGATGTAGCCGGAAACGAATCCCACTACTCGTTCGTCGACCACTGCGACGATCGACGTGCGGCTGAAATCTCTGCACCACAACAGGTAGGCGTAACTCGAATTGAGGTCGAGCACTTCCGTGTTCCTGGCGATCTCCCAGAGCCGGACTCCATCAGAGATCTGTGGACTTCGAAACAACACCGCGTCCGGCGCGGTGGTCGGGATGGCACTCTTCTGAACAGGCGTCATTGGAAAATCCAACCTAACAACCATCCACTCCGATTTCACGTGCGTCGCGAAATTGGACAGTCCGGGCACGGGGCCTTCGCAGGTGAGACGGGTAATGTGACGCTGGTCACATTATGTAACTTTTCGGTGATCCGCAAGCGACAAACTTGTCCTTCTCGAGACCTGGTGGCCCCACGCGACGGACTAGGGGGGTTACTTCACGCTGGCGAGGGCGAAGGGCAGCACCGACGTGGCGCCCGCCGCCCGCAGCGTGCGCGCCGCCATCGTCAGGGTCCAGCCCGTGTCGGTGAGGGTATCGACCAGGAGGACCGGCCCGGTGTGCGCCGTCAACTGCGGGGCTTCCCACGCGCCGGCCAGACCGGCGACGCGGTAAGCGGAGTTGGCCGCCGAGACCGGTGGATGGCCGGGCCGCAGCTTCAAGACGCCGAGGTGTTCGAGCCGTCCGATCTGGGCGAGTCGCTCCGCCAACGAGGCCGCGAGAACTGGGTGAGAGGTCGATTCGACCGCCATGACGGCGGTGGGCCGCTGCGTCCAGTCCCACGACGCCAGCACGGCGATACACGCCTGCAGCACGTTCTCGGGTGCCGGACCGTCCGGTGCGTCGATCAGGGCGCGCAGGCGCTGGCCCCAGCCGAGGTCGGACAACCTGCCGAGGATACGACCCGGTTCCGGACCGTCCGTAATCTTTCCGGACAGCGAGACACCGAGCTTGCCGAGCCCGGAAGGCCATTGTTTCCGCGGTGCGAGGTCGATACCAGGCCGCTCCAGACGCGATCGGGTCTGGGCCACGGCATCGGCATCCACGGTGGCGTCGTGGTGCACGCCGGTGCAGTTGTCGCACCGCCCGCAGTCGGAGGCGCCGGCGACCAGTCCCGGGTCGTCGAGTTGCTCCCGCAGGAAGGCCATCCGGCAGGTGGTGATCCGCTGATACTCGAGCATGGCCTGCTGCTCGGACTCGCGGGCCCGTTCGAGACGTTCGTAGCGTTCGGCGTCGTACGTCCACGGCTGTCCGGTTCCCACCCAGCCGCCGCGGACCCGGCGAACCGCACCGTCCACATCGAGAACCTTCAACACCATCTCGAGTCGCGTCCGCCCCAGTTCCACCAGCGGCTCCAAGGCCGGCGTGGACTGCGGCCGGTCGGGATCGAGAACCTCGATGACCCGTCGCACCATGTGCTCACGGGGAAATGCGACAGAGGCGAAATAGCTCCAGATCTGCCGGTCTTCCGAGCCGGGGAGCAGGATCACCTCGGCGCGGTCCGTGGAACGTCCCGCTCGGCCCACCTGCTGGTAGTACGAGATCGGCGACGACGGCGCACCGAGATGCACCACGAATCCGAGGTCTGGCTTGTCGAAGCCCATGCCGAGCGCCGACGTGGCCACCAGGGCCTTGACGCGGTTGTCGAGCAGATCCTGCTCGAGACTTTCGCGTTCACCGGCATCGGTCTGTCCCGTATAGGCGGCGACTGTGTGTCCCTGTTCGGTGAGCAGACTGGCCAGATCTCGTGCCGCCGACACCGTGAGCGCATAGATGATCCCCGACCCGGGCAGGCTGTTGAGCTTTTGGGCGAGCCAGGCCGCCCGCGCCGTGGCCTCCGGGATCTGCACCACTGACAGATGCAAGGACTCGCGTTCGAGCCCGCCGCGCAGTACCAGAGTTTCGCCGCCGCCGACCCCGAGCTGGGTGGAGACGTCGGTGACCACGCGGTCATTCGCGGTGGCCGTGGTTGCGAGCACGGGAATGCCCTCCCCGAGCTCGCCGATCAGAGTGCGGATGCGGCGGTAGTCCGGACGGAAGTCGTGGCCCCAGTCCGAGACGCAGTGGGCTTCGTCGACGACGACCAGACCGGCGTCGGCGGCGAGGGAGGGAAGAACCTGGTCGCGGAAGTCGGGGTTGTTGAGTCTTTCCGGGCTGACCAGCAATACATCCAACTCGTGTGCAGCCACCCGCGCGTGAATGTCGTCCCACTCGGTGACGTTGCCGGAGTTGATCGTGGCGGCCCGGACTCCGGCCCGCTCTGCCGAGGCCACCTGGTTCCGCATGAGTGCGAGGAGCGGTGAGACGATCACGGTCGGCCCGTGCCCGTCGGCCCGCAGGAGCTTGGCCGCGATGAAGTAGACGGCTGACTTGCCCCACCCGGTCCGCTGGACGACGAGCGCCCGTCTCCTGCCGACGACGAGCGCTTCTATAGCCGTCCACTGGTCGTCGCGCAGGCTCGCTGCGGGTCCTGCCAGCTCTCGGAGCAGGCGTTCGGCCTCGTCGCGGAGTGCGGGCGTGGTGGCGGTGGTCATGACCCCATGGTGCACGACTGCTGTGACACTCCTCCCGCCGACAGAGAAAACGGCCTGTTCAGGGGCGGAGCGCGGCCTCGATGTCGGTGCGGGTGGGTGAGGATGTCGAGGCTCCTCGTCGGGTGGTCGCGAGGGCGCCTGCCGCGGTCGCGAACGGCAGCGCGGCCTCGGGGCCGCGCATCCAGGACACCGCCAGAGCGCCCGCGAACGCGTCACCGGCACCCGTCGTGTCCACCACCTGAGCCGCGGGTGCGTCGGCATGCACGGCGGCGCCGTCCGGGTTCGTGTACTCCGCGCCCGATCCGCCCAGTGTGGTCACCAGATGCGGGACGGCGTGCGTCACGTCGGGACCGAGTTGCGCGGCTTCGGTTTCGTTGACCACCAACACATCGACGAGTTCTATGAGCTCGGGGGAAAGTGGTTGAGCGGGTGAGGGATTGAGCATCACCACCGTATCGTGGGCAGCAGCGTGCGCGGCTGCAGCCAGCACGGTCGCGACCGGTATCTCGAGTTGGCAGAGCAGCACGTCGGCGGCGGCGATGGCCTCGAGATCTGCGGGTTCGAGGTCGGTCAGGGCGCTGTTGGCGCCCGGTATCACGACAATGCTGTTCTGGCCGGCGGCGTCGACGGTGATGGTCGCGATCCCGCTCGGCCCGTCGACCTCGCGCAGGTGTGTGGTGTCCACTTCGGCTTCCACCAGGGTTTGCCGCAGTTCGAGAGCGAACGTATCGGAACCGACGGCGCCGATGAACGTGACACGTCCTCCTGCCCGTGCCGCGGCGACGGCCTGGTTTGCGCCTTTGCCGCCGGGAGTGGCGGCAAAGGCGCTGCCCAAGATGGTCTCGCCAGGGGCGGGTAATCGCTCGGTCGCCGTCAGCAGATCCATGTTGACGCTACCGACGACGGCGATCCTGGGAGCGGACATGACCGAAAGACTATCTCGCGTCGAGGGAGTCCGCCTGCTGCTCGGGCATCGGCGACGCGTCTGTCTTGTTCCGCCGCAACCGGCCGAGGATGCGACGAGCCTCTGCATCGGTCGCGACGGCAGGCGACGACCCCGCGAGCGGCTTGCGGGCGGTCTCGGAGATGAGGAGAACCGCCAGACCCCCGATTACTGCCGCCACCATCATGTACATCGGAGCGACGAGATCGCTGCCGGTGGCGTCCTGCAGGGCGGTCAGCACCAGGGGCGTCGTACCACCGAAGATGGACACCGCGAGGTTGTATCCGATCGCGAGGCCGCCGTAGCGAATTCCGGTCGGAAAGAGAGCGGGGAGAACGGAAGGAAAAACGCCGACGAACAGCAGCAGGAGGCCGCCGAGTATCGCGAGTCCGAGAAATACGGTGAAGTAGTGGCCGACACCGATCAGCAGGTACGCCGGCAGCGACAGGGCGAAGAAGCCGACGAAACCGGCCAGGAGCAACGGCTTACGACCGACTCGATCCGAGAGTCGTCCCACAAGGCTGATGCACGCCATCATGATGACCATCACGATGATCATCAGAACGAGGCCGTGTGACTCGTCGTAGCCGAGCGTATTCGACAGGTACGTAGGCATGTAACTGAGCAGCCCGTAGTGAGCGATGTTGTAGGCGGCGACGAGAATTACGCACAGCACGAGGGGACGCCAATTCTCGACCAGTGTCTCGCGGAGTTTCCCGCCTGTGGATTCCTCTGCGAGAGAACGTTCTTCGGCCAGCTCTCGTTGCTGGAAGGCCGGCGTCTCCTCGAGCCTCAGTCGCAGGTAGAGGCCGATCAAGCCCAAGGGGCCGGCGAGCAGGAACGGAATTCGCCATGCCCAGTCGACCAGAGCGTCGGCGCTGACAGCGCTGCTGATGACGGTGACGAGTCCTGCTGCCGCAACATACCCGGCGAGGGTACCGAATTCGAGGAAACTGGCGAAGAAGCCGCGACGCTTGTCGGGTGCGTACTCGGC
Source organism: Rhodococcus tibetensis (assembly GCF_024438035.1). GTDB lineage: Bacteria > Actinomycetota > Actinomycetes > Mycobacteriales > Mycobacteriaceae > Rhodococcus_F > Rhodococcus_F tibetensis. Next base: position 164,219 of record NZ_JANFQF010000004.1, read on the forward strand.
GACGAACGTACTGGCGCCACCGTACTCACCGCCGGTCGAGAAGCCCTGTATGAGGCGGAAGAGCACGAGAAGGACCGGTGCCAGGATTCCGATAGATTCGTAACTTGGAATCACACCGATGGCGAAAGTGCTTCCCGCCATGAGGATGATCGTGGTGGCAAGCACTCTCTTGCGTCCGATGCGATCGCCGAGCGGGCCGAAGAAGAGACCGCCCAACGGCCGGACGATGAACGCTGCGGCGAAGACAGCGAACGTCGAAAGCAGCTGCGCCGTACCGCTGGCCGCGGGAAAGAACACCTGGCCGATAGTGGTCGCGAGGTAGGCGTAGACGCCGAAGTCGAACCATTCCATGGCGTTGCCGAGCATGGTGGCTTTGACCGCCCGTGTGACCGAGGCCTCGTCGATGACGGTGACGTCGGGTGACTGCGCCACCTCGTCCGCGGTGATGGAGTTTTCTGGTGCATTCATGAGTCGTGCGCTCCCCAGCGCCGGTTTCACCCACGCGGGGCACGTACCTGATGCACGCATCTTTTCGTCGCCCGCAGGGTGAAGTGCTGGTCGGGTTCCACAGGCCACGGACCCTTCGGCGCGATGCGGCCCCCGCCGATCGGCTCTGGCTCGTGGCTCGGTCCCGCCCCCGCTCCGGGGACGACAGGACTACCAGCTGTAAGAGCGATTACCGTAGCAAAGGACTGGCGGCTTGTCGGTCCGAGCGTCGGCGGGCACCGGGTGAACTCGGGTGATCTGTGCCGTCACCTGGATGTTCTCGGAGAAGGCGTCGCGTACGCGCGACAGGGTGGTTGACCGAGCTGCCCCGAGCTGCGGTAGATAGGCTGTCTTCATGACAGCAGTGACCTCCACCGAGTCGACGGGCGCCGTGGACACCCGTGAGGCCGTCCACGCGGCGGCTCGTCGAGCCCGCACCGCGTCGCGGGTCCTTGCTCTGCTCACCACCGCGCAGAAAGACGCGGCCCTCCACGCCGCGGCCGATGCCGTGCTGGCCGCCACCGAAGTCGTTCTCGCCGCCAACGCGGCCGATATCGAGTCCGCCCGCGCGTCCGGCACCGAGGAGTCGCTTCTCGACCGGCTCCGGTTGACCGAGGCCCGCATCGAGGCGATCGCCGCCGGACTCCGTCAAGTGGCCGGCCTACCCGACCCGATCGGTGAGGTGGTGCGCGGATCGACACTGCCCAACGGGCTGGAATTGCGACAGCTCCGAGTTCCGCTGGGTGTGGTGGGCATGGTCTACGAGGCACGTCCCAACGTCACCGTGGACGCGTTCGGGTTGGCTTTGAAGTCGGGCAACGCTGCGCTCCTGCGCGGATCCTCGTCCGCAGCGAAGTCGAATGCGGCACTGGTCGTCGCGTTGCGTGCAGCCTTGGCCGCGCACGATCTGCCCGAAGACGCGGTGCAATTGCTGCCTACCGAGGACCGCTCCAGCGTCACCCACCTCATCCAGGCACGCGGCTTGGTGGACGTCGTGATTCCGCGTGGCGGCGCCGGACTGATCAGCGCCGTGGTGCGCGATGCCACCGTCCCGACCATCGAGACCGGGGTGGGCAACTGCCACGTCTACATCCATGCCGCCGCGGACCTGGAGATGGCCGAACGAATTCTGCTCAACTCGAAGACGCGGCGGCCGAGTGTCTGCAACACCGCGGAGACGGTTCTGGTCGACGCCGCCATCGCCGAGGTCGCTGTCCCGAAACTCCTGCAGGCACTGCAGGCACACAGTGTCACCGTCCACGGAGATCTTCCCGGCATGGTGCCTGCCACCGAAACGGACTGGTCGGACGAGTACCTCACCCTCGATGTGGCACTGAAGGTCGTCGACGATCTCGGTGCCGCGATCGAGCACATCGACCGATACGGAACGGGTCACACCGAGGCCATCGTCACGTCGGACTTGGCGGCCGCCCGCGAGTTCGGTGCCCGGGTGGACGCCGCCGCGGTGATGGTGAACGCCTCCACCGCCTTCACCGACGGTGAGCAATTCGGGTTCGGTGCCGAGATCGGGATCTCCACGCAGAAACTCCATGCCCGTGGTCCGATGGGGCTGCCGGAACTTACCTCTACGAAGTGGATCGTGTGGGGGGACGGGCACACACGTCCCGTCTAGCGCCGCAGCTCGACCACCACCCACGGAAAGCCCATCGAAAGGAGCGAGCGTGGATCGCGCATTGCCCACCACGACGCCGTTATTCGCGAGCGTCGACGACGTGATCGCCCGCCTCGCCGAAACCGGATACCTCGCCGACAAAGGAACCGCGACCGCGGTGTTCCTCGCTGACCGGCTCGGTAAGCCCCTGCTCATCGAGGGTCCGGCGGGTGTCGGCAAGACCGAACTCGCGCGGGCCGTCGCGCAGACCACCGACGCCGAACTGGTGCGGTTGCAGTGCTACGAGGGCGTCGACGAGGCCCGCGCGCTGTACGAGTGGAATCACGCGAAGCAGATTCTGCGCATCCAGGCCGGGGCGAACCAAGCAACGGGGAATGTGCGCGGCAGCGACCACAGCTGGGATGCGACGAAGGCGGACGTCTTCTCCGAGGAGTTCCTGCTGTCGCGGCCGCTGCTGACCGCGATCCGGCGCGAGGATCCGACGGTGCTGCTCATCGACGAGACCGACAAGGCGGACGTCGAGATCGAGGGCCTGCTCCTCGAGGTGCTCAGCGATTTCGCGGTCACGGTTCCCGAGCTGGGGACGATCACGGCCACCCGGAAGCCGTTCGTGCTCCTCACCTCGAACGCCACCCGCGAGCTGTCGGAGGCGCTCAAGCGTCGCTGCCTCTTCCTCCACCTCGACTTCCCGGATGCAGAACTCGAACGCAAGATCTTGGCGAGCCGCGTGCCAGAGCTACCGGAAGCAATCGCCGAGCAGTTGGTTGCCACTATCCGGGTGCTCCGCGGAATGCAGTTGAAGAAACTGCCCTCGGTAGCCGAAACCATCGACTGGGGGCGCACGCTCCTCGCGCTCGGGTTGGACACTCTCGACGACGACGCCGTGCGGGCCACCCTGGGCGTGGTCCTCAAGCACCAATCCGACCAGCAGCGCGCCGCCGCCGAACTGCGACTGAACTGAGGGTTTTCCCATGGCTGCAGGTGGTCCTCTCACATCTCGGTCGGCATCGTCCGGGCCCGCCGCGCCGCACGGGTTGCCCGGCCATCTGGTCGACTTCGTCGAGGCGTTGCGGCGACGCGGCATCATGGTGGGTCCGTCGGAGACCGTCGACGCCGGACAGGTCATGTCCGTCCTCGATCTCCTCGACCGCGAGGCGCTGCGAGAGGGACTTGCGTGCGCCCTGCTACGCCGTCCCACTCACCGCTCCACCTTCGACGCTCTCTTCGATCTGTGGTTCCCCGCTGCGGTCGGCAATCGGTCGAACGGGACCATCGACACGAGTCTCCCGCGAACCGAGAACGGGGACATCGACTACGACGCCCTGCGCGAGTTGATCGTCGAACTCCTCACCGACGGGTCGCCCGAAGCGCTCGAGCTCACCGAACTCCTGACCGCGCAGATGGTCGAGGAACTCGGGCAGTACCAGTCGGCGAACGGGCCGTCGTTCTCCGCGTACCAGGCGTTGCGGGACGTGGCGCCCGAGACGCTGCTGAAAAAGATCCTCGACGGGCTGCTGGGTAACCAGCAGGACGGCAATCCCACGAGGGCCGAGCACTACGAATCCGAGGTGGCTAAGCGCACTGCGGCCCAGCGGATCGCCGATTTCCGCAAGATGGTCGAGAAGGAGACACGCCGGCGGTCGGCTGAGAACCTCGGCAAGGAACGGGTGGCGTCGTACGGGGTGCCGAGGTTGGCCGAGGAAGTGGACTTCCTTCGCGCGTCGGACTCCGAGTTGACCGCGTTGAAACGCAACGTCACCCCGCTCGCCAGACTGCTGGCCAGCCGGCTCGCGGTTCGCCGTAGCCGCAACCGCGCCGGGTCGATCGATCTCCGTCGCACCCTGCGCAAATCGATGTCCACCGGGGGAGTGCCCATCGACCTCGTCCAGCGCAAGCCGCGACGGGCCCGACCGGAACTCGTGGTGATGTGCGACGTGTCGGGTTCGGTGGCCGGGTTCAGCCACTTCACGTTGCTCCTCGTCCATGCACTGCGGGAGCAGTTCTCGCGGGTGCGGGTGTTCGCGTTCATCGACACCACGGACGAGGTCACCCGGTTCTTCGACTCGGGCGCGGACCTCGGAAATGCGATGTCGCGGATGATCCGCGAGGCCGACCTCGTCAGCTACGACGGGCACTCCGACTACGGCAACGCTTTCGGCGTGTTCGCGGAGCGGTTCACGCAATCCATCACCTCGCGCACCTCACTGCTCGTGCTCGGTGACGGCCGTAACAACTACCGCGACCCCAATCTGGAGGCGCTGGCGCGTCTGGTGTCAGTTGCCAAGCACGCGCACTGGCTCAACCCGGAGCCACGCGGACAGTGGGGTTCGGGGGATTCGGCGGCCAAGGTCTACAACGAGGTCATCAGCATGCACGAGTGCCGCTCCGCGCAGCAGCTCGCCTCGGTGGTCGCCGGGTTGCTCCCGGTATGACCACGTAAGCTCGGCACTCGTGGAACAGGGAACAACGGGCACACGTCGGCGCCGTCTGGGCGTCATGGGCGGCACCTTCGACCCCATTCACCACGGTCACCTGGTGGCCGCCAGTGAAGTCGCCGACCGTTTCGGTCTCGACGAGGTGATCTTCGTGCCCACGGGCCGGCCGTGGCAGAAGCAGGGGAAAGTGGTCAGCCCTGCGGAGGACCGATACCTGATGACGGTCATCGCCACTGCGTCGAATCCGCGGTTCTCGGTGAGTCGGGTGGACCTCGACCGCCGGAAGGTGACGTACACCGTCGACACCCTGCGCGATCTTCGCAGCTTCCACCCCGACGCCGAGCTGTACTTCATTACCGGTGCCGACGCCCTGGCGAGTATCCTGTCGTGGCAGGACTGGGAGGAACTGTTCTCACTGGCGAAGTTCGTGGGGGTGTCGCGCCCCGGATTCGATCTCAACACCGAACATCTGGCTGCTCATCTCGACGCGCTGCCGGAGGACGCGGTCACGTTGATCGAGATACCGGCGCTGGCGATCTCCTCGACGGAATGTCGGCGGCGCGCCAGTCGACACCGTCCTGTGTGGTACCTGGTGCCGGACGGTGTGGTCCAGTACATCTCCAAGCGGAATCTGTATCGGCCGCCGGACTCCGAGCGCCTGGACGGGGCGACGACGATGTCGGAACCGGCCCCCGGTAAGACCAAGAGTTAGCACTTTTTCTACGAACTGGAGAACATCGAGTGAGCGCAACGACCGAAGCCATCGAGATGGCACGCATCGCGGCAGTGGCTGCCGATGAGAAGCTGGCCTCCGATGTGGTGGTGCTCGATGTTTCCGAGCAGCTGGTCATCACCGACTGCTTCGTCATCGCGTCGGCGCCCAACGAGCGCCAGGTCAACGCGATCGTCGAGAACATCGAGGAGCGTCTGCGTGAGGCCGGTCACAAGCCGGTGCGCCGTGAAGGTACCCGGGAGGGTCGTTGGGCGCTGCTCGACTTCGTGGACGTCGTCATCCACGTGCAGCACAACGAGGAACGTAACTTCTATGCGCTCGAGCGGCTCTGGAAGGACTGCCCGAGCGTCCCGGTCGACGGCATCGGCCAGCATGCTCCCGCCACCAACGGTGCTGATCCCGGCTCCGCGAACAGTGAGGAATCCGAGCAGTGACGGACGCCGCGCGCGCCCCGCGGCGGCTCATCCTGCTGCGACACGGCCAGACCGAGTACAACGCCGGAAACCGCATGCAGGGTCAGCTTGACACCGAGTTGTCCGAACTCGGCCGGTCGCAGGCCCGTGCTGCCGCGTCCGTCCTCGTCGCTCGCAAGCCGATCTCGATCGTGTCCTCGGACCTGCGGCGTGCGTACGACACCGCGGTGGAGGTCGGCGACAACGCCGGATTGCCGGTGCAGATCGACGAACGTCTGCGGGAAACCCATCTGGGGGAGTGGCAGGGGCTGACGCACCTCGACGTCGATGCGCGGGCGCCGGGTGCGCGCGTGGCCTGGCGTAGCGACGCGACGTGGGCACCGCCCGGCGGAGAGAGCCGCGTCGATGTCGCGCGTCGCAGCACGCCGGTGGTGGCCGAGCTTCTCGAGAAGCACGAGGACTGGGCCGAGCGACCGGTCGTCCTGGTGGCCCACGGAGGATTGATCGCTGCGCTGACCGCAGCGCTTCTCGATCTTCCTGTCAGTCGCTGGTCGGTGCTCGGTGGACTCGGTAACACCAGCTGGGTTCAGCTCAGTGCGCATGGGAACTCCGATTCGCCGAGCTGGCGCCTCGACGTGTGGAATGCATCGGCGAGCGTGGCAAGTGACGTCCTCTGACATGGAGGTCGGTACCGGAGAGCGGCCCGTCCTTCTCGTACTCGCCGACTCGCTGTCCTACTACGGGCCCAAGGGTGGTCTGCCGTCCAACCATCCTGACATTTGGCCCAATATTGTTGCACGCGAACTGGAATGGGACGTGGAGCTCGTTGCCCGAATCGGGTGGACCAGCCGGGACGTCTGGTGGGCCCTGACCCAGGACCCCCGCGTGTGGTCGGCCGTCCCCCGGGCTGGTGCTGTGGTGTTCGCGGTCGGCGGCATGGATTCACTCCCGTCCCCGCTTCCTACCGCGCTGCGGGAGCAACTCCGCTACATCCGGCCGCCCGCGCTGCGCCGCGTCGTACGGACTGGCTACCAATGGTTGCAGCCGCGCCTGTCTCCGCTCGGGTGGCCGGTAGCGTTGCCGCCGAAGTTGAGCGTCGAGTACCTCGAAAGCTCTCGGGCGGCCCTCGAATACATGCGTCCCGAACTGCCCGTCGTCGGCACCCTCCCGTCCGTCCACCGCAGTGAGGCTTACGGCAAGGTGCACGCCGGCCGGCCGGGTGCAGTTGCTGCCATCACCGCGTGGGCGGACGAGAAGAACGTTCCCCTCGTCGACCTTGCGGCGGCAGTGCGTGCCGACGTCTTCGGTGATCGAGGCAATCCGGACGGAATCCACTGGGGCTGGGACGGACACATCCAGGTGGCGGCGGCCATGCTGACCGCACTCCGAGGCACGGGGGCGGCGCCGCCACTCGACGAAGATGTCACTGCCGCCGACGCGGTGTCGAGCAGAGCCGAGTAGTCCCATGCCTGTAGTCGTTGTCACCGATTCGTCGGCGTCCCTCGTCCCCGAGGTCGCCCACGAGCAAGCAATCCAGGTTGTGCCGCTTCACGTTCTCAGCGGCGGCGAAGATTTTCGTGAGGGAATAGACGACATTCCGGCGAACCTCGCCGGCGTCACCACCGCAGGTGCTTCGCCAGGCGAGTTGTCCGAGGCCTACGAGGCGGCGTGGGAAGCGAGCGAAGGCGCCGGCGTGGTCGCCGTGCATATTTCGCGCCAGTTGTCGGGAACGTGGGAGGCCGGTCGTCAGGCGGCACAGGAATTCGACGGCCGCGTGCGTATCGTCGATTCCCAATCGGCTGGAATGGGTTTGGGGTACCCCGTTCTCGAAGCGGCCCGGCTGGCGAAGAGCGGCGCCGACCTCGAGACGGTATACCGGCGTGCTGTAGACGTCGCCGGTCGCAGTCGTTGCCTCATCGTCGTGGACCGGCTGGATCAGTTGCGCCGCGGTGGGCGGATCGGCGCGGCGGCTGCGTTGCTCGGCACCGCGCTGGCGATGAAACCGGTGCTGCATCTCGTGGACGGCAGACTCGTCCTCAAGGAGAAGACCCGGACCTCCACCAAGGCAATGGCCAAGATGGTCGATTCCGCCGTCGAGTTGGCGGGGGTGGACAGAACGTCCGTGGCTGTGCATCACATGCATGCACCCGATCGGGCGGAGTCGGTGGCGCAGCAGTTGAAAGAACGGATCCCGCAGGTCAGCGACCTCGTCGTCACTGATTTCAGTTCGGTGATCGGGGCACACGTCGGGTCGGGCGCGATCGGCGTCGTTCTCTGCCCGGAGCCCGCGGAGGGACGCCCTGACGCCGATTCATCCACAACCTCGAGTTGATCCACAAGCCAATGTTCCAGCCTGGCAATCACCGGCGGTCGGGTGGTGCGTGCCTTCTATCTTCTCTGTATGGGCATCAGGGAAGAGCGTTCGAGAGGCCGCAGCCGCCTTGCGTTCATCACGTCGGGGGAGGACACACTTCATCCTTCGAGTGCTGGAACTCCGCCCGGCCCCTCGACTCCGGGATGGCTGGCACCGGCGGAGGACACCGAACCTGAAGACGACACGACGTGGTCGGCGGAAAGGCGATGGTCGCGCGCACTCCCCGAACGTTGGCGGGGTGCGCGCGTCGACCCCGGCCGCGCCGGCGCTGCCGTCCTCGTCGTGGTAGGGCTGATTCTCGCGACGGTCGCCGTCATCAGTGTCCGCAGTGGTCAGCCGGAGGCGCAGGCGGTGCCGTCTCTTCCTTTCGCCCAGGTCCGTTCCGAGACCACCTCCCCTGCGGATTCGACCGAAGCCGCGCCACCGCACGTCCCGTCGACGGTGGACGAGATCGTCGTGAGCGTCGTCGGTCTGGTGAGCGCGCCCGGACTCGTGCGGCTGCCTCCTGGCTCCCGGGTTGCCGACGCGCTCGCCGCCGCGGGAGGGGTGCGCAGCGGCGGGGATACCCTCGCTCTCAATCTGGCGCAACGACTTTCGGATGGTGACCAGGTCGTGGTCGGTGTGGCCGCGCCGGAAGCGCCGCTCAGTGCGGTGGGAGGCGCCGAATCTCTGGAAGGCGCACCGGTGGAAGGGAAACCAGCGACGGGCGGCCTCGTCGATCTGAACACCGCCACGGAGACCGAATTGGACGCATTGCCGGGAGTCGGCCCGGTGACCGCGGCAGCCATCGTCGCGTGGCGCACCACCAACGGGAAGTTTACAGATATAGCCCAACTCGGTGAGGTGGACGGGATCGGGCCGGTGCGCCTCGAAAAGCTGCGATCCCAGGTCACCGTGTGAGTTCGGAGCGCGAATCACGCCGGCTCGACGTCCGGCTCGTACCCTTTGCCGTGACCTGTTGGGCGACAACCGCGGTCGGAATCCTGTGGGGTTCGCGGACGGCGTGGTGCCTGGTGGGTGGTGCGTTTCTCGCTGCTGTCGTGCTCGTCTCGACAGGTGTCCGGTCCGGTACCTCCTCCTGGACGCCGCACCGAACAGCTACATTGGCACTTCTTCTTTTCGGTTCCGTGTGCAGTACGGCAGTCGCCGCGCGGGTGCAGGCCGCCGAGGCACACCCGATGGTTGACCTTGCGTCGAAGGGGGCGTGGGTGACTTTGGTGGTCGAGGTTGCCGATGACCCGCAGGAACTCGCGAGCTTCGGCCGGCGGGTCCTGGTCGACACGCACCTGTACGAGATTCGCAAAGCCACCGAGACCATCCGCGCGAGTGGGACGATCGTCGTTCTCGCCCCTTCCGACGGGTGGCGAGGTGTGCTTCCGGGGCAGAAGGTGGTCCTGCGAGGACAGTTGAGCCCGCCCCTGCACCGCAACCTGACGATGGCGACGGTGCGGGTGTCCGGCCCACCGACGGAGGTGGGGCCGGCGCCTCCTCACCAGCGTTGGGCGGGCACCCTGCGGGCCCGGTTCGCGGCAGCGGCCGCCGTTCTGCCGCCTGACGAGGCTGGACTGTTACCCGGGCTGGTGGTGGGGGACACGTCGTCGCTGTCGACCGAAGTGAAGGACGATTTCACGACGACAGGGCTGACGCACCTGACCGCGGTGTCCGGCGCGAACGTCAGCATCCTCCTCGGGGCGGTGTTGCTCCTGGTCCGGGCTCTCGGACTCGGCCCGCGGGCCGGTGCAGTCCTGGCGGCCGCCGCGCTGGTCGCGTTCGTCGTGGTGGCGAGGCCGTCGCCCAGCGTCCTGCGGGCCGCGGTGATGGGGTCGGTTGCTCTGCTCGCGCTCGTGAGCGGACGCCGAAAGCAGGCCGTACCCGCACTCGCCGCGGGAGTCATCGCCTTGCTGATGTGGTCACCGGCGCTGGCAGTGGACTTCGGTTTTCTGCTCTCCGTCACGGCCACCGCGGCGCTGATCGTCGTCGCACCGGTCTGGGTGGACATACTCGTCGGGCGCGGATGGCCGCAGGCGGCAGCGGAAATGGTGGGGGTCGCGGTGGCAGCATTCGCGGTGACCGCGCCGATCGTCGCAGGGATGACGGGGACCGTCAGCGCCGTGTCGGTGGGTGCCAATCTCCTGGTCGCCCCGGTTATCGGGATCGTCACGGTGCTCGGTGCCGTCACCGCCCTCGTGGCTGCGATCGCGGTGCCGGTAGCGGAATTGACAGTCCGTCTGACACAGTGGCCGCTGTGGTGGCTCGTCACCGTCGCCGACCACGCGTCGCGGATACCCGGGGCATCGATTCTGGTGCCGTCGGGGCCGGTAGGCGCGTTACTCGTCCTCTCAGCAGTGCTGCTGGGCGGGGTGGCGCTGCGCGCCCGAGGGTTGCGGCTGATGCTGCTCGGCGTCGCCGTCGGTCTCGCGCTCTTGTGGGCACCGGTGTGGCCGTCCTCTCTCGCCGACGGTGCGTGAGTACGCCGCCATCCGGGAAACCTGCGGGGAACTCGACGAAACAGGAGGATTCCTCATGCAGGTCGGTTTCAAGCTCATGGCCGAAACGTTCGATCCACGGGAAATCGTGCGCCAAGCGGTGGAGGCCGAGCGCGCGGGTTTCGACTTCGTGGAGGTGAGTGACCATTACCATCCCTGGCTCTACAGTCACGGCCACTCGGGGTTCGTGTGGTCGATGCTCGCCGCGGCGGCCGCCCGAACCAGTCGCATCGGCTTGGCGACGGGCGTGACCTGCCCGTTCGTCCGTTATCACCCCGCGATCATTGCGCAAGCCGCGGCCACCACCGCGGTGCTGAGCGAGGGGCGGTTCACACTAGGCCTCGGCTCGGGGGAGCGTCTCAACGAACATGTCGTCGGCGGCGGGTGGCCGTCGGTGCGGGTTCGGCACGAGATGCTGCGTGAATCGCTCGACATCATTCGCCTGCTGTGGTCGGGCGGTTACCACTCCTACGAGGGCAAGCACCTCACGTTGGACGACGCCCGCGTCTACGACCTGCCTGAGGTGCCGCCCACTATTGCCGTCGCGGCCGGCGGCGCGGAGGCCGCCCGTCTCGCGGCGGAGCTCGGTGACGGACTGTTCGCCACTGAACCGGACCCGGAGCTGGTGCAGGCCTTCTCCGCTGCCGGCGGATCGGGCCCGAAATACGGTGAAGTGCCGCTCGCGTGGGCTCCCGACGTCGAGTCCGCCGTCGACTCCGCGCACGAGAAGTTCCGCTTCGGTATGACGGGGTGGAAAGTGCAGGCCGAGCTGCCCAACCCGATCAATTTCGAGGCGGCAACGGCGACGGTGCGCCCGGAGGACGTCCGAGAAGGGATGGCGTGCGGTCCCGACGTGCAGCGCCACCTGGAGGTGGCGGGGAAGTTCGTCGACGCCGGGTTCGATCACCTGGCGCTGATCAACGCGGGTCCCGACGTCGACGGATTCTTCGAGTTCTTCTCGAACGAACTGAGCGGGCCGCTGCGCGCGCTCACGTAGGCGGCACCGATTTCGGATGCGATGCGCGATGTGCCTATGCCGAACTGCAACTACGACTACCATCCGGTGTCACATACTGCGGCAAACGTTCTCGAAGTGCATCCGCATCGGAGGTGCGAGATATGTCGGAAGCTGAGCAAGCAGATCTCGATGTGGACGACCTCCTCGACGCCGGTCAGGTCCGCCGGGCACAGCGCGTCGTTGCCGCATCATCGCTCGACGCCGATGATTGCCGGCTCCTACTGTCCATGCTGGGCATCGCAGGGAACCCGGAGACTGCAGAGCTGGACTGATGTCGGGCAGCTGGTGGTGTCGGTCAGTTCAGGTTCTTGTGGTGGTGAAGGATGATGCGCTGAGCCAGTTCCGAGATCTTGACATTCATATCCTGAGACGTCGTCTGCAGGATTGTCAGCGCCTGCTCTTCGGAGATGTTGTGGAACGCCATCATCAGCCCCAGCGCCTTGCCGATCTCGCGGTTGCTGGTCAGGCCTGCTCGTAGAGTCTCGGCTTCGAGGTGTTCGTGCGCTGCGGTGAGCGCGACAGCGGCGAAGGATGCCAGCATGATTCCCTGTTCGACGGAGGCTGGAGTCAAAGCGCCCGGGGTATCGGCGAACAGGTTCAGGGCGCCGACCTTGCGGCGCTGCACGACGAGGCGGAACCCGGCTGCGCCGCGAACGGGGGTCTCGGCCAGGACCCGGCGCGCCAAGCGAGGCCACTGCGATGCGGCAGCGAGGTCCGGTTCCCACTGCGGTGTCTCCTCGACGATGGCATCGACACAGGGACCTTCGTTCTCGGCCCGTTCCAATTCGTCCACCCGTGCCGCGACGGTGTCATTGGCGGCTGCGGTGACGAATCGGTCTCCCTCGCGGAGCATCAGGCTGGCGTGGGAACAGCCGTCGACGAGAAGCGGGGCGAAGTCGCAGAGGGCTTGCCGGACATCCCGGAAGTCCGCACCGGCGTAGACGAGTTCGGCCAGACCGGCGAACGATGCCGCCGCCCTCCCCGCAGATTGTGAGCGAGTCGCTTCCTGCTCGTCGTCTCGCATCGGTTCCTCCACATCCGGGCACGCCCAGTGTTGGCGACCAGTCTGCCAGATGTGGGCAGGGTGGGGTCCCGGCCGGGAGATTTCCTCGATCCGACTCGGAAAACCGTGTCTGCAGCGGAAGATGACGGCATGGTGTCGTCCACCGATAGCCCGCTCGTGACCCTCGCTCAGGGGGCGGTGCGAGGTGTGCGCCTCGGCGGCACGCTGGTGTGGAGAGGGATACCCTACGCGGCTCCGCCGATCGGTGACCTACGCCTGCGCGCCCCACGGGCGGCCCAAGCGTGGGAGGGCGTGCGCGACTGCTTCGAATTCGGGTCGATAGCACCGCAGAACGAGCACGGGCCGCTGCCCATCGACCCCGGGCTCACGGTCGACGAGGATTGCCTGTCACTGAACGTCTGGGCGCCCGCGCGTCCGCAGAAATCCTCATGCCCCGTCATGGTGTGGATTCATGGTGGTGCCTACTATCTCGGGTCCTCGGCGCAGCGCATGTTCGACGCCTGCCACCTGGTGGAGCGTGGCGACGTCGTGGTGGTCACGGTCAACTATCGATTGGGCGCCCTCGGTTTCCTGGACTTCTCCTCGTTCTCGACGGCAGAGCATCCTTTCGATACGAACCTCGGCCTCCGCGACCAGATCGAGGCGCTGAGGTGGGTGCGAGCGAACATCGCCGCCTTCGGCGGCGACCCGGCCGATGTGACATTGTTCGGTGAGTCCGCGGGGGGTGGCGCGGTGACCACGCTGATGACATCGCCGGCCGCGGAGGGACTCTTCCAGCGGGCGATCGCCGAGAGTTCCCCTGCGACCTCGGTGTATGGCAGCGAACGCGCGGCATCCATCGCCGAGGCGTTCCTCGAACTGGTGGGCCTCGATCCCTCCACTGCGGGTCGTCTCCGCGAGCTTCCCGTCGACGTGCTGACCCGGGCCTGCGTGGAACTCGTGCAACAGGTGCCGGCACGCGTGCCCGGCACGTTGGCGGTTGCCCCCACCGTGGACGGGGATGTGGTGCCGCATTACCCGGTGGCCGCGTTCCGTAAAGGTCTCGCGCACAAGGTGCCGCTGCTGATCGGGACCAACAAGGACGAAGCATCGATGTTCCGGCTGATGAAGTCCCCGCTGATGCCTATCACCCCGGACGCCGTCCATCAGATGTTCGTGGCGATCACGGCGGATCACCCCGACTTGCCGCTGGACGAGGAGCAGCAGGTCGAGGCGGCGTACCCGGACTACCCGAAGAGGCGGTCCGCGATGGAGGTCTCGCGGGACGCCGCTTTCCGGATGCCCACCTTGTGGATCGCCGAGGCCCACAGTCGGGTCGCACCCACTTGGTTGTACCGATTCGACTACGCCACTCCGTTTCTTCGGGCAGCGCGAATCGGTGCGACCCACGGGACGGAGGTGGCGTACGTGTTCGGGAATTTCGGTGTCGTTCCCCGGGATCCCACCTTCAAGCTCGGTGGCCGCCGGACCGCCGCGCACGTATCCGAACGGATCCAACGGCGATGGCTGTCGTTTGCCGCGGAGGGTAACCCGGACGGCGGGGAAGGTGAGATCCCGTGGCCGCAGTACGAGGAGACGGATCGCGCCACACTGTTGATCGGCAAGTCGGATGTTGTGGGGGCGGACCCCGATCGGGATCTTCGCCGCGCCTGGGGTGAAGAGGTGATCGGCTTCACCTGAGCGGGTGCGCCGGTTTCGTATCGGCCGATCGGGGGATACCTCTCAGATGGGCGCTGTGGCAAGGGAATCGGTTCGGAACCTTACTGTGGGCGTCGAGGAGGAGTTTTTCCTCGTCGACACCTCGGGGCATCTCTCCAACGCGGGGCCCGATGTGGTGGCGGAAGTCGGTGAGGACATCTCGGGACTACAGCGGGAACTCTCGAGGCCGCAGATCGAAACGGCGACAGGCGTGTGTTCCACCGGCGAGGAGGTGCACGAGCAGCTCCGCACTCTGCGCAGCAGTCTGGTGAAGGTCGCCGCAGACCGCGATCTACTACTTCTGCCCAGTGGCACTCCGCTGATGGTCGAAGAACGTCCCGCTGCCATCACACCGACACCGCGGTACCAGCAGATGGCTCGCCGTTTCGGCCCCATCGTCGATTCGGTCACCACGTGCGGCTGCCATGTCCACGTAGGGATACCGAACCGTGAGATCGGTGTCCAGGTGAGCAACTACCTCCGAGGATGGCTGCCCGTTGTTCTCGCGCTGTCGGCGAACTCGCCCGTTCACAACGGGCGCGACACCGGGTACCACAGCTGGCGTCACATTCTGTGGTCGCGCTGGCCGTCTGCCGGCCCGCCGCCGCGCTTCGATTCCGCCGAAGAATACGAAGGGATCGTCGACGCGATGATCGCCAGCGGTGCTGCTCTCGACCGCGGCATGATCTATTGGCACATTCGGCTGTCCGACGACCAGCCGACCATCGAAATTCGGATCGCGGACGTCGCGATGACCGCCGCGCACGCGTCCGTGTACGCCATTGCAGCAAAGGGGTTGGTCGGGTGGGCGTTGCGGTGCATCGAGGAAGGGGAGGCCGTCGACTCCCCGAGGATCGAACTCTTGCGTGCGGAGCAATGGCGTGCAGCCCGGGAGGGACTCGACGGGGAATGCACGAGTCCGGTCTCGACGCGGACTCTGCCGATCCGGCGGCAACTCGAGCTACTGCACGATTCTGTGAGTCACATCCTCGGCGCGGAGGATCGGGCGTTCCTCGAGGCGGGACTCGACTCGATGCTCCGTGACGGAACGGGCGCAGAGCGGCAACGAGCCGAATTCGAACGGCACGGCTCGACGGCCGACGTGCTGGCACTGCTGACCCGGGAGGTGACCAGTTGAGAGTTCCTCCGTCGGGTAGCGCTGGGGGGCGCCGTTCGTGTCTGCCGCCCGTGGCACGATTGTCGCGTGAGCACCCCATCCCAGCTCGAACAGCTTCATCTGGTCCTCGGTGACGAGGAATTCCTCGTCGACCGCGCCGTGACGAGCATCATCGCGCAGGTCCGGGCCACCGCGGCCGTCGCGGCGGGGGCCGAACTACCCGTCAACCGGTTGAGGGCAGGCGATGCCGGCGAGGCCGAGCTGGCCGAACTGCTCAGTCCCTCTCTGTTTGCGGAAGACCGGGTGGTGGTGCTCGAGTCCGCCGCGGAGGCGGGCAAGGACGCCGTCGCCCTCGTTCTCGACGCCGCTGCGGACCCGCCGCCCGGTGTCGTGATCGTGGTTCTGCACTCAGGCGGTGGGCGCGCGAAGGCGATGACCGGCTCCCTCGAGAAGCTCGGCGCGGTCACCCACCATTGCGCCAAGCTGAAATCCGGGGACATCATCGGCTTCATCCGTGGCGAGTTCCGCACCCTCGGCGTCCGCGTGTCACCCGAAGTGGTGCAGACGGTGTTCGAGGGTGTGGGCTCCAATTTGCGGGAACTTGCGGCCGCCTGCTCGCAGCTCACCGCCGACACCGGTGGCAAGATCGACGTCGCGGCCGTTCAGCGGTACTACTCGGGCAAGGCAGAAGTGACAGGGTTCGATGTCGCGGACAAAGCGGTGGCCGGGGACACGGCGGGTGCCAGGGAAGCGTTGCGGTGGGCGATGCTGCGCGGGGTACCGCACGTGCTGCTCGCGGACGCGCTCGCCGACGCGGTGCACTCGATTGCCCGGGTGGCGCCTGCCGGGAGGGGAGATCCGTTTCGGATGGCGTCCGAGCTGGGCATGCCGCCTTGGAAGATAAAGAAGGTGCAGGCCATCGCGAAAGGATGGACACCCGCCTCCGTCGGCGAAGCGTTGCGCATCGTTGCCGCCCTCAACGCAGATGTGAAAGGCGCCGCCGCGGACGCCGACTACGCCGTCGAAAGTGCGGTGGGACGCGTGTCGCTGCTACGACAGCTCTGACCGACGCACGAAAACAGCCGCTCGATCCGGGGATCGAGCGGCTGTTTGAGAGTGTACGACGAGGTGTCGTCAGATCTTGTTGACGGCCTGCGCGAGAGCAGACTTCTTGTTGGCCGCCTGGTTGGCGTGAATGACGCCCTTGCTGGCTGCCTTGTCGAGCTTGCGGCTGGTGGCGACGAGGAGTTCGTTGGCCTTGTCCTTGTCACCGGCCGCCGCAGCCTCGCGGAACGAGCGGATGGCCGTGCGCAGCGAGGACTTCACCGACTGGTTACGGAGTCGGGCCGCCTCGTTGGTACGGATCCGCTTCACCTGGGACTTGATGTTGGCCACGCGTAAAATCCTGTCGTCTTAAGCTGGATACGGTCGAGAAGCTGTGGGCGCACACATATGCACCGACAGGCGAGATTACCAGTGATCGGGGTCCGATCTCAAACCGGACGCCGGACGCGCCGAATATCCGTGCGCCTGTGCTGCTGATCGGGTGTACATGTAGCAGCATGTCTGGGATGACGCCCCCAGCATCGAAGTCGTCAACAGTAGCGAAGTCGTCGGCCACCTCGAAGTCGCCGGGAACCACGAAAGCCTCGGTCTCCGCCTCGAGCAAAAGTAGACAGAAGGGCGTAAAGGCGTCTGCAACGCAGTCGCGCGCCTCCGTGACCACACGTTCACGCAAGCCCGCGCGTCCGGCGCACGTGTTCGACGGTTATGCCGACGTCGGACGCTACGGGATGGCGTTCGACGAGATGTTCGACCGTGACGGCACTGTCCGGCCGCCCTACAAAGGTGTCTTCAAGGCCCTCGAGCCGGCGGACAGCGCGGATCTCGCCGCCCGCTCCGAGGCGCTGGGCAGGGCGTTCATCGACCAGGGCGTGACATTCTCCCTGTCCGGTCAAGAACGGCCGTTCCCCCTCGACCTGGTGCCGCGGGTCATCGCCGCCGCGGAGTGGACACGACTCGAAAAAGGCATCAAGCAGCGCGTGAAGGCGCTGGAGATGTTCCTCGACGACGTCTACGGAGAACAGCGCATCCTCCGCGATCACGTCCTCCCGAAGCGGTTGGTCACCTCGTGTGAGCACTTCCACCGGGAGGCGTCCGGCATCGTTCCACCCAACGGTGTGCGCATTCACGTGGCCGGAATCGACCTCGTCCGGGACGAGAACGGCGTATTCCGGGTGCTCGAGGACAACCTGCGGTCGCCCTCGGGAGTGTCCTACGTGATGGAGAATCGCCGCACGATGGCGCGTGTCTTCCCGGACCTCTTCATGTCGCACCGCGTGCGTTCGGTCGGCGACTACTCCACTCACCTGCTGCGCGCGCTACGGGCGTCCGCTGCCCTCAACGAGGCCGACCCCACAGTGGTGGTGCTCACTCCCGGGGTCGCGAACTCTGCCTACTTCGAGCACTCGCTGCTCGCGCGCCAGATGGGTGTGGAACTCGTCGAGGGCCGCGACCTCTTCTGCCGCGACAACATGGTCTACATGCGCACCACGGAGGGTGAGCGTCAGGTGGACGTCATCTACCGCCGTATCGACGACGATTACCTCGACCCGATGCACTTCCGGCCGGATTCGGTACTGGGCGTCGCCGGTGTTCTCAACGCCGCCCGCGCCGGCAACGTCGTCATCTCGAGTGCCGTCGGAAACGGCGTCGCGGACGACAAGTTGGTGTACACCTATGTGCCGCAGATCATCGACTACTACCTGGGGGAGAAGCCACTGCTCGCGAACGTCGACACATTCCGGTGCTGGCTCGACGACGAGTGCGAGCAGGTGCTCGACCGCGTGGACGAACTGGTGATCAAACCGGTGGAGGGGTCGGGCGGATACGGCATCGTCTTCGGTCCGGACGCCTCACCCAAGGAACTCAACACGATCACCCGGAAGATCAGGGCCGACCCGCGGGGGTGGATCGCCCAACCGTTGGTCCAGTTGTCCACGGTGCCGACCAAGATCGGTGACGAGCTCATGCCCCGGCACGTCGACCTGCGCCCGTTCGTGGTCAACGACGGCGAGGATGTATGGGTGTTGCCCGGGGGACTCACCCGGGTCGCCCTGCCCGAGGGTTCCCTCGTGGTCAATTCCAGTCAGGGCGGTGGCAGCAAGGACACGTGGGTGCTCGCCAGCCGAAGCTCGGACGAGGAACAGGAACTCGCGGGTGAGGAACTCGTCACCGAACCCGCGCAGACGGCGGAAGCCGAGCAGGGCCCCGAACTCAGCACGTCCCAGCTCCAACAGCAGCAGCAACAACAACAACAGCAGGAACGCGGAGGTGAGTGCTGATGCTGGCGAGAAACGCGGAATCGCTGTACTGGATCGGTCGCTACGTCGAGCGCGCCGACGACATGGCGCGGATTCTCGACGTCGCAGTGCATCAACTGCTCGACGACGCGTCGGTGAATCCGGACCGCACGTCCCGGCTCCTCCTGCGGGTTCTCGGAATCCCCGCGCCGAGCACGGAACTGGATGTGCGCTCGGTCACCGAACTGGTGGCTTTCAGCCGCAACCAGGTCGGTTCGATCATCGACTCGCTCGCCAGCGCACGCGAAAACGCCCGCGGCGCGCGGGAGGTCACATCGAGTGAGATGTGGGAGTGCCTCAACACCACGTACAACGGGCTCGCGGAACGCGAACGCGCAGCCAAGCGGCTGGGCCCGCACGAGTTCTTCCGCTATGTGGAGGAGCGCGCGGCGATGTTTGCCGGTCTCGCCGACTCGACGATGAGTCGTGACGACGGCTACCGCTTCCTTCTGCTCGGCCGCTCCATCGAACGTGTCGACATGCTTGCGCGAATGCTGCTGTCCCGCGCGGGCGACCGACCGTCGTCGCCGGCGTGGGTGACGGTCCTGCGCTCGGCGGGCGCTCACGACACCTATCTGCGCACCTACCGCGGCGCCCTCGACGCCAATCGAGTGGTCGAGTTCATCCTCCTCGACCGCTTGTTCCCGCGTTCGGTGTTCCATGCCATCCGCCAGGCGGAACAGTGTCTCGCAGAACTCGACCATCAACCCGACAGCCGGGTGGGGCCCCGTGCCGAGGCGCAGCGTCTGTTGGGGCGGGCACGGAGTGAACTCGAATTCCTGCCCCCCGGTGTACTCCTCGAGGACCTCCAGGACCGGTTGGTGGGATTGCAGGACACCTGCCGTGAGCTCGGAGAAGCGATCGCACTGCAGTATTTTCACGCCGCGCCGTGGGTGGCGTGGACCGATGCACGGGCCGTCGGCGCCGAAGCCGTCGTGGAGGGAGAGCTGTGAGCTGGCGAATGAGGGTGGTGCACACCACCGGATATGCCTACGACGCGCCGGTCACGTCTTCGTACAACGAGGCGAGGCTCACGCCCCGTGGCGACAGCAGACAGACGGTGATCCTCAACCGGGTCGAGACCACACCGGCCACCCGTTCGTATCGTTACACCGACTACTGGGGTACCGCGGTCACCGCATTCGATCTGCATGCACCGCACCGGGAACTCGAGGTCACAGGACTGTCGGTGGTCGAGACCGAGCCCTTCTCGGCTCCCGAGGAGTCGGTGGACTGGGACGAACTGGCCGGGCCGGCGCTGACCGACCGATTCAACGAGCAGCTCAGCAACACCCAGTACGCGCCCCGCAACCGCAAGCTCGACGTGATCGCCCGCGATCTCCAGAAGGGGCGAACCCCCGAGGAAGCCGTCGTGGCCGCGGCGGACTGGGTGCACGAGGAGATGGCGTACGTTCCCGGAACCACGGGCGTGCACACGTCGGCGGTCGAGGCCTGGGCCGAACGGGAAGGCGTCTGCCAGGATTACGCCCACCTGACCCTCGTCCTGTTGCGCAGCATGGGAATTCCCAGCCGATACGTGTCGGGCTATCTGCACCCGAAAGCTGATGCGCCACTGGATGACACGATCGCGGGGGAGAGCCACGCCTGGGTGGAGGCGTGGACCGGCGCGTGGTGGGGATACGACCCCACCAACGCGGTCGCCGTCAACGAGCAGCATGTGTCGGTGGGCATCGGGCGGGACTACGCCGATGTTCCGCCGCTGAAGGGGATCTTCTCGGGAGGGCAGGCAACAGACCTGGAAGTTGTCGTGGAGATCACCCGCCTGGCGTAAAGTCCGGCGCAGAACTGTGGAAAGCAAGGACTAACGATCCATTCCGACGAAGGTGGGTTCAATGTCTCCAACCGCACAGGAATACGTAGAGGTCGAGCCGATCTCGGATCTCAAGAAGTACTCGGCCGAGGCAATCGGTACCTTCGTGCTGGTTTTCTCGGCAGTGGGCACGGCGGTGTTCGCGGGGGCCAAGGTCGGCAATCTCGGTGTGGCTCTGGCTTTCGGACTGACACTCCTCTTCCTCGTCTACGCCATCGGTCCCATCTCGGGGTGTCACGTCAATCCGGCCGTCACCATCGGGCATCTCGCCCTCGGCCGAGTGTCGGTGGCCCGGGCCGGCCTGTACATCGTGGCCCAAATTATCGGTGGTCTCCTCGCAGGTCTCGTCATCTACGCAATCGCGCAGAGCCTGCCGTCCTACGACCGTGCCGCCGACGGACTCGGGGCCAACGGCTGGGGTGAGCACAGCCCCTCCGCCATCAAAGGCCCGCTGGGCGGGATCCTCGAGAACGGATACGGCATCGGTGCTGCGATGATCGTCGAGGTTCTCCTCACCGCCCTGCTGGTATTCGTCGTCCTGGCCTCGACCGACCAGATCTCGGACGTACCGCTGGCCGGTGTGTCCATCGGTTTCACGCTCGCGGTGATCCACCTGGTGTCGATTCCGATCGACAACACGTCGGTGAACCCCGCGCGCAGTCTCGCCGTCGCTCCATATCAGGACGACGCTCTGCAGCAGGTGTGGTTGTTCCTCGTCTTTCCCCTGATCGGCGGTGCAGTGGGCGCCCTGGCCTACCGCTCGCTGTTCGGCAGGTACGACCGCCTGCAGAGTTGACGCAGCGAGTTCCCCTGGAACGAATGCCGGGCACGCACCCACCGGTGCGTGCCCGGCATTACTGTCAACCGGTCGTCGTCATCGTCCACCTCTGGTCGTCCGACACCGAGACGAGCAGGGGACACGCGATGTCGAACAGCCGGGGCCTGCGGGCCGCACTGGTGTTGTGCGCGGTGGTGGGGGCGACGGGGCTCGTCCCTGCGGCCGCGACCGCCGAACCGACAGTGCCGCAGCGCGGCGTGCACTACGTGGCGCTCGGCGACTCCCGCGCATCCGGGCCCCTCGTCGAGGCGTCGGCGCACCGCGACCTGTGCCTGCGGTCACCCGAGCAGAACTACCCTGCCGAGCTTGCGCGGCTGATCGGCGCGTCCGAATTCACGGACGTCACGTGCTCGGCGGCCAAGCCCGCCCACGTCCTCGATACCCCGCAATTCGTCGGGACTCGCTTCGCGCCGCCCCAGATCGAGGCCCTGCGCGCGGACACGGACCTCGTGACGCTCAGTATCGGGGGAGGCGGATCCAACCACCTCGCCGTGTCGGTGCGTTGCGTCGCGATCGCTCCAGAGGCGGACGCACGGTGCCGAAACAATCCGCGCGCCGAGCAACTCGCCACCTTGGGGATCGCCGAGATGGCGCCCAGGGTGGACGCGGTGGTGGCGGCAATCGTGGCGAAGGCCTCGAACGCCGAGGTGTATCTGATCGGACACGGAGGTTCGGTCGGCCACCGCGGCTGCTGGCCCAACCTGCCGTTGTCCGACGCCGATGCCGTGTGGCTGAGCGGATACTTCGACCGGTTCAACCAGATCTACGTCGATGCCGCCGCCCGGCACGGGGTCCACTACATCGACATCGCCGGGGCCTCGATCGGCGGCGGACACGACGCCTGTGCGCCGGACGACCAGCGGTGGTTCGAGGGAATTCTGCCGCGCTCGCCTGCCGAACCCGCCCACCCCAACGAGCTGGCGATGGCCGCCATCGCCGAAATGGTCGCGGCGGATATCACTGCCAGCTGAAATCCGCTCTCAGCCGCCTCGCCACGAGCTCGAACGTGTCCCGCTCCATGACGGCGCCCTCGCGCCGGATCCCTTCCTCGGGCACGTCGAGCACCCGATCGAGGCGGACCCAGCTCGGTCGACCTTCGGAGTCCCAGGATCCCGAACCGATCGCGATCCAGTCCCGGTCACCGTCGTGCTTGCTCTGCGAAGACAACATCAGGCCCAGCAAGGTCGCGCCGTCGCGGCCGACAACGAGAACGGGGCGGTCCTTTCCCTGCGCCGGATCTTCCTCGTACGCCACCCACGTCCACACGATCTCGCCCGGATCCGCACGTCCGTCGAGGTCGGGGGAGTACTGGACCTTGCGTGCCCGGTGCGCCGTCGGCGCGGAATTCGCGGTGACCGGGCGTCCCGGGCTCGGCTTCGGCGCGGTGGCCGCGGAACCGGTCAGCACACCGGCTGCACGGTCGAGTGCGCCCGACTTCTGCAGCTGCTGCAGCAACTGGGGACCTCGGTCCCGCGCCAGTCTGGCCAACGTCTTACCGATGCTGCTCCACGTGCTTGCCATGGCCGTCGAGCTTAGTGCGTGTATGCCGCAGCAGCCGGAGTCCGGTGGCTTGGATATCCTGACAGGTGACAGTGGTCCGGAACCGGGCCGGTGCCGGTCCAGGTAAGGGGTCCCCCATCAGCAGCTTCGCCGACAAGACATTCACGGATCCCGCACAGATCCGGAATTTCTGCATCATCGCGCACATCGATCACGGCAAGTCGACGCTGGCCGACCGCATGCTTCAGCTCACCGGCGTGGTCGAGGAACGGCAGATGCGGGCCCAGTACCTCGACCGTATGGACATCGAGCGCGAACGCGGCATCACGATCAAGGCGCAGAACGTCCGGTTGCCGTGGAAGGTGGGTGACGAGGAGTTCGTCATGCACCTCATCGACACGCCCGGACACGTCGACTTCACGTACGAGGTCTCCCGTGCGCTCGAGGCGTGCGAGGGTGCCGTGTTACTGGTCGACGCTGCGCAGGGCATCGAGGCTCAAACCCTGGCCAACCTGTACCTGGCGATGGAGAAGGACCTCACCATCATCCCGGTGCTCAACAAGATCGATCTTCCTGCCGCCGACCCCGACCGCTACGCCGAGGAAATTGCGCACATCACCGGCTGCGAGCCGGGTGACGTGCTGCGCGTGTCCGGCAAGACGGGTGTGGGCGTCAAGGAACTTCTCGACGAGGTGGTCAAGCAGATTCCGGCGCCGGTCGGCGACGCCGACGGACCGGCGCGCGCGATGATCTTCGACTCCGTGTATGACGCCTACCGCGGCGTCGTCACGTATGTCCGCGTGGTCGACGGGCGGATCTCCCCGCGCGAGAAGATCACCATGATGTCCACCGGCACCACTCACGACCTCATCGAGGTCGGCATCATCTCGCCGGAGCCGAAGGCCAGCATCGGACTCGGTGTCGGCGAGGTCGGCTACCTCATCACCGGCGTGAAGGACGTGCGCCAGTCGCGAGTCGGTGACACCGTCACCGCGGCCCGCGGCGGCGCCACCGAACCGCTCGTCGGCTACCGCGATCCCAAGCCGATGGTCTATTCGGGTCTCTACCCCCTCGACGGCTCCGACTACCCGGTGCTGCGCGACGCTCTGGACAAGCTGCGCCTCAACGACGCCGCACTCGCTTACGAGCCGGAGACGTCGGTGGCGCTCGGATTCGGCTTCCGGTGCGGGTTCCTCGGACTGCTGCACATGGAGATCACCCGCGACCGCCTCGAGCGCGAGTTCGGCCTCGAACTGATCTCCACCTCACCCAACGTGGTGTACCGCGTGGTGATGGAGGACGGCGCCGAGCACGTCGTCACCAACCCGTCGTATTGGCCGGAGGGCAAGATCCGCGAGGTGTACGAGCCGATGGTCAAGTGCACCGTCATCGCGCCCAGCGAGTTCATCGGCGCCATCATGGAACTGTGCCAGAACCGGCGCGGTGAACTCGGCGGCATGGACTACCTGTCGGAAACCCGCGTCGAACTGCGCTACGAAATGCCCATGGGCGAGATCATGTTCGACTTCTTCGATGCGCTGAAATCGCGGACCAAGGGATACGCGAGCCTCGACTACGAAGAGTCGGGTGAACAGCAGGCGGATCTGGTGAAGGTCGACATCCTGCTGCAGGGCGAGGCCGTCGACGCGTTCTCGTCTATCGTGCACCGGTCCGCTGCCGGCGCCTACGGTGGCCGGATGACGTCCAAGCTGCGCGAGCTCATTCCCCGTCAGCAGTTCGAGGTGCCTATCCAGGCGGCCATCGGCGCGAAGATCATCTCCCGTGAGAACATTCGCGCCATCCGCAAGGACGTGCTCGCCAAGTGTTACGGCGGCGACATCAGCCGAAAGCGCAAGCTGCTCGAGAAGCAGAAGGAGGGCAAGAAGCGCATGAAGACCATTGGGCGAGTAGAAGTTCCGCAGGAGGCTTTTGTCGCCGCGTTGTCCTCCGAAGCGGTCGGGGACAAGCCGAAGAAGTAGCGCAGCCCAGGCCTCGAGGTGTTCTCCTCCGGGGTGTCCGAACGAAAGTAGGTACGCGGCGTGGCAATCGAAACCTGGCTGACCCGGACTCTCGGAATCGAGGTGCCGATCTTCGGAGCCCCGATGGGAGGACGCGCCGGCGGGACCCTCGTCGGCGAGGTGTCGAAGGCGGGCGGACTGGGCCTGCTCGGCGCCGCGCGCTATGCCACCGCGGAGTGGATCGCGGAGGAGACGGCGATTGCGCGCGGTATCGGCGGAGATGCCTTCGGGATCGGCCTGATGACGTGGTCCCTCGACGACAACGACGCCCTGCTCGACGCCGCTCTCGCGCAGAACCCGCGGGTGGTCTCGCTCTCGTTCGGCGACCCCGCACCGTACGTGAAGCGGGTACACGACATCGGCGCGCTCGTGGTGTGCCAGGTCAACACCGTCGAGGATCTGCGCGTGGTGGAGGCCGCCGGTGCGGACTTCGTCATCGCCCAGGGCGGGGAAGCCGGCGGTCACACCGGGCAGATCGGGACGCTGCCTCTGCTGCAGGAAATCCTCGAGGCCACGTCGTTGCCCGTGCTGGCCGCAGGAGGAATCGCGACGGGCCGCGGCCTTGCCGCCGTGATCGCCGCCGGCGCCGAGGGCGCGATGATCGGCACCGCACTCCTCGCGAGCCCCGAGACCATCGGACCGGAGTACGCGCGGAACAAGTTGATCGCTGCGGGCAGCGCCGACACCGTCTACACCTCGGTGTTCGACCAGGCGCGCAGTCAGCCCTGGCCCTCGCGCTGGGGTGGCCGCGCCTTGCGCAACGACTTCACCGGTAAGTGGCACGACGCCGGTGCTGCGGAGAGCGAACTCGCCGCGGCGTACGACCCCGCGAATCCCGACCTCGGCGTCGTGTACGCGGGCGAAGCCGCCGGGCTGGTCAATTCCGAGCGGCCCGCCGGAGCCGTGGTCCGCCAGATCGCCGCCGATGCAGAACGATTGCTGCAGCGCTTCGCCCAGTGACGGCAGCGAAGGTACCTGCTGAACCACGTCCTGCCCAGCGTGAGGAAGTAGCCACCCGATCAGACGGTCTGATGCGCCGGCTGGAAACTACCCGCCGCGGCCTCTTCGGCGCGGATGACGTGGACCACCGCGTTGATCAACGCCAGGTGCGTGAACGCCTGCGGGAAGTTGCCCAGATGTCGTCCCGACGCCGGGTCGATCTCCTCGGCGTACAGCTTCAGGGGACTTGCGAAGCCCAGGAGCCGGTTACACAGATCCTTCGCTCGGTCCAGTTCACCGATCTCGACGAGCGCCGACACCAGCCAGAACGAACAGATCGTGAACGTGCCCTCCTTGCCCACGAGCCCGTCGTCGGTGGTCTCCACCTGGTAGCGCAGGACGAGGCCGCCCTCGGTCAGTTCGTCGGCGATGGCAAGGACCGTGGCACGGATGCGGGGATCGTCTGCCGGAAGAAACCGCAGTAGCGGGGCCAGCAGGAGTGAGGCATCGAGGTCGTCGCTGCCGTAGCGCTGAGTGAAGACACCGCGTCGATCCACCCCGTGCTCGAGGATGTCCTCCTTGATCTCGTCGGCGAGGTCCGACCACTGCTGGGCGTAGCTCGTCTCGCCCTGCTGGTCGGCGAGTTTGGCGCCGCGGTCGAGCGCCACCCAGCACATAATTTTCGACGAGGTGAAGTGCTGGGGCTCGCCGCGCACCTCCCAGATGCCGCGGTCCGGATGCCGCCAATGCTTGACTGCCTCCTCCACCTGACGTTTGAGCATCGGCCACAACGTTTCGGGCACTCGTTCCCGCGACTTCACGTGCAGGTACACCGAGTCGAGGATGGTTCCCCAGATGTCGTGCTGATTCTGGTTGTACGCACCGTTTCCGATGCGCACCGGCCTCGCCCCGCCGTACCCGGACAGATGGTTCAGCTCCGCCTCTTCGAGGGTCTGCTCGCCGCCGACGCCGTACATGACTTGAAGCGGATGGTGATTGCCGTCCTCGGACGCCGAGACGTCGTAGATGAAGGAGAAGAAATCGTTGGCTTCACGATCGAGCCCGAGGCTGTACAGGCCCCACAGTGCAAAGGTCGAATCGCGAACCCATGCGTACCGATAGTCCCAGTTACGCTCTCCGCCGGGTGTTTCCGGCAGGGAGGTGGTGGACGCGGCCAGCAGGGCGCCCGTCGGCGCATACGTCAAACCCTTGAGTGCGAGCGCGCTGCGCTGGAGGTATCCGCGCCACTTGTGGTCGGGGAAGCGGCCGATGGTGATCCATTCGCGCCAGCACTTTGCGGTGTGCCACATCTTCTCGGCGGCCTCGTCGAACGTCTGGGGAGCGGGCAGGTGCGACCAGGACAGTGCGACGAACACGTTGTCGCCCTCCACCATGCGGGTTCGGGCCCGGGCCTCGCGGCCCTCGAGGCCGATCTTCAGGTTGGTGGTCAGCCGCAGCACCGGGTGATCGCCGGGTCCGCTCGAGTTGCAGTTGGCCGTGGCTTCCTCGTACACCTTGCCCGTGTACTCCCAGTGCGCTGTGCCACGATGATAGTCGAAGGCCGGTTCGCAGCTCATCTCGAATTCGACCGTTCCGTTGACGCACTTGACCGTCCGCAGCAGGACGTGTTCGGCGTCCCAGTCGGTAGGTGTCCGCCGATGGGAGCGGGAGCGTTGCTCGGTGTTGTGCCACGGGCCGAGTACCAGTGCGTCGCGGACGATCAGCCACCCGGTCTCCGTCTGCCAGGTGGTCTCGACGATCAGACCGCCCGGCAGATAGCGGCGGGCCGCGGGGACGTTCTGCCCGTACGGTCCGATGCGGAAGTGGCCGGCGCTGCGATCGAGGATTGCGCCGAAGACGCTGGGGGAGTCGGGACGTGGGATGCACATCCATTCGACGGCCCCATTGCGAGCGATCAGGCACGTGGTTTCACAGTCCGAGAGGAACGCGTAGTCGTCGATGGGCGGAAACGTGTCGTGCCGATGATGCCCGCCGGATGCGGTCTTACCCGGGGTCGTCGGCCCGAACGGAAGCTTCTGGTTCTCGGTGGACACCATCTGGACATCATCGACCGCCTTCGTCGTGCCGTCCACCTGTGCGGCCTCCCGTCACCGGCGGGCGATAGGGTGGTGCGGTGGAATTGATGGCGAGTTGGTGGGACGGCTTCGAGCTGTGGATCGCCGGGCTTCCGTTCGTTCCCCAGGTCGCTCTCGTGCTGCTGGTCATGGTGCCGGTCTGCCGCGGCGTCGCATGGCTGCTCGATCGAGCACTGGCCGCAGTCTTCGTCCTGCTCAGGCGGGATGTTCCCACAGTGGAGGAACCCTGATGCCGCGCTCCCGCGTCACACTCGCCCTGCTCGCGCTCATCGTTCTCGTCGTCGTCGCCTGGCTGCTCACCCGATAGCGCGGTTCGATTCGAGAGGCTGGTTCAGCCTCTGCTACAGTCCACGGCGTGTCTGAAGCCGCCGTACACCAGGTCCGCCATGAATTGGCGTTGATCGCTGTCGGCATGCTTGCAGTCGCCGACATCGACTGTTGTTGATTCTTTCCCCGGACCCAGCGGTCGGCGCACTTCCCTGCATCGAGCAGTTTCGCTGCCGATGTCGCACCGCCTCTTTCCGTAGCGTTCCCGGCAGGTGCCGATGGGTCCGTTCCCTCTCCCTTCATTTCGCACCACTCCTCTGTGAACAGTTCCCAGGAAGGTTTCTCCCATGAAACGCCGTTCTCGTAGTCTTCTCACGGCCCTCGTGACGCTCGGAGCTGTGGCACTGACCGCGTGCAGCGGCGGTGCGAGCGACACCGTCGGCAGCGAAGCGGTGGGTGCCGACGGCAGTGCCGGCACCATCAACCTCTTCGCGTACGCCGTGCCCAAGCCCGGCTACGACAAGCTGTTTCCCGCGTTCAACGCCACCGAAGAAGGCAAGAACGTCGCATTCCAGCCGTCGTACGGCGCGTCCGGTGACCAGTCCCGCAAGGTCAAGGACGGGGCCGAGGCCGACTTCGTGAACTTTTCCGTCGAACCCGACATCACCAGGCTCGTCGACGCCGGCCTGGTCGACAAGAGCTGGAACCAGGACGCCTACAACGGAATCCCCTTCGGTTCGGTGGTCACGATCGTCGTCCGCGAGGGCAACCCGAAGAACATCCGCGACTGGGACGACTTGTTGCGTCCGGACGTCGAGGTGGTGACTCCCAACCCGTTCAGCTCCGGATCCGCGAAGTGGAATCTGCTCGCCCCCTACGCCGCCAAGAGCAACGGCGGCCAGGACCCGACCGCCGGTCTCGCCTACATCACCTCGCTGGTCAATGACCACGTGAAGATTCAGCCGAAGTCGGGTCGCGAAGCGTCGGAGGCGTTCCTGCAGGGCACCGGTGACGTGCTGCTCAGCTACGAGAACGAGGCCCTGTTCATCGAGGGCAACGGTGACCCCGTCGAGCACGTGACCCCGCCGACCACGTTCAAGATCGAGAACCCGGTCGCGGTGCTGTCGAACAGCAAGAACTTGGAGAAGGTCAACGCGTTCAAGGACTTCCTGTACACCCCCGACGCCCAGAAGCTGTGGGCGGAGGCCGGATTCCGTCCCGTGGATCCCGCGGTGGCCACGGAGTTCGCCGACAAGTTCCCCCAGCCGGTGAAGCTGTGGACCATTGCCGATCTCGGCGGCTGGTCGAAGGTCGACTCCGAGGTGTTCGCCAAGGACACCGGGTCGATCGCCGTGATCTACGACAACGCGACCAGGTAACACCGACGTGAGCGACGCACCGACGACGACGGCGGCGGGCGGGACCGGCACCACGGTGCCGTCCCCGCCCGATCGCCGCCCCCGTAAGAAACTCGTCCAGGTCACCGGCGCGGTCGGACCGTTGGGCATCGGTGTCGCGACACTGTGGCTGAGCATCATCGTGGTGCTTCCCCTCGCGGCGTTGACCGTGGCGTCGTTCGGCGATGGCGTCGGCGGCTTCGTCGACGCCATCACCAGTCCGGTCGCGTTGGCATCGCTGCGGGTCACCGTTCTGGTCTCGATCGTGGTGGCCGTGATCAACGTGGTGATGGGCACGCTGATCGCCTGGGTGCTCGTCCGCGACGAATTTCCCGGTCAACGGATCGTCAACGCGCTGATCGATCTTCCGTTCGCGCTCCCGACAATCGTGGCCAGCATCGTGCTACTGGCTCTCTACGGTCCGGAGAGCCCCATTCACGTCTATCTCAACGCGACGCAGCCCGGCCTGATCGTGGCACTGGCATTCGTGACGCTGCCCTTCGTGGTGCGGTCGGTGCAGCCGGTACTCATCGAGCTGGACCGGGAAGTGGAGGAGGCCGCGGCCTCGCTCGGTGCGGACAACGTGACGATCTTCCGCCGAGTGGTACTGCCGACCCTCACACCTGCGATCATCAGCGGCGCCGGGCTGGCGTTCGCCCGCGCGATAGGCGAGTACGGGTCGGTGGTGCTCATCGGCGGCAACATTCCGCGTGAGACCCAGATGGCATCGCAGTACATTCAACAGCAGATCGAAATCGATCGGCCTGCCGCTGCGGCGGCCGTGTCGGTGGCACTGCTGGCCATCGCGTTTGTGACGTTGTTCGTTCTCCGGCTTTTCGCGAGCCGTGGCCAGCGTCGTGAGGAGCAGGCGGAATGAAGCTGTCGGGATCCACCCGGATTACTCTGCGCACCGTCGCGCTGCTCTACCTGTTCGGCCTTCTGCTCGTGCCGATCGCGATCATCCTCTTCCGGACGTTCGAGCGAGGCATCGGTGCGTTCGTCGACTCGATCTCCACCCCGGCCGCGATCTCGGCGCTCAACCTCTCGTTGCTGATCGTCGCCATCGTAGTGCCGATCAACGTGGTGTTCGGAATCGTGACCGCGCTCGCTCTCGTGCGGGGACGATTCCCGGGCCGAGGTCTGGTGCAGGCGGTGGTGGATCTGCCGTTCGCCGTGTCCCCGATTGTCGTGGGTGTGTCGCTGATCTTGCTGTGGGGTACCAACGGCTGGTTCGGGGGGATCGAATCGCTCGGGTTCAAGGTCATCTTCGGACTGCCCGGAATGGTGATCGCCACGTTGTTCGTGACGCTTCCTTTCGTGGTACGCGAGGTGGAGCCCGTGCTGCACGAGATCGGGGAGGAACAGGAACAGGCGGCCGCGACGCTCGGGGCGAGCAAGTGGCAGACCTTCTGGTTGATCACCCTCCCCGCCATCCGATGGGGTCTTACGTACGGGGTGATTCTCACCATCGCCCGCTCGTTGGGCGAGTTCGGCGCCGTCATCATGGTGTCGTCCGGGTTCCCCGGAGTCTCGCAGACCCTGACACTGCTGGTGCATTCGCGGTACATCGACGACCACAACACCTTCGGGGCATATTCGGCGGCCACCCTGTTGATGGGCATTGCCGTACTCAGCCTGCTTCTGATGACTCTGCTCGACCGTAAGAGGAGCACCACATGATTACCGTGACCGGCGCGCGCAAGAACTACGGATCGTTCGCTGCCCTCGACGACGTAACCATCGACATCCCCTCGGGTTCGCTCACTGCGCTCCTCGGTCCGAGTGGTTCCGGCAAGTCGACACTGCTGCGCTCCATCGCCGGCCTGGAGGCACTCGACTCAGGCACGGTGGTGATCGGCGGGAAAGATGTCACGAACGTCTCGCCGCAGAAACGTGACATCGGATTCGTGTTCCAGCACTATGCGGCGTTCAAGCACATGACCGTGCGCGACAACGTCGCGTTCGGACTCAAGATTCGTAAGAGGCCGAAGCCGGAGATCGACAAGAAGGTCAACGAGCTCCTCGGAATCGTCGGGCTCGACGGGTTCCAGCACCGATACCCCGCTCAGCTGTCCGGCGGGCAGCGGCAGCGCATGGCACTGGCCCGGGCCTTGGCTGTCGATCCCCAGGTGCTGCTCCTCGACGAGCCGTTCGGTGCCCTCGACGCCAAGGTGCGGACCGACCTGCGCACCTGGCTGCGCCGGCTCCACGACGAGGTGCACGTGACCACCGTCCTCGTCACCCACGATCAGGAGGAGGCGCTCGACGTCGCCGACCGGATCGCCGTCCTCAACAAGGGCCGCATCGAGCAGATCGGTGAACCGGCAGATCTTTACGACCGTCCGGCCAACGATTTCGTGATGTCGTTCCTCGGTTCGGTGGCCAAACTCAACGGCCAGCTGGTCCGTCCTCACGACATCCGGCTCGGCCGCGACCCCGATATGGCACTTGCCCAGAAAGCGGGAACCGCGGAATCGCTCGGGGTGACGCGGGCCACCGTCGAACGGGTGGTCCATCTCGGGTTCGAGGTGCGGGTGGACCTGCGCAACGAGGCGACCGGTGAGCGTTTCTCGGCGCAGGTGACGCGCGGTGACAGTGCGGCGCTGCATCTGCAGGAGGGTGAAACGGTGTACGCGCGGGCCACCCGGGCGCCGGAGCTTCCGGAGGCGGAAATCCCGGTGTCTCTATAGCCCGGTGTCTTTATAACCCGGTGTCTCTGTATTCCGAGCCGACGAGGAGGCGACTGTGACAACTCCGGCAGTGCCCGTAACACGCGACAACGTGCTGATCGTGCACTGGCACGATCTCGGCAGGCATCTGGGTTGTTACGGTGCGTCCGGTGTTCGGAGTCCGAACCTCGACCGGCTCGCCGCGGAGGGGGTGCGGCTGACGGACGCGCACGCAGTGGCACCCCTGTGCTCCCCATCGCGGGGCGCATTGTTTTCGGGCCGGTACCCGCACAGCAACGGACTCGTCGGACTCGCCCATCACGGATGGCAGTATCACGACGACGTGCAGACGTTGCCGACTCTTCTGTCGAACGCCGGGTGGTACACGGCCCTGTTCGGCATGCAGCACGAGACGGCGTACCCGAAGCGGCTCGGTTACCACGAGTACGACGTGACGAATTCGTACTGCGACTACGTCACCGATCGTGCGTCCGGGTGGTTGTCCCGATTCCCGCCACAGCCGTTCCTGTTGACGGCTGGATTCTTCGAGACGCACCGCCCGTACCCGGCGGACCGCTACCGGCCGGCCGACCCGGAGAGCTTCACAGTGCCGTCGTACCTGCCGGACCGGCCGCAGGTGCGCGAAGACCTCGCCGGGTTTCACGGGTCGATCGAGGTGGCAGACGCGGCCGTCGGACGGCTGCTGCACACGCTGGAGGCCGAGGGCCTCGACGACAGCACGTGGGTCGTGTTCTTCACCGACCACGGCGAAGCGTTCCCCCGGGCGAAGTCGACCCTGTATGCACCGGGTACCGGGATCGCGACGATCATCCGTCCACCGCGCCGGTTGCGCGCGGCGCCCCGTGTCTATGACGGATTGTTCAGTGGTGTGGACCTGGTGCCCACCCTCCTCGACCTGCTCGGTGTGCCGGTGCCCGCGGCGGTGGAGGGCGTCTCCCACGCCGAACAGTTACTGGGCGCGTCGAACGACCATGCGCGCGAGCTGGTGTTCACCGAGAAGACCTTCCACGACACGTTCGACCCGATCCGCGCTGTGCGTTCGAAGCAGTACAGCTACATCGAGAACTATGCACCTCGGCCCATTCTCGACCTTCCGCTCGACATCCAGAACAGCCTGTCCGGCGAGGCGATGGGAACCGAGCACCTCGGGCCACGTCCGAGCAGGGAACTCTACGACCTCGCTGCCGATCCCGACGAACGCGTCAACGTCGCCGACACCGAATCCTTCGCCGGCATCCAGGCCGAGTTGTCGCTCGAGCTTCACGCGTGGCGACGGGCCACCGGCGACGCCATTCCGAGCGATGAGGAGGGCACCGCCTACGCCCGAACCGCAATGGAGAAGTATCTCGCCAAACTGGACCGCACGCCCGATGTGCGGTCGGCGTACAGCGCGGAGCGCGGCATCCTCGACGAACCGCGGAACAACACCGGCACCTGACATGCCGCATCGATGATCCGGTTCAGCCCTCGCACGGCCCGCTGCAGTGGTGCACTGAGAGCGTGAGTATCGACTGCCCGTCCCGTCCGCCCACATCTCTGTGCGAGGTGCTGCGCCGCTTCGGCGGGGCGGCAGTGCTCTTCGGGACCGGCGAGGAAGTCGTGACGGGTATCAGTCAGGACTCGCGTCTCGTCCGGCCGGGTGACCTCTATGCGGCGCTGCCAGGCCAGCGCTGGCACGGCGCCGCGTTCGCTGCCGAAGCCGTCTCGCGTGGTGCGGTCGCGATGCTGAGTGACCGCCCGTCGGAACTCCTGCCGACCATCGTTGTGGACGATCCGCGGTGTGCTGTAGGGCCGCTCGCTTCCGCGATCTACGGAAATCCGTCCGGCGCTCTCGACGTCTACGGCGTGACGGGAACGAACGGCAAGACCAGCACCGCATATCTACTCGAGGCAGGTTTGCGCGGTGCCGGAATTACCGCCGGACGGATTACCGGCATCACTGTGCAGGGACGCCGCGGTTCGCGGGACGCTGTCCGGACCACTCCCGAGGCCTCCGAACTCCACCAGACTCTCGCCGCATTCCGGGACCAGGGTGTCTCCGCCGTGGCGATGGAGGTCTCCAGCCACGGGCTCGCGCTGCATCGCGTCGACGGAACGTCATTCGGCGTAGCCGTGTTCACCAATCTGGCACGGGACCATCTCGATTTCCACAAAGACATGAATTCCTATTTTGCCGCGAAGGCCAGGTTGTTCAGCGCCGAGCGTTGTGCGACTGCGGCAATCGGCATCGACGACGAATTCGGTCGCCGACTCGCCGCCGACGTGTCCGTGCCCCGTCTCACCTTCTCCTCGAGGTCTGCGGAGGCAGACATCTATGGCGACGACGTGCACGCCGACGAGGGTGGAACTTCCTTCAGGCTGCACGGCCCGTCCGGGACGACCACGATTCGACTCCGGCTACTGGGAGCCCATCAGGTGGACAACGCACTTGCCGCCGTCACGGCCCTGACTGTGCGTGGGGTCGACCTAGACGGCGCGATCGCCGGAATCGAGCGCCTCGACACCGTGCCGGGTCGTCTCGAAGCGATCGACGCCGGCCAGCCCTTCCTCGCCTTCGTCGACTACATGCACAACACGGGAGGTCAGCGGCGGTTGTTCCCGTATCTTCGCTCCCTGACCCGGGGCAAGGTTATTGTCGTCATCGGGGCGACGGGCAATCGTGATCCGGGTAAGCGTGCCCCGCTGGGGACGACCGCGGCCGAGCTCGCCGACATCGTCGTCGTCACAGACGAAAGCCCGTTCTCGGAAGATGCCGAGGTGCTGCGGAACGACGTCGCAGGAGCGGCGCGGAGGGTGAAGACGGCTGAGGTACTCGTCGTCCCCGAACGCGGCGAAGCCATCGCGACCGCGGTCACGCTGGCTGCACCCGGTGACGTCGTCGTCGTAGCGGGTCGCGGTTCCGACGCCGTGCAGGATTTCGGCCGGGTCCGGCGGCCTTTCGATGATCGCGTCGCCCTTCACGACGCCGTACTCCGGTCCGCGAGGGCGTGAGCAGACTCGGCATCGTGACCTCGCGGGCGCCGCCTACCGGGTCTCGTGTCGGGCCAGTACGGCAAGGATGCGCTGTACGAGCTCGTCGAGATCGGCACCCGTGGTATCGAACGCGAGGTCCGGATCATCCGGCACCTCATAAGGCGCGTCCACACCCGTGAGGCCGCGCAGCTCGCCGGCCCGCGCGCGAGCATAGAGGCCCTTCGGATCTCGTCGTTCGCATTCCCCTACCGGCGTGCTCACGTGAACCTCGAGGAACGGCAGTCCCGCCGCCTCGTTGAGGGCCCTCGCGATGGTGCGATCCGACCGAAGTGGAGACACCATCGAGGCGATGGCGACCACCCCGGCGTCGGCGAACAATCGGGTGAGGTGTCCGACTCGCCGGATATTCTCGGCGCGGTCCCCCGGGCTGAACCCCAGATCGTCGGAGATTCCGTGCCGCACATTGTCGCCGTCGAGCAGATACGCCGTCCGCCCCGCATCGACGAGCGTCCGTTCGAGAGCCACAGCCACCGTCGACTTCCCCGAGGCGGGAAGCCCGGTGAGCCAAATGGTCGCGCCGCGCTGACCTGTCGCCGCCCACCGACGGCCACGGTCGAGAGAGGAAGGGTGCCAGGTGATATCGCGCCTCGTCTGCGCTCCCGGGACCACTTCCCGGGAATCGAGGACCGTGCCCGCGCCGATCGTGTCGTTACTGTTCTCGTCGATGACGATGAACGCGCCGGCATCCCGGTTTGCCGCATACGTGTCGGCGAGGATCACAGTGCTGGTGCGCAGCGTTATCCGGCCGATGTCGTTGAGAGCGAGTTCGGCGGGGGAGTCGTGTTCGTCGAGGGTTTCCGGGTCCAGTCGAGTGTGCAACGCCTGCACCGTGGCACGTACGGTGCGGGACGTGTGCTTCACGGCGATGCGATCGCCGGCACGCAAAGGAGTTTCACCGAGCCAGCACACCGTCGCGTCGATCTCTCGCGCCGGCACCGGCGCCGAGGCATCGGCGTGGGCACTGACGATGAGGTCTCCCCGTGCGACGTCGATGTCGTCGGCAAGTTCGAGCGACACCGACAGGGGTGCGACGGCGACGGAGCGTTCGGGGTCCAGCGTGTCGAGGGCGGTCACCGTGCTTCGTGCGCCCGCCGGCAACACCACGACTTCGTCGCCGACAGTGAGGGTGCCGGCCGACAGTCGGCCGGTGTAGCGGCGTCGGCGGCCTTGCGCCGGGCGCGCAACCCACTGAACGGGCAAGCGCAGCTGAGCGGAGTTAGCTGATGGGGCAGCAAGTTCCACACTTTCGAGGTACTCGAGCAGAGTCGGACCTCCGTACCACGCAGTGGTGGTGGAGCGGTGCACGACGTTGTCGCCCAGCGTCGCCGATACTGGGATCACGGCAAGGTCCGCGGCACCCAGATGTCCGGCAAGTTCGCGTAGGTCGGCCTCGACCTCCCGGAAGCGTGCCTCCTCGAAACCCACCAGATCGATCTTGTTCACGACTGCCACCACATGGGGCACTGCGAGCAGTTCGGCGATGCGTGCGTGCCTCCGGGTTTGGCGGAGCACACCGGTTCGGGCGTCGACCAGCAACATCGCGACGTGCGCGTTGGACGTCCCGGTGAACATGTTGCGGGTGTACCGCTCGTGCCCGGGTGTGTCCGCGAGTACGAAACTGCGGGTGGCGGTCGAGAAGAAGCGGTATGCGACGTCAATCGTGATGCCCTGCTCCCGTTCTGCCCGTAGGCCGTCGGACAGGG
The DNA here is from genome assembly GCF_024438035.1 of Rhodococcus tibetensis. Taxonomy (GTDB): domain Bacteria; phylum Actinomycetota; class Actinomycetes; order Mycobacteriales; family Mycobacteriaceae; genus Rhodococcus_F; species Rhodococcus_F tibetensis. Next base: position 201,310 of record NZ_JANFQF010000004.1, read on the forward strand.
CGGCCAGGTCCGCGTTCCCATTTTCGTCGGTCACCGCGTCAAGGTGATCGAGAGGCAGGCTTCCGGTGTCATGAAGGAGCCGGCCGATCAGCGTGCTTTTCCCGTCGTCGACACTGCCTGCAGTCGCGAGTCTCAGGAGTTGGCGCGGCGGTGTGGTGATGGTCATCAGAAGTAGCCCTCACGCTTTCGGTCTTCCATTGCAGCAGCCGACGTTCTGTCGTCGGCTCGGGTCTGGCCGCGTTCGGAGACGGTGGCGGCCATGATCTCTTTGATCACCCCGGCGACGTCGTCGGCCTCGGAGGGAACGGCGCCCGTGATGGTGAGGTCGCCGACCGTCCGATAGCGAACTCGGAGTTCCTGCACCACCTCGCCAGGTGCGGGCTGCGTGTGCTCCGACACGCCCAGCAGGATGCCGTCGCGTTCGAACACCTTCCGGTGGTGCGCGAAATAGATCGACGGCAGCTGCAGATTCTCGAGTTCGATGTATCGCCAGATGTCGAGTTCCGTCCAATTACTCAGTGGGAACACGCGCACCTGTTCGCTTCGGCGGATTCTCCCGTTGTAGAGCGACCACGGCTCGGGGCGTTGCGCACGCGGATCCCATTGGCCGAACTCGTCTCGGAAACTGAGCACTCGCTCCTTCGCGCGGGCGCGTTCCTCGTCCCGCCGGGCGCCACCGAACGCGGCGTCGAACCGGTGCTGTTCCAGCGCGTCGAGCAGGGTGCGCGTTTGCAGCCGGTTCCGTGATCCGCTCGGCCCGCCGGTCTCGGTCACTCGGCCACTATCGATCGAGTCCTGCACGGACGCGACGAGGAGCGAGTGCCCGCCCTCGGCGAGTCGCCGGTCGCGGAACTCGAGCACTTCCGGGAAATTGTGGCCGGTGTCGACGTGAAGCACGGGGAACGGAACAGGTGACGGACGGAACGCTTTCTCCGCGAGGCGAAGCAGAACGATCGAGTCCTTGCCGGCCGAGAAGAGCAGCACCGGCCGTTCCAGTTCGGCCACGACCTCGCGAATGATGTGCACGGCTTCTGCCTCGAGTGCGCGCAGTTCCTCGACCGGGGCGACTGTGGATCCGGAATCCGCAACTGTGAAGCCATGGGTCATAACGGGTACCCCTTCTCTGTTGCTTCGGCGCGATAACGCTGCGCCCATTCGCGGGAGCGGCCGTCGCTCTGGCGTTTCAGTGGCGGCGGGGGTGCCAAATCCGGATCCAACCCCAGCGCCAGAAGGACTTTGGCAGTGGTCGCCTGCGGATCGGCCACCAGGTCGGTGAAGCTGACTTCGAGGGGAGAGCGGTCTTCCGCCGCCGCAAACCACTCGCGCCAGCCGCGCTCCTGATCACGCAGAATGCCCGCGAGATGCGCAATGCCTTCCGCGCTGTACTCGGCGCCGTCGTTCGGTGCCGGTGGAGTCGCGTCGTCGCGCCAGACCTGGGTCTGGACGGCCCGCCACATCGACACCGCCTGATCGACGACATCGGGCCGGTACACGTGAATGAAAGTGATGTCCGTGCCGAGAACGTCGTCGAGGGCGGACCGGAGATCGGCGCCGGAACGGTGGGGTAACCCCGCCGCGCGATCGAGCAGCAGGGACACCTGGTTCCACATGAGCTTTCCGCCCCACACCCCGTTGGGGGTGCGCCCGAGGCTGAGTAGTTGATCGCGCCACTGCTCGGCCGTGCGGGTGTCCTCGACCCCCGGTTCCAGCGGCGCGAGGAGTGAGAGCACCGCTTCGTCGGTGACACCCTCGAACCACTGCCGCGGTTGCGGTGACCGGCTGGTGGACGGCAAATACTGGAAAAACTCTTCAGGATTGCCAGCCACCGTGGTGGCGCGAAGTGACTCGACGAGCAAAGTGCTGCCACTACGCTGCGACGCGCAGACAAGGTACGACTGGGGCTCCGGCATGCCGGGAACTATAAGCGCGAAATGGGGTGTCGCAATCGGTGGCGCATTTGATTTTGCGTGATGAAAACACTTGCCTTTTCTGCACGCTGTGCATGGTGTGTTGTGGCAGTGCTGTCAACCAAAAAGGCGCAGCTCAGGAGCATGTCGGATTGCTGGATGCGACGCCGGATTCCGCCGCAGAATTGGTTCTGTACTACGTCAATATTAATCAGCCTGATCGCAAGTGCCTGCGTGCGCTCAGCCTTTTCGGCAGACCAATACCGGGCAACGTGCGTGGTGGATCAAACTCTGACTGGTGGAGCCGATGAACGACGCGGTGAAGGGGCTGCGCCCGTGACTGCCGACGGCGATCAACTGCGCCCCGAACGAGTATTCGAGGAGTACCTTCATCGGCCCGCCCCGCTCGAGGCACCGCGTGACCTCCACGTCGGGATACCGCTCGCACCACCCGGCAAGGCTCTCTGCGAGCCACGCCTCCTCGTGCTGTACGAGATCGGTCCAGTCCGTGAAACGCCTCGCCTCCGAGTACCACGCGCCGAAGGTGGAATGCTCCGCCCAGGTGTGCACGGCGACCAGGGGGGCACCGAAGAAGGACGCGAACTCGAAGGCGTGGGCCACCGCCATATCGCTCAGTTCGCTGCCGTCCACACCCACTACGATCGGGCGATTGCCGATGACGTCGTGTCCCTGGATCCCGCGCCACACGACGACCGGGCATTCGGCGCGATTCGACACCCGCACGACGTCGGAACCGGCGTACACCGATTTCATCTCACTCGTGGCTGCGGGACCGAGGACGATCATGCGCGCTGTGCGGGACAGGTCGATCAACGCGCGGGCCGGAGGTCCTTCGACGAGGCTCCGCTCGATCTCCACGTCGCGCTGGGCTTCACGCAGCACCCGTTCCGCTGCCTCGAGGAGCGCGCCCGCTTCGGAGCGGAGGTCGTGCCCGGAGTCATCCGTAGACGTACGGCCGCGCGACTCGGGATGCTTGGGCAACACGTGGACCAGGCGCAGCGGCTCCTCGAAGCGCCGCGCTGCGGACGCCGCCCAGTGCGCCGCCTCCACTGCGCCGTCCGATCCGTCGATGCCCGCCACGATTCCGTGCCGGATGATCTCAGTAGCCATGGTGGACTCCCTCGCCTCTGTTTCAGTTTGATCCAGAACGACGGCGGTGCGCCAGAGGTGAAGGAATGTGACGCGAGGGGTTGATGCCGGTTTGGTGCCGGCCGGCGGGTGCTCAGGCGGACAAGACAGTGCACGTCCGCGGCTCGGTGCGCGTGTCCGAATACCGATCGAGCATGACGTCGAGCAGCCGGGAGTGCGGTCCGATGGTGGCGGAGTAGGTGATGTCGCCTGCGCAGGACTCGGCTGCACGGCTCAGCCGATCGGTGAGCAGTCCGGGGGCGAGGAACCACGGCGCGATCACGATGCGCGACGCGCCTGACGCGTAAAGATGCGCGATCGCCTGCTGCACCGTCGGTTCAGCTGAAGTGGCGAAACAGGTGACAGCGCCGGACCACCGGGTGCCGGCGAGAAGTGCGTCGGCCAGCCCCCGGGTTCGGTCGTTCGCTGCCGGGTCCGAGGAGCCGACTGCCGCAAGGACCACCCCGAGGCCGGACTCGGCGGTGGAGCCGCCGGCCTCGACGATGCGGTCGCGGACGGCACCGAGGAGCCGGGGATCGTGCCCGAGTACGTCGGCCTGACGGACGTCGAGACGAGGGTGCCGTCGCCGGGCGGCGTCGAGAAGTGCGGGAAGGTCGACCCGGGCATGGAAGGCACTGCCGAGCAACATCGGCACGACCACCGCCGAGGAATGCCCCTCGGCGGCGACCGCGTCGATCACCTGATCGACGGACGGCGCAGTGAGGTCGAGAAAGCACAGACGGACGTCGAGGTCCGGATGCCGCTCGCGCAGCGCCGACACGGCAGCCGTCACCACCCGCGCACTGCGGGGGTCGCGACTGCCGTGTGCGACAGCGATCAGCGGCGTCATTGCACTCAGACGCGCTCGCCGAGCTCCACCGAGGCGATGGCGTCTCCGACGAGTCCTGCGGCGAGCGTGTTGCCGCCGGCCGGATCGATCAGCAGGAAGCTGCCGGTGTGGCGGTTCACCGTGTAGTCGTCCGCGACGATCGGTTCGGCGACGCGCACCGAGATCTTCCCGATCTCGTTGAGCTCCAACGACTCCGGGCTGGGCTCGGAGGTGAGTTCCTGCTCGTTGAGGCGCTCGACCAGGGTGCCGACGATGGCCTGGGTGGTGCGGGTGCCGTGCTTGAGGAGTAGGCGCGCACCGGGACGCAGCGGCTTCTCGGCCAACCAGCACACGGTGGCATCGAACTCACCGAGCGGTTCCGGTGCGTCCGCGGGCGAGGCGATGACGTCGCCACGCGAGACGTCGACGTCGTCGGCGAGAACGAGAGTGACGCTCCGGCCTGCGTGTGCGCTGTCGAGTTCACCGTCCGCGGTATCGATCCGGGTCACCGTGGTGCGCACACCGGACGGCAGGATCACCACCTCGTCCCCGGGCTCCACCGCACCTGCCGCGACCTGCCCGGCGTATCCGCGGTAATCCGGGAATTCGGGGGTGCGGGGTCGGATCACGTACTGGACCGGGAAACGGAGACCGACCCGGTGCGGTTCGGCGTCCACCGGCACGGACTCGAGGTGCTCGATCAGGGTGGGACCGTCGTAGTACGGCGTGTTGTCCGATCGGACCGCGACGTTGTCGCCGTGCAGTGCCGACACGGGAATCTCGAGGACGTCCTCGGACGCCCAGCCGAGGGAACTGGTCAGCGAGTTGAACTCGGCCGAGATCTCGGCGAACACACTGGCCGGATCCTCGACGAGGTCGATCTTGTTGACCGCGAGCACCAGCTTGGGAACCCCGAGCAGAGCCAGAACGGCAGCGTGCTTACGGGTCTGCGAGATCACACCCTTACGGGCGTCGACCAGCAGAATCACCAGCTGCGCGGTGGACGCGCCCGACACGGTGTTGCGGGTGTACTGCACATGCCCGGGGGTGTCGGCCAGCACGAAGGACCGGCGCGGGGTGGCGAAGTACCGGTAGGCGACGTCGATGGTGATGCCCTGCTCGCGTTCGGCGCGCAGACCATCCACCAGCAGCGACAGGTCCGGGGTGGACAGACCCTTGTCGACCGAGGCCCGGGTGACGGCATCGATCTGGTCTGCGAGTACCGACTTCGTGTCGTACAACAGTCGACCGACGAGGGTGGATTTGCCGTCGTCGACGCTGCCCGCGGTAGCGAGGCGGAGAAGCTGCGTACTGGGCAGGCTCCGCTCGTGAAGGTCGCTCATGATCAGAAGTAGCCCTCTCGCTTGCGGTCTTCCATGGCCGCTTCGGAAACTCGGTCGTCGCCGCGGGTCGCGCCGCGCTCGGTCAATCGGGATGCCGCGACCTCGGCGAGGATCGCCGCGTTGTCCGCGGCGTCGGAAAGGACTGCGCCGGTGGTGGACCCGTCACCGACGGTGCGGTACCGCACGGACAGCGTCTGCAGTTCCTCACCCTCGGTGGGCCCGCCCCACACGCCCGGGGTCATCCACATGCCGTCGCGCTGGTACACCGCGCGCTGGTGGGCGTAGTAGATGCTGGCGAGCTCGACGTTGTCACGGGCGATGTACCGCCAGATGTCGAGTTCCGTGAAGTTGCTGAGCGGGAACACGCGAACCTGCTCACCGGGGGAGTGCTTGCCGTTGTACAGGTTCCACAGCTCGGGGCGCTGCTTCTTCGGGTCCCACTGGCCGAACGCGTTGCGCAACGAGAAGATCCGCTCCTTGGCCCGGGCGCGTTCCTCGTCACGGCGAGCGCCACCGAAGACGGCGTCGAAACGGTTCTCGGCAATCGCGTCGAGCAACGGCACCGTTTGGAGAGGGTTGCGGATCCCGTCGGGACGTTCGGTGAGACGCCCGTCGGCCAGGTAGTCCTCGACCTTCGCGACGTGCAGGCGCAGGTTGTACTTCGAGACCACGTGGTCGCGGAAGTCCAGCACCTCCTGCAGGTTGTGGCCGGTGTCGACGTGCAGCAGGGCGAAGGGCAGCGGTGCAGGCCAGAACGCCTTGATGGCCAGATGCAGCAGCACCGTCGAGTCCTTGCCACCCGAGAAGAGGATGACCGGGCGTTCGAACTCGCCGGCGACCTCACGGAAGATGTGGATCGCTTCCGACTCGAGTGCGTCGAGTGTGTCGAACTGAGTGCCGTTCAACTGCGGGCGAACGCCCGTGTCGGCAACGGAGGTGGAGAAATCGATGCTCATGAGGCGTGCAACCCGCATTCTGTCTTGGCCTGACCGGCCCAGCGGCCGCTGCGCGGATCGCTGCCGGGGGCTGGCTTGCTGGTGCAGGGAGCGCACCCGATGGACGGATAACCTTCCTCGACAAGCGGATTCACGAGAATCGAGTGCTCGTCGATGTAGGCCTGCATGTCTTCGTCGGACCACGCGGCGATCGGGTTGATCTTCACCAGACCGAACGCCTCGTCGAACGAGATCAGCGGCGCGTTGGCGCGCGTGGGGGCCTCGACCCGCCGGATACCGGTGACCCAGGCCTTGTAGCCGGAAAGGGTCTTCTTCAGCGGGGCGACCTTGCGTAGTGCGCAGCACCGGTTGGGTTCACGGGCGAACAGATCCTTGCCCTCCGCCGCGTCCTGCTCGGCAACGCTGGCCTCGGCGCGGGCGTTGATGATGTTGACCCCGTACACCTGCTCCACGGCGTCGCGGGTGCCGATGGTCTCCGCGAAGTGATAGCCGGTGTCGAGGAACAACACGTCCACGCCGGGGTGGACCTGGGCGGCGAGGTGGACCAGAACACCGTCCTGCATGTTCGACGCGACGATGTAGCTATTGCGATACCCCGTCGCTTCGCTCGCACCGTCCCCGAACGTCTCTTCGGTCCACTGCAGCAGTTCGTGCGCGGTGGCACCTTCGAGGTTTGCTGCTCCGCGCTCGGCAAGGAGCCGGAGATCGTCGTGTGTGGCTGTGGCGAGATTCACCGCAAGTCTCCTTCGTCAGCTCGAACGACCCATTCCGCGAAGCGCTCACCTTCGTTGCGATGCTTCACGAACTGGCGGACGACGCGATCGATGTAATCACCGAGTTCGGTGCTGGTGACCTTGTGCTGGCGCAGCTTCCGGCCGAAAGCTGCATCGAATCCGAGGCTGCCGCCGAGGTGGACCTGGAAGCCCTCCACCTGATTGCCGTCGCCGTCGTCGACGAGCATTCCCTTGAATCCGATGTCGGCGACCTGGGAGCGGGCGCACGAGTTGGGGCAGCCGTTGATGTTGATCGTGATCGGCACGTCGAGCTGCGCGTTGATGTCAGCCAGGCGCTGCTCGAGTTCGGGGACGAGCACCTGTGAGCGCTTCCGGGTCTCGGCGAACGAGAGCTTGCAGAACTCGATTCCCGAGCAGGCCATCAGGTTCTTGCGCCAATGCGACGGACGTGCGGGCAGGCCCACCTCGTCCAAGTCGGCGATCAGCTGGTCGAGCTTGTCGTCGGCGACGTCGAGGATGATCAGCTTCTGGTAGGGCGTGAACCGGATCTTGTCGCTGCCGGCGCGCTCGGCGGCATCGGCAACCTTCGCGAGGATGGTGCCCGACACGCGACCGGCGATGGGTGCGACGCCGACGGCGTTGAGACCGTTGCGCGTCTTCTGCACACCGACGTGATCGATGGGACGCAGCGGCTTCTCGGGCGCCGGACCGTCGATCAGCTTGCGCTTCAGGTACTCGGTTTCGAGCACCTCACGGAACTTCTCGATGCCCCAGTCCTTCACGAGGAACTTCAGGCGTGCCTTGGCGCGCAGCCGGCGGTAACCGTAGTCGCGGAAGATTGAGACGACGGCTTCCCAGACGTCGGGAACCTCGTCGAGCGGCACCCAGACGCCGACCCGCTGCGCGAGCATCGGGTTGGTGGACAGCCCGCCGCCGACCCACAGGTCGAGACCGGGACCGTGCTCGGGGTGATCGACCCCCACGAACGCGACGTCGTTGATTTCGTGCACCACGTCCTGCTGGCCGGAGATCGCGGTCTTGAACTTGCGAGGCAGGTTGGAGTACTCCGGCTTGCCGATGTAGCGGCGGACGATCTCGTCGATCGCCGGCGTCGGGTCGAGGACCTCGGTCAGCGACTCACCGGCCAGCGGCGAACCCAGCACCACACGCGGGCAGTCGCCGCACGCTTCAGTGGTCTTGAGTCCGACGCCTTCGAGACGCTTCCAGATCTCCGGGACGTTTTCGACCTCGATCCAGTGGTACTGGACGTTCTCGCGATCCGAGAGGTCGGCGGTGTCGCGGGCGAACTCCGTGGAGATTCCGGCGATGGTGCGGAGCTGTTCGACGTTGAGTGCGCCGCCGTCGCACCGCACCCGCATCATGAAGTACTCGGCCTCGAGCAGGTCGATGTTCTCGTCGCCGGTGAAGGTGCCGTCGTAACCCTGCTCGCGCTGGGTGTAAAGACCCCACCAGCGCATGCGGCCACGCAGGTCGCTCTTGTCGATGCTGTCGAAACCCTGCTTCGAGTAGATGTTCTCGATGCGTGCCCGGACGTTGAGTGGGTTGTCGTCCTTCTTCGCCTGCTCGTTGGCGTTGAGCGGCTCGCGGTAGCCGAGGGCCCACTGTCCCTCGGCCCGTCGGCGGGTCGGCTTCGCCGTGCGGGTGCGAGTGGGCGCGGGTGCCGCGTCGGTGGCAGCGGGGGAGGCGTCGGTGGTCGACGTCATGGAGCACTCCTGAATCTCACGGTGCACCGGCTGAGTCCGAGGAGGAACGCTGTTCCTCGCTCAGGGCGTACGAATCCGGCCGGAAGTCGAGAAGAATGATGAACGGGCTGACAGGCTGGTTTTACTGCACGCAGCAGAGCAGACAACAACAGCTGCAGACACGCTTGAGATCGACGTGGCGACGTGCCACCAGTCGCACTCCGGGTCCGGTCATGCGCTCTATTGTGCCACGTCAGATCGCTGACTCAGAGCCGGGGACCAATTTCCACCATTTTTGCGGGAAATATCACGGTGTATTGCATTTCTTCCGGTCGAATGGGCGGAGGACTCGGACCGTGGACACCCCGGGTAACCGGACAGTGGACACTGGAAGGGTGAGCGGAACGAGTACTACCTCCGGCAGTTCGCGTGAGGCGGGCACCTTCGTGCTGCCGGAACGGTCCCTCGCTGGTGTAGGGAGTCGTCCGTTCGGCATCTACATCCACGTTCCGTTTTGTGCCACACGCTGCGGTTACTGCGATTTCAACACCTACACGGCCGGTGAACTGGGCACGTCCGCGTCGCCGCAGTCGTGGATGGAGGGATTGCGCCGCGAACTCGATGCAGCCGCGCAGATGACGGGGGCGCCCGCCGTGGACACCGTGTTCGTGGGCGGTGGTACCCCCTCCCTCTTGGGAGGTGACGGCTTGGCCGACGTCCTCGGCGCCGTCCGCTCGAGCTTCGGACTGGCCGACGGCGCCGAGGTCACCACCGAATCGAACCCCGAGTCGACGTCGCCGCAATTCTTCGACAGGCTCCGCGCCGGCGGTTACACCCGCGTCTCGTTGGGAATGCAGTCGGCGGCCCAGCACGTCCTGAGGGTTCTCGATCGAACGCACACTCCGGGCCGGGCCGTGGCCGCTGCTCGCGAGGCGCGGGCGGCCGGCTTCGAGCACGTCAACCTCGACCTGATCTACGGGACACCGGGGGAGCGCGACGAGGACCTCGACCTCTCCCTGGATGCGGTGCTGTCGGCGGGGGTCGACCACGTTTCGGCCTACGCGCTGATCGTGGAGGACGGCACGGCCCTGGCGAGGAAAGTCCGCCGCGGCGAATTGCCAGCACCGGACGACGATGTGCTGGCATCGCGCTACGAACGCATCGATGCGCGCCTCGCCGAGGCCGGGCTGACCTGGTACGAGGTGTCGAACTGGGCTACGGACGGGGCGGAATGCCGGCACAACCTGGGGTACTGGGACGGCGGCGACTGGTGGGGTGCCGGGCCGGGCGCTCACAGTCATGTCGGGGGCGTGCGCTGGTGGAATGTGAAGCACCCCGCCCGCTATGCCGAGCAACTCGCGGCGGGAGCGCTACCCGTCGGCGGAAGTGAACACCTCACCGACGACGATTGCCATCTCGAACGGGTGATGCTGACCGCCCGGTTGCGTACCGGCCTGCCGGTCGCCGAGCTCGATGCCGGGGAACTCCGCTCCGCGGACGCGGCGGTGGCCGACGGGCTCCTGGTGCGAAAAGGCGATCACCTGGTGTTGACCGATCGGGGGCGTCTCCTCGCCGATGCGGTGGTCCGGACCGTTCTCCGGTAGCCGATCAGGCGGTCACGATGCCGGGCATCTCGTCGTAGTCGAACACCCGCGCGTGCAGCACGACACGGTTCCGCAGAGCCGACCGCACTGCACGGTGCAGTCCGTCCTCGAGGTACAGCACACCGCGCCACTGCACGGCGTGCGGAAAGAGGTCGCCGTAGAAGGTCGAATCCTCGGACAGCAGCCGGTCGAGTTCCAGAACCTTGGTGGTGGTGACGATCTCGTCGAGTCGAACCTGCCGCGGCGGGATCTTGGACCAGTCGCGTAGCGACAAACCGTGGTCGGGGTACGGCTTGCCGTCCATGACACCTTTGAAAATCATCGCCTCGTCATCCGCCCGTCGTCGTGCCGTGCGCTCACCGACGCCCGACTATCCAGCTGGTCACCGATGTGCGACTTTCGGTCACCACAGTAAGGCCTCGTCGGGTACGGGCGTCCGGACGATTAGACTGGATCGAGCCGCGGTGCACGTGTGTATGTACGTAGCTCAGGGGACGTGAGGGTCGATCCGAACCCCGGTTCGGTGAGGGCCGTACTCGCAATGATCGAGAACTGGAGGTGGATACGGTGTCGAGTACTGACGACAGACGTTTCGAGGTTCTGCGCGCGATCGTCGCCGACTACGTCTCCACACAGGAGCCCGTGGGTTCGAAAGCGCTGGTCGAACGGCACAATCTCGGTGTTTCCAGCGCCACTGTCCGCAATGATATGGCCTTCCTCGAGAACGAGGGGTACATCGCCCAGCCGCACACCAGTTCCGGCCGCGTGCCCACGGACAAGGGCTACCGGCAGTTCGTGGACCGCATCGCCGAAGTGAAGCCGCTGTCGACAGCCGAGCGGCGCGCCATCCTCGAGTTCCTCGAGTCGGGTGTCGACCTGGACGACGTGCTGCGGCGGGGTGTGCGGTTGCTCGCGCAACTCACGCGGCAGGTGGCAGTTGTGCAATATCCCACATTGTCGGCCTCGTCCGTTCGTCATCTCGAGGTCGTCGCCTTGACGCCCGCCCGCCTGCTGCTGGTTCTCATCACCGACTCCGGCCGGGTCGACCAACGCATCGTCGAACTCGGTGATGTCCTCGACGACGAAGACCTCGCACGACTGCGCAGGCTGCTCGGTGGCGCTCTAGAGGGCAAGCGGCTGGCGGCCGCCTCGATCGCCGTGTCGGAACTCGCCGAAGAGGCTCCCGAAGATCTCCGCGACGCCGTGGTCCGTTCGGCCACCGTGCTGGTGGAGACGCTCGTCGAACATCCCGAGGAGCGACTGGTGCTCGGCGGCACGGCCAACCTCACCCGCAACGCCGCCGACTTCACCGGAATCAGCGGGCTGCCCGGTTCGCTGCGGGCGGTCCTCGAGGCGCTCGAGGAGCAGGTGGTGGTCCTGAAGCTGCTGGCCGCCACCCAGGACGCCGGCACCGTTACCGTCCGGATCGGCGAAGAAACCCAGGTCGAGCAGATGCGCGGCACCTCGGTCATTTCCACCGGGTACGGCGCTGCCGGCACCGTGCTCGGTGGCATGGGTGTGCTCGGACCCACCCGAATGGACTATCCGGGAACAATCGCATCGGTGGCAGCCGTTGCCAGATACATCGGGCAGGTACTCGCCGAGCGGTGACCGGCAGACCCGCGAGGTCGACGAGCGCCGCCGGAGACGTGAAGACGGATCAATAGCGCGATAACGAAGTAGAGAAGGACGAGAGACTCAACGTGGCACGGGATTACTACGCAACGCTCGGCGTCGACCAGAAGGCGACCGACCAGGAGCTCAAGCGCGCCTACCGCAAGCTTGCGAGGGAACTGCATCCCGACGTGAACCCCGACGAGTCGGCGCAGGCCCGGTTCCGGGAGATCTCGACGGCCTACGAGGTGCTGTCGGATCCGGAGAAGCGGCGCATTGTCGATCTCGGTGGTGACCCGCTGTCCTCGGGTGGTGGTGCCGGAGCCGGCTTCGGCGGCGGCGGCTTCGGTGGTGGTCTCGGCGACGTGTTCGAAGCGTTCTTCGGTGGCGGAGGTGGCGCAGGACGCGGTCCCCGCGGCAGGGTGCAGCCCGGTGCGGACTCCCTCCTTCGTACCCGGTTGACATTGGCGGAGTGCGCGACCGGTGTGAGCAAGCAGGTCACGGTCGAAACCGCGATCCTGTGCGACAGCTGTACCGGCTCGGGCACCAACGGGAACTCCAAGCCCGTGCGCTGTGAGACGTGTGGCGGCGCCGGTGAGGTGCAGTCGGTCCAGCGCTCGTTCCTCGGACAGGTGATGACCTCCCGCCCGTGCCCCACGTGCCGCGGCGCGGGCGAGACCATCCCGGATCCCTGCCACAAGTGTGGCGGCGACGGCCGCGTGCGTGCGCGCCGCGACATCACCGTCAAGGTCCCCGCCGGTGTTGCCGGAGGCATGCGGATCCGGCTTGCCGCGCAGGGTGAGGTGGGCCCCGGCGGCGGTCCGGCCGGTGACCTGTACGTCGAGGTCGTCGAGCAAGCGCACGAGGTGTTCGTCCGCGACGGTGAAGACCTGCACTGCACCGTCCGTGTTCCCATGGTCGACGCCGCGCTCGGGACCACGGTCACCATCGACACCATCATCGACGGTCCCAAGGACATCGTCATCGAACCCGGCACCCAGCCCGGGTCGGTCACGGTCCTTCGTGGCCACGGAATGCCCAAGCTGCGATCGGGTGTGCGCGGTGACGTGCACGCGCACCTCGAGGTCGTCGTGCCCTCACGCCTCGACCACAAGGAGACGAAGCTTCTCCGCGAGCTACGCGATTTGCGTGACCGGGACGTTGCCGAGGTCGTGTCCACCGAGTCGCAGCACAGTGGCGGGCTGTTCTCGCGTCTGCGTGAAGCGTTCAGCGGCCGCTGACGGTGGCGGCCACCGTCTTCTACCTCGACCCTCTGCCCGAGGTCGGGCAGACCGCGGTTCTCGACGGCCCCGAAGGCAGGCATGCGGCCACCGTGCGCCGAATCGGTGTCGGTGAGCGGATCGTCCTCGCCGATGGGCGGGGCGGTCTCGCGGACACCGAAGTGACGGCAGCGGGGAAGGACCGGCTCGAACTCACCGTCCACGAGCGTCGACAGGTGTCTGCGGCGTCTCCCGCGGTCACGGTGATCCAGGCGCTGCCGAAGGCGGACCGTTCGGAGCTGTCGGTAGAACTCGCCACCGAGGCCGGTGTCGATGCGATCATTCCCTGGCAGTCGTCGCGGTGCGTGGCCAAGTGGGAGGGGCCCAAGGTAGCGAAGGGTCTCGCCCGCTGGCGTGGCGCTGCAGTGGCCGCGGCCAAGCAGTCGAGGCGGGCGATCGTGCCCGAGGTCTCGGAACTGCACCGCACCGCGGGGATGCTCGCCGTCGTCCGTGAGGTGGTGGGCCGTGGCGGAGTGGTCGCGGTGTTGCACGAAGCGGCGACGCAGGGACTTGCCGAACTCCCGCTGCGTTCGGCCGCCGAGATCGTGCTGGTCGTCGGGCCCGAGGGTGGTATCTCCGACGAAGAGATCGCCGCGTTGACGGAGGCGGGCGCCGTCCCCGTACTGCTGGGACCGCACGTTCTGCGGACCTCCACAGCGGCCGCGGTCGCGTTGGGTGCCCTCGGGGTGCTCACGGACCGTTGGGGCGCGGCCCCTATCGCCTGACGATGCGTCGTGCCGGCCGATTAACCTGACTGCTCGTGGACCGCATTCGTATCGCTTACGGCACCGAACCGCAGCAGTTCGGGCACTTCTACGCCCCCGAGGAACCGGTCGAGGGTCCTGTTCCGGTGGTGATGGTCGTCCACGGCGGGTTCTGGAGCGGCAAGTACCACCTCAACTTGGGGACGAGCTTCGCGGTCGATCTCGCGCGTCACGGAGTTGCGGTGTGGAACATCGAATACCGCAGATTGGGTGCGGGCGGCGCCTGGAACGAGATGTCCGCCGACATCGTTGCCGCGCTGGAGGCGCTCGCCGGTCCCGTCGCCGAGCAATCCCCGGTTGCCTTCGATTTCGCTCGCGTCCGTGTGGTCGGGCACTCGGCGGGCGGGCAGCTCGCGGTGTGGCTCGCGAGCCAGACGCAGACCGCCGTGCGGCCCGAGATGGTGGTGTCGCAGGCCGGAGCGCTCGACCTGGCGTCGGCGGGGGAGCGCGGCCGGCGGATCGGGTACATCGAGGACCTTCTCGGTGTCCCTTTCGCCGACGATCCCGACCGCTATCGCTCCGCGTCCCCTTACCACCGGATCCCGATCGGTGTGCCGGTCGTGTGCGTGCACGGCACGGAGGACATTCAGGTACCGGCCAAGGTCAGCGTCCGATACAGCGATGCAGCGCAGGTAGCCGGAGACCCGGTCGCGTTGCACCTCGTCGATGGTGAAGACCACTACGCCTTCCTCAGCCCGGACAGTGAGTGCTGGAAAATTTCACGGCACGCGCTGTTGGCCGGTCCGGCCGACGGGTGACCCCGACACCGCCCGTGCCGATCATGCCGTCGTTGTCACGTATTCGGGTGGGCGCTGTGACCTGCGAGCGATAGACTTCGGTCAGCACGGCGACCGCCGTGAATCGCCGGGATCCGGAAGTAGGCCATATACCTCACGTGAGCGAACAAGACCAGAATGGCGAGACGTTCGGCGCCACGCGCCCGGCGGAACGCACCGTGCGTTCGAGTATCGATCTCCCACCCGAAACGGTCCCGCCTCTCCTCGGCTCTGCCGACGAGAATCTGCGAGCTCTCGAACGGGTCCTGGATGCAGACATCCACGTACGCGGCAATGCGGTCACACTCACGGGGAAACCCGGCGACGTTGCCCTGGCCGAACGCGTCATCACCGAGCTCGCCGCCATCGTGGGCCGTGGACAGCCGCTGGCACCCGATGCGGTGCGACGCACCGTGGGGATGCTGACCCAGGGTCTGAGCGAGTCGCCCGCCGAGGTTCTCACCCTCGACATCCTGTCTCGGCGCGGGAAGACCATCAGGCCCAAGACACTCAATCAGAAGCGGTACGTCGACGCGATCGACGCCAACACGATCGTCTTCGGTGTCGGCCCCGCCGGCACGGGCAAGACCTACCTGGCAATGGCGAAGGCCGTGCAGGCGCTGCAGACCAAGCAGGTGTCGAGGATCATCCTCACGCGGCCCGCGGTCGAGGCGGGCGAGCGGCTCGGATTCCTGCCCGGGACGCTGCACGAGAAGATCGACCCTTACCTGCGGCCGCTGCACGATGCGTTGCACGACATGATGGACCCCGAGGCGATTCCGAAGCTGATGCAGTCGGGCATCATCGAGGTCGCGCCGCTGGCATACATGCGCGGTCGCACGCTGAACGACGCGTTCATCATTCTCGACGAGGCCCAGAACACCACCGCCGAGCAGATGAAGATGTTCCTCACCCGGCTGGGCTTCGGTTCCAAGGTGGTCGTTACCGGTGACGTCACCCAGGTCGACCTTCCGGGCGGCGCGCGATCGGGCCTGCGGGCAGCCAGCGAGATCCTCGGCGACATCGACGACATCCACTTCGCCGAGCTGAACAGCAGCGACGTGGTCCGGCACCGGCTGGTGTCCGACATCGTCGACGCCTACGAGCGTTTCGAGGCAGACCGCGACGGCAAGATCGAGCTCGGAAACCGCGCACAGCGGAGAGCGGCGCACTCGCGTTCTCCACGACGGTAGGGTGAGTGTCGCCGGAACCAGGAGGAAGCGACACACATGAGCATCGAAGTCTCGAACGAATCGGGCATGGACGTCTCCGAAGAGGAGCTGATCAGCGTTGCCCGCTTCGTGATCGCACGGATGGACGTCCATCCTGCGGCCGAGTTGTCGATGGTCCTCGTGGACTCGGCAACGATGGCGGATCTGCACATGCGGTGGATGGATCTCCCGGGCCCCACCGACGTGATGTCCTTCCCGATGGACGAGCTCGAACCGGGCGGTCGTCCGGATGCAGCGGACCCTGGACCGTCGATGCTCGGCGACATCGTGCTGTGCCCGTCCTTCGCGGCGGATCAGGCCGACAAGGCCGGTCACCCGCTGGCCCACGAACTCGCGCTCCTCACTGTCCACGGCGTGCTGCACCTCCTCGGCTACGACCACGCCGAGCCGGAGGAGGAGAAAGAGATGTTCGGCCTGCAGAACCAGCTCCTCGAAGAGTGGTACGAGGATCTTCGCCGCGCCGAACGGGATGCGGCACTCGCTGCCCGGGACCAGAAGTTGCTCGGCAAGGCCGGGTTCTTCGACTCGCCGGATCAGTAACCGCCACGTGAAGGGTTCTCTGTGAGTAGCGCCATCGCGCTGATCGTCCTCGCGATCGTTCTCGTCGCTCTCGGCGGTGTGTTCGCCGCGGTGGACTCCGCTCTCAACACGATTTCGTCCGCCCGTGTCGAGGAGATGGCCAAGGAGGACCGGGCCGGTGCGCACCGGGTCCTGCGCATCCTCTCCGACCGCCCGCGCTACGTGAATCTGATGGTGCTGCTTCGCATCCTGTGCGAGATCACCGCTACGGTCGTGCTTGTCGGCGGGTTGTTCGACCTCCTCGAACCGGTGTGGGCGCTCACCGTCACCGCGATCGTCATGGTGCTCGTCGACTATGTCGTGATCGGCGTCGGTCCGCGCACGCTCGGCCGTCAGCACGCTTACTCGATAGCATTGATCGCGTCGTTCCCCTTGCAGGTCATCGGTACCCTCCTCGGTCCGATCAGTCGACTGCTGATCCTGATCGGTAACGCGATCACCCCGGGTAAGGGATTTCGCAACGGTCCCTTCGCCTCCGAGATCGAACTTCGCGAACTCGTCGACATGGCGCAGGAGCGTGGCGTCGTAGCCGACGAAGAACGACGCATGATCCAGTCGGTGTTCGAACTCGGCGACACCTCGGCCCGCGAGGTGATGGTTCCGCGTACCGAGATGGTGTGGATCGAGAGCGACAAGAGCGCCGGACAGGCGACGTCCCTCGCCGTCCGCAGCGGTCATTCGCGGATCCCCGTGATCGGCGAGAACGTCGACGACGTCCTCGGGGTGGTGTACCTCAAGGACCTGGTCCAGCAGACGTACCACTCGCGTGACGGTGGGCGCAGCGTTCGCGTCCGCGACGTGATGCGGCCGGCCGTGTTCGTGCCGGATTCCAAACCTCTGGACAGCCTGCTCGCCGAAATGCAGCGCGACCGCAACCACATGGCGGTGCTGGTCGACGAATACGGCGGCGTCGCCGGGCTCGTCACCATCGAAGACGTCATCGAGGAGATCGTCGGGGAGATCGCCGACGAGTACGACCAGGACGAGACACCGCCGATCGAGGACCTCGGCGACGGTATGTACCGGGTGTCGGCGCGGCTGCCCATCGAGGATCTCGGCGAACTGTTCGGACTCGAACTCGAGAACGACGAGGTCGAAACCGTAGGCGGGTTGATCGGATACGAACTGGGCAGGGTTCCCCTCCCCGGCTCCGAGGTCGTGTCGGAGGGTCTGATTCTGCGCGGTGAGGGCTCACCCGACGTGCGGGGTCGAGTGCGCATCAGCACGGTCTTCGTGCAACGTGCACCGACCTCGGAAGACGATCACGAAGACGACCGCGAACGAGAGAGCGACGATGCCTGAACTCGATCCCGAGGACGCCAAGCTGATCGTGCTTGCGCGGGGAGCCCTGGGCCGCAGCAGAAGTGGTCAGGGCGCCGCTGTCCGCGATCTCGACGGCCGCACCTACGCGGCGGGCGCCGTCACCTTGGCGTCGTTGCCGTTGACCGCTCTGCAGTCGGCCGTCGCTGCCGCGGTGTCGAGCGGGGCAGAAGGGTTCGAAGCCGCTGTCCTGATCGGCGGAGCCCCGGATGATCCGGGCATCGCCGCACTACACGAAGTCAGTGCGCAGGCGGCGATCGTCTTCGCGCGAACCGATGGATCCGTGATCGAGGAGAAGTATGAGTAAACCCGAATTCCGTTCCGGATTCGTCTGTTTCGTCGGGCGGCCCAACACGGGCAAGTCCACGCTCACCAATGCATTGGTGGGGAGCAAGATTGCGATCACGTCTTCGCGTCCACAGACGACCCGGCATACGATTCGCGGCATCGTGCACCGCGAGCATGCGCAGCTGATCCTCGTCGACACCCCGGGGCTGCACCGGCCCAGGACGCTCCTCGGCCAGCGCCTCAACGACCTCGTGCGTGACACCTACTCCGAGGTCGACGTGATCTGCCTGTGCATCCCGGCGGACGAGAAGATCGGCCCCGGCGACCGCTGGATCGTGCAGCAGGTCCGCCAGATCGCACCGAAGACCACACTCATCGGCATCGTGACGAAGATCGACAAGGTCACCAAGGACAAGGTCGGGCAGCAACTGCTGGCAGTGTCCCAGATGCTCGGCCCCGAGTCCGACGTCGTGCCGGTCTCGGCTGCGTCGGGTGAACAGGTGGAGGTCCTGGTGGACGTCCTCGCCTCGAAGATGGAAGAAGGGCCCGCGTTCTACCCGGACGGCGAGCTCACCGACGAGCCCGAAGAGACACTGATGGCCGAACTCATCCGTGAGGCCGCCCTCGAAGGTCTCGGCGACGAACTGCCGCACTCGCTCGCAGTGGTCATCGAGGAAGTAATTCCCCGCGAAGGTCGCACTGAGAAGCAGGGCGAACTGCTCGATGTGCACGCCCTGCTCTACGTCGAACGCCCGTCCCAGAAGGGCATCGTGATCGGCAAGGGTGGCGCCCGACTCCGCGAGGTGGGGACCAAGGCTCGTCTGCAGATCGAGAAGCTGCTCGGCACCCGTATCTTCCTCGAACTGCACGTGAAGGTCGCCAAGGATTGGCAGCGCGACCCGAAACAGCTGGGCCGCTTGGGGTTCTAGGCGGCTGCGCCACCCGTGCGTGGTGAACGAGTCCTGAGGCTCGTCAACCACTCACGGGGCGGCGGCCCTGAGCAGGAGGAGCACCGACGTCGCGAAGTCCTGATCGCCGTCGCTTCCGGTCGCGAGTCTCCTGAGCTGCAGGCCGGCAATGGTGGCGACGATGGTCGGGGCGACGGATGCCGCGTCGGGGACGCCGAGGGCGGTGAGGATCGTCACCGTCAAATCGTCGTACGCGGCGAAACATTCGGCGGCGGCCTGCCGCAGCTCGTGGTCGCGTCCCGCCTGGATGTACAGCTCGAACGGGGCGATCCGCTCGGCGGAGAACGCCAGATCCTTCGCGACCTTCCCGGTGAGTGCCGCGGCGTCCTCGAGGCTGAGCCCCTGGTCCCGGTATCCCTCCGCCAGCTCCGACAGGCGCTGCGTCTCCTCCGTCACGAACCCGGACAGCGCGGCGCGCAGCAGGTCCGTCTGTGTGGGGAAGTGGTACGTGATGGAGCCGAGTGACACCCCGGCCTGCGCGGCGATTCGCCGATTGGTCACGCCGGGAATGCCTTCCGTACCGACGATGTGCAGCGCCGCTGCGAGGATGCGGTTCCGAACGTCCGTCGAAGCCATCGGTCACCACCACTTCTCGGGACGTTCCAGATCCCAACGCAGCACCGACTCGAGTTGGGCCGCAACCGACACCAGCAACGGCTCGGCGCCGTCGTGTCCCATCAGCTGGGCTCCGGTCGGCAGGTTGCCGGACGTGAACCCGGCCGGGACGTTCACACTGGCCAGCCCAGCACGTTCCACGGCCACGCGTACGGGCAGACCGCGGTGATCACCTTGTCCGTGGCCCACGAGCTGATGCCGTCGATCCCCTCGACCCTCGGTGGGGGAGTCGCTGTGGTCGGGGCGAGGACGAGGTCGTACTTGTCGAAGATCACCCCGACCCGTCGCTGCATCCTCGGCTCGGCGGCGCGGGCGACCCATAGCGGTGCCCCACGCAACAGTCGTCCGGTCTTGGCGTTGCCCTTCGTGCGGGGGTCTATGAGGGAGGGGTCCGGGACCTTCCGCACCCAGTCGTCGATTCCGGCCATCGACCGCGGGAGGAAGCCGAGCCCGAACATGATTCCGTAGTCGGGGTCGTCCACCACGACGTGATGGCCGAGCCTGCGCAGCGCCTCGGCGATCCGTGCGACGCCCTGGCGGACCTCGGGATGCAACGTGGTGGGGGTCGCGGTGAACGGGATCCGCAGCGACAGCGCGTTCCGCAGCGGTCCGGGGTCGCGACCGACGGCGTCGCTGACGGTGACCGGCGCGGGCGTGTGCAGGTCGCCCTCGTGCGGTCCCGATGCCACGTCGAGAAGCAGCGCCGCGTCGGCGACGGTCCGGGCCAGCGGGCCGTTGACGGTGAGGCCGTAGAACGCCTCGGCTGCCGGCCAGGTGGAGATTCGGCCGCGTTGAGGCTTGATCCCGACGAGGTTGGTCCAGGCGGCCGGGATGCGGATGGACCCGGCGCCGTCCGAACCGATCGCCGCGGCCACCACACCGGCGGACACGGCCGCCGCGGCGCCGCCGGACGACCCTCCGGGGGTGTGGTCACCGTTCCAGGGATTGCGGGTGTACCCGAAGGCGGGACCGCCGGTGAGCGGCCACTGTCCGAGCTCCGGACTGTTGGTCTTGCCCACGACGGCACCGGCGGCGCGCAGGCGCCGCACCATCTCGGAGTCGCGCGCCACGGGCGGGAAGTCGCCCGGGCACCCGAACGCGGTCGGTTCGCCGGCCACGTCGACGTCGTCTTTCACGGCGATCGGGACCCCGAGCAGCGGCAGGCGCTCACCGGCGGCGATCCGGCGGTCGGCCTCGGCGGCTTCGGCCAGTGCCTTGGTCCGGCGAATCACCTTGAACGCGTTGAGCGTCGGCTGGCTCGCGTCGATGCGGTCGAGGGCGGCGCGGGTGGCCGCCACCGACGTGGTGGCGCCGGAGGCCAGCGCCTGCGCCTGCTCGACGAGTCCCGGGGACCGCTCCCCGTCGTTGTCGCGCTGCCGTCGATCGTCCAGTTGTCCCGCACTCATGTCGCCCCTCCCGTGACTGTTCGTTCGAACGAACAGTATCAGCCGAGGTGTTGGCGGACCACCCTCCCGATCGCCTCGGCCGCCCCGAGAGCCTGCGATTCGGGGAGTCGGGCGTACCCGCAGACCAGCCCCCGCGGGCCGCCCGCTGTGGTGCGGTAATCGGCGAGGCTCGGGACCGTCACACCGTGGTCTTGCAGCTCAGCCGACAAGGCGACGTCGTCGACGGAACCGGGCAGCGTCAGGACGACGTGGAGACCGGCCTCGATGCCGGCCAGCCCGGCACCGTCCGTGTCGACCGCGGACAGTTGCTGCTGCAGTGCGGTGACGAAGGCCGCCCGGCGGGCCGAGTAGGTGCGGGAGGCGCGGGCGAGGTGCCGTGACAGTGCACCCGAGTCGATGAAATGCGCCAGCGCGAGGGCGGTGACCGCGCAGCACGCCTCACCGCTCGCGTCGAGGGCCCGGACCAGTCCCGGCCGGAGCGCCGGAGGGGCGATCACCCACGCCATCCGGATCGAGGGAGTGAGGACCTTTGACGCCGTGCCCACGTACGCCACGCATTCCGACCCGCCGTCGATGCTGCGCAGGGCGGGCAGTGCCGACACGTCGTAGCGGAACTCGCCGTCGTAGTCGTCCTCGATGATCACCGTTCCGGAGGCCGCGGCGTCGGCCACGAGCCGCGCCCTGCGGCCCACCGGCATCCGGGCTCCCATCGGGTACTGATGGGCAGGCGTGCAATAGGCCGCGGCGTCGGTGGCGCGCAGCAGGGCGGGGTCGAGTCCGTCGCCGTCCACGGACACGCTGCGCGTCCGCACCCCCGAACCGTCGAGCACGGTGCGGGCCCGGCTGTAGCCGGGCTCCTCGAACACCACGTCCCGGCCGCCGAGTCCTGCTGCGGCTACGAGGGTGCGGAGCGCAGCGGCGACTCCGGGAACGATCACCAGTTCGTCGGGGCGTGCCGCGATCCCCCGGGTCCGGCGTAGCTGTTCCGCGAGGGACCGTCGCAGCTCCGGGTGCGCGCCCGGGCCCGGGACGTCCGAGGTCACGGCAGCGGCGGCCGCCGACCGCCACGCCCGGCGCCAGTCGACGGTGGAGATCAGGGCAGGGTCGGGGTGGCCCGGAGTGAGATCCCACAGCGCCGCCGGCTTCGGGGGCGCTGTGGAGGAGGCCCGATCCGACGTGGGCGTGGTCGCGTGGGAGGCGACGTGGGCGCGGGCCGCCACGTCGGCGCCCGGTGCGATCCGGGTGCCGGAACCGGCGCGGGCGTTCGCGTATCCGGACGAGCAGAGTTCGTCGTAGGCGTCGACCACCGACGCTCGCGCGACCGTCAGGTGTTCGGCCAGCGCCCGCGTGGAGGGCAGTGGGTCGCCGGGTCGCAGGCGACCCACGCGGATCTCGTCGAGGATCGACTCCGCGATGCGGTGCCGCAGCGGTGCGTCGGTGTCGGGGAGCCGCAACGTCAGGTGCAGTTCGGGGCTGATCCGGGGCATGGTCCCGACAATACTGGTCTGGCGATAATGATGATTGTGGATCTGGACGATGATCCACATAGGGGTGAGGATGGTCTCGTGGACAAGATCATGAGATACCCCGACCGTGCCCGCACCGAACGCGCGCAACTCGACTCCGTCCTCGACGCCGCGCCAATGGGCACCCTCGCCACCGTCGTCGACGGGCTGCCGTGGGCCGTGCCGATGCTGTACGCCCGCGACGGCGACAGGATTTTGCTGCACGGCTCCACCGGGGCCGGCGCGCTGCGGCAGGTGGCGGCGGGCGCACCGGCGGCGCTGTGCGTCGCGATGCTCGACGGAATCGTCGTCGCGGACACCCTGTTCGACTCGTCCGCCAACTACCGTTCGGCGGTGGTGCGGGGCAACCTCGTCACCCTCGGCGAAGACGAATCCGCCGACGCACTGAACGCGCTGTCGGACGTGCTGATCCCCGGCCGCAGCACCGAGGTCCGGGGGCACCGGCGCAAGGAACTCGCCGCGACACTGGCCCTCGCCCTCCCGATCACGCCGGGCCAGTGGACCGTCAAGGTGCGGGACGCACCGCCGGGCGAACCCACCGAAACCAGCAGCGCGTGGGCCGGCGTGGTCCCGGTTCGGTCGGTCGCCGGCGCGCCCGTCCCGGCGCCGTGGGTGGCGAGCGGCACGCCTGTGCCCGCGTCCGTGTCGCGGCTGACCCGGACCGCGTAAGGAAAGCGTCAAGAGCCGGAGGAGTCCCGTAAGCGCTTCGTCAGCGCCGCCTCTTTCGCCGAGATCCGGCGTGATGCTGGCATGACACCCCACAACCGTGGGGTGTCATGCCTGCGCTGAACCGCAGGATCAGTACGAAGAGGGATCCTCACATGGCCGATGTGGCCTACGTCGCGCTCGTCCTCGGCGGATTCGCCTGTTGCGCGGTCGTTCTCCGTGCCCTGCAGACCGGACGCGTGAAATGACGGGCGCCGGAATACTCGCGGTCGCGCTCGTCGCTATCGCCGCCGCGCTCGTCGTGTACCTCCTGATCGCGCTCATCGACCCGGAGCGGTTCTGATGACGCCTGCCCTGGCGGCCGGACTGCAGGTCGCCTTCGTCCTCGCGGTACTCGCGGTCGCATACGTGCCGGTGGGCGACTACATGGCGCGCGTGTACGAATCACGACGTCACCTGCGGGTCGAATCCGTCCTGTACCGCCTGTGCCGCATCAACCCCCACACCGAGCAGACCTGGTACGGCTACGCGGGCAGCGTGCTGGGATTCTCCGCGGCGAGTGTGCTGTTCCTCTACGCCCTGCAGCGCATCCAGGGAGTGCTGCCGCTGTCCGGGGACCTCTCCGGGGTCAGTCCCGCGGTGGCGTTCAACACGGCCGTGTCGTTCGTGACGAACACCAACTGGCAGTCGTATGCGCCCGAGACCACGATGAGCAACCTGACCCAGCCGGTCGGGCTCGCCGTGCAGAACTTCGTGTCCGCAGCGGTGGGCATGGCCGTCGTGGTGGCGCTGATCCGCGGGTTCGTCCGGGTGTCGCGCGGCGGTGAGATCGGCAACTTCTGGGTGGACCTCACCCGGGGCAGCCTGCGGATTCTGCTGCCGTTCTCCTTCGTGATCGCGCTGATTTTGCTGAGCCAGGGCGTGATCCAGTCCTTCGACCCGGGCTTCGCGTCCACCGGTCTGGACGGCAACTCCGTCACCAACGCACTCGCACCCGTCGCCTCGCAGGAAGCGATCAAGGAACTCGGCACCAACGGCGGCGGGATCCTCGCCGCCAATTCGGCGCACCCGTTCGAGAACCCGACGCCGATCAGCAACATCGTCGAGATCCTCGCGATCCTGCTGATCCCGGTCTCGCTCACCCGCACATTCGGCAGCATGGTCGGCGACCGCAAGCAGGGTCTGACCCTGCTCGCCGTGATGGGCATCCTGTGGGGATCGCTCCTCGCGGTCACGCTGGCCGCGGAGTCGGGTCGGCGCGGCGTCGCCGCCACCGCCGCGGGCGCGATGATGGAGGGCAAGGAGGTGCGTTTCGGAATCCCGGGAACGGCACTGTTCGCCGTGAGCACCACCGGAACGTCCACGGGCGCGGTGAATTCGGCGCACGACAGCCTGTCGCCGCTCGGCGGCGGAGCCGTTCTGCTCAACATGCTGCTCGGCGAGATCGCGCCCGGCGGTGTCGGCACCGGGCTCTACGGAATTCTCGTCCTCGCTCTGATCGCCGTCTTCGTCGGTGGACTCCTCGTCGGCCGCACACCCGAATACCTCGGCAAGAAGCTGCGGCAGCGGGAGATCACCCTCGCCGCCCTGTCCGTTCTGGTGATGCCGGCGCTGGTCCTGATCGGGACCGGAATCACCGTGATTCTGTCCTCGACCACCAGTTACCAGGGCAACAGCGGCGACCCGGGAAGTCCCGGATCCATCCACGGATTCTCGGAAGTGCTGTACGCGTTCGCGTCGGCCTCGAACAACAACGGTAGTGCGTTCGGCGGGCTGACGGTGACGAGCGACTGGTTCCAGACCGCTCTCGGCCTGTGCATGCTGTTCGGCCGGTTCCTGCCCATCATCTTCGTCCTCGCGCTCGCCGGATCCCTGGCGTCGCAGAAGAAGACGGCCGCAGGCGCCGGAACCCTGCCGACGGCGGGCCCGATGTTCACCGGGCTCCTCACCGGCACCGTCGTGCTCGTCGCGGCGTTGACATTCTTCCCGGCCCTCGCGCTGGGACCGATCGCGGAGGCTCTGCAGTGAGTGTAAACGTGACCAGTCGTCCGGCGACCGGGGCGGCGACCACGACGCCCGAGGGCGGCCACGGCCCGGCACCCGTGAAAGCGGGAATCTTCAGCCCCGCCCAGCTGGTGACGGCGCTACCGGGCGCCCTGCGCAAACTCGACCCCCGGCACCTCGCCCGCAACCCGGTGATGTTCGTGGTGTTCGTCGGCTCCGTCGTCACCACGGTCATGGCCGTCGCCGACCCGTCGGTGTTCTCCTGGGCCGTCGTCGCCTGGCTGTGGTTCACCGTGTTGTTCGCGAATCTGGCCGAGTCGGTCGCGGAGGGCCGGGGCAAGGCGCAGGCGGCGAGCCTGCGGAAGGTGAAGCAGGACACGGTCGCCCACCGGATCACGGCGAGTGGTCGGGTGGAGTCGGTCGCGGGTACCGAACTCACCGTCGGCGACCGGGTCGTCGTCGAGGCGGGGGAGGTGATACCCGGCGACGGTGACGTCGTCGACGGCATTGCGACCGTGGACGAGTCGGCCATCACCGGCGAATCGGCACCCGTCGTCCGCGAATCCGGCGGCGACCGGTGTGCCGTCACCGGTGGCACGACCGTGCTGTCCGACCGGATCGTCGTGCGCATCACCGCGGCCCCCGGACAGTCGTTCGTGGACCGGATGATCGCCCTCGTGGAGGGGGCGGCGCGGCAGAAGACGCCGAACGAGATCGCGCTGAACATCCTGCTGGCGTCGCTGACGATCATCTTCCTGCTGGCCGTCGTCGCGATCGGTCCGATGGGCCTGTACGCGGGCCAGGAGCAGGATCCGATCAAGCTGATCGCGCTGCTGGTGTGCCTGATCCCGACCACGATCGGGGCCCTGCTCTCGGCCATCGGCATCGCCGGGATGGACCGGCTGGTGCAGCGGAACGTCCTGGCGATGTCGGGGCGGGCGGTGGAGGCGGCCGGCGACATCGACACCCTGCTGATGGACAAGACCGGCACCATCACGTTCGGCAACCGGCAGGCCACGGCGCTGCATCCCGCACCGGGGGTTTCCGCGATCGAGTTGGCCACGGCCGCACGGTTGTCCAGCCTCGCGGACGGCACGCCCGAGGGTCGCAGCATCGTGGACCTGTGTGCCCGCGACTTCGGGTTGGACCCGGCACCGTCCGAGGCGGAGAGAGCGGCGGAGTTCGTGCCGTTCACGGCGCAGACCCGGATGAGCGGACTCGACATCGACGGCGCCCGGATCCGCAAGGGCGCAAGCGACGCGGTGCTGACCTGGGTGCAGGCGCTCGGCGCTCGCGCGGCGCCCGCGGTCACCGACAGTGTGAACCAGATCGCGCAGGCCGGGGGGACGCCGCTGGTGGTGGCCGCCGTCCACGGAGACGCAGCGACCGTCCTCGGCGTGATCGCGCTGTCGGACGTGGTGAAACCGGGCATCGCGGAGAGGTTCGCGGAACTGCGGGCCATGGGGATTCGCACGGTGATGATCACCGGCGACAACCCGTTGACCGCGAAGGCCATCGCGGCCGAGGCCGGAGTCGACGACTTCATGGCCGAGGCGACCCCCGAGGACAAGCTCGCGCTGATCCGTAGGGAACAGGAGGGTGGCCGACTCGTCGCGATGACCGGGGACGGCACCAACGACGCCCCGGCGCTGGCCCAGGCGGATGTCGGGGTGGCGATGAACACCGGGACGTCCGCGGCGAAGGAAGCCGGGAACATGGTGGATCTCGATTCGGATCCCACCAAGCTCATCGAGGTGGTGGAGATCGGCAAGCAGCTGCTCATCACCCGCGGTGCGCTCACCACGTTCTCGCTTGCCAACGACCTGGCCAAGTACTTCGCGATTCTTCCCGCCCTGTTCAGCGGCATCTATCCGCAGCTGGACACGTTGAACATCATGCGGCTGGCCACCCCGGAATCGGCCATCCTGTCGGCGGTGATCTTCAACGCCGTGGTGATCGTCGCGCTGATCCCGTTGTCGTTGAAGGGCGTTCGCTACCGTCCGTCGTCGGCGTCGTCGCTACTGGGCCGCAACCTGCTGATTTACGGTCTCGGCGGTGTGATCACGCCGTTCGCCGGTATTTGGCTCATCGACCTCGTCGTCCGTCTCATTCCCGGAATTGGGTGATCCCGCATGCGATTTCTCATCGGCCTGCTCCGGCAGACCTGGGCCGGACTACTCGTCCTGCTCGCACTCACGGCAGTCCTCGGTGTGCTCTATCCCGCCGCCGTGTGGGGGGTGAGCAGGATCGGCGCCGGAGCGGCCGAGGGGTCTCCGGTGCGCGACAGCACCGGGTGCGTCGTCGGGAGCCGGTGGGTCGGTGTCGACCCACAGGTGCCTGCGGGGGAGCCGGATCCGTTCTTCCACAACCGGGTCACCGGGTCGGTGGCCGAACAGGATCCGTTCGCGCCGGGCGACCCCGCCGCCGCTCTGCCCACCAACCAGGGTCCGAGCAGTGCGATCCTGGCGACGTTCATCGCCGACCGGCGGGCGGCGATCGCGACCCGGGAAGGGGTGGACCCCTCCGAGGTACCGGCGGACGCGGTCACCGGGTCCGGCTCGGGCATCGACCCGCACATCGGTCCCGCGTACGCGGCGTTGCAGGTGCCGAGGGTGGCGGCAGTGAACGGTCTCAGCGAGACCCGGGTCCGGCAACTGGTCGATGCGAACACCGAGGGAAGGCAACTCGGCTTCCTCGGTGAGGAACGGGTGAATGTCCTCGAACTGAACCTGGCCCTCGGTCTGACCGCTCCTGAGTGCACGGCCCCGACCGCTGGTGGATGATGGCGAGGTGAGTGGTATCGGAACCGACGGCGAGCGCCTTGAAGTCGAACGCCGACGCGGTGAACTGCGCATTTACCTCGGTGCCTCACCAGGTGTCGGCAAGACGTTCGCGATGCTCGGTGAGGCGCACCGCCGCCGGGAGCGGGGGTGCGACGTTGTCGCGGCCGTGGTGGAGACCCACGGCCGCGACCGCACGGCAGCGCAACTCGGCGACCTCGAGCTGATTCCGCCCAAGCTGATCGCCTACCGGGGCATGGTCGGCCGGGAACTCGATGTCGAGGCGGTGCTGGCCCGTAGACCGGCGCTTGTCCTCGTCGACGAGCTCGCGCATACGAATACGCCGGGCAGCGTCCACGAGAAACGCTGGCAGGACGTGGAGTTACTTCTCGCCGCAGGGATCGACATCCTCTCGACGCTCAACGTCCAGCACCTCGAAAGCCTCAACGACGTCGTCCAGCAGATCACCGGCGTGGTGCAGCAGGAGACGGTTCCCGACGAGGTGGTGCGAGCCGCCACTCAGGTCGAATTGGTCGACATTACTCCGGAGGCTTTGCGCCGCAGGCTGTCCCACGGCAACATCTATGCCGCGGAGAAGGTCGACGCGGCGCTGAGCAGCTACTTCCGGAAGGGAAACCTCACCGCACTACGCGAGCTCGCCTTGCTGTGGGTGGCCGATCAGGTGGATGCGGCGCTCGCGAAATATCGTGCGGAGAACAAGATCACCGATACATGGGAGGCCCGGGAACGGGTGGTGGTCGCGGTGACGGGCGGACCGGAATCGGAGACGCTGCTTCGGCGCGCCGGCCGGATCGCGTCGAGATCCAGCGCCGAGCTGAT
The DNA here is from genome assembly GCF_024438035.1 of Rhodococcus tibetensis. Taxonomy (GTDB): domain Bacteria; phylum Actinomycetota; class Actinomycetes; order Mycobacteriales; family Mycobacteriaceae; genus Rhodococcus_F; species Rhodococcus_F tibetensis. The sequence goes on from NZ_JANFQF010000004.1 coordinate 230,193, forward strand.
CGTCGTGCACGTGGTGCGCGGCGACGGCCTCGCGGGTGTCTCGGCGCCGGAGATGGGCAAGGTGCGCACTCTCGCCGCGAACATCGGAGCGAGCCTGCACAGCGTCGTCGGCGACGACGTGCCGACTACGCTGCTCGACTTCGCCCGGACGGCAAATGCCACGCAGCTGGTGCTCGGGACGTCGCGAAGATCGAGATGGGCGCGCATCCTCGACGAGGGCATCGGCGCGAGCGTGGTGCAACAGTCCGGGTCGATCGACGTGCACATGGTGACGCACGGCGAATCCCACCGTCCGAGGCGCTTGTCGCCGGTGGGATCCCGTTCGCGCACGGCGATCGCCTGGATCGCCGCCGTCCTCGTCCCGTCGGTGGCCACGCTGGTGATGAGTGCCGTCGACCGGCGGCTCGGATTGGACGGGGAGGGGGCCCTGTTCTTCATCGTGGTGCTGCTCGTCTCGCTGCTCGGCGGTGTGGCGCCCGCAGCGTTCTCCGCGCTGATCTCGGGTCTGTTCCTCAACTACTTCTTCACGCCGCCGGTGCGGAGCTTCACCATCGCGGAGCCGGACAACTTCATCACCACGGTGGTGCTGCTCGTGGTGGCGGTTGCCGTCGCGGTCCTGGTCGACGCGGCCGCCAAGCGTTCACGGGAAGCCCGCCGGGCGTCGCAGGAAGCCGAGTTGCTGGCACTGTTTGCCGGATCGGTACTGCGCGGAGCTGATCTCGACACGCTGCTCGAGAAGGTGCGCGAGACCTACGGCCAGGATTCGGTCAGCGTGTTGCACCGGGACCGCGGTCCGGTGGGGTCCGTCGGGCCGCACCCACCGGAGAGCATCGACGACGCCGACACGGTCTGCGAGGTGCGGGAAGGGGAGTACGCGCTCGCCCTGCGCGGTAGCGAACTGCACGCCCGGGACCGTCGCGTGCTGCTCGCCGTCGCCAACCAGGCGGTCGGCATGATTCGCCAGTCCGAGCTCGCGCAGGAAGCGGGCCAGGCGCAGGCCCTGGCCGAGGCCGACCGGCTGCGGCGGTCGCTGCTCTCCGCCGTCAGCCACGACCTCCGGACACCGCTGGCGGCGGTCAAGGCCGCCGCGTCCAGTCTGCGCAGCGACGACGTCGACTTCTCCCCTGAGGACACCGCCGAACTGCTCGCGACCATCGAGGAATCGGCCGACGTCCTGACCTCTCTCGTGGGCAACTTGCTCGATTCCTCCCGTCTCGCGGCGGGAGTGGTGACCCCGACACTGCGGCCGGTGTACCTCGACGAGGTGGTGCACCGGGCGCTGGTGGGTCTGGGAATCGGCGGCCGGACCGGTACCCGGGCCCGGGAACGGGTGGAGGTCGACGTCGGAACGGTCGCGGCGATGGCGGATTCGGGCCTGCTCGAGCGGGTGCTCGCGAATCTGATCGACAACGCACTCCGCTACGGTGAGGACTCCGTGATCCGGGTCGGTGCCGCGGCGGTGGGCGACCGCGCCGTCGTCACCGTCGCCGACACGGGGCCGGGAATTCCGCGTGGGCGGGCAGACGAGATGTTCGCCCCGTTCCAGCGGCTGGGGGACCGCGACACGACCACGGGAGTCGGGCTCGGGCTGTCCGTCGTCCGCGGATTCGTCGACGCGATGGGCGGGACCATCAGCGCCACCGACACCCCCGGCGGTGGTCTGACAATGGTGGTGGAATTGGCCGGGGCGGGAGGGGAGCATCCATGACGAGAGTTCTCGTCGTCGACGACGAACCGCAGATTCTCCGCGCCCTGCGGATCAATCTGAGTGTGCGCGGATACGACGTCGTGACGGCAGCTTCCGGTGCCGCCGCCCTGCGCGCCGCGGCCGAGCGACCACCGGACGTGATCGTGCTCGACCTCGGGCTACCCGACATGGACGGCACCGAGGTGCTCGCCGGCCTCCGCGGGTGGTGCCCCGCACCGGTGATCGTGCTGTCGGCGCGGACCGACTCCGCGGACAAGGTGGAGGCCCTCGACGCCGGCGCCGACGACTACGTCACCAAGCCGTTCGGGATGGACGAGTTCCTGGCGCGGGTGCGTGCGGCCGCCCGCCGGGCGACGACGGCCGTCGACACGAGTGAACCTGTGGTGGAAACGGATTCGTTCACGGTCGATCTGGCGGCGAAGACGGTGCGCCGAGCGGGGGCCGAGGTGCACCTGACGCCGACCGAGTGGGGGATGCTCGAGATGCTCGTGCGCAACAAGGGCAAGCTGGTGGGGCAGAAGGAGCTGCTGCGGGAGGTGTGGGGTCCGGCGTACGCCACCGAGACCCACTACCTGCGGGTGTACCTGGCGCAGCTGAGACGCAAACTCGAGGACGACCCGTCCCACCCGCGTCACCTCATCACCGAGGCCGGGATGGGCTACCGGTTCCAGGTGTGACCGGGCGAGGTGACCCCGCTCACGACCGGTGATTGCAGCCCGCACTGGCTTCCCGGGAGATCGCAGTCCGCACGCTGTGCGGCCCCCGGGTTTGATCAGGGGAGATAAGGGTATGGATCACCCGGAAGCGCTGTGCGTTTCCCAGAAGCGTTGCGAGGTGTGCGGTGTCGCTGTGGCAGCGGGTATCGGGGTGGTTCTCCGCTGTCGGGGTGGTGGTGCTCGTTGCCGCGTGCGGAACGGGCGGCGGCGCGAGCGAGGATTTCGCTGGCACAGTCGACATCGGCGGGGGTCGGAACATCTACCTCGAGTGTGCGGGCACAGGCACACCGACCGTGGTGTTCGTGTCCGGTCTCCGGTTCGGCGCCGATCAGTGGACGGCGACGGCCGATCCCGCGAGCACCTCGGCCTTCGGCGGAGCCGCCGAGTTCACGCGGGTCTGCTCGTACGATCGGCCGGGAGTCGTCCTGAGCGGGGACGCATTGAGCCGCAGCGACCCGGTCCCGCAGCCGATCACCACCACGGACGCGGTCGCCGATCTCCAGTCGCTGCTGGGCACCACAGACGAGGCCGGGTCCGGTCCCTATGTTCTGGCCGCCCACTCCTATGGTGGTCAGATCGCGAGACTCTTCGCCGGTACCCATCCCGACGAGGTGGCGGGCCTCGTGCTGATCGACGCGCAGTCGGAGGAGCTGCAGACACTCCTGCCCCCGGAACAGTTCCAGGAGTTTCTGCGGCTCAACACCCCGCAACAGGACAGTCTCGACGAGTACCCGGACCTCGAGCGCGTCGACTTCGAGCGCAGCTTCGACGAGATCCGCGCCGCCGAACCGATCCGGCCCATGCCTCTCGTCGTCCTCTCCGCCGACCGCTCAGTGGCGCCACAGATCGCAGAGGGCATCGCGAACGGGAGCCTCCCCGCCGACATCGATCCCGGCTACGGCCCGGCCCTCGACGACGTGCAGCCGAAGGCGCAGGAGGATTTGGCCCAACTCGTTCCGGGTGCCACGCACGTCGCGAACACGAACAGCGGCCACAACATCAACATCGAGCAACCGCAACTCGTCATCGCCGGAGTCCGCGACGTCGTCGACGCCGTGCGCGACGGACGCACCGAGCCCTGACCGTCGTACGCGGCTCGGCCTGCGGAATGTGGTCGCCTCGACGTGGGAGACTGGACCGGTGAGGTTGTATCGAGACAACGCGGTGGTCCTGCGCCAGCACAAGCTGGGTGAGGCCGATCGTATCGTCACACTCCTCACCCGCCAGCACGGTCTCGTGCGCGCGGTCGCCAAGGGTGTGCGCCGCACGAAGTCCAAGTTCGGGGCCAGGCTCGAGCCGTTCGCCCACATCGACGTGCAGCTCTACCCGGGCCGCAACCTCGACATCGTCACCCAGGTGCAGACGGTCGACGCGTTCGCCACCGACATCGTCGACGATTACTCCCGGTACACCACCGCGTGCGCGATCCTCGAAACCGCCGAGCGGCTCGCCGGTGAGGAGCGCGCCCCTGCGCTGCAATTGCACCGCCTGACTGTGGGTGCGCTGCGCGCCGTTGCGGAACATCATCGGCCGTGTGAGCTGATTCTCGATGCCTTCCTGCTCAGGGCCATGGGGTATGCGGGGTGGGCGCCCGCGCTGGACGAGTGCGCGCGGTGCAGCGCACCCGGACCCCACCGGGCATTCCATGTGTCCGCTGGGGGCGCAGTGTGTACGCACTGCCGCCCGCCCGGTGCGGCCACCCCGTCGCCCGGAGTGCTGTCACTGATGGACGCGCTGTTCCGTGGAGACTGGGCGCAAACCGAGGACGTGGCGGCACCGCTGCGCAGTCAGGCCAGCGGCCTCGTCGCCGCGCATCTGCAGTGGCACCTCGAACGGCAGCTCCGCACCCTTCCCCTGATCGAACGGGCCCGTCCGCATCCGGCCGTGGGGCCGGAGAATTCGGTCAGGCAGGATGGGGACCGTGATTCGACGACGCGAACCTCGAACTCCGCTTGACTCTGCGGCCGACCGCCGGATTCGGCCGCCGGACCCGCATCCGTCGGGTGCCCGGCCCCCGGGCCTGCAGACCGAACTGATACCTCGGCACATCGCACTGGTGATGGACGGGAACGGCCGCTGGGCGCAGGAACGGGGACTGCCCCGGACTGCGGGGCACGAACGCGGCGAGGCCGTGTTGATGGACGCGGTCTGCGGATGCATCGAGATGGGCGTCGAATGGCTCTCGGCGTATGCGTTCTCGACGGAGAACTGGAAGCGCAGTCCGGAAGAGGTGCGATTCCTGATGGGCTTCAACCGTGACGTGATCCGCCGCCGCCGCGACGAGATGCACGAGATGGGTGTCCGCGTGCGGTGGGCAGGACGGCGACCACGGTTGTGGCGCAGCGTCATCAAGGAACTCGAGATCGCCGAGGAGTTGACGAAGCACAACACGGTGATGAACCTGACCATGTGCGTCAATTACGGCGGGCGCGCCGAGATCGCCGACGCGACGAAGGAAATCGCGCGTCGGGTGGCTGCAGGACAACTCGATCCGGAGAAGATCACGGAGGCGACGGTGGCCCGGTACCTCGACGAGTCCGACATGCCGGACGTCGATCTCTTCCTGCGGCCGTCCGGTGAGCAACGAACCTCCAATTTTCTGATCTGGCAGTCCGCCTACGCGGAAATGGTCTATCAGGAAAAGCTGTTTCCCGATTTCGACCGGCGTGATCTGTGGGCGGCCTGCGTCGAATATGCCTCCCGCGACCGCAGATTCGGTGGCGTCAAGTGACCGCCGACGGTGCGCCGGCGCTCTTGGCGCGCGCAGAATCGGCGCTGGCCCATTTCGCAACGGTCGACCGGGCGGACGACGGCTCGCTCGGTTTCGAGTACGCCGGTGCGCTGTGCTCGATCAGCGCGATGACCCTGACCGAGGGACTGGACGTGTTGTCGATGACGTGTGTCCTCGCCTGGGATCGTCCCGTCAGTGCGGCGCTGCACAAGAAGGTGGCCGAACGAAACAGCGCGCTCCAGTTCGGCTCGATCGCTGTGTTCGGACACGGCAGACTCGCCGACGTCATCCTGCGCTACACGTTTCCTGCGGCCGGTCTCGAGGACGAGGCACTCACCACGATGCTGCTTCTGGCTCTGTCCGGCGCGGACACGGCCCGGCAGGGACTGATCCCCTGACGCTCACCGCGACGTAGTGCAGTCCTTGCAAAGGCCGAAGATCTCGACGGTGTGGCTGACGTCGGAAAAGCCGTGGGACTCGGCGATCGACTGCGACCACTGCTCCACGGTCGGTCCTTCGACCTCGACGGTGTAGCCGCAAGTACGGCAGACGAGGTGATGATGGTGCCCCGACGAGCACCTGCGGTACACCGATTCGCCCGTGTCCGTCCGCAGGACATCGACTGTTCCGGCGTCGGCCAGCGTCTGCAGTGTGCGGTAGACGGTGGTGAGGCCGATGCCCTCGCCGCGCTTACGGAGTTCGTCGTGCAGCTCCTGCGCCGAGCGGAATTCCTCGATGTCGTCGAGGAGGGCGGAGATCGCGCTGCGCTGCTTGGTGGCGCGCACTCCGACGACCACAGGTTTGCGTTGCTCGGCGTTCTGGGTCGACACAATCATCCTTCCTCGGCGTGCGCGACGGCGTCCACGACGATGTGCGCGAGGTGGTCGTCCACCAGGCGGTAGAGAACCTCGCGGCCGGTGCGTTCGCCGCGCACCACGCCCGCAGCCTTCAACACGCGAAGGTGCTGGCTGATCAGTGGTTGGGTGACTCCCAGCGCGCCGACGAGTTCGTGCACGCAGCGCTCCGATTCGCGGAGCTGGAGAACGATGGCGATCCGTACCGGCGCAGCGAGTGCGCGCAGGATGTCACCTGCCGCTGCCAATGTCTCCTTCGACGGCACAGGGGCGGGCGGGGCGGTGTCGAACGGATGAAGATCGCCGGTATCGGTCACGCTCACAGCGGATCTCCTTCGGTATTTCCGGACACGAAGCGACAGAATGGTCGGGGAGTACCCTCGGCCAGCTCATCGACCATCTTATTGCAAATCGATTCCATTTTGATATGCATGAATACGCATGTCAACCGGGTGGGTGAAGCGGACGGAAACGGACAGATAGGCTGGGACCCGAAAACTGCACGTAACCATGCATCTATTACCCAGATGGAGAGCACTCGAGTGGCACCGAAATCCAAAGTCGAAACCGTCGTCAACCTGGCGAAGCGTCGTGGCCTCGTCTATCCGTGCGGTGAGATCTACGGAGGCACGAAGTCGGCCTGGGATTACGGCCCCTTGGGTGTCGAACTCAAGGACAACATCAAGAAGCAGTGGTGGCGCAACATGGTCACCAGCCGCGAGGACGTCGTCGGTCTCGACTCGTCGGTGATTCTCCCGCGTGAGGTGTGGGTGGCGTCCGGCCACGTCGGCGTGTTCAACGACCCGTTGGTCGAGTGTCTCAACTGCCACAAGCGTCACCGTCAGGACCACCTGCAGGAGGCGTATGCAGAGAAGAAGGGCCTCGACAATCCCGACGACGTCACCATGGACGTCATCGCGTGCCCCGACTGCGGCACAGTGGGCCGCTGGACCGAACCCCGTGACTTCAACATGATGCTCAAGACGTACCTCGGCCCGGTCGAGAGCGAAGAGGGCATGCACTACCTCCGCCCGGAGACCGCGCAGGGCATCTTCGTGAACTTCGCGAACGTGCTCACCACGTCCCGCAAGAAGCCGCCGTTCGGTATCGGCCAGATCGGCAAGAGCTTCCGCAACGAGATCACGCCCGGAAACTTCATCTTCCGCACCCGCGAGTTCGAGCAGATGGAGATGGAATTCTTCGTCAAGCCCGGCGAGGACGAAGAGTGGCACCAGTACTGGATCGACTACCGCATGGACTGGTACACGGGCCTGGGCATCAACAAGGACAACCTGCGTCTGTACGAGCACACACAGGACAAGCTGTCGCACTACTCCAAGCGGACCGTCGATATCGAGTATCGGTTCCACTTCCAGGGCAGCGAGTGGGGCGAGCTCGAGGGTGTGGCCAACCGCACCGACTTCGATCTCTCGACCCACTCGAAGCACTCGGGCACCGATCTCAGCTACTACGACCAGGCCAGCGGTGACCGGTACACGCCGTACGTCATCGAACCGGCAGCCGGCCTCACCCGGTCCCTGATGGCCTTCCTCGTCGACTCCTACACCGAGGACGAGGCGCCCAACGCCAAGGGCGGAGTCGACAAGCGGACGGTGCTGCGGCTCGACCGCCGTCTCGCGCCGGTGAAGGCCGCGGTGTTGCCGCTCTCCCGCAATGCCGATCTGACGCCCAAGGCCAAGGATCTGGCCGCGACGCTTCGGCAGAACTGGAACGTCGAGTTCGACGACGCCGGCGCCATCGGTCGCCGCTACCGTCGACAGGACGAGATCGGTACACCGTTTTGCATCACGGTCGACTTCGACACCCTCGAGGACCATGCGGTCACCGTGCGTGAGCGTGATTCGATGACTCAGGAGCGAGTCGCGCTCGACCAGGTGGAGGGCTACCTGGCTCAGCGCCTTCTCGGCTGCTGATCAGAGATTCGAGGAATGGTGGGCAGATCCCCGGTGCGACCGTTTCGCAACCGCACCGGGATCTGCTTCCACTTGTGACAGACGAAAGGGGGCACCGATGAGTGATGTGCTGTTATGTGGTGCGTTGATGGTGGGGAGCGCAGGCTTTCTGGGACTCGCGGTAGCCCTGTTCGGGTCCGGTGGTACCCGCTCGTGCAGCGACGTCGAGTAGGCCCGCGGAAGGTCAGAACCGGCCGCCTCCGCTGATCCGGCCGGAGCTGCGCGGACCACCGAAGGAGCCCGGCCCGCCACCGAAACTACCGCCACCGAAACCGCCACGGGAACTGCGGCCTCCCCAGCTCCGGCCACCGCTGAATCCGCCCCGCATGACGCTGTCGATCAGTATTCCGCCGAGGACCGCGCCTGCGACATTCCCGCCGGCCCCGGGTCCGGGACCTTGACGAGACTCCCAGTCCTGCACGTCGTTTCGAGCAATACTCAGGGCGTCGACGGCGAGAGCCGAAGCGGCCTGCGCATGCTGCAGGGCACGGGAGACATCGGTGTCCCGCACCTGATGCGCGGCGGCGAGATGACGCTGTGCCTCGGTCAGCCGGGTCCTGGCCTCCGCACCGATCGCTCCGCGTCGGGTGCCGATGAAATCCGCGGCCGCAGTCACCTGTGACTGCGCTGCCACCACGTTCTGGTCGAGGCGCTGCTGGGCGCGTTCGGTCTGCCGGCGGGATTCCTGGGCCGCTGCCAGGACGGCGTCGAGTTCGGCGTCGGCCTTGACGATTGCGGTGAAGGTGCCGAGCGGATCGGTGTCCTTCGAGGTGTGTGCCGCTTCGAGCGCGGTCTCGGCCGCGGCCCGGGTCGAGGAAAGTGGGTTACCACCCTGCTCGGTGAACTGGGCGGAAGTGGCGATACCGGCCTCGATGTCGCTGATCGCCGCTGGCAAGGCCGCGATCGCATGGCGGATGTTCTCGGCTGCATGATCGACGGCGTCGAGCAATGTCCGGGCCTGCTCGAGTGCTCCCTCTGCCCGGCGGATCGCCGAGACGGCCGGTCCCTGCTTTCCCGGCGGGAGGGCGACGGCGTCGCGCGCCTCGCTCACTGCTTGCTCCGCGAACGCCAACCGTTCCTGCACCATTGTCACATTGGTGGAGATGGACGCTAGCGTCTCGGCCGGGAACTGCGTCTGCAGAGCCTCGAGTGTGCGGGTGGACTCCGGAATGCGGACAGTCGCCGCGATGATGTCGCGAGTCAGCGCGTCGAGGCGCTCAGGCGCAGTGATCAGCAGATTCCGCAGACCGTCGAACTCCTGGACCCGTTCGTCGAGTTCACGATCCGCCCGGCCGCAGGAGGAAATGATGTCGATCAGCATCTCCCGCTGCTGCTCAGAAGTCTCGGGAATCGCGTCGTCGAGTCGTTGGCGCACGGTGAAGGCGGTGGCCAGAGCAGCCTCCGCCTTCTCGAAGGCCGCCGTGAACGACGCCGTCGACTGTTCCCCGAACTCGCCGCGGGCGAGGTCGAGTTCTTCTCGGCTGGTGCGCAGCGCGTTGTCGGTGTCGACCAGAATTTCCTTGGCGCGCTCGTCCAGAGTGGGCAGCGACAGGGCCGCCAGTGCGTTGGTGTCCGCGGGGTCGATGTTCCTCGCGGCCGCGACGGCGTCCTCGGCCCGGTCGTTCTTCTTCTTCCGGGAGTACAGGACGACTCCGCCGACGCAGGCGGCCACCACGCCGCCGCCGATGAGCAGCGAGCGCACCGACATTCCGCCGCTCGCGCTCATCGCATCGCCGAGGCCTCCCGCCGCGGCAATCGCACCACCCGACCAGTCATCCTCGCGCAGAGCGGGTTCGACCGCGTCGACGCGGATGCTCTCCGCTTCAGTGCTCGTGATCTCTTCGAGGCTGTCCGAGGCGATGAGGGTGTATTCGCGGTCGACGGTGGCGACTGCCAACAGCGCGTCACGGTCACCGAGCGAGGATGCCTGGGCTGTGCGATCAGCCCACGGTCCTGCGCCGAGACCGTCGAAGTCGGATACGTAGACAACCCACAACCGCACCTTGTGCTCGTCATAGAGCTGATCGATCGCGGCCTCGACCTCGGCTCGCTGATCGTCGTCCAGCACGCCCACGTTGTCCGTGAGCTGAGTGGGCAACCGGAAGGGTGCATCGGCCGACGCGACCGCCGGTCCCCACAGGATCGTCACCACAGTCAGGACGGCTGCGACCGCAGCGAGGGCCGAGAACCGTAGAGCACGCGCAGCGGAAAATCGTCGACGGGACGACGGCAACTGTTCGAGCTCGAGTGGCGATGCGAGTGGCATGGCAGCAAATCTATCCGGTGTGGCGAGTCGTCACCGGGACACTTCGACGGCAGCTGGCAGAATCGGGGAGTGAATACTGCACCGAGCCGCGAACGCCACGACCTGCCGCGCCCCGAGGCGCACCTGGGGTTCGTCGGCACGTTGGCGCGGTGGACCCGCCGGGTGATCGTCGGAGTGGTCCTGGTCGCCGTCGCCCTCGTCTTCGGCACGGCAGTCCGGGTGTGGCAGGTGGCCCGGATCGACGACGTCTCCATCGCCGACGCCATAGTCGTATTGGGAGCCGCGCAGTACTCGGGGACGCCGTCGTCGGTGTTCGAGGCCCGACTCGAACAGGCCTACAAGCTCTACGAACAGGGCGTGGCCCCCGAGGTCATCACCGTTGGCGGAAAGCAGGAGGGTGACGAGTACACGGAGGCGGCGTCGGGCAAGAACTATCTGATCTCGCGCGGCGTCCCCGCCGACAGCATCACCGCAGTCGAGGAGGGGTCGGACACTCTGCTGAGCATCGAGGCGGTCAGCGAGACCATGGGGGAGCAGGGCATCAACTCGGCGGTTCTGGTCAGCGACCCGTGGCATTCACTGCGCACCCGCACGATGGCGCGCGACGCCGGACTCGACGCCTGGACGGCCCCCACCCGTCAGGGCCCGGCCGTCTTCACGCGAGAATCGCAGTTACACGGGATCGCCCGGGAGACCGGAGCCTTGATCTGGTACCAGCTCACCCACTTCTCCGCGGACTTCCCCTACACGGCAGGACAATGATGGCCGGATACTCGACCCACGACGTCGCGCGGCGCGTCTCCGAGCCGCCCAAGCGGGCCGGCCTGCCGGGGAGTCGGATCGCGGCAGCCCAGCACCGTTCCGATTTCTCCCGGGACCGCGCGCGCGTGCAGCACTCGGCTGCGTTGCGCCGGCTCGCGGACAAGACTCAGGTGGTGGGGCCGAGGGACGGTGACACACCCCGTACCCGGTTGACCCATTCGATCGAGGTGGCGCAGATCGGCCGCGGGATCGCGGACGGACTCGGGTGCGACCCCGATCTGGTGGATCTGGCCGGACTCGCGCACGACATCGGCCACCCGCCTTACGGCCACAATGGTGAGAAAGCACTCGACGAGGTCGCGGCGAACTGCGGCGGCTTCGAAGGCAACGCCCAGAACCTGCGCATCCTCACCAACCTCGAGCCGAAGGTCCTCGATCCTTCAGGCAACAGCGCCGGACTCAATCTCACGCGCGCGGCACTGGATGCGGCCATCAAGTACCCGTGGACGAGACCCCGCCCAGGTGCCAAGTTCGGGGCGTACGACGACGACGCCGAGGTGTTGATCTGGGTGCGCGAGGGTGCACCGGACAACCGTCGATGCCTCGAGGCCCAGGTGATGGACTGGGCCGACGATGTGGCGTATTCCGTTCACGACGTCGAGGACGGTGTGATCGCCGGCCGCATCGACCTGCGTTCCCTCGCCGATCCTGTGGAACAGCGGGCGCTGGCCGAACTGGGTGTTTCCGAGTTCCCCGGGCTGATCGTCGATGATCTCGTCGAGGCGGCGCATCGGCTCAGCCTCCTGCCTGTGGTGGTGGGCGTCGGCAGCTACGACGGCACGCTGACCAGCGCCGTCGCCTTGAAAAATCTGACCAGTGAATTGGTCGGCCGATTCGCCATAGCCGCGATCAGCGGCACGCGCGCGGTGAACGGCGACGAGCCGCTGGCCCGGTATGACGCCGACCTGGTGATCCCCCCGGTGGTGGCCTCCGAAGTGGCACTTCTGAAAACCGTCGCGCTGTACTACGTGATGTCCGACTCCGGCCACAAGGCGCGTCAGGATCGCCAGCGTGACCGGATTCACCGAGTGGCCGAATGGCTCCTGGCCACCGCTCCGGCGGGGCTCGACCCCCTGCTGTTGCCCGCGTGGGACAAGGCCGGTGACGATTCCGCGCGGGTCCGGGTGATCGTCGACCAGATCGCCTCCTACACCGAGAGCAGGCTCGAACGCGTCGACAAGGCCAGCCTGGGGGCGCAAGCGAGCTGGGGCTGACGTAAAACGGGTGGGGCCGGCGTCAGCTACCTCGGTGACCGGTTCGCAGGGATACCCGCGCCGCCGAACTGCTGATTCCGAGTCGAAAATTGCGCCCCCACCGGAGCGCCTAGACTGTGTGCCGTGGCTGGCCGAATCCCTGATCGAGACGTTGCGGCCATTCGCGAGCGCACCCGCATCGAGGACATTGTGGGGGAGTACGTGTCCCTCAAACGTGCCGGGGGTGACTCGATGAAGGGCCTGTGCCCGTTTCACGACGAGAAGTCGCCGTCGTTCCATGTTCGGCCCAACCACGGCCACTATCACTGCTTCGGTTGTGGTGAAGGCGGTGACGTCTACTCGTTCCTGCAGAAGATCGACCACATCAGCTTCGTCGAGGCCGTCGAGCAGTTGGCCGACCGCCTGAACTATTCGATCTCCTACGAGGGTGGCGGCACCTCGGTCCAACGAGACCGCGGCACTCGCGCGCGACTGGTGGCGGCCAATGCGGCCGCCCAGGAGTTCTATGCCGCGCGTCTGCAGGAACCGGACGCGCAGGCTGCCCGCGACTACCTGACGGAGCGCAATTTCGACGCACACGCCGCGCAGCAGTTCGGTTGCGGTTACGCGCCCGACGGCTGGGATGTCCTCACGAAGCATCTGCTGGGCAAGGGTTTCGAGGTCAAGGAACTCGAGGCGGCGGGCTTGTCGAAGGCCGGTCGCCGCGGTCACATCGACCGCTTCCATCGTCGCCTGCTCTGGCCGATCCGCAACCTGTCCGGAGACGTCATCGGCTTCGGTGCACGCAAGCTCTTCGACGACGACACGATGCCGGGTAAGTACGTCAACACCCCGGAAACCATGCTGTACAAGAAGTCTCAGGTGCTCTTCGGTCTGGATGTCGCCAAGCGCGACATCGCCAAAGGGCATCAGGCCGTCGTGGTCGAGGGCTACACCGATGTGATGGCGATGCACATGGCGGGGGTGAAAACGGCCGTTGCCGCCTGCGGAACCGCGTTCGGTGAAGAACATCTGTCGATGTTGCGTCGATTGATGATGGACGACAGTTTTCATCGCGGTGAGATCATCTACACCTTCGATGGTGATGCGGCCGGCCAAGCTGCTGCCATGAAGGCCTTTCAAGGGGATCAGAAGGTCGCAGGGCAGACGTACGTTGCGATCGCGCCGGAAGGTATGGATCCCTGCGAACTCCGTCAGAAGTCCGGAGACGCCGCCGTCCGCGATCTCGTGGCCCGGCGCACCCCACTGTTCGAGTTCGTCATCAAATCGATCCTCGCCGAGATCGATATGGATACGGCCGACGGCCGGGCCGAGGCGTTGCGTCGGGCGGTGCCCGTGGTCGGGCAGATCAAGGAAAAGACGCTCCGGGACAGCTATGCCACGCAGTTGGACGGCTGGGTGGGCTGGAACAACATTCCGTACATTCGCGAACGAGTGAACAGCGAAGCACGTAAGCATGCGTCGACCCGCGGGTCGGTGCCCGCCCCACCGCGTCGGCAGGCGGCCCGAGAGGGCGCCGCCGAGGCCTCTGCGCTGCCCGTCGGCATTCAGCGCCCCAGGCCCAACGACCCGACCCTCTGGACCCAGCGAGATGCTCTCAAGAGCGCGCTCCAGTACCCGTCGATCGCCGGCACGGTCTTCGACTCGCTGCCCGTCGAGACCTTCACACACCCGGCGTACGTGATGATCCGCGAAGCGATGATCGCCGCCGGTGGAACGAGTGCAGGCCTCGGCGGAGGCGAGTGGGTCGACGCCGTCAGCCGGGGAGTGGGCGACATCACAGCGGCATCGCTGGTGTCCGAACTCGCCGTCGAGCCACTTCCCGCCGAAGAAGACCGAGTTCCCCGATACATCTCCGGAGTACTCGCACGCCTGCAGGAGGTGTGGGTGGGGGAGCAGGTGGCCGAGCTGAAGTCCAAGCTGCAGCGCATCTCCCCGGCCACCGAGTCGGACGAATTCCACTCCCTGCTCGGCGACCTCGTCGCCCTGGAGCAATACCGCCGCAGCCTCCTCGATCAGGCGATCGGCGACACCACCAGGGACGGGATGGCCGGCTGACCGCCGGCTGCGCTCACCGGTTCTTCAACTGATCGTGGGGAACGAACACCGTGGTGTCCTCGTCGATCGGCTTCATCGGCTCGAGCTTCGGCTGCGTGTTCAGCGAATCGGACAGCTTCTGACGGGACACCTGCAATACCTTTTTGGTGGCCGGGCTCGTGGCCACAGCCCTCGTTGCCCGGCTGATCTGTTCGTAGCGTGCACGTCCCGCTCGCGTACCCAGCACGTACCCAGCCGCGATACCGATCAACAACCGCATCATTCCCGCTTCCTCCCGGTGCACATCGACCTTCTCCATCCTGCCTGATAGGTCGACAGGCAGCCGATTTGGTACTGGGGTAGGGCTATGCGCTACAGTTTCTCAGGCGTCGCCGGGAACGGCGAAGCACAGCAGAATAATCCCCTGTAGCTCAATTGGCAGAGCTTCCGACTGTTAATCGGACGGTTGCTGGTTCGAGTCCAGCCGGGGGAGCACCGAAACCCCCGCCCCGTTCTTCCGGGCGGGGGTTTCTGCTGTGCTCGGGGTGAATCCGGATCGGTGTGCGTCCCAGGCGAGTACATTCCCGCTGTATCGACAGCAAATCGACCGCGGGGTGTGCGATGAGTGAGGACGGCGGCCAGGCAGAGGGGACCGGGTCGGCCGGACGCATCGGTTCGCGCGACGCCCCGCGGTGGCTGCGACCGGCCATCTTCTACGTTCTCCTCGCAGTGGCCGCCTACCAGATGTCGGGCTGGCTGTTCCACAACCTGCGAGGCTTTCTGGGGTTGCTGTTCCTCGCGTGGTTGTTCAGCATCACCATCGAGCCTGTCGTCGATTGGATGGCCTCGCGGGGTGTGCGCCGGGGCGCCGCCACCGGACTGGTCCTGTTCGCTCTGTTCGTCGCCGCCATCGGATTCCTGGCTCTGTTCGGAACGCTCCTCGCCCAGCAGCTCGCCCAGCTGCTGAAGGCCCTTCCGGGCGCGCTCTCCTCGGTCACCGAGTGGTCCAATCGCGTTCTCGACACGGATTTCGCGACGGGTGACGACCTGATTCATCTCACCCCCGACACCATCCGTGACCTTGCGCAGCGTTTCACCCCAGGGGTTCTGGGCGTCTTGTCGTCACTACTCGGCGTCGTGTTCCAGATGCTGACGTTGCTGTTGTTCGTGTTCTACATGTCGGCGCAGGGCCCCACACTTCGCCGTACGATCTCGAGCTGGTTTCCGGCGCGGCAACAGCGCGTCATCTCCACGGTCTGGGAAATATCGGTCGAGAAGACCGGGGGATACATGGTGTCGCGGCTGATCCTCGCCGCGGTGAGCGCAGTCTCCACCGGAGTCTTCCTCGTGCTCATCGGCGTCCCGTATTGGCTACCGCTCGCGTTGTGGACGGGGGTCGTCTCGCAGTTCGTCCCCACCCTGGGCACGTATCTCGCAATCGCCTTGCCGGCGATCATCGCGGCGGCAGCGCAGCCGATGGACGGCGTGTGGGTGGTGGCATTCGGAACGGTCTATCAGCAGGTGGAAAATTACATCCTCCACCCGCGTATCACCTCGCGAACTGTCTCGATCCACCCTGCGGTCGCGTTCGGATCGGTCATCGTCGGTGCGTCGTTGTTCGGAGCGGTCGGTGCGCTGATCTCTGTCCCCGTGGTCGCGGCGATCCAAGCCCTGGTCGAAACCTACGGGCGACGTTACGAACTCGTCGCCGACGAAGCGCAGGCCGGCGAAGCGCGTGCCGACGAGAGGCGACCGGAAGTCACTTCAGTCGAACAGCGCGAACACGCGCGCGACGAAAAAGGCCGCGATCCCGAGGATCAGTAGGCCGACCAATACGAAGGTGAGTACTGGCAGTGTGCGCCCCGGCATCGGTTGAGGATGAGATAGACCTGAGGTCTGTCCCGCGTCGGGTGGTGTGTCACCCGCGGGAGCGCCACCGCCTCTTTCGAGTGCGGGTGCATCCTCCGGATCCGGACCTGGTTGCTGATTGCTCACCTTGCTCCCTCCACGAACTGCTGTCCTTTGCAATCCCGTGACGACGACGGCTGACTGCAGAGGTACCCGCGGCCGCGGCATCCCACACCGCGCGCCGCAACAGGCTTGTGACGACCAGAACGCACAGCCGCGGATGCCGCGGAATTCGAGCCGCATCCCGACTGCTGCTTCAGGGCGCGGGCACGGTAACATCGGCTCGCCGCAGTCCGGACATCCGCGGCGATGGGGCGGTAGCTCAGTCGGTTAGAGCCGTGGACTCATAATCCATTGGTCGCGGGTTCGAGCCCCGCCCGCCCCACCGTTCACTCTGGTCGCGGGTTCGGGACAGATACCTCAGCGCACCGTGCGTCACGGCCGAGCTGACGATGCGGCATCGAGGGTTTCCTGGACAGCGATGAGTGGATCGCCTGCGTCCGGGCGGTGGTCGCGGATAGACTCGGGTTTCTGCGCTGGACCGGGGGGGCTCTCGGATTGGAGCTGATCTCGGATGGCCGATCAGGCGAAACTCCTCGACTATTTGAAGCGGGTCACCGCAGAGCTCTACCAGGCGCGGGCGAAGCTACGCGAGGCCGAGGGAGTGAGTAGCGAACCGATCGCCGTCATCGGGATGGGCTGCCGGTTCCCTGGCGGAGTGCGGTCACCGCAGGACTTGTGGCGTTTGGTGGAATCGGGTTCCGATACCGTCGCCGGGTTCCCGGAGGACCGCGGCTGGGGGCTGGCGGATCTTTATGATCCGAAGGCCGAGCAGGCGGGCAAGACCTACACGTTGCAGGGCAGTTTTCTCGATGACCCTGCGGGGTTCGACCCGGAGGTCTTCGGCATCTCCCCCCGCGAGGCGCTGGCCATGGACCCGCAGCAGCGGCTTCTTCTCGAAACGAGCTGGGAAACCTTCGAACATGCCGGGATCGACCCGCGGTCGGTGCACGGTCGCCAGGTCGGCGTCTTCACTGGCCTGTCCGGAATCGACTACGCGGCGCGGGCCGGCGGCATGCCGCCCGAAGACCTCGAGGGGTACTTCATCACCGGCAACGCCATGAGCGTCGCCTCCGGCCGCGTGGCGTACAGCTTCGGCTTGAGCGGACCGGCGATCACGGTCGACACGGCCTGCTCGTCGTCGCTGGTGTCCATCCACCTCGCCATGCAAGCGCTGCGCAGCGGCGAGTGCGAACTGGCTCTGGCGGGGGGCGCGACCGTGATGTCGACTCCTGCGGTGTTCGTCGAGTTCAGTCGCCAGCGCGGACTGGCCCGCGACGGGCGGTGCAAGGCGTTCTCCGCCGCGGCGGACGGTACGGCGTGGGGCGAAGGCGCGGGGATAGTGGCCCTGGAACGCCTTTCCGACGCAGAGCGCAATGGTCGCCGGATTCTGGCCGTCATCCGGGGCAGTGCAGTGAACCAGGATGGCGCGAGCAACGGCCTCACCGCTCCGAACAGGCAGGCCCAGGAGCGGGTGATCGGGCAGGCGCTGTCCAACGCCGGGCTGGGCCCGGGCGACGTCGACGCGGTCGAGGCGCACGGCACCGGCACCAAATTGGGCGACCCGATCGAGGCATCGGCCTTGCTGGCCGGTTACGGCCGGAACCGCCCCGCCGACCGACCGCTGTGGCTGGGCTCGGTGAAGTCGAATCTCGGGCACACCCAGGCGGCCGCCGGCGTTGCCGGAGTGATCAAGATGATCATGGCGATGCAGCACGGTGTTCTCCCGCAGACGCTGCACGTCGACCGGCCGACCCCACACGTCGACTGGTCGGCCGGCTCGGTGTCCCTGCTCACCGACCAACGGGAGTGGCCCGAGGTCGATCGGCCCCGCCGGGCAGCGGTTTCGTCGTTCGGCATCAGCGGCACCAATGCCCATGTCATTCTCGAGCAACCCCCGACGGTCGAGCCGGTAACCACCGGATCGGCTTTTCCCCCAGACGAAGTCGTGGCCTGGTGCGTGTCCGGCCACACCGAACCCGCGCTGCGCACTCAGGCCGGATGGTTGCGCGAGTATGCCGCGGACCACCCAGAACTGACGCCCGCCGCGGTGGCCGGGGCGCTGCTGGGCTCGCGTGCCACGTTCGACTACCGCGCTGCCGTGATCGGGGCGGAGCCGCAGGTCTTCCTGGCCGGCCTGGACGCACTCAGCCGAGGCGCGCCCAGCCCCCACGTGGTGACCGGCGTGGCGTTGGAAGCCGGGGACAGGCCGGTGTTCGTCTTTCCCGGGCAGGGCTCGCAGTGGGTGGGCATGGCCACGGAGCTAATGGATTCTTCGCCGGTATTCGCCGACAGTGTGCAGGAGTGCGCCGACGCGTTGGCCCCGCACACCGGATTCTCGCTGCTCGACGTGCTGCGGGATCGCGATCCGGCCTCGCTGGACCGCGTCGACGTCGTGCAGCCGGCGCTGTTCGCGATGATGGTCGGTCTGGCGCAACTGTGGCGCTCACACGGCGTCGAACCGGCGGCTGTGGTCGGTCATTCGCAGGGTGAGATTGCGGCAGCCTACGTCGCCGGCGCACTGAGCCTTTCCGACGCGGCGCTGGTCGTCGCGGCGCGTAGCAAGGTGATCGCGGCGTCGGCCCGGCGTGGCGGTGGGATGGCTTCGCTGGCACTGCCGCACGACATCGTGCGAGAGAAGATTCAATTCTGGTCCGGCGCCATCGAGGTGGCGGCAATCAACGGGCCGTCCGCGACGGTGGTATCCGGCCCCGTCGATGCACTCGACATCCTTGTCGGGCAGGTGCAGGGCGACGGTGTCCAAGCGAGGCGGATCGCTGTGGAATATGCCTCCCATTGCGCGGACATTTCAGTGTTGCGCGAGCCGATTCTGGGCGCCCTGGCCTCGATCGAGCCGCACCGGTCGCGAATTCCGTTCTACTCGTCGGTGTCGGGTGGTGCGTTGGACGGCACCGCACTCGACGCGGACTACTGGTATCGGAATCTGCGCCGCACAGTTCGGTTCGAGCAGGCAACGAGATCGCTTGTCGCGGACGGGTATCGACTGTTCGTGGAGTCGTGTAGCCATCCTGTCCTGACCGTACCGTTGCAGGAAACCCTCGAGGCGGCGGGTGTCGCTGGACGCGCCATCGGCACCCTCCGGCGCGAACACGCAGGCCTCCGCCAGTTCACCGCAGCTCTCGCCGAGGCGCACGTACACGGAGTGCACATCGAGTGGGACCGCGTGAGGTGGGCCCGACGCGACGATCGGCAGCCGTGGGTCGATCTGCCCACGTACGCCTTCCAGCACCGTCGCTACTGGTTGGAAAGTTCCGTGCCGCACGGTGATGTCGCATCGGCGGGCATGGAGACCGGGGGACACCCGATGCTCGGTGCGTCCGTCGAGCTCGGTGAAGGTCGTGGCGCGGTATTCACGGGCTTGCTTTCGCCGCAACGCGTTCCGTGGCTGAGCGACCACGCGGTGAACGGCACCGTCATTCTGCCGGGCACGGCTTTCGTGGAACTCGCCCTGCACGCGGGAAGCCGCGTCGCGTGCGGCCGGCTCGAAGAACTCACCATCGAGGCGCCCTTGACGATTCCCGACGACAGCGAAGTGGCCGTGCAGGTGAGCGTGCTCGCCGACGGCGACGCCGGCCATTCCACGGTATCGGTGCACTCGCGACCGGCGGACGCTTCGGGGGACACTGTGTGGACCCGGCACGCCACCGGCGTGCTCACCGCGGACGTGGGCGCTGCCGACTCCCTCGAAAAGTGGCCGCCCGCCGGTGTCACTCCGATCGACGTCAGAGGTTTGTACGGTGTGCTCGACGACGCCGGCTACGGGTACGGTCCGATGTTCCGGGGCCTGCGGGCAGCGTGGCGCCGCGGTGACGAACTGTTCGGAGAGGTGCGGCTGGGCGGGGAGGACCCGGCTGCAGCGGTTGCGGGGTACGGGATTCATCCGGCGGTGCTCGACGCGGCGCTGCATGTGATTGCGCTCGGTGTCGCGGACACCGGTGCACGCGACGTCCGGCTGCCGTTCGCCTGGGGCGCAGTGCAACTGCACGCGGTGGGCGCAACCGCCTTACGCGTGCACATCACCACCATCGGGCCCGAGCGATACCGGGTATCCGCGTACGACGCCGCCGGCAAGTCGGTGCTGACCGCGGATTCGTTGGCGCTACGGCCGCTCGGAGACTCGCGGGTGCCGGGCGTCGGGGTCGGCGAAAGCCTCTACCGAGTGGAGTGGATGCCGGTGGGTGCCTCCGCCACGGCCCCGACCGATCTGATGCCGCTCGCGGAGGCGCTTTCCGGAGGTGAGCCGGAAGGCCGCGTGCTGTGGCTGGCAGGCGAACCAGGCGCAGAATCGGACGTGCCGACGCGGGCGCACGCCGCCGCGGAGGCGACGCTGCGTGCTGTCCAGTCCTGGCTCCGCGAGGATCGCTTGGCTGAGACCCGCCTCCTGGTCACGACCCGGCTCGCGGTCGCGGTCCGCGACGACGAACCGATCGACAACCTCTCCGCCGCGCCCGCGTGGGGGCTGATCAACGCGGTGCAACACGAGCATCCGGACCGCATCACCCTGGTGGACGTGGACGCGGCGGCCGGTGAACTTTCCGATCCGGCGCTGTTGGCAATGGCGTTGTCCTGCAACGAACCTCAGCTTGCCATCCGAGAAGGGGTTTTGCTGGCACCCATGCTCGTCGCGGCGACGCCCGCCGCAGCGCTCCCCGAAGTCGGCCCGGAACCCTTCGGCCCGGCCGGGACAGTGGTGATCACCGGTGGCACAGGGACTATCGGCAGACTGATCGCGCGCCATCTCGTCACGCGGTACGGGGTGCGGCGGCTGGTGCTGACCGGCCGGCACGTGCTCGATGCCGAGAGTACGGCCCAACTGCGAGGAGATGTCACCGAGTCAGGTGTCGAGATTCGCGCCGTCGCCTGCGATGTGGCCGACCGTGCAGCGGTGGCGGCAATGCTCGCCGATATACCTGACCTGTCCGGCGTCATCCACGCTGCCGGGGTGCTCGAGGATGCGACCGCCGCCACGCTGAGTCCCGAGCAATTGCACGCCGTACTGCGTCCCAAGGTGGACGGTGCCTGGCATCTGCACGAACTCACCCGCGACCGCGACTTGTCGGCGTTCGTGCTGTTTTCCTCAGCGGCGGGTGTGCTCGGCGGTGCCGGTCAGGCGAACTATGCGGCGGCGAACGTCTTCCTCGACGCACTCGCGCAGCACCGGCGCGTCCGCGGACTGCCGGCGATCTCCATGGCCTGGGGGTTGTGGGACCGACCCAGCGGAATGACGTCCCATCTCAATGCCGCCGACCTCGACCGGTTGCAGCGCACCGGCATCGACACCCTCAGCCCGGAGTCGGGGCTCGCCCTGTTCGACGCGGCGCTTGCCGTCAATCGTCCGTTGATCGTGCCGATACGGCTCTCGACGCGTTCCTCTCGATCCGACGGTGAGTCGGTACCGCCCATCCTGCGCCGCGTCCTCGGCATCCGTCATCGCCGGGCCGCTGCCGCCGACGCACCTACCGGACTGGCCGACGAACTGCGTGCACTCGATCCCGCAGAGCGTCACAGCCGGGTGCTCGACATCGTCACCACCCACGTTGCGGCCGTCCTCGGGCATGACGGAAAGGAGGCGATCGACCCGGAACGGGCGTTCAAGCAACTCGGTTTCGACTCGCTGACCGCCGTGCAACTGCGTAATCAGTTGACCACTGCCACCGGCGTGCGACTTGCCGCGACGGTGGTTTTCGACCATCCCACCGCGGACGCGCTCACCCAGGAACTGGTGGCTCGCCTGCTCGGTAGTGCTGCCGCTCCGCAACC
The DNA here is from genome assembly GCF_024438035.1 of Rhodococcus tibetensis. Taxonomy (GTDB): domain Bacteria; phylum Actinomycetota; class Actinomycetes; order Mycobacteriales; family Mycobacteriaceae; genus Rhodococcus_F; species Rhodococcus_F tibetensis. The sequence goes on from NZ_JANFQF010000004.1 coordinate 252,263, forward strand.
GACCGGGAAAGTGCGTACCCGCAGGGATGACGACCCCATCGTGATCGTGGGGATGGCCTGCAGATATCCGGGCAACGTGTACTGCCCTGACGACCTGTGGCGACTCGTGCGCGACGGCCACGACGCCGTGGGGCCGTACCCCGACAACCGAGGCTGGAATCTCGACGAGGTGTACGACCCGGACCCGAACCGCAGCGGCACGACCTACATGAGCGCCGGGGGGTTCCTCTACGACGGCGACGAATTCGACGCCGCATTCTTCGGCATCAGCCCGCGCGAGGCGGTCGCGATGGACCCGCAACACCGGCTGCTGCTGGAGTGCGCGTGGGAGGCCCTGGAAGGTGCCGGAATCCGGCCGGATTCACCCGATCTCATCGACACCGGTGTGTACGTCGGAATGATGGGCGGCGACTACGGCTTCCATTTGATGAGTCAGCGCAATGTCGACGCCGAGGGCTATCTCATGACCGGGACCAGCAACAGCGTGGCCTCCGGTCGGATCTCCTACTCTCTCGGCTTCACCGGTCCCGCAGTCACCGTCGATACGGCGTGCTCGTCTTCACTGGTGGCCATGCATCTCGCGGCGAGGGCATTACGCGACGGGGAATGCACCCTCGCGCTTGCCGGCGGGGCGACGCTGATGGCCACGCCCGGTGTGCTCATCGAGTTCAGCCGCCAGCGCGGGCTCGCGGCGGACGGACGGTGCAAGCCGTTCTCCGATCGGGCCGACGGCACCGGTCTCAGTGAAGGCTCGGGGATGGTAGTGCTCGAGCGACTCAGCGACGCACAACGCAATGGACACCGGGTCCTGGCGATGATCCGCGGATCGGCGGTCAACCAGGACGGTGCCTCCAACGGATTGACCGCCCCGAACGGGCCGTCGCAGGAGCGGGTGATCCGCCAGGCGCTGGCCGACGCCTCGCTCGGTCCCGCCGACATCGACGCCGTGGAAGCCCACGGCACCGGCACGACGCTCGGCGACCCGATCGAGGCGCAGGCGCTGCTGGCTGCGTACGGGCAAGATCGGGAGGGCCGGCCGCTGTGGCTCGGCTCGGTCAAATCCAATATCGGACATTCCCAGGCGGCGGCGGGCGTGGCCGGCGTGATCAAGATGGTCATGGCCATGCGGCACGGGGTGCTGCCGCCGAGCCTGCACGGCGATGCCCCGACGCGGCACGTCGATTGGACCGCGGGCGAGGTCTCCCTCCTCGGCGAACCGGTTGTGTGGCCGGAGACAGGACGGCCTCGGCGCGTCGGGGTCTCGTCGTTCGGCATCAGTGGCACCAATGCGCACATGATCCTCGAGCAGGCACCCAGCCTCGCAACACCGAAGGTCTCGTCCCCGTCGTCATCGCCGTTGGTGTGGGTGATCTCCGGAAAGACCGGGGATGCGCTGCGTGCACAGGCTGCACGGTTGGCCGGTTTTCTCGAACAGGGCGAGGCGGACCTTCCAGATCCCGCCGACCTCGCCTACTCGCTGGCCACCACCCGGTCCGGTTTCGCCCACCGCGCCGCGGTGGTCGGACAGACGCTGACCGATCTGCGCGACGGTTTGGCCCGCATCGTGCTGGGCCGGCCTGGAGGTAGTGTCTTTATCGGGACGAGTTCGCGCGGCAAGACCGCATTCATGTTCACGGGCCAGGGTGCGCAACGGATCGGCATGGGCCGCGGCCTCTACGCCGCCTACCCGGTGTTCGCCAAGGCCCTGGACGAGGTCTGTTCCGCACTCGATGAACATGTGGAAAGCCCAGTGCGGCAAGTGATCTGGGACGACGTCGATGGCGGAGTCGCAAGGCTCGACAGTACCGAATACACCCAACCAGCGTTGTTCGCCGTCGAGGTCGCGCTCTATCGGTTGTTGAGGGATTGGGGCATCACCCCCGATTACCTGATCGGTCATTCGATCGGAGAGATCACTGCTGCACACGTCGCGGGGGTGTTCAGCTTGCCCGACGCCGCCGCGCTGGTGGGTGAGCGCGGACGGTTGATGCAGTCGACCGAGCCTGGCCGCATGATCGCCGTACGGGCACGCGTGGAGGACGTTGTAGCGCTCATCGTCGGCCGGGTCGATCTCGCGGCGGTGAACGGTTCCGAGTCGGTGGTCCTCGCCGGCGGCGAGCGCGACGTGGACGCCGTCGCATCCGAACTGTCCGCTGCCGGGATGAAGACCACGAGCTTGCGGGTTGAGCGAGCATTCCATTCGACTCTGATGGAGCCCATTCTCGACGAGTTCGTCACCGTCGTGTCGAGGCTGACGGCGGAGCCACCGAAGATTCCGGTCGTCTCCAACGTGACCGGGCGGATCGCCTCGGCCGAGGAGCTCACGTCCCCGAGATACTGGGCGCAGCACATCCGACAACCGGTGCTGTTCGCCGACGGCATTGTGGCCCTGGACGATCTGGGCGTCACTCGACTCGTCGAAGTCGGTCCCGGCGCGGCCCTGGCCGCGAACGCCGCCGAGGTCGCCCCGGCCGCGATCGCAGCACTGCCTGGCCGCGGCGACGAGGCGCACGAGATCCTCGAGGCAGTCGCTGCCGCCTACGTAGAGGGTTGCCCGGTCGACTGGGAGCGGGTGCTGCCGGGTCGTCGCCGTATAGACCTGCCTACCTACGCGTTCCAGCGTCGTTCCTTCTGGCCGTCGGCGCCCATGCCCAACACCGGTGATCCGACGCAGTTGGGGTTGAGTCCGGTGGACCATCCGCTGCTCGGCGCAGCGGTGACACTCGAGGACGACACGACGCTGTTCACCGGACAGCTGTCACTGCACCGGGATTCATGGCTCGTGGCACCGAGTGGCGGCGACCACCAAAGACCGACAGCCGACAACCCGCAGACGGTGATGCCGGCGGTATTGGTCGAACTCACGTTGCACGTAGCCCACCACGTCGGTCTCGACCATATCGGCGAACTCACCCTGCATCACCCGCTGATCCTTCCGGCGTCAGGGCTGGTATCGATTTGCGTATCAGTGTCGCCGATCAGCGACACCGGCGCTCGCGCCGTCACCATCTCGTCGCACCTGGGTGAAACCGACAGCGCGAACACCTGGATTCGGAACGCTTCGGCGACGATCGACGACGTCGTCAGCCCCAGTTCCGAACTACGGCAACCAGTTTCCCGAGAATCCGACACCGAGGTGCGCCTCGAAGAAGGAACCGACCCGAGCGGATTCGGCATCCATCCGGAGCTACTGCAAGCTGCGCTCGAGCCCATCATCGGAGAAGACGGCTGGCCGCTGGCGTGGACGGGCCTGCGTCTGCACGCCGCCGGAGCGGAGGCGGTATCGGTACGGTTCGCTGCGAGCGAGGACGGGCGGTATCACATTGTCGCTGCGGACCCCGAAGGTGCGCCGGTGCTGACCATCGATGCGCTGCAGGTGGTGCAGAGGGCGGTCGGCGGGGAAGTCGGGGGACGCTCCGCGGTCCAGCCACTGCACCGGCTGGCGTGGATCCCGGTCGAGAGCGGATCGCCCGATTGGACCCTCGGTCCGGCGGTCATCCTCGGGGCAGAAGAGTTCGGCGACAACGGCATCGGTTCGGCCCTGCCGAACTACCCCGATATGGCGGCGTTGCGCGCCGCGAGGGAGTCGATGCCGGCCGAAGACGACCGACGGCCGTGGACGGTGCTCGTCGGGTGTGGCACCGAGGGCGGAGACGGGCCGGAAGCGACCCACGCACTGTGCGCTCGGGTACTGCGACTGCTGCAGGAGTGGCTCGACGACGACACCGCCGACGGCCCGCTCGTGATCGTGACCCGCGACGCGATGGTCACCGAAGAGGGGGACCGCAGCGATCACCTCGAGGCTGCGGCAGTGTGGGGTCTCGTGGGCTCCGCGCAGAACGAGAACCCGGGCCGGATCGTGCTGGTCGACCTCGACGAGGCATCCGACGCCGAAGCCGCAATTTCCGCTGCGCTGGCGAGCGGCGAACCTCAGGTGGCAGCCCGGAACAACACCTTGTTTGCGCCTCGGCTGCGGCGTCTGCGTGCCGTCGGCGATTCCGGCTCGCCCTCCGAACCCCGCTCGCGCTTCGATCCCGGTGGCACCGTCCTCGTCACCGGCGGCCTCGGCACCGTGGGATCGCTCGTCGCCCGCCACCTGGTGACCGAACATGGGGTGCGGCACCTGATGTTGACCAGCCGGCGTGGACCCGACACCGAGGGTTGCGACCAGCTGCGAAGCGAACTGAGCGGTCTAGGCGCCGAGGTGAGCATCGTTGCCTGCGACACCGCCGACGAATCGGCAGTCGCCCGCGTGCTGTCCCGCATACAGGCGGAGCACCCACTCACGGCGGTGATCCACGCGGCCGGAGTGATCGACGACGCGACCCTGGCTTCGCTGACCCCCGAACGACTCGACGCGGTGCTGCGGCCGAAGGTCGACGCGGCCTGGAATCTGCACCGGCTGACCGCGATCTGCGACGTCCGGGCCTTCATCATGTTCTCATCGCTCGCCGGTGTCCTCGGCGCGCCCGGGCAGGCGAACTACGCGGCAGCGAACATGTTCCTCGACGCGCTCGCTCATCACCGCCACGCCCTCGGACGGCCCGCGCTGTCGATCGCGTGGGGCATGTGGGCACCGCCGAGCGCCATGACCGACAACCTCGGTGCGATCGATCTCGCCCGAGCACGTCGCAGCGGGATGGTCCCGATGACCGCTGCCGACGGCCTGGCGCTCTTCGACAGTGCGCTGATCGCCGGCGTGCCGACTGTGGCGGCTGCCCGGTTCGACCTCGCCGGTTCGGCCGCCCCCTACGTTCCCGCCCCGCTGCGCGGCCTGATCCGGGAATTGCGTCCGCGCGCCGCGGGTTCGGACTCGGTCGTGACCGGATCGAACGGGTCCGGGACTGTGGATTGGGGGCAGCGCCTTGCTGATCGCTCGACTCCCGAACAGCGGCACCTCATGCTCGAATTGGTACGGGCAGGAGCTGCGGCTGTACTCGGCTACGACGCTTCGGACGCGGTCGACCCCGACCAGGCATTCAAGGAACTCGGCTTCGACTCGCTGGCAGCCGTTGCGCTGCGCAACTATCTCGGTGCCGCCACCGGCCTGCGATTGCCGCCCACAATGGTGTTCGATCACCCGAGTCCGCGTGCCGTCGCCGAGTTCCTGCGCGCAGAACTCGTACCGGATCCGGTGTCGGTTGCCTTGGGCGACGTCGACCGACTACGCGCCACCATCGCCGAGCTGGGCAAAGACACCGAGGCGCGGTCGGCCGTGGCGAAGCGGCTGGAAATCCTGCTGGCCGAGGTCGGTGCGTCCGAGGCGGCGCATGCCGACACCGTCGACAAGATCCACGCCGCGACCAGCGAGGAAATCCTCGATCTGATCGATCGCGGTCTGTGAACCGAGGCACTTCGGTGCACGAGCCAGAGTAATTTCGGACGGGTGACCAGCGAGGAATCCGATCGGCTCTCCGCCGATGACGCGCGCATCCTGGCGCTCGAATCGGCGGCGATCACCGGCCATACGCTCAAGCTCGTCGTCCTCGAGGCGGGAACAGGGCGGCTCGACCTCGATGCCCTGCGGACGGCGGTGGCGAAGAGACTTCCCAGTTGGCCGCGCGCAACCCAACGGGTCGACACGTCGGGATCGGAGCCGCGCTGGGTCGAAGCCGCCGAGTTCGAGATCAGCGACCACGTCCGGCGCCTGGAACAGCCTGCCTGTGTCTCGCGGGCCGACCTGTGGCGGGCCGTCAGCGGGCTGATGTCCGAGCGACTCGATCACGACCGGCCACTGTGGACGTTCGACGTGATCGGTCCGCTCGGCGACGGCCGCGAAGCGATCGCGCTCCGGATTCACCATGCGATGGCTGACGGGATCACAGCGGTTCGTTTCCTCGATGCCGTGCTCTGGGATCCACACCCGCATCCGTCGTCCGGCGCGGTGTCCCGACCGGGGTTCCGCGCGGCGGCAGCGAAGCGCTCGTGGTTCGCCGAAGCACGGCGGATGCCGGGCGCGGTGTGGCGTGAACTCGTCGAGCGCGGCTCGCGCTCTCCCTTCGACCGCCCCATCGGTGTCTCGCGGGAGGTGGCCTTCACGGTCGCCCCGTTGGCAGAGCTGAAGGCAATCGGCGCGTCGCGCCCTGACCACGCGACGGTCAACGACGTTCTGCTCGGGATCGTTTCCGGTGGTCTGCGCCGATGGCTCGGCGACGGTGCAGCGGGGCTTCCGCTACTTCGTGCCCAGGTTCCGGTCAGCCTCCATCAGCGCGCGGAGGGCGCGGGCGAGATCGGCAATCGCGACTCGTTCCTCAACGTCGATCTACCGTTGGGCCTGGCTGACCCGCTCGTGCGGCTCGACCGAATCAATGCTGAGACCAGCGAGCGCAAACTCCTCGGCGACGCTGAGGAACTCTACGACCTGTTCCACGCCCTCGGGCGCCTGAAGCGCATCGGTAGCGCCGCGGAGCGGCTTGCCGGAAGCGCACGAGAGTTCAGTCTTTCGATTTCGAACGTTCCAGGCCCGGCTGCACCGGTCGGTGTCGCCGGTCGCCGGGTTCAGCATCTCTTCTCCTCCTCGGAGCCGGCCGCCCACCACGCCCTCAGAATCGCTGCGATCTCGTGCGCCGGGAGCATCGGGATCGGGCTCTGCACCGATCCGGTGACGCTGCCCGATGTCGCTCGGCTTGCCGTATCGATCGACGACTCGTACGCCGAACTGCGCAGGGCGGCAATCGGGTGAAAAACCCAGGACCCTGTGATCGCCAATCCCTAAGGAGCCGATGACATGACCTGGCTGAATGCCTCACCCCCGCGATAACGACGGCAGCGGTGCAGCACATGCGTTTCGCCGGGCACTGTGCAGTCTGTTGGGTGGGAGCGGTGGGTTGCTCGACGTTCGAGTGGGCTGGAATTCTGCGCGTTGCATCCCGTTGGAGACATTTGCGGCACCGACTCAACTATCTGGCTTCTGCTCGCGGACCCCGGCGGCGCGGAGGAACCCGCTCAGGCGGTCACGCTGGCGAACGAACTACTTCAGCTCGTGTGGTCCGGAGTCCGCGGCGCCGACCCTATCGTGCGGCTGTCACCGCGAAACTCGGCGATCACCTCACCGTCACGGCGGACGGTGACATCGTAGATCCCGTTGCGGCCGAATCGCGCTCGTTCGACGGCCTCGGCGACGAGCGTGTCACCCAGGCGGGTCGAGGACAGGAACCGGATATCGGCGCGGGCGGCGACGGCGGGTTGGTCGTAGCCGTTGCACGCCAGGGCGAACGCCGTGTCGGCGAGGGTGAACACGAACCCACCGTGCGTGATGCCGTGCCCGTTCACCATGGTTGCGGTGACCGTCATCGCCGCCACTGCGTGGCCGGGCGTGAGGTCGCCGATCGTGATGCCGAGGTTCTTTGATGCGGCGTCTGATGCAAACATCTCCCGGGCGACCCTGCACTGCCCTGACTCCAATGTCGTCACTCGGCCCCTTCCCGTACCTGTTGTAGAAAGTCGGCCGGACCCCCTCTTGAAGAGGGCAGGGGCCAGGCCGAAGTCTTATGCAGTGACGAACGACTGCTCTTCCTGGGTGTACATCGTCACCCCACCACTAGCAAAGTTCGGCACGTCCCGGGCAGCAGCGGCCATCTCCGACGACGTCAAGGCGTGGTGCAGGGTGTCCGCATCGGGAAAGAACAGGCTCGCGACACCGTAGTACGGCGGCTTGGCTCCTTCCAAGGCGCTGCACTTGCCCCACGTGAAGTCGGTCAGCCCGGGGATCTTGCGGGCCAGCGGCATGTGGGTGTCGCGGTAGTAGGCGTCGAAAGCCTCGGGGTCATCGGGCTGGCCGTAACAGACGGCGACCTTGAAGCTCATGCGTTTTCTCCTTTGGCGACGAGGGTGAGAACGTCGTACGTTGCGACGGGATCGCCGTCCTGGTTGACGACGACTGCATCCCAACGGACTTCGCCGTAGTCCGCGCTGCTGCGCGGTGTGATCAGCTTCGCGGTGAGAGTGACGGTCAGGCTGTCCTCCGCCTTGACCGGGGTGAGGAACCGGAGGTTGTCGACGCCGAAGTTGGCGAGGACGGGACCGGGATTCGGTTCGACGAACAGACCGGCGGCGAGGGAGACGACGAGGTATCCGTGGGCGACGATGCCACCGAACAGCGGGTTGGCGGCCGCGGCCTCGGGGTCGGTGTGGGCGTAGAAGGTGTCGCCGGTGAACTCGGCGAAGTGGTCGATGTCGGCGAGGGTGACCTGGCGGGGGCCGCCGACGATGGTGTCGCCGATCCGCAACTGCGCGAGGTTCTTCCGGAACGGGTGGACGCCGTCGTCGTTGCGCTGCGAACCGGTGACCCACTTGTTTCCGACCGCGGTGAGGATGTCGGGGGTGGCCTGGACCGCGGTGCGCTGCATGTGGTGCAGGATGCCGCGGATGCCGCCGAGTTCCTCACCGCCACCGGCGCGGCCGGGCCCGCCGTGCACCAGTACCGGCAGTGGTGAGCCGTGGCCGGTGGATTCCTTGGCGTCGTCGCGGTTGAGGACGAGGACGCGGCCGTGGAACGGGGCGAGGCCCAGCACGATGTCGCGGGCGAGTGCGGAATCACGGGTGACGAGGGAGGCGACGAGGCTGCCCTTGCCGCGGGCGGCGAGTTCGATGACCTCGTCGGTGCTGTCGAATCCGATGACGGTGCTGACGGGGCCGAAGGCCTCGATGTCGTGGGGTTCGGTGGCGTCCTTGTCGTCGGAGCGCAGCAGGATCGGCGGCAGAAACGCGCCCGTCGCCTTGTCGGCGCCGACGACGTCGAAGTTTTCCGGGTCGCCGACCACGATCTGCGCCGACTTGGTCAGGCCGCGGAGCGATTTCAGGACCTCGTCGCGCTGTTCGAGGCTGGCGAGCGCACCCATGGTGACGCCTTCGGCGTCGGGGGCGCCGACCACGACGCGCGACAGCCGGGCCTCGGCCGCGGCGATGACGTCGTCCATCAACGCGGACGGCACGAAGGCGCGCCGGATGGCGGTGCACTTCTGGCCGGCCTTCACCGTCATTTCGGTGACGAGTTGCTTGACGTAGAGGTCGAATTCCTCGCTGCCCGGTTCGACGTCGGAGCCGAGGATCGACGCGTTGAGCGAATCGGCCTCGGCGTTGAAGTGCACACCCGCTCCGACGACGTTCGGGTGCGCCCGCAGGGTGGCCGCGGTGTCGGCGGATCCGGTGAACGCCACGGAGTCCTGCCCGCCGAGGTGGTCGAGCAGCCCGCGGGCGCTCCCCGACAGCAGCTGGACCGAACCCTCGGGCAGCAGCCCGGACTCGATGATGCGACGGAACACGAGCTCGGTGAGGTAGGCCGACTGGCTCGCGGGCTTGACGATGGAAGGGACGCCGGCGATGAACGCGGGGGCGAGCTTCTCGAGGAAGCCCCACACCGGGAAGTTGAACGCGTTGATCTGGACGGCCACGCCGCGGCGCGAGGTGTAGACGTGCTGGCCGAGGAAGGTGCCCTTCTTGCCCAGCTGCTCGAACGCGCCGTCGAGGTAGACGGTGTCGTTGGGCAGTTCCCGCCTGGCCTTGCTGGCGTAGCTGAGGAGGGTGCCGAAGCCGCCGTCGATGTCGACGCCGGAGTCGCGCTTGGTGGCGCCGGTCGAGGTGGAGAGGGCGTAGAACTCCTCTTTGCCCGCCATGAGGGTGAGGGCGAGCGCCTTGAGGGCGGCGGCACGCTCGTGGAAGGTCAGCTTCGCGAGCGCCGTTCCGCCGACCTCGCGGGCGTAGGTCACCATCTCGCCGAGGTCGAGTCCGGTCGCGGAGATGCGCGCCACCTCGGAGCCGTCGACCGCGCTCAGCAGCGGTGTCCCTTCGTCGGGCGCGGTGTACCAGCGTCCGGCGGCGTAGCTTTCCAGTAGCTTGCTCACAACAACTCCAATTCACCCGTACGTTCGGTCGGTAATTAGGATGGCGGCATGCGCAGGTCCTTGTCAAGAACCATTCGAAAACCGGCGATCGTCAGGGTGTGCGGCGCAGCCCGTCGAACGCCAATGCCACGACGGCGTCGGCGAGGTTGCTGACCGATTCGCCCGAGCGGGGGCGATACCACTCGATCAATGAGTTGACCATGCCGAACACCAGGCGGCTGGTCAGGGCGGGGTCGATGCCTGTTTTCAGATCCCCCTCGTCAGCTGCCGCAATGACCAAATCGCTGACGAAAGCATCGAACTCGCGGCGCCGTGCCAATGCTCGGCGCTCCACCTGGGTGTTACCGCGAACTCGTAGTAACAAGGTGACGTAGGGGAGCTCCGCGACGAGAACCTCGACACTCCGACGCACCACGTACTCCAGGCGTTCGATGTATCGCCCCTGAGTGGCCGCGGATTCCGTCGTGACGGCAAACAGGGCGTTGAGGGCTCGGGCCAGTGCCAATTCCAGGAGTTCGGACTTGCCGGACACGTGGTGATAGATCGATGACTTCGTGATGCCCAGCTTCTTGGCAAGGGCTTCCATGCTGGTGCCGTCGTAGCCCTTCTCGTTGAACACCTTGACAGCGACAGCAAGGAGCGAGTCGAGATCATATCCGGGCCGGCCGGGGGTGCCGGTCCGCCGCACGCGTGCAGTTGTCATGCCTTCATCCTCCCAGATACCCCAGTGCGCTATTGCGCAAGTATCAATTCGCAATTCTCTCTTGCGCACCGACCGAAGGTTCGGTTATTAATGGTAGAGACCGCCTGTGAAGGAGATGAGTGTGGCCGAAGTGTTTCTGGTAGATGGTGCCCGTACCCCGCAGGGTCGATACGGCGGAGCGCTCGCAGGAGTGCGCCCGGACGACCTTGCCGGTCTCGTGGTGGCCGAGGCCGCCCGCCGGGCCGGAATCCCGGGCGACGCCGTCGACGAGGTGATCCTCGGCGCCGCCAACCAGGCGGGTGAGGACAACCGGGACGTCGCCCGCATGGCCGTGCTGCTCGCGGGCCTGCCCGACAGCGTTCCCGGCTACACGGTGAACCGCCTGTGCGCGAGCGGTCTGACCGCCGTCGCGTCCGCCGCGCATACCATCCGCAGTGGCGAGGCCGACATCGTGATCGCCGGCGGCGTCGAATCGATGACCCGCGCACCCTGGGTGATGGCCAAGCCCGGCACCCCGTGGGCACGTCCGGGGGAGGTGGCCGACACCTCGCTCGGCTGGCGCTTCACGAACCCGCGGTTCACCGCGACAGACCGTGACGTTCCGGCCGGGGCCGGACCGGACGTCCGCAAGGTGACGCTGTCGATGGGCGAGACGGCCGAGGAGGTCGCCGCGCTCGAGGGCATCACCCGTGCCGAGAGCGACGCCTTCGCGCTGCGCAGCCAGGAGCGGGCGATCGCGGCGGTGGACGCCGGCCGGTTCGAGCGTGAGATCGTGCCCGTGCCGGTGCGCGGCGGTGAACTGACCGCCGACGAAACTCCTCGGCGGGGAACCACTCTGGAGAAGCTGGGTTCGCTGAAACCGGTGTTCCGCACCGGCGGCATCGTGACCGCCGGCTCGTCCTCCTCCCTCTCGGACGGCGCCGCGGCCTTGGTCGTCGCGAGCGAGGCTGCGGTGGAGAAGTACGGGCTGACCGTCCGCGGCCGCATCGTCACCAGCGCCAGCGCGGGTCTCGCCCCCAACGTCATGGGTCTGGGCCCGGTCCCGGCCACCCGCAAGGCCCTCGCCCGCGCCAACTGGTCGATCTCCGACCTCGGCGCCGCCGAACTCAACGAGGCCTTCGCGGCGCAGTCGCTCGGGGTGATCCGGCAGCTGAAGTTGGACGAGTCGATCGTCAACGCCGACGGCGGCGCCATCGCTCTCGGCCACCCACTGGGCTGCTCGGGTGCGCGGATCCTGCTGACGCTGCTCGGCCGGATGGAACGTGAAGGCGCCCGCCGCGGGCTGGCCACGCTGTGCGTGGGCGTCGGCCAGGGCGTCGCGATGCTGATCGAGGCGCCGTGAACACACTGAAGATCGAGGAACGCGACGACCGCATGGTGGTCACACTGCACCGTCCCGCACAGCGCAACGCGATCAACGCGGAGATGATCGGCGAACTGCACCAGGTGTGCGCGTCGCTGGAAGCGACGCCGAAGCCGATGTTGCTGACCGGCGAGGGCGATCACTTCGCCGGCGGCGCCGACATCGCCGAACTGCGTGAGCGCGGCCGCGACGAGGCGTTCGCCGGCATCAACCGCAACTTGTTCGACCGCATCGCGAAGTTGCCGCTGCCCACCGTCGCTGCGGTGAGCGGGTACGCGCTCGGCGGCGGCGCCGAACTGTCCTACGCCTGCGACATCCGCATCGCCACCGAGACCGCGGTCTTCGGAAACCCGGAGCCGGGGCTGGGCATTATGGCCGCGGCCGGGGCCAGTTACCGGCTGCCCGAACTGGTCGGCAAGTCCGTAGCCAAGCAGGTCCTCCTCGGCGGCCGGAACCTCGACTCGCAGGACGCGCTGCGCAGCGGACTCGTCATGAGTGTCGTCGCACCCGGCGAGCACATCGATGCAGCGCACAAGGTCATCGACCGCATCACCCGGTCGGCGCCGCTGGCGCTCAAGCTCACGAAGATGATCGTCGACGCACCGGGCTCGCACCCGTTCGCCGACGACATCGCCCAGGCGGTGCTGTTCGAGAGCCGCGACAAACACGACCGCATGACTGCCTTTCTGGAGAAGAAGTGACGAGCACAGCACCGAAGAACGTCGGAGTGGTCGGCGGCGGCCGGATGGGCGCGGGTATCGCGCAGGTCTTCGCCACCCTCGGATCCACCGTCATCATCGCCGAGAGCGGCGACCGGGAGGCGGCCTTGAAGCGGGTGTCCGACGGACTCGACCGCGCGCACGAACGCGGCAAGCTCGGCGACGTCGATCCCGCGACGATCCTCGGACGGGTGTCCACGGTGGCCGCCCCCGATGCGCTCCCGCCGGCCCTGGATCTGGTGATCGAGGCAGTGCCCGAACTGGTCGACCTCAAGCTGTCCGTGCTCTCGCTCGTCGAGAAGACGGTCGACCCGTCTACGGTGATCGCCAGCAACACCAGTTCGATCTCGATCGCCGAACTCGGCAATGCCCTCAGCGACCCGGCCCGGCTGATCGGCATGCACTTCTTCAATCCGGTTCCGGCGTCGACGCTCGTCGAGATCGTCCGCGCCCCCGCCACCGATGCCGGCGTTGTCGACAAGGTCAGGGAGTGGGTGGCCCAGCTCGGCAAGACCGAGGTGCTGGTGAACGATTCTCCGGGCTTCGCGACCAGCCGTCTCGGCGTGTGCCTCGGGCTCGAGGCGATCCGGATGCTCGAGGAAGGCGTCGCCGACGCCGAGTCCATCGACCGGGCTATGGAACTGGGCTACCGCCACCCGATGGGACCGCTGCGGTCCACCGATCTGGTCGGACTGGACGTCCGGCTCGCGATCGCCGAGCACCTGGCGAAGACGCTCGGCGACCGGTTCGCGCCGCCCGCGCTGCTGCGCGAGAAGGTCGCCAAAGGGGAACTCGGCCGCAAGACGGGCCAGGGGTTCTTCACCTGGCCCTGACGGGCCACCCACACCACAACCAGCAGGAGGCACATTCTCATGAGCACTGACGACGTGGTCGGACTTTCCGTGGACGCGGGACTGGCCACTATCACCCTGCGCCGTGCGGGCGCGTCCAACGCCCTGGATCGTGCGGTGAAGGAACAGTTGCTGGCGGCGGTGGAGAAGGCCGCCGCCGACGACGGCGTGCGCGCCCTGCTGCTGCAGGCGGAGGGGAAGAACTTCTGTGTCGGCCAGGACCTCGCCGAGCACGTCGCCGGGCTGGACGCGGACGCCGCGCACGCGATGGACACCGTCGCCGAGCACTACAATCCGCTGCTCCGGGCGCTGGCCGCGGTTCGCGTCCCGGTCGTCGTCGCGGTCGGCGGCGCCTGTGTCGGGGCGGGGCTGGGCATCGCCCTGGCCGCCGACATCCGGATCGCGGGGGAGGGCGCCAAGTTCGCCACGGCGTTCACGGGGATCGCGCTGGCCGGTGACTCCGGGCTGAGCCACACCCTGGTGCAGGCGCTCGGACCGAGCCGGGCGACCGGGCTGATGATGCTCGGCGACCGGTTCACGGCGGCGCAGGCGCTGGACTGGGGTCTGGTGCACCGGGTGGTGCCCGATGCCGAACTCGGGGACGCGGCCGCCGCGCTGGCGCGGAAGCTGGCCGACGGTCCCACGGCGGCGTATGCGCAGGTCAAGGCGCTGGTCTCGGCGGGGTCCACCGGGCTGTCGGAGGCGCTCGAACGGGAGCGTGAGGCCGCGGAGCAGCTCGGCCGGTCGAAGGACCACCACAGCGCGGTCGACGCGTTCTTCGCGAAGCGCACGCCTGCCTTCGAAGGCCACTGACGTAATTCGGCTCCCGCCCTTGTGTGGGCGGAGGCTGACATGCATACTTGATACCAACCGATCATTCGGTAATAGAGGTAGGACATATGACCACGTCACACGCTTCTAAAGAGCTGCAAGAGCTCTTCGACTGCACCATCGAAACCGACCAGAGGGTCGAGCCGCGGGATTGGATGCCGGACGGCTATCGCAAGACACTGATCCGGCAGATCGCGCAACACGCGCATTCGGAGATCATCGGCATGCAGCCGGAGGGCAACTGGCTCACTCGCGCGCCGTCGCTGCGCCGGAAGGCGATCCTCATGGCGAAGGTTCAAGACGAGGCCGGGCACGGCCTGTACCTGTACTCGGCCGCCGAGACGCTCGGCGCCGATCGCGCCGACCTCACCGACAAGCTGATCGAAGGCAAGCAGAAGTACTCCTCGATCTTCAACTACCCGACGCTGACCTACGCCGACGTCGGCGTGATCGGCTGGCTCGTCGACGGCGCCGCGATCTGCAACCAGGTCCCGTTGTGCCGCAGCTCCTTCGGGCCGTACGCGCGGGCGATGATCCGGGTGTGCAAGGAGGAGTCGTTCCACCAGCGGCAGGGCTTCGAACTGCTGATGACGATGATGCGCGGCACCGACGCCCAGCGCGAGATGGTGCAGGAGTCGGTGAACCGCTGGTGGTGGCCGGCGCTGATGATGTTCGGACCGCCGGACGATCAGTCGCCCAACTCCGAGCAGTCGATGAAGTGGCGCATCAAGCGGCACACCAACGACGAACTCCGTCAGCGCTTCGTCGACATGTCCATCCCGCAGGCCGAGGTGCTCGGCGTGACGTTCCCGGATCCGGACCTGAAGTGGAACGCCGAGCGCGGCGCTCACGACTTCGGTGAGCCCGACTGGAGCGAGTTCATGCAGGTGATCAAGGGCAACGGCGCATCGAGCGTCGAGCGCATCGCCAACCGGCGGGCAGCACACGAGAACGGGGCGTGGGTGCGGGAGGCCGCGACGGCCTTCGCCCGCCGCGAGAGCAGCAAGGAGAACGCACGATGAGCACGGACGACAACGCAGTGCGCGCGGACTGGCCCCTGTACGAGGTGTTCCTGCGCGGCAAGCGCGGACTCAATCACGTTCACGTCGGATCCCTGCACGCCGCCGACGACGAGATGGCCGTCCGGCACGCCCGGGACGTCTACACCCGCCGAAACGAGGGCGTGAGCATCTGGGTGGTGCGGTCCAGTTCGATCGTGGCGTCCAGCCCGTCGGAGAAGGATCCCTACTTCGCACCCAGCGGCGACAAGGTGTACCGGCACCCCACGTTCTACGAGATCCCCGACAACGTTCCCCACATGTGAGGCTGACGATGACCGATCACGACAATGCTTACGAAGGCCTCGTCGACGAAGACAGCCACGGCCAGTGGGCGTTCGGCACCAGCTTCGACGACCCACTCGCCGGCGTCGACACCACGGTTCCGGAGGACGTCGACCTCTCCGCGCTGGCCGACTACTGCCTGATGCTCGGTGACGATGCACTGATCAGCTCACAGCGTCTTGCCGAGTGGAGCACGCGCGCACCGGAACTCGAGGAAGAGGTCGCGCTCGCGAACGTCGGACTCGACCTGCTCGGTCAGGCGCGACTGCTGCTCGCCCGGGCGGCCGCGGCGGACGCGTCGGTCGTGCCGTACATCTCGGAGACGAGCCCCATTCCCGCCGAGGACGCGCTCGCGTTCTTCCGGGACGAGAATCGGTTCCGCAACACCCGGCTGGCCGAACTCGACAACGGCGACTTCGCTCAGTCGATCACGCGACTGCTGGTGTTCTCGACGTGGCGTCTAGCGCTGTTCGATCGTCTCCGCGCGTCCCGGGACCCGGTCCTCGCGGCGGTCGCGGTGAAGGGTGTCAAGGAACTCACCTACCACCGCGACTACGCGGCCCGCTGGGTTGTGACGCTCGGCTGCGGCACGGAGGAGTCGAAGACCAGGATGGAAGCGGCGCTAACCCACGTGTGGCCGTACGTCGAGGAACTGTTCGTCCCGACCACCGAGGAACTCGCGCTCGCAGCGGTGGGGGTGGGCGTCGATCCGCGGGACGTGCGTGAGGAATTCGATTCCGTGCTCGAGCAGGTGCTGCACGCCGCCGAGCTCACCGCACGGACCGGCCGGACCGTCGGCACCGTCGGCGGCCGGGCAGGACGGCAGGGATTGCACACCGAGGCGCTCGGACTGCTGCTCGCCGAGATGCAGAGCGTGGCCCGGGCGCACCCCGAAGGAGTGTGGTGACATGACCACCGCCGTGCGCAGCGACGCCCGTCGCCTCGCCGAATCCGTGCTCGACCCCGAGATGCCGATGCTCACGCTCGCCGATCTGGGTGTGCTGCGCGACGTCGAGGAATTCGCCGACGGGTCGGTGGCCGTGACCATCACCCCCACCTATTCCGGTTGCCCCGCCATGGCCACCATGCGGGATGACATCGAGCACACCCTGCAGGACGCCGGGTTCGGCAGTGTCGAGGTCAAGACCGTCCTGTCGCCGCCGTGGAGCACGGACTGGATCAGTGAGAACGGCAGGCGCAAGCTCCGCGAGAACGGCTACTCGACACCCGGTCCCGCGCCGCGACGCACATCGGGTCCGGTGCCGTTGACGCTCACCGTCAAGCCGCGACCCGTGGCATGCCCCAAGTGCCACTCGGCGAACACCCGGCTCGACTCGGAATTCGGGGCGACGCTATGCAAGGCGCTCTACCGGTGCCTGGACTGCCTCGAGCCCTTCGATCACGTGAAGGAAATCTGACCATGACCACAGCGGTCTCCCCGAAACCCGGCGCGGCATTGCGCAACAGGGCGTTTCACACCCTCACCGTCGCCGACGTCGAATCCCTGTGCGACGACGCGGTCGCGGTCACGTTCGACGTTCCCGCCGAGCTCGCCGACGAGTTCGCGTTCGGTCCCGGACAGTCGCTCACGCTGCGGCGGACGATCGACGGTGTCGAACACCGCCGCTCGTACTCCATCTGCGCGCCTGCCGGTTTCGCGCCGAGGGTCGGTGTGCGCGAGGTGTCCGACGGTCTGTTCTCGACGTGGCTCGTGCGCGACGTTCGGCCCGGCGACCGGATCGAGGTGCAGGGTCCGAGCGGAACGTTCGTCGCCGACCCGGCGGCCGGCGGTCGCCACGTACTGATCGCCGCCGGATCGGGCATCACGCCGATGCTGTCGATCGCCGCGTCGATGCTCGCCAACCCCGAGGCCGAAGTCGTTCTCCTGTACGGCAACCGGCGCACTCGCTCGGTGATGTTCGCCGAGGAGATCGCCGACCTCAAGGACACGTACGGATCGCGCTTCGACATCATCCATGTCCTGTCCCGCGAGCCCCGCGAGGTCGAACTGTTCACCGGCCGCCTCGACGCCGACCGGCTCCGCGCCATCTTCGACGCCGTGGTCCCCGTGGCCGACATCGATCACTTCTGGCTGTGCGGCCCGTACGGCATGGTCACCGATGCCGAGACGGTTCTCGGCGACTTGCAGATCGACAAGAGCCGCGTGCATCACGAGTTGTTCTTCGTCGACGACGTGCCCCCGCCCATGGAAACCCACCGCGAGCCCGGCGTCACCGGGCCGAGCAGTGAGGTGACGCTCGTCCTGGACGGTCGCTCGACCACCGCGACGCTCCCGCGGGACGAGTCGATCCTCGATGCCGCCGAGAATTACCGCTCGGACCTTCCGTTCGCCTGCAAGGGCGGCGTCTGCGGAACGTGCCGCGCCAAGATCACATGCGGTGACGTGGACATGCGCCGCAACTACGCGCTCGAGGACTACGAGGTCGACTCCGGCTTCGTGCTGACGTGCCAGACCTTCCCGGTCAGCGACAACGTGACCGTCGATTTCGACGCCTGACCATACCCAGCCCGCACACCCCGGAGACTAGAATGACCAGTATCGCCACCCCCTCGCAGGACATCGAGTTCGCCACGCGCGACCGGATCTCATCGCTGCAACTCGAACGCCTGCAGTGGTCACTTCTCCACGCGTACACCAACGTTCCGCATTACCGGAAGGCGTTCGACGACGCCGGTGTGCACCCGAGTGACCTGAAGGACCTGTCCGATCTGGCGAAGTTCCCGTTCACGGCGAAGGCGGACCTGCGGGCGAACTACCCGTTCAAGATGTTCGCAGTGCCGCAGGAGAAGGTTTCGCGCATCCACGCCTCATCCGGGACCACCGGGCGCCCGACGGTCGTCGGGTACACCACGGGTGACCTGAACAACTGGGCCGATCTGGTCGCCCGGAGCCTGCGGGCGGGTGGGGTGAAGCCGTCGGACAAGGTGCACGTCGCGTACGGGTACGGCCTGTTCACCGGTGGCCTCGGGGCGCACTACGGAGCCGAGCGGCTGGGCTGCACGGTGATCCCGATGTCCGGTGGCATGACGGACCGACAGATCCAGCTGATCGAGGACTTCGAACCCGACGCGATCATGGTGACGCCGTCGTACATGCTCACGATCGTCGACGCGATGATCAAGAAGAGCATCGATCCGTCGAAGACGTCGCTGCGGACCGGTGTGTTCGGGGCGGAGCCGTGGACCGAGGAGATGCGCACCGAACTCGAGAAGCAACTGAACATGGACGCCGTCGACATCTACGGACTGTCCGAGGTGATGGGCCCGGGTGTCGCGATGGAATGCGTCGACACCAAGGACGGCCTGCACATCTGGGAAGACCACTTCTACCCGGAGATCATCGACCCGGTCACCGGGGAGGTGCTGCCCGACGGTGAGGAGGGCGAACTCGTCTTCACGTCGCTGACCAAGGAGGCGATGCCGATCATCCGGTACCGCACCCGCGACCTCACCCGGCTGCTGCCGGGGACGGCGCGGTCGGTGCGGCGGATGCAGAAGGTCACCGGGCGCACCGACGACATGATCATCCTGCGCGGGGTGAACCTCTTCCCCACCCAGATCGAGGAACTGATCCTCGCGGTGCCGGCGCTGGCCCCCCAGTTCCAGTGCATCCTCGACCGCCCGGGCCGCATGGACGAGCTGACCGTGCGGGTGGAATCGCGTCCGGACGCCGTGACCGACGACCACGCGCGGGCCGCGGGTGAACTGCAGAAGCTGGTGAAGAATAGGATCGGCGTGAGCGTGAAGGTCGACGTCGTCGCTCCCGGCGACCTCGAACGCTCACTCGGTAAGGCACGTCGACTGATCGACAACCGCTCCGCTCAGTGAGGTGATCGAAGGTGCGTCTCGGTGGTGGGCCCGCGCGTGACGACGGGCAGTTCGAGCACTGGCGTCAGGCCGTCTCCACGGCATTCGTCCCGCTCGCCGTGGTGTCCACGGCGGAGGACGGACCGGGGCGCTTCACCGGGACCCTGCGCACCACCGCGCTCGGCGGGTTGCAGCTCAGCGAGGTCGGGGGACACGCGGTCGACGTCCGCCGGACCCGCACGTCGATCAAGCGGTCCGACCCCGGCCTGGTGAAGGTGGGCCTGCAACTGTCGGGCAGCGGCGTCATCGTCCAGGACGACCGCGAGGCCGTGCTCGGGCCCGGCGACTTCGCCGTCTACGACACCAGCAAGCCGTACGACCTGCACTTCGCGGGCGACTTCAGCATGTTCGTGCTGATGTTCCCCCGCGAACTGCTCCGCATCGCCTCGCGGGAACTGGGCACCGTCTCCGCGCGCCGCATCCGCGGCAGCACCGGGATGGGCGCGCTGGTCTCGCCCTTCCTGACGAACCTCCACCACTCCGTCGTGACCGGCACCATGCCGACCACACCCCTCGTCGAGGACGCGGTGCTCGACCTGCTCGGTGCCGCGGTGCAATCGGAGTCGCCCGCCGACGCCACCGCTCCCGGCGCGTCGTTGCTGCTCGCTGTGAAGTCATTCATCGACGCGCACCTGCACGACCCCACGCTCGACACGGCCGCAGTGGCGGCCCACCACCACGTGTCGACGCGGCACCTGCAGAAGATGTTCGAGGCGGACGGACACACGGTGGCCGGATGGATCCGCCACCGCAGGCTCGAGAAGTGCCGCCGCGATCTCAAGGAAATCCGATTCCGCGGCGACAGCATCGGAACCATCTGTGCCCGGTACGGTCTCGTCAACTCGTCGCACTTCTCGCGGCTGTTCAAGGAGACGTACGGGGTCTCGCCGCGAGCCTTCCGTGAACAGGAACTGCTGTCGACCACCGCATGACGGCGGCAGAAATTCGGTCGCGTCGTACCGCCCCTCGGGTCAAACTGGAACGGTCGTCGCGACCTGAGGAGTGGGACCGCTGGAACTGCACGAGTACACCAGGCTCGACGCCGTCGGCCTGAGTGAGCTGATCCGGGCCGGTGAGGTGACGGCGACGGAGGTCGAAGCCGTTGCGCGCGAGGCGATCGCGCAGGCCGATGCCGACCTCGGCGCACTGACCCTGCCGATGTTCGATCCGGCCCTCGATCACCGCTCCGACGGTCCACTGGCGGGGGTGCCGTTCGTCATCAAGGACAGCGGCCCGTTCGCGAAGGGTGTGCCGTTCACACTCGGCAGCCGCAGCATCCGCGGCGCGGTCGCCGGTGTGGATCACGAACTGATGTCCCGGTTCCGGTCGGCCGGACTGGTGGCGCTGGGGCAGACCACGGCGCCGGAGTTCGGACTGAACTTCGCGACGGAGCCGGTGCGGTACGGGCCGACACGCAATCCGTGGGCGCTCGATCGGGGAACCGGCGGGTCGAGTGGCGGATCCGCCGCGCTCGTCGCCGCCGGGGCGGTTCCGCTGGCGCACGGCAACGACGGCGCCGGTTCGGTACGGGTGCCTGCCTCGTGCTGCGGGCTCGTCGGCCTGAAGCCGAGCCGCGGCCGAATCCCCTGCGGCCCATTGGTCGGCGAGGCCGGGTTCGGGCACATCTACGAGTTCGCCCTCACCCGAACCATCCGCGACACGGCCCACCTGCTGGACGCCGTTGCCGCCCCGGCGGTCGGTGAAAAGTACACCGCCCCCGCGCCGCCCGGCCTTTACGCCGACACGATACGCGCCGATCCCGGCCGTCTGCGGGTGACCCTGACAACCGAGCCGTGGGGTGTCAGTTCCGTCGACGTGCAGGTATCGGAGGCCACGGTCGCCGCCGGCACGATCCTCGAATGGATCGGCCACACCGTGACCGAGACGCGCCCGCAATTCGCCGCGGAGGACGTCGTCGAGGCGTCGACACTCACTGCGATCGCCACGGGTGCGGCGATCCTGCGCGCTCCACGCAGGCCCGATCCCGCTCTGCTCGAGGCGGTCTCGCGGACAGTGCTGCAGGAGACCCAGGCGTTCACTGCACTCGACGTCGCGGCAGCACTCGACGCGCAACACCGGGTCACCCGGTCCATCGGACTGTTCTTCACCCGATTCGATCTGCTGGTGACACCGACCGTCGCGTGGCTTCCGGTGCCGCACGGCACCCTCGACTACGACGACCCCCGCCACAGCGTGCGCTCGTGGCTACGCCGCATCTTCGAGTTCGGGCCGTTCACCGCACCGTTCAACGTGTCCGGGCACCCCGCGATCAGCCTGCCGCTCGCGCTGAGCCGGGAGGGCCTCCCCATCGGGATCCAACTCGTCGCGGCCACCGGCAGAGAAGATCTGCTGCTGCAGGTGGCTGCGCAGTTGGAGCAGGCGGCGCCGTGGAAGGATCGCGAGCCGTCGATCTTCGTCGGCTGACAACCTTCTGTCGTTGTCAGAGCACGGATTCCAGCCACGCGGCTGTCTCGAACAGGCGTTGCTCGGCACCGGGACGTCCGATCAGCTGCAATCCGAGGGGAAGCCCCGCGCTGTCACGCTTCCCGGGGATCGTGATCACCGGCAGACCCATGGCCTGCCACGGTCGGCTCAGGATGGGCGTCCCGGTCGCGTCGTGCGCGGGTGGAGCGGCGCCGAGCGTCGCGGGCCCGAGGATGGCTTCGTCCTCGTCCAACGCCGTGAGCAGCAGCTGCCGGGTCTCGCGGATGCCGGCGAGGGCGGCGCGGTAGTCCGCCTCGGTGGTCGCTGCCCCCGCGGCGAACAGTTCGGCGAGGGGTGCGCTGATCTTGTCGGGCTGCGCGGCCTCGGCGGCGCGTTCTCTGGCCGCCTCGTACACCATCACCGTGTGGTGGTGTTCCGTCAGTGCCACGATCGTTGCGGCGGCGTCCAACTCACGACATGGGATCCCCGCCGACTCGGCGGAATCGGTGGTCGTCCTGAGCGCCGCCGTCATCTCTCGGGACACCTCGCCGAGCTCGAACCCACTCCACAGGCGAAGCCGGCTCGGCGCGAAAGGCACGAGGACGGGCGCCCGCGTGCCGTCGCGCAGCGCTGTCCACGCGAAGTGGAGATCGGGCACGGTTCGTGCCAGCAGCCCGACCGTGTCGAGACTGGGACTCAATCCGGTGATGCCCGCGGTAGGGAGTTCGCCGTGGGCGGTGACGAAACCTGCGACTCCGCAGAACGACGCCGGCCTCGTCAGCGACCCCGCGGTCTGCGTGCCGAACGCCAGCGGCACCATGCCGGCGGCCACCGCTGCCGCCGAGCCGCTCGACGACCCGCCGGGCGTGTGGTCCAGGGCGCGGGGATTGCGGGTCGGGCCGGGCTTGAAGTACCCGAACTCGGTGGTGACGGTCTTGCCGAACGGGAGCGCGCCGAGTGCGCGCGACCGCGCCACACAGTCGGCGTCCGTCGTCGCCGGGTCCGTACTCCGCAGCTCACTGCCGCAGCGCGTCGGCATCCCGGCGACGTCGATGAGATCCTTGACGCCGACGGGAACGCCCCAGAGCGCGCCGCCGGGGCCGCCGTCCTGGATCCGGGCGGCCGCGGACCGCACCGCGTCGGCGTCGAGGTGGGCCCAGGCGTGGATTTCCGGATCGAGATCCGCGATCCGAGCGAGTGCAGCCTCCGCCACGTCGATCGGCGTTGTCCCGCCCGTCGCCAGCTGCTCTACCAGGTCCCGGAGTGGGGTCGGTGACCGTAGTTCCGTCTTCATTGCATCGCCACCATCGTGTCGTCGTTCGTCGTCTCGGTCTGCCCGGTGAGCGCTCGGGTGCGCATCACCGAGAAGAGGCGATCTGCTCGCGCTTTCGTCTCCCCGGACGGCGCCGACACCAGCGCGACGATGATGGACACCGCCAGCGAGAGGGGTGCCACGGCGAGTGCCGGGTTCGAGAATCCGAGAATGGAGTCCGGTCCCTGCACGACGGGGCTGAGCAGAATGACGGTGACCGACAGGACGAGCCCGACCACGATGCCGGAGAGGACGGCACGCGCCGTCATGCGCTTCCAGTACATGGTCAGCAGCAGTGCGGGCAGGTTCGCGCACGCGGCGATGGACATGCCCAGTGACGCGAGGAACGCGACGTTCTGCTTCTGCGCGGCGAAGGCGATGGCGACACCGATGACGCAGGTGGCCACCGTCGCGACGCGGGCTGCGCGGTGCTGAGCCTTCGCCGACACCGACCCGTTCCTGATGACCTGCCCGTACAAGTCGTGTGCGATCGCACCGGAGGTGGCGATCACCAGGCCGGACAGTGCGGCCAGAATGGTCACGAACGCCACGGCCGCGACGAACGCCAGCAGGACGCCGCCGCCGACCGTCTCGGCGAGCTGCGCGACCGCGAGGTTGCCGCCCCTATTCTCGGACTTGATCACCTCGACACCGACCAGCTTGGCGGCGCCGTAGCCGAGCACGGGGACCAGCAGGTAGAAGGCGAAGAAGATCCAGATCGCCGTGTAGGCGGACGTTCTCGCCTGCTTCGCGTCCGGAACGGTGAGGAATCGGATCATGACGTGCGGCAGGCCGAGCACGCCGAGGACGAGCCCGACGGTCTGCGACAACTGATCGAACGACGCGGCACCGGACGTGCGCTGCGGCGCGACGAACGATTGCCCGAACTCGGCGAGCGCCGTGCTGAACGGGCCGAAGGGGTTGAAATCGAACCGCACCAGCACGAGAACGAACAGCACCACGGCGCAGACCATGAGAAGACCGGTCTTGATGATCTGGATCCAGCTGGTGGCGAGCATTCCGCCCACCAGTGTGTATGCGGTGGTGAGTGTTCCGATGATCAACACGGCCATGGCGTAGTCGAGGTCGAACAGCAACGACACCAGAAGCGCGGCCCCGACCAGCTGTGATACGAGATAGACCACGCTGATCACCACCGTGCTGATGGCCATCATCGATCGCACGTCCTTGCCGGGGAACCGGGTGGCGAGGACATCCGCCAGCGTGAAGCGGCCGAGGTTGCGCAGGGGTTCCGCGATCAGCAGCATCGCGAGGACGAACGCGACGGGCACGAAGACCGCGAGATAGAAGCCGTTGAAACCGGTCAGCGCGATCGCACCGGTGACGCCGAGAAACGAGGCGGCAGAGATGAAGTCGCCGGCGATGGCGACACCGTTCTGCCTGCCGGTGAGGCTGCCGCCCGCGACGTAGTGATCGGCGGCGGACTTGTTCCTCTTGGAAGCCCACGCGGTGATCATCAGGGTGACGGCGACGAGGGCCGCGAAAAGTGATGCGGAGACGAGGTTCATGGCTGTTATCCTTTCGCCCGCGAGGCGGTCCGGGAGTCGAGTTCGGCTGCCCGCGCCATGTAGTACCGGGCCACGACGATGGCGACGACGAATTGCGCGACCGCGTAGAGCCACGCCACGGTGACACCGCTGAAGACGACGCCGTCCAGCAGCGAGGTGAACCCACCGAGGATCGGCAGGGGCAGGAACAGTGCGAGGACCAGGGCGCTGAGACGAAAGGTCAAGGCGGCGCGCGTGTCTGCGAGCACCTGCAGGTCGGAGTTCTGTGGGACTTGTTCGGGCGGTGACGAGGTGACCATGGCTATTTACCTCCGGCTGCGGCGGGAACGAGTGCGGGCGTCACGGTGATCGGATCGGACCATTCGTCGTAAAACAGCCAGTCGGGGGACTCGACCGGAACCGACAAACGGTGGAATTTGCGTTGGAAGTAGACGAGGCTGTCGCCGTGTTCGCGCGTCTGCACGCGGTCCAGTTCGACGAACAGCACCGAATGCGATCCCACGGTCTTGCTGTCCGCGATCCGGCCGGCGAGCACCACGTGGGCGGCGCGCAGGATCGGAACACCGTCGCCGGTGTCTTCCTCCCAGATGTCCCAGTGGAAGCGGTCCGCCATCGCGACTTTCGTTGCGCCCGCGAAATGCATGGCCAGCTCTTCGTCGTCGCCGGAGAGCACGTTGATCCCGACTCGGCCGTTGTTCCGGAACACGTTGTGCATTGCACTGTTCTGATTCACGCACACCAGGGCGGTGGGCGGGGAGTCGGTGACCGAGCAGACGGCGGTGACCGTCATCCCGCAGCGCCCGGCGGGGCCGTCGGTCGTCACGATGTTGACCGCGGCGGGCAGGTTCGCCATGGCGGTGCGAAAGCTCGATTGCATGGTAGTGAGTTCGGGCATTTTCAGCCTCCGTGAGTTGGAACAGGAAGTCGTGTCTTTCGTGGTGCGCCCGCGTTCCCCCGAGAAGAATAGGACGAATTACCTGGGTGGGAACATTGGCGGCGACGCTACTTTCTTGCAGTAAGTCGCCTACCCGGGTAGGGGATTCCTTCAGTTGCCTACCGCTTCCGTTACGGTCGGTGTTCACTGGACGAGGAAGCAAGCCATCTGTGCGAGGCAGGATTCGATGGATCAGCAGGAAACACGGGTTTACATCGTCGACGACGATCAGGAGTTGTGCGCATCGCTTGCGTGGCTACTCGATTCGGTCAACATCACGTCGGAGTACTACTTCTCGGTGCAGTCGTTCCTGGACGAATACCGTCGCGACATCCCGGCCTGCCTCGTTCTGGATGTCCGGATGCCGGAAGTCGGGGGATTCCAGCTCCAGGAGGCACTCCTCGCCGACGAATCCCCGATCCCGATTATCTTCGTATCGGCACACGGTGACATCAAGATGTCGGTGCGGGCGCTGCAGCGGGGTGCGCTGACGTTCATCGAGAAGCCCTACGATCCGCAGCACATGCTCGATGTGATTCAGGATGCGCTCCGGGTCGCGCGTCAACGATTCGGCGAGAGGCGCAACAGAACGGAATTGCAGGGCCGGATAGACACGCTGACGGTGCGGGAAAGGGAAATTCTCGCACTCGTCCTCGACGGGCTGCCGAGCAAGAACATCGCCAAGGAGCTGGGTATCAGCGTGAAGACGGTCGACGTGCATCGCACACGTATCAAGGAAAAGACCGGAGCAGAAAGCATCGCGGTTCTCGTCCGGGATATTCTGCAGGCCGGCATTGCCGTGACCTGAAATTCTTCGGCACTTTCAGGGAAGTTCGACGACGAGCCGCCCGGATTTCGCGCGCGACACACACGCGGCAATTCTGTCTCCCGCCTTTCTCTCACTCTTGGTGAGGCAATTGTCGCGGTGGTCGGGTTCGCCCTCCAGCACGTCCAGGACGCACGTGCCGCAGATACCTTCCCGGCACGACGTGTCGATCTCGATGTCGTTTTCTTCGAGTACGTCGGCGATGGATTTTTCGGCGGGCACTTCGAACACCTCGCCCGTGTCGAGTTCCACCTCGAACGCAGTGTCCGACCCGGTCGCTACAGGTGTCGCCGCCTCGAAGTGTTCGAAATGGACCGCGTCCTCACCGACCGCCGGTTCCGCCAGTCCGCGCACCCGATCCATGAAACCTTCGGGGCCGCAAGTGTAGACGTGGGTGGCGGCCGACGCGTCCGCCAGGATCTTCTCGAGGGCGGAGAGCTGGTCGTCCCTCGTCAGGCCGAAGTGCAGGTGCACGTCACGGCGGAAATCCGCACTCTCCAGCAGGTCGACGAACGCGGCCTGCGTCCTCGTCCGCGCGAAGTAGTGCAGGTCGAACTGCTGTCCCCGCCGATGCAACGCGAACGCCAGACTCAGCATCGGGGTCAGCCCGATCCCCGCCGCGACGAGGATGTGCCGATCCGCGCCTTCGGCGAGCGTGAGCAGTGTGCGGGGCCGACTGATCTGCAACTCGCTGCCGACCCTCACCCGATCGTGCAGCGCGGCCGAGCCACCGCGCGGGCCGGTCTCGCGTTTGACGGCGACAACGTACGATTCGGACTCGTGCGGCGGGCTGCACAGTGAGTACTGGGTGAGGACCTCGGTGGGACCGAGGATGTCGATGTGGGCGCCCGCCGGGTACGGGTCGAACGGTGACCCGTCCGTCCGAACAAGCCGGAACGACTTGATGTCCGGCGTTTCCTCGACAATGTCCGCGACACTGACAGTGAACATGCTCATGGTGATTCTTCCTCCGGTGCTGCGACCGTTCGCCCGCGGGCGGGGTCAACGCATGTACAGGCCGCCGTTGACGTCCCAGCAGGCACCCGTGACCGACGCGGCCGTCGGCGATGCGAGCAGGGCAACGGTCTCGGCAATGAAATCGGGCGAGCCCAGGGTGCCCACCGGAATCGTGGTGAGGATGGCGGCCAGCTTGTCCGCGGGCACCGTCTCGCGCACGATGGGCAGGTCCAGCGGCCCGGGGGAGACCGCGTTGACGGTGACACCCGACGGGGCGAGTTCGCGTGCGAAGACCTTGGTCAGTGTGCCGACGCCGCCCTTGGCCGCGGCGTAGTGCGCGCCGGTCGCCGTGCCACCGTTCTGTCCCGCCAGCGACGCGATGTTGACGATTCTGCCGTATCGCTTCTCGGCGAAGTAGCTTCCGAACACCTGGCAGCCGAGAAAGGCCCCGTTGAGGTTGATCTCGACGATGTCGGAGAATTCCTCCGGCGCGATGTCCATCAGCGAGCCCGTCTGCGACCGGCCGGCGTTGTTGACGAGGACGTCGATGCCGCCCCACTCGGCGATCACCCGGTCACGGACGGCTTCGAAACTCTTCCGCTTCCGAACGTCCAGTTCCACGCCGATGGCCGTGTTGCCGTCCGGATCCAGCTGCGCCGCGGTCTCTTTCGCGGCACCGCTGTCGATGTCCGCGACCGCGACGCGGTATCCGCGGTCGTGCAACTGGTGTGCGATCGCGGCACCGAGGCCGCGTCCGCCACCGGTGACTACTGCGACAGAATCCACGTCGAGCTCCTGTTCGATCGATAAGGTGCGGAAAGTGCTGGTCAGAGCAGGTAGCCGGAGGCGTTGACCGCTGCCTGGGAGTTGACGAGCCGGATGACCTTGAGGTCCAACCGCGGCCCGCTCTCGGTGTAGCGAATGCGGTGCGTGACGTCGGCGGCGAGGGTCTGCTGGTCGTCGCGCTTGAAGCCCACGAGGATCTGCGCGGACCTCACCGTGATCGAGTCCTCGGTCCGTTCCTCGACCGTGAACCGCGAGACGGTGCGGACCGTCCGGGCGGCGGCGAGCGCGGACATCGAGTAGCCGGAGGTCAGGCGTTCGATACGCATGCGCCGCATGCGAGTGTCGTCGTTGACCATGTTCAGCGATCCGTCGAAGTCGTCGGTGTCCGGGTCGATGGGGATGACGTACCGGCCTTCGTCGGTCCAGAGGGCGTCCCAGGTCTGGTAGTCCTTGGCGTCGAGGAGTGCCGCTTCGTGCCAGATGAGTTCGATCGCCTGCATACCGCGGGTGTCGGCGAGTTGGGCGGTCATCAGGTCAGTGCTCATCGGTCATCATCCTCTTCCACATTGCGTAGGCCTCGCGCATTCCGGTTTCGTCGGTGACGTGCGAGGTGCGGTGTCCGTCGCTGTCGAGCGCTTCACGATTGAGACCGCGGTTCACCATGATCGGCATTCCGGGCGCGCCGCGGGATCCGCGTTGTACCCGGTCCCAGGCCTCGGAATCGTCGGGGCTCCCGAACCCGAACGGGCCCTGGAAGTGTTCGTGGATGCGGAGGCGTTCGCGGTTGACGATCTCCGGGCCGCCGTCCATGCCGAGGGCGATGTGCCGGATCTCGGTCTCGTCGACGGAGATCGGGCGCAGTACCCGGAAGAACGACATCGACATCGCGACGTTGGGGAAGATGTTGAGGTTGAACCCGGCGCCGTGCATGGAGCGGACGATGCGGCGGACCTTGTCGGCGGGCATCGTCTTCGACAGTTCTTCGACGATGTGGTCGAAACGCGCCTGAATCTTCTCGGTGCCGTCGTCGTGGTCCAGGTCGACGTGCTCCGGGACCATGATGGCGACGCTGTGGCCGTTTCCGAGAGCGTGGGTGACGGCGTTGTCGTCGGTCATGAAGGAGAGCATGTCGGCGGTCTCGGCGTCGACGGAGGACATCCAGGACCGGTGCACGATCGGGAAGTGGTATCCGTCGGTGGTGTTCTCCAACTGGATCTTCCAGTTTCCGCGGAAGCGGAAGCAATGTTCGCCCTGCGTCTTGATGGGGTATCCGGCGCCCTGCTTCATGAACAGGTCCATCCACACCTTCGCGTCGCCGAGGAAGTCGGCGAGGGGTTCGACGTCGGGGTTGAAGCTGGCGAAGATCATGCCGGCGTACGACTCCACCCGCAGGCTCTGGAGGGGGAGGTCCTTCTTGTCGAGGTTCTCGTCGTAACCGTCGGGGTACGGAATTCCGCGCAGACGACCGTCAAGGGCATACGACCAGCTGTGATACGGGCAGGTGAACCCGTTCGCCTTGCCCTTGGGGACCTCGCAGACGCTGGCCCCGCGGTGGCGGCACCGGTTCAGCAGGACGTTGAAGTTCCCCTTGCGGTCGCGGTTGACGATCACCGGTTGCCGGCCGATGGTCGCCATCTTGTAGCTTCCGGCCTCGGGTATCTCGCTCTCGTGGGCAACCCATACCCAGGTGCGGTAGAAGATCCTCTCGAGTTCCGCCTCGAACATGTCGGGGTCGGTGTACAGCGATCCGTCCACGCGGTCGTCCGTGGCGAGGTCCGCGAAGTTGGTGGGATCCAGGGAAGTGGTCATCACGTTCTCTTTCCATTCGATTCGAGCAGTCGTGTCGCCTCGTCGAGGCGAGTGACGAACAGCTTCTCGGTCGTGAAGTGCTTGATTCGGGCGATACCGCCCCGAACTTCACACTCGGCGGTGATGCGTGCGACGAGCAGTTCGGCCGATCCGTCCTCGTATCGCGACAGCTGCTGCATGATCCACCGCCCCTGCGCCTCGGGGCCGTCCACCTCGATCTGCTCATTGCCGAGCAGGTGCACATTTCCCCGGAAATGGGAGTTCGGTGGAAGGTACGCGGTGAGCATTCCGGCGATCTCCGGCCGGCCCCGCCGCGTGCCGAACTTGTGCGCGTACTCGGCGCCGATGCCTTCCCACACTGCGTCGGGCGTGAACAGCGAGGCGAGTTCCTCCACCGAAAACGCCACGGAGGGAACATCGCACAGTTCCATGTAGCGACACATCACGCGGTGCACGGCCGCACGGCTCTCGATGCGCTCGGCCGCGGTCGCAGAGTGCATTCCGCTCACGCGCCGAGGTCGACGTCTTCGCGGACGGTGAGCGCACGGCCGATGCGGGCTTCGATCTTCGCGTATCGCCACAACGTGTACTCGCCGACAGGGGTGGTGCGGAAGAGGTTGCAGACGGCCTTGACGGTCTCCTGGGTGTCGACGTCGGCGAGAATGTAGCAGGTCCACGGCCAGCCGTCCGACGGTCCGACCATGTGGCTGTCGTCGTCGATGTCCCCGATCACCCGGACCCCGGGTGTGTCGGCCACCGCGTCCATCATCCCGGAGAACGCCTTCCACACCAGCCCGCCCTGGCCGGTCGGGAGGTCGAAGAAGTTCTGGTTGATGCCGATGCAGAACAGGACTCGCAGCGGTGCGGTCTTGGTGTCACTCACGAATGGTCTCCTCGATTGAAAGCGGGGTGGTCAGATGAAGCCGGGGAACGGCGGGATGTCCATGAGCACCGCACCGGCGCTGTCGTAGATGCCGTCGCCGAGGAAGGCGTGCTGCGGCGGGACAAGGGCCTCGCGCATGTACCGCTGCATCGCGTTGCCGTCGTAGATCGCGCCGGTGCCCGACAACTGGAATGCGGTGTGCACGGCGGAGGCGCCCGCCTTGGCCACGTGCGTCGACGAAAGGCGAAGAAGGGCCGCAAGCTTGTCCGGGACGGGGTCGCCGGCGACCACCGTGGCGTACGCCTCGTCGGTGACCTCGTAGAAGAAGGCACGGGCAGACCTCAGCGTCGCCTCCGCCTTGGCCAGGTCGATGCGATAGTAGGCGCGATCGGCGAGCTTGGGTGCTCCGGTGATTCCTGTGCGTCCCGCTCCGACCTTGATCGCGTAGTCGAGCGCGGCGCGGCCCACTCCGAGATTGACGACGGCCAGGACCTGGGCGGCGTAGGCGATGGAGGGGTAGCGGTAGAGGGGTTCGTCGACGGTGGGGGTTCCGCCCCGGATGAATGTCCAGTCCTCGGGTACGACAACGCCGTCGACCTTCAGTTCGTGGCTTCCGGTGCCCGACAGACCGACCACGTCCCAGTTCTCGACGATCTCGACGTCCTTCGGCCACAGCAGGGCGGTGCGCGGCTTCCCCGCCGTGGAGTCGCCGCCGCGAATCCCGACGCCGAGAATGTCAGCGCCCTTGCATCCGCTGGCGAATTTCCACTGCCCGTGGATCTTCAGGCCTCCGGGCACCTGTTCGGCGGGTTGCACCGGGAACAGGCCGCCGGCGAAAACGAGGTCGGGGCTGTCCTTGTACAACTCCGCCTGCGTCGCGAGTGGCAGTGCCGCCAGGTAGACGAGGGCGGAGCCGAAGCTGGCAACCCAGCCCGCCGACGCGTCCACCGCGGAGATGCGTTCGATCATCCGCAGAAACTCGCTCGGGGGCAGCGCGTCGCCGCCGAATTGGCGGGGTGTCGCCGCGCGGTAGATGCCGATCTGCTTGAACTCGTCGATCATGTCGCGAGGCACGAACTTCTGGCGAGCGAATTCTTCCCGCCGCAGTGCGACGTGCTCGAGGACGTCCTCGAACGACAGCGTCCCGTTCGCGGCGGCGTCCGTCGTGTCGAGGGTCGGTGCGTTGGTCATCAAATACTCCGATCGACGCGAAGTAGAAGGGGTGTGGCGTTTTTCGTGTCGAACTCACGCTATTGCGGTGGCGGGCATCACTCAATCGGTGCTTCCTCCCGCGGACGTGCAGAGATGTCGCCTCGGAGTAAAGGATTTCCCTATCGTGTCCGCGGTCCGTCCGCTCAGTAGACTCGAGATGAGCCGAAGGAGGCCGCATTGTCCGATCTCGCGCCGTCCGACTACGAACGACTCGTCGAGTCCCTTCGCTACTGCGTCCTGGTCCACGATGCGGCCACCAAAGACATCCTCTGGGCGAACCGGGCTGCGTCCGAACTGCTCGAGTTCACGGTCGAAGAGCTCAAACCGCTCAAGGCGCCCGATATGAGTTCCCCGGCGAAGCGGTACCGCAGGTCGGTGGGACGGCGGTGGCTGCAGGAGGCTGTCGACAATGGGGCGGCGGTCATCGAATGGGCGTATCGCGCGAAGAGCGGGCGAGAAGTCCTGACGGAGGCGATCGCGATCCGGGTCGAGCTGAGTGCCCGAACCGTGGTGATGGTGCAGTTCCGCGACATCGAGCAGGAAACGTCGATGCGCCGCGACCTCACCCGCACCGAGGCCGACCTCACCCGCACGGAGGCCCGGCTGGCCGCGTTCCTGCGGAACATGGCCGAAGGAATCCTCGTCCTGGACGACGACAGTCGTATCACGTATGCAAGCGAGGCGGCGTCGGACCTCCTGAAGGTTCCGGTGGCATCGCTTGTCGGCGAACGCTTCACGGAATTCTGCCGGGCGGGTCAGTCACGGGAGAGCGTGCGCCGCGCCCTGCGGCTGACGACCGCAGGCGGGGGTTCCCAGAGCCTGCGCTACGAGGTGGAACTGACAGCCGAGGAGCGCCGGTGGCATGCGGGGAGCTGCCAGCACATCGGTATCGAGAACGATCTGAGCGGCCACCTCCTGCTCTTCCACGACGTCACCGAACACGTCCGCACCGAGCAGGAGCACGAACGGGACTCGCAGTACCTCAACTACCTGGCCCGCTACAACGCGATGGGCGACATGGCCATGGCCATCGCCCACGAGCTGGCCCAGCCGCTCGCGGCCGCCACCAATTTCATCGCCGGAACGCAGAGCCGCCTCGACGACGGCAGGAGCGGTCACGACGAGGTGAGCTGGGGCCTGGGGGAGGCGCGCAAACAGATCGACCGGGCCAATCAGATCGTCCGGAGTCTGCGTGAGTACGTGACGCAACTCGAGGAGTCACAGCAGATCGTCGATCTCAACGACATCGTCGACGAATGCGCGTACTTCATCGACATCCGGGCGCGGCAGAGGGGTGTTCACGTCGAGTACCTCCGTGCGCAGGACACGGTTGCCGTCGTGTGCGAACGTGTGCTCACCGGGCAGGTCATCCTGAACCTGTGTTTCAACGCCATCGACGAGATGGCGGAATGGCCGGCAGCCGACCGCATCGTGACGGTACGCACCGACATCACCGAGACGGAGGGCGTCGTGAGGGTCGAAGACCACGGCAAGGGTCTCTCGCACATCCCGGACGGTCGAATCTTCGACGGGGCGTTCACCTCGAAGTCCACGGGTCACGGAATCGGGCTCGCGCTGAGCCACCGCATCATCTCCCGCCAGGGCGGGACACTCAGCGCGCGCGAGAACGATCCGCACGGGGCGGTCTTCACGTTCACGTTGCCCGCCGATCCGAACCGTTGAGCGACCGACCCCCACACGGGTAAAGGTTTCTTGGATTCCGTTGGGCACGATCCGGTTCTAGCGTGGTGGGAAACACCACCGCGGCCCGGAGGTACCTCGTGGACTATTCGCATCATCACCGGACATTCCTGACCTGTTACGCCGACACCCACCGCTACGGGTGGCATCACGTCGACCTCTTCGTGCACGACGAGGATGGCAACGAAGTGAACTGGGTCCACTGGCAGGTGCGCGAGGACGGACCGGACGGCGCCGACGCGGTCACCGCGCGCGTCGAACCGGACCTGCGACGGACCACCGACTGGCAGCGCGGAATCAGCGCCGACGGAAGCGAGTACTGGATCGCGGAGGCGGCATGGGCACAGTGAACCGGACTACGCGACGCTTTCGGAGACGCGCTGAAACACGACCTTCCCACCCAGCACCGTGGAGACGACCTGCATTGCCGGGATGTCGTGCGGGTCGGCGGTCTCGAGGTCGCCGTCGAGGATGCACAGGTCGGCCACCTTGCCGACCTCGAGTGATCCCTTCCAGTCCTCGGCGAAGTCCTGCCAGGCGGCGTTGATCGTGTAGGTGCGGACGGCGTCGGCGAGGCCGATGCACTGGTCCGGCCCGCTCACCGCGCCGCTGGCCTTGCTCTCGCGCAGGATCATCGTCGAGATGCCCTGGCGCCAATCGGGCGGTGTGACCGGTGCATCGGAACTGCTCATCAGGTGCACCCCGGATTCGACGGCGCTGCGATACGGCCATTCGTAGGCGGCTCGTTCGGTCCCGACCACCCCGACCTCCAGGTCGGCGATCGTCCACTTGATCGTCGGGTTCATGTTGACGCCGATGTCGTTCTCGGCCAGTCGTTTCAGGGTGGCTTCGCTGATGAAGTCGCCGTGGATCAGGTAGTGCCGCGCATCCTCGCGGGGGTGCGCATTCTGTGCGGCGATGATCGCGTCGGCGACGGTGTCGATGGCACGGTCACCGGTGACATGCACACCGATCTGGTAGCCGGCCTCGTGGCCGATGCGGACCATTTCGGTCACCTCGTACACCTGACGCTCGTCGGTGTCGCCGCCGACGCACAGGGAGCCGCAGCCGCCGCCGACATACTCCTCGTGCATCCACGCGGTCTTGCCCGGCGGGATGCCGTCGGCGAACACCTTCACCCCGAGAACCCGGAACATCCTCGGGTCCACCGATTCCGGAACCTCGATCTCGGCGAGATTCTCTCCGAAATCCTCGGCCGATCCGGACATTCCGGTGGGCAGGAGGAGAAGGTTGACGCGGGCGCCCAGTTCTCCGCGGCGGGCGAGGTCGGCATACACCGCGAGACCCTCGGCGCCCATCGCGCCTCCGGCGAGGGCCTCACCGCCGGGGCCGATCGCGGGATCGGTGAAACTGGTGATGCCCTCGCTCTGCAGGATCGAGATCGCCGAGCGGAGTGCCTCCTCCCGGCGCTCCCGGGTGAGGGCGGGAAGAACACGCTGCACGAGGGCCTGCGCACCCTCCATGACGATGCCGGTCAGCAGGCCGTCCTCGCCGACGGGCATGAGGCTGCCCGGCGGCAACGGAGTGGTCTCGTCCACCCCGGCGAGCTCGAGCGCCGCGCTGTTCA
The DNA here is from genome assembly GCF_024438035.1 of Rhodococcus tibetensis. GTDB lineage: Bacteria > Actinomycetota > Actinomycetes > Mycobacteriales > Mycobacteriaceae > Rhodococcus_F > Rhodococcus_F tibetensis. The sequence continues at coordinate 287,764 of NZ_JANFQF010000004.1, forward strand.
CCCACGACGTGTGCCGCGAGAAGTCCTGCAGGAACACGGGATTGTTCGGGGACACCTCGTCGAGGTCCCAGCGGGTCGGCGTCCGACCGGCCTCGGCGAGGCACTCGTCGAGATACCCGTCGTCCCAGCCGGTTCCGATGATCCACTCGCCGTCCTCGGCTGCGGCGGCGGCCTCCCGCACAAGTTCACGGACGTCCGCGATCGACCGGACAGCAGGGAACGCCACGTCCAGCGACAGCAGCGGAGTGTCGAGCCCGTAGGCGATGGCGTGCAGGTGCGAGTCGTTGATTCCCGGAAGGATCGTCTTCCCACCGAGGTCCTTGACCACGGTATCCGGTCCGATCAGGGTTTCGATCTCCGTATCGCTGCCGACCGCGTGGACGAGTCCGTCACGCACCGCGAGGGCGGTGGCGATCGTGAAGTTCGCGTCGACGGTGAAAACCTTGCCGTGGGTGTAGACGGCATCGGCGTAACTCATCGGTTCCTCCAGGTTGCTGTCAGTGGGAGAGGTGTCAGACGGCCATGGGAGCCATGCCCAGGATCATCAGTGCGGATCCCGTCGCCGCGGTCTTGACGCCGGACCCGTGTTCGCGGCGCGCGGTGGAGCGAAAGAGGTGCAGTGTCAACAGTGCCCAGCACACGAGCACGAGGAGTGGCAGCCAGCCCGTGGAGATTCCTGCGCCACCGTGGTGGTGGCCCGACGGCACCGGCACCGGCGCCGACGCCGCCGGGGCGGAAGCGGATGTCGGGGCCAGGAGCAGCAGCACCCCCATGGCGGTGAGGTCCACCGCGCAGGGCACGGCGGTCCGGCGGTGCATGGTCTCACCGGTGACGAACACGGCGAGGGCTATGAGGACGGCACCCTCCAGCAGGTGAATCCCCGCCGGCACGCCGGGGATCATCATCGCGACCATCGACACCGCCATCGCGCCGTGCGCGATCCGCACCCGGCAGTCCGTGCCGTGTGCCCGCCACATCGGCACGACGGCCCCGACCGCTCCGACGAGCATCGCCGCGTGCACGGCAGGGATCTCGAACATCGCCGGACTCAGTTCGTGGGGGTGAGTTCGCGACGCTGCCCGACATCCGCCCGGCTCTGCCGGGTGACCCGGGCGACGACCAGTCCGGCGACGAAGAACAGAGCGATCACGGCCAGCAGGATGTCCGCGAGCAGTTCCGACCCGCCGATCAGCGTGGTGAAGTTGTCGAGCACCAACCCGGTGACGGCCACCAGACCCACGCATCCGAGCACCGGAGCGATGCGGGTGTGCCAGAGCCGGGTATCCAGCCGGGTGCGGGCGAAGAACGCGATGATCGCGACGCTGGTGAGCACCATCAGCACCAGGATGCTCACGGTGGCCAGACCCGCCATCCAGGTGAACAGTTCCAGCACCGGGTCCGCGCCGACGAGGGCGAACACCCCCACGACCACGGTCGCGGAGATCGTCTGGGCGGCCGAGCCGATGTGCGGGGAACCGTGCTTGGTGTGGGTGCGGGACAGTGCGCGCGGCGCCGCGCCCTTGCGGGCCAGGGCGAACACGTACCGGGAGATGGCGTTGTGGAAGGCCAGGAGCGCGGCGAACAGGCTGGTGACGAGCATGATCGCCATGACGTCGGCCGCGGGTCCGCCCAGGAAGTGCGCGGCGGCGGCGAACGTCAGCCCGGCGGGGTCGGCGGCGGCCGCCGCGGAGACGTTGTCGCTGCCGAACGCGAGCACCACCGCCCAGCTCGCCAGCGCATACACCAGCCCGATGACGATCACGGCGGCGTACGTCGCGATCGGAATCGTGCGCCGCGGGTTGCGGGCCTCCTCGCCGTAGATCGCGGTCGCCTCGAAGCCGATGAACGACGCGATCGCGAACATCAATGCGACACCGGGGGATCCGCTGAAGAACGACGTCGGGGTGAACGACGCGAAGTCGATGCCCCCGGCCCCGCCCCGCACCAGCACGCCGAACGACAGCGCGAGGATGATGCCGATCTCGAGCACGAGGAGCACCCCCAGAACCTTGGCGCCGAGGTCGATGCTGCGGTAGCCGAGCACGGCCACGAGGGCGATGAGTACCAGCGCCCACATCCACCACGGCAGGTCGGGTCCGCCGTACTGGACCACCAGGCCCTGAATCGTGGCGGCGGCCAGACCGTACACGGCGGCCTGGATGGCGGTGTAGGTCAGCAGAGCGAGGCCGGCCGCGCCGAGCCCGCAAGATTCGCCCAGCCCCTTGGCGACGTAGGCGTAGAAGGCGCCGGTGTCGACCATGTGGCTGCTCATGGCCGCGTATCCGACGCTGAAGACGAGCAGGACCAGTGCGGCGATGAGATAGGCGGTCGGGGCGCCCGCGCCGTTGCCGATCGCGATCATGACGGGCAGAGCGCCGCCGATCGCGGTCAGCGGCGCCGCCGCGGCGATGACGAGGAAGACGATCCCGACGACGCCGATGGAGCCGCGTAACTTGCCGGCTCCCGAACCCGTGGTGGTGTCAGACATCTGTTCCCCCGTCCGAGTGGCAGCTGCCGCCTCCGGTCGAGCAGTGCTTCGACGTCGTGCGGGGAACGTCGAGTGCGGGGTTGCGGTCGAAGAAGCCGTTGGGCTTCAACGTGAATCCGGTGTAGTCGACGGGCATGATCGGCCAGTCCTCCGGTCGCGGGAAGTGGGTGAGGCCGAACGTGTGCCAGACGACGACGTCCTCGTTCTCCAGATCCCGGTCGCTGGCCACGAAGCTGGGCAGTCCGGCGCCACCCGCGTGCTGGTTCACGAAATCCCCTGCCGCGTAACGCTCCTTCTCGTCGAACTGGGTGACCCACAGGTGCTTGGTGGCGAACGTCGCCCGCGCCGCGATCGAGGAGTCGTCGTCGGCCAGCAGGATCGGCTGACCCTCCGGGTGGAGTGCGTACGCTACCGGCTTGCCCAGACGGTTCAGCTTGTTGGGGTTGCTGATGTGCCACACGCGTCCGACGCTGTTGTCCGCCAGGCGCTGCGCCTCGGATTCCTTCGTCAGCGGCGTGCGCTCGAGGGTGAACGCGTTTCCGTGCAGGTTCCCGGGGCCCATCTTCACCCGCTTGGTCTGCACCTCCTCGACGGAGTTGCGGTCGCCGTCGATCATCATGTCGAGGCGGGCGCTGAACAGGTGCTGGTGGTACGGGGCGCCGAGGCCGGGGGCGATCTCCGAGGCGTACGGGTAGTCGCCGCCCGGGTGACCCGACGTGAAGACGATGCCGGTGGCCTTGACCTCGAATTCGATGGTGCCGTCGAGGTAGAGGTACCAGAAGAATCCGTAGTCGTAGTTGCCGATCGTGGTGAAGAAGGAGATGACGAGACGGCGCTGGCGGCGGGTCTCGGCGGAGCCGGCCCACAGGTCGGTGTGCTTCCACAGCACGCCGAAGTCCTCCTCGTGCATGCACACGGCGTTCTTTAGCGTCTTGGGGGTGCCGAACTCGTCGGCGATGACGGCGTCGAAGTAGGTGATGTCGCCGACGCAGTCGCAGCCGAGTTCGAGGGCGTTCGCGTACCGGCCCACCATGTACTCGCCGGTGTCGAAGTAGTTCTGCCACGACCGGACCGGCGAGGGGTCGCCGTAGGGCACCACCATCTCGGCGATGGACGCGCGGTGGATGATGGGGCGCACCCGGTCGCCGTCGGCGAATCCGAGCTGGTGGAGGACGAGACCCTCGCGGGCGTCGAAGCCGACCCGGAACGACCACTTCTCCCAGTCGACGCGGTTGCCGTCGACGACGAAGCTGGGTCCGTCGGGCTGGGTGATCTCGATGGGCTTCTGGGTGGTGCGCAGGGGGCCGGTGACGGCGAGGTCGTCGAAGTTGCCCGACTCCTCGGGGATCGGGACGGCGCCGAGGTCGAGAACGTCGGTGACGGTCCGGTTCATGACATCGACGAATCCGACGAGCCCGTCGATCGGGTGGGCCCAGGCGTGGTCCCGCGGGTGGTCCTGGCGGAACGCGAGCCCCCGGAGGATCCGAGTGCCCGTCTCGCCGGGGTAGTCGAAGACACCGGCCGAGAGGGGAGCGACCCGGACGTCGGCGACGTCGAGTCCGCGGGCGGCAAGCGCGGCGAGCCAGCGTTCGTCGGCTGCCAGCACCTGTTCGACGAGCTCGAACTCCTCGTCCAGGAGGGGCATCTGACCGTCGCGGGCGGCGTCGAGGGTCACCGAGCTGATCACCGACCGCTGAGTCACGGACACCACGACGTCCACCGCGTTCGACGAGGAGATGTCGTGCAGCAGAACGCGGAATCGGCGATCGGTCTCGGGGGCCTCAGCCGTGTACAGCGTCGACTTGTCCGGTTCCTCGAGGCCGACGTACACGAACCGCGTCTGCTCGGTCAGCGCGTCGGCGGCCTCGAGGATCTTGCGCAGGGAAGCGATTTCTTCGACGGTCGGCAGCGACAGCGGGTGGTTGATACGCGCAGGGGAAAGGGTGGGCATGTCGCGATCCTTTGGTTCTACGGGTGTTGAATAAAAAGCTTAGTGACGTACGTTACAGCCGAGGTGCCCTCGTGTAAACAGTGAGTTTCGCGCCCGAACATACTGACCGTTCGGTCAAAAAAGGTTCTCTATCGGATTCCGCAGCAACGGTTTTGGCTGAGCGACGGAAGACTCAGAGTGCGGCGACGAACTGTTCGAGCATCTCCAGCTGACGCTCCGACGACGTTTCCCCCGGCGTTAGGACACCCAGAATCTGCATGCCCATCATCATGTTGAGCAGTTGCTCGACCACGATGCTGACGTCGATGTCGCCGACGGAGCCATCCTCGCGCGCCTGCTCGAGGAAGACGGTCATCTGCGCACGCCAGTGGTCCATCGTCCGCCGGTTTGTCGCGGCCATCTGCTCGTCGTACATGGCCCGCGGCCACAGCGAGGCGGCGATCCGGGCCTCGAGGAGTTGCTCCTCGTTGATCGGCATCACTTCGCGGCAGAGGATGCGCAGTGCGTCGAGGCCGGTCGCGTCGCCGAGCGCCTCGGCGATCCGGCGGTCGGTGGCCTCGGAGATGTGCTCGTACGAGGTACGGAGGATCTCGTCCTTGCCGGCGAAGTAGTGGCTCAGGGCGCCGTTGGTGTACCCGGCCTCGGTGGCGATGTCGCGCATGTTGGCAGCATCGATGCCTCGGGCGGCGATCAACCGCCAGGCGGCGGCGGTGATGCTGCGCCGACGCTCGTCGTGATCCACAAGCTTAGGCACGACGCGTACCTGCCCCACCAGCGATCATGCGACCACGGTATCAATGAGCTCCGCCGAAATTGAGAACGACCACTCCCGAGACGACGAAGACCCAGGCCGAATACCTTCGTCGCGGTCAGCGGCGTCCCTGACAGGGAACCATGCCGGGAGCGGAGAGGCGTGTAGCGCCCCCCGCTCCCGACAGTGCCGATCTACGAGTACATGATGACGCCGCGGACGTTCTCGGCCTTCCGCATCGCCTCGTAGCCGTCGTTGATCTGAGCGAGTGTGTACGTCCTCGTGATCATCTCGTCGAGCTTCAGCTGTCCCTCCATGTACAGGCGGAGCAGATGAGGGATGTCGAACCGGATGTTCGCGTTGCCGAACCACGCGCCCTTGAGGGTCTTGCGCATCGCCGTCAGATCGAACAGGTTCAGGTCGACGTCGTTCTGGGTAACGTCACCGACCGACACGTGGACACAGGTGCCACCCTTGGCCACCAGGCTCATCGCCGGTGCGATGATGCGGCCACTCGCATTTGCGACGGTGATGAGCACCTTGTCGGCGAGCTGGCCCCACGTCAGATCCTGGAGGAGGGGGAGCGCCTCGTCGATGCTCGCCGCGGTGTGGGTCGCGCCGAAGATCTTGGCCTGCTCCCGCTTGAACTCCGACGGGTCGACGACCACGACGTGCCGGGCCCCGGCGAGCGCAGCACCCTGAACCGCCCCGCACCCGACGCCGCCCATGCCGATCACGACGACGGTCTCACCGGCCTGGACGCCGGCGGCATACACCGACGACCCCCAGCCGGTCGTGACGCCGCAGCCGACCAGCGCCGCCTTGTCGAGGGGAACGTCCTTCGTGATCTTGACGCACGAAGCCTCGTTGGCCACCGTGTACGGCGAGAACGTCCCGATCAGGCACTGGATGGCGGCGTCCTTGCCGCGAACGTGATGCCGCGCCGTGCCGTCCGAGATCTGCCAGCCCTCGAGCAGGTGGGCTCCCAGATCGCAGATGCTGGACTGGCCGGTCGCGCACTGCCTGCATCGGCCGCACGCGGGGATGAATCCGAGAGCGACGTGATCGCCCTTCTCGACGCTGGTGACACCGGGGCCGACCTCGAGCACGACGCCGGCGCCCTCGTGGCCACCGATGAACGGGTAGTACTCGAGCGGCAGACTGCCGTCCCGGACGTGTTCGTCCGAGTGGCACATCCCCGACGCCGCCAACTGCAGAAGCACTTCACCGTGCTTCGGCGGGTCGAGTTCGAGTTCTTCGATCTGCCACGGCTGACCGGGCTCCCACAACACTGCGGCCTGGGTCTTCATAAGTCCTGCTCCTGTCCGACGACGTCGATACTGTGGGCGATCAGAGGATGATCGTGACGACCTTCTCCTCGGTGTTGGCTTCGATTCCGGCCCAGCCGAGTTCGCGGCCGGTGCCGCTGGTCTTCATGCCGCCCCACGGCAGGGCGGGATCGATGGGTGCCCAGCCGTTCACCGCGACCGCTCCGGCGCGGACCTTGCCGGCGAGGGTGTGGGCGTGGGACACGTCGCGCGTCCAGATCGACGCGGCGAGCCCGTAGTCGGTGGCGTTGGCGATCGTGATCGCCTCGTCGGTGGTGTCGAACGCGATGACGGTGCCGACGGGTCCGAAGATCTCCTCTCGCGCGATCTTCATGTCGTTGTTCGCGTCGGCGAAAATGGTCGGCTGGACGAAGAACCCGTCCCCGTCCGGGCGGCCACCGCCGGCGGCGACCCGGGCGCCCTCGCTGCGTCCGGCCTCGATGTAGCCGAGGACGGTGTCGCGCTGCTTCGCGTTGACCAGGGCGCCCATCGTGGTGGCCGGATCGAACGGGTCGCCGAGGACCTGCGCGGACGCGGCGGCGGCGAGACCGTCGACCACCTGCGAGTACAGCGACCGGTGCACGAGGATGCGGGTGCCCGCGGCGCAGACCTCACCCTGGTTGAAGAACAGTCCCATCGCCGTGCCATTGATGGCGGCGTCGAGGTCGGCGTCGGGAAGGATGATCTGCGGGGACTTGCCGCCGAGTTCGAGGGTGGTGCGCTTGAACGTGTCGGCGGCCCGTTTGGCGATGATCCGGCCGACGCGGGGGCTGCCAGTGAAGCTGATCTTGTCGACGCCGGGGTTACCGGCGAGGGCGTCGCCGGCCACCTCGCCGAGGCCGGGCACGATGTTGACGGTGCCGGCGGGCAGACCGGCCTCCTCCAGCAGGGTCGCGAGGTGCAGGATCGACAGCGGTGCGTCCTCCGGCGGCTTGACTACCAGGGTGTTCCCGGCGGCGAGGGCCGGGGCGATCTTCCACGCCGAGATCATCAGCGGGGTGTTCCACGGGACGATCGCGCCGATCACGCCGACCGGTTCGCGGACGGTGTACGAGTGGGTGGGCCGGCCGAAGTAACCGGCGGTCGGGATGGACTGGCCGGTGATCTTGTCGGCCCAGCCGGCGAAGTGCCGGAACGTGCCCGCGGCCATCGGGATATCGAGCATCGTGGGCTGGCCGACGGGCTTGCCGACGTCGAGGGCCTCGAGCCGGGCCAGGATCTCGCCGTCGCGTTCGATGAGATCGGCGACCTTGTTCAGGATCCGTCCGCGGGCGGCGCCGGGCAGTGACCCCCATTCACCGTTCAGCTGGGTGCGGGCGGCGCAGACCGCGTCGTCGATGTCCTGCGCCGTTCCGGCGGACACGTCGACGAGCGGTTTTCCGGTGGCCGGGTTCAGGTCCGTGAATGTTCCGCCGTCCGACGCCGGTCGCCACTGTCCGCCGATGAACAGCTGCGTAGCGGTTCCATCAGGAAGCCCTGTGGCACTCACGTTCTCGTGTACTGCGGTCATAGCGTCGACTCTCCCGGTGGTGTTGTGATGGTTGTCACAATCATGCGGGCGTGGGCGCGGCGTCGTCTTGCACAAATGCGCATGGTTGTTGCTCGTACGCGCACCGATTCGCGGGTTCGCCCGGGTGGACCGCTGTTCCGCACCTACCCGAGGTCGGTCCAGGGACCAAGTTGTTGATTTACCGGCGGATAGTTCCGCATGAACACGGGCACATCACCAAAGGTACGACCGGGACCGGGAAGTTCCCGAGGGAGATGGTTTTCTGCTGACCGTAGAGCCGGGTGGCGGCCTCGGCGGTGGTCTGGGCGATGACCATGGGTGGACCTTCGTGTGACGCTGAGAAGGGGTGGCAACTGTGTGGCCACTGCTGCGCCCGTTCGGGCGCGGCGGCAACGCCCACGGTGAACACGCCGTCAGCAACCTGGCACGCGTGGTCGGCCGCAACGGCAGTCAGGTCTCGAAGCATCAGCATCAGCAGCAGCAACGTCGACGGTCGCGTCGGTAGGACACCGGGGATCGCCGAGCACATCATATTTTCGCTTCGATGACCGGACTATTGTTGGACGTATGGCGGACGTCGACCCGGGGGCGACGCAGCGGACCCCCGATATCGGTGCCGAGCTGTCTGCTGCGGGGTTCGACGAGGCCGTGGAGATCGGTCGCGGTGGGTTCGGAGTCGTCTATCGGTGCTCTCAGCACGACCTGGACAGATCGGTGGCTGTCAAAGTCCTCGCAACGGATGTGGAGCAGGAGAGCCTGGAACGTTTCGTTCGCGAGCAGCGGGCGATGGGCCGATTGTCGGGGCATCCGAACATCGTCGATCTCTACCAGGTCGGTGTGATCGAAGCAGGCCACCGGCCGTTCCTGGTGATGCCGTTCCATGCGGCAGGTTCATTGGACACGCGGATTAGACGGAAGGGCCCGGTGGGGTGGGCGGAGGTTCTGCACATCGGAATCAAGTTGGCCGGGGCACTCGAGACCGCTCACTGTGCGCAGATACTTCACCGTGACGTCAAGCCTGCCAATGTTCTTCTCACCGTTTACCAGGAACCACAGCTGACCGATTTCGGCATTGCGCGGGTTTCGGGTGGTTTCGAGACCTCGTCTGGGGTGATCACCGGGTCGCCGGCATTCACAGCCCCGGAAGTGCTCGAGGGGCGCGCACCTTCCGTCACCTCCGATATCTACAGTCTGGGTGCGCTGCTGTTCTCCTGCCTCACCGGTCATGCGGCACACGAAAGGCGCAGTGGGGAAAAGGTGATTTCCCAGTTCGTGCGGATAACTACGGAACCAATTCCGGACCTACGCGAGTCCGGTGTCCCCGCCGAAGTGTGCGCCGCGATCGAACGCGCGATGGACCGGACCGTCGAGAACCGTCCGCGCACGGCCGCAGAGTTCGGGTACGAGTTACAGCAGGCCCAACTTCGTCACGGGCTGATCATGGACGCCATGGACCTGTTGGGCAAGCATGTGCTCGGGCCGCCGATCGGGCCCGTTCCCGCTGGTGCTGAGCGGGCCGCCCTCGGAAGCGGCGACTTCTCCGCCGATCGCACCCCACCGGCGCCGATGACCAAGTACAGGCCACCGAGCACGACCCGGGCATTGATTGCGCGGAATCGGCTGATCGAAATGCTGCGAGCGGGAGATCGGCGGCGTCTGACCGTCATTCACGCTCCCGCCGGTTACGGGAAGAGCACGCTCGCCGCCCAATGGCGCGACGCGCTGACCGCCGACGGAGTCGTGGTTGCGTGGTTGACGGTCGACGGCGACGACAACAACGTCCTGTGGCTGCTCTCGCACGTGATCGAGTCGATCACACGGGTGCGCCCCGAGTTGACCACCGACCTGGGGCAGATCGTCGAGGAACACGGTGCCGCGGCCGCGCAATCGGTGCTCTCCATCCTGATCAACACCATCCACGAGAACGGTGAGGACCTCGCCCTCGTCGTCGACGACTGGCATCGGGTGACCGACCGCACTGCGGTTGCCGCTTTGGCGTTTCTGCTCGATCACGGATGCCACCATCTGCGGATCATCGTCACCAGCCGCACGCAGGCCGGTCTGCCCCTCGGTCGAATGCGGGTACAGGACGAATTGGTCGAAATCAGCCCTGCGGAACTGTGTTTCGACACACCGGAGGCAGGTGCCTTCCTCTATGGTGCGGGCCTTCGACTGGAAGAAGAGGATGTGACGAACCTGCGAGACACCACTGACGGGTGGATCGCTGCCCTGCAACTGGCATCTCTGTCACTGCGGGGATCGCCCGATCCGACCACACTGATTTCCCACCTGTCGGGTCGGCACCGGGCAATCGGCGAGTACCTCGCGGAGAACGTCCTTGACACTCTCGAACCAGTGTTGCTCGACTTCCTGCTGGCTACATCCGTCACCGAGCGGATCTGCGGTTCCCTCGCCTCCACCCTCGCGGACATCCGGGAGGGTCAGGCTTGGCTCGAGGAGGTCGAGAAGCGGGATCTGTTCCTGCACAGGATCGATGACGAAGGCCAATGGTTCCGGTATCACCATCTGTTCGCCGAGTTCTTGCATCGCAGGATCGAGCGCGACCAGCCGAAGCGAGTCGACGAACTGCATCGTCGGGCATTCGGATGGTTCCGGGATCACAATCTGCTCAGCGAGGCCGTCGACCAGGCTCTGGCCGCCCACGATTCGGCGGCCGCGGTGGACCTGCTCGAGCAGGAGGGCACCTACCTGGTCGAACAATCGCAAATGTCCACCCAGATCGGTCTGATCACGAAGCTCCCGAGAGACCCCGCAGAATCGAGTATTCGGCTACAACTGTGTGTAGGTTGGGCCGACACGGAACTACAGCGGATCGCATCCGCGCGACTAGCACTTGCCCGTGCACGTCGGTTACTGGCGCCCTCCTCGCACCAGGATTCCCGCCTTTCAGCGCTGCGGGCGGAGGCCGATGTCCTCGAGAGCGCGATCGAGGTCTCGGTCGACAAAGTCACGGGGATCCGAAAGCTGATCGCGGAATGTCTCGCGCACCCCGACAATTACAGCCCCTTCTTGATTTCCGCGGCTGCGCTCTGCGCTACGTACGTCGAGACGTATGCATTCGATTTCGCTGCGGCACGGCGCTGGCATGCGTGGGCCGGGCCCTACCATGAGCGAACGCGCGGGCCGTACACGGTGGTGTACAGCTACGGTTACGCGGCGATTGCGAGCAACGAGCAGCTCGACACGACCACTGCCCAAGACACTCTCGAAACGGGTTTGGAGTTGGCGCGGGCCGCCGGCGGCGTCAACTCCCAGCCAGCGCGTCTGCTTCGCGGCCAGCTCGGTGAGCTGTTCTACGAGCGGGGCAATATCGATGAGGCCGAACGGCTCCTGGGCGAAACATTCGACGTCGGCGCACTCGGGGGCGCGGTCGACTTCTTCACCTGCCATTACGCAATCGGTGCCCGGATCAAGATTCTCCGGGGCGACCGTCACGGTGCCTCCGCTCACCTCGACGAGGGGGCGGCCATCGCGGAGCGGCTGTCGTTGCCGCGGCTTCGAGCGAGGATCGACAACGAGCGTATCCGGTGGGGTTTAGCGATGAGACCCGACTTCGTGCCGGTGAACTACGAGGCTCGGCAGCACCCGGTCGACGGCATCGAGCTGATCACCGCACAACTCGACGACGACACCGCCATCAGTTCGCTGCTCGCGCAGAACACCCCCGAGGCCGTCGCACGGGCATGCGTGTGGGCGCAGGAATGGGTGCAGGCAGTCGAAGGACGTGCTCGTGCCTCCCTCCAGGCTCGGCTGTTGCTGGTGTCCTGCCTGTACGCGGCGGGACGGGTCGACGACGCCAAGACCGCCCTGCGACCGGCGGCCGCGGGCTGTGCAGCCCATGGGATGGTGCGGTATCTGATCGACAGTGGACCGCACGTGATCTCCACCCTCGATCTTCTCGACGAGGACGGGCCCGATTGGGCCCCTGGCTCAGGCGCTCTCGTCGATGGTGTGCGAGCTGCCAGGTCGACGGCACCGCGGTGGCGGTGCTGACTAAGAGCGTGTCTCATGTGGACGAAGTGACTTGTGGTGCATGATGTGACTCGTGGTAGATGAGTTGTCTCTGCGGTTGGTGCCGGATGCGTTGTGGGAGATCGTCGAACCGTTGATTCCGCGCTTCGTCTCTCGCCCGCAGGGAGGTGGCAGCGCCCCGGTGGATGACCGGGCGGTGTTCACCGCGATCGTGTACGTGCTGACCAGTGGATGTGCGTGGCGCCATCTGCCGCCGTCGTTCGGGGTCACCGTTCCTACCGCGCACCGCCGGTTCACTACATGGGTGGCGGCGGGGGTTTTCGAGAGACTGCATGGTGAGGTGCTCGACCGACTCGGTGGGGCCGGCGAACTGGACTGGTCGGCAGCGATCCTGGATGCGGCGAGCGTCCGGGCGAAAAGACATCCCATGAGCTTTGGGTGTCAAGCGGCAGCCTTCTCGACGTGATGTGCCCAGGCCGTCGTTTCGTCGTAGTGGGTGCGGGTCTTGAGGCATCCGTGCAGGATGCCGACGAGCCGGTTGGCGAGCTGCCGCAGGGCAGGGCCGTGGTCGAGACCTCGGGCGCGTTGTTTGTCGTAGTAGGCACGAGCGCCGGGAGAAGCGTGCAGGGCCGAGAACGCCTGCGAGTTCAGCGCATCGACGAGCCGATCGTTGTGGACGAACCGGGCCGCGACGACCTTCTTTTTGCCGGAGGCTCGGGTGATCGGACTGGTGGCGGCGTAGTTCTTGCGGGCCTTCGCGGTGGCATACCGTTCCGGGTCGTCGCCGAACTCGCCGAGCACCCGGGGACCGAGCGACCATCCGAGCCCCGGCTGGGACAGGATGATCTCAGCGTCCGGGTGCCGGCCAAAATGGGCATCGACCTGCCCTTGCAATGCCCTGATCTCCGCATTCAGCGTCGACAGAACCGCTACAGCGGAGCGGGTGGTGGCCGCGTAGGCGGCGGTGATCACCGCCGCCCTGCCCAGCTGCTCACCTCGCAGGGCTGCCTGGATCCGATCGGTCTTGGTCTCGATGTCGCGGCG
>NZ_JANFQF010000005.1 GCF_024438035.1 Rhodococcus tibetensis
ACGGGCAGGGGCACGATCTTTTTCAGGACTCCAGGTCCAGGGGGGAAGAGTGCTCACCTGCCCGCCGCTACCGGTGACGAGTCTGCCGTATGAGCGGACTCGCTGACTCTCATTAGGGGGGGCTCACTGACCGGTCCCAGCCCGGTCGACCGCGGTAAGAAGGGCTCGAAGATCCACGTCCTGTCCGACTCGAACGGTATCCCGCTGGTCGTCAATGTTTCCGGAGCGAACACCCACGACAGCACCCTGCTGCAACCGATGGTCAGCGCGATTCCGGCGGTGAAATCCCGGCGTGGTCCACGCCGCCGCAAACCCAGCAAAACCCGGGCCGACAAGGGCTACGACTACGACAAGCACCGCCGGTGGCTTCGCGAACACGGCATCGTTCCGCGCATTGCCCGACGCGGTATCGATAGGAATGATCGGCTCGGCAGGTACCGGTGGAAGGTCGAACGCACTATCGCCTGGCTCACCGGCTACCGACGCCTGACCATCCGCTACGAACGCCAGGGGGAACACTTCGCCGGCTTCCTCCACCTCGCCGCCGCACTCACCTGCTTCAAGAAACTCCCCACATGAGACAAGCTCTTAGGACGTTACGCCCGAGAGTCTGTTGACGACACCCAGATGAGCGCCCCGGACAGGCAGTGATCGAATCAGTGCTGGGCACCCCGGGTACGTATCCGTTCCGGTGCAAGCTCGCCTGCCTCGTCCCGGACGAATCCTGACCGACACGCAGGGAAAGATAGGTTGACCTGGTGAGATGATACCTCCCCCCTTCGGTGAGACCGGTCAGAGGTTCCAGAGCCGGAGGAGGGCGGCGCGCAGGGTGGGGGAGATGATGCGGTGGTCGGTCCGCAGCCGCGGGTTGCGGTGGCCGAGATCGGTGAGCGCCTTCTCTGCCTCCCGCAGCGCGATGAGTTCCAGATCGATTCGGGTGCGGAGGAAGTGCGCGACAGCGCTGCGGGAGCGGGGAATCGTGACGGCCTCGGAGTGTACGACGGCGGGTGGATGAATCCAGTTGTCGGTGACCTGGATCAGGACGTCCCCGAGTTTCAGGTGGCCGGGCTCGCCGAGGCGGAACCACTCGAGTTGGTACCTCGCTGCCGGTCCGGCGCTACGCCGCTGCCGCCGCTGTTGGGTCGTCCATTTGCGTTGCTCGGACGCGCTCGGGTCGTACTCTTCGGTCTGCCAGAGAAACATCCGGGTCACCGGTGAGGGAAGGAAGTCGGGTTCGGCCTATATCCGGCCGGTCACTCCCGGAATGGTCAGCGCCCGGCCCTTCGCCCACTCGGTGTTGGCGTTGTCGAGGAAGGCCGCATCGACTTCGGTGATCTCGGCGATGTCGTCGATGAACGCGCCGGCCGAGGTAAGTAGGCCCGGGTCGTCGGAGATGATCACGGCTTCGTCGACGACGGTGGAGTTGTGTGAGGCGTTCGGGGGGCGATGACCGCCCGCCGGTCGGTGACGATCACCTTCGCATGCAGGTTCGGCGACGACAGGACCCGCACCCCGGCATCGATGTAGTGGGCGAGGGCAGCCGGTGAGGTGGCGTGGGCGCGCAGTGCCGCTTTCGAGGCGTTCACGATGAGGACATCGCCGGCGCGGAGGGGGAGCAGGGTGGGTGCGTCCTGGCCGAGGTAGGCGATCGCGGCCCGGCGGCGGCCTTTCGTTCTGATCGCCGCGGTGATGTGCGGCCAGGGGCTCGGCCCGTGGAATGTCGTCCCCATACCCGGGAACGGTAGCGCGGCCGCGAGACGCCCGGGGCCGGTAGCGCCCGATCGCATCCCACGATCGGTTTCCATGCCCCACAGGCGTTGATGCCATCCGGGGTGTGCAGGATTCGCAGGAAAAGTGCCATTGAGCTGGGCGGATGACATGTCCCCACCTCGTGCGCCAGTGGAGGGATGAACGCGACGAAAGAGTGCGAACGGGTGGAAAAGTCTGCGTTCCACCGGTACCCGCTTGATCAATACAGCGTGACATTGTTCGGTCGGTTCCGAACAGACGACGGTGACATCCACCCGGCTTACCTCACGCACTCTGCGGAAAAGGAACCTGCGCTTGACGATTGCTTGCGCTGACCTGCCGGTGAACGTCGGCGATCCTGCACCGAAGGTGGTGCTCAGCTACGCGGCGACACGGCCGTCGAAAAGATGTCTGCGGCAGAGATGGAAAGAACCGCCCTACCGGCGCCAGGAGAGTGCCCGGACCGCGGCAGCCGCACCCTCGCCGTGCGCGGTCGTGGGGTCGAGGCCAAGGCGAGTACTGCGTCGACGGCGGCGGTCCTTTGCTGCTGCCACTCCTCATAGGAAACCACTTCGCCGGTGATCGGGGACCGCCGCGGGAAACGGTCCCCAGGCCCGGCCGGCTCGTTGGTGATGACCTTGCAGCGCAGCCGCGCACGGGCCAATTCGGGGTCTACGCCGCGAGCCCACTGCGCATCGTTGTTGCAGAACAAATGAGCGAGGCGGCAATTCGCCTGCGTATGCGGACCTTCTCGGTCGATGTGGTCGATCGACATGACGTCGGGGCGGCCGTGCAGGGCATCGAGGTCCACGGGCTCGAGGCAGATTTGGCATATCCCGCCATCACGGACGGAGACGTCTATGGGAGTGAACCGCTCGATGATGACGCTTCGTCGACGCCACCGGCGAAGTTTCAGGACCTCACATCTACAAGCGGAGCAGACTCTTCGATAGCAGTTCTTGCGAGGGCACGTGCCGTGTAGTCACCTCGTACGACCACCCGGGCCTAGCAGTCAGTCACTGGTCAGCGCCTACCTGGCCCGGTGTATCCAACGTCATGGCTTCATGCGTCTGCCCAGCTACTCCCCAGACGATTACGAAGGACCGCGACGCCGTCGCCCTCGAGTTCGTCGAGCACGACCCGCCGCCCAGTCGCTGCCAACGCGAGTGCTTCACCGGTGCCGCGAATCTCTGGTCCGTTGCCTTTCGACCATGTGAGGTCCGTTGCTTCGAACCGAAGGCCTCGGGTATAGCGCCGGGTGAACGCGAACGGGTCGGGGTGGTTGAGGACAAAGCGCAATCGGTCGGGTTCGATAGTGCGGTCCCGACCGAGCGGGCGGCGAATATCCTGATGGTGAACCAACATGTCGGCCAGAGCCGTTCTAGGACTGAGCCTCGAGAGCGTTCCGTTCTCGATGGAAGCAAATCGCGTGAGCAGAGTCGACGGTGATGTCGAACGTTCAGTGTCTACGAGGTGGTTATTTAGCCGGTCGACACCGGGCCCGTTGCGTACGGCGGCAAACATATACTGGCACAGGGGAATAGCGTCGTATAGCAAATGTGCCACGACATCCCTTACGCGCCATTTCTCGCACAGGGAGGGTGCCTGCCATTCCTCAGGTGTGAGGGTCTGCAAGAAGTTGACGAGTTCTCGGCGTTCGCTTGCCAGCATTCCCAGTGTATTCATGCCGCTCACCGTAGCTCAGGATCGAAGAAGGCCGCATCGTGTTCGGTGAGTCGTCCGGGTGTCTTATCCTCCTGTTGGGTTCATGCCGATGTCGCAGGTGGCCTTACTGGGACAGCAACGCGCAATGTAGGGCCGTGGTCACGCGAACGGCTCACGGGCACTCTCAGGTGCGCAGCCCTGGCCGCATACGCGTCGAATGGGGAGCCGATATGAATGGCGGGATTGGACTACTTGCAGCTGCGCTACAGCGATACTCGGATCTCGGAAATGGGTGCGCCTGTCCCCACATCGGGGGTGTAGTCGGGTGGATGCGTTCGCTTCAATCGTTCCCAGTACGCGCGGTGGACTGGCTAGCGGAGGTTCATGGCTCGACCGATCGGAGTTCGCTTCGAAGGTGACCAATGCTTGGTAAGCGCACGGTCGTGCCATAGGACTCGAGCGCGCAGTCGGTCGATGTGGGGTATCAACGCCGGATAGAGTCGATGCCGCCGGTCGGGTCCACCGCGACACTGCAAATGTTTCCGGCAAGCACACTCGGAGCGGGACATCTCGAATCGATTTGTGAGGTGACTCAGGTAGCGTCAGCGGCCTTGTGGACTGTCCGACTCGATCGATTTCTGGCTCCTCCTCTCTCGGCCTCGCAGGGATACGTCGTCGGGAGGCCTTTTGCACGGATCCCGGACGTGGGACTGCGATCGTGTACCACCACCCAGAGGGTACGAAGACGTTCTCCAGGGCTGAAGTAGGTCCCGGTGAACTTTCGAGACGGTCCACGGCGATCGATGTCGCCAATACTGCCGGTTCGTTGCGAGTATGCAACAGGCTCAACGATGAGTCCGAGTCGGGAGCGATCCCACCAAGGAGTGCCCGGTCAGCAAACGGCCGGCCAGGGCGGTAGCAATGCCCAGACGCACGGCCGCAGCGCACTACTCGCTGCGACGAAATCCTGAGAACATGCACAAGATCGCTACTTCCAGTTCGTGCGCCGCCACTTCGGCGTTCGTCGCATCGACCAGAGATGACGCAGCTCCACATAACACGTCGAAGATGATTCGAGCTGTCGCATCAATAGATACCGGTTTGAGTTCACCCACCTTGTCAAGTTCGACGAGCATCGCTCGGATGATCGGAAGCGCGAACTCCTCGTCGAGCGCACGAGTGCGCTGTTCTCCGAGCACGCCGACGACCTGCTGTAGCAACATGCGAGCCTCCGGATCGGCGACATAGACAGCGAGGAACGTTCGAGTGGCCGCGTCCACACGCGCCCACGGCTGGTCGAATCCCAGCATCGAATCGGCGACTGCCTGCAGCACGCCACCGAGGGACTCGCGAAACAGCTGCGCGAATATTTCCTGTTTGTCGTCGAAGTGGTGATAGACCGCGCCTTTGCTGACGTTGGCCAAAGTGGCGATGTCACCTACTGAGGTGTTCGCGAACCCCTTTCCCACGAAGAGGGTCTTGGCTGCATCGAGGACAGCTTTCCGCGTCAACGCAGCGTAGATCTCTCGCCGGCCATGCTTGACATCACTCATAAGACCTAACCATACTCGATGAACGTCAGTATTTCACCGACCACGAGTATGTGAAAGGTTCGAAGTCCGGAACGAGTCGCGGTCGCCGTATCGGTCAGTTATCCGTCACAAAGAGGAGTAGACGTGAGTTGGGATGAATACCACCGCAGAGCCGTTGCCATCGACGCAGTACTGGAGCAAGCCGCTCGGACGGGCCAAACATCGCTTCCCTTCTTCGAAGTGCCGGAAGCGTCAGCCATATTCGAGTCGGAGTCGGCTTTGCTGGCAGCTCTCGAGGCGAAGTGGTCAACACTCTATGGCGGGTTTCTCGAGCAGGAGACGTTCGCAGCGGAGACTTCGGGCGCAAACCGCATAGAGATCGCTCGCCGGGCTTGGGCGCGGGCAGACGCTGCAAAACCCTTCTTGCGGAACTTAATTGATCACAATGCGGTCGACGGCAAAACTGTCATGCATTCGGATGGGAAGGAGAGGGGAACGCCGACTGGCGGACTCAAAAGCAGTGCCCTCACGGTCGAGCGAACTGAATCCGATAGCGAGCGGGAGGCGGGCGGGTTCGGTTCGGAGATCGCCGCGGGGGCAGTGCTGTTGGCCTTCTTCCTGATCCTGTGGTCGTTGCTCTGACGGGCTGAGGCCGACAAACAAGAGTGAGTGCCACTGCCGTAGCGGTTGCTGTATCGGCGGTCACACACTAATCTTCTGATTCACACCCACCCGCGGAGCTGGCTCATTACTCTGACGGCGACGGTTCGTGACGGGGAGTTTGTTCACACAAGGGGGCTATTTTTCTATGCGATCTTCAAGGATCCAGTCGGTACAACCATGCCGGCGTCTCAGGTGAGGCAACCACTCGAGTTGCTCGAAGCAAACTTCCTTAAACCAACTGGTTTCTGGGGCCGAGCAGTCGGACGTCTTATGTCGGTCCAGCACAGAAGTTTGACCACGTGGGCTCTCGATACCATAGGAATCGACCCGGAATCCAGTGTGCTGGACATTGGTTGCGGATCAGGAATGGCGCTCGAGATGATCTCTCGACGAACATCGGGAAAGCTGATGGGCGTCGACTATTCCGACGTGATGGTCGAACAAACACTCCAGCGAAACCGGACGGAGGTTACTTCGCAGCGATTGACCGCCGAAATTGCAACGGCAGACCAGTTGCCCTGCGCAGACGAGTCCTTCGATCTGGCCCTGGCAATCGAAACTGTCTACTTCTGGCCGGACATCATGGCTGGCCTGAGAGAAATGCACAGAATTCTTCGTCCAGGTGGTCGAGTCGGGATTGTCGTGGAAATGAGCAAGGAGTCCATGCATAATCCCACGCTGACACAACGTGCAGTAGGACGGCGCTTCATTCAGCGATCGGAATCTAGTGGCATGACGATTCTTTCGGGACAAAGCCTGTGCACGTTACTCACCGAAGCTGGCTTCATCAGTAGCCAATGGACTGGGCGGCCAGAACGTTCCCTTGGTTGGCTGTGCGCATCGGCTACCAAGCCGTGAGCGCCCGCAATAGTCGGCCGGACGGTGACGACAAGACGGTGAAGCGGCATGAAATCGACACGGCAGCCGAACCGATGGAGGTTCCCACGAGTGACCGTGGAGTCATTCAAACGATCAGAGATTTCCGCGCAGACATCCTGAAGGCCACCGAGTTGGGTTGGCGCCGCCACGGCGATATCGTCAAATACCGCCTCGGACCGGTCTCGGTGTATTGCATCTCCAGCAGTGAGCTCGCACATGAGGTATTCACCAATACTTCCCTCTACGGAAAGCTGGGTCCGGACAACCCCCTACGCTTGGTACTGGGCACGGGACTGTTGACTTCCTCCGATCATGAGGTGTGGAAACGGAACCGGCGGATGATGCAACCGCTGTATACGCGGACGAGCATCGAGCAGATGTATTCCACGATGCAGGAGTGCGTCGAGCGAATGTTGGTTCGTCTCGACCATCACGCAGAGTCGGCGGACCTCGTCGACATGCATCGAGTTCAAATGCAGGTGACCCTCGATGTCGTATCGCAATGCATGTTCGGCGTCGGAGTCGATGAGCTCGGTGATGCTGCGAAACCCGAATCCGTCGAACACGCACTCAACTTCGCGTTCGACAGGCTGCAGAATCCGTTCAGCGCCCCGTTGTCCTGGCCAACGCGGACGAACCGTCGTTTTCGCACAATCATGAGTGAATTTGACGAATACGTGTACAAACTGATCGCGGACCGTCGCAATACGGAGCCTGGTTATGGAGACCTCCTGGACATGCTCCTAGGAGCTCGCGATGAGGAAACCGGAGAGGGACTGAATGACAGAGAGATTCGCGATGAGGTAATGACGACCTTCGCTGCAGGGCACGAATCCACCGCGCAGACACTCACCTGGGCGATGTATCTGCTATCACAGAACCCAGAAGCTGCGGCCCGACTGCGGCAAGAAATAGATACCGTCCTGGACGGACGGAGCCCCACGGCGCAGGACCTGCGAGATCTCAAGTACACCGCTCAGGTTGCCTCCGAGGCACTGCGCCTGTATCCCTCGGCCCCACTCATTCCCCGCCTCGTTGCACGCGATTGCACCTTGGGCGGCTACCGACTTCGTGCCGGCAGCCGCATCCTGATCAGCTTGTTCAATATTGGGAGGGATGTCAGGCATTGGGACGACCCTGACGAGTTCCGGCCTGAACGGTTCGATGCCGACAAACCAATCGGAGTAGAGCACAAAGCGTATGCGCCATTCGGTGCGGGGCCACACATCTGCATCGGTAAGCACTTCGCAACGGCCGAATCTCAGCTGATCCTAGCTGGCCTTTTCCAGCGGTTCGACTTTCGGCACAATCCGCACCACGACGTCCAGACACTGGCCTCCATTACTCTGCGCCCGAGATATGGCATGGAAATGATCTTCCGCCCGAGAACAGACAGGGCTTCGCGAATGCGCACCGAGTCGAGGAGCCACTCGTGAAGAGGACCTTTGATTTGATCGTGCGATCACGGTGGGGCGTTGTAATGGTTTGGCTGGGGGTCTGTGGGATCAGCGCCATCTTCGCTTTGACGTCGAACAACTACTTGTCCGGCGGCGGCTGGTATGTCGAGGGATCCGATTCCAGGATCGCGGCACAGACGCTCAGTGACGGTTTCGAAGGCCGAGGACCCTCCTCGTTTGCGTTGGTCGTCACTTCCGAGAGTATGGAGGTGTCGGATCCTGATTTCCGCAGGTCCGTGCAATCCGTGTTCGATGTGGTAGCGGCAGATCTCGGCATAGAGTCGGTCGATCGTTTCGGATGGTCAACACTCCCGGATGGCTTCGGTGGGCAGTTCGTCGGAACTGACCGGCAGACTGTTGTCGATTTCGTGGGAACCAGCCTCGACGACGGTTCGGCGCGGCGGGAGTTCCCGCGCCTGCAAGCGATGTTGACGGAACGTTTCGATGGCTCCGGGATTCAGGCGACCATGGTCTCCGCGTCGTCGTTCTGGGGCGAGATGAACGAGCTTTCCGAATCGGGGCTGATCCGATCGGAACTCATCGCACTCCCCGTTCTGGCGCTTGTTCTGCTGTACGTATTCCGCAGCGTTCCCGCTGCCCTGCTGTCGGGAGTTGTCGGTGGAGCGTCGGTTCTCTTGTCAGTTGGTGCGTTGGGCTTCATGGCACGCTTTACCGAAATCTCGCTCTTCGGAAAGAGTGCGGCGACAATGCTCGGACTCGCGATCGGTGTCGACTATTCATTGTTCATCATCAGCCGATACCGCGAGGAACTCGCCGCCGGTCTCACGCCCGTGGCAGCATTGCGTATAGCTTGGCTGAGGTCGGGCGAGACAGTCGCGGTGTCCGGATTCACTATCGTCGTGGCATCGACAGCTCTGTTCATCGTGCAGCTTGATGTCATCAAATCGATGGCTATCGGTGCAATGCTCGGTATCGGATCGGCCATGGTGATCAGCCTGATTGTGCTGCCTCCTCTGATACTGATCTTCTCGCGATTCATCAGTCCATCCGCCACAACCGAGAGCAAATCTCGGAAACGGACGTCGATCTGGGAACGCGGACCGAGGTTCGCGATGAAACGGCCCTACGTAACAGTGGGTATTTGCCTCTGCATCTGCGGGCTCTTGGCATTACCGGCGCTCGATATGAAGACAGTCACCCCTGATTCGGGAATTCTTCCACAGTCATCATCAATGGCAGCGGGGTACGAGTCGATGCGAACCCAGTTCGGCGAAGGCTCAGTCGCACCGATCAACGTGGTTGCGACCTTCGACGAGCCCCTCGTCGAACTACAGAACGTGGAGGCAATCGACAGGTTCGTCGAATCAGTCTCGGAGGTACCCGGCGTGACGGCGGTCAACAGCGTGTTGCCGACCTTGGCCACGCTCGGTCGCGGGAATGCTATCGACGGACTTCGTAATATCGATAGAGACGGCGGTGACCCTCGGGCAGCAGCGGTCAATCGATACATCGCACGCGATGGGAAAGCCCTTGTTGTCGAGGCACTCGTTGATGGAGATGCGTCATCGGCGATCGCTCGAGACGCGGTCCGACAGATTCGCGAACTCGGAACGCATGAAACCGCGTTCACGATCAACGTTGGCGGTGAGACCGCCGAGGGTATGGATGCTAATGCCGAGATTGAACGAAAACTGTGGATTGTTCTGGCTCTGATGCTCGTCGGGATCTTCGCGTTGCTCTTCGTGTTCTTCCGTTCCGTATTCATTCCACTCAAAGCTGTTGTCGTCAACGTCCTGTCAATCTCCGCAACGTATGGTGTTGTCGTTCTAGTATTTCAACATGGTTTGGGAAGACCGCTCTTCGGCGCGGAAAGCGTCGGCAGTCTGACGAACTTCGTTCCGATTGTTCTCGCGGTCCTCCTTTTCGGTATCAGTACCGACTATGAGGTCTTTCTCATCAGCCGAATTCGAGAGGCATACCGTTCGAACGGCGGTAACACCAAAGCAGCGGTCGTCGAGGGTTCAGTGAAGACCGCTCCGCTGATTTCGGGTGCCGCACTCCTGATGATTGCTGTGTTCATGGCGTTCACGCTCGCGTCAGTCCTTCCGATGAAGCAACTGGGTCTCGGCCTTGCCGCGGCGGTTGCCTTGGACGCCACCCTTATTCGCTTGCTGGCCATTCCCGCTGCCATGTCCCTGATGGGCCGGTTGAATTGGTGGACACCAATATTTCCTGACAAGACGGTTCTGCATGCACCGCCAGAGATTGCGGACGAACCGAGGCACGCACACAGCGCTCTGTGAGCGTATTTCCGTCCGACTTCCGTCAGCTGCAGGGTCGTTGCGGCGACGCGGCCAGCGGGGATCTTTTTCGGCCGCATGACAATCATCGAACGCACTTACATGGGGGTTCATTGCATGGGTACTACGTCGCTTACAAGGCTAATCGGCCACGATCCTCGGATCGAGATGTTCAAGGCGCTGCGCGACAGCGGTCACCTGCCATTTTTTCGCGAAATGCAATCGGCCACGGCACCGACAATGTCGGTCGAAGGACGCCAGATGACCATGCTCGGTTCCAATAACTACCTGGGTCTCTCGACGCACCCGGCGGTAGTGGAAGGTGCCGCCCGCGCCCTTCGTGAGTTCGGCACCGCTACCACTGGTAGCCGCCTGATGAACGGCACAATCGACTTGCACCTTCGTATCGAAGCCGAGTTGGCGCAATGGCACGGCACCGAAGACGCGATCGTCTTCACAACCGGGTACCAGACCAATCTCGGAACGATCGGCGCGCTGGTGCCACCCGGTGGGCCAGTGGTCGTCGACCAGTATGCCCACGCCTCAATACAGGACGGGTGCCGCCTAGCTGGTGCTGACTTGCGACGCTTTCGCCATAACGACATGGGTTCACTGAGGGCGGCATTGACTGAACTCGGTTCCGTTGTGCCGGTACTGGTCATCATCGATGGGCTCTACTCCATGGAAGGCGACTTCGCCCCTCTAACAGAAGTGCAAGAGCTCTGTGACGACTTCGGCGCAGTGCTCATGGTGGACGAGGCACACAGCGTCGGGCTCTTCGGGGATCGAGGCACTGGCGTAAGCGAAATGGCCGGACTAGCCGACCGTGTGCCCGTTCGGATGGGTTCACTGTCGAAGGGTCTGGCGTCGACCGGTGGCTTCGTGGCTGGTACTCGCGACCTGATCGACACTATCCGTGGCAGAGCGCGAGCCTTCCAATTCAGCACGGCCGGCGTCCCGTCGACTTTGGGTGCAGCTCTGGCAGCGATCCAACTCGCGAGGAGCGACGAAGGTCGCGCTCTCGCCGCGCAGTCTGCCGAAAACGCGCGATTCCTGCGATCGGAGCTACAGGCGCGTGGTGTCGACGTCGGAAGCGACCCCTCGGTAGCAGGCCTGTCTCCATCGCCGATTGTTCCTGTCTACGTCGGTGACGATCTTCGTGTGATCGAAGCTTGGCGCACACTGTTTGACGACGGAATTTATTGCAACGCTGCGGTTCACCCCGCGGTCCCGGCAGGGAATGCGCTGCTGCGTGTGTGCGTCATGGCGACACACACGGCGGAACAACTCGAATTCGCTGCGGATGCCATCGCCCAGAGTCTCGATGTCACCGCAGCCGCGTAGTTCGGCACTGCCACCCTCTTCAGCCGGGAGTTCACTTATGAGTGCAGCCACCTATCAACGAGCCGAAGCGGCTCATACTATCTGGCCGACCCGGGAGCCCCTGCTCGAGAACATGTTTCCCGAGCTGTTCGAGTACCTCTCGGGCACCCCGCTGCTGACACTCGAAACCCGAGGGTCAGGTGTAGTCGAGCGCTTCAAGACATCTGGAGCGATCGGACTGATCGTTCCCCAAGAACTCGGCGGCGTGGGTGCCTCCGCACGAACGGCAATTGCCGTACAGCGTGAGATCGGCGGCCGTTCTCCATCGCTGGCTGCAGCGACGACGATGCACCATTTGTCCCTTGCCACACTTCTCGAGTATGCACATGCAGGGACCGAAGACGATCTAGATCTCGCTCGGGCCATCGTTGGAGCCAACACCCTGATCGCCTCGGGATTCGCCGAGGGTAAGTCGGGATCGAGTGTGTTCGAACCGAGTATGAAGGCTGAACAAGTGACCGGCGGTTATCTCGTTTCGGGCTCGAAGAAGCCGTGCAGCATGTCGTCCTCGATGGACCTGCTGACTGCAACAGTTGTTGTGCCTTCGGAGAACGGACCTTTACGGGGCATCGCACTCATCTCGGCCGAGACTCCCGGACTATCAGTACGTCCCTTCTGGAAAACTCATGTTCTCGGTGGCTCGGAAAGCGACGAGGTGGTTCTAGACGAAGTATTCGTGCCCGAGCAACTCGTCATCGCCGACACCGACGGACAGTCAATGCACAGACACGAGATGACTGGTTTCCTCTGGTTCGGGATGCTGATCACTGCCTCGTACCTGGGCGCCGCCAGCCGACTGGTCGAGTTGCTGATGGCGAAGCCGAACGCGAACAGCGATCTGATCGTGAGCGCCGCAGGGGAACTGGAGATGTCGTACTCCGCAGTCGAAAGTATCGCGCGTCGCTTCGACGGCGGAGAACGCGGCGCCGACTTGTCGGCGCAACTTCTGCTAGTACGGTATGCCACTCGCGACTCACTGACGCGATCTGCTGCGTCGAGCGTTGCAGGCCTCGGTGGCTCCGCCTTCATTGATAAACCTGAAGTGGCATATCTAGAGTCTGTCGTACACGCTTACGGGTTCCATCCCCCATTCCGGTCTCAGATGGCCGCCGGCATAGTCGAGTACCTTGAGGGGGGTCTGTTTATGCTGACTCCCGACTCGTCTGAGCGTTCGTCCGCGGCGTCAGGAGGGTCAAGATGACAGGCAATTCCCGCCCCCGCGTACTCGTTATCGGTTCAGGAGTGCTCGGTACCTTCGTCGCTCGCACGGTCAGGGCGTGGGCGGATGTCGTCGTCGCAAGTCGTTCCAGACCGAAGGACCCCGGACCTCATCTACCGATCGAACTGGCCGATCCTGAGTCAGTGGCAAGTGTATTGGGCGGGTTCGATCTGATCATCAACTGCGTCCACACCCCGGAACTGTTGGCGGAGAAACGCGTTCTGGAAACCGGTGGCACACTTTTGAACCTGTCCAACCTCAGTTTGTCCGAAAGTGCATCGTTACGGTCCTACGCGAAAGGTGCCCGCGGAACGGTCATCATCAATGCGGGACTTTCACCCGGCGTCAATAGTTTGCTCTGCGCGGACCTCCTGACGAGGTACCCGAATGCAGATGAGATCAGACTAGTGATGAGTTTCTCGTGCTCGGAGTCCGGAGGGCCGCAGGCGGTGGGCGGGCTTGCATACCGTCTCTTGGCCCGCGGGTCACGCCACCGAACCGGCATGTTCACTCTCGCCGCTCCTTACGCCGAGAGGCAGTGCATCGAGGTGGGCAGTGAGGCTGACGGTTTGTTCGGTGATGCCGCGGAAGGTCGGATCGGAAGGGTCTACTTTTTCTTCGTGGAGTCGTGGTTCCAACGAAGCCTCCTCGCCCTCAATTCGGTGGCACTGTTGCGGTTCGTACCGCAATGGCTGTTCGTCCTGGGGCTGAAGGTCCCCGACGAGTTGACCAGTGAGAGAAAGGGCGACTTGGTCGAAGTCGCGCTGAAAGGTCAGGCGATCGCCGGATACCGACTGACGGGTTCTGGAGATTATCGGCTCACGGTTGCCGCCGCCGATGTCTTCGGTAGGGCACTTCTCGACCGCACGCCAGTACACCCAGGTGTGCACTCGCTCGAGAAAATGGTCACATTCACCGAATTACGCACGGAACTCGAACGAGTTGGCTTCAAGTTCGAGTTCGTGCCCGCCAAAAGCTCACCGGTTGAACCGGTCACCCGCAGCTCTGCCGCTGGCGCGGCATCGTGATCGATCTCGTCAATGCCGCCGATCACAGCATCGACGTGGTTGGGAACAAAGCCAGAATGCTCTCGCGGGCGGCGCGACAGGGATTCAACGTGCCAAACGGGATCGTTATACCGCCGGGGACGCCGCCGCAGGGAATCGCGATCGCGCAATTTCTTGGCGCCACTCTTTTCGCGGTCCGTTCATCCGCACCGGACGAGGATGGCTCCGCGTCGTCGATGGCGGGCCAGTTCAGCACAGTACTCGACGTCGAAGGACATGATCTCGATGATGTCGTCGAATCTGTCCGGCGCGGTAGAGAGGATTCGGCCGACGGCGGGGTGATTCCCGTCATCGTCCAACGCATGGTCGATCCGCTGTTCGCCGGTGTGGGCTTCTCTATCGATCCAGTCAGCGGCGACGGAGACGTCACCACCATCGAAGTGGTCGCCGGGCTGGGGGACAGGGTGACGGACGGATCAGCGTCGCCCACGACTGTGCAACGCAGGCTCGGCGTCGACGGGGCGTACGTCACCGAATTTGCCGGTGATGCGCCGCCCCTCGCGGTTACGAAGATGTGCGATCTAGTCGACGACCTAGCCGAGTGGCTCGGTGTTCCCGTCGATGTCGAGTTCGCCAGCGACACGTCGACGATGTGGCTCCTCCAGGTGCGGCCGGTGACCGCTGTCGGGTTCGGCGGTATCGACGGTGTATGGACATCAGCCAATCTTCGGGACTCTCTGACCGACACGGTATCGACGCTGACTGCGACTACTACACTGGAATTGACCTTTCCTGCAGCGGTCAACGCAGCGGTTCGGTCGATCATGAAGAGTGATCGTTCCGATATGCCGCTCGTCACTGCACGGCCAATGTATGCAAAGCCCTACTGGCGCGTCGACCGACTGCGCGCACAGTTGCAGAGACTGCCGGGCCACGATGCCCGTGTCTTCGACACCTCAGTCGGGATCGAGCACGACCCACACGCCGTCGAGTCGAGGCAAGGATGGCTCCGTGCGTTTCGATACCCATCTATCGTGGTCCGCGGCATGTTATACGCAAGGCGGATTCAGCGGGATGCCGAGTCATGTGTCGCTCGCAATGAGAACGTTGACTGGGCCGTGGACCGTCACAGGTACCAGGGTTCGCCGCGGACTCTGAGCCAGCGATTGCGTGAAGCGCTGGCCACACACCATCAAGTGTATCTATTGTCGATGCAGGTTTCGCTTATCGCAGAGCAAGCCCTCGATGCATTGCGGGTCTGTGCAGAGTCCGCTTCCACCGACGGTGCCCCTACCATCCATCCGTCCGAAATGATGTCGGATCTCGGCGTGCTCGCTACCAATCGCGGAGCCACGGCCCTAGCGGATCTCGCGAACCGTCACCGCGCCTCGGCCCGAGTTATCTTGGCTGCAAGCTCGGTGGATGACTTGCCCGCACCGGTGCGCGCAGACCTGGAACAGATCGCCGAACAGTGGGGCTACCTGTCCTTCTGTGATGACGAACTCTCGAACCCACGGTGGGACGAGGACCTGAACGTCCCTTTGGCCCTGCTGCAAGCCAATCTTCGGACTAGGAGCACCAGGACACTTGCGTCGACAGTCGCTTCCCGCCACACCAGTGCTCGGCAAGCATTGCTGAGCGGACCCCTGTACCGCCGACCGCTGCTCGCCCTGATCCTTAGACACGCACGGTCCTGGGCTGTTCTTCGAGAGGCCATGCGGGCATGCGCAGCACGGCACAACTACCTGGTTCGCAAAGTATGTCTCGAACTGGGCGACCAGCTTGTCGACTCGCACCGTCTGACCAAACAGGAAGACGTCTTTTGGCTCACCCGCGACGAGGTACTCCTTGCGTCCACCCTCTCAGACACCGGGGACCTAAGCTTGTACGCGGACAACCGGCGACGACGCGCGTCGACCTTCCGCAACTGGGTGGTCCCGGACACAATCCGGAATGCCGTGGGACAGTCCGAGCAGGGGCCTCAATCCGCCGCAGTCCATTCGAGAACTGAACTGGCTGGAATCGGTTGCTCGTACGGTGTCGCCGAAGGCCCGGCGCGGGTGGTCGACACGCAATCGGATCTTGCCGCTGTGACGGAGAACGACATCCTCGTGGTGCGCACCATCAACCCCGGCTGGGCCGGCGTTTTCGGTTGCGCAAGTGGGTTGGTATCGGAAAGCGGTGGGATGCTGTCGCACGGTTCAATCCTCGCCCGGGAACAAGGATTGCCGGCGGTGGTAGGTGTTCGAGGCGCAACCACACGCATAACTACCGGTGACATCATTCGGATCGATGGAACTACAGGGGAAGTAGTCCGACGATGACTGCAGACAGACAATTCGCGGGTGAACCAACCGACACCCTCGACGTCCTCGAGCGATACCTGTCCCCACCGCGGGCGGCGTTCTACCGCGCGCTGGGTGACGTCCCGACGCCATCAGGCAGTGACGGAGTTTTCATATACCACTCCGACGGCCGTGACCTGCTCGACTGCCGCAGTGCAGGAGGCGTATTCAACCTCGGTCACCGAAACCCAAGAATCCGTGAGCTCGTCACTGACAGTCTCAACTCCGTGGACATCGGTGACTGGCTGTTACCGTCCGTCGACCGCGGCACCGCCGCACGTGCGATCGCCAAAGTACTGCCCGATCCGCTGGAGCTGGTGACCTTCGGGACCAGTGGCGGTGAGGCCGTCGATATGGCTTGCGACCTAGCGCGCCGCCACACTGGGCGCGAGAGAATCGTCGGTACCGATAATGCTTACCACGGTCAGATCGGCACCGCGGAGCTGCTCTCACAAACCGGAGCGACCTCCACTCGTACCGTTTCGCCGCAAATTGGTGTTGTGCCGTTCGGCGATATCGACGCAGCGCTGAACGCGGTAAACGACGACGTGGCAGCCTTCGTCCTCGAACCGATCCAAGCCGCCGCAGGATTGATAATTCCCGCATACGAGTACCTGCAAGCCGTGCGGCGCCGTTGTAACGAAACGGGGACAGTGCTCGTCGTCGACGAAGTGCAGACGGGCCTGGGACGAACCGGATCGATGTGGGCGATCGACATCTTCGGTGTTGTACCGGATGTTCTCGTCGTGGGTAAAGGCCTCTCCGGTGGTGTGTACCCGATCTCGGCCTGCATCTACACTCGAGAAATCGGACGTGCCATTTCCGACACACCATTCTTCCGCCCCAGCAGCTTCAGCGGTTCCGAACTCGGGTGCCGAGTAGCCCGCAGTGTCGTCGAAACTGTGAGCGACGCGAAATTTCTTGCGTCGGTGCGCGAGTGCGGTGGACTCCTAGCCCACGGATTGAACGAGTTGGTGAAACGCCGTCCCACCCTCTTTGCGGCCTCACGTGGCGTAGGACTGATGTGCGCATTGGAATTGGCGAACCCCGACACACGCATGAGTTTCGTACGAAATTGCTGGGCGAAGGGACTGCTCGTATCTCCCGCACCGAACCATGCGCGCGCAGTTCTCATGATGCCGCCGCTGATCATCACCACAGATCAAGTAGACCTTTTGCTGACCAGACTTTCGGAGGCAGCTGCACTAACTCAGGGTTAGCGCAGCGGACCAGCAGACTATCGACGAAACTACAGACAAGCGGACGGGCAGGCTCACAACGTGGACGCCAAAAACTACTTCGATACACGAACGACGTACAACCTAGTGCGAATCGAATACACGGCTGCATTCGCGGTGTGTGTCGCGCTCGCCGTCGCCCACATCGATCGGATCGACTGGATCCCGGCACTACTGCTGTTCTTCTACATCGACGTCATCGGATACGTGCCAGGCGCCATCTACTGTCGGCTTCGACGAACAAACCATCCACCCCGCAGTTTCTACGTCTTGTACAACGTCATGCACAGTGCCATTACGCAGGGAGCCGTGGTCGGTGCGTGGATTGCAGCCTTCGGCGCCCAATGGGCGCTTCTGGCAATTCCAATACACGTATTCGCCGACCGCGGACTATTCGGCAATCAAATGAAGGTGTTCTCCACCCCCTTCGAACCGACACGGATCCAACCGTTCACAGACTTGCTCATCGCGATGAAGGAGCAGCAACAGAAGGAAGCACGACTTACACAGGCCTGGCGTTGACCATGGATTCCGCAATACTCGAGAGCCCGCCTTGGGTCGGTTACGAAGAAGCTTCCTCGAACACCGAAGAGTTGAATTGCTCACCCACCTTCGACCGCGTAGTGATCGGCGCGGGACTTGTGGGCATGGCCACGGCCGTAGAGTTGCTGCGGCGAGAACCTCAGGCGTCAATAGCAATACTGGAAATCCACGCGCCGACTGCTGGCGCGAGCGGGCGTGGGACAGGGCTTGTGGGGCCTCGGATCGGGCCCGCCATCGACGTTCTGGAGCGGCGAGTGGGTAACGCATCGGCTCTGCGCTCGTACCGAGCGTCTGAGCAGGCTGTCGAGTTGACCACAGCGCTGTGCAGCGAATTGGGTGTTCCGTGGAACGAGTCGACCCAGTACGTGGTGGCTCGTACCGCCGCCGAGCAGCGAACATTATTCGCACAAGCATCGACCTACCGGCGCCTCGGAATCGACGTGCGCATGTGCACCCAGAAGCGACTCGCCCACGAAACGTCCGCACCACAATTCGGCGGGCTGGAGTATCAACGGGCCGCGACTGTCGATCCTGCGCTACTGACAGGGGCCCTTGCGCGCCGCGCCAAAGCGCTCGGTGCGCACGTCTACCACAGGACACCCGTTTCTGAGATCGACAACTTCCGTGGTCGGGTTCGAGTACAGACGGGGCAAGGACCGGTCTTCGCTCGATCAGTAGTCGTGGCAACGAACACCCCGACAATCTCGTCGATCGCTCAACGTGTAGGTGCGGTCGTCGGACTCGAAGTCTTCGGTGCGCTGACAGTACAGTCCGAAGATACCGAATTGATTGGAGCAACAGGGCGTGCGTTCGTCGGTGCCGATTCGCTCGCCCCATTCCACCTGACGCGAGCGGATGGCTCGACAATAATTGGCGGTGGGGGTGCGCGATCGAGACCCGCTAAAGGATCGAGAAAAGCATTCGACCTCGCGACGTGGGACTGGCTAGCGCAATGGTGGGAAACTGCTCAGGACGGGCAGGGACAGAAGGCATTCAGCCATCGTTGGTCCGGTCCGATCGCAGTGACGGGTGACGGACTTCCCGTCGTGGGCCCGGTGGCCGGCCTGCCTGATGTGTGGTTCATGGGCGGATGTGGAGGGCACGGGCTTGCCATGGCGGCCTTCAACGCCGCCGTGATAGCGAGCTCGGTCACAAGTTCCGATAGCCATTCCATCGACCTACCGTGGTTACGATCGCGTGCTCCAGGGCCAGCGGCCTCGAGACCAGTCTCCGTGGCTGTCGGTGCGTTGGTGCACGCCAAGACGATGGCGATGAGACGGTCACAGGCCAACGCGGTGAAGAAGACAGGCGAACGACCCATCCGAACGAGGAGAAGCCAGTGAGAATCGAAAGTAGTCTGCGTAATCCCGATGAGCTCAACCACGCGCAGTATGACGGTGGGATGCGTGGTGGACACTACGAAAGCTTCTACCAACGCGCCAACCATCCCACCCGCCCACTGGCATTCTGGATTCGATACACAGTGTTCGTTCCGAAGGGGCGACCAGAATCCGCAATCGGTGAATTGTGGTTCGTGTTCTTCGACGGTGAGTCCGGTGAGCACACTGTGATGAAGGAAGAACTGCCGATCGCTCAATGCGCATTCGCGACAACTTCCTTCGACGTTCGGATCGGTGATGCAGTGTTGTCACCCGGTCGACTGATCGGCGGCGGGTCTTCTGAGGGAATACGCTGCGAGTGGGACCTTTCGTACTCCTCATCCCACGACCCCGTCTTCCTGCAATCGCGCCGGGCCTATTCCCTTCCGTTCCCGAAGGCGAAAAGTCTTATTGCACATCCACTTGCGGTCTTCAGTGGTGTGTTGAACGTCGGTGATCGCGTGGTTCAGGTACAAGACTGGGTTGGGAGCCAGAATCACAACTGGGGTTCAGCGCACACCGACCGGTATGCGTTCGCTCAGGTCGCGGGATTCGACGAGGAGCCGGACAGCTTCCTCGAAATCGCCACGGCACAGGTGAGGGTGGGTCCTCTTCGTACCCCGTGGGCAACGATGATGGTCTTGCGAGCACGCGGTCGCGAGTACGACATGTCATCTCTGATACGAGCGGTCCGCAACGAAGGCAAGTACTCATTCTTCGAATGGGACTTCGTCACCGAGAACGATCAGGCTCGAATCACCGGGCGTATTACTGCTCCACGGGACGCGTTCGTCGGGCTCGTCTATTACAACCCATCCGGTGGTATCAAGCATTGCATCAACACTAAGATCGGTAGTTGTGAACTCGAGGTCAACGACAAGACGGATGGCCACAGCTTTCGTCTTTCCACCTCCCATCGAGCGTTGTTCGAGATTTTGACGGACGAACGCCGTCACGGCGTCGGAATTCGAGCGTGATATCGGAGCAGATGGCGGCCGACGCCGACCCGCCCACGGAGGCGCACGAGTACGTGGTTCGATCGGCTCACCGTCTCGTGTCGGCGTATTCGGAGAATCCAAGTGCCTTCAATGGATTATCCGATCGCAATGACTACTACTTCGGTCGGCACTGCGACGGAGTCGTCGCGTACCGGAATCGCGGTCACTCGGCGGTCATCTTCGGTGGACCGATCTGCGCGCCGGAGGCCCGAGCGGCCCTCCTCGAGGAATTTAGTGCTCACTGTGCAAGCCACCGTCGGCGAATAGTCGCGATACAAGTCGGTGAGCAGGATGCAGATGCATATGCTCAGCTCGGCTTCCGCCTCAACCAGATCGGATCGTCATACGCCGTCGATCTGCGCACATTCGGACTGACTGGAAAGCGGTTCGTCAAGCTGCGCAACAAGATCTCACGTGCTCGACGCGCCGGTGTCGAGGTTCATGAACGGGTATACGACGATGTCGCGCGGGACATAGACCGCATCGACACCAGATGGCTGTGGGCGATGGAACATGGGGGAGACCGTGAACTCGACTTCCTGACCGGTTCCATGGGTGACACACTTCAGGCACATCGACGACTGTTCGTGGCAGAGATGGCGGGTCGCCCCATTGGATACGTGTCCTACTCGCCGAGCTACGGTGCTCGCACGGGATGGCTCCACGATCTGACAAGGCGAGTTCCTACCTCTCCGCCAGGAACGATGGAACTGATCAATGTCACCGCCATGAACACCTTCCACACCGAGGACGTTCGCTGGCTGCACTTTGGGTTTACCCCATTCGTGGACTTGTCTCCAGCGAACGATGTTGAGCGAAGCAGCCCGATCATGAAATGGGCAATTGGCATGATCGCCGAGCACGGTAGCGCGCTGTATCCCGGCCGGAGTCAAGTCGAGTACAAGACCAAGTGGGGAACCGAACCTGCTAGCGCGGAATATATTGCGTTCCGTGGAATGCTATCGCCGTTGGATATGGTCAATGCCCTACGGGTAACGGGCGTGGTATGAACTCGCCCGTCGGAGAAAACCAGTGAGGGTCGCTGTCGTGGGCGCTACCGGCAACTTCGGCCGAGTGATAATTCCACGCCTGCTGGAGAACTCGACCACGACATCCGTTCTAGCCATTGCGCGCCGTCTTTACGTGAGCGATGATCCAAGGGTTTGCAGTGTCGCATTGGACGTGCGCGACCCCGATCTACACGAACACCTGCGCGGTTACGACGCGGTAATCCACCTGGCATTCATCGTCGAAGAGACCCGCGACAAGAGGGTTTCTCACGACATCAATGTGCGCGGAACTATGAACGTCGTCACGGCTGCCGAGAAGGCCGGGGTGCGACACTTAGTTGTGGCATCCAGCGTCAATGCATACGGGTCTGAGATCTCCGACGACTTCGTCACCGAAGACGTCTTCCCCCTCAGTGATCCCGGCCGGTTCTATTTTCACGACAAGTCCCAGATTGAGCACTACATTGAATGGTTCCGAGCAACTGCGGCTTCCCCCATGTCCATTGTGACTCTACGGTGCTCATTCGTCGTCGGTCCAAGCATTTCGAACATCGCGATCGACGCGATGTGCGCGAAATTCGCAGCCATTCCGGAGGCCGATCGGGCTTCGTACCAGTTCCTCAATGAAACCGACTTAGCAGAGGCTTTTGCCCTTGCAGTATCCGACGAGTTGTTGGAGGGGGCATACAACGTCGCGCCGCCCGACCGGACGACCATGCGGACGCTGGCGAGCCTGCACGGGCAAATCTTGGTCTCGCTCCCCATGCGGGTGGCTGTTGCTGCCGCTAATCTCCTCTACCGCCTGCGCCTGGTCAAGTATTCTGGCCATTGGGTCACAGCCGGAGATATCAGTGTCGACTCTTCCCGCTTTTCGGACGCCACCGGATGGAAATCGTCGACATCATCGGATGAAAATGCCAGCATGATGCTGCGGCTGAACGGGCGCACAGTCCGGAGAGTGGTGTAGTCAATGGTCTCGGACCGTCCCTCACCCACTGCTCATGACAGGGCACTCGACCGCTTCTATCTGCAGGGCACGCTACGGTGGTGGGACGAGCCTGGATTCGCAGGTATCCCCTTTCGGTGCGTGCGCTTCGGCTGCCATGCGGTGCAGACGAGGTGCAAGTGACCGCCTCGACTCGCGCCGGGTTCTGGCTCCGACTTCGCGTAGTAGGAGTGCACCGCACTCACCACCGGCACGTACAAAGTTTGGCGTCGCTGTGCGCGAAAACTCTATATGACCACGGCTATCCGATACTTCGACACGAGCCAGGGCAGTGCGGGGTTTACCAGCCCCCCGACGGCGGACGGCCGCCTCGCGGCGTGATAATTTGCCGCGAGGCGATCGAGGCCGTCAACCGAAAACGGTCCGCTGCGATGGGCAGCAGCGCCCACTCATTTCCGCGTTGCGGCGCCGTCCGGCACTGGAGCCACCTCGAAGACTTCGTGAGACGGCACCACGAGGTTCGGGCTTTGGAGACCAAGTGATGCACTTACCGTTCGGCGGCTGACCTTCCAAGAGATGGAGATTCGAGAATGAGTTCGGAATTCGCCACGGTTGCACTTTCGGTTACGTTGGCCATCATCATGTTTGGCCTTGGGCTCTCGCTGACCATTGGCGACTTTTCACGGGTCGTGCGGCATCCACGTGCGGTCGCGATTGCGCTGGGATGCCAGTTGATCCTCCTCCCTGTCATCGCGTTCGGATTGGCTAGGCTCTTCGATCTGTCGCCGATGCTTGCGGTCGGAATGATGCTGCTGGCGGCCTCACCGGGCGGAACGACTGCGAATCTCTTCAGTCACCTGTTTCGGGGTGACGTTGCCCTGAATGTCACTCTAACAGCTGTAAATTCAGTGATTGCGGTGGTGACGTTACCCCTGGTGACCAATTTCGCGCTTGACTATTTCAATCCGCCTGGCGGCGGTTCGTTGGGTCTGCAGTTCTCGAAGGTGGTGCAAATCTTCGCGATTGTCCTGGTGCCGGTCGCCGTCGGTGTTAGTGCTCGCCGAATGTGGCCATCCTTCGCGCGGAGAATGGACCGACCGGTGCGGACCGGTTCAGCGGTTGTCCTTGCGTTGGTTATCGTCGGTACCGTAATCACCGAACGCAATAACATTTCCGGGTATTTGGCCGATATCGGTCTGATTGCGTTGATCTTTAGCGTAAGCAGCCTGGTCGTTGGCTATGCCGTACCACGGGGACTCGGGATCACCGATCGTCAGTCGATAGCCAGCTCGATGGAGATCGGCATCCACAATGGCACTTTGGCCATCACTATTGCAATCAGCGTCCTCGACAGTGTCCAGATGGCGGTGCCCGCCGCCGTGTATGCCGTGGTCACCTTCCCTGTTGCAGCCCTGTTCGGGTGGGTGATTGCTCGCGGCCGAAGTTCAGCCCGGGACGGGGCCGGGAAATCCGTAACCGTGGGTGACCTCGACCTGGCACCGTAGCGCCCTCGGAATACGTGACCGGCTCGAATACGCACGCCGACGCATTACGCCTTCGACGTCAGTCTAGTTCGGTTAGCCGAATGCGCATGTGGATCGATGGTGCACCGTCACGTCCGGGATGTTGCGGACGATGGCAGAGGCTGCTTACGGTCTCCGCGCGTCTCGGTTTCGACCCACTCTGCTGAGTAGCAACCCGATCGACGTGGGCTCGCGCCGCGATGGCCCTCGTGGCCACAACTTAAGTTCCGGGCGCGCAAGGGTACCTTCCGCCTGATGCGGGAACAGACACGCTGGCAGCAGGATCCGTGCTCGGATTCGCGCTTGTGGTCGCCGCCCCGGGTGACGGACAGCCGACCCGGTGCGCTGTGCTGGTGTGCGCGGCCCGCGCGGGCGCGGGTTGGGGGAGACCCCGAGAACAGCGAGCGGGCCACGTTCCTCGTCCGGGAGGGTGTCGGCCCGTCACTTCTTCACCGCCCGATAGAGCCACTGACCGACCTGTTCACCGTCGTGGGTGACATAGTTCGCGGGAACCAGTGCGTTCCCGTGCTCTTCGCGATAGGCGGCGATCTCGGTCAGCATCCGCCGTCGCTTGCTATCGGCCCGGGACACGGCGGGAAGGGGAGTGTTGTCATCGCTCCACACGAATCCGATCGCATCGAGCTGCGCAATGCGTTGCGGTGGCAGGGTTCGAGCATGCGCGCCACACGTTGGCGGTCCTGCCAGCGGCCGAGGTGGAAACCGTCTTCGGTGACATAGTCGGCCGGAATCGCAGTGCCGGGGTGTTCGCGGTGAAAATCGGAGTAGAGCTGCACAGGGAAGGCTGCGGACCGAGTCGCACGCATCGAGATCGCATCCTTCCCGCAGCCGGCGAATGTTGTTCGAAATTGTCATTAGTTCAAGTATGTCCAC
This sequence comes from Rhodococcus tibetensis, assembly GCF_024438035.1. Lineage (GTDB taxonomy): Bacteria > Actinomycetota > Actinomycetes > Mycobacteriales > Mycobacteriaceae > Rhodococcus_F > Rhodococcus_F tibetensis. The sequence continues at coordinate 24,689 of NZ_JANFQF010000005.1, forward strand.
CAGTTGGACGATGCAGCAAGAAGGTTGACCCCTATTTCGCGGCACCGGTGCGTGCGAACATCGGTCTCGATGAAGGACTCGAACGAGGAATGTTGATCGGGTCGTTGTTGTTCGCCGTGCCGGCAACGACGAATTCACGCAGCAACTCCACCGAAAACGCAGGTCCCAAAGCGTTTCCCGCTGCAGTGATCGTGTCGGTGGCCGCCGGTAGGGTTCCGGCTCGTGACGATCGAACAGGTGAGGTGACGGCCGGGGCCGCAGTGGATGTGGTGCCGGTCGGTGGGTGGGGGATGGCACCGGACCTGAGTGAGGAGGCCGCCGCCCGGATCGCCGGCGCGGTCGCCTCGTCACGGGCGCCGGGCACTCGCCGTTGCCGGCGCACCCGGTCACTATTGCCGCCGACACCGTCGATGGTGAGGGCGAGCGCGCGTATTCGCCGTCCACTCTCAGTCGGTGGGTGTCGGTGATCGGGCACCACCACCGGACCGCCAGCCTGCCGAACCCAGCGGGGGAGGTGCTGGTGTCCTCGGCCCTGTCCGGGATCCGACGGAACTACGCCGCCGCCGGCGCCCGACCCCGGATGCCGCGGGCACCGTTGTTGGCCACGGACATCGTCACCATCGTAGGATCCGCCCGGTAGGCTGTAACCGGCTGGGCGGCCGAGTTCCACGAACGCCGCGACTCGGCCTTACTGTTGATGGGGTTCGCCGGGGCGTTCCGGCGCAGCGACCTCGTCGGCCTCACGTGTGGGAATGTCACCCCGCACCGCCTCGACGGGGTCCACGCGCGCTTGCGCAGGTCGAAAACCGACCACGAAGGCACCGGCACGGTCCGGGCGTTGCCAGTCACCAACTCCCATGCCAGTTGCCCACCGTGCGCATATTTTCGGTGGGCTCAGGTCGTCGCCGCATTCGACGTGGCCAGCCGACGGGGGTGATCCGGTTACTGCGCACCGCACCAACGTCCGAGGCGCATGTATGTCGGGGGGCGCTGCCGCGGATGCGGGCGCGGGCTCCGTTGTTCCGGTCGATCCGCAAGAACGGCGACCTCTCCGAGACCGCACTGCCGGGGGCGGCGGTGCATGCGGCGATCGCCGCCGCGCCCAGGCCGCCGGGTACGACGAGAATGTCGTCGCCCAACTCGGTGGTCACTCCTTGCGGGCGGGGTTCGTCACCCAGGCTTTCCGCAACGGCGGCGACGCGCACGCCATCATGCGCCAGACCTGACAGTCCCATCCAGCGACGGTCGAGATCTACGCCCGGGAGAACGCGCCACTGATCGGCAACGCCGTCACCGACATCGGACTCTGACACTGCGATGAGCCTCAGCACCGAAAGCCCACCGCCGTCGTCGGGTAACAGCCCAGCAGTCGCCCGCCGCTACGCCCACGACTGGACCCTGTTCGCCGACTGGTGCGACGCGTGCGAGCACCGCGCGCTGCCCGCAAACCCGTCGGTGCTGGCAGAGTTCCTCGCCGACCACCCCGCCGCGAATGGCACCCAACGACGGCGGGTCACTGCGATCAACACAGTTCACTCGGAAGTCAGCTTCCGCCGCCGGGGCGAGCCGAGACGATCCGCCAACTCCTCAACACGGCCCGGATGGACCGCATGCAGCGAATCGCGAACCGCCGCGGAGCGAATCCCGCGAATACCGGTAGAAGGGTGGCCGGCTGGGTTGTTCGGCCGCCGCGACGCCCTCATTCTCGCCCTGGTCGCTGCTGGCCTGAATTTCGAGCAGATCGCCAGCCTGCGACACACCCACGTCACCGCGGAGTCCGACGCCCTCGCCATCAGCACGGGTGGCGAATGGATGCGGGTACCTTCGCCGGTCACGGATCGGACGACTCCGGTTGCCGTGATTGACCGGCCAGTCCATTGCGAGCATCGTGCGCGCCCACCTCACCGGATAGGCACCCGCCCTCAGCGTCGGCTAGGTTTCTGACCATGTTTGGCGCCATCGCTATACTCGGAGTTGTCGTTGGCCTGTGTGTGTACGCCTCGGCCTTCCTCATTCGATCGCCGGCGGCCCTCTGTTCAGGGTACGAGTTTCCACCTCGCGTGGAGTTCGGCTGGGTGGGTTCGACGTTCGTTCCTGAGTACCGCAGGACATGGTCACCTTTGGTTAGTGCGACGTGCCGAGTGACTGAGCCGGATGGGTTCCAACTATCGGTGGTCCTGATCGACTGGCAAGCAAATCTCGTCGCTTTGTTCGGTCTCGTGATCGTCGTTGTCTCGATCGTGGTTTGGGTCCGCACACGTTCGACTGACTAGTGACTTCCGCTCGACGATCGGCGAATGGTCTCAACCTGGGACCTCTGTGTCCCGCGGCGGAGTCTTAGTACTGCAACGACAGTTTGTGACTAACGAGACTGTTGTGGTAATTGATCCAGTGTGCAGTCAGAGGTGTTGGAGTGGTCAGCGGGGTTCACCGCGTTTTGTGCGCGGTTCGCCCACCGTTTTTCGCGGGTGGAGTCGCGGCGGCGGATGAGTGCGTACATGCGGGGGCTGCTCGGTGAGGAAAGAACGCAAGAACGGATGGACACTGGCAGAGGCGGCCGGTGATGCGGGCCCGGAGGGCATGCAGCGGCTGCTGAACTTCTACTCCTGGGACTGCGAGGGGCTCCGCGACGACGTGCGTGAGGTCGCGGTCGAGACGATCGGTGACGCGGACAAGGGCGTGTTGATCGTCGACGAGACAGGGTTTTTGAAGAAGGGCACGCGCTCGGCCGGGGTGGCCCGGCAGTATTCCGGCACGGCCGGGCGGATCGAGAACGGCCAGATCGGGGTGTTCCTCGCCTACGCCTCCGACCGGGGTCGGGCGCTGATCGATCGGGAGTTGTATCTACCGAAGGCCTGGACCGAGGACCGCGATCGCCGCCGGGCCGCCGGGATCGACGACGAGGTGGCTTTCGCAACGAAACCCGAACTGGCGCAGACGATGATCGAACGCGCCCTCGACGCCGGAATGCCGTTCGGATGGTTCACCGGCGACGAGGCCTACGGGCAGGTCGGCAAGCTCCGGCTCTGGCTCGAATCCCGCGGTGTGGCCCATGTTCTCGCCGCTGAAGAAGTCGCAGATGGTGATCTCGATGGAGTTGCGCCAGCGCCGAGCCCACGCCGTGATCGCCGACCTGCCGACGACCGCGTGGCAGCGGATCAACTGCGGCGACGGCGCCCACGGCCCCAGGGTCTACGACTGGGCGGTCGTCGACATCCGGCCACTGCGAGAACGCGGTCGCGGGCACTGGCTGCTGGCGCGCCGGTCGATCACCGACCCCGACGAGATTGCCTACTACATCTGCTATGGCCCCGCCGACACCGAACCCGCCGAGTTGGTCCGGGTAGCCGGCAGTCGCTGGGCGATCGAGGAGTGCTTCCAGACCGCCAAGAACGAGACCGGGCTCGACCACTACCAGGTGCGCGGGTACCCGGCCTGGTACCGGCACATCACCTTGTCGATGGCCGCGGCCGCCTTCCTGACGATCCTGCGCCGCGGCGCTCAAAAAGGGGATCTCCAGCCGGTACCCGAGATCTAATACCTCTGACTATCAACGAGATACGGCGATTGTTTGGGCCGCGTCGCCTGTCCGGTGCAACACGCCCTCGTCAACGTCTGGCACTGGTCGAACTGGCGCCGGGCCAGTCAGGCCAGAGCGCGCGCCAGCCACTACAAACGTCGACATCACAAACTGTCGTTGCAGTACTAAGCAAGAACGGAACTGGCAAACCCGATTTCTGTGTGGCTGCGACACTTCCGGAAACCTGCAGGTGAGATCAAGAACTCACTCGGTTGCGGCGCTCCTCGCCGCGATGTTCGACCGGAAGCTCAGGCCTGCGCGGCGAAAGGCTTGCGCAGTGGGTGCACCAGTGCGATGCGGTCACGGCCCAGGCACCGAGATTAAGACCGCGCAGGCGAGAGCCATCCTACGAGCTGGGTCGCAGTTACCATTCGCCAGATCCTACCGATGCCTCCACTAAGTGATCGGAGCCCACGAGATACTCAGGTGCACATCAGTCACACAGGCAACACGAGAACCAACTGCTCGTTGCCGGGTGCACGTCATGGCGTCCGGGCAGGGAAGGCGGGCGCCGAACTCTACGATGACGGGTATGGCGATAACTCCCGACACCAAGAACTGGACCTGGGTTCTCGAACGTACTTGTCCCGATTGCGGGTTCGACTCTGCGAACGTCCGGTACGAGGACATTCCCGATCTCGTGCGCGCGAATGCCACGGCGTGGGTGCCGGTTCTGGAGCGGCCCGAAGTCACGGTGCGGCCGGACGAACAGACGTGGTCGGCGCTCGAGTACGCCGCTCATGTCCGTGACGTGTTTCGAATCTTCGATGTGCGCCTGCAGTCGATGTTGGGCGAGAGGGATCCGCTGTTCCCCAACTGGAACCAGGACGAGACGGCAGTGGCCGAGCGGTACAACGAACAGGATCCTGGGATGGTCGGGAGGGAACTGGTCGAGGCGGCCGACTCCGTGGCAGCTGCCTTCGAAGCGGTCGAGGTCGAGGTCGAGCGACGCGACCGAACCGGGCGGCGCAGTGACGGCGCTTCCTTCACTGTCGAGTCGCTGGCGAAGTACTTCATTCACGATCCAATCCACCACCTCCACGACGTTTCGGGGTAACAGTTTCGGATTCCGGGCCCCGATTCGGTAGAACGTGTTCCAATTCAGCGAGTTTGTGTCTATCGTCACATCAGCAGATGCGCAGACATGAATGAAGGGTTGGGAGTTCCATGAAGACCAAAGGTGCGATCCTGTGGGGCCTGAACGAGCCGTGGTCGGTCGAGGAGATCGAGATCGGCGATCCGGTTGCGGGCGAAGTGCAGATTCGCATGGAGGCCGCGGGAATGTGCCACTCCGACCACCACATCGTCACCGGTTCGATGCCCATGGCGTCCTTCCCCGTGATGGGCGGCCACGAAGGGTCCGGCGTCATCACCAAGCTGGGGCCGGGCGTCAAGGACCTCGAAGTCGGCGACCATGTCGTGCTCTCGTTCGTGCCCGCCTGCGGACGCTGTCCGGCGTGCTCGGCGGGACACCAGAATCTCTGTGACCTCGGAATGGGACTCCTGAGCGGGCTGGCGATCAGCGACGGCACCTTCCGCATCCACGCGCGCGGCGAGAACGTCATCCCGATGTGTCTCCTCGGGACCTTCTCTCCCTACATGGTCGTGCACGAGACGTCGGTCGTGAAGATCGACAAGGACATTCCGTTCGACGTCGCCGCCCTCGTCGGCTGCGGCGTACCCACCGGATGGGGTTCGGCGACGCGGATGGCGGAGGTGAAGCCGGGCGAATCCGTCGTCATCATGGGGGTCGGCGGCGTCGGCATGAGCGCACTGCAGGGTGCGGTGGCGTCCGGGGCGCGTCAGATCTTCGCCATCGACCCAGTGCCGTGGAAGCGGGAACAGGCACTGAAGTTCGGGGCCACCCACGCGTTCGAGAGTGCCGCGGCCGCAATCGAGCCGATCATCGCGCTCACCAACGGACTGATGGCGCAGAAGACGATCATCACAGTCGGAGAGATGCACGGCGAATACGTCGAGGAAGCCCTGTTGCTCACCAGCAAGTTCGGCACGTGCGTCGTCACGGCCATGGGCGCGATGACCGACATGGACGTCAAGCTGAACCTGTTCCTCTTCTCGATGCTGCAGAAGGACCTGAAGGGCACCATCTTCGGCGGCGGAAACGCGCGGGTCGAGATCCCGAACCTGCTGGCCATGTACAAATCAGGGCAACTGAACCTCGACGACATGATCACCCGCACCTACACCCTCGAAGGTGTCAACGACGGGTATCAGGACATGCTCGACGGCAAGAACATTCGCGGCGTCATTCGGTACACCGAAGCCGACTGGTGACGGCTCGCCGCTGCTGACCGCGGGCCGCTCTCGTAGGCTTACCGGGTGCAGAGTCTCGATCAGATTGCCCGATGGCCCGTGGACAACGCTGCGGCGGTGGTCCTGTCGCGCGACGAAGGGGTGATCGGCGAGTACGGCGACCAACAGCGCGTCTTCCCGCTGGCTTCTGTGACCAAACTGCTGTGCGCGTACGCAGTCCTGGTGGCCACCGAGGAGGGGGCAGTCGAACTCGACCAGTCCGCAGGCCCGGAAGGCTCGACCGTGCGTCATCTGCTGGCGCACGCGTCGGGGCTAGCGTTCGACGCGAACCGTGTGCAGACGGCGCCGGAGCGCAAGCGAATCTACTCGAGCGCCGGCTACGAGGTGCTCGCCGACTTCCTCACCGCCGAGACGACGATCGACTTCGCCGACTACGTCGCGGAATCCGTCTTCGTCCCGCTGTCGATGAGTGCATCCGCGCTCGTCGGTCCCGCCGGCCACGGCGCAGAGTCGTCGGCGGGGGACCTCGGACGCTTCGCCGCGGAGTTGATGCGGCCGACGCTGGTGTCTCCGGACACGTTCGAGGCGGCAACATCGGTGCAATTCCCGGGGCTGGACGGCATTCTGCCCGGCTACGGGTCCCAGCGCCCCAACGACTGGGGTCTGGGGTTCGAGCTCCGTTCCCACAAGAGCCCGCACTGGACGGGCCTTCGCAACTCGCCGCAGACCTTCGGGCACTTCGGCCAGTCGGGCACCTTCCTGTGGAACGATCCCGGTGCAGGGTTGGCCTGCGTCGTGCTGACGGATCGTCCGTTCGGCGACTGGGCGAAGCCCCTCTGGACCGAGTTGAGCGACGCGGTGCTGGCCGAGGGCCGGCGATCATGACACACCGAATGTGCGAATCACTGGCGCAACACCGGCAACACAAGGCACACTGGTCAACCGAGCGTGCTGCACGCATCGACTGAGGCCGTTGGGGAAGACGTCCCTCGTCGAAGTAGGAGGCTGGAGTGCGCGCATTGGATCAGTTCGCGGACGCGACGGCTGGAGTTGTCTACATCCACTCGTCGCCCGCCGCGTTGTGCCCCCATATCGAATGGGCGTTGACCGCAACCCTCGACTGCCCACCTAATCTCAAGTGGACCTCGCAGCCGGCTTCCAAAGGGGTACTGCGCGCTACCACCAGTTGGGTCGGTCCCGTCGGCACCGCTTCACGGCTGGTCAATGCGCTACGCGCCTGGCCGATGCTGCGGTTCGAGGTGACCGAGGACGCCAGCGAAGGCGTGGACGGCGAGCGATACAGCCACGTTCCCGGCATGGGTCTATGGCACGGGTCCACCAGCGCCAACGGCGATGTCGTCGTGGGGGAGATGCGCCTGCGGGCTCTGATGCAGGCGGGTGGCGACATCGCCGCCGAACTCGACTACGCGCTGGGCACCGCGTGGGACGAGGCACTCGAGCCCTACCGTAGCGGCGGGGAAGGCGCAGAGGTCACCTGGCTGCGCAGGGAAGTCGGCTGATTCCTCATTGAGTGTGGCGCAGCGCGCCGAGGCGCACCGTGCACTCACGTGAGTCAGCAGAGCACCGGAAAGGCCCCCACCGTGCGGTGGGGGCCTTTCCGGTGTCAGAACATTCGGATCAGAGCGGGATGTTCTTGTGATTACCGCGATGTGTGGGGGCGGCGGCGAGGGCTGCCGTGATGACGCTGCGCGTCTTCGCGGGATCGATCTCCTCATCCACCACGCCGATCGCGACGGCGCGGTCGACACCGCCGGCGATGCTCTCGTGTTCGATGGCCAGACGCTCGTGCAGCGCCTCACGCTCTTCTTCCGGCGCGGCGGCGAGTGCACGCTTGTGCAGGATGCCGACAGCAGCCTTGGCGCCCATCACGGCAACCTCGGCGTCGGGCCAGGCGTACACGGCGGTGGCGCCGAGCGCGCGAGAGTTCATGGCGATGTAGGCGCCACCGTAGATCTTGCGGGTGACGACCGTGACCCGGGGAACGGTGGCCTCGGCGAACGCGTGGAGCAACTTGGCTCCGCGGCGAACCACGCCTTCCCATTCCATGCTGACGCCGGGGAGATAACCGGGGACGTCGACGATCACGACGAGCGGAATACCGAACGCGTTGCACAGCCGCACGAACCGCGCGGACTTCTCAGCACTTTCGGAATTCAGGCAACCGCCGAGGCGAAGCGGATTGTTGGCGATGACGCCGACCGTACGACCGCCGAGACGGCCCAGCCCGGTGACGATGCTGCGCGCATAATTACCCTGCAGCTCTTCGAAACTCGACTCGCCCTCGACGTTGTCGAGAAGTTCGTGGACGATCGGGCGAACGTCGTACGCACGCTTGGCCGACGCCGGCATGAGAGCGCGGAGATCGGTGTCACCGTGCTCGGCGGCGGCCTGATCGAAATCGCCTTGCTCACAGAACATCGACACGAGGCGGCGGGCCCGGTGCAGGGCGTCGGCTTCGTCGTGGGCCGCGATGTGCGCGACACCCGACTTCTTGGTGTGGGTGTCGGGGCCGCCGAGGGACACCATGTCGACCTGCTCGCCGGTGACACTGCGCACCACGTCGGGACCGGTCACGAACACGCGGGCCTCGGGCGCCATGATGACGACGTCGGTGAGGGCGGGACCGTACGCGGCGCCGCCGGCGGCGAAACCGAGGACGACGGAAATTTGAGGGATGCGACCGGACGCGCGGACCATGGCCTCGAAGACCAGTCCGACGGCGTGCAGTGCCTCCACGCCTTCGGCGAGACGAGCACCACCCGAATGCCAGAGCCCGACGATGGGGGCATCTTCTTCGAGGGCGGTGTCGATGGCCGCGACGATGTGCTTACAACCCTCGACCCCCATGGCGCCGCCCATGACGGTGGCATCGGAGCAGTAAGCGATAGTGCGGACACCGTCGATGTTGCCGACCGCAGCCAGCACACCGGACTTGTCACGCGGGTGCAAGGGGACGACCGTCCCGGCATCGAACAGCTTTTCCAGACGCGCAAGGGGGTCGCGTGGATCGACTGACGCATCGGACTTCGTTGCGGGTGCCAAGATTGTCATCGCGCGTCCTCCTTGTAGCGAGCCCTGAGGGGCTGTCGATGGGTGGAGACCCCCTGACGAAGGAGGTCTCCACCCGCGATCTAGCTGGACCGGCTTTGTCAGACCCGGCCGAAGGCGAGCGCGACGTTGTGCCCACCGAAACCAAACGAGTTGTTGATCGCGAATTCGATCTCGCCGTAACGGGCATCGCCCTTGACGACATCCAGATCGATTTCTGGATCCTGATTCTCGAGATTCAGCGTGGGCGGAATGACTCCGTCACGCAGACTCAGGACCGTGAGCACCGCCTCGAGCGCACCGACGGCGCCGATCGAGTGCCCCAACGCGGACTTCGGTGCGTACACCGCAGCATGGTTACCGACGGCAGCCTTGATGGCGTTCGCCTCTGCTGTGTCACCGATCGGCGTGGCCGTGGCGTGCGCGTTGATGTGCTGGATGTCCTTCTTCGTCAATCCAGCAGTCTCGATCGCCCTCGTCATGGCCCGCGCAGCGCCCGAACCCGAAGGATCGGGAGCGACGATGTGGAAGCCGTCGGAGGTGATTCCCGCGCCCAGTAGACGGGCGTGGATGGTGGCCCCGCGAGCCTTGGCGTGCTCCTCGGTCTCGAGAACCATCATTGCTCCGGCTTCACCGAAGACGAAGCCGTCGCGATCCTTGTCGAACGGCCGCGAAGCCGCCTTCGGATCGTCGTTGCGGGTGCTCAGCGCGCGCATCATCGCGAAGCTCGCGATCGGCACGGCGTCGAGGTAACCCTCCACGCCACCGGCCACGATGATGTCGGCGTCACCCATCACCAGCATGCGGTACGCATGGGCGATGGCCTCGGAACCCGACGAGCAGGCCGAGACGGGCGTGATGACCCCGGCGCGAGCGCCGAGTTCGAGTCCGACGGTGGCCGACGGACCGTTGGGCATCACCATCTGGACCGCGAACGGCGACACCTTGCGGTAGCCACCGGCCTTCATCTTCTCGACTGCGTCGATGAGAGCCTCGCCGCCACCCAATCCGGTGCCGATGACGACACCGAGTCGGTCCTTGTCGACCTCCGGGCTGCCGGCGTTCTCCCAGACCTGACGGCCCAGAACGAGCGCAAGCCGCTCGACGAAACTCATCCGGCGAATCTCGACCCGCGACAACGACTCGTCGGGCGACACCTTGAGCTTGCCGCCGATCGTCACCGGAAGTTCGTTCTCGGCGACGAAGGCTTCGTGGATGGTGTCGATGCCGCTCTCGCCGGCCAGCAGGCCCTTCCACGTGGCATCCACATCACCAGCGATCGACGTCGTGGCCGCGAGGCTCGTGACGACGATGTTGGGGAATTGTCTCCCGTTGGTCGAGGCGGAAGTCACGGTTGAGCTCACTCCTCGTCGTTCTTGGCTGCTTCGAGCTTTGCCTTCACGGCGTCAGCCTCGGCGCCGCCTTCGGCTTCGAGCTTCTGGATGTAGGACACGGCGTCACCGACGGTGCGCAGTCCGGCGAGATCCTCGTCGGGGATCTTCACGCCGTACTTGTCTTCGGTCTGAACGGCGATCTCAACCATGGAGAGGGAGTCGATGTCGAGGTCGTCGACGAAAGACTTTTCGATGGTCACCTCGGACGGCTCAATGCCGGTGACCTCCTCGATGATCTCGGCGAGTCCGGCGATGATGTCTTCCTGGGTGGCGGCCACTGAGTGGCTCCCTTCTGATTCGGTGTAGATGTATCTGGAGTTGTGCGGACGCGCCCCCATCGGCCGCGCCCGCGGGCCCTGCACACACCGTGAGGTGCGCGCAGCAAACTAGCCGACTTCTGTGAGTTCGGCCAGCGCGGAGATATCCCCCGGGGTCTTGAGCGCCAGAGTCGGCGTACCGCGCATTTCACGCTTGGCGATGCCGACCAGGGTTCCAGCTGGTGGAAGTTCCGCGATCGCGGAGACCTGGGCGGTCCGCAGGCTCGCGGTGCACAGGTCCCAACGCACAGGTCGGGTCACCTGCGCAGCCAGCTTAGTCAGTGCGTCGGCTCCGGATGCGACCGGTGCGCCGTCGGCGTTGGAGAGCAGCGTGCGGGTGGGTTCGTTGGGGTTGATCTTGGATGCCGCTTCGCTGACGGCTTCCTGTGCGGGTGCCATGAACCGGGTGTGGAAGGCGCCGGCGACGGGCAGTGCGCGCACCCGTGCCTTCTCCGGAGGGTTGGCGGCGAGCTCTTCGAGCGCGGAGAGCAGTCCTGCTGCCACGATCTGGCCGGCAGCGTTGCGGTTGGCCGGTTCGAGGCCCAGTTCTTCCAGGCGAGCGAGGACCACGGTTTCGTCACCGCCGAGGACGGCGGACATTCCGGTCGGCTCGAGGGCACATGCCTTGGCCATCTCGGCGCCGCGGATCGCGGCGAGGGCAACAGCGTCGTCTGCGGAGAGGACTCCGGCGACCGCAGCGGCAGCGAGTTCCCCTACCGAGTGCCCGGCGGCGATGGCGTCGGCGGGGATCAGGCCGCGGGTGTCGAGTTCCTCGAAAGCGAGCAACGCGGCGGCCACGACGAGAGGCTGGGTGACCGACGTGTCGGTGATCTCCTCCGCCGTCGCAGTGGTGCCGAGCCGGACGAGATCGAGGCCGGCAGCCTTCGACCACAATGCGACGCGGTCATGAGAACCCGGCAGCTCCAACCAAGGAATGAGCATGCCGGGTGTCTGAGAGCCCTGACCCGGGGCGAGCAACGAAATCACTCTTCAAGAGAACACCGTCGAGCACACACTGCGAGATGTCGTTGCGGATGAACCTTTGTGGGCGGATTTGTAGGGTTCCCACAAAATTGCACGTGGGCCCCTCGCATCGAAATTGGACAACCGTTCGTTACAGCCCTGGTTCTCCGAATGGGAAACCTGTGACTGGTGTTAAACGTGTGATGGGTTCGTTATGGGAACGTGTCAAACGACCCACGGTGGCGGCCACGCGAAGCACGTAGGCATCCCTCGGATTTGTCGGATCTCGACCCGTGACTTCGGCGATTCGCTTGAGTCGATACCGCACAGTATTTGGATGAACAAACAGCTGCCGTGCACAAGTCTCAACCGCACCTCCACAGTCGAGATAGGCGTCCAGAGTATCCGTCAGAACCCCCCCAGCGGCCGCCAGCGGGGCGACGAGGTGTTCGTTGAGAGCCGTAACTGCCGCGTTGTCACCGAGGAGCGCGCGCTCGGGGAGGAGCTCGGCGGCGTGGACCGGCCTCGGGGCACCCCGCCAGCCCGCTACCGCCTGCATTGCGGCCAGCGCCTCGACGGCACTGAAGTGGGCGGCACCCAGGGTCGGGGTGGTCGGACCGATGATCACCGGCTCGTCCGAGAACTTGCCGAGTAGATCCGACATGAAACTCGAGTGGCCCGACCCCTCGTGCAGCTCACCGCTGACCACCATCACCAGGCGCGATCCCTGCACGACGGCCAGTGCGGCGCGGCCGTGTTTCTGCGCAATGGTGTGCACGGTCCCGACCACGGACACACGCTCGTCCTCCGGCGGTGTGCCCACGATGACGGTGGCGGGCGCCGTGGCGTCCCAGTTGAGGGTCGCGGCCCTCGACAACATGTCGGACCCGGTGTCGCCGCGGACAACGGCGTCGACGACGAGTGCCTCGAGCCTGGTGTCCCAGGCGCCGCGGGATTCGGCCGCGCTCGCGTAGACGGAGGCCGCAGCGAAACCGAGTTCGCGGCCGTACCGCAACACGGCCTCGGTCAGCGCGATCAATTGCTGATCGTTGCGGGCGAGGGCGGGCAGCCACTGCTCGAAGAACTCCATGGCCACCCGAACCATGTCCACCGTCTGGCGGAGAGTGAGTCGGCGGGCCAGGTCCTGGGGGATGACCTGGAAGGCGTCCAGGCTGAAACGGATATCGCTGTCGGGATCCTTGAGCCACTCGAGGAAGTTGACGACGGCCGTCTGCACGAGGAGCTGCACGTTGGAGCGTTGAGCGGCATCGAGGTCGTCGAAGAAGGGCAGTTGATCCTGCATGGTGGTGACGGCCTCGGTGGAGAGGCGGCCGGAGAATTGCTTGACGCGGCGCAGAAGAGCATCGGGCAACGGATCTCTGGGCGCTCGTCTGCGGGAGACCATCGGACTCTGCTCGACCATGGTCAAGAACCTACGCTCACCGCCGCCCGAGATGTCCGACGGACACTCGGGCGGCGGTGAGCAAGGAACTTATCGGTGTGTTACGCGCTGCCGGTGTCGGTGTAGGACACTTCCGCGGCACCGACCTCGTCGATGCGGTACCTCGACGCAGCGTCGACGGCCTTGGAACGGTCGACCGCGCCTTCCCCGGCGAGAGCACTGAGGACGGCGACGACGATCGATTCGGCGTCGACGTTGAAGTACCGACGCGCAGCCGGGCGGGTGTCGGAGAATCCGAACCCGTCGGTGCCGAGGGTGGTGTACGAGCCTGGGACCCACTGACGGATCTGGTCCGGGACGGCCCGCATCCAGTCCGAGGCGGCGACGAACGGGCCTGCCGCATCGGAGAGTGCCTGCGTGACGTAGGGCAGCGGTGCATCGTTGCCCGGGTCGCGCAGTGCCTGCTTCTCACATTCGACGCCGTCGCGGCGCAGCTCGCCCCACGACGTGACCGACCACACGTCGGCCGCCACACCCCACTCTTCGGCGAGGAGATCCTGCGCGCGCAGAGCCTCCGGCATTCCGACACCCGAGACCAGAATCTGGGACTTCGGTCCGGAACCTTCCGACTTCTTGAACAAGTACATGCCCTTGAGCAGGCCCTCGACGTCGAGGTTCTCCGGCTCGGCCGGCTGCGAGTACGGCTCGTTGTACAGGGTGATGTAGTAGAAGATGTTCTCGCCGCCGAAACCGTCTACACCCTCGGTGCCGCCGTACATGCGGCGCAGACCGTCCTTGACGATGTGCGCGATCTCATAGGAGAACGCCGGGTCGTAGGCGACGGCCGCCGGGTTGGTCGACGCCAGCAGCAGCGAGTGCCCATCCGCGTGCTGGAGTCCCTCACCGGTGAGGGTGGTGCGGCCGGCGGTGGCGCCCAGGACGAATCCGCGGGCCATCTGATCCGCTGCTGCCCAGAGCCCGTCGCCGGTGCGCTGGAAACCGAACATCGAGTAGAAGATGTACAGCGGGATCATCGGCTCACCGTGCGTGGCGTACGACGTGCCGACTGCCGTGAACGACGCGGTCGAGCCGGCCTCGTTGATGCCCTCGTGCAGGATCTGCCCGATCTCGCTCTCCTTGTAGGCGAGCATCAGGTCGGCGTCCACAGCCGTGTACAGCTGACCGTTGCGGTTGTAGATCTTCAGCGACGGGAACCACGAGTCCATTCCGAACGTGCGGGCCTCGTCGGGGATGATCGGCACGATGCGCTTGCCGATCTCCTTGTCCCGCAACAGTTCCTTCATGATGCGGACCAGTGCCATCGTGGTCGCGACCTGCTGCTTGCCGGAACCCTTGCGCACGACGTCGTAGGTCTTGTCGGGCGGCATCGGCAGCGGCGCGACATTGGAACGGCGTTCGGGCAGGAATCCGCCCAGGAGGCGACGACGGTCGAGCATGTACTGGATCTCGGGCGCGTCCTTGCCCGGGTGGTAGTACGGGGGCATCTTCGGATCTTTTTCGAGTTCCTCGTCCGAGATCGGGATGCGCTGCAGGTCGCGGAAGTTCTTCAGATCGTCGAGTGTGAGCTTCTTCATCTGGTGGGTCGCGTTGCGGCCCTCGAAGTGCTTACCGAGGGTGTAGCCCTTGATGGTGTGCGCGAGGATCACCGTCGGCTGACCCTTGTGTGCCATCGCGGCCGCGTAGGCGGCGTAGATCTTGCGGTAGTCGTGGCCACCGCGCTTGAGGTTCCAGATGTCCTGATCGGACAGGTTCGCGACGAGTTCCTTGGTCCGCGGATCGCGACCGAAGAAGTGCTCACGCACGTAGCCGCCGTCGTTGGCCTTGTACGTCTGGTAGTCACCGTCCGGGGTGACGTTCATGAGATTGACCAGGGCGCCGTCGCGGTCCGCGTGCAGCAGGGCGTCCCACTCGCGTCCCCACACGACCTTGATGACATTCCAGCCGGCACCGCGGAAGAACGATTCGAGTTCCTGGATGATCTTGCCGTTGCCGCGCACCGGGCCGTCGAGGCGCTGCAGGTTGCAGTTGACTACGAACGTCAGGTTGTCGAGGCCTTCGGTGGCGGCCACGTGGGCGAGACCACGCGATTCCGGTTCGTCCATCTCGCCGTCGCCGAGGAACGCCCACACGTGCTGATCGGCTGTGTCCTTGATGCCGCGGTCGTGCAGGTAGTGATTGAACCGTGCCTGGTAGATCGCGTTCATCGGGCCCAGACCCATGGACACGGTCGGGAATTCCCAGAAGTCGGGCAGTAGGCGCGGGTGCGGGTACGACGGCAGGCCGCCGCCCTCGTCGGCGTGTGAGGCCTCCTGGCGGAAGCCGTCCATCTGCTCGGCCGGGATGCGGCCTTCGAGGAAGGCGCGGGCGTAAATGCCGGGGGAGGCGTGACCCTGGATGAAGATCTGGTCGCCGCCGCCCGGGTGGTCCTTGCCGCGGAAGAAGTGGTTGAAGCCCACCTCGTACAGGGCGGCCGAGGACGCGTACGTGGAGATGTGGCCACCGACGCCGACGCCGGGACGCTGCGCTCGCGTCACCATGATCGCGGCGTTCCATCGGATGAAGGCGCGGTAACGCCGCTCCACTTCCTCGTCACCGGGGAACCAGGGCTCGTTCTCGGTGGGGATGGTGTTGACGTAATCGGTCGACGTCAACGCGGGAAGAGCGACGTGCTTCTCGCCGGCACGCTCGAGCATGCGCAGCATCAGGTAGCGCGCGCGGGTCGGACCGGACCGGTCGAGCAGTCCGTCGAACGATTCCAGCCACTCAGTGGTTTCGTCCGGGTCGATGTCGGGCAAATACGACGCGACACCCTCACGGATGACACGAACGCGGCCGTCGGGGCCCGGGGTCGCACTGGGGTGGGAAGGTTGGGCCGCTCCGGCGCCGGGTGTGGCGGAATCCGGTTGAGACGCGGGTCCCTGGATCAGGTCTGACAACGTTGCTCCTCATTGTGGTGGGACGCGCGGTGTGGCGTCCTCTCCATGTGATCGGGACCTTGTTAGGTCCGACCCATCTCCTTTATGAAATATGGCGCAGACCCCATCTTTCCCCATTGCGGCGCAGTCGGCACACTCCGCTGGGGTTACTCTCCGGTAGCGTTTGCGCAGTTACGGGGCCTGGCAGTTCACTTGTGGGGAGTCGTAGAACGGGGGAGAGGGATGCGCGCCGGAACGGGAAGAGGGGGGGTGGTCGGCGCCGCTGCGCTGATTGCACTCGGGCTGGTCGCGGGTTGCTCCGCCCCGCTGGAGGGGCGCCCGGAGGAAAACCGAGCGCAGGCCGCCGAGTACGCCGAAGAAGTCACGTCGTCGAGGGAAGCGGCCTCGTCGTCGCAGAAGGCTGCAGACGAACTCGCCGCACTCGAGGCGGAATGCGCGCTGTTCCTCGCCCGCGCCGGCGAGACCATCGACGCGTACAACGCCTTTATCGACGCGGCCAATGCCGACGCGGCGGACATCGGCGCGAAAGCCGCTCTCGCAGTAGGAGCCCTGCGGTCAGCGGCGGACCGGGCCGAGGAGGCGAGCACGGCACTGCCCCCCGATCTCGGCGGTCTCTTCGTCGACTACGCCACCACATATCGCGACCTTGCGGCCGCCGTGGACAGCGGCGAACGTGGGGACGATCTGAACACGCTGGCGGGTCGTGGGGACGAACTCCGCGACTCGATTCGGGCAGCCTGCCCCACTTCCTGAGCGCCGCACCGTAGGCTCGGTCGATGACCACGTGGCAGATTCTCCACATTTTTCGCGTAGTCGGCTTGCGCGAAAGCGTCCGAGCATGTTCGCTTTCACCTAATTGATCTTCATTCGGCCGGTGTTCGGGTACCCGAACACCGTCAACAAAAGGAGGACCCCACCGTGGTCGCCGCGGCGGACGCCCAGAACTACGCTCAGAAACTCGGGATCACTGCTGACATGGCAGTACAAGAACTGGGCTGGGACGAGGACACCGACGACGACCTGCGTGCCGCGGTCGAGGACACCATCGGTGGAGACATGCTCGACGAGGATTCGGACGAGGTGATCGACGTCGTGCTGCTGTGGTGGCGCGACGAAGACGGAGACCTCGTCGACGCCCTCATGGACGCGATCGGCCCGCTGGCCGACGACGGGTTCGTGTGGGTCCTCACCCCCAAGACCGGCCAGCCCGGTCATGTGGAACCCAGCGAGATCGCAGAATCAGCCCCCACGGCCGGCTTGACCCAGACATCTGCGGCCAACCTCGGGGACTGGTCCGGAAGCCGCCTGGTACAGCCGAAATCACGCCCCGTGAACAAGCGCTGACCCGCCGGCACTTCCATCACACATCGAAGGATCACGTCATGCCGCTCGAGGTGGGCGCCACCGCCCCCGATTTCACCCTCAAGGACCAGAACAACCAACAGGTGACTCTGTCCGACTTCCGCGGGAAGAAGAATGTCCTGCTGGTGTTCTATCCGCTCGCCTTCACCGGAACTTGCCAGGGCGAGCTCTGCAAGGTGCGTGACGAGCTGCCGAAGTTCGAGAACGACGACACCGCCATCCTCGCGCTGTCGGTCGGCGCCTCGCCCACACACAAGATCTGGTCCGCCGAACAGGGGTATACCTTCCCGCTGCTCGCCGACTTCTGGCCGCACGGCGAGGTCGCACAGGCATACGACGTCTTCAACGAGAAACTGGGCTTCGCCAACCGCGGCACCTTCGTGATCGACAAAGAAGGCATCATCCGGTTCGCCGAGATGAACGGCCCCGGAGAAGCCCGTGACCAGGGAGCTTGGGAGAAAGCGCTCGCCACGCTAGAGTCCTGATGCACATCCGGCGAGTTTCTCGCCGGATGTTCGGGCGTGTAGCTCAGTGGTAGAGCTCTGGTTTTACACACCAGCGGTCGGGGGTTCGAAACCCTCCGCGCCCACCATTTTCGTCTTCTCCGCATCCCCGCACCGATCTGGGGGACTTGCCGACCGATTACTCGGCATCTGACCGAAGCGTGCGCGGCTGTGCGGCCGCTACCGCGCGCGGGTGCCGGGACCGACCGTTTCGTAGGCCTCGGTGAGGAGTGCGGCGAGGGTGTCGTCGAGCTGGCCGTCTGCGGTGATCGTGAGCCGATGCGTGATCACCGTTTTGGTGGTGGGGAAAGCGTCGCGCAGTTGCGGGTGGTGCACGCGACGACGAAGGTCGAGGGCGATCTCGAGTCGGGACGAGTAGATGAACGCGGCGGCGAAGACGCGGGTGCGCGCCCAGGCGATCTCGGTCCTGTGAACTCGCTCGTCCACCTCGCCGCATGCCAACACCAGGTCCCGGAACTGCAGAAGACGCTCCGTGGCGTCCGGGTCTTTTCCTGCCAGGTACTCGTCGATCACGGCACTCATGGACGCTCCTTCACTCCACTGCAACGGTAGTTGATACAAATAACGGCGTGTATCCAACCTCCCGCCGAGGCACCGCCCGTGCAGCGGGCCTGTTGCTCGGCTTCGCCGCCGACCGGCTGCTGGCCGACCCCGCCCGGTGGCATCCCGTGTCCGGGTTCGGCAGGGCAGCAGTGGCGTGCGAGAGAACCATCTACAGCGACTCGCGGCTCGCGGGTGTTGTGCATGCCGGAGTGCTCGTCAGCGTCGTCGGGGCGCTAGGGATGGTCACCACAGGGGCTGTGCGGCAGGGAGGCTGGGCTGGAGAGGCTGCCGGGACAGCGATCGCGACCTGGGCCGTGCTCGGCGGAACGTCGCTCGGCCGCACCGGCGCGGCGATGGCCGGACACCTCGCGGGGGACGATCTCACCGCCGCCCGGGCCCTGCTGCCGTCTCTCTGCGGCCGGGACCCCAGCGTGCTCGACGCCGAGGGCATCACCCGGGCGACACTGGAGTCGGTGGCGGAGAACACGTCCGACGCGGCCGTGGGAGCTCTCTTCTGGGGTGCGGTGGCAGGAATCCCCGGCCTGTTCGTCTATCGGGCATCCAACACGCTGGACGCGATGGTCGGGTATCGCTCGCAGAGATACCGCAATTTCGGGTGGGCTGCGGCGCGCGGCGACGACGTCCTCAATCTCCTGCCTGCCCGGCTGACAGGCGCGCTCACCGTGGCGCTCGCCCCCGTGGTGGGTGGTTCACCGCGGCAGGCAACGACGGCATGGTTCCGGGACGCGGCGGGGCACCCGAGCCCCAACGCGGGCGTCGTGGAAGCCGCGACCGCGGGCGCCCTCGGAATCTCGCTCGGTGGCCGCACCCAGTATGCGCACGGAGTGGAAATGCGCCCCCAGCTCGGGAATGGCCGTATGCCCGCGCCTACGGATCTCCGTCGTGCGGTGCAGCTGTCGACTGCCGTCCAGTACGGGGCGACGTTTCTCTCAGCGGCTCTTGCCGTAGCGGTCGGCCATCTTCGCTTCCGCCGCCGTCCGAGGCGCTGAGTCGGTGGGCTTGCCCCGGGTGAACGGCGTTTTCCTCGCAGTCGGAACCGGAGCGGGAGCCGAGGACGAGCCGTCTCCGGCAGCCTTCTCCTTGCGACGTTCCCGCCATTCGGCGCGGACGAAGTACGCCAATCCCAGGGGCGCCATGATTCCGAACGCCAGCCACTGCAATCCGTACGAGAGGTAGGGGCCGGCGTCGAGCTGCGGAAGCGGAATTGCGCCCAAACCGCCGGGCTGATCGGGTTCCAACTGCACGTATGCGTCGAGAAGTTCGATGCCGATGAAGTCGCTGATCTGACCTGCATCGATGAAGTAGACCTGGCGCAGGCCGTTCTCCGCGATCGGATCCTTCCCGGCGACGGTGCCCTCCGACTTGCGGATGCGCCCGTCGAGCGTGACCTGCCCGGCGGGAGGCGGGCCGACCGGCGGGGGTTCGGTTCCCTGTATCGGCCGCACGTATCCGCGGTTGACGAGAATCGCGCGACCGTCCGCGAGCTGCAGGGGAGTGAGCACCTCGTACGCGGGCTCCGACTCGATCGACCGCAATCGGACCAGGATGTCAGTGTTCTGAACGTACGAGCCGGTGACGCTGACGCGGCGCCACTCGTCGTCCGGATTCGGCGCCGACCCTGGGAGCAGGCTTTCGAGGGACACCGGCTCGGCCTCGACCGAGTCGGCGATCAACTGGTTGCGGTGTTCGGTCGAGGTGTTCTTGCCGAGTTGCCACGGCGCGAGTACGTAGAAGCACATGAATGCGAATCCGGCGACCACGACGGCCAACACCAGCCAGCCGGGTCGCAACAGAAATTTCAGCCTTCGCACACTGCCACGGTAGCCGCTCGCAGGTGAGACCCTTGATCGCGGGTCAGCGACCGCGCACCCACTCGAGAAGCCCGGGCACCGCTGCCTCGATCTGCCGGCGCACGCGCTCGAAATCCTCGAGACCGCCGTAGAACGGGTCGGGGACCGACGACGTGTCGGCGTCCGGGTCGAAGCTGCGCAGCAGTCGGCGACGCTCGTCGGGTACACCGAGGTGAGCGAGTTCACGATCATGATTGGCAGCCAGGGCGACCACGAGATCGGCGCCGAGGTGGTACGGCCCGACTTCGGCAGCGGTGTGGCCGGTGGGGTACCCGTTCAGCTTCAGGATCTCGTTTGTCCGGAGGTCCGCCTCCCGGCCGATGTGCCAGCCGTGGGTCCCGGCACTGCTCACTGTCACCCGGTGGTCGAGGGCGGCGCGCCGCAGGTGCTCGCCGAAGATCTTCTCGGCCATAGGGGAGCGGCAGATGTTCCCGGTGCACACGAAGGTGACGTGCAACCGGGCGTCAGGCTGCGCCATCGAGCATCTTCCCCAATTCGGTGACCGTGCGCGCCGAACGGTGCGCACCGGAGGCCTCGGCCGGTGATCCGTACCCCCACTCGACGAAGACCGCCGGAATGCCCCAGCGGGCGGCACCGAGCACGTCGTGATCGCGGTCGCCGATCATCAGCACATCGGATGTCGCACCCTCGGTGGCAGCGACCCCCAGGGCCTGCAGCGAGTGTGCGATGACGTCCGCCTTGGCGCGGCGTCGTCCGTCGTTGCTGGCCCCGCCGATGAACTCGAAATAGTGCGCCAACTCGAAGTGCTCGAGGATGCGGACGGCGAACCGCTCGGATTTCGAGGTGGCGACTGCGAGTCTCCTGCCGCTTTTCCGGGCGGCGGCCAGGACGTCCGCGATGCCGTCGAAGACGGAGTTCTCCGCCCACCCCACGGTGTCGTAGCGCTCGAAGTACGCCGCGAGTGCGCGTTGGACATCGGCCTCGTCGAGGCCGAGCGAACGGAATGTGTCGATCATCGGCGGGCCGATTACGTTGTCGAGCATCTCCGGTGTCGGTTCCGGCTGCCCGATCGTGGCGAGCGCGTGCCGGAAACCGCCGTGGATGCCGGGAGCCGAGTCGGTGAGGGTGCCGTCGAGGTCGAACAGCACGATCGGCGCGGACAGGGCCGACTGAGCAGACAGTGCCGACTGGGTGGACAGGGCCGACGGGGCGGTGGAGAGCGAAGTCACCGGACCATTGTCCCTTAGGCTCGACAGCTGTGGACATTCGTGCCGGTAGTCGGGAGAGCCTGCGTCATCACGGTGACGTGGAAGCAGGCCCCGGTCTGCTCGATTTCGCAGTGAACGTGCAAGGTGACGGCCCACCGGAATGGTTGCGCCGACGCCTCGCCGACGCGCTCGGGAACCTCGGCACCTACCCCACGGTTGCCGCGGACCTCGCTGCCCGTACCGCTGTCGCTGAGCGGCATGGGCGGACACCGGACGAGGTGCTGCTTCTTGCGGGCGGGGCCGAGGGATTCTCGTTGCTGCCCCGGCTCGGTGTACGCAAGGCTGCGCTGTTTCATCCTTCGTTCACCGAGCCCGAATGGGCATTGCGGGAGGCGGGGGTACCTGTCACCCAGGTCCTGCTCGAGGATCCGTACCGACTCGAGGACGGGGCGGTACCCGACTCGGCGGACCTCGTCGTGGTCGGAAACCCGACCAATCCCACATCGGTGCTGCACCCGGTCGAGGACATTCTCCGGCTGCGCCGACCGGGACGGATTCTAGTAGTCGACGAGGCCTTCGCCGACGCGGTGCCCGGTGAAGTGGAGTCGCTGGCCGGCCTGTCTCTGCCCGACGTCCTGGTGTTGCGCAGCCTCACCAAGACATGGGCGCTGGCGGGACTGCGCTGCGGGTACGTTCTCGGACCTCCCGGGCTTCTCGAGCGACTGCAGGTAGGACGTGCGCACTGGCCGCTGGGAAGCCTGCAGGTGGAGGCGATCGCGGCATGCAGTACTGCCGACGCCGTCGCTGCCGCGCAGGACAACGCGGCGCTCCTGGGGTCCTGGCGCGAGGACATGATTCGGCGACTGCGAGACATCGGTGTGGCGGTGCACCAGCCGGCGTCTGCTCCTTTCCTCCTGCTGCGACTCCCGGATGGCGAACTGATGCGAAAGCACCTACGGGAGCGGGGCATTGCCGTCCGGCGTTGTGACACGTTCCCTGGTCTGGACGGGAATTCTCTGCGGGTGGCGGTGCGGCCCCCCGAGCGGACCGAGGTACTGATCGACGCGATGAAGGAGATCCTGTGAACCCTGTTCGTCTGGGCGACGTCATCGCGGTTCTGGACGAGGCATATCCACCTGCCCTTGCGGAATCGTGGGACTCCGTCGGCCTGGTCTGCGGTGACCCCGAGGACCCGGTAAACACGGTGATGATCGCGGTGGACCCGACCGCGGCGGTGGTCGCGGAGGCCGTCGACGCGGGCGCCGACCTGCTTCTCGTCCACCACCCGCTGCTGCTGCGCGGCGTGGACACCGTCGGCGCGCACACGCCCAAAGGCGCACTGATCCACACGCTGATCAAGGCGGGCTGCGCTCTCTTCACTGCGCACACCAACGCGGATTCCGCGGACCCCGGCGTGTCCGACGCGTTGGCGGCAGCACTCGGGGTCGACGTCACCGGGCCGATCGAGCCGCAGCCCACCGAGCCACTCGACAAGTGGGTCGTGCCGGTGCCGGTCGACGATGCCGCGAAGATCCGGCGTGCGCTGTTCGACGCGGGAGCCGGCCACATCGGCAACTACCGAGACTGCAGCTGGTCCGTCACCGGAGAGGGACAGTTCCTGCCGACGGACGGCGCGAATCCCGCCCTCGGCTCGGTCGGGGAGCTCGAACACGTGGAAGAGAGCCGGGTGGAGGTGATCGCGCCGCGGCGCATCAGGGCCGCAGTACTCGCCGCCCTGCGGGCCGCGCACCCCTACGAGGAAGTCGCGTTCGACGTCTTCGAGACCGCCACGTTCCCCGGCCCACGGGGTCTCGGCCGAGTAGGTGAACTGCGCGAGGCGGTGTCGCTGCGGAACTTCACGCAGCAGGTTGCGGACGCCCTCCCGACCACCGCGTGGGGAGTGCGGGCGGCCGGCAATCCGGACGCGATGGTGCGCACGGTCGCTGTGTGCGGGGGTTCGGGGGACTCGTTCCTCAGCGCAATTGCGCAGTTGGGCGTCGACGCGTATGTGACCGCGGACCTGCGTCACCATCCCGCCGACGAGCACCTACGCGACAGTGGCCCAGCGTTGATCGACGTCGCGCACTGGGCCAGTGAGCAGCCCTGGTGCGCACAGGCAAAAGGCGTACTGGACACGGCTTTCGGTGAGACACCGGGATGGCAGGTACAGGTGTCGGCGGTGCGGACCGATCCGTGGTCGGTCGGCGCGACGTCGGACTGCCCGCGGTAGCGCCGATCGGGCCCAGCGGCCGGGGTACGGTTGGCCTACACATCTCCAGAGAAGAACCCTTCACAGAAGACAGCAGGAGTTACCACGCGTGAACGTCGAACCACAGGTCCAGTCCAAGCTCCTCGACCTCGCCGGCGTCGATGCGGAGCTGTCGAGGATCACCTACCGACGCACTGCGCTCCCGGAACAGCAGGAAGTCGAGCGCCTCGAGGCCGAACGGCTCACCCGCAAGGACGCGGCAGTGGCGGTGGAGATCATCCTGGACGACCTCGACCGCGACATCCGCAAGCTCGAGGGCGAGGTCGACGCCGTGCGTAAGCGGGAGGATCGCGACCGTGCGCTGCTCCAGAGCGGCTCGGTGGGGTCGAAGCAGCTCACCGAACTCGAACACGAACTCGGCAGCCTCGTCCGACGGCAGGGTCTCCTCGAGGACGAACTGCTCGAAGTAATGGAACGGCGCGAAGCATCCCAGTCCGACCACGACCATGCCGGCGCCCAGCTGTCGCAAATCGAGGACGAACTGATCGACGCACGACGACGCCGCGACGATGCGGTGGCCGACCTCGATTCCGCGGAGCAGCGGTGCAACGCGGACCGTATCGCGCTGGCCGAGCAGCTCCCCGCCGACCTGGTCGCCGTCTACGAGAAGCAGCGTAGCCAGAACAGTGTCGGTGCGGCTCTGCTGCAGGCGCGCCGGTGCGGCGCGTGCCGTATCGAACTCGACCGCGGCGAGATCTCGCGCATCACCGCGACCGCACCGGACATCGTGGTGCGGTGCCCGGAATGTGGAGCAATCCTGGTGCGTACCAAGGAGTCCGGTCTGTGAGTGCCGGGCGGGTGGTCGTCGAGGCCGACGGTGGGTCGCGGGGCAACCCCGGGCCCGCCGGATACGGCGCCGTCGTGTTCGACTCGGCGCACAGCACCGTTCTTGCGGAGCGCAAGGAAGGCCTCGGTGTCGCTACCAACAATGTCGCCGAGTACCGGGGACTGATCGCCGGTCTCGGGGCGGCGGCCGAACTCGGCGCCTCGGCAGTCGAGGTGCGGATGGATTCGAAACTGGTGGTCGAGCAGATGTCGGGGCGCTGGAAGGTCAAGCACCCCGACATGATTCCGTTGCAACGCCGGGCCGCCGACCTTGCCGGTCAGTTCCAGCAGGTGACGTACACGTGGATCCCGCGCGCGGAGAACTCTCATGCCGACCGCCTTGCGAACGAGGCGATGGATGCGGCCGAAGCCGTGGACATCCCCGCACCTTCCAAGGCGACACCGTCTCCCGCACCTGCGTCGACCACGCCGGCCGCGCCGGGCTGGATGGACACGCACGGTGCACCCACCCGGATGCTGCTGCTGCGGCACGGGCAGACAGCCCTGTCCGTCGACCGTCGATACTCCGGTCGCGGCAACCCGTCGCTCACCGAACTGGGTCAGGTGCAGGCGGGCGGTGCGGCCAAGCGCCTGGCCGGACGAGGCGGTATCGCCGCGGTGGTGTCCTCCCCGCTGGGACGTGCGCAGCAGACCGCGGCGGCGGCGGCGGAGGTCCTCGGGCTTCCCGTCACCGTGCACGAGGGCCTCACCGAAACCGACTTCGGGAAGTGGGAGGGGCTCACGTTCGCGGAGGCCGCGGCCCGCGACCCGGAACTTCACCGCAGCTGGCTGTCGGACACGTCCGTGCGCCCGCCGTCCGGGGAGAGCTTCGACGAGGTGCGCGAGCGGATCGAGCAGGTGAGAGAAGACCTGACTTCCTCCTACTCCGGTTCGACCATCCTCGTGGTCACCCACGTGACTCCTATCAAGACGCTCCTGCAGCTGGCTCTGGCTGCCGGACCCTCGCTGCTGTACAAACTGCACCTGGATCTGGCGTCGCTGAGCATCGCCGAGTTCTATCCGGACGGTGGCTCGTCGGTCCGCCTGGTCAACGACACTTCGCACCTCTGAGACGGGTCATCGGACCACCAGCCACAGCGCCGTGACGGAGACGAGCAGTGTCAACGGAGTCGTGAGGAGGCCCAGAACGGTGAACGTCCGCAGCTCGGGCGGAGAACCGGCGCGCGCGGACACCCGACGCCACAGCATGCTTGCCAGCGACCCGACATAGGTGAGGTTGGGACCGAGGTTGACACCCAGCAGCAGTGCAAGAATCAGGGCGGGTGTGGCCTGGGTGCCCAGCGCCGCCAACAAGAGAAGAGTCGCCGGCAGATTGTTGACGAGGTTGGCCGCCACGGCCGCCACCACGGCCATCACCAGCAAGCCGAGGAACGTGGCGTCGGTGGGAAGCCGCTCGCTGATCCACTGACCGATCGGACCGTTCGCCACTCCCGCCACCACGACGCCGAGGAGGAGGACGAACATGCAGAACCACACGTCCACCGCGTAGATGATGTGACGGATTTTGGTTCGTCCCTCACGCAGGGCGAGTACGCCCAGCGCGAGCGCCCCGAGGGCCGCCACCCACACCGGGGCGACGTCGACGACGCTGGACACAGCGAATCCTGCCAGCGTGCCCCCGACGATCGCCAACGCCGCAGTCGGCGCGCGTGTGTCGCGTTCCGCCTCGGGTTCGGCGCCTGGCCGACCGAGCAGTTCCCGCCGGAAAAACACGCGGAAGAGCGCGAGTTCGACGAGAACCGACACGATCCAGGGCAGCGCCATCACCGCGGTGAAATGGAGGAAGGTCATCCCCGTCGCCGAAAACGCGATGAGGTTGGTGAGGTTGGACACCGGCAGAAGTGTCGACGCGGTGTTCGACAGATGCGCTGTGGCATACGAATGCGGACGTGGATCCATCTGCAACGCACGCGCCGTGGCGATGACCGCCGGCGTGAGGAGCACCACCGTGGCGTCGAGGCTCAGGACCGCAGTGGTGAGTGCGGCGGCCCCGAACACCAGCGTCAGCAAACGCGCCGGGTCTCCCCGTGCGCCGCGCCGTAACCGGCTCGCGATCCAGGCGAACACACCCATCGCATCCGCCAGGTGCGCCAGGACGAGGATCGCGGCCAGGAACCCGACGGTCGGCGCCATCTCGGCCACCTCGTCCCAGGCCTGGGACGGCGTCACCAGGCCCACCCCCACTGCGACGGCTGCGGCCGGGGCGGCCACCACGACCTCGGGGAGGCGGTACGGGCGGACGACCGCGAACAGGAGGACCGCGGCGACCAACGCCGCTGCCAGAACTATCACCGCGAGTTACTTCAAGAGCTTCTGCAGGGTGCGCAGGTTGCGGGTGGTGGTGGAGGCCTTGAGTCGCGGTGTGCCCGTGCTCTTGCCGAACGCGCTCTTCAGTGTCATACCACGCTCGACCTCCCAGTACAGAACCCCGTTCCCGGCCTGGATTCGCTCGACGGCAGGATCCAGCTCCTCACGCTTGGCGACGAACCCGGAAAGGACGTCGGGGTCGGGCGTCACTAGTACGTACGGGTGCCAGCCTTCTCGTTCGGGATCGAACGGGTAGTCGTCGACGATCTTCCGAACCGTATCGAGTTCCAGAACGAAAACCCACGCCTCGTAACGGAACTCGGCACTCAAGGCCTTCTCGATCTCACCTTTCAGCCCCGCGGTGTCGGTGCGATCGGAGTCGAAGAGCACGTTGCCGGACGCGAGCACCGTCTTCACGTTCTCGAATCCCAAGTCGCTGAAGGTGCGGCGTAGCTCTGCCATCTTGATGTTGATGCCACCCACATTGATTCCGCGCAGAAGGGCGACGTATCGAGTCATGATTCCGACCATAGTGCGAGGGGATGACACCGCGACGTCGGAGGCGGAGCGCGCGCCGAGTATCCTGATCGGGCGGACGAGTTGGCCGGGCGGCCGCGGCACAGGGAACCAGCATGCAGATGCACAGGCCCTGAGCCGAGGAAAGTCCGGACTCCACAGAGCAGGGCGGTTGTTAACGGCAACCCGAGGTGACTCGCGGGACAGTGCCACAGAAAACAGACCGCCGACGTCACATTCTCCGGGATGTGCGTCGGTCAGGGTGAAACGGTGCGGTAAGAGCGCACCAGCACCCCGGGTGACCGGGGTGGCTAGGTAAACCCCGCCCGGAGCAAGGTTGAAGACTGCACCAGGTCCTTCGGGTCTGGTGCAGTTGCGCAGGTGTTCGAGGGCTGCTCGCCCGAGCCTGCGGGTGAACCGCTCGAGGTACCCGGCGACGGTGTGCCCAGATGGATGGTCGCCACCCGGCATTTCGGTGCCGGGGACAGGATCCGGCTTACACGCCAACTCGTCCGCGCTCGTCGTTTTACCCGGAGCTTTAGGTGTTACCTGTGGGAGCGCTAACATCTGCCCATGGACTTGCCTCATGACATCGCCGGCTCCGGCCCCACGCTCGTCCTCGTACACGGCGTGGTGCATCGTCGCCAGGCGTGGAACGCCCTGCTGGACCAGTTGACGCCGTATCGACGAGTGGTCACCGTCGACCTTCCGGGCCATGGGGAGTGTCCGGCGCTCGAGCACGACGGTGTGGACGCGATGGCCGCGCTGCTCGAGGGGCTGAGCGCGTTCGTCCGTTCGGTGACGCCGCCGGGGGAACGCGCACATATCGCCGGGAACTCTCTCGGCGGCTGGCTTTCCCTCGCTCTCGCAGCCAGGGGTGAGGTGGCCTCCGCCACAGCGCTCTCGCCGGCCGGGTTCTTCGTCAACAGGGCGGATCAGGCGCGCACCATCTACACCTTCCGCGCGCTCCGCAAGGTTACGAGGGCAATGGGGGAGAATGCTCCGAAGGCGCTGAGCTACCGCGCCATCCGTTATCCGTCGCTCGCCGCGTTCTTCGCCAGGCCGAGCCACGTGCCGTACGAGGATGCCGTGATCGACGCCCGGTCCCTCGCCACCAACGCGTTGGTGGACCAGGGGATGACGGCCACCTTCGCGCTGCCGCCCGTCGTGGACGCCACCGTTCCTGTCACCGTGGCGTGGGGGAGGCGCGATTTCATCCTGCCCGTGTACCAGGCGCGACGGGTGCGCAAGTCCTTTCCCCAGGCCCGGCTGCTGGTGCTTCCCGGAATTGGCCACGTCCCCATGAGCGACGACCCCGATCTCATCGGCACCATCCTGCTGGGCGGTAGCTCGGCGACATCCTCGGCGCCACGCTGACCCGCGTCCACTACCTCGCCTCGGCGACCACCACCGCCCCGAAACCGAAGAGCACGGTGCCCGTGATGCGGTCGAGGATTCGCCGTATCGACGGCTTCCCCAGGGTGGCGCGGGCCCGGGTCAACAGAAGACTGTAGGCACCGAGCCACACGATGCCGAGAAGCCCGTGGACGAGCACCAGCGCTGCCAGAGTGGGGGCGGTGGGCCAGCCGGGCGGAACGAGCTGGGGGAGAAGTCCGGTGTAGAACACCGCGATCTTCGGATTGAGGAGGTTGGTGAGGAATCCCGCCCGCCAACTCGAGCCTTGCAAGTGCACGGAAACGGGCTTCGTCCCGGCCGATTCCTTGCGGGTGCGGCTCTGCCACAGCGTGGTGACACCGAGGTACACGAGGTAGAGCCCACCGACGACCTTGACCACCGTGTACGCCTCCGCGGACGCCGCGAGTACGGCGCCGAGCCCGACAACGGTCAGCGCACCCCAGACCATCAGCCCGGCAACCACACCGAACGTCGCCCTCAGCGCGGAGCTCCGCCCCCCGGACAGGCCTTCCCTGGTGACCACCGCCATGTCCGGACCCGGAACAACCGTCAACTGCGCCAGCACGGCAAGTGCGGTCGCGACAACTCCCCACATGCCCCCAGTATCTCGTTCGGAGTCAGTGGAGCGAAATCCACACCTGCGACTTACCCAGCACCGTGTGGCCGTCGCACGTCACGGTGAGGTCGATCCGGGCGCTACCCGCATCGTCGTCCACCTCTGCAGCCTTGGCGACCACGTCGACGAACGCGCCGTCCTCGGGATGAACGACCACCGGCTTCGTGAAGCGTGCCCGGTAGCCGTTGATCCGCGCGGGATCGCCGAGCCAATCGACGACGCACTGTGTGGCGAGCCCCAACGTGAGCATCCCCTGAGCCAGGACGCCGGGAAGTCCGACGTCTGCCGCAATGTCGTCGCGATAGTGAATCGGATTGAAATCACCGGAGGCGCCGGCGTAGCGGACCAACGACGCGCGGGTCAGGTGATATCGCGACTTGGCGACGGTGTCGCCCAACAGAATTCGCTCCGGAGAGGTCACTGTTCACCGCGCACGAACAGGCTGGACGTCATCGTAGCGACGAGATCACCGCTCGCGTCGGTGATGTCGATGGTGGCGACGATGAGGGTGTGGGGCCCCCGAGGTGCCACATCGGTGACCGTGAGCACCGCGGACAGCTCGTCGCCGGCGACGACCGGGCGAAGGGACGACGCGTGTTCGGTGCTGTGTACCAGGTTGACGGGCTCGATGCCCGTAGTCGGATCGGCGACCAACTGCGCGAGGGCGCGTTCCTGCACGATGACGGGAAACGTCGGCGGCGCAACGAGATCGGCATGTCCGGCGGCTCGGGCGCGTTCGACGTCGAAGGAGGTCGGGTTGGTGGCGAACACGGCCCGTGCGAATTCGCGGATCTTCTCACGGCCGACGAGGTACGGCTCGGTGGGCGGATAGACCCGTCCCTCGATCGCTCGATTGACTGCCATCATGTCAGCGTAGAGAGACTGTGGGCGACGGGCAGGGGAAACGGCCTGTGATTCGTCACCGCTGCGTCGACCACCACCTCCGACCGCTCAGCTACCGACCCCGGACACGGTGAAGCCCCCGCCGAGTTCGGCGGGGGCTTCGCTCCGAATCAGCTGACCGGCATCCCGTCAGACGGGATCGACCATCAGAAGCTGGGCCCAGTAGGAGGCGCCTTCGGCGCCGAGGTAGGGAAGTAGCTGATCAAAGATGATCGTTGACATGCTCGCTCCATTCTCTGTTCGGGCACTGCACGCGGGAGACGCCTCCACGACACCGCACGTACCGGCGCCGGGGAACGTATCACCGGACAGGCCCCGAGGGTAACAGTCTGGGCATGATCCACAACTCCACACGGTCTGCCGGTGCCACACTGGGAACATGACTGACGAAGATCAACTCTGGTACTACAACGTCGACGACGGGACCGTCACTCGAGGAAAGGCGGCTTCGTCCATGTCCAGGATGGGCCCGTACCCCGACCGGGCATCAGCCGAGAAGGCGCTGCAGATCGCCGCTGAACGAAACAAGGCGGCAGATCACGCCGACGAGGAATGGAACAACTGACAGTGCGCACCGTCAGGGTGCCTACGGCGTGAAAGGGGCGTTCCTACGGTGCCGATAACTCGTTTCCTTGCGCACGGAATCGACTTCGGTGCCGTGCGCGAGGAGTTCAACCTTCCACCCGGCTACCCGCCGCAGGCTGTGTCCCAGGCGGTAGAGGCCACCGACCGGTGCGCCGCAGAGCGTGAGGACCGCACGGATCTTCCTCTCGTCACCATCGACCCGCCGGAGTCGATGGACCTGGACCAGGCGCTTCACCTCGAACGCACCGCGGGCGGGTTCGTCCTGCACTATGCGATCGCGGATGTGGGTGCCGTCGTCGAACCCGGCAGTGCGCTGGAGGCGGAGAGCCGCAAGAGGGGACAGACGTTCTACCTTCCGGACGGCAAGGTCCCGTTGCACCCCAAGGAGCTGTCGGAGGGGTCGGCGAGCCTCCTGCCGGACCAGATCCGTCCCGCAGCCCTGTGGCGGATCGACCTCGACCAGCGGGCCGAACCGCTGGCGTGGACGGTGTCCCGCGCGACCGTGCGCTCGGTCGCGCGGCTCGACTATGCCGGGGTCCAGTCGGATTCCGAGGCGGGCCGATTGCATCCGTCCATCACGTCACTGCCCGAGTTCGGCCGGCTTCGCGCCGCAGCCGCGGTAGCCCGGGGAGCGATCGAACTGAGACTGCCGGAACAGGATGTGGTGCCCGACGGAGACGGCTGGCGCATCGATCTGGCGCCCCGCACCGAGGCCGACGACTGGAACGCCGAGGTGTCCTTGCTCACTGGAATGTGTGCCGCCGCCATGATGATCGACGCGAATGTCGGGTTGCTGCGGACGTTGCCGCCCGCGGGGCCCGACGCCGTGAATGCTCTGCGACGCACCGCGGCGGCATTGGGCATCGAGTGGCCACGCGACGTCGGTGTGGGTGAAATGCTCGCCGGGCTGGACCCGAATGCGCCGACGCTCGTACTGATGACCGAGGCGCCGTCGTTGCTGCGGGGGGCCGCTTACGCGGCCTTCGACGGCACCGTTCCGGAGTTGACGGTGCATGCGGCCATCGGCGCCCCCTATGCGCACGTCACCGCACCTTTGCGCCGGCTCTCGGACCGATACTCCACGGAAGTGTGCCTGGCCATTGCGTCCGGTGCCGCGGTCCCGTCGTGGGTGCGCGAGGCACTGGGATCGATGCCCGAAATCATGGGCGGCTCGGACACGCTGGCCGGCAAGGTGGAACGCGCCTGCATCGACCTCGCCGAGGCGACGGTCCTCGCCGACCGGGTGGGGGAGGTGTTCGATGCCACCGTTCTCCGCTCACGCAACGGCAAGCGCACTGCGGACGTGTTCGTCCCGTCCGTGTCGGTAATGGCCAAATGCGTCGGCGATCCTGCGGAAGGTGAGCAGGTCAAGATCCGGCTCGTCGTCGCCGACGTCGCCAAGAGGACCGTCGAGTTCAGCTATCCGGCGTAGAAACGTCAGGGGCGGAACCGGTCGGTGGCCGATACCAGACGATCGACGATCCCCGGCTCCATCGCCGAATGGCCGGCGTCGCCGACGATGTCGAGCTGGGAGCCGGGCCACGCCCGGTGGAGGGCCCACGCGCTCGTCGCCGGGCATACCACGTCGTAACGACCCTGCACGATCACACCCGGAATGCCCTCGAGTGTCGCAGCGTCGCGTAGCAGCTGGCCCTCGGCGAGGAATCCGCGGTGGTGGAAATAGTGGTTCTCGATCCGGGCGAAGGCGAGCGCGAACCGAGGCTCCGAGCTCTCGGCAACCCGTTCCGGCTTCGGCAGGAGAGAACTGGTCGCGCCTTCCCAAGCCGACCACGCGATCGCGGCCCGTGTGGCTACCTCCGGATCTGCGGCATGCAACAGCCGGTGGTAGGCCTCGACCAGATCACCGTCCCGCTCCTGCTCGGGTACGGGGGCCAAGAACTCCTCCCACAGTTCCGGGAAGAGATGCGCAGCACCCCCGTTGTAGTACCAGTCGACCTCGCTGCGCCGCAGCAGGAAGATGCCCCGCAAGATCAATTCGGTGACCCGGAGCGGATGCTTCTGCGCGTACGCCAGCGCCAGGGTGGAACCCCACGAACCGCCGAACACCTGCCATCGCTCCACGCCGAGGTGGCTGCGCAGCAGCTCGATGTCCGAGATCAAGCGGTCCGTCGTATTCACCGACAGATCGGCACCGTCGGCGACGTGCGGCGTGGAACGGCCACACCCGCGCTGATCGAAGAGCACGATTCGGTACACGGTGGGATCGAAGAACTGGCGATACACGGGGTCCGTGCCACCGCCCGGCCCACCGTGCAGGAAAACGACGGGCTTTCCGGCGGGATTGCCGCTCAGTTCCCAGTACACCTGCTGGCCGTCACCCACGTCGAGATGCCCGAACCGGAACGGCTCCAACGCCGGATAGAGGGTGCGCAGTTGCGCCTCGGCCGGCACCTTCAGAACCCGATCAGGCCGGACGCCAGATCGGGTATCTCCAACGCTGTCACGGCTTCCTGACGGATCTGCGGGCAGGCGGTCGTCGTGATCACGTCGACGCGTCCACGATCCTGCAGAAAGTCGAGGGCATTGAGGTTGTTCTTCGCGATCCACGTCCCGACCAGCCCGTTGAGCCCGGTCTTTCCGATGGTGGGCGTGTACGTGCGCCAGCTCTGCAGCTGCCCCTCGAGATCACTGCACAACTGGGCGGCCTGGGCCTCGGTGACCCCACCCGGCACCAGGGCGGCGCCGGGAACCGCGGTGGTGGTCGGTGCCGGGGGTGCCGTGGTGCCGGGGGCGGGTGCAGGGCTCTGTCCGGCACACCCCGTGACCAGCGTCGCGGCGGCCACCATCCCGGCCGCGACCACGGCCAGGCGGTGACGACGTCCGGTGCCCTGCACGCATCGCTGTCCCATGAACATCCCCCTCGAGTGTGTGCCGCCCTGGTGAATTGAGGACGACCTAGAAGCTGTGCTCTTCCGCCGGGAACGTTCCGGCGCGTACTTCGGTCGCGTATGCGGCGGCCGCGTTCCGCAACTCGTCACCGACGTTACCGAAGCGCTTGACGAACTTCGCAGTCTTACCGCTGGTGTAGCCGGCCATGTCCTGCCACACCAGTACCTGGGCGTCGCATTCGGCGCCCGCTCCGATGCCCACGGTGGGGATGGTGAGCTTGCGGGTGACCTGGCCGGCGATCTCCGCCGGCACCATCTCCATGACGACCGAGAAAGCGCCTGCTTCCTGGACGGCGATGGCGTCGGCCACCAGTTGCTCTGCGGCATCACCTCGGCCCTGGACGCGGAAGCCGCCGAGCGAGTTGACGCTCTGGGGAGTGAAGCCGACGTGGGCCATCACGGGAATGCCTGCGGCGGTGATCGCGGCGATCTGGGGTGCGACGCGTTCGCCGCCCTCCAACTTGACGGCGTGGGCGAGGCCTTCCTTCATGAACCGGGTGGCGGTGGCGAGGGCCTGCTCGGGCGAGCTCTCGTAGCTACCGAACGGAAGGTCGGCCACGACCAGGGCATGCGGTGCCCCTCGTACGACACCCCGGACGAGGGGGAGGAGTTCGTCGACGGTGACCGGAACGGTTGTCTCGTACCCGTAGACGACGTTGGCGGCGGAATCGCCGACGAGAAGAACCGGAATGCCGGCTTCTTCGAAGATGCGGGCGCTCGAGTAGTCGTACGCGGTGAGCATGGCCCAGCGTTCGCCCTCGGCCTTCATGGCTTGCAGGTGGTGGGTACGGGTCTTGCGCTTGGGAACGTCGTGAGAGGGGGCTGATCCGTAGAGCCGATTCTCGGACGTGCTCTCGGAAGACTTGCTAGCGGACATCGTTGTCCCTTTCTGGCCTCGAGGCCCTTGGCGGGTCCCCGGGTGCGGGTGATGACGCCTACAGTCTGCCACCGGGCCACGAGGGTGCGAACCCCTGTCGCGGGTGCGATAGGTCACATCGGTCGGTGCGGGCTGACCTGCCCTTCGAGCACGCACACGGTGAACACTGGCACGATCGTCGTATGTTTCGCAGTGCTCGCGTACCGGCCGCGTTTGCGGGTGCCGTCGCAGTTGTTCTCGTCGTCGCAGGATGTAGCGAAAGTGGGGGAGAGTCCGGAGAGGCAGTCGCGGAAGCGTCGCCTTCCGCTGCGTCGCCCGGGGAGTCCGCTCCCGACGGACTGGAGGCCTTTTATACCCAGCAGGTGAGCTGGGGTTCGTGCGACGGATACAGCACGGACGGCTCACCGCTCGGTGACAACCTCGACTGCGCCAAGGTGAGCGTGCCCAACGATTACGCGGATCCGGGCGGCGCCATCGCCCAGATCGCGATCTCGCGGTCCCGGGCAAGTGGCGCGAAACTCGGGTCCCTCCTCGTCAATCCCGGCGGCCCCGGGGCATCCGGGCTGGCGCTCGCATCTGTCGCCGACGGCACGGAACTCGGCGAAAAGTTCGACGTCATCGGGTTCGATCCGCGCGGTGTCGGCGCGTCCACCCCGGCAGTGGCCTGCCTGACCGATCCCGAGGTGGATGCCAAGCGCAGGGACGACGACGTCGACATGAGTCCTGCCGGTATCGCGCAGACGGAAGCAGAGAACCGTGATTACGCGACCAAGTGCGCAGAGCGGACAGGGCCGGACGTGCTGGCCCACGTGGGCACCTACGACGTCGTCCGGGACATGGATGTCATCCGGGCGGTGCTCGGCGACGCGAAGCTGAACTACCTCGGATACTCCTACGGCACGCGGCTGGGGTCCACGTACGCGGAGACGTTCCCCGGCAACGTGCGGGCCATGGTGCTCGACGGCGCCCTCGACCCCGAGCAGGATCCGACTGACGAGGTGATCCTGCAGGCCGAAGGTTTCCAGAAGGCGTTCGACGCCTTCGTCGCCGACTGCATGAGGCAGCAGGACTGCCCCTTGGGTACCGACCCGGCGCAGGCCGACGAGAGGTTCCGCGCCCTGGTCGATCCGCTGATCGCGAAGCCGGCGGCCACGACCGATCCGCGAGGTCTCAGTTACACCGACGCGATCACCGGAGTCCAGCAGGCGTTGTACTCGCCCAACCTGTGGGGACCGCTGCGCGGCGGATTGCAGAGTCTGCGGACGGGCACCGGGGATTCGCTTCTGATGCTGGCCGATCTGTACGAGGGCCGGGCGGACGACGGCAGCTACTCGAACCTCAACGACGCTTTCAACGCCATCCGGTGTGTGGACGATCCGCCGGTCACCGATCGCGCGAAGGTCGGCGAGGCCGATGTGCGGTACCGGCAGGCGGCACCGTTCCTCGACGACGGTCGCGGCACGGGCAACGCGCCACTCGACGTCTGCGCGTTCTGGCCGGTGCCCAGCACGGGTGCACCGCACACTGTCGACGCCCCTGGAATTCCGACGGTGGTAGTGGTCTCGACCACCGAGGATCCGGCCACCCCATATCAGGCAGGGGTGGATCTGGCGAAGCAGATGAACGGGGCGTTGATCACGTTCCGAGGCACTCAGCACACGGTTGTTCTCGACGGCGAAGCGTGCGTCGACCACGCCGTCATCGACTATTTCGTGAACCTCGAGACGCCGCCCGCGGACCTCACGTGTTGACACGCCCGTCCGCCGCGAGGGGTCGATGTGCCCGCACGCTGGCACGATGCGGAATCGTAGCCGGGCGAATCCGCGAAGTAACACAGATTTAACGAACTTTGCTTACTCTCGCGGACATGGATCGCCAAAAGGAATTCGTGCTTCGCACCCTGGAAGAGCGCGACATTCGGTTCGTCCGATTGTGGTTCACGGATGTTCTCGGATACCTGAAATCGGTGGCGATCGCCCCCGCGGAACTGGAAGGTGCCTTCGAGGAGGGCATCGGCTTCGACGGATCCGCGATCGAAGGGTTCTCGCGGGTGTCGGAAGCGGACACTGTCGCGAAGCCGGACGCCTCCACTTTCCAGGTCCTGCCCTGGAGTTCGAGCAAGGGCCATCAGCACTCCGCCCGCATGTTCTGCGACATCGCGATGCCCGACGGATCTCCGTCCTGGGCCGATTCGCGGCATGTGCTCCGCAGGCAGCTGAACAAGGCCAGCGACCTCGGCTTCAGCTGCTACGTGCACCCCGAAATCGAGTTCTTCCTCCTCGAGAACGGGCCGATCGACGGCACGCCGCCCAAGCCCGCCGACTCCGGAGGGTACTTCGACCAGGCCGTCCACGACTCCGCCCCCAACTTCCGCCGCCACGCCATCGACGCGCTCGAGTCGATGGGAATCTCCGTCGAGTTCAGCCACCACGAGGCGGCTCCCGGCCAGCAAGAGATCGACCTGCGGTACGCGGATGCACTGTCGATGGCCGACAACGTCATGACCTTCCGTTACGTGGTGAAGGAAGTTGCCATCGCCGAGGGTGTGCGGGCCACGTTCATGCCCAAGCCGTTCAGCGATCAGGCCGGCTCGGCCATGCACACGCACATGAGCCTGTTCGAGGGCGACACCAACGCCTTCCACAATCCGGACGATCCGATGCAGCTGTCGGAGACCGGTAAGGCGTTCATTGCCGGCATCCTCGAACACGCCAACGAAATCAGTGCCGTCACCAATCAGTGGGTGAACTCGTACAAGCGCCTCATCCACGGTGGTGAAGCTCCGACCGCGGCGTCCTGGGGTCCGTCGAACCGGTCGGCGCTCGTGCGTGTCCCGATGTACACGCCCAACAAGGCGTCCTCGCGTCGCGTCGAGATCCGCAGCCCGGACTCTGCGTGCAACCCGTATCTCACGTTCGCGGTCTTGCTCGCCGCGGGCCTGCGCGGCATCGAGAAGGGTTACGCGTTGCCGCCGGAGGCCGAGGACGACGTGTGGGCGTTGACGTCGGCCGAGCGGCGTGCCATGGGGTACCGCGAACTCCCCGGAAACCTCGACGGCGCGCTGCGGGAAATGGAGAAGTCCGAACTGGTCGCCGAAGCACTCGGTGAGCACGTGTTCGACTTCTTCCTCCGCAACAAGCGTCGCGAGTGGGAAGAGTACCGAAGC
Organism: Rhodococcus tibetensis; assembly: GCF_024438035.1. Taxonomy (GTDB): domain Bacteria; phylum Actinomycetota; class Actinomycetes; order Mycobacteriales; family Mycobacteriaceae; genus Rhodococcus_F; species Rhodococcus_F tibetensis. Next base: position 62,524 of record NZ_JANFQF010000005.1, read on the forward strand.
CACGTGACGCCGTTCGAACTCAAGACGTATCTGGGGTTGTGAGCAAGAACATGGTGAAGCCTCCGGCAGCGCGGTCTGCCGTTCCCGGGCCGGGTCGACTGGGTCTAGTCGAGCCGACCGCTCCCACCGAACTTCGTGATCTGGGCTGGGTGGGCGAAGACAGCATCGAACTGCTCTGGTCCCTCTCCCGCGCCGCGAACGCCGACCTCGCGCTGCGCACGTTGGTGCGACTGAAGGACGGTCTGGGCGGCGGATGGGAAGCTCTCGACAAGGCCCTGCGCACCGACAAGGGCCTGCGCGGGCGACTGTTCGGCTTGCTGGGTGCCTCGAGCGCGTTCGGTGATCACCTTGTAGCCGACCCTGCGCTGTGGACCAGCCTCGCGGGCGACGTCACTCTGCCGACGAAGGAACAGGCGACCGCCAGAATGCTGGCGTCCGTCGAGGCTCACCCGGAGGAGGGCGCCCATCCGGGCGCCAACCTGTACCGGGCCGCCGTTACCGGCTCGGAGGCTGTCGCCGCACTGCGCAAGACCTACCGTGACCAGCTCATGCTCCTCGCCGCCGCGGATCTCGCAGCAACAGTGGAGAACGAACCGGTACTGCCGTACCAGACCGTCGGGCGTCAGTTGTCCGATCTGGCGGACGCCGCGCTGAATGCCGCCCTTGCGGTCGCGGTCGCTGCGGTGTGCCCGGAAGCGCCGTGCCCGGTGCGGCTCGCAGTGATCGCGATGGGCAAGTGCGGTGCGCGCGAACTGAACTACGTCAGCGATGTGGACGTGGTCTTCGTCGCGGAACCGGCCGATTCGATCGCGAGCCGGATCGCGGGCGAGATGATGCGTATCGGATCGACCGCGTTCTTCGACGTGGATGCGGCGCTGCGGCCCGAGGGCAAACGCGGGGAACTCGTGCGCACCCTCGAATCCCACGTCACCTACTACAAGCGGTGGGCCAAGACCTGGGAGTTCCAGGCGCTGCTGAAGGCTCGACCGATGGTCGGCGATCTGGAGCTGGGGCGGCAGTACGTCGAGGCCCTCAGCCCGATGGTGTGGACCGCCTCCGAGCGGGAGGACTTCGTTCCCGAGGTGCAGGCCATGCGCCGGCGGGTCGAGGAGATGGTTCCGCCCGAATTGCGCGAGCGCGAGCTCAAACTGGGACGGGGCAGCCTGCGGGACGTCGAGTTCGCGGTGCAGCTGCTCCAGCTCGTCCACGGTCGTGCGGACGAGGCACTCCACGTGCAGAGCACCATCGACGCATTGACGGCGCTCGCCGCGCGCGGATACGTCGGGCGCGACGACGCCGCGAACCTGGCAGCGTCGTACGAGTTCCTGCGGCTACTCGAGCATCGGCTGCAACTGCAGAAGTTGCGACGCACCCACACCCTTCCGTCGGCCGAGGACGAGGAAGCATTGCGGTGGCTGGCGCGCGCCGCCCACATGCGGCCGGACGGCAGCAAGGATGCCCTCGGTGTCCTCAATGCCGAAATCAAGCGCAACGCGCATCGGGTGCGGCGCCTGCACGCCAAGTTGTTCTACCGTCCACTGCTCGAATCGGTGGCACGGATCGACAAGGACGCTCTGCGGCTCAGTCCCGACGCGGCAATCCGGCAGTTGGCTGCGCTGGGATACACGGCACCGGAGAACGCGCTCGGACATCTGACGGCCCTCACGAGCGGTGCGTCCCGCAAGGGCCGGATCCAGGCGCTGCTGCTACCGACGTTGCTCGAATTTCTCGGCGACACACCGGATCCCGACGCAGGGCTGCTCGCCTACCGCCGTTTGTCGGATGCGATGAACGATCAGACGTGGTTCCTGCGTCTGCTCCGCGACGAGGCGTCCGTCGCGGAGCGCTTGATGACCGTGCTCGGATCCTCGGCCTATGTCCCGGATCTGCTGATCAAGGCCCCCGACGTGGTGCGCCTGTTCGCGGATTCGCCGAGTGGACCGCGCCTGTTGGAATCGAAACCCGAGGACGTCGCGCGTGGCATTCTGACCGCGTCGGCCCGCCACGACGATCCGGCGCGGTCCATCGCCGCTGCACGGTCCCTGCGCCGGTACGAACTCGCCCGGATCGCCTCTGCCGACATCCTCGGCATGCTCGACGTGCCCGGCGTGTGCAGTGCACTGTCCTCGGTGTGGGCCGCCGTACTCAACTCCGCGCTGACCTCGGTGATCAACGCGAGCGAGAAGGAGCGCGGCGAACCGGCCCCCGCGACGTTCACGGTGATCGGGATGGGCCGGCTCGGAGGCGGCGAGCTGGGATACGGCTCCGACGCCGACGTGCTTTTCGTGTGCGAGCCCCGCGCGGGCGTGGACGAGACCGTCGCCGTCAAGTGGGCCAACGTCGTGGCCGACAAGGTGCGCTCACTCCTGGGTGCGCCCAGCACGGATCCGCCGCTCGAGGTCGACACCGGTTTGCGGCCCGAGGGCCGTAGTGGTCCCGTGGTGCGCACGCTGGCGTCCTACGAGGCCTACTACGCACAGTGGGCGCAGGCCTGGGAGATCCAGGCGCTGCTGCGAGCACACCACGTCGCCGGCGATGCCGACCTCGGACTGCGCTTCCTGCACATGATCGACAAGACGCGGTACCCGGAGGGTGGGGTGTCCGAGCAGGCAGTGCGCGAGATCAGGCGCATCAAGGCGCGTGTCGACTCCGAGCGGCTGCCTCGCGGCGCCGACCCGGCCACGCACACCAAGCTCGGTCGCGGCGGTCTCGCCGACATCGAATGGACTGTGCAGCTGATCCAGCTTCGGCACGCACACGACATCGAGTCGCTCCACAACACATCGACCCTCGAGACGCTCGATGCCATCGGCGCCGCCGAACTGCTCAGTGAGGCGGACGTCGAACTGCTGCGCGACGCGTGGATCACGGCGACGAAAGCACGCAACTGCCTGGTGCTGGTGCGCGGTAAACCCACCGACCAGCTTCCCGGCTCCGGTCGCGTCCTGTCCGCTGTCGCGCAGATCGCCGGATGGGGTAGTGACGACGCCGGCGAGTTCCTCGACCACTACCTGCGCGTCACCCGACGGGCCAAAGCTGTGGTGGAGAGAGTCTTCGGCGGGTGATCGCTGTCTGGGGGGTGCGAGCGCTCACCGCCCTCGGGTGGTGCGCGGTGCTCGTCGGGGTATTCGGTGTCCTGCTCCAATTTCTCGATGTGCACAACCAACGACTCCTCGTTCTGGCGTCGGCCGCGCCGTACTTGATGGCCGCCGCCGCGGTGGGGGTGCTGGTGCTCGGAGTGACCCGGCACTGGGTGGGGTTCGGCGTGGCCCTTGCGGTGGCCGCTGTGGCCACGCTGTCGCAGGCGCCGCTGTATCTGGCGAACGGTTCGGCGCCGGCGTCGGGCCCGGAAGTGACTGTGATGCAGGCCAATATCTGGCTCGGCAACGCAGACGCGGGGTCGTTGACGAGGCAGATCGAGGACAATGACGTCGACGTCGTGACGGTGAACGAATTGACACCCGAGGCCATCGGACGGCTCGAGGCGTCGGGAATCGCGTCCGTGCTGCCCTACTCGTTCCTGCGGCCCGGGGCCGGTGGAGTAGGCACCGGAATCTGGAGTCGGTATCCGCTGTCCGAACAAGTACACCACGAGGAGTTCCTGCTCACGGCGCTGTCGGCGCGGGTGACCCTTCCGGGCGGCGCGAGTACTGCCGTCTACGCGCTGCATCCCGTTCCACCCTGGCCGGTGGATTCGGCGGTGTGGGCAGGGGAGATGGACCGCATCAAGACCATGCTCGACGCCATCCCCGAAAACTCGGGCCCGGTGATTCTCAGTGGCGACTTCAACTCGACCCGTGATCACGTGAAGTACCGCAGCCTTGTGAGCGGCCGCTTCCGGGATGCAGCCGACCAGGTGGGTGCCGGCATCCAGAACACGTATCCGGCCGACCGGCAACCCTTTCCGCCGATGATCGCGATCGACCACATCGTCACGAGCGGTGCCCGGGCGCAGTCGGTGGAGTCGGTGGTGCTCACCGGTTCGGATCACCGGGGCTTGATCGCGAGAATCACCCTAGGGCCGTGACTGTCAGGGGAGTGTCACGAATCCCTTGTCCACCAGCCAGTTGCGTGCGACGTCCGCTGGTTCCTTCCCTTCGACGTCCACGAGCCGGTTCATCTCGGTGATCTCCTCGTTGGTCAGCGCCTCCGAGATGGGGGCCATCACCTCCGCCACCTGCGGGTGGGCGTCGGCGAAGTCTTGACGCATGGTGATGGCGGGGTTGTACTTCGGGAAGAATTGCCGATCGTCGTCGAGGAGGACCAGATCGAGCGCGATGATCCGCCCGTCCGTGGTGAACACCTCACCGAACTTGCATTGTGTGCCGTCCGCGGTGGCTTGATAGATGATCCCGGTCTGCAGGATCTGCCGGTTCGCCCGCGCGGGATCGAACCCGTAGGTGGCGGCCAAACCGGGGAACCCGTCCTGTCGCACGTTGAATTCCGTCTCGACACACGTCGTGGCGGCCGCGGGGTCGCGGTTGACCAGGTCTGCATACTGAGACAACGTGGTGATGCCGGTCTGTTCGGCGGTCTGCCTGTTCATAGCGAGTGCGTACGTGTTGTTCATCGGTGCCGGGTCCACCCACACCATGGCGTTGCGTTCGAGGTCTTCGTCCCGCACGGCCTCGAATTGCGCGACGGGGTCGGGCACGGGTTTCTCGTTACCCAGATAGTTGATCCAGCCGGTTCCCGTGTATTCGTAGGTGACGTCGATCTGCCCGTCCAACTGGGCGTCCCGGGTGCTGTTCGACCCTTGGATGTTGGTGAGATCGCGAACGTCGGCGCCGGCGGCGCTGAGCGCGAATTCGATGATGTAGCCGAGGATGACCTGCTCGGTGAAATCTTTGGAACCCACGGTGATCTTCACACCCTCGAGTTCGGGCACGAGCTCAATGCTGCCGGGTAGTACGGACAGCGGGAGCGCGCCACCGGATTCGAGACCACAACCGGCCGCAAGGGGAAGACCGCACACCAATGCCGTTGCCGCAAGGGCGCGTCGGAGGCCTCGCCGGATCGTCATCAGCGCAGTCCTTTCGGTCCCAAGAACTCCTCGGCCAAGGCGCCGCACCAGTCGACCAGAAGGGCGAGCGCCACGGCGAGTACTGCACCGACGACCAGCGTGACGTTGTCGCGCAGCTTGTATCCGGTGTCGATGAGGATGCCGAGTCCGCCCGCGCTCACGAGGAAGCTGAGTGTCGCGGTGCCGACGGCGAGCACGAGCGAGGTGCGCAACCCGGCCAGAATGTACGGAACCGCCAGCGGCAACTCGACTTTCCGCAGCACGAGACTCGCCGTCATTCCTTGCCCACGACCGGCGTCGATGACAGCGGGATCGACCTCCTGCAACCCGAGCATGGTGTTGCGGAGCACGGGAAGCAGCGAGTAGAACGCGATGGGCAGAACGCCGATCCAGAACCCCGTGGTACTGGTAGCCAGGAACAACAGCACGAGTAGTCCGATCGCCGGGGCGGCCTGACCGATGTTGGCGATACCGATGAAGATCGGTGCCAGCCGGGTGAACCCGGGGCGCGTCAGAAGGACGCCCAGTGGAACGGCGATGGCGACGACGATGGCGACGACCACCACCGTGATCAGCACGTGCTGCCACGTCAAGGTGGCGAGGTTCGCGGCGTTCAGGCTGCCCTGCTGAGTGGCGGTGAGTTCTCGGTTGAACGCCCAGCCCAGTACCCCCGCCACGAGCGTGAGCACGATCACCGGTTGAACCAGCAGTCGCGCACGTTCCGAGCGGCGGGCAGCGGGTACGTCCTTCGCGACCACGGCCGCGGTCATGACGGTGTCCCGTCTGCGCTCGTCTCCTCGTCCTCGTTGTCCTGTCCGTACTCCTCCCGCATGGCGGAGAGGTGGTTGACCAGCGTGTCGATACTGATGAGACCTTCGTATTCGCCACGCCGTCCGGTGACGACGGTCGAGGCACTGCTCTCGGCGAGCAACGCCTCCAGCGCATCCTGCAGCGTGGACTGGGTGGAGACCACTTCGTCTATCGGATCACCGATGTCGTGCAGCGAGGTGGCGTGCGCCAGGTGGCCGGGAGACACCCAGCGGATGGGACGATCACGGGCGTCGAGGATCAGACCCCACTTGATCTTGCGTGGCGTGATCGCCGCCCGCAGTTCTTCGACCGAACCGTCGGCATACGCGGTGGGGCAGTCGAGGAGTGGCACGTCCCGGACCCTGGTCAGCGTCAGCTGCTTGAGCGATGCGTCCGCGCCGACGAACCCGGCCACCATGTCGTTCGCCGGATTCGCGAGAATCGCATCGGGGGTGTCGTACTGCATGATGTGTGACTGATTCCCCAGAACGGCGATGCGGTCGCCGAGCTTCACGGCCTCGTTGAAGTCGTGGGTGACGAAGACGATCGTCTTGCCCAGATCCGACTGCAGTCGCATCAGTTCGTCCTGCAGCAACCCACGCGTGATCGGATCCACCGCGCCGAACGGTTCGTCCATGAGCAGGACCGGCGGATCGGCGGCCAAGGCGCGGGCCACCCCGACCCGCTGCTGCTGCCCACCCGACAGTTGCCGGGGATAGCGGTCCCGGTACACGTCGGGGTCGAGTCCCACCAGGTCGAGCATCTCGTCGGTGCGTTCGATGATTCGCTTCTTGTCCCAGCCGATCAGCCCGGGCACTGTCGCGACGTTCTTGGCGATGGTCAGATGCGGGAAGAGCCCGGCCTGCTGGATCGAGTAGCCGATACCCCGTCGCAACCTGTCGGGATCGATGGACAGCGCATCCTTTCCGCCGATCGTGATCTTTCCCGACGTCGGTTCGATGAGGCGGTTGATCATCCGCATCGTCGTAGTCTTACCGCACCCGGACGGGCCGACGAACACGACGATCTCGCCGGCCGGGATGCGCATCGAGACGTTGTCGACCGCCGGCTGGTTCTGGCCGGGAAAGCTCTTGATGACGTTCTCGAGGACGATGTCGACGCCCGAAACCGTGTCGGTGCCGGTGCGTGCGGTGTCGAGATCAGTCACGGATCCCCCTGGAGGTGGTGAGTCGGCCGACGATCACGAACAGACCGTCGAGCACGAGAGCGAGAAGCACGATCAGAACGGTGCCCGTGAGGGCTTGCGGTATCGCGGTGGGGCTTCCCACCCGCGAAAGCCCGGAGAAGATGAGGTTGCCCAGTCCGGGACCCTTGGCGTAGGCCGCGATGGCAAGGATGCCCATCGACATCTGGGTGCTCACCCGCATACCCGTGAGAATCGACGGCCACGCGAGTGGAAGTTCGATCCGGCTGAGAACAGCAACTCGGCTCATGCCGACACCGCGTGCGGCGTCCGTCACCGCAGGGTCCACCGAAGACAGCCCGAGGATCGTGTTCCGGATGATCGGCAGCAGGGCGTACAGGACGAGGGCCGTCACGGTGGGGGCCACACCAAGGCCCAGGATGGGGATGAGCAGTCCGAGTAACGCGAACGACGGGATGGTGAGGATGGTGCTCGCGAGTGCTGTGGCGACGGCCGAGCCCGCCGGACTGCGATACACGAGGATGCCGATGACCACCGCGAAAACCGTGGCGATAATCACCGATTGCACCACGGCGCTGACATGCAGATAAGAGTCGGTGAGCAGTTGCTGCTTCCGGGCGGAGACGAAATCCCACAGCTGCGCGATGTCCAATATCCGACACCTTTCACCCCGTCGAAACCTGTCCGTGGAAATTTCACAGTGCTATGCGCCTGGCCTGTGCGCAGGGGAATGCGAAATCTCGGCTAGGTGGTGGGAATGGCGAAGAGCAGGGTGCACACGGCGATGGAGACACCGAAGAGTGCAATCATCACGGCGTATCCGAGATTGCGTCGACTGGGGGAAATCGCCGGGTCCATCCACCAACCGAACGCCTTGAAGGCGGCCGGGACCGCCCACCACCCGAGGATCTGGGTGGTGACGACGTTGCCGATGAACAGCGCGACGGCCACCGGGACCCCACGAGCCTCGATCAGCGGAGCACTGACGAAATGGCCCCAGATCACCACCAGCGGATACAACACCAGGAGCACCAGAAGGTTGCTTCGCGCGACCGGAACCTCCGCGGACTGTACGTTTTTCGCCCCGCGAAACCAGAAGTCGAAACCGTAACTGGCCCTGCGGACTCGAAGGTCCTGATTGAACTTTGCGCCCTGTTCGAGGAGTTCGGCGCGCTCCGCCGAGTTCAGCCATCGCTCGAGATTGTCCTCGGTGTCGAAGCTGAGAACGATCGTCCAGTCCTCGGTGACGCCCCGAACAGGCCGCTCCACCTTGTGCCCGCGAAAACCCACGAACCGGGCCTCGGCGGCGGAAATCCGACGCTGCCAATCCAGAAATGCGGACTCGTCCTCGGGATCGATGCGGCAGGAGATGACCACCGATGACGCAGCCTGCGCGGCGGTCTGTTCACCGGTCAGGAGATGGACGTCCTCGTTGCCGATGAACGCGTGCTTGATCTCCGCGACGAGGGCGGTCCGATCGTCACTGTCCAGCCACGTTCTGGCGTCGTCGAGTGTGGAGAACCTCTGGACGGTCACCCAGTCGTCCTGTACGGGCGGAGACGGTGGGATGACGTCCTGATCGATGAATCCTGGACGACCCGACAGGATCTCGGCCGACCGCAGCTCCCAGCGCCAGTACTCGTCGAAACTGGCGTCGTCGATCCGGCGTTGGAAGATGATCGACACCGGCGATTGCGCCGAATCGCGGGCGGAGCGAGGCACCGCGTTCACCCCCATCGGTTCGGCCAGGGCAGTGTGCGACCGGGTTTGTCGGATCATATCGCCGGTCTCGGCGGCGGCGCGGAATTTCCTCCACTTGTCGGAACTGGGCCCATCCACGTCCGTCGCGGTGACGGATAGCGGAGAGGGTCGGAGAATCACGGAAGGTCCATGATGAGCGGAGTTGGCGTGAACGGACTCGTTGACCACCAGTTCGACGCGCTGAAAAGACGCGCTTCACGGCCTGTATTCCGAATGGGATTCGGCAGACGAAGCCTTCGAGGTGCTGGTCATCGAGTCGAAGAACCGCAACATCAAGCTGCGAGTAATCGCCGAGGAGGTGCTCCAGGAACTGCAGGAACGATGAGGCGGCGGCGCCGCCTCGACTTCTGAACCGGCGCCGCCTGGACGATCCAATGGTCCGGAACACTGGAACGCCTGGTGTCGCGGTTACCCGGGTTGCCTGGAGTGAAACAAGTGCCACAGACGAACGAGCCCACCCGGGGAAATCAGCTGCATGCAGCCGACGCCACGGATGGGCTCGTTCGGGAGAACAATCCCGCGCGAACGCGGGCTCTTGCGACTTACACGTCGTAGTACAGCTGGAACTCGTAGGGGTGCGGCCGGAGGTTGACCGGAGCGATTTCCTGCTCACGCTTGAGCGAGATCCAGGTCTCGATCAGGTCGGACGTGAACACGCCACCCTCGGTGAGGTAGTCGTGGTCTGCCTCGAGGCGATCGATCACTGCCGACAGGCTGGTGGGGGCCTGCGGGATGTTGCGGGCCTCCTCCGGCGGGAGCTCGTAGAGGTCCTTGTCGACCGGAGCCTGCGGCTCGATCTTGTTCTTGATGCCGTCCAGGCCGGCCATCATCTGCGCCGCGAAGTTCAGGTAGGGGTTACCCGAGGAGTCGGGGGCGCGGAATTCGAGGCGCTTGGCCTTCGGGTTGTTACCGGTGATCGGGATACGCACCGCGGCCGAGCGGTTGCGCTGGCTGTACACCAGGTTGATGGGGGCCTCGTAGCCCGGCACCAGACGGTGGTACGAGTTGACGGTCGGGTTGGTGAACGCCAGCAGCGACGGAGCGTGGTGCAGGATGCCGCCGATGTAGTGACGCGCCATGTCCGACAGACCCGCGTAGCCGGCCTCGTCGTGGAACAGCGGCTTGCCGTCCTTCCACAGCGACTGGTGGACGTGCATGCCCGAGCCGTTGTCGCCGAACAGCGGCTTCGGCATGAAGGTCGCGGACTTGCCGTGCTTCCACGCGGTGTTCTTCACGATGTACTTGAACAGCTGCAGGTCGTCTGCGGCCGCGAGGAGCGTGTTGAACTTGTAGTTGATCTCGGCCTGGCCGGCGGTGCCGACCTCGTGGTGACCGCGCTCGAGTTCGAAACCGGCGTTCTGCAGGTTGGTGGAGATCTCGTCACGCAGGTCCACGTAGTGGTCGTACGGTGCGACGGGGAAGTAGCCGCCCTTGGGGCGGACCTTGTAGCCCAGGTTGGGGCTGCCGTCGGCGTTGAGTTCGGCGCCCGTGTTCCAGGATGCGGAGACCGAGTCGATCTCGTAGAAAGAGCCGTTCATCTGGGAGTCGTAGCGGATCGAGTCGAAGATGTAGAACTCGGCCTCGGCGCCGAAGAACGCCGTGTCGGCGATACCCGTCGACTTCAAGTATTCCTCGGCCTTGCGTGCGACGTTGCGAGGGTCGCGACTGTAGGACTCACGCGTGAACGGGTCGTGGACGAAGAAGTTCACGTTCAGTGTCTTGGCGGCACGGAAAGGGTCGATCTGCGCGGTTGCGACGTCGGGGAGGAGCATCATGTCCGACTCGTGGATCGACTGGAAGCCGCGGACGGACGAACCGTCGAACGCGAGGCCGTCCTCGAAGACATCCTGGGTGAACGCAGAGGCCGGGATCGAGAAGTGCTGTTGGACGCCGGGAAGGTCACTGAACCGAATGTCGACATACTCGACGTTCTCGTCCGCGATGAACTTGATGACCTCTTCGGCCGTGGTGAACGCCACGCTTGTGCTCCTTAAGTCGCTTCAGCCAAGTAGATATTGGCGAATTCGTCGTGCCAGACGGTATGGACCTGGTGTTGCCCGCTGGTCAACCTTTTGTTTCCGGCATGTTACGCGTTGCAACGTCCTGGGCTTTTACAACCGGGTGTGACTGCGCACACAGCCCCAAAGTCCAGTGTGAGGTGCCCCGAGCGGCGACGCCTATCCTGGACAGCATGGCACGTATCACCGGCTCCTGGCTCTCCGGACCCTCGGCTGCCCTACCGAACGGGGCACCCGAGGCGCAACAGTCCTATCGAGGTGAACGCCTCGGATTGCCGGCTGGCGGGCCCGGCGCACTCGTCGGCACCGGGCGCCGTCTGGCCGCCCTCATGATCGACTGGGTGTCATCGGCAGGCGTTGCCGCGCTCATCATCGGCGACAATCCACTCGAAGGACCGCTGTCGACTGTCACGTTGCTCGTGTGGTTCGTCGTCGGAATCGCGGCCGTTACCTTGTTCTCCTTCACCCCCGGCCAGTTGTGCCTGGGTATGCGGGTGGCACGAGTAGACGGTCCGGCACGTGTCGGCTTCGTCCGCGCGCTGGTGCGCCAGGCCCTGCTCGTCTTCGTCGTGCCGGGCACCATCACCGACGTCGACGGCCGCGGCATGCAGGACCGCGCCACCGGCACCGCCCTCGTGCGCACACGCTGATTCACTCAGAACGCCGATGCCGGGCCGCTGCAGTGCGACTGCATCGGCCCGGCATCGGGCTGTGGGACCAGCGAAATCAGCGACGACGGATCGTGCGCTGCACCCCGCGCATCTTGGCGCCGCCCGGCATCGGCCCCTTGGGCAGTGCCGCACCACCGCTGCGGCTGCTCAGTGCGGCGAGACGCGACTCGATGGCGTCCATTCGCTTGGTGTCGATGTTCTTCGGGAGCTTGTTCAAGTGTTTCTGCAGCTGCGAGAGCGGCACCTGACCCTCGTCGTTGCCGATGACGATGTCGTAGATCGGTGTGTCACCGACGAGTCGGGCGGTCTTCTTCTTTTCCTGGGCGAGCAGCGACTTGACCCGCTGCGGTGAGCCTTCGGCGACGAGGATCACGCCGGGGCGTCCGATCACGCGGTGCACAGCATCGAGCTGAGTGGTACCGGCGACAGCACTGGTCACTCGCCAAGCACCCTGCATGTTGTCGAGCGCCCACGCGGCAGCGCCCGCCTGCCCTTCGGCCTTTCCGTACACCGTCTTCTGCACCCGCCGACCGAAGATGATGAAAGCTCCGAGGACGCCGAGCAGGAGACCGATGGGCAGCAGAAGCCACTGAATGCCCCAGATCAGACCGACGAGGAAGAACACCACCGCGAGTCCGACGAGCGTGCCGAGCATGAGCGGCAGCAGAAGCTTGTCTTCCTTGCGCTGCATCTGGAAGGCCTGCCAGAGCTGAGTTCTACGCTCCTTCGACGCCTGCCTGCGAGCTGCCTTGGCGGCTGCTTTCGCTTCCTTGCCGGGTTTGCCCGCTTTACCAGATTTACTGCCGTTCGCCATGCTGTTCAGGATACGTGCCTGGCAGTGGGGACCGATGACCCGTCCGGTGTTGGTCACCGCGGCCGCGGCGGGCTACCGTGCGAGCCGCGCCATGAGGGAGCTCGCTTCCTGCGACGCGCTGCCGCCCTCCGTGAGATGCGCTTGCCCGGCGGGCAGTTCACGGCCGTGGTGCGCCATCGCCTGCGCGTAGAGCCGACCGGCCCGATACGACGAGCGGACCAGTGGCCCGGCCATGACACCGGCGAAGCCGATCTGTTCCGCGGTGGTGGAATGCTCCACGAATTCCTCGGGCTTGACCCAACGCTCGACGGGGTGGTGCCGCGGCGAAGGACGCAGGTACTGCGTGATGGTGATGATGTCGCAGCCGGCGTCGTGCAGGTCGTGCAGGGCTTGGGTGACCTCGTCCGGAGTTTCACCCATTCCCAGAATCAGGTTGGACTTGGTGACGAGACCGTCTTCGCGCGCCGCGGTGATCACGTCGAGGCTGCGCTGGTAGCGGAATGCCGGACGGATGCGCTTGAAGATTCGGGGCACGGTCTCGACGTTGTGCGCGAGCACCTCCGGCCGCGTCGAGAACACCTCGGCGAGTTGCTCGGGTTTCGCGTTGAAATCCGGGATCAGCAATTCGACGCCGGTGCCGGGATTGAGCTGGTGGATCAGGCGCACCGTTTCGGCGTAGAGCCAGGCCCCACCGTCCTCGAGGTCGTCACGGGCGACACCGGTGATGGTCGAGTAGCGCAGTCCCATGGCCTGAACGGACTCGGCGACCCGGCGCGGTTCGTCACGGTCGAGATCGTCGGGCTTGCCGGTGTCGATCTGGCAGAAGTCGCAGCGGCGGGTGCATTGCTCGCCGCCGATGAGGAAGGTCGCCTCGCGGTCTTCCCAGCATTCGTAAATGTTTGGGCAGCCGGCTTCTTCGCAGACGGTGTGCAAACCCTCGCGTTTGACGAGGCCCTTGAGCTCGGAGTATTCCGGGCCCATCTTTGCTCTCGTCTTGATCCAGTTCGGTTTGCGTTCGATTGGGGTCTCCGCATTTCGGATCTCGAGGCGGAGCAATTTGCGTCCTTCTGGGGCCACAGTCACGGAACCGATGGTACGCCCGGCCCGGGTCGCCCAGCGGGCCGGGGACGCTCGTCAGCCGTACTGAACAGTAGTGAAGGTGGGCCCCGAAGGGGAGGTCTCGGCGGCGGCAGCAGCGTCGAACTCGACCCGCTCGATGTTGTGGTCGGTGATCGGCAGTGTGCCTTCGAGTGCAGCGACGACCGCGTCGGTCACCGCAGGAGTGACCTCCTCGACCGTCACGTCACGGTCGAGTTCGCGCGAGAGAGAGGTGACACCGGCGTCGCGGATGCCGCACGGAATGATGTTGTCGAACCCCGTGAGAACGGAATTGCAGTTGAGCGAGAAGCCGTGGAGCGCGACACCACGCTGCACCCGCACTCCGAAGGCGGCGACCTTGCGCTCGGGCAGCCACTGCCCGTCGGTCAGGGAGGCAGGCAACCACACACCGGAACGACCCTCGACGCGACCGCATTCCAGGCCGAGGTCGGTGCACACGAGGATCAGTGCCTGCTCCAGCCGGCGCACGTACCGCACGACGTCGACCGGTTCGGCCAGCTTCACGATCGGGTAGCCCACCAACTGTCCCGGACCGTGCCAGGTGATCTTCCCGCCGCGGTCGACATCGATCACGGGGGTGCCGTCGCTCGGCCTGTCCTCGGGCTCCGTCCGCCGCCCGGCGGTGTACACGGGCGGGTGTTCGAGGAGTAGCAGTGTGTCGGCTCCGACGTTCTCGGCGCGTTGGGTGGCGAGTGCGCGCTGACGATCCCACGCATCGAGGTAGTCGATCCGGCCGAGGTGTTCCACGGTGATCGGGTCGCGGCTGAAACGGGCCGAAAGTGTCGCGCTGCTCATGCGCTAGAGGTTACGCCGGGCGGACATGCCGGCCGAAGTGACCTCGTTCACCGGATGAGGCAGGCATCGAGTGCCTCACCGATCGTGTTGTGGCGGAAGGAGAAGCCGGAGGCTTCCAGGACGGAAGGAATGGCGCGCTGCCCGGCGAGAATGCCCTCCCGCGCGAACTCGCCCACCACCGCGTTCAATGCGAAACCCGGAACGATCCACGGTGCGGGACGGTGCAGCGTCCGCGCCACAGCACTGTTGAACTGGGCGTTGGTGACGGGTGCAGGTCCGGTCAGATTGACCGGTCCGGCGATGTCGTCGTGGGCGAGGAGGAACTTGATGGCATCCACCTCGTCCTCCAGCGAGATCCATGACAGGTACTGGCGGCCGTCGCCGAGCCGCCCGCCCAGGCCCAACGAATACAGCCGCCGCAGCTTGCCGAGCAGCCCTCCGCGCGGCGAGAGGACGATCCCGCTGCGGACCAGGACCGTCCGGACATTGGACGCGACAGCAGGAGCCGCGGCCGCCTCCCAGTCACGACAGGTGTCCGCCAGGAATCCGGAACCCGACGGCGAATCCTCGTCGACGATGTGGTTGCCCGTGTCGCCGTAGTAGCCGACCGCGCTGGCGCTGACGAATACGGGGACCCGAGATTCTGCGACCGCCTCGGCCAGCACGTCGGTGGCCGCGATGCGGCTGTCCCGAACCAGCTGCTTGTACGCCCCGGTCCATCGTTTGTCGCCGATGCCCACACCACACAAATTCACGACCGCGTCGGCGTCGGCGAGAATGCCCGTGTCGAGGCGGTCCTTCTGCGGATCCCACCGCGATTCGTCGGGGCCTGCCGTCGCCCGTCGCACCAGACGCACGACGTCGTGGCCGTCACTACGCAGAGACGAGACGAGCGAAGTTCCGATCAGCCCTGAGGAGCCGGCGATGACCACTCGCATGTGCAACAGCCTCCTTCACAAGGGCAGGGGCACCATTCCTGAGTGAAATGGTGCCCCTGCGCGAAATCCGAACCGTGCCGACTCCGCGTGCTACAGGCCGAGATCAGCCTCGAACGACGCGTCTTCCAGGCGCTGCTTGACCGTGGTCAGGAAGCGTCCGGCGTCGGCACCGTCCACCAGTCGGTGGTCGTAGGTGAGCGGCAGGTAGCACATCGAACGGACGCCGATGGATTCGCTGCCGGACTCGTCCGTCACGACGACGGGGCGCTTGACGATCGCGCCGGTACCGAGCATCGCCGCCTGCGGGGGCACGAGGATCGGGGTGTCGAACAGTGCGCCCTGGCTGCCGATGTTCGTGATCGTGAACGTGCCACCGGACAGCTCGTCGGGCTTGAGGCCACCGGACCGGGCGCGCTTCGCGATGTCAGCAATGGCGCGGGCCAGACCGGCGAGCGACAGGTCGCCCGCGTTGTGGATCACCGGGGAGAGCAAACCCTGCTCGGTGTCGACCGCGATACCCAGGTGCTCGGCGTCGTAGTAGGTGATCTGCTTGTTCGCCTCGTCGTAGCTGGCGTTGACGTTCGGGTGTGACTTCAACGCCTCGACGACGGCCTTCGCGAAGAACGGGAGGAACGTGAGCTTGACGCCCTCGCGCTCGAGGAAGGTGTTCTTTGCCCGCGCACGCAAGGTCGCGATCCTGGTGACATCCACCTCGAAGGTCTGGGTGAGCTGCGCCGTGGTCTGCAGCGACTCCCGCGTCTTCGTCGCCGTGATCTGGCGAATACGGTTGGCCTTCTGCGTTGTTCCGCGCAGGTGGGCCAGTTCCGGGCGAACTCCGGCGGAGGCGGGCGCCGGTGCTGCGGCAGCCGCAGCGGGTGCCGCGGCCGGTGCCGCGGCGGGAGCCTTCTTGGCCTCGGCGGCCGCGAGGACGTCCTGCTTGCGGATGCGGCCACCGACACCGGTACCCGTGATCGAGGACAGGTCGACGTCGTTGTCCGCGGCGAGCTTGCGGACGAGGGGCGTGACGTAAGGGGTGCTGTCGCCGGAGGTCGCCGCGGGTGCGGACGCGGCGGCGGGTGCCGGTGCGCTCTTGGCGGGTTCCGCCTTCGCGGGCTCAGGCTTGGATTCGGGCTTCGGTTCCGCCTTGGGCTCGGCCTTGGCGGGCTCGGGAGTCGGCTCGGGCTTCGGAGCAGGCTCAGCGGCGGGCGAGCCGGATCCGATGACGGCGAGCTGGCCGCCGACGGAAACCGTGTCGTCCTCTTGCGCACTGATCTCGAGAAGAGTGCCCGCCACAGGGGACGGAATCTCGGTATCGACCTTGTCGGTGGAGACCTCGACGAGCGGCTCGTCCACGGCAACCTCGTCACCGATGGCCTTCAGCCACCGGGTCACGGTGCCTTCGGTGACGGACTCGCCCAGTTCGGGCATCGTCACCGGGGTGCCGTCGGAGCTTCCGCTGCCGGACGCCGCCGGGGCGGTGTCACCGGCCGGTGCCTCTCGGGCGGGTTCCGCGGCCGGTTCTTCGGCGGCAGGCTCGGGTGCAGAGTCGGACGACGGCGCTTCACCGTCGTCACCGATCACGGCAAGCTCGCCACCAATTTCCACGGTGTCGTCTTCCTGAGCGACGATTTTGCTGAGCACGCCGGCCACGGGGGACGGGATCTCCGTGTCCACCTTGTCCGTGGAGACTTCGAGCAAGGGTTCGTCAACTTCGACCGTGTCTCCTTCCTGCTTGAGCCATCGCGTGACAGTTCCCTCGGTGACACTCTCACCAAGCGCTGGCATCTGGACGGAGAAGGCCATGTCTTTTGACTCCTCGACAGTTGTGTTCGGGTTGTTGAATTTTGTCGACTTGTGGTCGTGAACCATTGTGCTCGAGATGCACATTTCTTGCGGCTACTCGCAGGTAATTCCGATTCGTCGTCACCCACTCGCTGTGTCGGCGCTCCACATCTTTCCATTGATCCGAGGCGCGCGTCCGTCGAGGGTTCCCCCACGTCGGCTCGGGTGTGTCGCGGCGTTCTCCCTACTGACGAGTAGTTTCCGAATGCGGCACCGAGGGGAAGTGGCCTGGCAAACTGGGGGAACAACGCCGGCACCGCCCGGCGCACGCTCCCGAGGAGGCCAGCCGTGGGGTTGTTCGACCGTTTCTCGCGACGACGATCCGGCCGATCCCAGGCGTCGCCCGAGGACGCTTCCTATCTGGCGAACTGGGCCCGAACCCACGTTGGCGTCGAGGCATATGTGGAACCGCAAACCACGGTGACCGAGGTCACCGTCGTCCTGGTCGCCGCCGACGGGGAATGGACCCGGCGCCGAGTCGGCGGCGAACGTGGTGCCCGCAAGCTCGGCGAGGATCTGCACATTCCCGTCTACGACGTCCGCAAGACCGGATACCCGCAGCGCATGCGCGACCACGACGCGCGACGCCGCATCGAACGCAAACGCGAGCGGGAACGCGACCTGTAGGTCCTTCGGACCCGTGCGTGGTTGACGAGTCCAGGGACTCGTCGACCCCGCACAGGCGCGGAGCGCCTACCCGTGGGTGGCAATATCCTCGATCACCGAGATCATGGTGCGCACGGGCACGCCGGTGCCGCCGCGGCCGGTGTATCCCCACGGCCCCGACGAGTTGTAGGCCGGACCGGCGACGTCGATGTGCGCCCACTGGACGCCGTCGGCGACGAATTCTTTCAGGTACAGGGCCGCTGCGAGCATGCCGCCCCAGCGGTGGTTGGTGACGTTGGCGAGGTCGGCGACCTTCGAATCGAGGTCGGAGCGCAGCTCCGCGGGGAGGGGCATCGCCCAGGCGTTCTCGCCGATCGCCTGGGAGATTGCCGCCACCCGGTCCCGGAATTCGTCGGTGCCCATCACACCGGGCGTGCGATTGCCGAGCGCGACCATCTGCGCGCCGGTGAGAGTCGCGGTGTCGATCAGGTAATCGGGGTCGTCCTCGCAGGCGCGGACGATGGCGTCGGCGAGGATCAGGCGCCCTTCTGCATCCGTGTTGATGACCTCGACGGTGGTACCGCCGTATTGGGTCAGGACATCACCGGGACGCTGGGCGGTGGACGACGGCATGTTCTCGGCCATCGGCACAGTGGCGATGACGTCGACGGGCAGTCCGAGTTTCGCGGCGAGGACGACGGTCGCGACAACTGCTGCGGCCCCGCCCATGTCGGACGTCATGTTCTCCATGCCTGCCGCCGGCTTGATCGAGATCCCGCCGGTGTCGAAGGTGATGCCCTTACCGACGAGAGCGACCTTGGGGGCGTTCCGCTTCTTCGCCGAGTAACTCAGCCGGACCAGACGAGGCAGACGGGACGACCCCTTACCCACTCCGAGGATTCCGCCGAATCCGTTCTTCTCCAGCGCCTTCTCGTCGAGGACCTCGACTTTCAATCCGGCCTCTGTACCGAGAGCCTTTGCGCGCTCGGCGAACTCGGCGGGAAACAGGTGACTCGGGGGAGTATTGACGAACTCGCGCGCGGTAGCGACGGCCTCGGCGATCGCGGCGGACCGCGCCAGTGTCTCCTTCGCTTCCTTCGTGCGGGGGGACGACACGAGCAGCTCGACCCGTGAGACCGGTTGTGCATCGGGTCCGGGTGCCGACTTCGCGGACTTGAACTCCGTGAATCGATATGCGCCGAGCGCGAAACCCTCGGCTGCGGCACCGAGATCCAACGAGGACAGGGTGGTGGCGACGGTGTCGACGCCGCCGAGTGAGCGGGCCGCAGCCCCTGCGGACCGGCGTATCTGCTCCGCGTCGAGCTTGTCTGCCGCGCCGAGTCCGACCGCGAGGACACTGTCGACCCCAAGCGTGTCGGGAGCGGGGATGCGCAGGGTTTCCTCCGCCTTGCCCTTGGCTCCGACCGCGACGAACCGGTCGAGGAGGCCGGCGAGGACCGATTCGTCGACGATGCCGTCGCCGAGTGCGATCTCGGGGCCGTCCGAAGTGGACGTCAGTCCGATCACCAGCACGTCCACCCGCTTGCCGACAGTGCCTGCAAGGGCGAGTTGTGGTCCGAGGGGTCGAGCTGTGCGAGTGCTCACGGTGTCTCCTGAAGCAGTTCGGGGTCGGGTAGTGCCGGGCCGGCCGGCGCTCGTCCCGATGGTAGTGCGGGCTCAGCGTCGTCGGCCCGGCATGCCCTCGGCCGTCGCTTGCCCGGCGTGCCCGGGGGTCCGATAGGTTTGAGGCCATGACCGAGGAGCAACTGTCGCAAGGGCCAGTCCACGCTGTTCACGTCGAACTCGGGGCCACATTCGCTCCTTTCGGTGGGTGGGAGATGCCGGTTTCGTATGCGGGTGTCGTTGCCGAGCACACCGCGGTGCGTGAATCGGTGGGGGTGTTCGACGTCAGCCATCTGGGCAAGGCCCTCGTGCGCGGCACGGGAGCAGCTGCTTTCGTCAACGCGGCATTCACCAACGATCTGGACAAAATCGGCCCCGGCAAGGCGCAGTACACGCTCTGCTGCACTCCCTCCGGCGGAGTGATCGACGATCTGATTGCCTACTACGTGAGCCCCGAAGAGGTATTCCTCGTCCCCAACGCCGCCAACACCGCTGATGTCGTTGCGGCGCTGACGGCCCAGGCGCCCGAGGGAGTCACCGTCGACAGCTGCCACCGGGACTTCGGTGTGATCGCCGTCCAGGGGCCGAAGTCGCCGGAGGTGCTCGGCGCACTCGGCTTGCCGACCGACATCGAGTACATGGGCTTTGCGGACGCGACGTGGGAAGGCGTGCCCGTGCGGGTGTGTCGCAGCGGGTACACCGGCGAAATCGGCTTCGAACTCTTGCCCCGCTGGGACGACAGCGAGAAGCTGTTCCGGGCCGTGCTCGAACAGGTTCGGGCGCGCGGCGGTCAGGTGGCCGGTCTCGGCGCCCGCGATACCTTGCGGACGGAGATGGGATACCCGCTGCACGGTCACGAGTTGTCGTTGGAGATCTCCCCGCTCGAGGCGCGGTGCGGCTGGGCGATCGGATGGAACAAACCGAAGTTCTGGGGCAAGGAAACCCTCGCCGACGAGAAAGCTGCCGGTCCCGCTCGCAAGTTATGGGGCATCAAGGCGCTCGACCGCGGGGTTCTGCGCGCAGGACAGAGCGTGCTGCGCGACGGCGAGGCCATCGGTGAGACCACGTCGGGCACCTTCTCGCCCACACTCAAGGTCGGGATCGCCCTTGCTCTGCTCGATTCGGACGCCGGTGTCGCGGCCGGTGACGAGATCGAGGTGGACGTGCGCGGACGCGTGTTGCGAGCCGAGGTCGTGTCTCCGCCGTTCGTGAAGACCAGCACAAAGTAGCCGGCGCTGGCGAACCCCTCTCGGGCGCTGGGAAGCGGGAGGGGTTCGATAGGATCACCGGCATGACAGGTGTCACCGAGTTCCTTCGCGTCCCACATCCTTCCCCCGCCTCCGACGAGGCTCGGCGAGAGATATTGGCGGCGCCCGGATTCGGTCGGTACTTCACGGACCACATGGTGTCGATCACCTACTCCGCCGCCCACGGCTGGCACGACGCCCGGGTGGAACCCTACGGTCCGCTGCAACTCGATCCGGCGGCCATGGTCCTGCACTACGGGCAGGCCATCTTCGAGGGCCTCAAGGCGTACCGGCAGCCGGACGGCGGCATCGCGACGTTCCGCATCGAGGCGAACGCGGAACGCCTCGTCACATCGGCTCGCCGGCTCGCGATGCCCGAGCTTCCCGCCGAGTTGTTCGTCAAGTCGATCACCGAACTCCTCGACGTCGATCACGAGTGGGTGCCTGCCGCGGGTGGTGAGGATGCGCTGTACCTGCGTCCTTTCATGTTCTCCACCGAGGCCGGACTGGGTGTGCGGCCGGCCGACGAGTACCGCTACCTCCTGATCGCCTCGCCCGCGGGGGCCTATTTTCCACGCGGCGTGAAGCCGGTCAGAGTGTGGCTCTCGACGGAGTACGTGCGGGCCGCTCCCGGGGGCACCGGCGCGGCCAAGTTCGCCGGCAACTACGCGGCTTCCCTTCTCGCTCAGGCCCAGGCGGCCGACGAGGGCTGCGATCAAGTGGTGTGGCTCGACGCCCTCGAGCGTGCATACGTCGAGGAAATGGGCGGGATGAATCTCTTCTTCGTCTACGGGTCCGGTTCCGACGCCCGCCTCGTGACGCCCTCGCTGTCCGGGTCGTTGCTCCCGGGCATCACCCGCAATTCGCTGCTGACCCTGGCGACCGACGCCGGTTTCGCAGTCGAGGAACGTCGCATCAGCACCGAGGAATGGCGAACCAAGGCCCAGTCGGGGGAGATCACCGAGGTATTCGCCTGCGGCACCGCGGCAGTCATCACTCCGGTGGGACGGGTCAAGTCGGCCGAGGGCGAGTTCGTCGTGGCCGACGGCGAACCCGGCGAGGTCACCATGGCCCTGCGGGACACGCTCACCGGAATTCAGCGTGGCACGTTCGCCGACACCCACGGCTGGATGCACAAGCTTCGCTGAACCGGGGCGTCGCCGCGGTCGTTCAGAACGCGAATCCGACCGCCGTGGCAGCAACCGTGATTTCGATCGCGGCACCCAGCACGTCACCGTTCACGCCGGCGAACCGGCGGACACAGTGCGCCACCAGCAGTGCTGTCAGGGCGAGGGTCACCGCGACCACGACGAGTCCCTGCTCCCAGTCGGCGCCGCACCATGCTGCTGCGGCCAACAGCGGGACCGTCCACGCGAGCGCCGTCCACCACGACTGCGTCTCGGCGACGAGTGCGCCGAAACCCTCGGTGGCGGACGCGGGAACGCCACGACGGCAAGCAAATACGACGGCCACACGCCCAGCCGCCACGGCTACTGCTACAGCACCGTACTGCCCTGCGACAGCGAGTGATCCGAAAGCAAGGGCTTGTGTCCCCAGGCAGATCAGCAGGGCGCACACACCGAATGGGCCTGCGCCACCGCTGTGCATGACCGCCCTCGCGCGCTCCGGCGGTCCGTAACACCCGAGACCGTCGACGGTGTCGGACAACCCGTCGACATGCATGCCACGAGTGGCGAGCGCGAGCGCGCCGACCGTCAACAGTCCCCCCAGCACCGGGTCCAGTCCGGCCGACACCAGGAGCCACAACAAGCCGGCAGCCAAGGAACCTAGAGCCGCACCGGTTACCGGTGCGAAGCGGATCGCGCGTCCGCCTGCCGCGCGGTCCACGGTGCCGGGACCGCGGAGCGGGAGGACCGTCAACCAGGAGAACGCGAGCGACAATCCCGACACGTTCAGTCCACGTCGGCGGCGTCGGCCTCGGTGACGTCGCCGGTACTGACTCCCGCCTCGTCGAACGTCGCCATGAACGCGAGTGTGGCGATTGCCCCTTGCAGAATCGGTAGTGCGGCCACCGCCCCCGAACCCTCGCCCAATCGCATGTCGAGTTCGAGGAGGGGGTCGAGTTGCAGATGTTTCAAAGCGACGGTGTGGGCCGGTTCGGTGGACCGATGCCCGGCGAGCCACCACGCGCGCGCGCCGTGGGCCAACTCCTCGGCCACCATCGCTGCAGCCGTGACGACCACGCCGTCGAGGATCACCGGAGTCCGGCGCGCCGAGGCCTGCGCGAGAAACCCTGCCATCGCCGCAATGTCCGCGCCCGACACGGTGCGTAGCAAAGCCACTGTGTCGCGGACGACGGGCCGGGCGCGGCGCAGGGCATCGCGAATCGCTGCCGTCTTCCGTATCCATCCTGCGTCGTCGATACCGGTTCCCCGGCCCACTGCCGCGACGGGCTCGGTGTCCGTCAGCGCCGCGATCAGGACCGTGGCGGGGGTCGTGTTGCCAATTCCCATGTCGCCGGCGATGAGAAGATCTGCGCCGGAGTCGATTTCGGCATCGGCGATGGATCGACCGGCCTCGATGGCCCGCAAGGTTTCGTCGTGAGTGAGCGCGTCCTCGCGGTCGATCACCCCGGACGAACGCCGAACCTTGTGCGCCGAGACGCTCGGATCGGTGTCGCCGTCCACCGACATGTCGACCACGCGCACGCTTGCACCAGCCCGGTCGGCGAGAGTATTGACCGCGGCCCCGCCGCCGAGAAAGTTGGCGACCATTTGCGCTGTCACCTCGGGGGGATACGCCGACACCCCGGTCCTCGCGACCCCGTGGTCCCCGGCAAAGACGACGACGCGGGCCCGCTCGATGGGTCCGGGCGGGCATACACCCTGACACGCCGCAGCCCAGCACGCCAGCGTCTCGAACCGCCCGAGTGAGCCGGCCGGTTTGGTGAGCTGCAGTTGACGGTCCTCGGCCGCGCGGCGGATTGCGTCGTCCGGTGGGGGAACGGGTTCGAACCGACCGGGGTCGTTGCTCACGGACTCGCTCGTCACACTGGGCCTCTCGTTCGACTGGGCACGTCTGTCCCAGACACATTCGCTGCGGGAAGGTCTTTCAGGTTCACGGTCAGCCCGGCCACCACCAGGACAGCCCGGTCACATACTTCGGCCAGCTGGGCGTTGAGGGCACCGATCTCGTCGCGGAAGAGGCGTCCGGACCGGGTCTCCGGGATGACGCCGAGGCCGACCTCGGGTGTTACGAGGATGAGGTCGCCGCGGTAGTCGTGCACGCTCGCCACCAATTCGTCCACCTCGCCCGCGATCGTGCCGCGCGGTAGATCCCAGGCGTCGGCGGCATCGACCTCCACGGTCAGCCACGTTCCGAGATCATCCACCAGGGTGACTGCGGTGTCGGTGGACGAACGCAACTGCACGGCGAGGTCGCGACCCGGTGCGGTCTCGATCGTGGTCCAGGTGGCGGGGCGGCGAGTGCGGTGCTGCTCGACGCGGTCCTCCCAGTCGACGTCGCTGGGATCACGGTGACTAGTGGCGAGATAGCGGACCGATCCGGTACCCGCGAGAGTGCGTGCCAGTTGTTCCGCGTACGCCGACTTACCGGACCGGGCGCCGCCGAGAATCAAGGTTCGCGACGAGTGGTGGGGGAGATCCGGTCGGTTCGGAGGTTCGGCGAGGGGCACGAACCGAGACGCTACCAACCCGGCAACATGGCAGTATTTCGACGAACATCGTCATTCCTGCCACTGTTGGCGGGAAGTAGCGGGGCGGAAAATTCCAGCCATGACCGAATTTCTCGCCCTCGTAGCACTCCTGTTCGTACTGCACGCGGCTGTGCTGCTTGCCGGCACACGCGTGGGTGCGCCGCACCCGTGGCTTCGGAACAGTTTCCGCCACGACTTCTTCCGGCCGGCCGATCCACTGGCGGATCTGTCCGGCAACCGCGATGCCGAACTGGGCCGACTACTCGCCGAGTCACACCGCGCGCCGCATCATTGACGCGAAGCGGGGTGAGTCTCAGACCGCGTCGCCCGGACGAACCCGGGGCTTCGGCGCGCGAAGCTTGCGAATCTGCGATGCCCGCACGAAGGCGTACCAGCCCAGTTTGAAACCGCCGTCGGTCGTGTCCGGGAAACGCTCCCGCACCCGGCTGTTGATCTTGCGGCCCAGCCAGACGCCCTCTCCGGCCATGAAAAGCATCATGACGAGCATTGCCAGCGTCACGATCGCCTGAAGGGCCGGGCTGACGAACATGGCCATGATCAGCACGAGCGCCAGCGGCATGAAAAGTCCGACGAGGTTGCGCCGGGCGTCGACGATGTCGCGGACGTACGCACGGACGGGACCCTTGTCGCGCGGAAGGAGGTACTTGTCCTCGCCGGCGAGCATGCGAGCGCGTCGCTCGGACGCCGTAGCTCGCCGCTCGGCCGCGGCAAGCTTGCGTTCTTCCTTGCTGCCCCGGGTGGCCTTGCGACGTGCCCGCGCCTCCTTTGCGGTCAAAGGAGCAGGCGCGACCGGTCCACGGCGTCGGGCTTCGGCGTCGCGGCGCTTGGGGGTCGGACGGCCCTTGCCCACTTGTTCGGCGGACTCGGGTTCCGGTGCCGTGGACGACGAGACCGTCTCGGCATCCCGCTTGTCTGAATCGTCCGAATCACCGCGACGTAGCAATTTCACCCTTCCAGCCTATGGGAAGACGTCAACGTGAGGAAAACCGCCCTCGCGTCGAAATGCCGGGTGGCCTCGGGCGGGACCTTGCCTCTCAGTGCCGGCGAGGTGAACGAATCCGGCATCATCGGGTAGTAACCGTAAACCGCGACGTCGGATACCATGGAGAGCGATTGCTGTGCGGTCGCGCCGCACGGCAATGAAACCCGGGAATAAGTCGGGCGCGGAGTACCGTTGAAGCGTTCACGGGTTTGTTACGAACTAGCAGGGAGAGCCCATGACTGTGCAGAACGAGACCGCCACCCACGGCGTCAAGATGACCGAGGCTGCGTCCTCCAAAGCAAAGGCGCTGCTCGATCAGGAGGGTCGTGACGACCTCGCACTGCGTATCGCCGTGCAACCCGGCGGCTGCGCAGGACTGCGTTACCAGCTTTTCTTCGACGATCGCAACCTCGACGGTGACCTCATCGTCGACTTCGGCGGCGTAGCTCTCGCTGTCGACCGGATGAGCGCGCCGTACGTCGAAGGTGCATCCATCGACTTCGTCGACACCATCGAGAAGCAGGGGTTCACGATCGACAACCCCAACGCCACCGGTTCCTGCGCCTGCGGCGACTCCTTCAACTGAGTCCCGGGCCGACCGAAAACTGAATCGACAAGTCTGATGCGGAGCTCCGGTTCCGTGTCAGACTTTTTCGTGTCCGGACAACCCTGTCCACTCGCCGTGCTCCCACCGATCACGGTGGTACTGCCGGTACGGTGAGAAATCCCGACCGAACTCACCGAAAGGCATCCGCCCGTGACAATTGCGGTAACCGGTTCCATCGCCACCGACCACCTGATGCGGTTCCCGGGCCGGTTCGCCGAGCAACTGCTCGCCGATCAGCTCAGCCATATTTCGTTGAGTTTCCTGGTCGACGACCTCGTTGTCCGACGCGGGGGAGTGGGCGGCAACATCGCTTACGCCATGGGTGTCCTGGGTGGTTCGCCGCTCCTCGTCGGCGCAGTGGGGGCCGACTTCGCGGACTACCGGGAGTGGCTCGAGAGCAACGGCGTCGACTGCACCGCGGTCCGGATCTCCACGACAGCGCACACCGCGCGCTTCGTGTGCACCACAGATGAAGACATGGCTCAGATCGCGTCGTTCTACCCCGGCGCAATGAGCGAAGCGCGCGAGATCGAGCTCGAACGGGTCACCGAAAGCGTGGGAGCACTGGACCTGGTGCTGATCGGGGCCAACGACCCCGCCGCGATGATCCGCCACACGGACGAGTGCCGGCAGAAGAACATTCCGTTCGCCGCCGACCCCTCACAGCAGCTGGCCCGGCTCAACGGTGACGAGGCAACTGCGCTGATCCGAGGCGCCAAGTACCTGTTCACCAACGAGTACGAATGGGGATTGCTCCAGCAGAAGACCGGGCTGTCCGAGGAGCAGATTCGTGCGCAGGTCGGCGTCCGGGTCACCACCCTGGGCTCGAAGGGCGTCGATATTGTCGAGTCGGACGGCACCCATACCCGGGTTGCCGTCGTACCGGAGAAGGGCAAGGTCGACCCCACCGGTGTCGGCGACGGATTCCGGGCCGGATTCCTCCTCGCGCACAGCGCCGGCCTGAGTTTCGAGCGCTCGGCGCAGCTGGGATCGCTCGTTGCCGTGCTCGTCCTGGAAACCATGGGAACCCAGGAGTGGACCTTCGACCGCGACGAGGCCGTCAAACGACTGGCCGATGCGTACGGCGCCACCGCGGCCGACGAGATCGCAGCGTTTCTCCCGTAAGAGGCGGCTCCGCCGCTCGTGAGTGGTTGAGGAGTCCCTGGACTCGTCAACCACTCACGGGCGCGGAGCGCCTAGAGGGACACCGGGTACGCAGGCTCCGCGATCTTCGGCTCGATCCGGTGCTCCACGAAGATGCCGTGCCAGACCATGAAGGTCAGGACGGTCCAGAGGCGACGACTGTGGTCGGAGACGCCGTCCCGGTGATCATTGAGCATCTTCGCGACGGCCGCCTTGTCGAGGAGATGATCCGTACCGGACGCGGCGATCTGCTCGTGCGCCCAGTCGAACAGTTCCGTGCCGCGCAACCAGTGCCGCAGCGGCACCGGGAACCCCAGCTTGGCCCGGTGCAACACGTGCCCGGGCACGATGCCTTCGAGAGCCTGTCGTAGCGCGTATTTGGTGGTGTTCTTGGTGATCTTCTGCTCCAGCGGTACCCGGGACGCCACCTCGAACACCTCCGGATCGAGGAACGGCACCCGCAATTCGAGGGAGTTGGCCATGGTCATCTTGTCGGCCTTGACCAGGATGTCGCCACGCAACCAGGTGAACAGGTCCAGGTGCTGCATGCGAGCTACCGGATCCCACCCCCGCGACTGGGCGTAGATCGGTCCCGTGACGTCCTGGTGCGTCCATTCGGGACGGAAATCGCGCAACACCGTGCGCAGCTGGGCATCGTTGAAGCTGCGCGCGTTGCCGTAGTACCGCTCCTCGAGGGTGAGCGAACCGCGGTTGAGCAGGCTCTTCCCGCGTGTGCCGTCGGGGATCCGCTCTGACAAGCGTCCGGCTGCCCGTCGCAGTCCCTGCGGTAAGTACTCGAACGGCTTCAGGGAGAGGGGCTCGCGATAGATGGTGTAGCCACCGAACAATTCGTCGGCGCCCTCACCCGAGAGCACCACTTTGACGTGCTTGCGGGCCTCCTTCGCTACGAACCACAGCGGGACGAGCGCCGGATCGGCAACGGGGTCGTCGAGGTACCACACGATCTCCGGGATGGCCGCTGCGAATTCTGCCGGACTGACCACCTTGACGACGTGCCGTGCCCCGATGGCCTCGGCCGACTCGGCCGCGACGTCGACCTCGGAGTACCCCTCCCGCTCGAAACCCGTGGTGAAGGTGATCAAATTTGGGTTGTGGCGCATCGCGAGCGCCGCAATGGCCGTCGAGTCGATACCGCCCGACAGGAACGAACCGACCGTGACATCGGCCCGCATGTGCTTGGCGACAGAATCCTCCAACGCCGCTGCGATCTCCGCGTATCGCGCCTTCGCCGTCCCAGGGGTGAAGGGCTGCACCGGGAAGGTGGGGGCGAAATACCGGGTGATCACCGGGTCCTCGCCCGGACGCACCCGCGCGAAACAGCCCGATTCGAGTCGGCGGATGTCCTTGTGCAACGTCTCCGGTTCCGGCACGTACTGCAACACCGTGTAGTGCTCGACGGCCCGCGGATCGAGGTCCGTACCGATACCGATGAGGTCGGTCAGCTCGAGCAGGCTCTTCTTCTCACTGCCGAACGCCGTACCGCCCGTACCCGTCGCCAGAAACAGCGGCTTGATGCCGAATGGGTCGCGGGCAATGAACAGCTCGCGGGTTTCGGTATCCCAGATAGCGAACGCGAACATGCCGCGCAGGCGCCGCACGGCGTCCTCGCCCCAGTAGTGGAACGCCGCAACGATGGCCTCACTGTCGCCTTCGGTGACGAACTGCGCCCCGAACTGCTCGGCCAGCTCCGCGCGAACCTCGAGGTAGTTGTAGATCTCACCGTTGAAGGTGAGGGCATACCGCTGCGGGTTCTCGGCCGGCCCCCACCGCAACGGCTGGTGGGAGTGTTCGATGTCGATGATCGACAGCCGATTGAATCCGAACACGAGGTGATCGTCGTGCCACGTCCCGTGCTCGTCCGGCCCGCGATGCCGCAGGCAGTGCATCGCCTCGTCGACCTGCGAGACGGCGTAGTCGCTGGTTTCTCCAGAGGTCAGTAGCCCGAGCAGTCCGCACACAGCGTTTGGTACCTCAATTCAGAATCTGGGAAGCTCCACACGGGTGTGGAGGGGGTCAGGGAACTCTGCCGGAAAGTATGCCGCAGTTTCCCGCGGCGGCTGGTTCCGGCCGTCGACGACACCGCCCCGGCCCCGGTCGAGACACGACCGCCCGACCCGAGGATGGATCGCCATCCGCTTTGGTCTACGCTGCGTAGTAATTGGGCCTTCCCAACGGGTGTGCCCTAGTGGAATTTGCGGCGATCAGGAAGGCGTGAACGTGGCGCAAGGTCGGATCCTTCGGCGGGCAGGGTTGGCAGCATCTTTGGGCGTTGCTGCCTTGCTGCTGTCGGGTTGTTCAATCGACAACGAAGTGCTTCGTTTCGGGTGGCCTTCGGGCGTCACCCCGGAGGCAGAACGCATGCGTGAGCTGTGGACCTGGTCGGTTATCGCCGCCCTCGTCATGGGCATCCTGGTGTGGGGACTCACCTTCTGGGCGGTGATCTTCCATCGCAAGAAGAAGGACTCACCCGAGTTCCCCCGTCAGACCGCGTACAACGTGCCGCTGGAGCTGGCGTACACCGCAGTCCCATTCGTCATCATCGCCGTTCTGTTCTACTTCACGGTGGTCGTGCAGAACCACGTCCTCGATAAAGAGGACAACCCCAACGTGGTGGTCGACGTCACTGCCTACCAATGGAACTGGAAGTTCGGTTACCGCTCCATCGATCTCGGTGACGGGCAAGCGAAGTACGACGGCGTCGATCAGGAAGCCCAGGCTGCTGTCGAGGCCGGTGCGGCGTCCGGCACCGAGCACGAGGGTGAGGGCGGCCACGCGCAGCCCGGGGCCATTCACGGCAAGTCCCCGCAGGACCTGTCCTACCTGCATTACGACAAGATCGAGACCATCGGCTCCAGCCAGGAAATCCCGATCCTCGTCCTGCCGACCGGCAAGCGGATTCAGTTCGAGTTGGCCTCGTCGGACGTCATCCACTCCTTCTGGGTGCCGGAGTTTCTCTTCAAGCGGGACGTCAACCCGAATCCCAAGGAGAACCAGTCGGATAACGTCTTCCAGATCAGTGAGATCGAGAAGGAAGGCGCCTTCGTCGGTCGCTGCGCCGAGATGTGCGGAACGTTCCACGCGATGATGAACTTCGAGGTTCGCGCAGTCAGCCCGGACAAGTTTGCCCAGTACATCGATCTGCGCAAGCCTGCCGCCGAGGGTGGCCGGGCGTTGACCACTGCGGAGGCTCTCGAGGCTATCGGCGAGTCACCTGTGGCGACCTCCACCTCACCGTTCACCACCGATCGTGGCTACAAGCAGGCGAGCAGTGTCGAAGGTAACTGAACCCGCTGCTGATACCTCATTGACCAAGGACAAGTGCTGATATGAAGATCGAAGCCAAGCTCTTCGAGATCCTGACGGTATTCTTCATTCTCGTCGCGATCGTCTACGGCGTGTTCACCGCCGTCTCACGGACCGGTATCGAGTGGGCGGGTCTGACGGGCATCTGCCTGTCGGCAGGCCTGACACTGATCATCGGAACCTACTTCCGGTTCGTCGCTCGCCGTCTCGACACGCGGCCCGAGGACTACGAGGACGCGGAAATTGCCGACGGCGCCGGCGATCTCGGATTCTTCAGCCCCGGAAGCTACTGGCCTATCCTGCTAGCCGGTGCGGCTGCCCTCGCCGCCCTCGCGCTCGCATTCTTCCAGCCCTGGATGATCGTCGTTGCGGTAGTCGCCGTACTGGCGGCAGCGGCAGGCCTGGTCTTCGAATACCATGTCGGACCCGAGAAGCACTGAGCGCAGACAACGAACGGCGGGGCGTCGAATCCTAAGGGATTCGACGCCCCGCCGTCGTTCCGTCAAGAGCCTGCCGACGTGATGGACGCCGGCAAGAGTGCCTGAGCTCGAGCCGACGCGAGGGCAAATGGGTCCTCGAACACGTGGAGCCCATATGCCACGAGGGCCCCTTCATGAAGCAGCATGATGGTGCGAGCGAGTTCGGGGGCGCCGGGAACTGCCGCGTCGGTGCATATTTGGGTGAACAGTTCGAGCATCCATTTCTTCTGATCGAGGATGACGGGGTACGCCGGATGGGACGGGTCGCTGATCTCGGCATGCGCATTCACCATGCTGCACCCCTTTGTGCTGTTCTGGCCGGCCCAGTCGCGGGATGCGTCGAAGACGGCCTTCAGGCGTGCTTCCGGTGAGCTGCCCACCGCATGGAGATAGCCGGCGAGGAAGAGTCGCCAGCGCTCGTCGCGGTCAGCAAGATACTCGACCACGAGCTGTTCCTTCGACCCGAACCGGTCGTACAGCGTCTTCTTCGTGACCCCTGCCTCCGCAGCGATCAGATCGACCCCCACAGCGGAGATTCCTCGCTCGTAGAACAGGCGACCGGCCGCGGACAAGACGCGTCTGGCGCCCGGGGTCAGTGTCACCCGCTGCGGCCCCGGCACTGTGCTCATGACAGAAGTATACAGATCGGTATATCGTCGGACTTAAACCGATCTGTATACCCGAGGTGATTCTTCGTGAATGTGCTTCTCGCCGTGGCGTTCGTGTTCTGCTGGAGTTCCGGCTTCATCGGCGCGAAAGTCGGTGTCGGCATCACCGACCCTCTCACCGTGCTCACCTGGCGATTTCTACCCCTTGCCGCGCTACTCGTCCTCTGGGCGGTGCTCTTCGGACGCCACCGATGGGGTGGGATCCGGAGGCAGACGGTACGGCGCGAGATAATCGTCGGCGCCTTGTCACAGACCGGCTACCTCCTCACCGTCTACCAGGCAATCGGATTGGGGGTCTCCAGCGGCACCACGGCGCTGATCGACGGCACGCAGCCGCTCGTCGTCGCGGTACTCGCCGGACCGCTGTTGAGGGAGTACGTTGCACCGCGCCAGTGGTGGGGGTTGGCGCTCGGACTGACCGGAGTCGTGATCGTCACCGCCGGCGACGCCACCGCGTCCGGGGGAGTGGTGTGGTGGGCGTATCTGGTGCCGTTTGCAGGAATGCTCTCGTTGGTGGCGGCGACGTTCATGGAGCGGCGCTCACCCGAAGACACTGACCCCGCGGTGTCGCTGACGATCCACTGTGTCACCAGCGCGGTGTTGTTCACTGCCGTGGCAGCACCCCGCGGCGAGGCGATGCCTCCGGCTTCCGCCTCGTTCTGGCTCGCCGTGACCTGGTTGGTGGGTCTATCTACCTTCGGCGGCTACGGCCTGTACTGGCTGGTGCTGAGGCGCAAAGGTGTCACGCGGGTCAATGCGCTCATGTTCCTGATGGCACCGGTGACAGCCGTGTGGGGCGCCGTGGCCTTCGGCGAACCGTTCGGAGCCCTCACCGCGGGCGGCCTGCTGTTGAGCCTGGGAGCAGTGACGGTGGTGTTTCGGGCGCAATCTGAGAACGGGGGAGATGCAGCCCGACCCATACAGTCAGGGCCCCGAACCACAAGTGGTTCGGGGCCCTGATCAGGGGGGTGAGCCTCAGTGGGCCTCGCCGTTGCCGGAGCTTCCGTTGCCGGAGCTTCCGTTTCCGTGAACACGATTCTGCAGCTCGGTCAGCATGGTGAGCTGTTGACGCTCGCCATGATGCAGAGCGGCCTCGAGAGCTTCGCTCTCCTCGATCGGGTCCGCGGTGACAAGGCTGCCGGAGCCGGGCTTGCCGGCAGAACCGAGCTTGTTCATCTTCTTCGGGATGGACGCACCCTGGTATTCGAGGGGGATCGGGTGGCCATGGCCATGGCCGTCGACCGGGCCTAGTGGCTGGTGGATCTCGATGTACTGACCGTTGGGCATCCGCTTGATGATGCCGGTCTCGATGCCGTGCTCGAGAACCTCGCGGTCACTGCGTTGGAGGCCCAGGCAGAACCGGTACGCCACGAAGAACGCGATGGGCGGCAACAGCACCATGCCGATTCGGCCGATCCAGGTCATCGCGTTCAACGAAATGCTCAGCTGGTACGCGATGATGTCGTTGATGCACGAGATCGTCAATACGGCGTAGAACGTCAGTGCCATCGCTCCGATCGCCGTGCGGACCGGCACGTCACGCGGACGCTGCAGCAGGTTGTGGTGAGCGTCGTCCTTGGTCAGACGCTTCTCGATCCACGGGTAGGCGATGAGAACCGTGAAGACCAACCCCATGATGAGCGCCACGGCGAACACGGCCGGGATGGTGTAGCGGTCGAAGAGGTAGATCTCCCACGCAGGCCACAGACGGGCCAGGCCGTCTGTCCACATCATGTAGATGTCGGGCTGCGACCCGGCGGACACCTGTGACGGGTTGTATGGGCCGATGGTCCATACCGGGTTGATCTGCAGCACGCCGCCCATAACCGCGAGAACACCGAAGGTGATGGCGAAGAATGCACCGGACTTGACGGCGAAGACGGGGAGGATCCGAACGCCCACGACGTTCTGTTCCGTGCGGCCGGGGCCGGGGAACTGCGTGTGCTTCTGGTACCAGACGAGCGCGAGGTGACCGGCGATCAGCGCGAGGATGATGCCGGGGAACAGCAGGACGTGCGCCACGTACAGGCGGGGGATGATCAGGTCGCCGGGGAAGTCGCCGCCGAAGATCAGCCAGTGCATCCAGGTGCCGGCGATCGGGATGCTCAAGGTGATACCGGAGAACGCGGCACGCAGGCCCGTACCCGACAGCAGGTCGTCGGGAATCGTGTACCCGAAGAAGCCCTCGAACATAGCCAGAATCAGCAAAAGACAGCCGATGACCCAGTTCGCTTCACGCGGACGCCGGAAGGCGCCGGTGAAGAAGATGCGCATGAGGTGGACCACGATGGACGCCGCGAACATCAACGCAGCCCAGTGGTGGATCTGGCGGACGAAGAGTCCGCCGCGCACCTCGAAGGAGATGTTCAGCGTGGTCTCGTATGCGCGCGACATGGTGACGCCGCGCAGGGGCTCGTATGCGCCGTTGTAGACCACGTGGGCCATCGACGGGTCGAAGAACAAGGTGAGATAGACACCCGAGATCAGCAGGATGATGAAGCTGTAGAGCGCGATCTCACCGAGCAGGAACGACCAATGGGTGGGGAAGACCTTGTTGATCTGCCGCCGCATTCCAGCTGCGAGGTGGTAACGGGAGTCCATTGCCTCCGCCTGGCCGGCGGCCATGGCGTTGAGTCTGGACGGTTTGTTGTCGGTCACGGTCGACGCTCCCAAAATGCCGGGCCGAGAGCTTCGATGTAGTCACCGGTGGCAACTAGGAAACCCTCTTCGTTCACTGTAATAGGCAACTGCGGAAGTGCACGAGCAGCGGGTCCGAAAATCGGCTTTCCGTAGGTCAGCGCATCGAACTGCGACTGGTGGCACGGGCAGAGAATTCGGTTGGTCTGCTGTTCGAACAGCGAGGTGGGGCAGCCGAGGTGGGTGCAGATCTTCGAGAAGG
The DNA here is from genome assembly GCF_024438035.1 of Rhodococcus tibetensis. GTDB lineage: Bacteria > Actinomycetota > Actinomycetes > Mycobacteriales > Mycobacteriaceae > Rhodococcus_F > Rhodococcus_F tibetensis. The sequence goes on from NZ_JANFQF010000005.1 coordinate 96,755, forward strand.
CGAAGTAGTCGCCGTAGTTGAAGCTCTCCTGGCCCTTACGTTTGGTCACTCTCTGAGTGTCTTCGGTGCGTAGGCGAATGAGCATCGTCGCGTTGCGGATGCCACGCAGACCTGCGAGAAGGGCGTCGTGGTCGCCGCGATCGGACTCACGGAACGGGAACACGGTCTCCATGGCACCGGCGTCGAGGTCTTCCGGCCGGACGAGGACGACATCCTCGGGACGGCCGGTGTCGCGGCGCAGGTAGATGGTCTCGCCGGCGTAGCGCGGAGTCCAGCCCGATACCCAGAGCGGCGAATCGTCACGCTGGGCCCACGGGTTCTTGACGAGGCCACCGAGCGGCATCAAGGACATGATGCCGAGTGCGCCGCCACCGAACAACAGGCTGCGCTTGATGAGCTTGCGGCGGCCGAGCGTCGAGGTGTCGAAGGAGTCGCCGAGTTCCGCGACGATGGTCCGGCGGTCCGTCTCGGACGATCCGCCGTCGTGGCGGTCCTGGATGGACAGCTCTTCCGGGATGAACTTCTTGGTGAACTGCACGGCACCGACACCCAGGCCGAGAATCGCCAGACCCATGGTGAGGCCGATCAGCGGGGTGTACAGGCTGTACGCGGAGTAGTTCTCTTCACCGGCTCCGGCGTACTCCCACGGCCAGAACAGGTAGATCGCGATGAACGCGACCGCCGACACGCCGGCGAGAGCGAACCAGAACGCCACCGAGCGTTCGGCGCGCTTCTCGGCCTTGGTTCCTTCGACCGCCCAGCGGTTGCGGCGGAACGCAACGTCGACCCCGTCGAGGTTGGTGCCGAGTTCGACCAGTTCGTCGCGGCTCAGGTTCTCGAGTTCTGCATCCGTGTACTTTTTTGGCGTGGCGCCGCCCGGCTGGCCAGCGTCGTTCATGACCTCGCTCCGATCCACAGTGCTGCACCGACGACAGCGATGATTCCGATGACCCACATGGCCAAGCCCTCGGAGGCGGGACCGAAGCCGCCGAGTCCGTAGCCGCCGGGCTGCTTGGTCTCGCCTGCCAACTTGATGTAGGCGATGATGTCCTTCTTCTCCTCGAGGGTGAGCTGGCGATCCGAGAACTTGGGCATGTTCTGCGGGCCGGTGACCATCGCGGTGTAGATCTGCTGCTCGTTGGCCGGGTCGAGGACGGGCGCGTACTTGCCGGAGGACAGTGCACCGCCGCGCCCGGTGAAGTTGTGGCAGGACGCGCAGTTGAGGCGGAAGAGTTCGCTGCCGCGTCCGATGTCGCCGCCGCGCAGCGAGGACTGGGCGATCTCGCCGTTCTCGTCACGCACGACCGTGGGACCGCCGCCGTTGGCCTGGATGTATGCGCCGATGGCGTCCGTCTGCTCGGCGTCGAATTTGACGGGCTTGCGCTCGGCCTGGGCCTCGTTGCGCACGGCCGGCATGCGCCCCGATGACACCTGGAAGTACACGGCGGCCTCGCCGACACCGATCAGGCTCGGGCCGCGATCCTGCACACCCTGCAGGTTCGCGCCGTGGCAGGTGATGCACGAGGTGTCGTACAACTGCTTGCCTTCGCGGATCAGTGCTGCCTGATCGTCGGTGGCGGTGGCCACCTGCGGGGTCGGCGTCAACGCGGACGCGAGGAAACCGGCGCTGACCAGTCCCATCATCAGGACCAGGGCGCCCGTGACGCGCCTGCGGAGCTTCCGCTGGCGACGTGTCTTCGCGGCGGACGCCGTGGTATCGGATGCGGGAGGGGGGGATGAACTCATCTGTATCCCTTTGGTATGTCGGGACGGACTGGACGTCAGGGGGCTGCCTGGGGCGTTCAGCTGATCAACGGATGAAATAGATCGTGGCGAACAGGGCGATCCACACGATGTCGACGAAGTGCCAGTAGTACGAGACGACGATCGCGGCGGTGGCTTGGGCTGGCGTGAACTTGCTGACCATGGTGCGGGCGATCAGGAAGACGAACGCGATGAGGCCGCCGATCACGTGGAGGCCGTGGAATCCGGTGGTCATGTAGAACACCGAGCCGTACACGCTGCTCGAGATCGTCGTGCCTTCTTCGACGAGGTGGATGTACTCGTATCCCTGGCCGAGCACGAAGAACGTGCCCATGGCGAGTGTGAGGAGGTACCAGCGACGGAGACCGAAGACGTCGCCGCGCTCCGCGGCGAACACGCCCATCTGGCAGGTGAATGACGAGGCGATCAGCACGAGGGTCACCGGAACGGCGAGGAAGAGGTTCAGCTCGGTCGGCTCCGGCGGCCAGTTTCCATTCGCCTGTGCTCTGGCCACGAAGTACATGGCGAAGAGCCCTGCGAAGAACATGAGCTCACTTGACAACCACACGATGGTGCCAACGCTGACCATGTTTGGTCGGTTCAGCGAGTGCACGCGTTGGGTGATTGCTGATCCTGAAGTCCCTACTGCGCTCGTCACAGACAGAAGTATGACGCTTCGTCGTAAGAGGCGACTACCCGGGTCCACCCTCGGCGCGTCGACGCGTCCCGGTTGTCCGATTCTGCCAGCTGACGCGCTGGTGGCGGGCATGAAAGGGTGGGGGAATGCGAACTGGTGACAACAGTACGGGGTGGTTGCGGAGACTGTTCGGCGGTAGCAGGTCAGCCCCTCCGCTGGATCCGGATCGGGAGGACCTCGTCGTCGTCGCCTCCTGCTTCGACGACGTGGAGGCGTGCTCGGCCACCCTCGAACGCGCGGCCTCCGAGTCACCGGTGTGGCGGGCCGACGAGGAAGCCGTCCTGCGTCACCATCTGCGACTGCCGGCCACCGCAGTGGGGGAGGCGGCGTCCATCGCGGCGCAGGACGGATACCGGCCACGGCGCACCGGCCTTTCGGTTGCCGGTCCGTCCGGCACAGCCGAGGCGGCCGTGGAGCTCGTGCTGCAGCGCGTCCAGGTGCTGGACGCGCTGCACTGTTCCCAGGAACGGTCGAGAATGGCCGGGCTCGCGCAGCGGCTCGGTGGATTCGTCGCGGGGTGGGATGCGGTGCAACCGGCGCGCGAGGCGGAAGCGGCAGGCAACTAGGCTGCGGGGAGCGGATCGACACGAGTACACATCGCTACCAGTTCGAGGGGACACGACGATGCAGAGCCCGACCGTGCAGGGCCCGGACGCTCAGGGGACGAACGACGCGACCCTGCCCGCGCGCACGTGGCCGTCGGTCCTTGGTGCGCTCACCGACGGACACGACCTGTCGGTGCAGGATGCGACATGGGCGATGGACGAGATCATGTCCGACAACGCCACGTCCGCGCAGATCGCCGCGTTCGGTGTCGGCCTCAAGATGAAGGGTGTCGTTCCGGAAGAATTGCGCGGACTGGCCGACTCGATGCTGGGTCATGCGCGCAAGGTGCCGGTCGATGCCGACGTCGTGGACATCGTGGGTACCGGTGGTGACCGCTCCAACACGGTCAACATCTCCACGATGGCGGCGATCGTGGTGGCGGCCAGCGGAATTCGGGTGGTGAAGCACGGTAACCGGGCTGCGTCGTCCAAGAGTGGCGGCGCCGATGTACTCGAGGCACTCGGGGTCCGGATCAACCTGGGGCCCGACGAGGTGGCGCGCTCGGTGCGCGAGGCCGGAATCGGTTTCTGCTTCGCCCCGGTCTTCCATCCCGCCCTACGGTTCGCGGCGGCGCCCCGCAAGGAAATCGGCATTCCGACGGTCTTCAACGTGCTGGGGCCGCTCACCAATCCGGCTCGGCCGCGCGCGGGGCTCATCGGCTGTGCGTTCCCGGATCTGATCCCGGTGGTCGCCGGCGTGCTCGCGCAGCGCGGTAACTCCGCGCTCGTGGTGCGTGGGGACGACGGACTCGACGAGCTGACGACCTCGAGCACGTCGACCGTACATATCGTGTCGGAGGGATCGGTGACCGTGCGGCAGCTCGATCCTCGCGACCTCGGCATCGCGCGGGTGTCGTTGGACGAGCTGCGGGGCGGAGACGCCACAGCCAACGCGGCGGTGGCACGGCGACTCCTCGACGGCGACGCCGGACCGGTGCGGGACGCCGTGCTACTCAACGCGGCCGGCGCCATCGCGGCCTTCCGTGGTCTCGGCGACCGCTCGCTCGAAGAGTCTCTTGCCGAGGGGATTACGTCGGCGGCTCAGTCCATCGACAGCGGGGCGGCGGCGGCACTTCTGACGAAGTGGGCCGAGGTCACCTCCGCCATGACGGCGACGAAGTAACACCCCGGCCGGCATAGGTCATTCGCCGATGGAGAAGCCTGCCTCCACGTCGGCGCTCGAGTAGGACTGGAACGCGATGTGTGTTGCCGTCCTGGACACTCCGTCGACCTTGTTGATCCCCTCGGTGACCACTTCGGCAATCTTCGCGTGGTCCCGGACCCGCACGATCGCGATCAGGTCGATGTCGCCTGCGCAGGAGTAGACCTTGTCGACCCCGTCGATATCGGCGACGGCTTGCGCCGTTTCCGGGATGCGGCGGGCTTCGGCGTGGATCAGGACGATGGCGTTGATCATGCCTGCCAGCCTATGTGGTGGCGAACAGAGTCGGGCACAGGCGCTCTGGACTCCGGTTCCGGGGTCGGCTCACTACCGGCGCGGGCCCGTTCGCACCACTCGGCCCACGATCCGGCACCCCGTGCGGGTTCGCAGTACCCCGTGGACGCGCTGACGATGCGCGTGCCGTCGGTGTCGAGCCAGCGGGCCAGCAGGCCGGCTTCTTCGGGTGAGGCGCCGCGGAGCGGTGAATCGTCGGGAACGACGGTTTCGGCGGCGAGCACCAGCGCGTCGACCACCGGCATCGGATGGGCTCCGCGCCGCGCGCGGCCGGACGATGCGAGCCGGCCGTGCCGGATGACGGCGAACTCCCAGCCGCCGGTGGCGGCCGGACGGGCAGCCACGATCTCGTCGAGGGTGGTGAGGGCCGCCAGTCGCTGCATCCTGCGCAGTGCGAGAGCCACATCGGCGGTGCGGTCGCGCAACCGCGCGGCGTTCTCGAACAATTCGTCCGCCGCGAGATTGTCCAGCCGTTCACGCATCCGACGTAGCGGGGTGTCGTCGACGCCGCGTAGAAGGTGCCGGAAGAGGCGGGGACCTGGGCGGTAGTCGTCCTCGGTGGCGAGACCCTGCACGGCCGCCGGGCACGGGGCGAGCTCTCGCGGCGGACATTGCGGCCCGTGCTCACGTCCCGTGGGTATTCGGGTCGTGCAGGTGCGCAGGACACAGTATTCGGCGAGCGTCTCCGCGACCTCAACCGCCGTGGAACGGGACCGGAACGGGCCGAGCGAATCCCGGGTGGGAGTACGTACGACCGACAGCCGGGGAAACGCTTCGTTGGTGAGTGTGATCCACCATCCACGCTTCGGATACTTCGACCGCCGGTTGTACGGCGGGGTGTGCGCGGCGAGAAGGCGCAGCTCGCGGACGCCGGCCTCGAGCGCGTGCGAGCACTCGACATGGTCGATGCGGGTGGTGAGCGCCACCATCTCCTTCATCCGCCCGCGGGTTTCAGACCCGGTGAAGTAATTGCGCACCCGTCGGCGCAGGTCGGTTGCCGTCCCGACGTAGAGCACCTCGTCGGAGGGACCGCGGAACAGGTATACGCCGGGGGCGTGAGGGAGATGACTGGCGAGTGTGCGCTTGGCCCGCTGGTGGGAGGAGACGTCAGGAAGGTAGTCGACGAGTTCCGTGAGACTGTGCACTCCCTGATTGCCGACACGGTCGATGAGGGCGTGCAGGACATCGACGGTGGCGCGTGCGTCGTCGAGTGCGCGGTGTGTGGGTTGTGTGCTGACATCGAAGAGCCGGGCCAGGGAGGACAGCTTGACCGAGGGTGCTTCGTCGCGGGTCAAGACGCGGCGCGCCAATTTGACCGTGCACAGCACCGTGAACTTCGGCCAGGGAGTGGCGGTGGCCGACGCGGCGGCCTGGAGGAAGCCGGTGTCGAAGGGGGCGTTGTGCGCCACCAGCACCGAGCCTCGTGCGAACTCCAGGAAGGCGGGCAGCACACGCTCGATACGCGGCGCATCCACGACCATTGCCGTGGTGATCCCGGTGATCTCCACGATGTGCGGCGGAATGGAGCGCCCCGGATCGACCAGGGTGGCCATTTCGCCGATCACTTCGCCGCCGCGCACCTTCACGGCGCCGATCTCGGTGATCGCGTCTTCGCCGGGTCGCCCGCCGGTGGTCTCGAGGTCGACGATCACGAAGGTGGTGTCCCGCAGCGGGGTGTCGAGCTCGTCGAAGCTCAGTTGCTCGGGTACGCCGGAAGCTCTCACGGTCTGAGAGCGTATGGACGGGCACCGACAAACCCCTTCGGACGACTCTCCGGAGCGGGGGAGACGAGGATCACACTGTCATTTCCGGACTCGTCCCGGAGTGCGGGCGGGAGCCGCGGCTCTCCCACGATCGGCGCGGTTCGGGCCGACGAGGAGACGACCTCCGGGTCGGCGATGCATCGCGGGTCTCATCCCGGGAAACGGCACGTGAACAGCGCGGATGCCACTTTCGGCGAAGCCTCGCCGAGTCTCGTCGGCCCGAAATCGCCACGGGCGCTACCGAAACGAGATGGGAAACCGACCACTTGTTATCTAGCCGTTATCGAAAGCGCGTATCGCGCGCACGCCACCACGCACCAGGGCCGAGCATGTGCTTTCAGCGTGTCCCGGTCGACATCCGGGTACTCCGTTTCGTAACCTTCCTGAGACCTAGCGGAGTCTTGCCGCCCCACACCGGGACAGCATCGCTAGTCACCGCCTAATCGGCTTCTCGTGAGAGAGCCGTACCGGGAACCCAAGTTTCTACTGGGGTGAATCCTGCCGGGACGTACATCGGACCGGTGGGTAGGGCTGATCTTCCCAGCCCGAACCCGTCAGCTAACTCGGTCGGCGGACGAATGGAAGAAACGGAGTACCCCTTTCGTGGCGTCACAAGTTTCCAAGCGGAATGTGCGGCGGGCAATCGTCGCCAGCGCTCTTGCAGTAGGTGCGCTCACCGCTACCGCAGCCCCGGCCGCTGCGGACCCCATCACCATCCCGGGAATCGGAACTTTCGAGATCCCGGGCGTCGTCATCCCGCAGGTCCCCGGAGCGCCCGCGCTGCCCGCGCCGCCGGCGAGCTCCACCGGTGACAAGGCTGTTCAGGCCGCTCAGACCAAGCTCGGTGCCCCCTACGTGTACGGCGCTGCCGGTCCCAACTCGTTCGACTGCTCCGGTCTGGTGCAGTGGGCGTTCAAGCAGGCCGGGCTCAACCTCCCGCGCACCAGCTACGACCAGGCCGCAGCCGGTTCTCCCGTTTCGGAGTCCGATCTGCGTCCCGGCGATGTCGTGTCCTTCTACGGTGGGTCGCACTCCGGCATCTATGCCGGCAACGGCAACGTGATCCACGCGTCGACCGCGGGCCAGCCGGTCAAGCTGGCTCCCATCGCGTCGATGCCTTTCGACGGCGCACGCCGCTACTGATCCAGCCGCGTGGCACACGCATCCCCCGCACTCGTTCGGGGATGGACGGGGTAGCTTCGCAGGATCGCGCACGACCACCGAGAGTGGGTTCGAATCGCCATTCGGACCCACTCTTTGTGCATCTGCGTGCAGGTCGATCCGCGAACAACGGCTCCTGTGTCGTCTGCGCCACCGGACCGTGGCGGAGGTGGACACGAACGTATGCCATTCCGTAACCTATCCGAGACCTTGCGAACTCATTGTCGTCCGAACCGGGCGACAACGCGGGTTGCCACCTCTTCAGCAATCCGTGGCCGTGCGCGACCGCGGACCCTCCGCGTCGCGGACCGCATCGCGTCTCGGGTGGTGGAGATCGATGAACGGAGAACCGCATTCCGTGGGCTCATACAAGATGAAGCGCTCGCTGCGCAGCGTGTTGACTGTGGGCGTCCTGTCGTTGACAGTCACCTCGCTGCCCACCCTTCAGGCAGCTGCGGACCCAGCGGTGACCAACCCGACGGAGGCGCTCGCCAAACTCGGTGACCTTTCCCGCCAATCCGAGCAGACGTCGGAGGCACTCCACAACGCGCAGATCGACCTCGACGCCAAGTTGGCGGCACAACGCGACGCCGAGGTGAAGCTGGCCGGTGATCGGAGCGCCCTCGACGCCGCCAACGCGCGCATCGCGGTGTTCGAGCCGGTGGTGAACAAACTGGCGACCGCCAACTACCAGGGTGCCCGGACCAATCGGCTCTTCGCCGTGATGGTGAGCGATTCGCCGCAACAACTGCTGGACCAGATGTCGGCCCTCGATGTGATCTCCAACGAGACGCGCAATCAGGTCGCGCAATTCCAGGCGGCGACGTCGGATGCGGCGAAGGCCGCAGCAGCATCGAAGCAGTCCGCGGACACCGCCCGTTCCGCGACCGAGCAAGCCAAAGCTCTCAGCGACGATCTGCAACGTAAGCAGAGCGACCTGCAGGCACAGATCGGTGAGGTGATGAAGGCGTTCGGTGATCTCACGGGCGCCGAGCGCGACCAGTTGGCAGGTACCCCGTTCCCGCCGGGCTTCGATCCGAATACGATCCTCGCGCACCTCACACCCGGTTCGGGGTCCAGCGCACTGCAGGCCGGAATGACCCGAATCGGGGACCCGTACGTGTGGGGCGCTACCGGTCCGAACGAATTCGACTGTTCGGGGCTCGTGGTGTGGGCCTACAAGCAGGTCGGGAAGACGTTGCCGCGTTCGAGTCAGGCGCAGGCGAGCGCAGGTACCCCGGTGTCGCGCGATCAGCTCCAGCCCGGCGATGTGGTCCTCTTCTACGACGACGCCTCCCACGTCGGTCTGTACGCGGGCAACGGCAACATCCTGCACGCGTCGACGTTCGGTGTTCCGGTGAAGATCGAGTCGATGGCCAAGTTCCCGTTCTACGGCGCACGCCGCTACTGACGGCGACCGTCCCGCAGCGGTGCAGAGGCATGCTCATACACTCACCGGCGTGCCCGAATCAGAGCCGTCGACCGCCGGGGATCCGACATCACGCCGCAGGGCGCGTCCGTGGGAACTCGCCGCTCTGGCGGGACTCGTTCTCGCCGTGCTCGTCGTACTGGGCCTGACCGCGTTCTCCTCGACCGGCACGAGTGCCGACGGAGCTGTCGGCACCGCCGTCGTGGACGACCAGAGCCGCCTGGTCGGGGTGCAGGCGCTCCTGGATCGATGGGCGAGGGCGGTGCGCTCGAATGACGCGGGAGCGCTGTCGGAGGTAATGGATGCATCGGCGTCGCCCGGCTTCCTCGCCGCTGAGACCCGGCGCACCGCCAATCTCGAGGGTGTCGAATTCTCCGATTGGGGATACGAGCTCGCCGACGGCCCCGCAACGGAGGTGCCGGCGAGCCTGGTCGACGCGCTCGGCGCCGACGAGGTGTGGTCGCCGGCTGTCCAACTCCGCTATGCGATCGCCGGCGCCGACGAGCTTCCCACTCGCAAACCCGTGGCCCTCGTCGTTGCCCGGCGCGGTGACCGCTGGACGCTGGTGAGCGACAACGCCACAGTGGACGGGGATCGGCACACCTGGCGCGGACCGTGGGATTTCGGTCCCGTGGTGTCGCGCCGCGTCGACACGGGCGACGGACGGACCTCGGTGGTGCTCGGGCACCCCGAGAATGCCGCGATGGTGGACCGGTTGGCCGAAGAACTCCCGTCGGCGGTTATCAACGTCACTCAGTTGTGGGGGCCGGACTGGGCCGGCAGGGCGCTCGTGTGGGTGGCGGCATCGCAAGACGAGTTCACAGCGCTGGTCGGACCGGATCACGACGGACGTGACATCGCCGCTGTCGCTGTCTCGGATGCCGTCGACGCGGAGGCAACTGCGGTGAGCGGACAGCGGATCGTGTTCAGTCCGGCGTCGGCGGAGCGCCTCACAGAGGTGACACGCAGGGCGATCCTGCGGCACGAACTGACGCACGTGGCGGCGAGGGCCGACACGGTGGATCATTCGCCGATGTGGGTGCTCGAAGGGTACGCGGAGTACGCGGCATACCGCGGTTCGAATGAGGAGGAACGTCAGATCGCGCCCGCACTCTCAGCTCTGGTGGACGCGGACGGCGCACCGCAGGAGTTCCCGCGTGACGAGGACTTCTCCGCCGCCGGTGAGCGCGGGTCCGTCGCCTACGAGACGGCCTGGTCCCTCAGTGCCTTCGTGGCCGAGAAATTCGGCGAATCGAGTCTGACGCAGCTGTATCGCGCGTTGGCTGTCGGGGAGAGGGATCCGGTGCAGGTGGACGACCGGCTGTCCGAGGTGCTCGATGTCGACACCGATCGATTCCGGGCCGACTGGGCCGACTGGATGGACGCCCACCTGGGGTGACCCTGCGTCGCCGAGGATGTGGTCAACCGCCTACGGTGATCACATGCGTCGAACCCTGTTGGTGACGAACGATTTTCCGCCGCGTCCCGGTGGTATCCAGTCGTACCTGCACACCTTCGCCAAGCACTTTCCTGCCGAAGACCTGGTGGTGTACGCCCCGCGGTGGCGGGGCGACTCGCACGTCACCTTCGATGCACGACAGCCCTTTCCGGTGGTGCGTCATCCCACCACGCTGATGGTGCCGACCCCGTTCGTGGCCCGGCGCGCCGCGCGACTGATCGAAGAGTATGGGTGCGCGAATGTGTGGTTCGGCGCCGCTGCGCCTCTGGCACTGCTCGCTCCGACGCTTCGCCGTGCGGGCGCGCAACGCGTCGTGGCCAGCACACACGGACACGAAGTCGGCTGGTCGATGCTCCCCGCCGCGCGCCAGGCGTTGCGGCAGATCGGCGAGCAGACGGACGTCGTCACCTACGTCAGCCGCTATACCCGCGGCCGGTTCGCATCCGCGTTCGGTGCGAGCGCCGCGCTCGAGCACGTGCCGCCAGGAGTCGACACGGACCGGTTCGCACCCGACAGCGGCGCCCGCGCGGAACTGCGGGCCCGATACGGGCTGGGGGAGCGGCCGACCGTCCTGTGCCTCTCGCGCCTCGTGCCGCGCAAGGGGCAGGACGTTCTCATCCGGGCGCTCCCGACCATCCGCACACACATCGACGGTGCGGTGCTCGTGATCGTTGGCGGTGGGCCCTACGAGGACCGCCTGCGGTCTATCGCGCGCGCGACGGGCATGGCGGACCACGTGGTGTTCACGGGTACGGTGCCGTCGACGGAGTTGGCGGCGCACCACACGATCGCCGACGTGTTCGCCATGCCGTGCCGCACGCGCGGCGCAGGACTGGACGTGGAAGGCCTGGGAATCGTCTTCCTCGAGGCCTCCGCCAGCGGAGTCCCTGTCATTGCGGGACAGTCGGGAGGTGCGCCAGAAACGGTGCGCCAGAACGACACCGGAGTGGTCGTGGACGGCACGTCGGTGGACGACGTGGCACGATCGGTGATTTCCGTTCTCTCCGACCGTGATCGCGCCGCCGCCATGGGTGCGGCCGGACGCGAATGGGTCAAGGCGGAATGGAGATGGGACGTGCTCGCCGCCCAGCTGCGGGGCCTACTCGCGTAGGGACCCGGGAGTACTTGCTGCCGCCACCGGCCGACAAGTACTCCCGGGGTGGCTACTTCGCGTAGATGGCGGCGATGTCTTCGGAGAAGCTCTCGTGCACCACATTTCGCTTGAGCTTCATCGTGGGCGTCAGTTCGCCGGTCTCCTCGGTGAAGTCGACGGGCAGAACACGGAACTTCTTGATCGCCTCCGCATGCGAGACGAGCTTGTTGGCTTCGGCGACGGCCTCGTCGATCTCCGCTGTGAGATCGGCGTCGGTGAGCAGATCGCCGACCTTGGTGTCGGCGGGCTTGCCGTTGCGCTCGTTCCACGCGGGGAGCGCGTCGGCGTCGATGGTGATCAGTGCGCCGATGAAGGGCTTCTGGTCGCCGACGACGATGGCCTGGCTGATGAGCGGGTGCGCGCGAAGGTGATCCTCGAGCTGCGCGGGGGAGACGTTCTTGCCACCAGCTGTGACGATGATCTCTTTCTTGCGGCCGGTAATCGTGATGTAGCCGTCCGCATCGACCGATCCGAGGTCGCCGGTGTGGAACCAGCCGTTGTCGAGTGCGTCGGCCGTGGCCGCCTCGTTGCGCCAGTATCCGTGGAACACCACCGGTCCCGACAGCAGGATCTCACCGTCGTCGGCGATCCGGACCGAGTTGCCCGCCAGGGGCTTACCGACCGAACCGACCTTCTGTTCGCCGATGGTGTTCACCGCGAACGCCGCTGAGGTCTCGGTGAGCCCGTAGCCCTCGTAGATGGTAATTCCGATGCCACGGAAGAAGTGACCGAGGCGCGCGCCGAGGGGTGCGCCACCGGAGATCGCGAGCTGGCATCTTCCGCCGAGTGCGGCACGCAGCTTCGAGAACACCAACTTGTCGAACACGGCGTGCTTCGCCTTGAGGATCAGGCCGGCTCCCCCCTCGTCCTGCGCCTCGCTCCATGCGATGGCAGTCTCGGCGGCGGCGTCGAAGATCTTGCCCTTGCCCTCGCCGTGTGCCTTGGCGCGCGCACTGTTGTACACCTTTTCGAAGACGCGGGGCACCGACAGGATGAAGTCGGGACGGAACTCGCCGAACGTGGGGACGAGATTCGGGATGTCGCTCGTGTGCCCGAGCGCGGCGCCCGCGTCGAACGACGCGATGCTCACTGCGCGCGCTAGGACGTGCGCCATCGGCAGGAACATCAACGTGCTGACACCGGGGGACTTCAACAGGGTGCCGAGGCTCGAGTCGAGGATGCCCTTGGACTCGGCGATCAGGTTCGAGTGCGTCAGCTGGCAGCCCTTGGGGCGGCCGGTGGTACCGGAGGTGTAGATGAGAGTCGCGGGATCGCTCGATTTCAGTGCTGCGACCCGGGCCTCGATCTCGGAGTCGGGGACGTCGGTGCCGAGTGCGGTCAGTTCGTCGATGACGCCGCGACCACCGTCGGCCGCCTCGATCTGGTGCACTCCGCGCAGCGCCGCGGCTTCGGCGGCGACCGCTTTCACGGTCGCCGCGTGCGTTGCGTTCTCGACGATCAACTGGATGGCTTCGGAGTCTTCGAGGATCCAGCGAACCTGCTCGGCGGAGGAGGTCTCGTAGATCGGGACGGTGACGCCGCCGGCGGACCAGACGGCGAAGTCGATGAGCGGCCACTCGTACCGGGTGGCGGACATCAGGGCGACCCGATCACCCTGCTGGACGCCCAGGGCGATGAGGCCCTTCGCAACTGCGGTGACCTGTGCTGCGAAATCGGCGGCCGTGACATTCGACCAGGTTCCCGCGACCTTCCGCTTGTACACGACCAGCGCCGGCCGGGCCGCTGCGTGGGCGAACACCGAGTCGACTGCGGACGCGTCCTCCGCGATGGTGAACGACTGTGGCGCGCTGAACTCGGGCACGAAAACCTCCGACGCTGAAAATACTGACGAGTAAGTTGTCCGGCTCGACTTTAGACCTTCGCCTGTACAGCTCGTTCCCAGCCTGACGAACGCCCGGTGAGTGCCTGTTGCGTATACCGGCGGAACCACACGTCACCCGCGTCGCGGCAGTGTGTGAAGCTAGTCGGTGTGAGCAGCATTCAGGTCGCAGACCAGACATTCGTCGCGGCCCCACCCGAGCAGGTTGCCGCGGCGATCGCCCCGCCGGCCCGATGGCGCCGGTGGTGGCCCGACCTCACTCTCTCCGTCCGTGAGGACCGTGCCGACAAGGGCATCCGGTGGATCGTGGCCGGTTCTCTGACCGGAACGATGGAGGTGTGGCTCGAACCGGTGCTCGACGGTGTGATCGTCCACTACTTCCTGCACGCCGAACCGGCGCGGAGCGCAAAGTCCGCCTCACCCGACCTGGCCGCGCTGAACCGGCGCCGCCGCGTCGAGGGGAAAGTGATGTCCTTCGAGGTGAAGAAGGAACTCGAAGCGGGTCGCGCACCCGGCGAACCACCGTCCTGAGCTCGTGCCCCACCCGCTGGGAGTCGTCGGCATTGTGTCCGAGCACAGAAATCGTGTGTGATAGTCGGGCACGACACAGTCACGGAACCAGGAACAGTGTGGCCCGGCCATCGGCGAGCGGGTCCGCAACGCGAAAGGAAGCGTCCACTCCATGCCCGAGAGGACCAAGAGGTCGATCAGTATCGAGGCGCCGGCCGCCCGGGTGATGGATGTGATCGCCGACTTCGATGCGTATCCGGCGTGGGTGACGGCAGCGAAGTCCGTGGAGGTGCTGGACCCGGGAGCGAACGGCAGGGCCGATCGCGTGCGCTTCGTGCTCGACGCGGGGATGGTGAAGGACACCTATGTGCTCCGATACGACTGGGCGCAGGACGGCAAGGCCGTCACCTGGGAACTCGAATCCGGCGAGATTCAGAAGGCTCAGTTCGGTTCTTATGTGCTCGAGGAGGAATCGGGCGGCAGTACCACCGTCACCTACGAATTGACCGTGGACCTCACCATCCCGATGATCGGGCTGTTCAAACGCAAGGCCGAAAAAGCCATCACGGATACGGCGCTCAAGGAACTGAAGAAGCGGGTGGAAGGCTGATCAGCGAGGGTGGTCGCGGCCCTGCGCGGGTTCAGTTCTTCGTCGGCAAGGGCGGGGTGGGTAAGACCACGCTCGCTGCCGCGACGGCGCAGGCGGCTGCGCACAGCGGTAGTCGGACACTTCTCGTTTCCCTCGATCAGGCGCACTCGCTTGCCGACGTCCTCGGCATCGGGTCCGCCCGCGACCTCGTGTCGGTGGCTGACCGTCTCGACGTGCTCGAACTGGACACCCTCGCCCTGCTGGAGGCGCGCTTCCGGAGTGTGTCGGCCTTGCTCGCCGCCGCGGGCAACCATGACCACGGCGCTCAACTGTCGGCACTCGAACCCGAGGAGTTGACGGGCCTCCCGGGTGTGCAGGACGTGCTGGGGCTGGGGGAGATCGTCGGCTTCGCCACCGGCGGGCGGTACGACACCGTGGTTGTCGACTGCCCGCCGACCGCGGATGCGCTGCGAACACTCGCCGCACCCGCGATGACCCTCGACTACATCGAGCGGGTGTGGCCGCAACACCGGCGGATCATTGCCCTCGTGGGCACGGACCCCCGGCTGGTCATGCTGGTATCGCTCCTCGAGCAGGTGGTCTCCGCCGTCGCCGAAGTCCGGGCACTGCTGACGAATCGCCCGAAAACCACTGTGCGCCTGGTGACCACGCCCGAGCGGGTAGTGCTCACGGAAACTCGCCGCACCCTGGCCGCAGCCGCGCTCTCCGACCTGCGTGTCGATGCTATTCTCGTGAACAACCTTCTGCCGCAGTTCGACTCGGCTTCTGAGGGGGATGG
Organism: Rhodococcus tibetensis; assembly: GCF_024438035.1. Taxonomy (GTDB): domain Bacteria; phylum Actinomycetota; class Actinomycetes; order Mycobacteriales; family Mycobacteriaceae; genus Rhodococcus_F; species Rhodococcus_F tibetensis. Next base: position 111,980 of record NZ_JANFQF010000005.1, read on the forward strand.
CCCCGGAGTCGTATGGCTGACCCGGCGACGGGCTCTGCAGCAGCGGGTGCTCGCCGAGCTCACAACGTCGGTCGGAGCGACGGTGATCCGCTCGGTGACGCGCTCGGTGACGGAGCCGGTAGGGTTGGCCGATCTCGGCGGTATTGCCCGGGAGTTGTATGCCGACGACGCGGACGCGGTTGCGGTGCTGGGGAAAAACCCTCCCGCAGTGCGGGTGGGGCTGGAATCGGGGGCCGGTGTGGATTCTGTGTACACGATGCGGATGTATCTGCCGCTGGTGAATCCGTCGACTCTCACCTTGGGTCGAGTGGAGGACGACTTGGTTGTGGGTGCCGAAGGGGTGCGTCGTCGGATACGGCTCGCCTCCGTGCTGCGCCGATGCGTCGTTGCGGCGGCGGAACTCGACGGCTCCGATCTCGTCGTGCGGTTCACCCCAGATCCGCAGGTGTGGCCGGTATGAACGACGATCACGCTCAACTTGTCGCGGATCTGCGGGCATTGGCCGAAAGTGCCCTGGAGCGACTCGAGCCGATATTGCAGCGCGCCGCGGCACCGCACTCGCAGGACGGGCCGAACGACGAGAGAGCGGCTACCGGCGAGTGGTCGGGGTGCACGTGGTGCCCGGTCTGCGCTCTCGCCGCAGTGATTCGCGGCGAGCAACACGATCTCGTGACACTTCTGGCGAATCAGGGGACCGTGCTCGTCGCGGTTCTGCGGCAGATCCTCGACGAGCATCGTGTACACGACGGCCCGCAGGCGCCCGAATCTCCGCCGGGTGGCAGCGGTGCCGAGGACGCACCACCGTCTCCCGCTGAATCGGCGTTCGTCCCGATCTCGGTCACCATCAAGCATTGACCGCTGCAGATCTCATGCGGGTGCCGTCCGCCGATCTCGTGCACGCAGACGGTCCGGCATGGGCACAATCATGTTCATGAGTAGCGGCGCGGGCAGCGACCAGGCCGGCAGCTCGGCACTGACCATCGGTATCGACGTGGGCGGTACGAGCATCCGTGCCTCGGTGGTCGATTCGAGCGGGGAGGTCCTCGACTCGCTTCAGTCGCCGACACCGGCGTCGGCGAAGGCCCTCGAGAACGGTCTCGATCGCGCCGTGCGGGAGCTGGCGGGACGCCACAGCATTGCCGCTGTCGGGTTGGCGGTCGCCGGTTTCATCACCCCGGACCGCACCACTGTGCGGTTCGCGCCCCACCTGCCCTGGGTGGGTGAACCGGTCGGTCGGGACCTGAGCGAACGCCTGGGCCTGCCGGTGATCCTCGAACACGACGTCAATGCCGCGGCGTGGGCCGAGCACCGATTCGGCGCTGCGGCGGGAGGACGGAACGTGGTGATGCTCGCCATCGGTACCGGGGTCGGCGCCGCCCTTCTCGCGGACGGGCGGCTCTACCGCGGCAGTCACGGTGTCGCACCTGAGCTCGGGCACATCCAGGTCGTTCCCGGCGGCCGCCCGTGCGCCTGCGGGAAGCGCGGGTGCTGGGAGCGGTACTGCAGCGGCACCGCTCTCGTGGACACGGCGATCGAGCTGCTGGCCGCCGACCCGACGACGTCCACTGTCCTTGCCCGCGATGTCGCGGTCGATCCCGGTTCGCTGACGGGGCGCCGGATCGCCGGCGCCGCCCAGGACGGGGACCCCCTGGCGCAACAGACGATGCGCGAATTCGCGCGCTGGCTCGGGGTGGGGTTGGCATTGATCGGGGATGTGTACGACCCCGATCTCATCGTGATCGCAGGCGGCGTGGCAAGCTCGTCTCCGTTGTTCCTCGACGAGGCGCGCGAGCATTATGCTGCGTTGACCACCGGAGCGGGACACCGGCCGTTGGCACGTATCCGGTCGACACAGCTGGGGGAGGCGGCGGGCATGATCGGTGCCGCCGAACTCGCCCGGGCGGTCCTACCCGACCGGGTAGGTTGACTCCTCGTCGACACGTGTAAACCTGCAGTGTGATGCTGTGCGGTGTACCAGGGCGTGTGTAGCGGCCCACACTTACCCGAAGTAGAGTCGACCCGAACGAAGCTTGGGTTGAAACGGGAGGGACGCCATGTGGTACTGGCTCTTCAAGTACGTGTTTTTGGGGCCGGTTCTCTGGGTGTTGGGCAGGCCCACCGTAGAGGGAACGGAGAACATTCCGGCCGAGGGTGGAGCCATTTTGGCGAGTAACCATCAGGCAGTGCTGGATTCGTTCTTTCTTCCGATGCGCGTCTCGCGCCGGATCACTTTCCTTGCCAAGAGCGAGTACTTCACCGGCACGGGCGTGAAGGGGGCCTTCCAGCGCTGGTTCTTCTCCGTCGCGGGTCAGGTGCCGATCGACCGCACCGGCGCCGACGCCGCGCAGGACGCGCTGAACGCTGGACTGCGCGTGCTCTCGCAGGGGCAGTTGCTGGGCATCTACCCGGAGGGCACCCGTTCTCCGGACGGCAGGCTCTACAAGGGGAAGACGGGACTGGCGCGGATGGCGCTCGAGTCCGGTGTGAAGGTGATCCCCGTGGCCATGATCGGAACGGCGAAGGTCAATCCGATCGGTTCGCGGTTGTGGCGTCCTGCGAAGGTGACCGTCCGTATCGGGGAGCCGATCGACTTCTCCCGCTTCGAGGGGATGGGCGGCAATCGCTTCGTCGAGCGGGCCGTCACCGATGAGGTGATGTACAAGCTGATGAAGCTGTCCGGTCAGGAGTACGTCGACATCTATGCGGCGACGCTCAAGAAGGCGGCGACCACCGGTAGCGCGCCGACGGCGGTGCCAGAGGCAGCGCTCGCGCCGGCCACCGACGTCACTCGGATGCCGGATACGCGCGCTAGCTGACCCGAGTCACGCCACGGGGACGGACACGTCGCCGGACGTTTTCCGGCGTTTGTCCCCGTCCGGCCGGGACGGCGCCGTGCCGAAGGTGAAGAACGCCACGGCCACCATAGCGAGGCCCCACCACACATAGGACGATGCCAGGAACTGGTCCCACACACTCCAGTGGACGCCGCTCCAGCGGCCGACACCCAGTTTCCAGTGGGCGGCCAGCTTGACGACGGCGAGCCCCGCCACTGCGGCGAAACCGAGCGCGATGCTGCGACGCCGGTAGGCGAGAACTCCGAGCGTAAGGATGATCGGCACCGACCACACCCAGTGATGGGACCAGGACACCGGCGACACCAAGAGTCCCAGCACAGCGTTCAACCCGAGCGCAAGCGCAGCCTCCCCGGCGCGGAGCGTTCGGAGCATCGCGGCGATCACCAGAGCAAGGACCCCGAGGCTCAGTAGCAGCCAAATCGGGGTACGCAACGACTCGCTCGCGTCGAAACGCGCCAGTACCCCGGTGATGCTCTGGTTCGCCGGATAGGCGGGAGTGCCGATCCGGCCCGAGTCGAAGAGGGTCTGGGTCCAGTAGGTGACCGAGTCCTTCCACGTCGCGATCGCACCCACCGCGCTGAACGCGAGGAAGGCGGCCGTGGTCGTCACCGCCGCTCGAAAATCCTTGCGCAGCAGGAAGTACAGCACGAATACGGCCGGGGTCAGTTTCACCGCGGCGGCGAGCCCGATCAACACACCGCGGGGCAGGGGTGTTCGCTTCGCGAGGCAGTCGAACGCCACCAACGCCATCAGGATGATGTTGATCTGTCCGTAATCGAGAGTCGACGACACCGGCTCGAGCGCCATGGCCACGGCCAGCGCGCCGAGCGCCGTCCACATCAGGGTGGTCCGCGGGGCGATGCTGAGGGAGCCGAGAGTGGCGACGAGTACGCCGAAGAGGGCGGCCAGAGACAACACGGTCACCACCATTCCGGCAGCGTCCAGCGACACCAGAGACAGCGGACTGAAGACGACCGCCGAGAGCGGCGGATAGGTGAACGGCAGGAAGTTGCCCATCTGCGTCGGCGGCATCGATCCGTAGAGAGTGGGGCCGTGGAGGAACACCGATCCGCCGAGACGGTAGACGTCCAGGTCGAGCCGGTAGTAGAAACCGAAGTCGCGCAGACCAGGCAAACCGACGAGGTTGTAGGCGAAGCCCACCGCGAGTCCGACGACGACGAAGGCCCGGATCACCCCCCGCGCAACGCGTCGTTGCAGCGGCGTCCTCGGGGCGTCGGAGTGGTCCGCGACGGTACCTGCGGACCGACGACCGTCGGAGGTAGCGCTCACCAAGGTCTCCTTCAGGAGTAAGGGGTGGATCCGGTCGACGCCGACGAATGAGGCATAGTCTGCGGGCGTGCGTTACTTCTACGACTGCGAGTTCATCGAGGATGGTCGCACGATCGACCTGGTGTCGATCGGGGTGGTCGCAGAGGACGGACGTGAATTCTACGCCGTGTCCACCGAGTTCGACCCTGCGCGTGCCGGGAAGTGGGTGCGGCGGAACGTTCTGCCCAAACTGCCCCAGCCTTCGTCGCCGCTGTGGAAGAGCCGCGCGCGGATCCGGGACGACCTGTTCGCGTTCCTCATCCCACGACCCGGTGTCGTGCCCGAGCTGTGGGCATGGGTGGCCGCCTATGACCACGTCGCCCTGTGCCAGCTGTGGGGGGACATGACGGCGCTGCCGCAGTCGCTGCCCCGGTACACCCGCGAGCTGCGTCAGTACTGGGAAGACAACGGCAGTCCAGCGCTTCCACCTGCACCGGGAGATGCCCACGACGCGCTGGCCGATGCCCGGCACAACATGGCGAAGTTCGAAACCGTGCGGGTGGCACGGTCCCTGCGGTGACCTGACTCGCCATCCATCGTGCGGAGCGAATATCCTGTATGGGTGAACTGGACTGTCGACGTGCCGATCGACCGCTTGCCCGAACTTCCGCCGCTTCCTTCCGTGATGCGCGAGCAGCTCGATGCTGCCCTGGCCAAGCCGGCTGCGCAGCAGCCGCAATGGCCCGAGGGTCAGGCGGCCGCGATGCGGACCGTCCTCGAGAGCGTTCCACCGATCACGGTGGCCAGCGAGGTCGTGGCGCTGCAGGAGAAGCTGGCGCAGGTTGCCCGCGGGGAGGCGTTCCTCCTGCAGGGAGGCGACTGCGCGGAGACCTTCGCCGACAACACCGAGCCGCACATCAAGGGCAACATCCGCACGCTGCTGCAGATGGCCGTCGTCCTCACCTACGGCGCGAGCCTGCCCGTGGTCAAGGTCGCGCGCATCGCCGGTCAGTACGCGAAGCCGAGATCGTCGAACGTCGACGCGCTGGGACTGCAGTCGTACCGCGGCGACATGATCAACTCCCTCGTCGCGGACGAGGCGGTACGCGCCCACGACCCGTCGCGGTTGGTGCGCGCCTATGCGAACGCGAGCGCAGCCATGAACCTGGTGCGCGCGCTCACCGGCGCGGGCATGGCCGATCTGCACAAGGTCCACGACTGGAACCGTGAGTTCGTGGCGTCCTCACCCGCCGGTGCCCGCTACGAGGCGCTGGCCGCGGAAATCGACCGTGGCCTGCAGTTCATGAACGCGTGCGGCGTCACCGACCCGAGCCTGCATCAGGCGCAGATCTTCGCCAGCCACGAGGCGCTGGTCCTCGATTACGAGCGGGCGATGCTCCGTCTCGACAACGACGACGACCACCCCAAGCTGTACGACCTGTCTGCCCACTTCCTGTGGATCGGTGACCGCACCCGCCAGCTCGACGGAGCCCACATCGCCTTCGCGGAACTGGTGTCGAACCCGATCGGACTGAAGATCGGTCCCAGCACGACGCCTGAGATGGCAGTCGAATACGTCGAGCGTCTCGACCCCACGAACAAGCCGGGCCGGCTGACCCTGATTTCCCGGATGGGCAACAACAAGGTGCGTGAGATGTTGCCGCCCATCATCGAGAAGGTGCAGGCCACCGGGCACCAGGTCATCTGGCAGTGCGACCCGATGCACGGCAACACACACGAGGCGTCCACCGGCTACAAGACCCGCCATTTCGACCGCATCGTCGACGAGGTGCAGGGATTCTTCGAGGTCCACCACGGTCTCGGTACTTACCCGGGCGGCATCCATGTGGAGTTGACTGGCGAGAACGTCACCGAGTGCCTCGGCGGCGCCCAGGACATCTCCGATCTCGATCTCTCGGGCCGATACGAGACCGCCTGCGACCCCCGGCTCAACACCCAGCAGTCGCTGGAACTCGCGTTCCTCGTTGCGGAGATGCTGCGCGGCTGATCCAGACAGACGCGGCGCATCCAACAGACTCAGGGCAGCGACACCAAGGTGACCGTGCTACCAGGTTTCACCAGGTCGCCGCTGCCCGGGTTCTGGCTGATCACCACGGACCGGTCGGTGTCGGTGACCTGACGCACCTTCACCTCGAGTCCGAGTCGAGTCAGCTCGTCACGTGCGGAACCCACGGTGCGTCCCAGCATCGACGGCAGCCGCACAGCGTTGGACACCGTCAAGGTGACGCTGGTGCCGGCGCTGACCTGGGTGCCGGCCTTCGGGTCGGTGGCGATGGCATCGCCTTCCTCGACCTTCCGGTCGAAGTCGGTAGCGGTGTTCTGCACCACGATGCCTACCGACTCGAGGGCTGCCCGGGCCTCGGCCTCCGACACTCCCCGCACGTCGGGGATGTCGACCGGAGGAGCACCCTTACTGACGACGAGCTTCACCTGCGAGCCTGTCGGGAGTTCGGTACCCGGCGCCGGATCGAGCGCGGCCACCGCACCTATCGGCACCTTTGCGCTGAACGCCTGCCCCCCGTCGACGGGGGTGAAGGTCCGGTTCCGGAGTTCGCGCTCGATCTCGGAGCGGTCGCCGCCGACTGTCAGGGGAGGGACGGTCGGCCGTCCGAGTGACACGATGAGCGCCACCGTCCCGTCCCGGGAGATCCGCGAGCCACCCGGGGGATCGGTTCCCAGTACCGTGTCGAGTGCGGCGGTGTCCGAGTACTCGCCGCGGATCTCCGACGACAGCCCCGCCGCCTCGATCGCTGTTACCGCGGCGCCTCGACCCAGCCCGTCGATGGCCGGGACCGCGGTGTACCGGCCCGAACCCATCCACCAGCCGCCGAACCCCACGGCGAGGGCGAGCATCAGAATCACCAGCAGCCACACGATCGTCGTTCGCCGCGACCGTTGGCGCTCGGCCGCGAAGTCGGGGTACCGGTATCCGTCGTCGGGTTCGTCGTCGACGTCGAACCCCTGCCCGTCCATCGGGGGACGAGGGGTGCCCGTAGTCACGATGCGGGTGTGCTGTACACCGGGCTGCCCGCTGTGCCGCGGGAGCGGTGCCTGGAGCGGAGCAGCGGGAAGATGCACGGTGGGTGGGGCGAGCGGGCTGGGCGGGGGCGCGCTCGCAGCGGCCGCAAGATGCTGCGCCGACCGGCGGGGTGCGGGCACCCGGTAGTTGGGTAGCTCGAGCGAAGCTGCAATACTGCGGAGCGCCGTTCCCATCTGTTCGGCGTTGGCGAAGCGATGCGAAGGTTCCCGGTGGGTGGCCTCGGCGACGAGTTCGTCGAACTCGTGCGGGACCCCGGCGATGTAGGACCCCGGTCGGGGGACGTCCTGGTTGATGCGTTGATACGCAACCGACAGGGAGGTGTCCCCGGTGAACGGTGTGCGCCCGGTGAGAAGCTCGAAAAGGAGAATTCCGGTGGAGTAGACGTCGCTGCGGGTGTCTGCGACCCCGGACGTCACCTGCTCGGGCGACAGATATGCCGCGGTGCCGAGGATGACGCTGTTGGACGTGGTGGTGGCCGCCGCGGCGGCACGGACCAGGCCGAAGTCGGCGATCTTCACCTCGCCGCCGTCGGAAATCAGGATGTTCTCCGGTTTGACGTCGCGGTGCACGAGTCCCGCGCGGTGAGCGACCGCCAGGGCGTCGAGGACCGGTCCTGCCACCGCGGCCACGGCATGCGGCGGCATCGGCCCGCGCTCACGCAGCAGTTCTCGCAGCGTTCCGCCGTCGACGAGTTCCATCACCAGGAAGGCGTGTTCGCGGTCGTGTCCCTGGTCGTAGACCGCGACCAGGGAGGGGTGCTTGAGCCGGGCCACCGAACGGGCTTCGAATTCGAAGCGGGAGACGAAGGCCGGGTCGGCAGCGAACTGCGGGTCCATCACCTTGATGGCCACCGGACGGTCGAGGCGCATGTCGAGCCCCCGATACACGGTGGACATACCGCCACGCGCGATCAGGGCATCCACCCGATAGCGCCGGTCGAGCAGTTCGCCGATCAAACGTTGACCTCCATCAAGCACTGTGTCCGTCCCCCGTATGTCCGCGCAGCCCGGCCACGCGCCCTCCAATCGTAGCCAGCGAGACCGACCGGTAGCGCCACGCCGGAACCGACCAGATAACGTTAGGGGAGTGAGTGCCATCCCTTACTGTGACGATGTCCTGGACCCGTCTGTCTCGCTACTTCAGCTGGCGGACGTCGCGAAGTCGCTGGATGTACCCGTCACGCGCGTGCAGCAACTTCTCCGGGATGAGCAGTTGCTCGCTGTGCGCCGGGACGGCGTACTCGGCGTGCCGGAAGTGTTCTTCGGCGACGACGGGCAGACGTTGAAGTGGCTGCCCGGCCTGATCGCGGTACTGCACGACGGCGGTTTTCGTGACGAAGAGATCTTGCTCTGGCTCTTCCGTGAGGACGACAGCCTGCCGGGTAGCCCCGTGCAGGCGCTTCACGGCGACCTGGCGCGTGAGGTGATCCGCCGGGCTCAGGCGATGGGTTTCTGAGCGCCGTCACGTCTGTGAGGCCGCGTCACTTCCGGCCGCGTGGGGGTACCACGAGCCGGGCGAACTGCGGCAGAGCAGTGGACCACCGATTTCTGCGGGGCACCGTCGCGCGCCGGTGCAGGACGGCGTAGCCACTGCGCTCGATTTCGTCGAGAATCCGTGAGTACAGGATGAAGGCCGTTCTGATCCCGGGCTGTACCCGGCGGTCCAACATGCCGATTCCCGGCTCCGCGTCCCGGTACACCGACCGCGTGACCGAGATGAGGTGGGCCAGCGCCCGGACGATGCGCTGATCCGTCGTCCCGGTGCGTCGACTGAAGACCAGGAGGTCGGTGTCGACACCGAAGGCTGCGAGCTCGTCAGCCGGTAGGTACACGCGACCCCGGTCGAGGTCTTCTCCGACGTCCCGGAGGAAATTGGTCAGCTGGAACGCTTCGCCGAGGGCTGCGGCGTGGGGCTCGGCTTCGCTGACGGGGCAGACCGTGCCGAGGATCGGCAGCATCTGCAATCCGATCACGGCAGCCGAGCCGTACATGTACTCCCGGAGGGCAGCCATCGTGCCGTACCGGGGCCGGTGCGCCTGCGCGCCGGGAATATCCATCCGCATCGATTGGAGAAACGCGAAGAAGTACTCGGATGGGATGCGGAAGGTAGCGACCGTGTCGAGGAAAGCGGGAAGGACGGGTGCCATCTCGGCAACGGCCCCATGGTCCACGGCGGTGCGGTCGGCGAAACCCAGGCGGAGGATCTTCTCGATTCGATCGAGTTCTGCTGCGCAGTCCTGGATCGATCGCTCCTCGCCCATCTCGACGTCGACGATGTCGTCGACCGTACGGGCGAACGCGTAGAGCGCATGGACCGCCGTGCGACGGGGCCCGGGAAGCAATCGGGTGGCGAGGTGGTAGGTGCGTCCGTGCTCCGCCGTCAGGGCGCCGCAGTAGCGGTAGCTGTCCGCCAGGTCCGTCATTGCCCGGCTATTCGACACCGGGTGAGGCGGCTACGCTTCCGAGTCCGGCGGCGGGAACCTCGGGCGTCGGCCGGGGTGCGCGCAGCCGCAGCGGGTCGACAGTGCGCAGCGACACTGCCGCGACCACAGCGGCGAACGTGGCGAGTACGACATGCGGGAAGGTGTAGAGGCCGATCGAGCCATCGGGCTGGAACACGAGCATCAGCCAGGTGGAGAGCCCGACAAGCACCATGAGGGTGCGCGTGGACAGTGCGAAGCCGGCCGCGATGGCGACGGGCCAGGAGTAGTACCAGGGCAGCGCGGCCGGTGAGAGAATGACGATGGCCACGAGGACGATCAGGATTCCCAGAATCGCGTCCCGTTCGGTGTTCTTGAATTTCCACCACACTGTCAGGACGATCGCGACGAGTGCGACCGCGCAGATCGGGCGGGTGATCGCGAGGATTTCCCCGAGCCGCAGATCCGCGAACCACGACGTTCCGACGGTAACCACGTGCGCGAGAACGGTCGGCAACGACAGCCAGTTGATGATCTTGTTCGAACCGGACAACGCCGTCATCCAGCCCAGTCCGACTCCGGCCACCGCCGACGCCGCGGCAAAGATCACCACGAAGACGGCGAACCCCGCGCCGGCAGTCTTCGCGAACAGTGTCAGCGGTGACGCCGGAGTGCGGCCCTCGGCCTGTGCCTTCTGCCTCTCGTGCAGCATCCAGATCCACACCAAGAAGGGGAGCGCGGCCCCAGCGGTCGCCTTGATGGCCACTGCGATCGCGACGAGCCCGATGCCCGCGAGATGGCGCCGTTCGAGGACGAGTGCTATTCCTGCCGTCATCAAACCGACCATCAGCATCTCGTTGTGGACCCCGCCGATGAGATGCACGAGGACGAGGGGGTTGAGCACTGCCAACCACAGGGCGATGGCCGGGTTTCCACCCAGATGTCGCGCGAGGCGTGGAACCGCCCAGATCATGAGGGCAAGGCCCGGCAGCATCGTCAGACGCAGGAGCATGGTGCCGGCGATCACGTTGTCACCGGTCAGGGCGGTGATCCCCTGCCCGAGGAGGAGGAACACCGGACCGTAGGGCGCGGTGGTCGTGGTCCATACGTTGCTGACGTTGTCGAGAAGAATCCCAGGATTGACCACCGGACCAACTGCGTAGGGATCGAACCCGTCGCGCAAGAGAGCGCCCTGGGCAAGATACGAGTAGGCATCGCGACTGAACATGGGCACCGCCAGCAGCAGGGGCGCCGTCCAGATCGGGACGATAATGCGTAACTGTCGCAGCGCGACGTCCCCGGCCAGCGTTCCGCGCCCCAACCGGACCCAGGCGGTGATCATCGAGATGACGCCGATCCAGACTATGGCGGTGGAGAGAATCTGGCCGTGCCCGAACCGTAGCCACGACAGATGCATCGCCTCGAGCAGAGGATCCTCACGGCGGACGCTGCCCGCTCCGAAACCACCGAACGTGATCATGATCGCGCCGGCGAAACCGAGTATCGACGCGTGTCCCGCCGTGCTTCGGAGGAAGTCGGCCGTGGTCTGAGGCCACGAACGGTGCGGCAGTGTCGTCGCGTGGGCGACGGTCGCCTGCGGGGCAGAGGACGTCATGAGTGCAGATTCCTCCCCCGGGGTGAGTTCGGTTGCGATCGGTGCACCGATCATCGCGCGCACCACATGGTCGCGCCTAGTTTAATTGCTCGCGACACCAGTTATTGCCACGCCTCGCTCATATATCCGCATTTCGGGCTTTTGCGCACCTGTGATGCGCCGGGCCGCCAGTTTCCCCGACAGCAGGACGGTCGGAACGCCGACACCGGGAACGGTGCCGGAACCGGCCAGGACGACGTTGTCCAGCCCCGGCACCAGGTTCGGACGCCGGAAGGGGCCTGTTTGACGGAAGACGTGTGCTGCAGCGAACGGGCTGCCCGCGCTCATGCCCTTGTTCAGCCAGGTCAACGGGGTATCCACGTGGTCGATCTCGAACCTTGCGGAGATGCCTGCGTAACCGCGGTCCTCGAGCACCTGCAGAAGTTCGCGGACGTAGGGGCCGGTCAGGGACGACCACTCGAGCGGGGCACTGTGGAGGTTGGGGCAGGGCGCAAGCACGGACAGGGGCTCGGACGGAACATCCGAGCGGTTTACGAGGAGGCTCTGGTCCGACAGTGCAGGCCGGGTCAGCAGCAGTGAGGGGTCCGTCATGAGGCGACCGCGTCCGGCTCGCGCCGTGATCTCGGCGAAGGTTTTCTCCCACGCGGAGCCGAAGTCGATGGTGTGGTGTCGCTGGGCCGCCCACCGGGCGCTCACCGCTGTGGGAATCGTGCCGTGGAGCACCACCGCGGACGGTGACACCCGGACGCGGCGCGGGATCTTTCCGGTAGCCGGCCGGAGCAGTTCGTCGACGACTGCGGTGTCCGGGGTGAGCACCACCGCGTCGCACTCGATCCGGTCACCGGATGCGGTGTGGACGGCGCGCACCCGGCCGCCCGACGTGTCCACCCGCGTAACCGTCGTGTCGAGCCGGAGATCACCGCCCGCCGTGGAGAACGCATCGGCGAGCGCGAGAGCGATGGAGCGCATGCCGCCGCGCGGGAAGTAGACGCCCAGCGAGGTGTCCATGTGGGCGATCGCGCCGTACACCGCGAGAGCGTCGGCCGGCGCCACCCCGGCGTACAGAGCCTGGAAGGTGAAGATCCGGCGCAGTCGCGGATCGCTGATCGTGCGATCGACACGGGAACCGAGCCGGCCGAACCCACCCAGGGCGGTGAGCGTGACCAGATCCGTCGCGGCGGCCCGGCTCGACACGAGGTCGAGGGGCGAGTCGAAGTTCGCGTCCATGAAGCGGGAGTACTCGGCGTCGAAGATGCGACCGAGCCATCGTCGTAACTTCAGGTAGCGGACGGATTCCTCGGGTCCGCACACCCGGGTGATCTCGGCGACCATCGCGTCGGGGTCCGAGTGGACATCGAGCGACGACCCGTCCGGGAACCGCGCGTGATAGGCCGGGGACAGTCTCTCGAGCACCAGGGCGGGCCGGGTCGAGGTGAGATCCGCACCGACCGCTGCCAAGGCCTCACGGATCAGCTCCGGCATCGTGAGGACGGTTGCCCCGTTGTCGATGTCGTAGCCCGGGCCGCGGTACGTGCCCACCCGGCCGCCAGGCAGCGAATCCCGTTCGAGGACGGTGACACGTCGACCCGACCCCTTCAGGTGCAGAGCTGCCGACAGGCCGGCCAGACCGGCGCCGACGACCACGACGTGATCGGTGGGACCCGGAACGGTGCGGAGTGTGCGTGCCATCTCGTGCCTTTTAGGAGTTGCGCCGCGTCGCGGCGACAGCCATGTCGGTGAGTTGCTGCTTCGCCTCGGGTGTCGCAGCGCTCGCCGTCAGGGTGGTCAGCGCCGAGCCGACGAGTTCCTCGATGCGTTGCTCCACGTCGGCGACTGCGCCGAGCGAGGTGATCGCCTCGCGGAGGACGTCCACCTCCGCGTCGGACAGGTCGGTGCCGATGCTCCGGCGCAGCAATGTTGCCGCCTCGGGATCCTCGCGGTCGGCCCGCTGGAGCGCCATGGCGAACAGCACGGTGCGTTTGCCTGCCCGGAGGTCGTCACCCGACGGCTTTCCGGTCACGGCCGGGTCGCCGAAGACGCCGAGAAGATCGTCCCGCAGTTGGAATGCGATCCCGATGTCCGTCCCGAAACGCCGATAAGCCGACACGAGATCGTCGTCTGCCCCGGCGAGGGCAGCACCGAGGTGCAGTGGTCGCTCGATGGTGTACGCGGCGGTCTTGTACCGGTTCACCCGCATCGCCGCGTCGATCGACTCGTCGGCTCTGGCCTCGTTGCTGATGTCGAGGAACTGGCCGCCGAGGACCTCGGTGCGCATCGCGGACCAGACAGGGGAGATGCGCGCGACGGCGTCCGGGCCGATGCCGGATTCGCGGATCATGTCGTCCGCCCAGGCCAGCGCCAGATCGCCGAGCAGAATGGCGACTGCCTCCCCGAAGTGCAGGGACTCGCCGCTCCAGGAACCAGCGCGGTGAAGTTCCTCGAATTGGACGTGGACGGTGGGGAACCCGCGTCGGGTGGTCGAGGAGTCGATGATGTCGTCGTGGACCAGGGCGCAGGCTTGGACCAGCTCGAGAGCCGAGCAGGCGCGCAGTACCGGACCGGCCTCGGGACCGTGCGGGTCACCGCCCGCGCCGGTCCACCCGGTCCACGCGAATGCCGGGCGGACTCGCTTTCCGCCACGGAGAACGAAGTCTTCCAGGGTGGAGACGGCGTCGCGGTAGCCGCCGCCCACGGAGGCAACCAACTCCGTCCGGCCGGCGAAGAACTCCCGAAGCGCATTCTCGACCTCGGCCGCCAGAGCGGTGGGGCGCGTTCCGACGGACAGTGTTGCCTCCAAGATCGAAGTTCCGCGTGCCCACCGCGAGCGGCAGCAGGCCTCGTCACCACCATAGTGGGCGTCCCCCGGCAGGTTCTGATGCCGTGTTTCCGACGCAGGCCTCGTTCCCCGATCGATGATGATCGAAGACGCGGTGGGCACAGACGGCGCAGCGGTACCTATGCTTGTCGGGTGACATTCGATTCCGTCAGGGGGCGGGCCAGCGAAGGCTGGGTGACCCGCACTCCCTCCATCGTCGACCGCATCCGGTCGCGCCGTGACGGTCGGGTGCCCTTCTCCGTCGAATTCTCGCCCCCGCGGGACGAGGCCGCCGAGGCCCGCCTGTGGCGCGCTGTCCGGGAGTTCGAACGTCTGGGACCGGCCTTCGTGTCCATGACCTACGGCGCCGGCGGCTCTACTCGTGACCGCACCGTGCGTGTCACCGGTCAGCTCGCCGAGGAGACGACGCTACTGCCCGTGGCGCATCTCACCGCGGTGTCGCACAGTGTCGACGAACTCCGGTCGATGGTGGGCGCCTATGCCGACCGCGGAATCAGCAACATTCTCGTCCTGCGTGGCGACCCCCCGGGCGATCCGCTGGGCGAATGGAAGAAACATCCGGAGGGCGTCGAGTACGCCGAGGAACTGGTCCGCCTCGTGCGTGACCTCGGTGACTTCCATGTCGGCGTGGCGTCGTTCCCAGAAGGTCACTACCGGGCGCCGGACCTCGACCACGACACCCGGTACCTGGTCGCGAAGCTCCGTGCCGGCGCGGAGTACTCCATTACCCAGATGTTCTTCGACGTCGACGACTACCTTCGCCTGCGCGACCGCGTCGCGGCTTTCGACGCCGAGCAGGGCGAAAAGCCGATCATTCCCGAAATCATGCCCATCACGTCCCTCCGGTCGGTGCAGCGTGTGATGGAACTGTCGGGGTCGCGGCTGCCGGTCGACCTGGAACGCCGGTTGAGCCGGGCCGCCGGTAACGGCCCCGAGGAGAATCGGGCCGCCGTCCGTGAGATCGGCATCGATGTGGCCACCGAGATGGCCGAGCGGCTCATCGCCGAGGGTGCGCCGGGATTGCACTTCATCACGTTGAACTTTGCCCGTGCCACCAGCGAGGTGCTGGCGAGGCTGGGGGACAAGGTCGGATCGGGAGCAGCCGAGCCCCGGCCGGTCACTTCGGCCCGCGTCAGCTGAGGGCCCGCCCCTTCCAGCTGGTCCGTCCACGGTGGTGGGCAAGGTGTGAGGACACGGTCAGTGCTGCTGTCGCGGTGACCGAGAACGGGTGACCCATCGCCCCGGCCACGTCCGTCGCGGTGGGTGACGCCCCCCGTTCGAGGGCTCGTGCGCACAGCCTCGACGTCACCGCAGCGAGATAACCGACTGCGCCCCAGCGGCGCACCCGGCCGCGGCCCACCGCGAGCGCTGCAGGCGGCAGGAGGTACGCAGATCCGGCCATGCCGAGGGCCGTCACCGCCCCCCACCGCGAGCCGAAGGCCGTCCACAACCAGCGGTCGTATCCGCTGCGCAGAGCCCGCGCGTCCTCGTACATCCGGCAGGTCGCGACACCACCTGCCGCGACAACGTGCGTGGAAACTCCGCGGCGTCGCAGCAGTCGGGCGATGTCGAGATCCTCGGTGAGACTGTTCACCACGGCGCCGTGCCCGCCCACCCGGTGGTAGGCCGCGGAGTCGAACACCATGAACTGTCCACAGGCCACCGCCATGGACGGCCGCAACGAACGATTGGCGAGTCGCACGGGCAGCGAAGCGGCCCACGACCAGGCGAGGAGCGGCTGGACGGCGATCTCGGCGATCGACACCGACTCCTGGAACGGCCACGGGCAGACCAACCCCGCCCCGGTGTCGCGGAGTGCGGAACAGGCCGCGGCGAGCGCGCCCGGTTGCAGCCGCACGTCGGCATCGAGGAAGACCAGCAGTCCGCCCCGGTCCGGATGGAGCGCTTCGGCGTGTTCGCGGGCGCGGTGGCAGGCCGCGGGCTTTCCCACCCACCCTGGGGGCGGCTCGTCGCTGCTTCTGACGACGGTGAACCGCGGGTCGCCGGCCACCGCAGCCTCGGCTATCGCGGCAGTGTCGTCGGTCGAGGCGTCGTCGAACACGAGCACCCAGAGATCCTCGACGCCGCGCTGACCGGTCAGGTCCTCGATCAGCGCAGGCAGTCGACGGCACTCGTTGCGGGCAGGAATGCAGACCGTGACCGGTTCGGTGATGGTGCGGGACGGCACCCGCAGGCGTGGAGCGCTGCGCAGATTGGCGGCGGCGGTGACCATCCCGGCCACCGACAGCAGCGAACCTATGCGGACCAGATGAACGATCGCCGCAGGAGTCACACGGTCGAGGAGTCCTTGCGGCGTCCGCTGCCCACCGCAGGCTCCTTGTTGCGGGCCAGCCATGCCAGCGCCCCCACGATCACGGCCACCCCGAGCGTCACACCCGCCATGATGCCCGCCCAGCCCGCGAAGCTGCGGGTACTGGGGTCGGAGTAGCGCACCTCGGCGCGAATGGTGGACGTGTCACCCGCAGGCAGCTTCCAGGACACGATGGAGTCCCCTTCACGAGTGCCGTTGGTCGTGGCCACCCGGGCTGGGAAGGCGATGGTGAACTGCACATCGGTGCCCTGGGCGGGAACCGAGCTGAGATCGGCCTTGCCTTCGAGGGTCACGAGGTCGCCGGTGCGGCGCAGCGAAATCTGGAAACTGCCGGTGGCCTGCTCGGACATCGAGCCGAGTTGCTGCACGTCACCGAACGTGAGATCGCTGAAGAACGCCTGGGTACCGACGTACCCGTCCTTCTTGTACTCCTGCACGCGGATCTTGCCCGACAACGCATTGGGCGGGGTGAGCTGCGGCCCCTTGTCCTGATCGTTCGCGGGCACGGCCGCAGCCACGATCTGGCCGGAGACCCGGTCGTCCGCGGATACTCCCATCGACACCTGAACACGCAGGCAGCCGGCGAGCAGCGGTACGAGCAGGAGTGCCAGGGCCGTCAGCGAGAGGGCCCGGCTCCGCGCGCGGGTGGTGTTCGGGGCGGGGAGTGAGGGCAGCTGCACAGTCGTATCGTGCCAGGGGCGTGAACCGGTGTCAGGCGCGAGGGGGCGTGTCGGGGATCTCGGGTTGCCGGACCCTCGACCGCAGAAGGACGACGAGCAGGGGAATTCCGAGAAATCCCATCATGATCGACCCGTACATCGCCGAGTATCGAAGTCCCGGTCCGTCGAGGAACACGGCGTGAGCCAGTGCCGACCCCAGCCAGGTCCACAGGAACAGGGTGATCGGGACGCCGTCGTGGTGCGGTGCACTCGGATCGGTGTGGGAAATGCGGTGGTCGAACCACTCCATGGCGGCCGCCATGGCAGCCGCCACGAGGAACCAGCCGACGTAGTTGGTCACCGGGATGTGCTCCACACCGGGAAGACCCGCGTCGGCGACGCACCATGTCCACTGCCCGTCCGCGACCATCTGCGGGTCGAGATACAGATCCCACCCGACGACTCCGAAGGTCGTGAGGGCAATTCGAACAAGGTGCCGAAGTCTGCCTCGCGCCAGTAGGGAGGCGACACACCACACCGGGTAGAAACCCGCTGTCCAGGCGAACGGCACCACAAGGGGAACACCGGCGAGTGCCGGGCCGAGTCGGTCGACGCTGTAGTCGTAACAGCCGTAGGGCACGCCGGTTGCCGTCCCGACGACCTCCGAGAACAGGCCGAGTCCCGCGGTCACCAGCACCAGAGCCGCGGTCCAGCGCGGCCCCCGCGTGACGGCGGCGTGGGTGATACTCGCCGCGGCCAACAGGAGCACGACCCAGACCGTCACCACGTCGCGGAGGTCACCGTGCACCAAGGGGTAGATAATTTGCGCCGCGATCGCTGCTGCGGCAGCCAGGACGGAAATGCGAGCGGTCATCGCCTCGGCCACAGGCGCCGCAGACGGGCGGTCCTGGCGGCGCGGCGCGCGTCGTGGAGCGCGAGGGTTGCGGCGCTGCGCCCGCTGGCGCCGGACACCCCGCCGCCCGGATGCGTCGAGGCGCCGGTGAGATACAGGTGTTCGGCTCCGGGGACTCGGTGCCCCGACAGTTCCGGGAGAGGCCGCCACATCATCATCTGATCCAGGGACATCTCGACGTGCATCACGTTTCCCCCGATCAGTCCCATCTCGTCTTCGAGGTCCCGCGGCGACTGCACATGGCGGTCCAGGACCGATGCGGAGAAACCGGGGGCGAGAGCCTCGACTTCGTCGACGATGCGATCGGCTTCGGACCCGGCCAGGTCGCTCCACCGCCGCCCGCCGCTGAGCCGGTACGGCTGCCACTGGGACCACAGGGTCACCTGATGCTGACCCGCGGGCGCGATCGTGGGGTCGAGGCCACTGAAGCTCATTCCCAGTACCGCGGGCCGCGGCGGAAGTTCCCCGGCCAATGCGGCACCGTGGGCGAGCCTCAGCTGCGCGCGATCGGACACGAGGAGCTGTAGTCCGCTGGTCACCGAGGTGTCGGGAGCGCTCGGATACGACGGCAATGCGTCGGTTGCCAGCCGCACCACCATCCCGATACCCGGTCCGACCCGAATCCGCCGGCGCCAGCGATCGAGAGCCTGCTTGTCGAAGCCGCCCTCTTCGAGGAGGCTGAGGGTGGTGAGCACATGACACCCGGCAATGATTGTGCGCGAACGGATTTCACGCCCCTCCGATGTCCGCGTGATCCAGCAGGTTCCGTCCCGGCGCAGCACTGTCACCTCTTCACCCAGGGAGAGGACGCCGGAGTCTGCACGCAACCGCGACGCCAGCGCCGCCGTCAACGCGCCGCTGCCACCGACAGCCCGGCCGGGTGGAATCGTGTGCATCAGCGCCGCGAATCCGACCATCGGGGCCGTGCCGGGCTCGGACATCGGCGGCCCGGACTGGGCGCCGAACCAGGCGAGTGCAGCCTTGAGCCGTTCGTCGTCGAAGTACTCGTCCAGCAGGGCGTCACCCGACGCGAGGAACTGCCGCGACAGGTCGCTGCCACCGGCTCCCGTGTCGAGGCCCCAGAACGAGGACAGCAACGCGGGGGCGGTCGGCGGCCTGCTGAATGCCTGCATCACGCGCGCGCTGCGCGGCCCCCACACGTCGACGAACCGCCGATACGCGTCGGCCTCGGCGGGTCCGCAGGACTCCTCGATGGACCGGCAGGTGGCGTCGATACTGCGGCGGAAGACGATGCCCGGTCGATCGGTTCCCGCAGGTGCGGGAGCGAAGGCCCACGGATCGCAGTCCAGATAGCGCAGACCGTGCGCGTGCAGATCGAGTTCTTCGACGATGCCGGTGTGGCGAACCATGATGTGTGCCGAGGACCCGCGGTCGACCCGGTGACCAGGGAACCGTTCCACCGTCGAGACTGCTCCGCCCGGTACCGTGTCGCGTTCGATCACCTCGACCGACCACCCGGTCCGAGCCAGATAGCACGCCGACACCAGAGCGTTGTGTCCCGACCCGACCACCACCGCATCGATCATCGGGCCAGGCTAGCGGTTCTGTTGTAGGGGGAGGCTAGAGCCCAGCGGAAAGGCTACGGCCGAGCGGAAGGTTACGACCCAGGACCGCGAACGGACGATTGTCACCTGCGAACCGGAAGTGCCGCAGCACATCGGTGAATCCGAGACGACGATAGAGCCGCCACGCGCGATTGTCCTCGTCGGCGACCTCGGGGGTGGACAACAGCACACCGCGCTCGGGTCTGCGGTCGAGCAGTCGGAGAAGGAGCGTCTCGCCGAGACGGTGTCCCTGGGCGTCGGGGTGCACGTGGAGTTCGGTCAGTTCGAAATAGTCGTCGAGGATCGTGTCGATCCGGTCAAGGGTCCAGCCGGTGTGCCGTAAACCGGTGCGGACCTGCTGGTGCCACCACTGTTCGGGGGCTCCCCGGTAGCCGTAGGCGACAGCGACGAGGCGGTCGACCGCATCGGATTCGGTGGACGGATCGGCGGGGACCACTGCGCCGACACCACACCACCCTGATCGCTGCACGTGCTCGGTCCACATCGGCGCCCGGTGATATTCCGTCCCCCGGGGATAGCCCATGGCGGCGACATAGATCGCGAGGGCCTCCTGGAGGCGGTCGCGAAACTCGGCAGCCGAGAGTTCGACCACGAGCGGGATCTGGTCAGCGTTCGTGTCGACCGGTCTCACCCTTCTCTTGACGACGTGTCGGTGGGTCCAGCTATATTGAATAGGTCGAACGGATGTTCGATAGCGGGGATCCGGTGATGCTCGAGGGAAGCGAGCATCGCCGGCGCCCCGGCTCACGACAGGACTACGCCCGGCGGGGTGGACACACCGGGGTTGTGGAGGTGTTCGAAGTGAGGAACAACTCGGTTTCAGGACCGACTTCTGAGCGCTCGCGGCGACCGGGGGATGTGCGTGCTCCTGCATCGCGGCGCGCCGCGTCGTTGCTCGCTCGAGCCGACGCGCTCCTCTCCCAATCGGTCGGTGCCGGCTCGCCTGCGGATCGTTTCCACAGCGCGTACCTGGCCGCACTCCGCGGTGCCGGTGCGGTGCTGGCGGCCGCGGAGGGTGCCTCGCCGGGAGGCCGACGGACACGAACGCGTAACGCTTGGGTTCTCATGGCCGACGCGGCGGTCGATTTCGGCGAATGGGCCGACTATTTCGCCGGGCACTCCGCCACTCGCGCGGCGATAGAGGCCGGTATGTCGCGAACACTCACCGATCTCGAGGCGGACGAGTTCTTTGTCGAGGTGGGGCGGTTTCTCCAAGCGGTGGAAGACCACATCGGGCGCGGTGTCGACATCGATTTGAGGGCGTCGTAGCTGCCCGTCGAGCTCGGAACCGGGCCCGGACACGCGCGCGGTCGGCCACATTGCGAAGCCCGAGGCAGGGTTCGGTGCGGGAGTCCGTAAGGTTGGTGTCGAACTCGTGCACCGAGTAGGTGGTACGGGGATCGAACTGCTCGTATTATTGAATCTAGGTAGCCGCCAAAGTCGGTTACCCACCGTCTCGCACCGTGAGGCGGTGGCCAACACTCCAGTGCCGGGGGAGGTACCGTGCCACTCTCCGAGCACGAGCAGCGCATGCTCGACCAGATCGAGAGCGCTCTCTATGCCGAAGATCCCAAGTTCGCCTCCACTGTGCGAGGCGGTCGCATGCGTGCGGCATCGAGTCGTCGTCGATTGCAAGCTGTAGCCCTGTTCGTCCTGGGACTGGTACTGCTCATCGCCGGCGTCGCCCTGCCGATCAAGCCGGGTGGTTTTCCGATCATCAGCTTGATCGGCTTCATCGTTATGTTCGGTGCGGGAGTCCTCCTCCTGTGGGGTGGGGGAAAGAAGCAGTCCCGACAGTCGTCGCGTGGCGGCTCGACCACGCCCGACGAGACCAAGAGGACCGACCGGGGTAAGCCTCGGAGCGGACGCAAGAGTGGCGGGTTCTCGTCGCGAATGGAAGATCGCTTCAAGAAGAGGTTCGAGCAGGAGTAACAGAACTCACTCTCGGCGTTGGCGGTGTGGCATTTCGATGCCACACCGCCAACGCCTTTTTGTGCTGAGGAATGCCCCGCCGCGACGTCGTGTCGTGAGCGGGACGACGATCCAGTGAACGTCCGCCCGTATTCGGGTCCCACCCGCACCCACGTCTCGCCCCACTTTCCCCCATCATGGGTGGGGTGATCGAGTCGCGACCGCAGTCGTGTCCATTCGCGGCGGCTCACCTGGTCTTTTGATGCGCGCCGGGGGGCTCTGGGTTGCTTGGCCGCGTGCCTGTGCCGTGTTTGCGATCACTCGGGGAATTTTCCCCCACTTTCCTGAATTCGCGTTGACCAGCAAGTATCGAGCAAACGGCAGGGAAACACCGTCCTTTCCGCCTTGTCAGTGGGGGAAAGTGGGGTACTGTGGTGCGCAGCGGGGAGCGAAGGTGAACCGCCCGGGCATGCGGCGTTCGATATGGACGTAGTGGGAGGTGTCGAGTGTTTCTCGGTACCTACACGCCGAAGCTCGACGACAAGGGGCGGCTGACGTTGCCCGCAAAGTTCCGGGATGCACTGGCGGGAGGGTTGATGGTCACCAAGGGTCAGGATCACAGCCTTGCGGTGTATCCCCGGGAAGAGTTCACTGCGCTTGCGCGCAAGGCCGCGGCCGCCTCGAGAAGCGATCCGGAAGCGCGAGCATTCGTCCGTGGTCTCGCTGCCGGCACCGATGAGCAGCACGCAGATGCCCAGGGGCGCATCACCCTCTCGGCAGATCACCGTCGTTACGCGGGTCTTTCCAAGGATTGCGTAGTGATCGGTTCGGTCGATTTCCTCGAGATCTGGGATGCGCAAGCATGGCAGACCTACATCGAGGAAAACGAGGAGAACTACTCGCAGGCAACGGGAGTCGCGCTCGGCGAGATCGTCTGAGCATGACTGCGAGCCTGCGAATGCAGCGAGGCCTCTGTCCGACGGAACCCTGACGCACTTCCCCAGCGCCAGGTTTCCATTTCGGGCAGGGACCTCGAAGCATTCGCACCGGCAACCGGCCGAAAAGAGAAGTTCGACAAGTGGACCCCGGCTTCGGATACGTCCACCCGCACCACAGAAGCAGGAGCCGGAGGGATCATGGTGGATCACGAGGGGGAACAATCCTCGCCCGCCGATGGTTTCGGTCATATCCCGGTATTGCTGCACCGGGCAGTCGAACTGCTGGGCCCCGCTCTCACTTTGCACGATCCGGAGGGTGGGGGAGCTGTCATGATCGACGCCACCCTCGGCCTCGGCGGGCACAGCGAGCACTTCCTCCGGACGTACCCGCAGCTGAAACTTGTGGCCCTCGATCGAGATCCACACGCCCTCGAGATCGCGGGAGCTCGGCTCGCCCAGTTCGCGGACCGGGTGACATTCGTCCACACGCGGTACGACGGCATCGAGAATGCCCTCGTCGAAGCGGGACTTCCTCCCGAGGATTCCGTGCACGGCATCCTCTTCGACCTCGGGGTCTCATCGATGCAGCTCGACGAGTCGGATCGCGGTTTCGCTTACTCCATCGACGCACCGCTCGACATGCGGATGGATCCGACGACAGGCATCACGGCGGCAGAGGTACTCAACACATACAGCCACGGTGATCTGGCTCGGATCCTCAGCACGTACGGCGAGGAACGATTCGCGGGAAGAATCGCCTCGGAAATCGTCCGACAGCGGGCGAAGCAGCCGTTCACGACCAGCGCCGAACTGGTCGAACTGTTGTATCGCGCCATTCCGGCGGCCACTCGCCGGACCGGGGGGCACCCCGCCAAGCGGACGTTCCAAGCCCTTCGAGTGGAGGTCAACGGCGAACTCGATTCCCTGCGAGCGGCAATACCAGCTGCGCTCGACTCGTTGACTGTCGGGGGACGCGTCGTGTTCATGTCGTATCAGTCGCTCGAAGATCGGGTCGTCAAACAGGAGATCACTCCCCGCTCGAAGTCGAGGAGTCCCGAGGGGCTCCCTGTCGAATTACCGGGAATGGGGCCGGAGTTCCGCATCCTCACCCGAGGGGCGGAGCGCGCGTCCGAGCAGGAAGTAGAAGAGAACCCACGATCAGCCCCGGTGCGCTTGCGCGCTGCAGAAAGAATTGCCAGGAGGTCGGCGGCATGACGGTTCAGGTGAGTTCCCCCGAGGTGCGACCCGCGCGCGGGGGTAACCGTTCGGGCGCTGCCCAGCGGGCGTACGAGCGACGTACCCAGCGTGCGGCGGTGCACAACGGAACGCCGACCGCAGTAGCCGGCAAGAATCGCGCCGGTTCGCTCGCCGCCCGGATCCCTTTCGTGGCAACGATTCTCGGGTTGCTCACCCTTGGCCTGGCGGTCACTCTCCTGCTCACGACCCGCTCCGCCGAGGATTCCTATCAGCTCAGTGCTGCGCGTGAACACAATCAGTCGCTCGCAGAAGAGAAGGCGGCGCTGCAGCGGGACGTGGAGACAGCCAACTCTGCGCCCGAACTCGCAAAGGAAGCGGCCGAGCTGGGGATGGTTCCAGCGAACGATCCGGCTCGTCTCGTGGTGCACTTGGACGGAAGCGTCGAGGTGGTCGGAAAGCCGGCTCCGGCATCCGGGTCACCCGTGCCGCCGCTCGATGCCGCGGCCCCGTTCACCCAGGCGGGGAGCACGGTCGCGACCGCTCCGAACCGAGGTTCCACCACCACGCAGGCACCACGCGCCACGCCGCGTCCCGGCAATAGCCCTGAGATCCAGGCCCGAGGTGAACAATTGGTTCCCGTGATGCCTTCGACCACTGCACCGACGACAGCACCACCATCGGGTGGTCGCCGGTGAACCGAAACGCACCGAGAAGTCGTCCCCGGCGCCCCAAGGGCGCCGGCACGGGGTCCTTTCCGTTCAGGCAGCGGATCGGACGCGGGATGATGTTCGGAGCGCTCGGCCTCGCCGCGCTGCAACTTCTGTGGATTCAGGTCATCGACGCGCCGCAACTGTCGGCCGAGGCGGCGAATCAACGCACCACGACCCAGGTGGATCCGGCGCTGCGCGGATCGATCACGGACCGCAACGCCAATCCCATTGCCTTCACGATGGAAGCGAAGGCCCTCACCTTCCAGCCGGCGCGAGTCCGCAAGGAACTCGAGGAGGCGAGAGCCAAGAGCGACATCGCCCCCGAAGTCGATTCCCGGCTCGATGCGATCGCCGCGGAGATCCACGACCGGCTCGGTGACGCTGCCCCGGAGAAAGAACTGAAGGAAAAACTGCGCAGCGACGAGACATTCGTCTACCTCGCCCGCAGTGTCGACCCGGCGGTTGCGGCGGACATCAGCGAGAAGTTTCCCGAAGTGGGTCTCGAGCGCCAGGACATCCGCGAATATCCCGGTGGGTCGCTTGCCGCGAACCTCGTCGGCGCGACCGGCTGGGACGGGCACGGACTCCTCGGCCTCGAGGACTCCCTCGACTCCACCCTCGCCGGCACGGACGGTTCCGAAACGTACGACCGCGGGTCCGACGGAGCCGTCATTCCCGGCAGTTGGCGTGACAAGCAACCTGCCGTGGACGGGTCGAGTGTGGAACTCACCATCGATTCGGATCTGCAGTACTACGTGCAACAGCAAGTGCAGATGGCGAAGGACAAGTCCGGCGCCAAGGACGCCTCGGCTGTGGTGCTCGACTCCCATACAGGGGAGGTGCTGGCGATGTCGAACGACAGCACATTCAATCCGGCAATCGGTGTGGGCAACAATCCGAGATCCGTCGAGATGGGCAATCTGTCTGTCAGTACCCCGTTCGAGCCGGGATCGGTGAACAAGATCGTCACCGCCGCGGCCGCCATCGAGTACGGGCTGACCAACCCCGACGAGGTTCTCGAGGTTCCCGGCACCATTCAAATGGCAGGCGTGTCGGTGAAGGATGCCTGGGATCACGGCGTCGCTCCGTACACCTCTACCGGGGTGTTCGGCAAGTCGTCGAACGTCGGCACACTGATGCTCGCCCAGCGCGTCGGCGAGGACCGGTACGCCGACATGCTGTCGAAGTTCGGTCTCGGTCAGCGCACCGAGGTGGGGCTGCCCGGCGAGAGCGCGGGCAGTGTGCCGAGCCGCGACCAGTGGTCGGGCGGCACCTTCGCGAACCTGCCGATCGGCCAGGGTCTGTCGATGACGCTGTTGCAGATGACCGGCATGTATCAGGCCATCGCCAACGACGGTGTCCGCATTCCGCCGCGCATCGTGAGGGCAACGATCGACGCGGACGGCGACAGAACCGAGACAGAGCGACCGGAGGAGGTTACCGTCGTCAGTCCGCAGACGGCGTCCACCGTGCGCGACATGTTCCGGTCCGTCACACAGAACGACACCGGCAACCAGCGCGGTACCGGTGTTCAGGCTGCCGTCGACGGCTACCAGATCAGTGGCAAGACGGGGACAGCGCAGCAGGTCGATCCGGCGTGCAAGTGCTACTCGAATTCGAACTACTGGATCACGTTCGCCGGGATCGCGCCCGCAGACAATCCGCGATACGTCATCGGCATCATGCTCAATGCGCCCACGCGTAGCGCCGACGGCACCGGTGGGCAGTCCGCCGCGCCACTGTTTCACAACATCGCGTCGTGGTTGCTCCAACGTGACAGCGTCCCGATGTCCCCCGATCCCGGACGCAGGCTGGTGCTCCAAGCCGATTGAGCGATGGTCGGCCGAATCCGCCTTTCGGAACGGTCGCGGTAATCTGACACGTCGGCCGTTCAGTGGGCACAGTCGTTCAGTGAACAATGTCGCGTGAAGATGCCCAGGTCGCGCACTGTTCGAGCCGTGCGTGACGCCCATTATCCGAAGTGAGTCGACACCCGAGAGGAGCCCGGTGCCTGTTCCGTCCCGCCCGCAGTCGACGTCCGCGCCGCTGAAATCCGTGGAAGACCTGCGCCCCGCCCACCCGGTCCGCACCCCGGTGAACGTTCTCGCCGCAGCCGCAGGAGCCAGAATCGAGGCTTCCGCAGGCGCAGCCGCCGACGTCGTCGTCACGGGAGTGGATCTTCGGGCTCAGGCCATCGCCGAAGGCGACCTGTTCGCGGCCTTGCCCGGTGCGCGGGCGCACGGGGCGGAGTTCGCGGCAGACGCTGTGGCACGCGGTGCGGCCGCGATCCTCACGGACGAGGCTGGATTCGAGGTGGTGACCCGGCTGGGCGCGGACGTGCCCGTCCTCGTCCACCACGATCCCCGCGGAGTTCTCGGCGAGTTGTCGGCCACCATCTACGGACGGCCGTCCGAGCGCATGCAGGTGATCGGTATCACCGGGACTTCCGGAAAGACCACCACCTCGTATCTCGTGGAGGGTGCCCTCACCGCAGCCGGGCGCACCACTGGTCTGGTGGGCACCATCGAAACGCGGATGAAAGGTCGACGGGTGCCGAGTGCACTGACGACGCCCGAGGCCCCGCAACTACACGCCTTGTTCGCTGTGATGCTCGAGCAAGGGGTCGACACGGTGGTGATGGAAGTGTCCAGTCACGCGCTCTCGCTCGGCCGGGTCGACGGTGTGCGCTTCGATGTGGGTGCCTTCACCAATCTTTCGCAGGACCACCTGGACTTCCACCGCGACTTCGAGGACTACTTCGCCGCCAAGGCCAGGCTTTTCCGTGCCGAATCGTCAGTCCATGCACCGCGGGCGGTCGTCTGCGTCGACGACGTATGGGGGCAACGGATGGCAGAGGTTGCCGCCGACGCCGACTCGGTCGTGTCGAGGGTGGCCACCGTGCCCGGCGGTCCGGAGGCCGAGTGGACCGCAGGGGCGCCGACGGTGTCACCTTCCGGTTCGCAGACTTTCTCCCTCACCACACCGGACGGCACGTCGCTCGAGGTGTTGCTGCAGCTTCCGGGTCGGTACAACGTGGCGAACGCCTCGGTGGCCGTCGCGTTGGGCGCGTCGCTGGGGGTCGATCCGCTCGAGGCCGTGAAGGGCATCGCGGAGGTCGACGTACCCGGACGGGTGCAGCGGATCGATCGGGGCCAGGACTTCCTCGCTGTCGTCGACTATGCGCACAAACCCGCTGCCCTCGAAGCCGTGATTGCGACGCTTCGGAGCCAGGTGCCGGGCCGCATCGCGGTGGTCGTCGGTGCGGGAGGTGACCGCGACACCGGGAAGCGACCCCTGATGGGGTCGGCCGCGGCGCGAGGGGCGGACCTGCTGATCATCACAGACGACAACCCGCGCACCGAGGACCCGGCGACGATCAGGGCCGCGGTCCGGGAAGGTGCACTCGAGGTGCCGGAATCCGAGCGGGGAGAAGTACGGGAAGTAGCGGACCGGGCGAGGGCGATCGCCGACGCCGTCAGCTGGGCGCAGGCAGGCGACGTAGTTCTGGTCGCGGGTAAGGGACACGAGTCCGGTCAGGAGATTTCCGGGGTGAAGCACCCATTTGACGATCGTGAGGTACTGGGCGAAGCGATCGAGCAGGTAGTCGGAGGAAGCAAATGATCCCGATGACACTCGCTCGCATTGCAGCGATCGTGGGCGGTGAACTCCACGACGTCGTCGATCCTTCCGCCGAGGTGATCGGCAGCGTCGAGTTCGATTCGCGGAAGGTTGGCGTCGGCGGCCTCTTCCTCGCTCTGCCCGGTGCCCGTGTCGACGGCCACGACCATGCGGCTGCTGCAGTCGCGGCCGGTGCAGTCGCCGTCCTGGCGGCGCGTCCGGTAGGGGTTCCCGCGGTTGTGGTGCCGCCGATTCCGCCGGATGTCCCGAGCCGGGCGATGGCACTCGAACACGATGCGGACGGGTCCGGCGCCGCTGTACTCGCCGCTCTGGCAAAGCTCGCGCGGGCCTGTGTCGACGAACTCACCGACAAGGGCCTGACTGTGGTCGGAGTGACCGGGTCCGCGGGCAAGACGTCGACCAAAGATCTATTGGCCGCTGTTCTGCGTCCCTCGGGGCCGGTGGTGGCGCCGCCGGGATCGTTCAACAACGAGCTCGGACATCCTTGGACGGCTCTGCGCGCGGACGCCGACACCCGATTCCTGGTTCTCGAGATGTCTGCACGCGGCCTGGGACACATCGCGTCCCTGGCCACCATCGCGCCTCCCCGCATCGGGGTGATCCTCAACGTGGGTACGGCGCACCTCGGTGAGTTCGGTTCGCGTGACGCGATCGCCCTCGCGAAGGGGGAGCTGGCCGAAGCGCTTCCCGCTGCCGAGGACGGCGGCGTCGCCGTGCTCAATGCAGACGACCCTCTGGTCGTCGCCATGGCCTCGCGGACCTCGGCGCGCGTCGTTCTCGTCGGTCAGTC
The DNA here is from genome assembly GCF_024438035.1 of Rhodococcus tibetensis. Classification (GTDB taxonomy): domain Bacteria; phylum Actinomycetota; class Actinomycetes; order Mycobacteriales; family Mycobacteriaceae; genus Rhodococcus_F; species Rhodococcus_F tibetensis. The sequence continues at coordinate 140,710 of NZ_JANFQF010000005.1, forward strand.
GGAGGCGGCGGATATCCGGGCCACTGACATCGTGCTCGATGAGAAGGCGCGTGCGCGGTTCACGCTCACCGCGCCCTCGGGCAGTGTTCCGGTCGAGCTGGCCGTGCATGGTGAACACCAGATCGGGAACGCGCTCGCCGCTGCCGCAGTGGCTTTCGAGTGCGGTGCGGATCTCGGCCAGGTGGCCCAGGCCCTGTCCGGGGCCGCAGCGGTGTCTGCTCGCCGAATGGATGTGCGGGATCGCCCGGACGGTGTGACGGTCGTCAACGACTCGTACAATGCCAATCCTGATTCGATGCGGGCGGCCATCAAGGCGCTGGTGTCGATGGCGAGGACCGGTCGCGGCGCGGCGCGCCGCAGTTGGGCGGTACTCGGGGAAATGGCGGAGCTGGGTCCAGAATCAGTGGTCGAGCACGATGCGATCGGCAGATTCGCGGTCCGGCTGGACGTGAGCAAGTTGATCATCGTCGGTACGGGCAGACCGGCACGGGCTATGCACCAAGGCGCTGTCATGGAGGGCTCGTGGGGTGACGAGGCGATACTCGTTCCCGACGCAGCCTCCGCGATCGCGTTGCTCGAGAAGGAACTGGCGGCCGGTGACCTCGTATTGGTCAAAGCGTCGCAATCGATCGGACTGTGGGAGGTCGCGGACGCGGTGCTGGCGGGACACACGGGACAGAAGGGTTCGGAGGCCATGCGGTGAGACAGATCCTTTTCGCGGCGGGCATCGCGCTTGCCGTCTCGATTCTGCTGACCCCCGTCCTCATCAAGGCGTTCTCCCGTCAGGGTTTCGGCCAGGAGATTCGCGTCGAGGGTCCGGCGAGTCACCAGTCGAAGCGCGGGACCCCGACGATGGGCGGCGTCGCTATCCTCGCCGGCCTGTGGGCCGGGTACTGGGGATCGCACCTGATCGGTATCGGCTACAACGCGGACGGCCCGTCGGCGTCGGGTCTGCTGGTGCTGGGCCTGACCACCGCGCTCGGTGGTGTCGGTTTCCTCGACGATTTCATCAAGATCCGTAAGCAGCGCAACCTGGGACTGAACAAGACGGCGAAGCTGGTCGGCCAGTTGGTCGCGGCGGTGGCGTTCGGCATCCTTGCGCTGCAGTTCCGCGGCGCGAACGACCTCACCCCCGGCAGCGCGCATCTGTCGTACGTCCGCGACATCGCGACGGTGACCGTAGGTTCCGTGGTGTTCGTCGCGTTCTGTTACCTGCTGGTCAGTGCGTGGTCGAACGCCGTCAACCTCACTGACGGCCTCGACGGCCTGGCGGCTGGTTCCATGAGCCTCGTCCTCGGCGCCTACGTCATCATCACGTTCTGGCAGTACCGCAACGCGTGTGAGACCAGTCCGGGAAAGGGCTGTTACGACGTCCGGGACCCGCTCGACCTGGCCCTGATCTGCGCCGCCGGGGCCGGTGCGTGCATCGGCTTCCTGTGGTGGAACGCTGCGCCCGCCAAGATCTTCATGGGCGACACCGGCTCCCTGGCTCTGGGCGGAATGCTCGCCGGGTTGTCCATCACGACACGCACCGAACTGCTGATGGTGGTCATCGGCGCACTCTTCGTCGCCGAAGCGGCGTCCGTGGTGATCCAGGTCGCGGTGTTCCGGTCGAGCCGAAGACGAGTGTTCCGAATGGCGCCGTTCCACCATCACTTCGAACTCGCCGGGTGGGCGGAAACCACGGTGATCATCCGCTTCTGGTTGCTGGCGGCCATTGCCTCGGCGATCGGTCTCGCGCTGTTCTACAGCGAATACCTGGCAGCGATCGGCGGCTGACGCAGTGGCCGAGGATCAGGAGCTCGATCGGTTGCGTGGTCGTGGCGTGCTCGTTGCGGGGGCGGGTGTCTCGGGCCGGGCGACGATCGAACCCCTCCGGGAACTCGGAGCCCTCGTCACCGTCACCGATTCGAACGCCGATGCCCTCGCCGAGTGCGCACGCCTCGGCGCAGCCACCGTGCCCATCGACGACCTCCTCGCGGATCGCGATCGGGTCCGTGGCTTTGCACTGGTCGTGACCAGCCCGGGTTTCCGGCCCGACGCCCCTCTGCTCTCGGTCGCCGCCGGAGACGGCATCCCCATTTGGGGAGATATCGAGTTCTCCTGGCATGTGGACCGATCGGGGCTCTACGGTCCGCCCCGCAGATGGCTGGTGGTCACGGGCACCAACGGAAAGACGACCACGACCTCGATGCTGGAGTCGATCCTCGCGTCGGCGAAGATCCCGAGCGCGGCCTGCGGCAACATTGGACTCCCGGTTCTCGAGGCGTTGCGCCAGACGTCGCCTCGGCCGGAGGTGCTGGCGGTGGAACTCTCGTCGTTCCAACTGCACTGGGCACCGTCGGTCCGGCCCGCGGCCGGAGCGATCCTGAACATCGCCGAGGACCACCTGGACTGGCACGGCGGTATGCAGTCGTACATCGAAGCGAAGGCGCGCGCGCTGACTGGTGACGTCGCGGTACTGGGCCTCGACGACGAGATAGCGGCGTCCCTCGCCTCCTCGTCGCCCGCCGAACGCACGGTGGGTTTCCGGTTGGGTGTCCCGGGGCCGGGGGAGCTGGGTATCGAGAACGGCCACCTGGTCGATCGGGCGTTCGCCGACGGAGAACGGCTGGCCCCGACAGCGGGGATCACCCCGCCCGGTCCCGCCGGGCTGATGGACGCGCTGGCCGCGGCTGCGCTCGCGCGCGCCGCGGGGGTCGAGCCCGAGGATGTGGCCGGCGGTCTGGCGAACTACGTCGTTGGCCCGCACCGCGGTGCGCGCGTTGCCGAGATCGGCGGTGTGACCTTCGTCGACGATTCGAAGGCCACCAATCCGCATGCGGCCGGGCCGTCGATCCTGGCGCACGAGCGAGTGGTGTGGATCGCCGGCGGCCTCCTCAAGGGCGCGCAGGTCGACGACCTGGTCGTCGCGGTGGCCGACCGCCTGACCGGAGTCGTGCTGCTGGGGCGTGATGCCACCCACATCGCCGAGTCGCTTGCGCGACACGCCCCCCAGGTTCCCGTGGTCAGTGTCGAAACGGGAGACGATGCTGGAGTGAGTGCTGTTGCTCGAGCCGCGACCCGACGGGTGGTCCTGCCGCCGGGTACCGACAGCGATGCGGTCATGGCGGCCGTTGTGCGCGAGGCAGCCGCTCTTGCGACAGCGGGTGACGCCGTCGTACTCGCTCCTGCCGCCGCTTCGCTCGACATGTTCGACAGTTACGGTCATCGAGGTAGGAGTTTCGTCGACGCGGTCAGCCGGCTGCGTGTATCGGACATCTCCGGGAAGCCGCAATGACCTCGGCCGACCCGCGCGCACGCCGCGTGACCGACGCGCAGCGAAGCCGTGCCGGTGAACGCGGCCGCGGTGACCCGCCGCGGCCGCGGTTCGGTGACGCGCCCCGACCGCGCTTCTCCGAAGACCCGCGCTCGCAGGCCGGTTCTTCGCGGTCGGCTGCTCCCCGCCGCCCACCGCAGGGTCCGCGCACCCGGACCTCGCCGCCGCGCGCGCCCCGCACCCGGATCGGTGCTTGGCTGGCCCGACCGCTGGCGTCGTTCCACCTCGTCGTGACCATCGCGTTCCTGCTGACGGTGCTGGGACTGGTGATGGTGCTGTCGTCGTCAAGTGTGGAGGCGTACGCCAACGACGGCTCGGCCTACACGCTGTTCACCCGGCAGGCGATCTTCGCCGGTGTCGGGATGATCCTGTTCTTCGTCGCGCTGCAGATCCCGGTACGGGTGATGCGTGCCCTGTCCTTTCCCGCCTTCGCGGCAACGATCGTCCTCCTCATACTGGTGCTCATACCCGGTATCGGAACGGTGTCGCAGGGCACCCGAGGATGGTTCGTGGTCGGCGGCGTGTCGCTGCAGCCGGCCGAGTTGACGAAAATTGCGCTTGCCATCTGGGGTGCGCACATCTTGGCGTCACGCCGAAGCGACCTGGTCGGGATCCGGGACATGCTGGTCCCACTCATTCCCGCCGCGCTTCTGGCGTTCGTGCTCATTATCTTGCAGCCCGACCTCGGAACGACGGTCTCGCTGGCCATCATCCTGATGGCCTTGCTGTGGTTCGCGGGTCTGCCGCTCAAATTGTTCCTGGGCATCGTCGGTACCGGTCTCGCCGGGGTGGTGGTGCTTGCACTCACCGCCGGTTACCGTTCGGCCCGCGTGCGGGCCTTCTTCAATCCGGACGAAGATCCGCAGGGCATCGGCTATCAGTCACGCCAGGCGATGTACTCGCTGGCCGACGGTGGAATCCTCGGGCGCGGACTGGGGCAGAGCCGTGCGAAGTGGAGTTATCTGCCCAACGCGCACAACGACTTCATCTTCGCCATCATCGGTGAGGAACTGGGCTTCCTGGGCGGTGCCGCCGTGCTGGGGCTCTTCGGGTTGTTCGTGTATACGGGTCTACGCATCGCCGCCCGATCGGCCGATCCTTTCCTGCGGTTGCTCACAGGCACGGCCACGGTGTGGATCACCGGTCAGACGTTCATCAACGTGGGGTACGTCATCGGACTGCTTCCCGTCACCGGACTGCAGCTGCCCCTCGTGTCGGCAGGGGGAACGTCGACGGCGACGACGCTGTTCATGTTCGGCGTGGTGGCGAATGCGGCCCGGCACGAACCGGAGGCGGTCGCGGCATTGCATTCGGGTCAGGACGGCCGCTTCGGGCGCCTTCTGCGTCTCCCGAAGCCGGAGGCGTATTCCCCGGTGCGGGCGGACGCTGCCCGGGCGGAGGCGGTACGACGGGCCGAGGCACGTCGACAGGCAGGCCGCGAGATGGCGGCCCGCACCCGCAGCATCACGTACGACAAGGGCCGCGCGGCACGCGGCAATGCCCGCACACCCGACCGCGGTGTGCGCCAGCAGCGAAGCTCGGGTGGCCGAGCAGGAGAGCGAGGATTTCGTAGGTGAGCGGCGAGAAGCCCACGCTGTCGGTGATCGTGGCCGGTGGTGGTACCGCCGGACACATCGAACCGGCTCTGGCGGTGGCCGATGCGATCAAGGCGATCGACGGGGACGTGGTGGTGACGGCGCTGGGCACGGCGCGGGGTCTCGAAACCACCCTGGTTCCGGAGCGGGGCTATCCACTGGAACTCATTCCTCCGGTGCCTCTTCCCCGCAAGCCCACCCTCGACCTGCTGCGGCTTCCTCGCCGGGTGCGGCAATCGGTCCGTCGTACCCGTGCGGTGATGGACGAAACCGGTGCCGACGTCGTCGTCGGTTTCGGTGGGTACGTGGCGCTGCCCGCCTACCTGGCGGCCGGGCCCGGGCTACTGCGGCGTCGCCGCAGAATTCCGATCGTGGTGCACGAGGCGAATGCGAGCGCGGGAATCGCCAACAAGATCGGCGCCCGTCGTGCCGCACGGGTCCTTGCCGCGGTGGCGGGTTCCGGTGTGAAGGCGCGGGGCCGTTCGGAGGCCGAGATCGTGGGCATTCCGGTGCGTGCGTCCATCACCGGTCTCGACCGGGCCGGGTTGCGTGCCGAGGCTCGGGCCCATTTCGGGCTTCCCGCGGACGGACCGGTGCTGCTGGTCTTCGGCGGATCACAGGGTGCACGGTCGCTCAACGAGGCGGTGTCGGGGTCTGCCGAGTCGCTGGCAGCGGCAGGGATCGCGGTCCTGCACGCGCACGGTCCGAAGAACACCCTGGACGTCCCCGATACCGCCGGTAGTCCGCCCTACGTGGCGGTTCCGTACCTCTCGCGGATGGATCTCGCCTACTCGGCCGCCGATGCGGTGATCTGCCGATCGGGTGCGATGACGGTGGCGGAGGTGTCGGCGGTGGGCCTTCCCGCGCTGTACGTGCCGTTGCCGCACGGCAACGGCGAGCAGGAATTGAATGCGCGGCCGGTGGTCGCGGCCGGAGGTGGAATGATTGTCCGTGACGGCGACCTGACCGCCGCATTCGTCGCGGACACCGTGATCCCGATGCTGCGCGACCCAGCGCGGCTCGCGGACATGGGGCGACGCGCGGCCGGGGCGGGTCACCGTAGCGCAGCCGCCGAGGTTGCGCAGATTGTTCTCGACGTGGCCGCGCTGACAAGGGGAACCCGATGACCGACCTGCCCGCGCACCTGGAACGCGTCCACATGGTGGGGATCGGTGGTGCCGGAATGTCCGGTATCGCCCGGATCCTGCTGGCCCGAGGTGGCCAGGTGTCCGGTTCCGACGCCAAGGAGAGCCGCGGTGTGCTGGCGCTGCGCGCGCGTGGCGCGAACGTGCGCATCGGCCACGACGCCAGCGCACTCGACCTCCTGCCCGGCGGACCCACGGTGGTGGTCACGACGCACGCCGCCATTCCGAAGGACAACCCGGAACTGGTCGAGGCGGCGCGGCGCGGCATCCCCGTCATCCTGCGCCCCGCGGTGCTGGCGTCGCTCATGCAAGGTCACCGCACCCTGCTCGTCTCGGGCACACACGGTAAGACGTCGACGACGTCGATGCTGGTGGTGGCGCTGCAGCATTGTGGTTTCGACCCCTCCTTCGCGGTGGGCGGCGAGCTGAACGAGGCTGGGACCAACGCTCATCACGGCAGCGGCGACGTGTTCGTCGCGGAGGCCGACGAAAGTGACGGTTCGCTGCTCCAGTACGACCCCGACGTCGTCGTCGTGACCAACGTCGAGGCCGACCACCTCGACTATTTCGGCAGCCCGGAGGCCTATATCCAGGTTTTCGACGATTTCGCCGATCGGCTGGCGCCCGGTGGACTTCTGGTCGTGTGTCTCGACGATCCGGGTTCGGCGGCGCTCGCGCAGCGGGTGGCGGCGCGGGAACTTCCCGGTGTGCGGGTGCTCGGATACGGCAGCGCCGAGAACGCCGACGGAGCCTTCGCTCCGGTCGACGGCGTCGAGGTCGGCGCGCGACTGCTGAGTTTCGAGGCCAGGGACGTCGGGGGAGTGCTGCAGTTCGAGCTGGCGGGGGAGCAGTCGCCGAGGACGATCCGGATGGGTGTGCCCGGACGGCACATGGCACTCAACGCGCTGGCCGCTCTTCTCGCGGCACGTGAAGCAGGTGCCGACGTGGACGAAATCCTGGAAGGAATCGCCGGTTTCGGCGGCGTGCACCGTCGGTTCCAGTTCACCGGACGTGAGCGCGGGGTTCGGGTGTTCGACGACTACGCGCACCATCCCACCGAAGTCCGTGCGGTGCTCGGCGCGGCGGCCGACCTGGTGCGCCAGCCGCACGAGGCGGATCGCCGGGCGTCCGAGGAATCGGTCCGCCGGGGCAATGTCATCGTGGTGTTCCAACCTCATCTCTACTCGCGTACAGCAACTTTCGCGGAAGAGTTCGGGCATGCCCTCGATCTCGCCGATGAGGTGGTGGTGCTCGACGTGTACGGGGCAAGGGAGGAACCCATGCCCGGTGTCAGTGGGGCACTGGTCGCGCTGGCGGTGTCCAAGCCGGTGCACTATCAGCCCGACTTGTCGCAGGCGCCGCGTCAGGTGGCGGCGTTGGCTGGTCCCGGTGACGTCGTGATCACGATGGGTGCGGGTGACGTCACGATGCTCGGCAACCAGATTCTCGACGCACTGCGTGCGGCCCCGCACCACGCATCGCGATGACGCGGGAGCGTCGAGGTCGCCCCGAGCGGCCGGATCGCCCGGTCCGCCGCGACGCCCAGCGCAGCCCGCGTCCCGGCGGCGCCTCGGCGCGGAACCCCGGCACCAGGTCCTCGTCGCGGCGGACGTCGCCGGTCGGTGACCCGGCGACTCGCCGGCCACGCGGATCCGGCTCCCCCGCAGCAGTTCCCGACGCCGTGGAGGCGCCGGGTCGGTCGTGGTATCGCCGGCCGACGGTGACCGGTCTGATCGGTGTCGTCGTGGTGGTGGGGCTCGGTCTCGTGGCCTGGTTCACGCCGCTGCTGTCGGTGCGTTCCACCGATGTCGCGGGTGCCACGACGATTCCCGAGGAACAGATTCGACAGGTGCTCGCCGTGCCGCAGGGGCAGCCGCTGCTGCGTGTCGACACCGGGTCGGCCGCGCAACGGGTCGCCGCCATCCCCAAGGTGGCCAGCGCCCGCGTGCAGAGAATGTATCCGTCCACCATCCGGGTGACGGTGACCGAGCGGTTGCCGGTCGTGTTCGTCGACACGCCCGACGGCACGCATCTGCTGGACGCGGAGGCCGTCGACTACGAGATCGCGCCACCGCCGCCCGGTGTTCCGCGGTTGGTGACGGAGACACCCGGGTGGGGTGACCCCTGTACCGAGGCCGCGCTCGACGTGCTGGAGTCGATGCCTCCGCAATTGCGCGGGCAGGTGGGTCAGGTTGCTGCTGAATCGATCTCGGATATCTCGGTGACGTTGCTCGATGGACGCGTCGTGGTGTGGGGCGGCACGGAGAAGTCCGAACGGAAGGCGGCGGTCACGTTGCCACTGCTGACCCAGCCGGGGCAGACGTACGACGTGTCGAGCCCTGATCTGCCGACGGTCCGGTAGGGGAGTGGAGTACGTGGGCGGCACGACCGCGGGTGAGTTCGTCAAATAACTGGGCGCGCCTCGGCGCGCCTAATGGCGTATCCCGATGGCGGTGCATAGCGTTTCGTTCTAGTCGAGTACTTGACATAACCGTAACCCTATGGTTCAGGTTGAGAGTTTACCCCGGCTGTTTTGTACGAAAGCGTGATACACACTCATGGAAGGCGAGAGCCGATGACGCCCCCGCACAACTACCTCGCCGTAATAAAGGTCGTCGGCATCGGCGGCGGCGGCGTGAACGCAGTCAACCGGATGATCGAGCAGGGACTCAAAGGAGTCGAGTTCATTGCCGTCAACACCGACGCGCAAGCGCTGCTGATGAGTGACGCCGACGTCAAGCTCGACGTCGGCCGCGAACTCACCCGCGGACTCGGAGCCGGCGCAGATCCCGAGGTCGGCCGCAAGGCCGCAGAAGACCACAAGGACGAGATCGAGGAAGTCCTCAAGGGCGCCGACATGGTGTTCGTCACGGCCGGTGAGGGCGGCGGCACGGGTACCGGTGGGGCCCCGGTGGTCGCGAGTATCGCGCGCAAGCTCGGGGCGCTCACCGTCGGTGTGGTGACGCGGCCCTTCTCGTTCGAGGGAAAGCGGCGCGGCGGACAGGCTGACACCGGCATCCAGTCGTTGCGCGAATCGTGCGACACCCTCATCGTCATTCCGAACGACCGCCTTCTCCAGCTCGGCGACGCCGCGGTCAGCCTCATGGATGCGTTCCGCAGCGCCGACGAGGTTCTCCTCAACGGTGTCCAGGGCATCACCGACCTCATCACGACCCCGGGGCTGATCAACGTCGACTTCGCCGACGTGAAGGGCGTCATGTCGGGAGCAGGCAGCGCACTGATGGGCATCGGATCCTCACGCGGTGAGGGGCGTGCCATCAAGGCAGCCGAGTCGGCGATCAACTCGCCTCTCCTCGAAGCGTCGATGGAGGGTGCGCGCGGCGTGCTGCTGTCGATCGCGGGTGGCAGCGACCTCGGTCTGTTCGAGATCAACGAGGCCGCCTCGCTCGTGCAGGAAGCGGCACACATCGATGCCAACATCATTTTCGGCACCGTGATCGACGATTCGCTGGGCGACGAGGTGCGGGTTACCGTGATTGCCGCCGGATTCGACGGGGGCACGCCGGCCCGTCGTCCGGTCGAGTCCGCCGCGGCCGGACGCAGCGCCATCGGAGCCGCACGCGCAGGTGAAGTGAGCCAGGGCGCGGAGCCGCAGGGCGGCGAGCCGATGTCCGTGACGCGCGAGACGATCAGTTCGCACAGCGCTGGCGGTCTGCCTCCGCTGTCCGGAAACGGTTCGTCGCGCGCCGTGCCGGTGTCCGACGAGGAGGGTGAAGACGATGTCGACGTGCCCTCCTTCATGCGTCGTTGAGTTCGTCGCCGGGTCCCGGATTCCGGGTTCGTCGTGTGGTCACCGCACGTGCAGGAGGACGCTCCGTCGGACCGTACGAGTCCTTCAATCTCGGTGACCACGTCGGGGACGACCCCGTCGCGGTGGAGGCCAATCGTCGTCGGCTGGCAGAGAAGATCAGTGTTCCGTTCGATCACCTGATCTGGATGGAGCAAATCCACAGTCGCAACGTGACGGTCATCGACCGACCCACTGAGACGGTGGTACCGGCAACGGATGCGCTGGTGACCACAGTCCCAGGGTTGGCGCTGGCGACACTCAGCGCCGACTGCGTGCCTGTCCTGCTCTCCGACGAGGAGGCGGGCGTCATCGCGGCCGTGCATGCCGGACGGATCGGTGCGCGCATCGGCATAGTTTCGCGGGTCCTCGAGGTCATGGTGGAGCAGGGCGCACGGATCGGGAGGATCGGTGCGTTCCTCGGACCGGCGGCGAGCGGACGACAGTACGAAGTGCCCGCCGCGATGCAGGCCGACGTCGAGAAGGCTCTTCCCGGTAGCGCCACCCGCACGGTGCGGGGGACACCCGGTCTCGACCTGCGGGCCGGTATTCGTAGGCAGCTCCTCGATGCGGGAGTCTCGGGCGTGGCCGAGGATCCGCGCTGCACCATCGAGGACCGGACGCTCTTCAGTCATCGGCGCGAGGCACCGACCGGCCGGCTCGCAGCGGTGATCTGGATGGATACTGGGCAGGGCGGCGGGTAGATACTGCGCGAGACGATCGGTGTGGGAGTGGAGACGATGGATAGGGTGCCCGAAGCAGGCGACTGTGTGCGCGAAGCGGGCGAACTGCGCGGTCGTGAGTCGGAGATTGCGGCTGCGCTCGGAGCAGTGCGCGACCGGCTCGATGCGGCATGCCGCGCCGCGGGTCGCACACCGTCCGAGGTGACGCTTCTCCCGGTCACCAAGTTCTTCCCGGAATCCGATGCCCGCATCCTCTACCAACTCGGCTGCCGCGAGTTCGGTGAGTCCCGTGAGCAGGAAGCTACCGCGAAGATCGGCGAGTTCCGTTCGCGGGTTCCGGACCCGGCTGTGCGGTGGCACATGATCGGTCACCTGCAGCGCAACAAGGCACGGGCGATCGCCCAGTGGGCGTACGCGATTCACTCGGTGGACAGTGAACGACTGATCGGCGCGCTCGGGCGAGCAGCGACCGCGGCGTTCGAGGCGGGAGAACGGACCGCGCCACTGCGGGTGTTGCTCCAGGTCAGTCTCGACGGTGATCCTCAGCGCGGCGGCGCTGTGGCGGCGGATTTGGAAAACCTTGCGGCGCAGGTCCAGTCGGCCCCGCACCTCGAGTACCGGGGGCTGATGGCAGTTCCACCGATCGAGGCCGACCCCGATGCCGCATTCGAGGAACTCCAGAACATACATGCCCGATTGTGCCTGGAGCATCCCGATGCGACGGAGCTCTCAGCGGGTATGACGAAGGATCTCGAGCACGCTGTCCGACACGGGTCGACGTGCGTGCGTGTCGGAACCGCTCTGTTGGGTGCGCGGCCTATAACCTCGAAATGATCGCCGAGGCGAGCCTCGAAGGAAAGTCGGCTGGGTGATCGCCAACCCGTCCACACCGCTGCGACCGGTCGTAGCGGGATCCTGTCCGCCGCGCCAAGGAAGGTCGATCAATGAGCAGTCTGCACAAGTTCAAGGCTTACTTCGGCATGGTTCCCCTCGATGACTACGAGGACGAGTACCTGGACGAGCCGGAGCCCGCTCGCAGGCCTGCGCGCCCGGTACGGGACGGTGGACGTGATCCGTATCTCGACCGCGACGACCGGGACTTCGCCGAGCCGGCCTTCAGCAAGGCTGCGTACGCGCCGGGCCGACGCGATGATCTCGACGACGAATTCGACCGCTACGACGGCCCGCGGCACGCGTCCCGGGTAGAGCCCGTGGCTGTGCGTTCGGCGCGTCCGGGTGTCAGTGGGTCGGTGCGTGGCAGCACCCGCGGTGCGCTGGCTGTCGATACTCGGTCCGAGAGAGTGGAGAGCCGTCGCGGACCCCTCTTCGACGAGGGAGGGCCGCTCTCGAAGATCACGACGCTCCGGCCCCGTGATTACAGCGAGGCGCGCACCATCGGTGAGCGGTTCCGCGACGGCACCCCGGTCATCATGGACCTCGTGGAGATGAGCAACGCCGACGCGAAGCGTCTTGTCGACTTCGCGGCGGGGCTCGCGTTCGCATTGCGCGGCTCCTTCGACAAGGTCGCCACGAAGGTGTTCTTGCTCTCACCCGCCGACATCGACGTTTCGGCCGAAGAGCGCCGCCGAATCGCGGAAACCGGCTTCTACAGTCAGAAGTAGAGTTGCGGTCAGGGGAAACGGGAGCGTGATCATCGGGATCCGGACGCTCGGACGTCATGCGGGCCGCGGTGGCTGAGGTGCACAATGCCCTTGCCACGCGGCTTGTTTTGATAGACCGAACTGTTTCAGGCAGAGTGAAGGTGTGGCCTTGTTCTCGGTGATCTACTTGATACTGTTTGTCTTCTGGCTGCTTCTCATCGGCAGAATCATCGTCGAGTTCGTACGGACCTTCGCCAGGGACTGGCGGCCGACCGGCGTCGTGGTCGTCATTCTCGAGGCGATATTTACGGTCACAGATCCGCCGGTCAAACTGCTCCGGCGGTTGATCCCCCCGATAAATCTCGGTGGGGTGCGGTTGGATCTATCCATCATGGTCTTGCTGTTCATCGTCTTCATCCTGATGTCGATCGTTCAGGGACAAGCGCGGGCCACGGGTCTGGTGTGACAGAATGGACCCCATTGATCCAGTGTTGGTTCACCGTTACGTAGACTGCGCTGTAACTGAATGCTTGCTAGACCGCCAAATGACGCGTGAAGGGATCCTTCCATGCCGCTGACTCCAGCTGATGTGCACAATGTCGCGTTCAGCAAGCCGCCGATCGGTAAGCGGGGCTACAACGAAGACGAGGTCGATGCGTTTCTAGACCTTGTCGAGCAAGAGTTGTCGCGCCTGATCGAGGAGAACGCCGATCTTCGGCAGCGAGTAGGTGAGCTCGACAAGGAGCTCGCCGATGCGAAGAAGGCTCCGCGTCCCGCCGGCGCAGCGCAGGCACCTGCGCCCAAGGCCGAGCCCGCGCGTGTCGTCGAGCAGCCCAAGGCACCGGCGCCTGCCCCGGCCCCGACCGCTGCGCAGGCAGCCCCTCAGGGAGCGGATGCTCACATGCAGGCCGCCAAGGTCCTCGGCCTGGCTCAGGAGATGGCGGATCGTCTCACCAGTGATGCGAAGACCGAGTCCGAGCAGCTGCTGGGTAGCGCTCGCACCAATTCGGAGCAACTGGTCAGCGATGCGCGTCAGCGTTCTGAATCGATGATTGCGGACGCTCGTCAGAAGTCCGAGGCGCTGATCACCGACGCGCAGACCCGTTCCGAGACCCAGCTGCGGCAGGCCAAGGAGAAGGCTGACGCACTGCAGGCCGACGCGGAGAAGAAGCACACCGAGATCATGGCCACGATCAACCAGCAGCGTTCGGTACTGGAGGGTCGTATCGAGCAGCTCAAGACCTTCGAGCGCGAGTACCGCGTGCGGCTGAAGTCGTACCTGGAGTCGCAGCTCGAGGAGCTGGAGCAGCGTGGGTCTGCGGTTCCGGTGGACGGTGGTCAGGATTCGTTCGCACAGGGCGGATCACAGTCGAATTACAGCCAGTCCTACGCCAAGGGCAATAGCTGACTGAGCGTGCAGTAGTTGCCCAGCCAGCGGCCCGGATAGAGGTTGAGCCGTGCTGGTCGTGACACTCGTTCTTGCAGCGGTAGGGTTCGGCCTTCTGGTGGTCGCTCTGATGACCGGTTCGGTCATCTGGGCCTGGGGATGCATCGTGGTGTGCGTCGCGGGTGCAGTGCTGCTGCTGGTCAGTGCCCTCGCCGGCAGGCGGACGGCGGCAGGACCCGGCCGCGACACCGATTCCGTTCCGCCATCGACCACGTCCGGTGAATCGGCGAACCGGTCCCATGGCGGCGAGGGCGACTAGACTGCGTGCAGCGAGCAATTTCAGATCGAAACCACGGCGTCGATCCGGCTATCACCGGGGAGCCTTCGGAAGAACGGCCGGTAAGCCGGCTCAGTAGAACCGAACGGGTGGGCCCGTCACAGCCCGTTAGTGAGTGGCATTCCCGTCGGAGTGCAAGCGGGGTGGTACCGCGGTGGTGACGCAGGAGGCGTCCCCGTCGTCCCCGTGCCGAGTACGTCAGGCACGAGGAGATCGCGGTGAGCACCACAAGTAACGTCACCAACAGCAACGAGTCCTACCCGAAGGTCGATTACGGCGTTCAGCAGGATACGGGCGTCAAGTTCCCTCAGGTGGAGCAGCGTGTGCTGGCAGGTTGGGACGAGGACGACACCTTCCGGGCGTCCGTGACGCAGCGTGACGGCGACGAAGAGTTCGTCTTCTATGACGGCCCGCCGTTCGCCAACGGTCTTCCGCACTACGGTCACCTACTGACCGGGTATGTCAAAGACCTGATCCCGCGTTTCCAGACGATGCGCGGCAAGAAGGTCGAGCGCCGGTTCGGGTGGGACTGCCACGGCCTTCCGGCCGAACTCGAGGCGGAAAAGCAGCTCGGCATCAAGGACAAATCCGAGATCGACGTCATGGGTCTCGAGAAGTTCAACGAGTACTGCAAGTCCTCGGTTCTGCGGTACACCGACGAGTGGCGCGACTACGTCACCCGCCAGGCAAGGTGGGTCGACTTCGACAACGATTACAAGACCCTGGACCTCGACTTCATGGAGTCGGTCATGTGGGCGTTCAAGGAGCTGTTCGACAAGGGGCTGATCTACCAGGGCTTCCGGGTGCTGCCGTACAGCTGGTACGAGCAGACGCCGCTGTCGAATCAGGAGACCCGACTCGACGACGCGTACAAGATGCGTCAGGACCCGGCCGTCACCGTCGACATGCCGCTGCGCGGTGAGGGCCCGCTGGACGGCGCGAACGCGATCATCTGGACCACGACGCCCTGGACGCTGCCGTCCAACCTCGCGGTCGCGGTGCATCCCGACATCGACTACGTACAGGTATCGGGGCTCGACGGGAAGCGCTATGTGCTCGCCCGGGATCGTCTGAGCCACTATGCCCGTGAACTCGGTGACTCGCCGGAGGTGCTGTCCGAACACAAGGGGGCCGATCTCATCGGTCTGCACTACGATCCGCCGTTCGATTTCTTCGCCGGCCACGAGAACGCGCATCGCGTCATCTCCGCGGAGTACGTCACCACGGAATCCGGTACCGGGATCGTGCACATGGCCCCGGCTTTCGGTGAGGAGGACTACGACTACTGCCTCCGCAACGGCATCGAATTGGTCCAGCCGCTCGACGCGGGTGGCAAGTTCACGTCGATGGTCCCGCCTTACGAGGGACTTCAGGTGTTCGACGCCAACCCGGCGATCATCAAGGACCTCAAGGCTGCTGGAAAGTTGCTGCGGCACGAGACGATTGAGCACTCGTATCCGCACAGCTGGCGCAGCGGGCAGCCGCTCATCTACATGGCGGTCCCGTCGTGGTTCGTCGCGGTCACCAAATTCCGCGATCGAATGGTCGAGCTGAACCAGGAGATCACCTGGGTACCCGAGCACATCCGTGACGGACAGTTCGGCAAGTGGCTCGAGGGTGCCCGCGACTGGAACATCAGCCGTAACCGGTACTGGGGCAGCCCCATCCCGGTGTGGGTGTCCGACGACCCGGCGTACCCGCGGACCGATGTGTACGGCTCGCTCGACGAACTCGAGCGCGACTTCGGCGTGCGGCCGAGCGATCTGCACCGGCCGATGATCGACGAGCTCGTCCGTCCCAACCCGGACGATCCGACGGGAAAGTCGATGATGCGTCGAGTTCCCGAGGTACTCGACTGCTGGTTCGAATCCGGGTCGATGCCCTACGCGCAGGTGCACTACCCCTTCGAGAATCGCGATTGGTTCGATAGCCACTTCCCGGGTGACTTCATCGTCGAATACAACGGTCAGACTCGCGGATGGTTCTATACCCTCCACGTGCTCGCGACCGCGCTGTTCGATCGTCCCGCGTTCAAGACCGTTGCGGCGCACGGCATCGTGCTCGGCGACGATGGACTGAAGATGAGCAAGTCGAAGGGCAACTACCCGGATGTCAAGGAGGTGTTCGAGCGCGACGGCTCGGACGCCATGCGGTGGTTCCTCATGTCTTCGCCGATCCTGCGGGGCGGAAACCTCGTGGTCACCGAACAAGGCATCCGCGAGGGTGTGCGGCAGGCGCTGCTGCCGTTGTGGAACGCGTGGAGCTTTCTGCAGCTGTATGCGCCGAAGCCGGGCCAGTGGCGGACCGATTCGACCAACGTCCTCGACCGGTACATCCTCGCGAAATTGGCCGGCACCAGGGACGTGATCACCGATGCGCTCGAGACGAACGACATCGCCGGCGCGTGTGACGAACTGCGCACGTTCTGTGATGCATTGACCAATTGGTATGTACGCCGTTCGCGTTCGCGGTTCTGGAGTGAGGACGCCGAGGCGGTCGACACCCTGCACGCGGTGCTCGAGGTGGTCACCCGTCTCTCCGCTCCCTTGCTCCCACTGATCACCGAGGTGATCTGGCGGGGGCTGACCGGCGGCCGGTCGGTGCATCTCGCGGACTGGCCTGCCCAGGGTGAACTGCCGGCGGATCCGGAACTGGTGTCGGCGATGGACGAGGTCCGGTCGGTGTGCTCGACGGTGCTCGGTTTGCGGAAGGCGCAGAACCTGCGGGTGCGGTTGCCGCTGCCCGAGGTGACGGTGGCCGCCGACGACGCGGAGCGCCTGCGTCCGTTCCTGGGACTGATCGCCGACGAGGTCAACGTGAAGAAGGTCGACCTGACGACGGATGTGGACGTGCACGGCCGTTTCGAGCTCGTCGTCAACGCGCGCGCCGCGGGGCCGCGTTTGGGCAAGGACGTGCAGACCGTGATCAAGGCCGTGAAGTCGGGTGAGTGGTCGGAGAATGCGGACGGGGTCGTCACCGCGGCGGGGATCGAATTGCTGCCCGAGGAGTACACGCAGCGGCTCGTGGCGGCCGAACCCGAGTCGACCGCCGCACTGCCGGGTGGTGCCGGTCTGGTGGTTCTCGACTCGGCCGTTACCGAGGAACTGGAAGCCGAGGGCTGGGCGAAGGACCGCATCCGCGAGTTGCAGGACGCGCGCCGGGCAGCAGGCCTCGACGTATCGGACCGCATCACCGTGGTGCTCGAGGTTCCGGCCGAACGGCGGGACTGGGCACGTGCTCACCGCGATCTGATCGCGGGCGAGATCCTCGCGGTCGAGCTCGAACTCGCCGACGCGCCCGCCGACGCGGTCGAGCTCGGTGAGGGTGTGCGGGCGGCCATCTCCAAAGTGTGAGCTGTCGGACCGGGCGGGTACGTTGCACCAGGTGAGCCGTCGATGGGTGCTGCACCTCGACATGGACGCGTTTTTCGCCTCGGTCGAGCAGCTCACCCGGCCGACGCTTCGTGGCCGCCCGGTGCTCGTCGGTGGGCTCGGCGGCCGTGGGGTGGTCGCCGGGGCCAGTTACGAGGCGCGGGTGTTCGGAGCCCGCTCCGCGATGCCGATGCACCAGGCCCGGCGGCTCGTCGGGCCCGGTGCCGTCGTGTTGCCGCCGCGCGGTCGGCTGTACGGCATGTTGAGCAAGTCCGTGTTCGATGCGGTGCGTGGTCCCATGCCCGTGCTCGAGCAGCTGTCGATGGACGAGGCCTTCGGTGAACCGGCAGAGTTGGCCGGGGCGGATGCGGCCATGGTGCGCAGGTACTGCGAGGACCTGCGGGCCCTGGTGTTCGAAGAAACCGGACTGGTCGCATCGATCGGTGCGGGATCCGGCAAGCAGGTGGCCAAGATCGCGTCCGGTCTGGCCAAACCGAACGGAATCACCGTCGTCGCGCCGGAAGAACAGCACGCGCTGCTCGACGGGCTGCCGGTGCGGAAGTTGTGGGGCATCGGTCCCGTCGCCGAGGACAAGCTCAAACGCCTCGGCATCGAGACGATCGGAAGTTTCGCGCGCACTCCCGAAGCCGAGGTCGCGTCCATTCTCGGCACCACGATCGGCCCGGGCCTGCACCGGCTGGCGCGGGGCATCGACAATCGGCCCGTCGCCGAGCGGGCCGAGTCGAAACAGGTCAGTGCCGAGACCACCTACGCCACCGACATTGTCACGCTCGCGGAACTGCGGGGAGCGGTCGAGTCGAGTGCTGGTTCCGCATTCGCACGCCTGCAGAAGGACGGCCGGGCGGCGCGAACAGTGGTGCTGAAGCTGAAGAAGGCGGATATGAGCATCGTCACCCGGTCGGTCACCTTGCCCTACGCCACGCTGGACCGTCCCACCCTTGTCGCCGCGGCTCAGCGACAGGTGATCGACCCTCTCGAACTCGGTCCCGTGCGCCTCGTCGGGGTCGGCTTCGCCGGTCTGTCGACGGTGCGGCAAGGTTCGCTGTTTCCCGAACTCGATCTGGACGTGCCCGGCTATCGGGACTCGGCGGCGGCACAGGCCGAAGGCGGCGCGGTGTCGCCCGTGCAGCCGATCCCGGCACGCGAGGCCGAGCGACGATGGCATCCGGGTCTCGATGTGATGCATCCCGACTTCGGGCACGGTTGGGTCCAGGGCGCGGGGCAGGGTGTCGTGACCGTCCGATTCGAAACGCGCACAACTGGTCCCGGTGTGGCGCGCACCTTCAAGGAGAACGACGAGCAACTCGCGCAAGCGGGAGTGGAGGGCTCCCTCGCCTGAGGTTCGGGCCAGCCGGGGACAGGGTGCAGGGCGGCTCGGCGAGAAGGTAGCCTCGGGGACTGGTGCTTACCCTTGGGTAATGTTGCCCCAGGATGCAGCACTACGATGCTGAGTTCGCCCGAGAACGAACACCCGAGAATGAAGAGGTTATTCAGTTGAAGCTTCGTAAGATCACGGTTGCCGCAGTAGCGATCGCCGCAGCCCTCACGATGTCCGCCTGTGGTTCGGACGACAGCAACACGGCGACCAAGACCACGACCACCACGACTTCCGCAGCCGAGACCTCGGAAGCCATCGAGGTGCCCACCGCCGCCGAACTCAACGCTCTGCTCGTCAAGGGCCTCGACCCCAACACCCCCCTCGAGGAGAAGTCGGCCATGGTCGAGGGTTCCGAGCAGGATCCCCAGCTCATCAACCAGGTCGCCGCTGCCGCCAAGGCGAACAACGCCGAGGTCACCGTGCTCGACCCGGTCATCGACAACGGTGACGGCACCGCCAGTGGCCAGCTGCAGCTGACCGTCAACGGCCAGGTTCAGCAGGGTGGTGTGCCTGCGATCTTCATCCCGGGCGAGAACGGACAGTGGAAGCTGTCGAAGGTCACCGCATGCCAGATCGTTTCGCTTGCGCAGCTGACCTCGCCTGCCTGCCCCGCCTGATCGGAGGCGGTGCGGTCCGGACGGATCGCTAGAGTTTCGATACCGATGCCGGCGTCCCTTCGCGGGACGCCGGCATCGGTCGTTCCTGGCCGGAGCCGGCCGCTCAGCCGGCCGGGGCGGGCGCGAGCTTGCTCGCGGCGGCCTGCGTCATCTTCTCGAAGACGCCCTCGTCGATCGGCTCCTGCCCGGTGGCCACCAGTTGGGTCACTGTGCTTCCGGCAACCGCAACGGCCACATCCGAGACGAGGCTGAAGCCGTCACTCGTGGTGACGAGTCGGAAGCCTACCGATGCGTCGCCCGCCGGATGTCCGTCCCGGCCGCCGGCCCGGTACTGCACATCAACGCCGTCGGCGTCCGTTCCCGAGTAGTCGCTGCATTGCGCGAGGGTTGTCTGGATGTCGGTGAACGCTTGGGCGGCTTCGGCAGCCGTGGCGTAACTCGCCGCATCCTGGTCGATGGTCGTGAAGTCGGGGCCCTGAAACCAAGCGGACGCCGACGATGCGGCGCCGGGATGCTGATCTGCAACAGGAGACAGGACGGCGCCGCACAGGGCCGGGTCGGTGCTCGATTTGTCGGACTCCGCAGTTTCGGAGGCCGGCGGGAGTCCGAGGTCCTTTTCCGGGTCGGCGACCGGGGCGAACCCGACGGGAAGGTCACGGACGTCGAGCAGTGCAGCGCGCAGCGCGGCCTGGTCGATGAACGGAGCACCGGAGGCCCCGGGTGACGCGGTCACGATCGGGCCGAGCGGCCCAAGGAACTCGTCCGGTCCCGATTCGCCGTCCGCGGTCGACGAGCACGCCGACACGGCGAGGGCGGTGAGGACGGCGGCAGTCGTTGACCTGCGCATCAGGACACCCACTGCACACGGTTCGACGTGGTCTGGCGCAGAAGGGTGGCGCCGTCCGGATCGCTGTATTGCTGTTCGCCGGACACGGTCACCGTCCCGGCGACAGGCAGCGGGAGGCCGAGATCGACGGTCATCGTGCCCGCCCCCTGCATGATGTACCGGTCGACGTTGAGCGTCCCGGCCTCACCGGGGAGCTGCCAGATCGGCGACTGCGGTTTCTGGTCGACTGTGTAGTCGATGGTCAACCGGTTCCCGTCGCGGGCAGTGAGGGTGGCGACCGTCGTTTGATCGAGCGCGATGCCGCTCATGACCTTCTGGTGGATGGTCCACTGCGCTCCCACCCCGACAGGTTCGGCTGGAAAGGCGATCATGCGGTACACGGCCTGGTAGAAGGCCTGCTCGATCGCGGAGCGCGCGATGTCCTGGGCCTCGGCGGCCGGGCGGAGGCGAAGCGCGGTGATCGCACCGGTCGAATCGACGGTGAAGCCGGCTCCGGACCCCATGGTCGCCTCGAGGGCGCTGCCCAGACGTTGGTCCGGGCTCGTCACGTCGCCGAGCGTGAGGTCGAGCGCGGTGGCGCCGTCGGCGTCGTCGGTCGGGCGCGTGACGACTGCGGTGAGGGGAACGGTGATCTCGGGGGAGGAGAAGTCCTGGACCGGCTGATCGTCGATCCGCTGGAATACCTCGGCGCCCGTGGTCAGCCGCACCTGCTGCATGACGTCCTCCGCCTGCCGGCGCTGAATCACCTCACGCGGCTCGTCACCGGGCCGGGTCAGTTGGACGGTCGTCGCGGAGATGGGAACCGTCACCTCGGCGGTGGTGGATGTGGTCCCCGCGGGACTGGCCTGGGAGGAGTCGTCGTCACTTCCACAGCCCGCGGCCAGAGCGATCAGGGAGAGTGTTGCGGCGAGTAGAGCGGAACCGGGTCGCGAAGCTTTCGAGAACAGTGGCACGCCCCCAGGCTAGTGGGCACGGGAGCACATGAACGGCGGCTTGCCCGCGTAGTGGATGATGGACGGGTGAGTCAAGACCCCGCGGCCGAGAACGACACCGCCGCCGAAGACCCGAACGACAGTGCCACGTCCACCGCAGCAGCACCCTCGTCCACGCGCTATGAGCGCATGCCGCTGCTGTTCGCGATCGCCGGTGTAGTACTGGTCACCGACCTGGTGACCAAGGTGCTCGCCGTCGCCAACATCGCGCCGGGGGAGTCGGTTCCCGTGATCGGCGACGTCGTCACGCTGCGGCTCGTGCGCAACCCGGGTGCCGCGTTCTCGATGGCCACGGGTATGACGTGGTTGCTCACGCTCGTGGCCGTCGGTGTGGTGGTCGGTGTCGTGCGCATCGGGCGGACTCTGCGGTCACCGTGGTGGGCGCTCGGTCTGGGACTCGTCCTCGGTGGTGCTCTCGGCAACCTCGTCGACCGGTTCTTCCGCGCGCCGGGAGTGATGCAGGGACACGTCGTCGACTTCGTCTCCGTCGGCTGGTGGCCCGTGTTCAACGTGGCCGACTCCGGCATCGTGTGTGGTGCGGTGTTACTCGTTGTGCTCACCCTGATCGGCCTGGAACCGGACGGAACACGTAAGGCGGTGGAGAAGAAGTGAGGGAAACTCGGTCGATGCCGGTCCCGGACGGGCTCGACTCGATGCGGGTCGACGCCGGCCTCGCGCGACTGCTCGGGCTCTCGAGAACCGCCGTCGCGCAGCTCACCGAGGACGGCTCGGTTCTCGTCGACGGAGCGCCGGTCGGGAAGTCCGATCGCCTGTCCGCCGGCACCTGGCTGGAGGTGGAATTGCCGGAGCCGCCGCGCCCCCTGACGATCGAGGCGGAACCCGTCGAAGGTATGGAAATTCTGTACGCCGACGAGGACGTGGTCGCCGTCGACAAGCCCGTGGGGGTGGCCGCGCACGCAAGTGTGGGCTGGACCGGTCCCACGGTGATCGGCGGCCTGGCCGCCGCAGGTTTCCGGATCTCGACCTCGGGTGCACACGAACGTCAGGGCATCGTCCATCGGCTCGACGTCGGCACGTCGGGCGTGATGGTGGTGGCCACGTCGGAACGCGCGTACACGCTTCTCAAGCGTGCGTTCAAGCAGCGGACCATCGACAAGCGGTACCACGCCCTCGTGCAGGGCCACCCCGATCCGAGTAGCGGAACCATCGACGCACCGATCGGCAGGCATCGCAGCAACGACTGGAAATTCGCGGTCACCGCGGACGGCAAGCCCAGCATCACGCACTACGACACCGTCGAAGCGTTCCAGGCGGCGAGCCTGCTGGACATTCACCTCGAGACGGGGCGGACCCACCAGATCCGCGTGCACTTCGCGGCGTTGCGGCATCCCTGCTGCGGCGACCTCACCTACGGCGCGGACCCGCGACTGGCGGAACGGCTCGGTCTCGAGCGCCAATGGTTGCACGCCCGATCGCTCGGTTTCGCGCATCCGGCGGACGGGCGGTGGGTGGAGATCACCTCCAAGTATCCGAAAGACCTCGAGGATGCTCTCGAGGTTCTCCGGTCCAGCTGAGGTGAACCGCGGCCGCCCGACTGGAGTCGCCGCCGCGATCGGTGTCACGATCGCCCTGGTGTTCCTCCTGGTGATCGCGCTGGGGATCACCAATCCGGTTCGGACCCGGCTCGTCACGTCCGACGCTCTCGGTCCCGACAACGGGGAGCTGGTGTCCGATTATCTGGTACGTGCGTCCCGTTCGCTGGAACAACCCCTCGGGAACGAGCACTGGGCGCTGGTGTCGTTCACCTTGCCGGTGTCCTCTGAGACCGTGCTCGAGGTCGCGGCCGCCGTACGGGTGTCACAGTTGCTGTTCCGGCTTCCACTCGACCGCGTCCAGACGCCGCTCGTGCCGGTCTCGGTCGCCTCGGGCGACGCGGCGATCGAGCGCGCCCACGTCCTGGCGTCCGGCCGGGTTCAGAGGATGACCGGTGAGACGGTCCGGCAGGGAGAGATTGCCGAGGTGTCCTCCGAGAAGTTCGCGCAGAACTGTGCCTGCGTGATCGCCATCGTGGTCCGCGGGGACCTCGACCGGTTGAGGGAACTGCAGTCGGCCTCGGCGGTCCGCGCCGTCGAGGCACTACACACCGACGCGGTGTTCGGACGTTTCGCGATACGGCCACTCCTGCCCGAGCAGGGCGAGACAGTGACGCCCGGACCCGACGACGGTGCGGTGTCCGGAGGCGGTTCGTGAAGGCGCGGAAGACGGAGACCGTCGGCGTGGCCTGCGGAGTCGGCGCCTACGTGCTCTGGGGTGCGTTTCCCGCGTTCTTCGGCGTTCTCGGCCCGGCAGGCTCGGTGGAGATCCTCGCCCACCGGGTGGTGTGGACGCTGGCGCTGATGCTCGTGGTGTTGTGGGTGTCCGGGCGAATCCGCTCGCTGCGCGGACTCGGTGTCCGGACCTGGCTGCTCGTGGCCGCCGCGTCGGCGTTGATCGCGGTCAACTGGGGCACGTACATCTATGGCGTGACGTCGGACCGGGTGGTCGAGACCGCGCTCGGGTACTTTGTCAATCCGCTGGTGAGCGTTCTCCTGGGTGTCGTGATCTTCCGGGAGCGTCTGGTGCCCGCGCAGATCGTAGCCCTCGCGCTCGCCGCCGCGGCGGTCGTCGTGATCACCGTCGACTACGGACATCCGCCGTTCATCGCCCTCACTCTGGCGCTGTCCTTCGCGCTCTACGGCCTCTGCAAGAAGGTGATGCCGCTCGACCCGAGAACCAGCCTCACCGCGGAAGGCATCGTCGCCGGACCGATCGCACTCGGCTATCTCGTATTCCTCGCAGTCGCGGGTACCGGCACGTTCCTCGGGCACGGGCCGGGCCACAGCCTGCTCCTCATCGCCGCAGGCCCGGTGACCGCGCTTCCGCTGCTGTTGTTCGGCGCTGCGGCGCAACGGGTGCCGCTGCGCACCCTCGGCATGTTGCAGTACTTGACGCCGGCCCTGCAGATGGTGTGGGGCGTGGCTGTCCTGCACGAGGACATGCCGGCCTCCCGGTGGATCGGTTTCGCGTTGATCTGGCTGGCGCTTGCGATCTTCACAACCGATGCGCTGGTGCGGGTCCGGCGCGGCCGACGTACCCTCCGATCGTCACAGGAGCCAGTCCAGTAACTCTCGTCACGAGTTCGCCGACACCCCGTCGCGGCGACCGGTGGTGTCGGTCCGAGGGCCTACACTCGTGAGGCTCCCAGACCTTCAGAGAGGCGCACGTGGCTGACTCGTTCGTACATCTGCACAATCACACCGAGTACTCGATGCTCGACGGTGCGGCCAAGGTCGGCCCCCTGTTCGAAGAGGCCGAGCGGCTGGGGATGTCGGCGGTAGGGATGACCGACCACGGCAACATGTACGGCGCCAGCGAGTTCTACAACGTGGCGAAGAAGCAGGGCATCAAGCCGATCATCGGTATCGAGGCCTATGTCGCTCCGGAATCGCGCTTCAACACCAAAAGGGTTCTGTGGGGTGACCGCAGCCAGAAGTCGGACGACGTCTCCGGTAGCGGTGCGTACACCCACATGACGATGGTCGCGGAGAACGCAACCGGTCTGCGGAACCTGTTCAAGCTGTCCTCGCTCGCGTCGATCGAGGGTCAACTCGGCAAGTGGGCGAGGATGGACGAAGAGCTCATCGCCACCCACCACGAGGGCATCATCGCGACCACGGGCTGCCCGTCCGGTGAGATCCAGACACGGCTGCGACTCGGCCACGACCGGGAGGCCCTCGAGGCCGCCGCCAAGTGGCAGGAGATCTGGGGCAAGGACAATTTCTTCCTCGAGCTGATGGACCACGGACTGTCGATCGAGCGACGGGTTCGTGAGGGCCTGCTCGAGATCAGCAAGAAACTCGAGATTCCGCCGCTCGCCACCAACGACTGCCACTACGTCACCAAGGAAGCCGCGGAGAACCACGAGGCCCTCCTGTGCATCCAGACCGGTAAGACGCTGTCCGACCCCACCCGGTTCAAGTTCGACGGCGACGGCTACTACCTGAAGTCGGCCGCGGAGATGCGGGCCCTGTGGGACGACCAGGTGCCCGGCGCGTGCGACAACACATTGCTGATCGCCGAGCGGGTCCAGTCGTACGACGACGTGTGGGCGCATCACGACCGGATGCCGATCTTCCCGGTCCCCGAGGGCGAGACTCAGGGCACCTGGCTGCGCAAGGAGGTCATGCGCGGACTGGACCGTCGGTTCCCCGACGGACCGCCGGAGGAGTACCTCGCCCGCGCCGATTACGAGATCGGCGTCATCCTCGAAATGGGTTTCCCCGCTTACTTCCTCGTCGTCGGTGACCTCATCAACCACGCGCGTGAGGTCGGCATCCGAGTCGGTCCCGGCCGAGGTTCCGCCGCGGGGTCGCTCGTCGCCTACGCGATGGGTATCACCAACATCGATCCGATCCCGCACGGTCTGCTGTTCGAGCGGTTCCTGAACCCCGAGCGCGTCTCCATGCCCGATATCGATATCGACTTCGACGACCGCCGTCGCGGCGAGATGGTGCGCTACGCGACGGACAAGTGGGGCAGCGACCGCGTCGCCCAGGTCATCACGTTCGGCACCATCAAGACGAAGGCGGCCATCAAGGACTCCGCCCGGGTCCAGTTCGGCCAGCCCGGTTTCGCGATCGCGGACCAGATCACCAAGGCGCTGCCGCCGCCGATCATGGCCAAGGACATCTCGGTGTCGGGCATCACCGATCCGGATCACGAGCGCTACAAGGAAGCGGTGGAGGTTCGCGCCCTCATCGACTCCAACCCGGACGTCGCGAAGATCTATCAGACTGCCAAGGGCCTCGAAGGCCTGATCCGCAACGCGGGCGTCCACGCCTGCGCGGTGATCATGTCGTCCGAACCGCTGATGGACGCCATCCCCGTGTGGAAGCGCGCCCAGGACGGCGCCATCATCACCGGCTGGGACTACCCGTCGTGCGAGGCCATCGGCCTGCTGAAGATGGACTTCCTCGGACTGCGGAACCTCACCGTCATCGGTGACGCCATCGACAACATCAAGGCCAACCGGGGCATCGACCTGGACCTCGACACGTTGCCGCTCGACGACCCGGCAACGTACGAATTGCTGTCGCGGGGTGACACTCTCGGTGTCTTCCAGCTCGATGGTAGCGCTATGCGCGATCTGCTTCGACGCATGCAGCCCACCGGGTTCGAGGACATCGTCGCGGTGCTCGCGTTGTACCGGCCCGGTCCGATGGGCATGAACGCGCACAACGACTATGCCGACCGCAAGAACGGTCGCCAAGAGGTCAAGCCCATTCACCCGGAGCTCGAGGAGCCTCTGAAGGAGATCCTCGCCGACACCTACGGCCTTATCGTCTACCAGGAGCAGATCATGCAGATCGCTCAGAAGGTGGCCGGGTACTCGCTCGGACAGGCAGACATTCTCCGTCGAGCCATGGGTAAGAAAAAGCTCTCGGTCCTGGAGGAGGCGTACGCCGGTTTCCGCGAGGGCATGCTCGCCAACAACTTCTCCGAGCCCGCGATCAAGGCGCTGTGGGACACCATCCTTCCGTTCGCCGGTTATGCCTTCAACAAGTCCCACGCCGCCGGTTACGGACTGGTGTCGTTCTGGACCGGATACCTCAAGGCCAACTATCCCGCCGAGTACATGGCCGGCCTGCTCACATCGGTGGGTGACGACAAGGACAAGGCCGCCATCTACCTGGCGGACTGCCGCAAGATGGGGATCACGGTGCTGCCGCCCGACGTGAACGAGTCGGAAGTCAACTTCGCCTCGGTCGGTGAAGACATTCGTTTCGGCATGGGCGCGGTACGCAACGTCGGTGCCAATGTGGTGGCGTCGATCATCAAGGCGCGCAAGGAGAAGTCCAAGTTCGTGGATTTCTCGGACTACCTCAACAAGATCGATGCCGCGGCCTGCTCCAAGAAGGTCACCGAATCGTTGATCAAGGCTGGGGGGTTCGACTCGCTGGGCCATCCCCGCAAGGGGCTCATGCTCGTCCACGCCGATGCGATCGACGCGGTGATGGGCACCAAGAAAGCTGAGGCCATCGGCCAGTTCGACCTGTTCGGGGGCGACGACGCCGACGAATCGATCTCCTCGGTGTTCAACGTCAAGATTCCCGACGAGGAATGGGACAGCAAGCACAGGCTGGCATTGGAGCGGGAAATGCTGGGCCTCTACGTCTCCGGGCATCCGCTCAACGGCGTCGAGCACGTCCTGTCCGCCCAGTCCGACACAGCGATTCCCACCATTTTGGAAGGCGATGTCAAGGACGGTACCCAGGTCACGGTCGGCGGCATTCTCGCCTCGGTGAATCGGCGGATCAACAAGAATGGTCTGACGTGGGCGTCGGCGCAGCTCGAGGATCTTTCGGGTGGTATCGAGGTGCTGTTCTTCCCGCAGGCGTACTCCGTGTACGGGATGGATGTCACCGAGGACTCCGTCGTCCTCGTCAAGGGGCGGGTGTCGGTGCGTGACGACCGGATTTCACTCATTGCGAATGACCTTGCAGTGCCGGATCTTTCGGCCGTCGGTGTCGCGAAGCCGTTGGCGGTGAGCCTCCCGCTGCGCCAGTGCACCAAAGACAAGCTGGGCGCGCTCCGGCAGGTACTGACGCGGCACCCGGGGACGTCCGATGTGCACGTGCGTTTGATCGGCGGAACCGAAATCACGCTGTGGAAGGTGGACGACGTGCTGCGCGTGGAGCCGTCTTCGGCGTTGATGGGCGACCTCAAGGCGCTGCTGGGGCCCAGCTGTCTGTCGGTGTGAGCTACTCGGGTGGGGCGTCGGGGAAGAGTCGGCGTACCCACCAGACCACCACCGCGACGGCGGCGGCGGTGAGCACGGCCACCTGCGCTGTCTCGGTGACGGCGAGGACAGCCACAAAGACCAGCAACCCGACGGCGACGGCTTCGAGTTTGTAGAGGGGCCACGCGGTACCGGCAAGGTCCACCGTGCGGGGAGTGCGGTGGCTGACCGAGACATGAGCAATCGGCGTGTCGGATGTCGTCATCGCGGGTTCACCTCGCTGTTCGTAGATCCGTGCGTGACGATCAGGGTACGCGCAACTGTGAGTTCGGT
Organism: Rhodococcus tibetensis; assembly: GCF_024438035.1. Taxonomy (GTDB): domain Bacteria; phylum Actinomycetota; class Actinomycetes; order Mycobacteriales; family Mycobacteriaceae; genus Rhodococcus_F; species Rhodococcus_F tibetensis. Next base: position 168,883 of record NZ_JANFQF010000005.1, read on the forward strand.
CCAACGAACACTCGCTGCCAGCCGTTGGTTCGGGGCGTTCGGTGGCGCGTTCTCGGCGGTCGGGGTTCACTGGACGCATGCCACTCACAGGTGAATACGAACCCAGTCCGTCCAAGTGGGCCGCAGATCAGGCGGAGTTGATCGAATCGAGCGACGGCACCAAAGGTACGACGCTCAATGGACGGCCAGTCGTGCTGTTGACCACCCGCGGTGCGAAATCCGGGAAGCTTCGCAAGACACCGCTGATGCGCGTCGAGCACGACGGCACCTACGCGGTGGTGGCGTCCCTGGGAGGCGCTCCGAAGAACCCGGTCTGGTACTACAACGTGAAGGCCGATCCGCACGTCGAGCTCCGGGACGGACAGCGCAAGCAGGACATGGTGGCGCGGGAGGTAACCGGCGAGGAGAAGACCGCCTGGTGGGAGCGTGCAGTCGCCGCGTACCCCGACTACGCCGAATATCAGAAGAACACGGACCGGGAAATTCCCGTGTTCGTTCTCGAGCTCGCCTGAGAATTCGCCCCGGCTGGTACTGCGGGCTGCCGTGGTGGGAACATATTCGGGTGTCCACATCGCCCGATACCGCAGCCCGAAACATCACCTCGCCCCTGACAGTGGGCGAGATCGACGCGGCGATCGAGCGAATTTCCCACGTGATCGACGCGACGCCGCTGCAGTGGAGCGAGCGACTGTCGGCGCTCACCGGCGCGAATGTCTACCTCAAGCGTGAGGACCTCCAGGTGGTCCGCTCCTACAAGCTGCGCGGCGCCTACAACCTGATGGCCCAGCTCGCCCCGGGCGAACGTGCGGCGGGAGTGGTGACGGCCAGCGCGGGCAACCACGCGCAAGGGGTCGCATTCGCCTGTCGCGCAATGGGAATCGTCGGACGAATCTATGTTCCGTCTAATACGCCGAAGCAGAAGCGCGATCGTATCCGCGCGCACGGCGGAGAATTCGTCGAACTCATCTTGACGGGGGAGACCTACGACGCCGCGGCTGCTGCTGCCGCAGCCGATGTACTGCGCACCGGTGCCACGATGGTCCCGCCGTTCGACGACGCACGCACTGCGGCGGGCCAAGGGACGATCGCCGCCGAGATCCTCGCGCAGCTCGAAACGGTTCCCGACACCGTGGTCGTTCCGGTCGGGGGCGGCGGCTGCATCGCCGGTATGGCGACGTATCTGCGCGCCCATGCGCCCCGCACTGCCCTCGTCGGTGTGGAGCCGACCGGCGCGGCGTCGATGACGGCCGCCTTGGTGGCCGGTGCTCCGGTGACGTTGTCGGAGATCGATCCGTTCGTCGACGGTGCCTCGGTGAAGCGCGTCGGTGACCTGCCGTTCGCTGTCGTGTCCGCGCTCGGCGCCGAGGTGGTCTCGCACACGGCTCTGCTGCAGGCCGATGGGTCGACGATCCGGCTCGATCCGGAAAGTTTCGTCATGACGAATCTCGACGAGGGTGCCTTGTGCACCACCATGCTCGAGATGTATCAGAACGAGGGCATCATTGCGGAGCCGGCGGGTGCCCTGTCCGTCGCTGCGCTCGGCAACATCACGTTCGAGTCCGGTTCGACCGTGGTGTGCCTCGTCTCGGGCGGCAACAACGACGTCTCCCGGTATGGCGAGATTCTGGAACGCTCGCTGGTGCATCTCGGTCTCAAGCACTATTTCCTCGTCGACTTTCCGCAGGAACCGGGCGCGCTGCGCCGATTCCTCGACGAGGTACTCGGTCCGGAGGACGACATCACGTTGTTCGAGTACGTCAAGCGGAACAACCGTGAGACCGGCGCGGCGCTGGTGGGTATCGAACTCGGGAGTGCGGACGGACTCGGCGACCTGCTCGAGCGGATGGAGCACTCGCAGATGCAGGTGGAGCGGTTGGAACCGGGCAGCCCGGCGTACCGCTACCTGACCTGAGTTACTCCTGGAGCAGTCGCTCCACGACCTTGCCGTACAACTCGGGTTCGGGCAGGGGGAGTCCGAGTAGTGCGGCGAGGTAGATTCCGTCGCCGACCAGTCGGACGATCTCGGCCTGCACCGGGTCGTCGATTTCGCTCTGGAGACCTTCGTCCCAGCCGCGCATGACCTCGATGACCGCGCGCTGGATCTCGTCGTGCTGCCCGTCGACGCTGCGCAGTGCGGCGATCGTGGATCGATAGAGTGCCAGCTCTTCGGTTGTGCTCGCATCCGGAACCTGCAAGTACCACTCGGACAGCGAGGTGCCGCCGGAGACGGCGTCGGCGAGCTGGGCGTCGGCGCGCTCGCCGAGGCGGCGCACCATCGCCGCCAAGAGTGCCTCTTTGCTGGGGAAGTGGTACAGCAGACCGCCCTTGGAGACCCCCGCCTCGGCGGCGACCGACTCGAGCGTCACCTGAGCGATTCCCACGTCGAGTAACAGCTTTTCGAGGGCGTCGAGTATTCGATCGCGCGTACCGGCAGCCATGGAGAGGCACTGTACCTGGAAAACGACTTTACCGTCCGGACGGTTCACGGTACAGTAGCCGACTGTACCGGCTGGACGGTTTACCTACCGTGCCGGCCCTCCAAGGGAAAGTCGCAGGAAAACCATGTCTGTCTCCATGGATCGCGGGATCAACGACGCCTTCGGCGCGCCGGATCAGGCATCCGCTTCGCGCCGAGACTGGCTCGGACTCGTCGTTCTAGCCTTCGCTGTACTGCTCATCGCCGTCGACGGCACGGTGCTCGATCTCGCGCTGCCCTTCATCAGTGCCGACCTCGAGCCGAGCAGCACCCAGCTGCTGTGGATCATCGATGTCTACTCTTTCGTGCTCGCCGGTCTGCTGATCACGATGGGCACCCTCGGCGACCGCATCGGCCGTCGGCGCCTCCTGCTCGTGGGTGCTGCCGGGTTCGGTGTGGCCTCGTTGATCGCGGCGTGGGCGCCGACCCCGGAGATGCTCATCGCGGCCCGAGTGCTGCAGGGCGTTTCCGGCGCAACCCTCATGCCGGCGACGCTCGGGCTCATCAGGACGATCTTCGCCGACCCCCGCGAACGCACGCTGGCAATCGGTGTGTGGGGTGCGATGGCCGGCGGCGGAACCGCGGCGGGCCCCCTGATCGGTGGCTGGCTTCTCGAGCACTTCTGGTGGGGTTCTGTGTTCCTGATCAACATCCCGGTGATGGCCGTCCTCATCGTCGCCGGACCGCTCGTGATCCCCGAGTCGAAGGATCCGGCCCCCGGCCGCTTCGACCTGTTCGGCGCTGCGCTGTCGATGTCGACGATGCTGCCGCTCGTGTACGCGGTGAAGGAAACGGTGGTGCATGGGTTCGACCCGGTACTCCTCGCGATCGGGCTGGTGGGCCTGGTCTCGGGCGTTGCATTCGTACGCAGGCAGCGCGCCATGCAGGATCCGATGATCGACGTCGGACTGTTCGCCAAGCCGGCCTTCTCCACGGCGGTGCTCACGAACCTGCTGTCCATCTTCGCCCTGGCCGGTGTGCTGTTCTTCGGTTCCCAGTATCTACAGCTGGTGTTGGGTAACACCGCATTGGAATCGGGTGTGCTGATGCTGCCCGGAATGCTGCTGAGTGCTGTCACCGCGCTCGCCGCCGCCTGGATGGTGGGCAGGTGGCGGACATCCCACGTCCTCGGAGGCGGTCTCGCGGTCGCCGGACTGGGTGCGGCGCTGATGCTGACACTGAGTGTCGACGGTGCGCCCACGATGTTCGTCATCGGCTTCGCGCTCGCAGGCGCCGGTGTCGGCATTGCGCTGACCCTGACATCCGATCTCGTCGTCAGCGCCGTCGAGCCGGAGCGGGCGGGCGCCGCCTCGGCCGTGTCCGAGACGGCCTACGAACTCGGCGTGGCGTTGGGTGTCGCGGTCTTGGGCAGCGTGGTGATGGCCCTCTTCCGCGGCGGCCTCGATACGTCGATGCTGGAACCGGAACGAGTGGACGCCGCCCGAGGCACGCTCGGTGCTGCGGTCGCCGAAGCCGACCATCTTCCGGAGATGGCGCGCTCGGTGTTCCTCGAGTCGGCGCAAACCGCGTTCGTCGACGGCATGCACGTTGCGGCAGGCGCCACCGCGTTGATCCTGTTCGCCACCGCGGTGCTGGTGCTTCGGATGCTGCGTGGCGGTCAGACCGAGGTGACCGCACTCGAGGCGTCGAGCACCACGAACGAGTGACCCGGCACTACCGTCGCTGACGCGGTCTCGTCCTGCTTCGGCGGCTCCCACCACAACACGGGGGAGCCGCCGACCGGCACGGTCACCGGGTCCGACCCGAGATTGCACGCGAGACGCAGCGCACCGCGGTGCACTACGATCCAGCGGTCGTCCTCGTCGTAGTCGACGGACAGGTCGTCGAGCCACGGGTCGGTCAGCTCGATGCGTTCACGTCGCAGACGAAGCAACGCGCGATAGCAGTCGAGTATCCGGGAGTGTGGTGCACGCCCCCGTTCTTCCCAGTCGAGTTTCGAGCGCTCGAAGGTCTGCGGGTCCTGCGGGTCCGGGACATCCTCGGTGCTCCAGCCGTGCTCGGCGAACTCGGCCTTGCGACCCTCCGCCGTGGCCCGTGCCAGCTCGGGCTCGGGATGCGAGGTGAAGAACTGGAACGGTGTGCTCGCCCCCCACTCCTCACCCATGAACAGCATGGGCGTGAACGGCGAGCACAACACGAGCGCCGCCTTCACGGCCAGCTGCCCGGAGTCGAGATAGGCGCCCGGGCGGTCGCCGGTCGCCCGATTGCCCACCTGGTCGTGTGTGCAGGTGTAGGTGACCAGTGCGCTGGCCGGAATCTGCCGGGTGTCCAGACGGCGTCCGTGGATGCGCCCTCGGAATGTCGAGTATGTTCCGGCGTGAAACCAGCCCTGGCGCAGTGTTTCCGACAGGCACGCGAGCGATCCGAAGTCACCGTAATAGCCTTGCCGCTCGCCCGACACCGCGGCATGGACGGCGTGATGCAAGTCGTCGTCCCACTGCGCGTCGAGGCCGTATCCACCGGCAGAGCGCGGCGTGATCAATTTCGGATCGTTCAGATCACTTTCCGCAATGAGGGTCAGCGGCCGACCCAGATGGGCAGAAAGGCGGCGGGTCTCGACAGCCAGTTGTTCGAGAAGGTGGGTCGCGGTGTGCTCGACGAGCGCGTGGACCGCGTCGAGACGCAGTGCGTCGATATGGAACTCTTCGAACCAGCGGAGCGCATTGTCGATGATGTAGCGCCGTACGTGGTCGCTGGAAGGACCGTCCAGATTGATGCTGCGACCCCACGTGTTCGCGCCCTGCGCCAGGTAAGGGCCGTAGCGGTCGAGGTAATTTCCGGACGGTCCCAGATGGTTGTAGACCACATCGAGTACCACCCCGAGCCCGCGGGCATGGCAGGCGTCGACCAGGGCCTGCAAGCCGTCGGGACCTCCGTATGCCTCGTGCACGGTGTACCAGAGGACGCCGTCGTATCCCCAGTTATGGGTTCCGTTGAAACCATTGACCGGCATCACTTCCACGAAATCGACACCGAGCTCGACGAGGTGGTCGAGCTTGTCGACCGCAGCGGCGAAGGTCCCTTCCGGCGTGAAGGTTCCGATGTGCAGTTCGTAGATGGCGGCCCCGGCGAGCTGGCGACCGTTCCACCGCGAGTCCGTCCACGCGTCCCGGTCGAGGGTGTGCAGCTGAGACGGTGCGTGCACACCGTCGGGTTGGCGCGGCGAACGGGGGTCGGGGAGGGCGGTGTCGTCCTCGTCGAGAAGGAACGCGTACCGGGAGTCGGCAGACGCCTCGACATCCGCTCGCCACCAGCCGTCGGGCGACCGTGTCATGTCGTGACGTCGGCCGTCGACCTCCACGCGAACAGCTGTCCGAATCGGGGCCCATACCTCGAAAGTGTGCACCCGATAAGCATGCCTTGCCCTCGTGCGCCGTGCAGGGTTGTCTGCTCGGGCCGGCCTGATGACGAGCTGCTACAGCTCGATGCCCTCGGATCAGTTGCATCACCCGCACGTTCACACGAAATTGAAAGCGGGGGGCAGTGCAATCACTGCAAGAGCAGCCCAGCCGCCGTACACGGGCAGGTAGCTGGTCTGCCAGCGCTCGACGGCGCCGAACCCGCACCGACCGCGGACGAAACTGAGGCCGAGTCGAACCGACCAGACCAGATTCACCAACAACACCAAGTTCAGGCCGAGCGCGGTCACCTTGTTCGGTGTGAAACCGAACTCTGCAATGCGACTGGCCATGGCGGTCAGCATCAGCACGTCGACGGCGAGTGCACTGACAACGAGGACGAGTTGCAGCTTGTCGAAGAGATCAGGAGGTGCGAGCGGGTCACGCGCGGAGATCGCGTACAGCAGCAGACCCAGGACGATCACGAGAATCAGATCCATCAGGATGAGCAGATCTCGGTCGACGCCGACGACGCTGCGGGCCGCCGCGAACGCCGCCAGCAGGGCGAGCAGCATGAGGGTCGTGAGTGGCGTGAACACGCGAGTGAGCACGGGAGCGATGTTCTCGATGACGTTCTGCTTCGCCTCGACCAGCCAGGCGGCCACGAGAAGTGCACCTGCCGCGCCGAACGGCAGTATCCACTGCTCGACGACCCACTCGACATCCAGGTCCAGGGATGCGAATGCGCCGACCGTCAGGCCGATCAGCACGCCGCCACCGAGGGCGAGCAAGGTCATGTAGACAACCCATTCACCGGTGAACCGGACAAAATCCATGCGTCGTCGGTGGGATCGCCAGTCGCCACCGACATAGGCCAGACCGACGACGAACCACAGCGCAATCGGCGCGTGAATCGCGGCGATGACCTCCGTCGACCCGTTATCGACGAAGGGAAAGAGATTCAGTAGCAGTGCTGCCACCGCGAAGGGAGCAACGAGTGCTGCGGCGCCGCGCACTGTCATCTTCCGTTTCCATGCGAAGTATCCAGTCAGGAAAGGCAGCACGAACAGGCTGATGTTTCGCGCCAAGGCCAGTTCCGGGAGCCACTCCAGCCCGGCCTTGACAGCCAGTCCCGCACTGACGGCGAGAGCCAGGACCACGCTCAGTTCGCGTTTCGGTGGGGCGGTTTCGGGCTCCGAGGTGGCCGGCATCAGCATGAGTTGCTTCCACAACCGGTCGGAATGCTCGACTGCGAACTCACGCGAGATCGCATCGAGATTGCCCATGCGTTTGACGGCGACGAGAAACGCTTCGGCCGCGGTCAGCCCGACTGCGGACAGGTCAGAGACCTGGTCACGAAGATGACCTTCCATTTCGTCGATGTCGACACTCGAAATCACGCGGTGGCACCGGACGTAGCCGCGCCACTGGTCGATCTGCGACTCCAACTCGGCGTCGGTATTCATCACGAGCGCCCCTCGGCGACGGCGGGTGGCAGCTGAGCGGCTTGCCATACCTGGTGCAGGGCTTCCGCAACGACGGACCACTGCATGCGCCGGTCTGCGAGCATCTCCTTGCCGGAATCGGTAATTGCGTAATGCTTACGACGCCGACCGTTGTCGGCGGTTCGCCAGGTCGCCGAGACGTAACCCGACCGCTCGAGACGGTGCAGCAACGGGTACAGCATCCCGTCCGTCCATTGCATCCGCCCGCCCGACAACTCGTTGACGCGTTTGATGATGGCGTAACCATAGGACTCGCCGTCGGCGAGAATCCCGAGCACCAGCGGCGTTGCCGAGGCTGCTACCAGGTCCTTGTCGATGAACATCAGGCTCCAATACCTAGTTCCCCTAGGGTTCGGCCTTACCATAGCAGATCTAGGTATGGCGGAGGTCGGCTATGTCTACCCCGGGAGCTGATCGTCGTAGAGGTCACTGTGTCCCGGGTACCTCGATGCGCTCGAGAAGCCACCGAGGTCCGACTGTGCCGGCCCCGAGCGCCTCGACCCGCTCGCGGAGTCCGCGATCTGCCGTCACGACAATGATCGGCCGATTGCTGTCCGCGCCGGCCGCATCGGCAACTTCGGCCACGATCGCGTCGTCTCCCGAACCGTCCGCCCGCACCACACGCAGGTGTACCGAAGTCGGATCCGTCTCATCGGCGACTGCGGTCCTCGCCGCGCCTTCGAGTACGACGATCACCTCGGTGGGTCGGTCCAGGCTCTCATCGAGCTTGATCAGCTGCGCGAGCAATCGCCGGGCGGCGCCGGCGCGATCGCGCCACCAACCATCGGGCCTCGCGCCGACGACATTCGCGGCGTCCACCACGATCAGCTGCCCCCGGTCATTCGTCACGGGGAGCGATTCCAGCATGAATCGAAGGTCGGCACGCAGTGTGCTCAGTCCTGCTCGGAGTCGTCGACCTCTTCGATGATCTCGGCGCCGAGTACGGACAGCCGGTGTTCCTCGGCGTCCTGCACGGTGCCGAAATCCTGTTCTTCGAGTACGTTGCGATCCTTGTCGAGGTATCGGTAGGTAGCCATGCCCCCACGATGGCACATCGCCTCGGCACACGCCGGTGAGTCAGCCCTTTCGCCTGCGGTCGCGAAGTAGCAAGCTTGAGTTGACGAGTCCAGCATCGCGAGGAGCAGTCATGCACGTAGCAGTGGGAGACCGGTTGCACGTCCAGGGCAGGGTTGTGGGAGCGCACGCGCACACCGCCGAAGTCGTGGAAGTACATGGGGAGAACGGCGAACCGCCCTACTTGGTCCGGTACGACGACGGTCACGAGGCGCTGGTGTTTCCTGGACCCGACGTCTGGGTGGAACATCCACAGACGTAGGGCTCCGGACACCCGGGGGACCAAGGACGCACCGCATTCGTTGCAGGGGCGCTGCTTCCAATGCGGCTAGCATGAGTTCATGCCGGAGCCGGTCAGAAGGTCCTACAGTTCGCCGCTGCGGGCAGAATCGGCGCGCCGCACCCGTGTCCTCGTCCGGGATGCGGCGGCCCGCCTGTTCGGCGACCGGGGGTACGTCAGCACCACAGTGCGCAACGTCGCCGACGCGGCAGGTGTCGCGACGAGGACGGTGTTCACGGCGTTCCCCGGTGGCAAGGCCGAGTTGTTCCACGACGCGCTCGCCGCCGCCATCGAGGGCGGCGACGAGACCGCGCCGAAGGTGTATGCGTCCGCATCGCGCGACGGCGACCCTGTTGAACGCATCCTCGACGAAGTGGTGGGGTACGGCGCCGATGTCCTCGAACGGGCCGGAACCCTCATGCTGACGTCGATCCAGAGCTCGGGCGCCGATGAGGACATGAGGCGGTTCGCCGAGGAGGGTGCGCGGGCGTCTGCCGATAACGCGATGACGCTCGCGGAAGGGCTTGCCGCGCACGATCTGCTGCGACCGGAGATCTCTGTGCAGCGAGCGGCGGATGTGCTGTTCACCGTCGTCTCTCCCCAGGTCCACTCCATGCTGCGGCACCGCTGCGGGTGGGACATCGACGAGTACCGCAACTGGGTCAAGGCGATGATCAGGGCAAGCCTGCTCCATTGACCCGGAAGGCTCTGTGGTTCGATGGCTCGGTGCTTCCATGGGCACTGTCGTTCCATGGGCACAGTGGTTCCATGGGCACAGTGGTTCCATGGGCACAGTGTTCCGCGGGGGACACTGCGCTCGGCGCAGCCGGGGCGCTTCGGAGGGGAATTCTCGGTGCCGTACTTTGTTCTCGGTCTCGTCACTCTGCTGCTGTGGGTCTATTGCCTCGTCGACGTGATCACGCGGGACGAGTCCGACGTTCGGCATCTACCCAAAGTGCTATGGCTGCTGATCGTGCTCGTCCTGCCGACCATCGGATCACTCGTCTGGTTGTTCGTCGGCCGCGGCGCGGGAGTCCGCCGAACTGGTGCGACACGTGGATTCGGCGAGTACGAGCGCCCGGGCCGTCACATCGCGCAGAACCCGGACGACGACGAAGCGTTTCTCCGCAGATGCCGCGAGCGCGCCGAAGAGCAACGTCGCATCGCGCGGCGTCGCAGGGAAGAACCCGGCGACGACTGAGGCCGCCCAGTAGTTACGGAAGCAGGACGAACTTCCCGGCAGGGTGGGATCTGGCGAGTTCGGTGTGGGCGCGTGCAACCTCCGACAACCAGTACGTCCGTGCCACGCGAACCCTCAGGTCGCCGCGGTCCGCGAGGTCGACGACCGGGGATCGAAGGCGGCGTCGCACCTCTCGGCTGGCCGGATTCGTACCGCCCACTCCGAGAAATCCGGCCTCGACCGCACGCGGTACTGCCACGGTCGTGACCATCCGAGGCGGGTCGCGCACCAACTCGACGGACACGTCGACCGCCTCCTCGCCACCGACCGTGTCGATGACGGCGTCCACACCTTCCGGCGCGAGGACGCGGACACGTCCTGCGAGGCCGGCGCCATAGGACATCGGGGTGGCGCCGAGCGATCGGAGGTAGTCGTGATTTTCCGGTCTCGCTGTACCGATCACTGTCGCGCCCCGGCTGCAGGCCACCTGGACCACGCACGACCCGACCGCGCCGGCCGCTCCGTGGACGAGTAGCAGATCTCCCGCTCCGATCTTCGCGGCGTCGACGGTCTCGACCGCGGTCGTGCCGGCCACCAGTAGCCCCGCGGCTTCGTTCCACGGCAGCGACGGCGGTTTGCGCACAACGGAATCGGCGGCGACGACGAGTCGATCCGCGTATGCCCCCTCGGCCGGGTACACGATCACCTCGTCGCCGGGGGAAAGGGGCCCGTCCGGACCGCTGGCATCCTCGCCGACCTCCACTACCACTCCGGCCGCCTCGGCGCCGAGACTCAGGGGCAGGGAAGCGGGATCGGTACCGAAGGCGCCGCTGTACCGCTTGTAGTCGATGGGATTGACACCGATCGCCCGGACCTCGATCGCAACCTCCCTACGCGCAGGGGGAACTGGAGCGACCTCCACAACGGCGAGGACCTCGGGGCCTCCGTAACCTCGCGCAATGACGCGTCGTGTCATGACTCTCCCAACTCGGCCGCCGGAGTTCGCTATTCCCTACGGCTGAGAAGGGCCACCGGGTAGCGATCGAACAGGCTGGACACCGGAATGAGGCCGGCGTCGAAGTCTTCCGTCGTCAGTAGGTTGGTCCAGGTCCCCTCCGGCAACCTGAATCCGGTGTCACCCCAGCCCTGTTCGTCGAGTCCGACGCTGTGCCGGGTCGCGAGGGCGATGACATCAGGGGCCGCATCGGATCGTCCCCGCGCGAAGCCGACGAGGTGGGCGGCCGCACTCCCGGATGCGAACACCGGGGTGTACGTGCCGAAGCTCTCGGGACGGGTGCGGCGCAGCCGGAGAGCGGTACGCACAACATGGAACTTGGCCGCACCGGTGGCGTCGACAGGGGGAAGGGCGAGTCCGTCGAGCGCGCGTCGGCGAATGTCGTAGTCCACGAGGCGCCGGTTGTCGGGGTCGACGAGCGAGTCTTCCCACAACTCCGTTCCCTGGTAGACGTCCGGTATTCCAGGTCCACAGAGTTGGAGCAGCTTCTGGCCCAGAGCGTCCGACCAACCGTGGGGTGCCAGCTGCGTGCAGATCGAACCGAGAGCCTTGCCGACGGCACCGTCGATCACCGTATCCAGCCAGCGATGGAGGTCGCGTTCGAACTCTTCGTCGACGTCGTTCCAGGATGTGCGGGTTCCAGCCTCGCGGACCGCCTTCTCGGCATAGGCGTGGATGCGATCGCGAAAGTCCGGGACCTCGGCGGCTGCCGGGCCGTCCACAGGCCAGACCCCGAACAGGTTCTGCCACAAGAACAGTCCGAGGACAGGGTCCGGACTGGGGGCGATGTGCTCCCATTGATCGACGCACTCCGCCCACAGGCCGGGCACCTGGGACAAGACGCCGATGCGTGCGCGGACGTCCTCCCCGCGCTTCGTGTCGTGGGTGGACAGGGTAGTCATCGCCTTCGGCCACCGCGTCGCCCGCCCTGCGAAGGCCAGATGGAATTCCGCTGGGGACATGCCCACCGTCGCCGGATCACCACCCACTTCCTGCAGGGAGACGAGGCGAGCGGTGCGATAGAACAGGCAGTCCTCGACGGATTTCGCCATGACCGCACCACACACCTGGTGGAACCGCGTCGCCGCTTCACCGCCTCGAATCAGGGCAGACGCCAGTGCCGCCAACGGCTCCGCCCGCTTCGGCTCGTGGGCCACCACATCACCGATTACACGGTGGGCAAGGCCTGCGAGGGGACTGTAGTCGGACCGGTACACGGGCATGGCCGCGATCACCGCAATGACGGCTTCTCGAACGTCCTCGAAGGCGTAGTCTCCGTCGGCTTCCCGAAGGATCGCCCGCACGAGCCGTAGGACCTCCGGAGCGAGCATCGTGCTCGCGACTTCTCGCTTGATTTCGGGTTCGCGCTGGTGCAACCAGGTGCTGTCGCCACGATCACCGGTCCGGGCCACCGACAGCGCGGTCAACGCGGGCGCGCCGGAGGGATCGAGGAACACGCCGCCCAGTTCGGCCAGCGCGTCGTATCCGGTGGTGCCGTCGATCGGCAGGTGATCGTCCAGCGGTTCCTCGTGTCCCAGAATCTTCTCGATCACGAGCCATCGGTCCGGGCCGATCATGGTGCGAAGCCGGTCGAGGTAACCCGCCGGGTCGGCCAATCCGTCGGGATGGTCGATGCGCACTCCGTCGACGAGGTCGTCCGTGATCCAGCTCTGTAGTTCGCGGTGCGAGGCGTCGAACACGCGTGGGTCTTCTTGCCGGATCCCGGCGAGATCGCTGACCGCGAAGAACCGGCGGTAGCCGATAAGTCCCGAGTTCCACGGAACCAGGCGGTACGACTGCGCTTCGTGCACGGAACGCGCGTCTTCCGAGTCGGTACCCGGGGCGATCGGAAAACGGTGCTCGTAGAACGCGAGGAGAGGTTCGTCGCCGGTGCGGTCGACCGTGAGCGAGTCGAGGTCGGTTTCCGATCCGAGGACGGGAAGGGCCAGCTTTCCGCCGGCACCGTTGTCGGCCCGCCAGTCGATATCGAAGAAGTCGGCGTATTCGGACCGCTGTCCGTGGGTGAGAACGTCCCACCACCACGCATTTTCGCGCGGGTTGGCAACGCCGACGTGGTTCGGGACGAGATCGACGACGAGTCCCATGCCGCGCCGTCGTAGCTCTCCGGAGAGCGCCTTCAGGCCGTCACGACCACCGAGTGCCGGGGACACGGTCGTCACATCGGTGACGTCGTACCCGTGGGTCGAACCCTCGCTGGCGGTGAGGATCGGCGAAAGGTAGACGTGCGAGACTCCGAGGTCGTCGAGGTAATCGGCCACCGCCAGGGCGTCCGTCAGCGTGAAGGCGTCCCCGCGCAGCTGGAGCCGATAGGTTGCGGTGATCGTCGGATTTCCCATGCTCGCCCGGCCTCAGGCTGTCCGTCGCAGCACGACCAGCGAGCGCGCCGCGAGCTCGAGCGGTTTACCGGCCTCGATCACCGCCTCGTTCGATCCTGTCGACACAGCGGTGTCGAGCACCACCGTCCACTCGTTCGCGTATTCCGAGTTCGGTGTCGAGAACTCGATGGCGTCGTCGTGGGCGTTGAAACACATCAAGAACGAATCACCGACGACCCGCTCACCGCGATGATTGGGCTCGGGGATCCCTTCGCCGTTGAGGAAGACGGCCAGCGACTTCCCGAATCCACTGTCCCAGTCCGCGGGCGTCATCTCCTCACCGGAGGGGGTGAGCCAGGCGATGTCCCGAGTTTGGTCCCCGCTGCGGATCGGGGTGCCGTCGAAGAACCGGCGTCTCCGGAACACCGGGTTCTTGGCGCGGAGGTCGATCACTCGTCTGGTGAACTCGACGAGGTCGGCGTTGGTGTCGGCAAGCGACCAGTCCATCCAGGACAGTTCCGAATCCTGGCAGTACACATTGTTGTTTCCCTGCTGCGTGCGGCCCATCTCGTCGCCGTGCGCGATCATCGGGGTGCCTTGGCTGAGCATCAGGGTTGCCAGGATGTTGCGGCTCTGACGGCCACGGAGGTCGAGGACGTCCGGATCGTCCGTCGGACCTTCGACGCCACAGTTCCACGAACGGTTGTGGCTTTCGCCGTCGTTGTTGTTCTCGCCGTTGGCCTCATTGTGCTTCTCGTTGTACGACACGAGGTCGCGCAAGGTGAATCCGTCGTGGGCGATGACGAAGTTGATGCTCGCGCCGGGACGGCGGCCCGTCGCCTCATAGAGGTCGGAGGAACCGGTCAGGCGGGAGGCGAACTCGCCGAGCGTGGCAGGCTCACCGCGCCAGTAGTCCCGAACCGTGTCGCGGTATTTGCCGTTCCACTCGGTCCACAGGCCGGGAAAATTACCCACCTGATAGCCGCCCTCGCCGACATCCCATGGCTCGGCGATGAGCTTCACCTGGCTGACGATCGGATCCTGCTGCACCAGGTCGAAGAAGGCGGACAGGCGATCGACGTCGTGCAGTTCCCGGGCCAGCGTGGAGGCCAGGTCGAAACGGAAACCGTCGACATGCATCTCGGTGACCCAGTAGCGCAGCGAATCCATGATCAGTTGCAGCGTGTGGGGATGGCGGGCGTTGAGGCTGTTGCCCGTTCCCGTGTAGTCCATGTAGTGCTCGAGGTCGCCGTCCACAAGCCGGTAGTACGCGGCATTGTCGATACCGCGGAAGCTGATCGTGGGGCCGAGATGGTTTCCCTCCGCCGTATGGTTGTAGACGACGTCGAGGATCACCTCGATGTCGGCCTCGTGGAACGCGCGCACCATCGCTTTGAACTCGGACACCGCTCCGCCGGGCTTCTCGGCGGACGAATAGCCTGTATGGGGAGCGAGGAAGCCAAAGGTGTTGTACCCCCAGTAGTTCCGCAGGCCGCGATCGAGCAGCGTCTGATCGTGCATGAACTGGTGTACCGGCATCAGTTCGATCGCCGTGACGCCGAGATCGACCAAGTGGTCGATGATCGCGGGATGCGCGAGACCGGCGTACGTTCCGCGGAGCTCCTCGGGCACATCGGGGTGGGTTGCGGTCATACCCTTGACGTGGGCTTCATAGATGACCGTCTCGTGATAGGGGCGTTTGGGTGCCCGGTCGGTGGCCCAGTCGAAGAATGGGTTGATCACCACAGTCGTCATGGTGTGACCCAGCGAGTCGTGCCCGGGGAGGGGAGAATCGGAGTCCTCCTCGTTCTGCCGGGCGGCGTCCTGTGCGTCTGCGTCCTGGTCGCGCTCGACCACCGGAACGCTTTCGTCGGCGTCGGCGTCGGCGTCCTCGGCCATGCCCTCGGCCGGCGCGGGCAGATCGATGTCGTACGAGAACAACGACCGGTCCCCGTCGAACTCTCCGTCGAACGCCTTGCCGTACGGGTCGAGGAGCAACTTGCTGGGGTCGCAACGATGTCCCGCCGCGGGATCCCACGGCCCGTGGATGCGATATCCGTACCGCTGCCCGGGTTCGACGGTCGGCAAATAGGCGTGCCAGACGTAACCGTCCACCTCGTCGAGCCGAACCCGGGTCTCGGTTCCGTCCCGTGCGATGAGGCAGAGATCGACCGCCTCCGCGACCTCGGAGAAGAGCGCGAAGTTCGTCCCTGCGCCGTCGTAGGTGGCGCCCAGTGGGTAAGCCGTTCCTGGCCACACGGGGATGTGTGCGGTGCCGATCGAGTCGCTCGCAGTCATGAGAAGAACATTAGCCCGCGGCGACCGCGTGCTCAGCTCGAGGCGAGGACGCTCCGGGCGCCCGGGGAGCTGCCTGCGGCGGCAAGCATTCCGACCGTGATGTTCCGCACGTCGTCCGCCGTGCACACGTACGGGGGCATGGCATAGATCAGGTTGCGGAAGGGGCGTAGCCAGACCCCGGCGGCCACCGCGGCATCGGTTGCCGCCTGCATGTCGACGGGCTCGGTGAGTTCGATGACACCGATACCGCCGAGTACCCGCACGTCCCGCACGCCGGGCAGGTCGCGAGCAGGGGCGAGGCCGGACTCGAGCCCGCGGTGCAGCGCCGCCACCTCACCCCGCCAGTCGCGTGAGAGGAGTAGTTCCACCGACGCGACGGCGACGGCGCAGGCGAGAGGGTTGGCCATGAAGGTGGGACCGTGCATCAGTCCCCCCGCCTCCCCGGCGCTTATGGTCTCGGCCACCTCGGTGCCGCAGAGCGTGGCCGCGAGGGTGAGGTACCCGCCGGTGAGTGCCTTGCCGATACACATGACGTCCGGGCTGACACCCGCATGTTCTGCGGCGAACAGTTCGCCGGTCCGGCCGAAGCCTGTGGCGATCTCGTCGAAGACGAGGAGGAGTCCCTGCTCGTCGCAGATCCTGCGCAACTCCGCCAGATAGCGGGGATCGTGAAAGCGCATACCGCCGGCGCCCTGGACCACCGGCTCGACGATGACCGCCGCCAGCTCGTCCGCGTGCGAGCGCGCGAGGCGCTCGAACTCCTCGACGTACCGCGGGTCGAAGTCCCGTGGCGGCGGTCCCGCGAACACTTGCCGGGCCAGCACGTCGGTCCACAACGAGTGCATCCCGCCGTCCGGATCGCAGACGCTCATCGGGGCGAACGTGTCACCGTGATAACCGCCGCGCCACGTCAGGAGCCGGTGCTTCTGCGGCCTTCCCCGACTGCGCCAGTACTGCAGGCACATCTTGACGGCCACCTCGACCGACACGGAACCGGAGTCGGCGAGAAAGACCTTGTCGAGCCCGCTCGGAGTGATGTCGACCAGCAACTGCGCCAGCCGCGCCGCCGGCTCGTGGGTGAGGCCACCGAACATGACGTGACTCATCCGGCCCAGCTGCTCCGTGGCAGCGGCATCGAGAACCGGGTGGCGATAGCCGTGGACTGCTGCCCACCAGGAACTCATCCCGTCCACCAGTTCGCGTCCGTCGGCCAGGACGAGGCGGGTCCCCTTGGCCTCGGTAACGACCAAAGGGGTGGTGGAGGAGGGGAAAGCCCCGTAGGGATGCCACAGCAGCGAGGCGTCGAGGGACGTGATGTCTTCGGCGGACAGGCTGGGAAGGGTCACGCCCGTGACCCTAACCACTGGGCAGAAAGAGGGGCCACCCGGGTTGAACAGCGTTCAAGTCGCGTATCGTCCCCGAGGTGAGCACCGATCGCACCTTTTCCACGTGGCTCGACGACGTCGAGCATCGACGTCGCGCCGCCGGACTGCGCCGCGAGCTGCGGCCGCGGACCGCGGGAAGCCCACTCATCGACCTTGCGTCCAACGATTATCTGGGTCTGGTCCGCCATCCGGAGGTCCTCCACGGGGCGATGACGGCACTGCGCAGATGGGGCGCGGGAGCGACGGGGTCTCGTCTGGTCACGGGATCGACCACCGAACACGAACTGCTGGAGTCGGAACTCGCGGCCTTCGTGGGCACTGAGGCCGGTCTGGTGTTCTCCTCCGGCTACACCGCCAACCTCGGGGCCGTGACGGCGCTGTCGGGTGCCGGGTCGTTGATCGTCAGCGACGCGGGAAGCCACGCCTCCCTCGTCGACGCCTGCCGACTCTCCCGCGCCCGCGTCGTCGTCGCGCCGCACTCGGACGTCGAGTTCCTCCGCAACGCGCTGGCAACCCGAACCGAGGAACGCGCACTCGTCGTCACCGATTCGGTCTTCAGCGCCGACGGTGATCTGGCGCCGCTCGTCGCGATGCACCGGGTGTGCCGTGACACCGGCGCCTTCCTCGTGGTCGACGAGGCCCACGGTGTCGGTGTGCGCGGCGTGGGTGGGCGCGGACTGGTCCACGAGGTCGGACTCGCAGGTGAACCCGACATCGTGGTCACCGCGACGCTGTCGAAGTCCCTAGCCAGTCAGGGCGGTGCAGTCCTGGCATCCGAGAAAGTGCGCGCTCATCTGATCGACGCCGCGCGCACCTTCATCTTCGACACCGGCCTGGCCCCCGCCGCGGTGGGCGCTGCGAGGGCCGCGCTGTCGGTGCTCGTACGCGAACCGCAACGCGCGGACGCCGTGCTCGACCGTGCGCGGGACCTCGCGCGTTTCACGGGCGCCGCGACTCCGGAATCCGCGGTGGTGTCCGTGATCCTCGGTGATCCCCAGCGTGCCGTCGACGCCGCGGCCGCGTGCCGCGAGCTGGGTGTGCATGTCGGGTGCTTCCGGCCGCCGTCGGTGCCGGAGGGCACATCGCGACTGCGGCTCACCGCGCGAGCGACCTTGAGCCCAGTGGAAATGGCGGAGATCGAGACCGTACTGGCGAGCGTTGTGGCGGGAGCCTCCGCGTGAGCGTGCTCGTGGTGACGGGAACGTCGACCGATGTGGGGAAAACTGTCGTCACCGCCGCGCTCGCTGCGACAGCTCGTGCCGCGGGGCGAGCTGTCGCCGTGTGCAAACCGGCACAAACGGGCGTCGCCCCGGGGGAGCCGGGTGATCTCGCCGAGGTGACCAGGCTGTCCGGTGTCACAGCGGTGAGGGAACTCGCCCGCTATCCGGAGCCGCTCGCCCCCGACACCGCGGCCCGGCGCAGTGGTCTGCCGTTGATCCGCTGTGCCGATGTCGTGGAGGCGGTCCGTGCGCTCGATGCCGAGCACGATCTCGTCCTCGTCGAAGGTGCCGGCGGCGTGCTGGTCCGGTTGGGGGCCGCGGGGTTCACGCTCGTCGACGTGGCACGTGCGCTCGATGCGCCGGTCGTCGTGGTTGCGGCAGCCGGGCTGGGCACCCTCAATCACACCGAGTTGACGATCCGGGCTCTCACCGGCGCCGGGCTGTCCTGCGCCGGAACGATCCTCGGGTCGTGGCCCGACGAACCGGGCCTCGCCGAGCGCTGCAACCTCGCCGATCTGCCCGCAGTAACGGGAATCGGCGTGGTGGGCAGCGTGCCCGCAGGCAGCGGCAGCCTCGACGCGGAGACGTTCTCCGCTGCAGCGCCGGGCTGGTTCGACAGCGGTTGGCGAAAGTCGATACTGACGGGGGCCTGAACGGGCAGCGATGACGGCGAAGCGTGGCACCGTGGTGGTGGGTCAGGACTCGGACAGCACCGAAAGTATGTTGCCGGCGGGGTCGGTGAACCAGGCGATGTCGGGGCCGTTCCCGCGCATGATTCCCTTGTCGTCCTGCTCGAAACCGTCGTAGCGCACGAAGCGCACCCCCCGTTCGGCGAGGGCATCGACGGTCTTCTCGACGTCGTTTACGGCGAAGTTCGCGATGGTGTACGTCACGGGCGTGTGGTCGGGTTTCGGGTAGATGAGCACCACCGGTCCGTTCGGCAGGTGCAGCCCCAGCAACCCCATCTCCTCCTCGGTCACCTCGAGGCCCAGGGTGTCGGTGTAGAAGGATTTTGCCGCGGCGATGTCGTCGACGGCGAAACCGCTGAATCCTCGTGACTGTGCCAACATGTCGGTCTTCTCGCTTTCCTGCCGTGTGGTCATGACATCTCGGCCCGCGCCTGCGCGCTGAGTTGGATGATTTGGACGTAGTTCCCATCGGGGTCGATGGCGGTGCCGAACCAGCTGCCGTCACGGTCTTCGAGCGGCGACAACCATGTGGCACCCAGGTCGTCGAGACGCCCGGCGGCGGCGCGCGCGTCGGTGACCTCCACGTTGAGCAGGATGCGACCGGGTTCGGGGTTCGTGTCGCCGACATCGTCACGGCGGTCGATCATGATGTAAAAACCGTCGAAGTCGAGGACGTCGTACCCCGGATCGCCGGGTGTGCGATCGACCTTCGGCGAGAAGGCGGCGGTGTACCAGTCCCGCAGACGGTCCGGATGTGTGCTGGCGAGCAAGATGCTGCCGATGGCTGCGTCGGCCATGATTTTCCTCCAGGGTGATCGAGAGTTCTTCTGCCTTCCGAAGGTATGGACTTCCGCGATCGGTGAAACTCATCGCCGGGGGCCGGCCGGGCCGAAAAGCCGCCGCATCCGGCGGGATGTCGGTAGTGTGATACGCGTCACGGGTTCATCCGTCTGGGTTGGGAGGGGTCCAATGTCGACCTCCGAAATGCTCGAATTGAATCGCACGATCAACCACCTCCGGCGGTGCGTCGGATCGTTGCGTTCGATGTATGGCGACGCCGCACAGGTGCGGCGGCTCAGCAACGATCTCGAGCGGCTCGAGATCGACGCCCAGGAACTCGACACCTCGCCGCCCCGTGTTGCGCAACGCGAACCCGTCGAGCGGATCAAGATCCCCGACGCCCCCTACGACGCCTCGATGTGGGCGGGTGTCGACGACGAAGGTCTCGGCGGCTGCCACTACGAGCGCGGATGAGCGCGCCACCGACGAAGTCCGAAAACAGGGGCGTCGCGTCCCCGAGGCGTGCCCGGATTGCCGAACGCACACTACGCACCGACCGGTGGTGGCAGGCCCCGCTGCTGACCGTGCTGGGTCTCGCGGCGTTCGTGATCTACGCGTCGATTCGTTCGTGGGTGAGGACCGCCTACTTCGCCGAGGAATACCACTACCTGACGCCGTTCTACTCACCCTGCCTGAGTGATTCGTGCGTGCCCGGGTCGAGTGACTTCGGAACTCCCCTCGGGGAATTGCCGATGATCATTCCGCTCGGGTTCCTCGTATTGCCCTTCCTGCTCGGGTTCCGGCTCACGTGCTACTACTACCGCAAGGCGTACTACCGCTCGATCTGGCTCTCGCCCCCGGCGTGTGCGGTGGCCGAACCGCACCGCACCTACTCCGGTGAGACGCGCCTTCCCTTGATCGTCCAGAACGTCCACCGATACTTCTTCTACGTCGCGGTGGTCGTCTCGCTGATCAACACCTACGACGCCATCCGCGCGTTCCACGGCGCGGACGGGGGTTTCGGAATCGGGCTGGGCACACTCATCCTCGTCGGCAACGTCATCCTGCTCTGGGCGTACACGGTGTCGTGTCATTCGTGCCGGCACGTCGTCGGCGGCCGGCTCACCCACTTCTCGAAGCACCCCGTCCGGTACTGGTTGTGGACGCAGGTGAGCAAGCTCAACGCGCGCCACATGCAGCTGGCCTGGACCACTCTCGCCACGCTGATGATCACCGATTTCTACGTGATGCTCGTGTCCAGTGGAACGCTGTCCGACCTACGGCTCGTCAACTGACCGCACATCGAAGCCGGCAAACACGAGGGGAGCGGAATGACGGAAGTCGAACGGCACAGGTACGACGTCGTGGTGATCGGTGCGGGTGGCGCCGGACTGCGAGCGGTCATCGAGGCGCGCGAGCAAGGCCTGTCCGTCGCCGTCGTCTGTAAATCGCTGTTCGGCAAGGCACACACGGTGATGGCGGAGGGGGGCTGCGCCGCCGCGATGGGGAACGCCAACGACAAAGACACGTGGCAGACCCACTTTCAGGACACGATGCGTGGGGGCAAGTTCCTCAACAACTGGCGGATGGCCGAACTGCATGCGCGCGAGGCGCCGGATCGGGTCTGGGAACTCGAAACCTACGGCGCACTGTTCGACCGGACCCCCGACGGGAGGATCAGCCAGCGGAACTTCGGTGGGCACACATATCCGCGGCTCGCGCACGTCGGCGACCGCACCGGTCTCGAACTGATCCGGACCATGCAGCAGAAGATCGTGTCGCTGCAGCAGGAAGATTTCGCCGCCACCGGCGACTACGAGGCGCGGGTGAAGATCTTCGCCGAATGCACCATCTCGGAACTGGTCAAGGAGGGCGACCGTATCTCGGGGGCGTTCGGGTATTGGCGTGAGAGTGGCCGATTCATCCTCTTCGAGGCTCCCGCCGTGGTGATGGCGACAGGCGGGATCGGTAAATCGTTCAAGGTCACCTCCAACTCGTGGGAGTACACGGGCGACGGACACGCTCTCGCTCTGCGCGCGGGGGCCAACCTCATCAACATGGAATTCGTCCAATTCCACCCGACCGGCATGGTGTGGCCGCCGAGTGTCAAAGGCATCCTCGTCACCGAGGGTGTGCGCGGCGACGGCGGAGTCCTCAAGAACTCCGAGGGCGAACGGTTCATGTTCAGCTACATTCCCCCCGTCTTCAAGGGCCAATACGCGGAGACGGAGGAGGAGGCCGACGGCTGGTACAAGGACTCCGACAACAATCGCCGCACCCCCGATCTGCTGCCCCGCGACGAGGTCGCGCGAGCCATCAACTCCGAAGTCAAAGCCGGGCGTCAGACACCGCACGGCGGCGTGTACCTCGACATCGCCTCCCGCATGCCCGCCGACGAGATCGTCCGCCGGCTGCCGTCGATGTACCACCAATTCAAGGAACTCGCGGACGTCGACATCACCAAGGAACAGATGGAAGTCGGCCCCACCTGCCATTACGTGATGGGTGGCATCGAAGTCGACCCCGACAGCGGCGCGGCCAGTGTTCCGGGGCTCTTCGCGGCAGGGGAGTGCTCGGGCGGGATGCACGGGTCGAATCGGCTCGGCGGCAACTCGCTCTCCGACCTCCTCGTCTTCGGGCGTCGCGCCGGGCTCGGTGCCGCGACGTACGTGTCTTCGCTGACGGACCGGCCGTCCGTATCGGCCGAGGCCGTCGATGCGGCCGCACGAATGCTGCTGTCGCCGTTCGACTCCGGGCAGGACGGGCACGCGGTCGAGAACCCGTACACCCTGCACACCGAGCTGCAACAGAACATGAACGACCTCGTGGGCATCATTCGCAAGGCCGACGAGATCGAACGCGCGCTCGACAAGCTCGCAGACATCAAGGGCAGGATCGGTGCCGTCGCAGTGGAAGGGCACCGTCAGTTCAATCCTGGATGGCACCTCGCAGTCGACCTGCGCAACATGGTGCTCGTCAGCGAGTGCGTGGCCCGGGCGGCGTTGACCCGCACCGAAAGCCGCGGTGGGCACACCCGAGACGATCATCCCAGCATGGATGCGGAATGGCGCAATACCCTGCTCGTGTGCAGCGTGGACGGCGATATGGCGTCCCATCCCGACGCCGTGATCCCCGACGTCGTAGTAACCCGGGAGCAACAGGAGCCGATGCGAGCAGACCTGCTGGAGCTGTTCGAAGCCGACGAACTCGCCAAGTACTACACCGACGCGGAGCTCGCCGGGCATCCCGGGAGAAAGGCCTGACATGGGGTACGACGCACAGTTCCGAGTCTGGCGCGGTGGCGTCGACGGGGGTGCTCTGCAGGACTATTCGATACCCGTCAACGAAGGCGAAGTGGTCCTCGACATCATCCACCGCCTCCAGGCCACGCAGGCACCCGACCTGGCTGTCCGGTGGAACTGCAAGGCAGGTAAATGCGGGTCGTGCTCGGCCGAAATCAACGGTCGTCCCCGGCTGTTGTGCATGACACGGATGTCCACCTTCACCGAGGACGAGGTGGTGACGGTGACGCCACTGCGGGCGTTCCCGGTAATACGCGACCTCGTCACCGACGTGTCGTACAACTACCTGAAGGCGCGCGAAATCCCGTCGTTCACGCCTCCCCCCGACCTGGCACCGGGTGACTACCGGATGAAGCAGATCGACGTGGAACGCTCTCAGGAATTTCGCAAGTGCATCGAGTGCTTTCTGTGCCAGAACACTTGCCACGTCGTGCGCGATCACGAGGACAACAAGGCCGCGTTTTCGGGCCCGCGATATTTCATTCGTGTCGCGGAACTCGAAATGCACCCTCTCGACACTGCTGACCGCCGGAATGCGTCGCAGGACGAATTCGGACTCGGCCTGTGCAACATCACCAAGTGTTGTACGGAGGTGTGTCCCGAGGGGATCAAGATCACGGACAACGCGATCATCCCGATGAAGGAGCGGGTGGTAGATCACCGGTACGATCCGCTGGTGTGGTTGGGCAACAAGCTCTTTCGTCGCGGTTAGAGCAGCCGGCACCCGTAACGCGCTAGCGCACGGCGTGGAGGTTGCGGGCTGTCGGCGACTTCTCGACCGACTCGGGGTCCGGCGCGGTGCCCAGCAGGCGGTCCGCCGTTCCCGTGGTCGTGACGGTGAACCAGTAGTGCTCGTTCTTGTAGTGATGATGGCGGTGATTTCGCCAGATTGCACGGTAGAGGCGGGATTTCGGCTTGTAGTCGCTGTGGATGAGGTAGTGCGTCCACTCGTACAGAACGCCCAGAGCGCTCAGCGCGACGAGGAAGGTCAGGCCCAGGCCCACACGGGGGAAAGCCAGCACGGACAGTGCGGCAAGTGCGGGAACGAGCCACATCAGGGTTTGCCAGGGGATGAAGACCAAGGGCACGTCCCGAGGATCGACGTGGTGCTCGCGGTGCTTGCGGGCGAGCAGCGAGTCGACGGTCAGGCCCAGGATTGTGCGGGGCTTCCAGTGCAGGATGCAGACGTGGATGACCCATTCGGCGAAGGGGAACAACGCCAGCATCATCATCGGCAGGACCACATCGGTCACCTGCCAGTCGCCCACTACCAGTCGCGCGGCGACCGCGACGACCAGCATGCCGCCGACCATCCACGGGGACGGGTGGCGTCGGAACTGATCGGCAGCATCGCGCAGGGTGACCGACCGACGTCGGCGGCGGTCTTCGGGAGATTTCGTAGTCACGAGTGCTACTCCTGTTGTTGCAGTTGGTCGATGATGGTGGTTACCGCCGCGGTCCCGAGGTCGAGAAGGGCGGCGGCGACACCGCTGGCCGCGTCCTCGTCGTGCGCTGCGATTGCCTCGGCCAGTGCGTGATACAGATCGGATCTCCCGACCTCGGCGACCATGACGCCGGCCATGGCCGTCATGGTCGGTTCGTACGCGTTGCGCAGGCTGTTGAAGATGAGCCGGAAGGCGATCGAATCGGCCGCATCGACCACCCGCTCCCAGAACGTCAGGGCGTGAACCTGCTGTTCGACGGGATCGGTCGCGGCCGCCAGGGCCTCGGCCGCATCCTGTACGGCTGTCGCCGCGTCGGTGTTCGCCCTGCCTGCGGCGAGTCGGGCAACTTGGGTGCCGATCATCCGGCGCGCCTCGAGCACGCTCCGCACCACCGACCAGTCGGGTTGTCCGTCACGGAGCAGCAGCTGGGACAGCAATTCCGGCCCGCCGTGCCGACGGAAGTCGCGGACCGATGTCGCATCGCCCTGCCGCACCTCGACGAGGCCGGCCTGCGCCAGTTTCTGGATCGCTTCCCGCACGGCGGGCCGGGACACACCGAACGCCTCTGCCAGTCGTCGTTCGCTGGGCAGCGACTCTCCCGCGGCGAGATCCCCTCCGAGCACTCGTGCAGTGATCTGGTCGAAAACCTCGGTGGATGCGGACTTCCGCGCGATCGGCTCGAACATCATGCCGTGACTGTAGAGCGGTTATAGGTAAGAGGTCAAGTGGTAAGACCAGTGGTCGTGTTTCACCCGAAGGCTTGCCGGACGAACGGGGTGGTGTCGGGCAGGGAAGCCGGCATGGTCTGCAGATGCCCGGTCGGGTAGGTGCGGTAGAGAAAGTTCTGGCCGTTGGCGGCCAGGTCGGCGGTGAACTTCCAGCTGAACGCTGCGGGGACGATGTCGTCGAGCAGTCCCTGGCCGATGAAGAGCGGCCGATCGTAACCGCGGACGGGTACGCCGAGCGCGCCTCGGATTGCGTCGAGGATGGCCGGGTCGTCGAGATTCCGGGACATCAGTTGTCCGATGGTGACGCCTTGGAGTTGCGGGGCTGCGTCTTGGTAACAGAGCGCCTCGAGTCGGTCGAGCGCGGAGATGCCGAGGGGAGTGAGGTAACTGTTGACGTCGAGGTCGGGCCGGGATGCCCGTAGCCCGGCGAGGGCGTACGCGACGAACACGGTGCTTCCGGTGAGGGGGAGCGGCGGGAAGTTCGGACCGACGAGGGGTGCCAGCTGTTCGAGATTCGACGGTGCCCCGGTCGCGACGGTGCCGCGGAAGTCGAGTTCGGGCGCGTACCTGGTGGCCATCGACGCGGCGACCAGTGCGGCGTGCCCGCCCTGAGACTGTCCGAGCGCAAGCCAGCGGTTCGACAACGAGGGTGTGACGCTGCGGGCTGCGCGCACCATGTCGATCATGCTGTGCGCTTCCGTCGGACCGTCCAGATACGGATGGACGCCGGGTGTGCCGAGACCTACGTAATCGGTTGCGACAACGGCATATCCCTCGCCGAGCCAGTGTGCGACATACTGCCCGCCGAAGTTCCCGGTGGCGGTGGGAGCGCAGGCGTCGGCGAGCCCGACCGTTCCGTGCGCCCAGGACACCACGGGCCACCCTCCAGGGGGTGGGGCCCCGGGCGGCAGAAATATCGCCCCGGTGCTGAGCGCCGCCTGGTCCAACGGCCCGGTGGTCCAGTAGGTGAGCAACGAGCCCGTTGCGGCACTCGTCGGCCACTTCTCCGGCGGGATCGGCGACGACGCCACCACGTCACCCGGGGCGCGGGCAGGTTGCGACGGGGCCGGAGCGGGGCCGGCGAGAAGGGAGAGGGCTAGTGCCGTCGCGACGACGATTCCCGCGCGGCGGCCGAGTGTTGACCTCATCGTCACGCCCCTGGACTGTCCGGGTAGCCACCCGGTCTCCGGTGGCGAGTGGTATTCCACTCATTGTGCGCGTTCAGGGGAGGTGCGCGGGGTCTTTCAGTTTTGCGCGGATGCCGTCGACGAACAACGAGAGGCCGAAGTCGAACCGAACCGCGGGATCACCGTCGAGGAGGTCGTCGTCGTAGGCGGCGATCTCCGATGCGGGGGCGTCGGGAGAGAGGGCCGCGCGGGTGAGGGCGCCGACGGATTCCATCTGCGCGCGGGATTGCTCATCGACCGTGTGTCCGAGCACGTAGTACAGGAGGGAGTACGACGCGAGTTCGGCGTGCTCGCGGGAGAGTCCGGATCGCAGCCCGACGGCGACGAACGTTTCCCGGACACGTGAGTTGGTCATCCGGGAGGCGTATGTCGCGGACACGAGCTCGGCGCCGTCGCGGTGCGACAACAGGGCGCTGCGCAGGCGGTGGGCCAGCTCGGTGAACTCTTCGTCCCAGTCGGCTGCCGTGATCGGCGCGTCGACGTCTTCGAGGATCTTGTCCGCGAGGGCGCCGAGAAGGGTCTGCTTGTTGGGAAAGTGCCAGTACAGGGCGCCCGGTTGGACGCCGAGAGCCGTCGCGAGCCGCCGCATCGTGAGGTCGGCGAGACCGAACTCGTCGAGGATGGCCATTGCGCCGTCGAGTACGTCGCCGCGTCGCAATTGCACTGCTGATCTCCTCAGGGTTTCGGGCCTTGCTTTGACAGTATTCCATCACGGATCTAACGTGAACGCCGTTCAACTTGTACGGTGTTCAATTCTTGCTCATGTCGATCCACTGCACGTGATCGGCCCGCTCTCCAGGAGATACGTGTGACGTCGGCCCCGGTACAGACAGATATTCTCGCCCTTGCGCGTGACCAGGTTCTCGAGCGCGGGGAAGCGCTCGACCAGAGCCAGGTGCTCGAAGTCCTGCAACTGCCCGACGCGCGACTCGAGGAGCTGCTCGCGCTGGCTCACGACGTGCGCATGAAGTGGTGCGGTCCCGAGGTCGAGGTCGAGGGCATCATCAGCCTCAAGACCGGTGGATGCCCAGAGGACTGCCACTTCTGCTCGCAGTCCGGACTGTTCCAGTCGCCGGTGCGAGCCGCCTGGCTCGACATTCCGTCGCTCGTGGAGGCCGCCAAGCAGACTGCAAAGTCCGGCGCTACCGAGTTCTGCATCGTCGCTGCGGTTCGCGGACCCGACGAGCGCCTTCTCGCTCAGGTCGCGGCCGGTATCGAGGCCATCCGCAACGAGGTCGACATCCAGATTGCGTGCTCGCTCGGCATGCTCACCCAGGAGCAGGTGGACCAGCTGGCCGCCATGGGTGTGCACCGGTACAACCACAATCTGGAGACGGCGAAGTCGCACTTCCCGAATGTCGTGACCACCCACTCCTGGGAGGAGCGGTGGAACACGCTGCGGATGGTTCGCGAGGCGGGCATGGAGGTGTGCTGTGGCGGCATCCTCGGTATGGGCGAGAGTCTCGAACAGCGCGCGGAATTCGCTGCGAATCTGGCCGAACTCGAACCCGACGAGGTTCCGCTCAACTTCCTCAACCCCCGTCCCGGCACACCGTTCGGCGACCTCGAAGTGCTGCCGGCGAGCGAGGCGCTCAAGTCGGTGGCGGCCTTCCGCCTCGCGCTGCCGCGCACCATCCTCCGCTTCGCCGGCGGACGGGAGATCACCCTCGGCGACCTCGGCGCGAAGCAGGGCATTCTCGGCGGTATCAACGCCGTGATCGTCGGCAACTACCTGACCACGCTGGGACGGCCTGCCGAACAGGACCTCGACCTGCTCGTCGACCTGCAGATGCCGATCAAGGCACTGAACGACACCTTGTGATGACCGGCACCGACAGTCCACCGGGCGGCGTCGCACAAGAGCAAACTGCCTTGGAGCGATACAACCCGTACACGGGCCGCCGAGTGGTGGCCGGAGTCGAGGACAATGTCCCGACTGCGGCTCAGCTCGGGCTCGAACCCCCGCGCTTCTGCGAGTCGTGCGGTCGGCGCATGGTGGTACAGATCAGCCCCGACGGCTGGTGGGCAAAATGTTCCCGCCACGGTGTGTTCGACTCGATCGGGCTCGCCCGACGGTAGCGTCGTCGGTGTGACCACTCTCCCGCGCATCAGGCTTCGATCTGCCGCCGGAATCGTCTGTGGAACGCTAGTGGCAAGTGCGCTCGTGGGGGCGATGTGGGGAGTGCTCGCGCCGGCGGAGCACCTGCTGGTGGTTGCCCCGGACCGGGGAGTGTCGCTGACGGGGGAGAGCGTGCACCGGTTCGATGCGATCGGGATGTTCGCGTGTGCGGGACTTGTGGTCGGCATCGTCGCCGCGGTTGCGGCGTGGGCGGCGCGGCGAAGTCGCGGCCCGGTGGCTCTCGCGGCCGTCGTGGCCGGCAACGCCGTCGGGGCAGGCGTCATGGCGCTCGGTGGTCTCGGCGTCGCCGCATTGCGGTTTCCGGACGCCGATGTGTCGACCCCCGGCACGATCGTTGCGGTGGGACCGGGGATCGGGACGCTGCTCGTACTGCTCTTCCAGCCGCTGGCTGCCTGCGTCGTCACGCTCGTCCTCGCCGCGCTCAACCCGTACGACGACCTCGGTGTCAGTGATCCCCCGGTCGAGCTCGACGAGGATCCCCCGGTCGAGCTCGACGAGCCGGAAGAGCGCGACGCGACCCTTACTTCGTGAGCGAGGTCCGCATCCGCACGTCTCCGAGGAGGCGCCCGCTGGCGAGAGCGCCGATGCGGCGAGTTGCGAACCGGGTGCTGACCGACGACACCCAGTTCATCAGCCCGGACACGACGCTCGGCGGGGTGCTGCGCCGGTCCAGGGCGCGCAGCGCTGTGGTCACCACCTGATCCGCGGTCTGCATTCGGCCGACGGCGGCGTCCTCGGAACCGACGACGTCGAAGAATTCGGTCCGGGTGGGGCCCGGGCACACGGCGAGCACGGTGAGACCGGTGCCTCGCGCCTCGGCCCACAACGCCTCGGTGAAATTGAGGACGAACGCCTTCGTCGCCCCGTAGACGGCCATGCCGGGAGTGGGCTGGAACGCGGCGGTGCTCGCCACGTTCACGAGTGCGCCGCGTCCCCGGATCAGGTCGGGCAGGAACGTGTGCGACAGCTCGACGAGGGTGGTGACGTTGAGCTGGATCTCGGAGGTGAGGCGCTCCAGATCCGCGGACGCGAAATCCCCGTGCGTCCCGAATCCCGCGTTGTTGATCAGCGAGCCGACGCGGATGTCGCGGGCGGTGAGTTCGCCGCGCAGTCGCTCCCCGACACCGGGCGTCGCGAGGTCGAACGGGAGCACGGTGACCGACACGTGGTGCGCGGCGCGGAGTTCGGCCGCGAGTTGTTCGAGCCGGTCGGCGCGGCGGGCGACGAGAACGAGATCTGCACCCCGCCCGGCGAATCGGCGCGCGAATTCGGCACCGAGGCCGGCGCTCGCGCCGGTGATGAGGACGGTGGTTCCCGATACGTCGAAAGGCATGTCTTCTCCTAGCGATGGGGTGGTCTTGAATGTAGTCAGTGTCATCTATGTAGTCAATGACAACATCTTGCTAGGGTTGTGCCATGCCCGTCGCCGAACAGCCCTACCATCACGGGAGTCTTCGCCAGGTGCTGCTCGCGCGCGCCGAGAGCGCTCTCGAGAGGGACGGCGTCGACGGACTTTCCCTACGGCAACTCGCCCGCGAGGCCGGGGTCAGCCACGCCGCACCCAGCAAGCACTTCCGGGACCGTCAGGCGCTGCTCGACGCACTCGCGGAGTCCGGCTTCCAGCGCCTCACCGCCGCCCTCGAGCGCGCCGTCGAGGTGGCCGAGCCCCACGCCCGGGCTCGCTTCGCCGCGCTCGCAGACGCCTACGTGAGCTTCGCCCTCGCACATCGGGAGTTGCTGGTCCTGATGTACGGCAACAAGCACGCACCCGGAGCCACCTCTCAGGTCGTGGAGGCGGGCCACGCCTCGATGGACCTGACGGTCCGGATCGTCACCGAAGCGCAGGCCACGGGTGGCATCGGCCCGGGGGACCCGTCGCGCATCGCCCTCGTCGCGTTCGCGACGTTCCACGGGATCGCGACCCTCGCCGCCGGCGGGATGCTCGACGGCGTGCCGGTGGACGAAGTCGTCACCGCCGCATCGGACACGTTCTGGCGGGGTCTCGCCCAACCGTGAGGGCGGCTCCGCCACCCGGATGTGTAGAGGCGGCCTGACGTGCGGGGTCAGCTCGGCGGTCGGAGAGCGGCGAATTCGTCGGTGACCCGGAGTGTGGAGTCGGTGAAACGGTAGAGCGCGGCGGGGCGTCCGCCGGTGCGCCCCGACGGCGCCGTGTTCCCGGTGGGAGTCAGCACCCCGCGCCGTCCGAGGACACGCTGCAGATTGGTGGCGTCCACCTGGTAACCGAGTGCTGCGCAGTAGATTTCGCGCAACGTCGACATGGAGAATTCGGCCGGCGCCAGGCCGAATGCGAGGTTGGTATACGACAGCTTGGCGGCCAGGCGGGTACGCGCGTGCTGCACGACCGTGCCGTGGTCGAATGCCATGTCGGGCAATTCCGAGACCGGATGCCACGCGGTGTCCGGCGGGAGCTTCGGATCGGCGGGGAGTGGAACGAGCCCGAGGAAGGTCGAGGCGATGGTGCGCGGCCCCGGGATGCGATATGGGTCGCTGAAGACGGACAGCTGCTCGAGGTGTGACACCTCCCGCACGTCCACCTTCTCGGCGAGTTGCCGCCGGGCGGAGGTGGTGAGGTCTTCGTCTTCGCCGAGCAGGCCGCCGGGAAGTGACCACGCGCCCGCCTGCGGGTCGAGCGCGCGTTGCCACAACAGCACGGCGAGTTCCCCGGTGCCGGTCGCGTGACGCACATCACCGGCCCGACCTGGGTAAACGCGATCGGCGAAATGGCGAACCTGGAACACCGCGGTGAGCACTTCGTGCCTGGTGCTACTATGGAGCATGTTTTCGATCCTAAGTCGAAAACCTCGATTTAGGAATTCGGGCCAGCCCGCCCGAGTCCACGGTGAAGGAGCAGCCATGACGACCAGCACGTTGTGGGCGGGAACGCACCCGCAGATTCAGGACGGTCCCGGCGGATACGGGGGTGTCGAGGCGAGCGAAGAGTGGGCTGCCGAAATCAAACGGCTGGCGCGCGAGCGGGGGGCAACCCTGCTGGCGCACAACTACCAGTTGCCCGCCATCCAAGATGTCGCCGACCACGTCGGTGACTCCCTCGCGCTCTCGCGTATCGCGGCCGAAGCACCCGAGGACACCATCGTGTTCTGCGGCGTGCACTTCATGGCCGAGACCGCGAAGATCCTCAGCCCCGCCAAGACCGTGCTGATCCCGGACGAGCGCGCGGGCTGCTCGCTGGCCGACTCGATCAACGCCGATCAGCTGCGGGAATGGAAGGCGGAGTTCCCCGACGCCGTCGTCGTGTCGTACGTCAACACCACCGCCGAGGTGAAGGGTCTGACGGACATCTGCTGCACGTCGTCCAACGCCGTCGACGTGGTCGCGTCGATCGACCCGGACCGCGAGGTACTCTTCCTGCCCGACCAGTTCCTCGGTGCCCACGTCAAGCGCGTCACCGGACGCAAGAACATGCAGATCTGGGCGGGCGAGTGCCACGTCCACGCCGGCATCAACGGTGACGAACTGACCGCGCAGGCCAAGGCGCATCCCGACGCCGAACTGTTCGTCCACCCCGAGTGCGGCTGCGCCACCTCGGCTCTGTACCTGGCCGGGGAAGGGTTCGTGCCGGCGGACAAGGTGAAGATCCTGTCGACGGGAGGCATGCTCGACGCCGCGCGCGCCACCGGTGCCAAGCAGGTTCTCGTCGCCACCGAGGTCGGGATGCTGCACCAGCTGCGCAAGGCGGCGCCGGAGGTCGACTTCCAGGCTGTCAACGACCGCGCATCCTGCCCGTACATGAAGATGATCACCCCCGCCGCGCTCCTCCGATGCCTGCTCGAGGGCAAAGACGAGGTGCACGTCGATCTCGAGACCGCCGAGCGGGCCCGTAAGTCGGTGCAGCGCATGATCGAGATCGGAAACCCTGGCGGCGGCGAGTGAGCAGCCCCGCCCGGGGAATTTCCTGGGAAGAGCAGGCCGACCTCGTCGTGGTGGGCGGTGGGGTAGCCGGACTGACGGCCGCCCGTACCGCCTCCCTGCGGGGGCTGAGGGTCCTCACCGTCAGCAAGGGCGGTCCGACCGACACCGCGACGCAGTATGCGCAGGGCGGGATCGCGGTGGTCGGCGATGCACTCACCGATTCGGTGGACTCGCACGTAGCCGACACCTGCGAAGCCGGAGTCGGCCTCTGCGACGAAGACGCGGTGCGATCGATCGTGGCCGGAGGCCGCGATGCGGTCGCCGCCCTCACCGACCTGGGCGCGGTGTTCGACCGTGGTCGTGACGGCGCCGTCTCCCGTACCCGTGAGGGCGGGCACAGCACCCGCCGGATAATCCACGCCGGCGGGGACGCCACGGGCGCCGAGGTGCAGCGCGCCCTGGGTGCCGCCGGGCTTCCCGTCCTGTTCGACAGTTGCGCCGTACGCGTACTCACCGATGCGCGTGGCGTCACCGGCGTGCTCGTGGATTCGCCGCGCGGACTCGGCGTCGTCCACACACCGGCCGTCCTCCTGGCCACCGGCGGACTCGGGCAGCTGTACGCCTGCAGTACCAACCCGCCGGGCGCGACCGCGGACGGCATCGCGCTTGCCCTGGATGCAGGTGCCGCCGTCGCCGATCTCGAGTTCGTGCAGTTCCACCCGACCGTCCTGTTCACCCCCGGCGGTCTCGGACGGCGTCCGCTGATCAGCGAGGCCGTCCGCGGCGAGGGTGCGATCCTCGTCGACGCCAACGGCGAATCGGTGACCGCGGGTGTGCATCCGCGCGGCGACCTCGCCCCCCGCGACGTCGTGTCGCGGGCGATCGCCTCCCGACTGCGGGCACTGGGCCACGACCACGTCTACCTCGACGCGCGTCACCTGTCCGGCTTCGTGCAGCGGTTCCCGACCGTGACGGCCTCGTGCCTGGAAGCCGGGATCGATCCGCGTGAAGAGCTGATCCCGGTCGCGCCCGCCGCGCACTACTCGTGCGGGGGAGTGGTCACCGACGTCGACGGACGCACCGCCGTCCCCGGCCTCTACACCGCGGGAGAGGTGGCTCGCACCGGGTTGCACGGAGCGAACCGGCTGGCCTCCAACAGTCTCCTCGAAGGCCTGGTGGTCGGCGAGCGGGTCGGCGTCGCGGCCGTCGAACGCGCCGGCCTCCGCGTCGAGGCAACCGACCCCGAGCAGCGTGCCCTGCCGTCCGCACCGCGGGAACTGGTGCAGCAGTTGATGACCGCCAGCGCCTCCGTCGTCCGGGACGGTGCCGGCCTCGATGCGGTGGCCGCCGCCCTGGCCGGTTCACCGCGCACGGTGCCCGAGGGTGAGACCGCGCTCGAAGACGCCGCGCTGACCCTGACGGCGTCCGCACTGGTACTCGCCGCCGCCGCGCGGACCGAAAGTCGTGGATGCCACACCCGCAGCGACTACCCGCAGACGTCCGACGAGTGGCGCCGCAGCACGCACGTGCGCCTGCGCGACGGCGAACTCGAGCTTCTCGAACCCCAACTGGCAGGAGTGCTGTGATGTCCGACCATGTCCTACCCGACGGTCTGGACGCGGACGAGGTGCGTGCGCTCGTGCGTCTCGCGCTGGACGAGGACCTGCGGTACGGACCGGACGTGACGTCGTCGTCCACGGTCCCGGCCGACGCGGTGGCCAAGGCGTCCGTGGTCTCCCGCGCGTACGGCACCGTCGCCGGCCTCGACGTGGGACTTCTGGTGCTCGACGAGGTGATCGGGGCGGGCCGCTACCAGGTTCTCGACCGGGTCGCAGACGGCACCCGGGTCGTGCCCGGCCAGGCCGTGCTGACGGTCGCCGCGCCCACACAGGGGCTGCTCACCGCGGAGCGGACCATGCTCAACCTGGTGTGCCACCTGTCCGGCATCGCCACGGCGACGTCCGCCTGGGTGGACGCGGTCGAGGGCACCGGCGCGAAGATCCGGGACAGTCGCAAGACGCTTCCCGGCTTGCGTTCGCTGCAGAAATACGCGGTCCGCATCGGTGGTGGCGTCAATCACCGGATGGGACTCGGGGATGCGGCTTTGATCAAGGACAATCACGTCGCCGCAGCAGGATCGGTGGTGGCGGCATTGCGCGCCGTGCGCGGGGCGGCTCCGGACATCGAGTGCGAGGTCGAGGTCGACAGCCTCGAGCAGCTCGACGAGGTGCTTGCCGAGAATGTCGAACTCGTTCTTCTCGACAACTTCCCGCTGTGGCAGACACAGATCGCCGTGCAGCGCCGCGACGCGAATGCACCCGGCACCAAGCTGGAGTCGTCCGGCGGTCTCACACTCGGCGTGGCGGCGGAGTATGCCGCTACAGGCGTCGACTATCTCGCTGTCGGTGCGCTCACTCACTCCGTGACCGTGCTGGATCTCGGCCTCGACATGTGACGTCACGGTTCAGACGGCGCGGTGGACTGTGGCGAGGAATGTCGCGGCCACGAAGAACAGCCCCGCGAACGTCCGGTTGGTGGCGCGCTGCTGTCGCGGTGAGCGCATCAGCCGCAGGACCTTCGCGGCCAGGCCGGTGTATCCGGTCATGACGACGACATCGACCGCGACCATGGTGGCGGCGATGATCAGGTACTGAGGGAGAAGCGGCTCCGACGGCGTGACGAACTGGGGTAGTACCGCCAGCATGAACACGACGGCCTTCGGGTTGCTCGCGTTCACGAGAAACCCGCGCAGCGTCATGGCAGGACCGCTCGCCGCGAGGGCGTCGCCGCCCACCTCGGAGAGGTCGGTCGCGCTCGCTCGCCACTGTCGCACACCCAGATACACCAGGTAGGCGACCCCGAACCATTTGACAGCGGTGAAGGCGAGCGTCGAATTGGCGAGCAGCGCGCCCAGACCTGCGGCGACCACAGCGATCTGCAGCAGCAGGCCGATCTGCAAGCCGGCAATGTTCCAGTATCCGCGACGAAGTCCGTGCCGCATCCCGGTGGCCATCGACGCGATCGCGCCTGCACCGGGCGACACACTGATCACGCACGATGCGCCCAGCACTGCACACCACATCTGCCACGACACGACGTCATGTTACGGCGCGGTGCGGCCGTTCTCTGTGCAAGGGTGGTCGGCCGCGAGAAGGGTGGGCGACGATTCCACTACGGCGGGTCGATGCAACTGGTGGGCAGATCTACCAGCGAACAGAATCCCAGCTTCCGCGCTGGTACGTAGCTGTCCGGCAGCCCACTTCCGATGATGTCGCGGTACGTCACGACTGCATCCGTGGGGTGGCGGGTGAGAGTCGGATCGGTGAGCGCGTCGACGGTGTAGAGGCCGAAGCGGGGCCGGTACGTTCCCCACTCGTAATTGTCGGTGATCGACCAGTAGTTGTAACCGATGACCGGCGCGCCGTCCTGTCGCGCTCGTTCCATCCAGTAGACGTGGTCGCGGAGGTGGTCCGATCTGGTGTATCCGTCCGGACGCGGTTGTCCGTCGTCGGTGGGCATGCCGTTCTCCACGACGTACAGCGGCAGTCCCGGGAACTTGCGCGTGTAGCGCATGAGCGCGGAGTAGATGCCGTCCGGTTGCGGGTCTATGTCGTAGAAGTCGTCGGTGATCGCGTTGACCGCGGTGACGTTGTCGAGAGCGAGTCCGTAGTAATAGTCGACTCCGAGAAAGTCGAGTCGCTCGCGCACCCGGTCCACGAACATCGCGTCCACGGCGTCGGTGGCGCCAGGGATGTAGGAGAGATTGCTGCTCACGCGAGCACCCGGGTCGTTCTCGTGAATCAGGTCGTAGGCGCGGCGGTGAACCTCGACGAGCCGGTCGAGCATGTACGGAGCCTGAGCGGCGGTGATGCCACCGAACGTCAGTTCCTTCTGCAGGTACACGGTCGGCTCGTTGATGGTGATCCAGAGAGCGCCCGAACCGGAGTAGCGGGGAACTACCCTGCGGGCGTTGGCGAGCCAGTCTTCGACCGTTCTCGAATTCGTCCACCCACCCTGGTCCGCGACCCAGCCCGGGTACACCCAGTGGTCGAGGGTGATCATCGGCGTCATCCCGTGGCGGGTGATCTCACGGACGATGTCGTCGTAGTAGCGGAGTTCGGTGTCGTCCCAGGTGCCCCGCGACGGCTGTACTCGCGCCCATTCGATACCGAATCGGAACACGTCGACACCGAGGTTTGCCGCGCGGGCGATGTCCTCGCGGTAGCGGTGGCGGAAGTCGACCGAGTCGCCGATCGCATCCTGCGTCCTGCCCGACGCCGAGTAACGCGCCCAGTTGCTGTCCGGCGGGGAACCCTCGGACTGGAACCCGGAAGTAGAGACACCCCACAGGAATTCGTCCGGTAGCGGCGCAGCGGCCGCCGTAGCCGAGGACGTCAGCAAGCTCGAAAGGATCGCGCCGGCGCCCAAGAGAATCGAGGGAGTCCGCATCGGCCGAAGAGTAGCCGAAATGCTGTGTCGAGACCGTCGATTTGGGGGATACTCGTCGGTAGGACTACCCGCCAGTAGGAGGCGCGTCATGGTCGACACATCAGCTCCGAAGGTCACCGAGGCAGAAGCACGAGCGGTCGCGGAGGAGGCGAGGGAGTCCGGCTGGGACAAACCCTCATTCGCGAAGGAACTGTTTCTGGGACGGTTCCGGCTGAATCTGGTTCACCCGTTTCCCCGGCCTGCAGTTGAGGGCGCTGCCAAAGCCGAGGAGTTCCTGACGCGTCTCCGCGCCTACTGCGAGGAGATGGACGGCAGTGTCATCGAATCCCAGTCACGCATTCCCGACGAGTACGTGCGCGGACTCGCCGACCTGGGATGTTTCGGGCTCAAGATCGCGGAGGAGTACGGCGGGCTCGGGCTTTCCCAGGTCGCGTACAACCGGGCCCTGATGTTGGTCGCTTCGGTGCATCCGAGCCTCGGCGCACTCCTGTCGGCGCACCAGTCGATCGGAGTGCCGGAACCGCTCAAGCTTGCCGGCACTCCCGAGCAGAAAGCCGAATTCCTGCCGCGGTGCGCCCGCGGCGCCATCTCCGCCTTCCTCCTCACCGAACCGGACGTCGGTTCCGACCCCGCCCGGCTGGCGTCATCGGCTACTCCCATCGAAGGCGGTGCGGCCTACGAGCTGGACGGCGTCAAGCTGTGGACGACCAACGGCGTCGTGGCGGAACTGCTCGTCGTCATGGCACGAGTGCCCAAGAGCGAGGGTCACCGCGGCGGAATCTCGGCTTTCGTCGTCGAGGCGGACACCCCGGGCATCACCGTGGAACGGCGCAATGCCTTCATGGGACTGCGGGGAATCGAGAACGGGGTGACCCGCATGTACAAGGTGCGCGTTCCCAAGGAGAACCTGATCGGGCGGGAAGGCGACGGACTCAAGATTGCGCTCACCACGCTCAATGCCGGTCGACTCGCGATACCGGCGATGTGTGCCGGGGCCGGCAAGTGGTCTCTGAAGATCGCCCGGGA
This sequence comes from Rhodococcus tibetensis, assembly GCF_024438035.1. Taxonomy (GTDB): domain Bacteria; phylum Actinomycetota; class Actinomycetes; order Mycobacteriales; family Mycobacteriaceae; genus Rhodococcus_F; species Rhodococcus_F tibetensis. The sequence continues at coordinate 206,648 of NZ_JANFQF010000005.1, forward strand.
ATGGTCCGGTGTCCGGGTGCAGTGGGGCAAGCCGGTCGGCGAACACGCGGCGGTTGCCAACAAACTGTCATTCATGGCCGCCACCACCTACGCCCTCGAAGCCGTGGTGGACCTCTCAGCGCAGATGAACGACGAGGGTCGTAACGACATCCGGATCGAGGCGGCGCTCGCCAAGCTGTGGTCCTCCGAAATGGCCTGTGTCCTGTCCGACGAGCTCATTCAGGTGCGCGGCGGTCGCGGATACGAGACGGCGGCGTCGCTGGCGGCGCGCGGCGAGCGAGCGGTTCCCGCGGAGCAACTGGACCGCGACTTGCGCATCAACAGGATCTTCGAGGGTTCGAGCGAGATCATGCGGCTCCTCGTCGCCCGGGAGGCCGTCGACGCCCATCTCACGGCTGCAGGTGATCTCGCGGACCCCCACGCCGACACCGGCGCGAAGGCCCGGGCGGCTGCCAAGGCGAGCGGTTTCTACGCCAAGTGGCTGCCGCAGCTCGTGGCCGGCAAGGGGCAGATGCCGATGTCGTACGGTGAATTCGGGGTCCTGGCCAAGCACCTGCGTTTCGTCGAACGGCACTCCCGCAAATTGGCCCGCTCCACGTTCTACGGCATGGCCCGCTGGCAGGCGGCGCTCGAGAAGCAGCAGGGGTTCCTCGGGCGGGTCGTGGACATCGGCGCAGAACTGTTCGCGATGTCCGCCAGCTGCGTGAAGGCGGAGATGCAGCGCGAGGAGAACGAGGCCGAAGGTGCCGCGGCGTACGAACTCGCCGACGTCTTCTGCAGGCAGGCGGCACTGAGGGTCGAGAAACTGTTCGACGGGCTGTGGCACAACACCGACGACGCCGACCGCCAGATCGCGCAATCGGTACTCGAAGGACGTTATGCGTGGCTCGAACGGGGAGTGGTCGACCCCAGCGAGGGCACCGGTCCGTGGATCACCGAATGGTCGCCCGGCGCATCCACCGAAGAGAATCTGGCCAGGAGGTTCGTCGAATCCACCCGTCTCTGACACGGAGGGTGCCACGTCTCCGGGCCCAGGGGGTGCCACGACGATCAGCCCAGTGAGTGTCACGACCTCGCGTCGCCGGTACAGTCCGAGGCGCACGCGAGTGCGTGGCACTCACCGGGAGTACGACGCCGGCGTATGAGCCGAGGGAATATCAGTGCGCAGCTTCATTTGTCGTAAGTGCGGGCAACGACTGTCGTTCGAAAACTCGTTGTGCCTCAAATGTAAGAGCGCTCTCGGCTTTCATTTGCCCAGTCGTTCCATCTTCGTCCTCGACAGTGACGAGCACGCGGAGATCGATGGCGAAGTCTGGGTCCGGTGCCCCAATCGCGCGATCGCACGGTGCAATTGGCTCGTCCGGCGCGATGACGACCGACTCGATGACGCCCAACAACTGTGCGCCTCGTGCCGGTTGACGCGGACGCGTCCCCGGGATTCGGACGAGGAAGGAATGGCAGCGTTCGCGGTTGCCGAAACCAACAAGCGGCGGGTGGTCCTCGAACTCGACGAGCTGGGCCTCCCCTTGGTGCCGAAATCCGAGGACCCGGACGGTGGTCTGGCGTTCGATCTGCTCTCGAGCGCGAAGACGAATGTGATCACCGGACACGCAGCCGGGGTGATCACCCTCGATCTTGCGGAGGGCGACGACGTGCACCGCGAGCAGTTACGGGTCGCGATGGACGAGCCGTACCGCACACTCGTCGGTCATTTCCGGCACGAGGTGGGGCACTACTACCAGATGCTGTTGGTCGGGGAAGGTGAGGAGCGACGCCGATTCGAGGAACTGTTCGGCGACCCGGATCAGGACTACGGGGCGGCTCTGAAGCGTCACTACGACGAGGGCGCCCCGAAGGACTGGGGCCGGCTGTATGTGTCCTCGTACGCGACGATGCACCCGGCCGAGGACTGGGCCGAGACGTTCGCCCACTATCTGCACATCCGCGACGCCCTGGACACGGCGGCGGCATACGCGATGGCTCCCGCGGGAGCGACGACGAGCAGTGAACTCGCCGGGGACGTCGGCTTCGATCAAATCATCGACTGGTGGCTTCCGCTGTCGTGGGCGCTCAACCAGATGAACAGATCGATGGGTCACCACGACCTGTATCCGTTCGTCCTGCCCGCCGCGGTCCTGCGGAAAATGCGGTTCATCCACTCCCTGATCCAGCCGGCCCCCGTGTGGGACGACCGGAATCTTCCGGCCCGGGAAACGACGGCAGTCACCGACCGGTGAAAACGGGGTGCGCCTATCCTGGATAATCGGTGTAGAGCCCTGTTCTCCGTAGGACAGCGCGCTCGTCAGTGACTTGCCAGCTCGTCCGTGACCTGCACGTCAGTGACACCGTGTCCCGCCAGTCGCAGAGAGGACCTCTCATGCTCGCCCGCACCGACCTTCGTGGTCGTACCCCTTCCACGGCCGAACTTCGTGCCGCACTTCCACGGGGTGGAGTGGATGTGGACGCGGTGCTGCATCAGGTTCGCCCCGTCGTCGACGCCGTGCGCGAGCGCGGCGCCGCTGCCGCCCTCGACTTCAGCGAAAAGTTCGACGGCGTCCGGCCCGCACAGGTACGCGTCCCGCAGGCCGAACTCGACCGTGCGCTCGCCGAACTCGATCCCGCCGTCCGCGCTGCGCTCGAGGTCGCCATCGAACGCACCCGCAAGGTCCACGCCGATCAGCGTCGCACCGACACCACTACCGAGGTGGTTCCCGGCGGCACCGTCACCGAGCGATGGGTACCCGTCGACCGGGTCGGCCTTTACGTGCCTGGCGGCAACGCGGTCTATCCATCCAGTGTCGTCATGAACGTCGTGCCCGCGCAGGCTGCCGGTGTGCGGTCCCTCGTGGTTGCCTCGCCGCCTCAGGCGGGGTTCGGCGGGCTCCCGCACCCGACTATTCTCGCGGCAGCAGCACTGCTGGGCGTCGACGAGGTGTGGGCCGTCGGCGGCGGGCAGGCGGTCGCGCTGCTCACCTACGGCGGCACCGACACGACTGGCGCCGAACTCACCCCCGTCGACCTCATCACCGGCCCCGGCAACATCTACGTCACTGCCGCCAAGCGACTCTGCCGCGGCCTCGTCGGTATCGATGCCGAGGCGGGCCCCACCGAGATCGCGATCCTCGCCGACCACACGGCCGACCCGGTGCACGTCGCCGCCGACATGATCAGCCAGGCCGAGCACGACGTGATGGCCGCGAGCGTGCTCGTCACGTCCAGCGCCGAGCTCGCAGAGGCCGTCGACACGGCGCTGGTCGCGCAGCTCGAGATCACCAAGCACAAGGAGCGGGTCACCGCCGCGCTGTCCGGCACGCAGTCGGGCACCGTCCTGGTCTCGGACGTCGAGGCCGGACTGCGGGTGGTCAACGCGTACGCGGCCGAGCACCTCGAGATCCAGACCGAGAACGCCACCGCCGTCGCCGCGAAGGTGACCAGTGCGGGTGCGGTGTTCGTCGGCCCGTGGGCGCCGGTCAGCCTCGGCGACTACTGCGCCGGTTCCAACCACGTCCTGCCCACCGCGGGCTGCGCCCGGCACTCCTCGGGCCTGAGCGTGCAGACGTTCCTGCGCGGCATCCACGTGGTCGACTACTCCGAATCTGCGCTGAAGGAGGTCTCCGGCCACGTCATCACCCTCGCGAACGCCGAGGACCTGCCCGCACACGGTGAGGCCGTGCGGCTGCGGTTCGAGGCATTGCGGTGACCGCGGCGAACGTGCCGGGTTCGTCGATCGGGGTGGATGCGCTGCCGATCCGGGAGAGTCTTCGCGGCAAGTCGGCATACGGCGCTCCCCAATTGAGTGTCCCGGTACAGCTGAATACCAACGAGAACCCCCACCCGCCGACCACGGCACTCGTCGACGACGTCGCCGAGTCCGTGCGCGAGGCCGCCAGAGAGTTGCACCGCTACCCGGATCGGGACGCGGTGGCCCTGCGGACCGATCTGGCCGCCTACCTCGCCGGCCAGACCGGCGTGCCGGTCACGGTCGACAACGTCTGGGCGGCCAACGGTTCCAACGAGATCCTGCAGCAGCTGCTGCAGGCCTTCGGTGGTCCCGGGCGTAGCGCAATGGGATTCGTGCCGTCGTACTCGATGCACCCGATTATCGCGGACGGAACCCAGACGGACTGGTTGCCGATCTTCCGCCGCGCCGACTTCGCCCTCGACGTGGACGCTGCTGTCGAGGCGATCCGGGCGCGTCGGCCCGACGTCCTGTTCGTCACCAGTCCGAACAATCCCACCGGGCACAGCATCGGTATTCCGGAATTGCGCCGCATTCTCGACGCGGCGACGGGCATCGTCATCGTGGACGAGGCGTATGCCGAATTCTCCGATGCGCCGAGCGCGATGACGCTGATCGAGGACTACCCGTCGAAGCTGGTGGTGTCGCGCACGATGAGCAAGGCATTCGCCTTCGCCGGTGGCCGGCTCGGGTACCTTGCCGCTGCTCCGGCATTTATCGAGGCGCTGCTGCTGGTGCGTCTGCCATATCACCTGTCCGTCGTCACGCAGGCTGCTGCCCGCGCCGCTCTGCGGCACGCGGACGAGACCCTCGCCAGCGTGCACGCGCTCGCGGCCGAGCGGGTCCGGGTGTCGAAAGCGTTGGAGGACGCCGGTTTCCGGGTGATCCCCAGTGACGCCAACTTCATCTTGTTCGGCGAATTCACCGACAGCGCGCACGCGTGGCAGGCCTACCTCGACCGCGGTGTGCTCATCCGGGACGTCGGAATTTCCGGCCACCTCCGCGTCACCGTCGGATTGCCCGCCGAGAACGACGCCTTCATCGCGGCCTGCGACGACCTCGCCCGCACCGAACTCACCAGCTCAGGAGACCGAGGATGACCGACCGCATTGCCAAGGTGGAGCGCACCACCAAGGAATCCAGCATCGTCGTCGAGCTCAACCTCGACGGAACCGGCATCGTGGACATCTCGACCGGGGTGCCGTTTTTCGATCACATGCTGACCGCGCTCGGATCGCACGCCAGCTTCGACCTCAGCGTTCAGGCGCAAGGCGACATCGAGATCGAGGCGCACCACACGGTGGAGGACACCTCGATCGTGCTCGGCCAGGCCCTCGGTCAGGCGCTCGGCGACAAGAAGGGCATCCGCCGGTTCGGTGACGCATTCATCCCCATGGACGAGACGCTCGCGCACGCGTCGGTCGACGTGTCCGGGCGTCCGTACTGCGTCCACACCGGCGAACCGGAACACCTGCTGCATGCCGTCATCGGCGGCTACCCCGGAGTTCCGTACGCCACCGTGATCAATCGTCACGTGTTCGAGTCGATCGCGCTCAACGCGCGGATCGCCCTGCACGTGCGGGTGCTCTACGGCCGCGATCAGCATCACATCACCGAGGCGGAGTTCAAGGCCGTCGCCCGCGCCCTGCGTGAGGCCGTCGAACCGGATCCCCGCGTCAAGGGTGTGCCGTCCACCAAGGGCAGCCTGTGATCGGGTCGCCTTCGTGAGCGTCGTCCTCGTCTACGCACTGTTCATTGCCGCCGGAATCGCGGCGGGGGGCGCATATTCGATGTGGAAGTTCAACAAGCTGGCCTCGGGTGTGCTGCTGGCATTGGCGGTGCTGGCAGCGGTGGCGGGCGTCGTCAGGCTGCTGTAGTGCCTGTCGCCGCCGAGACGGGACCCCGCTTGCTGCGTACTCCCGGTCTGCTCGCCGCGATGGTGATGGGGGCGGCGGCGTTCGGTGGTTGGGCGGTACTGCTGCCTGTGGTCCCGTTGATCGTGTCTCTCTCGGGAGGGTCGGACACCCTCGCGGGCAGTGTGACTGCTGTCTTCATGGCCGCCACGGTGCTGACCCAGCTCGGCGTTCCCCGGCTCCTGCGCAGTTGGGGGCACCGGTGGGTCCTCGCGGCCGGATGCCTGCTCCTGGGGCCGCCGTCGTTGCTTTTCCTGGTATCCACCGAGGCGATCCCGGTTCTCGCGGTATCCGCGGTCCGGGGTACGGGCTTCGGGATGCTCACCGTGGCGGGCAGCGCCCTCGTCGCCGAACTGGTTCCGCGCGAGATGCTCGGCCGGGCCACGGGCGCGCAGGGGATCGCGGTGGCAGCCGCGCAGATGGTGGGCCTGCCCGCAGGGCTCGCGATCATGCAGCACTGGTCCGCCACCCCGGTCTTCGTGCTCGGTGCGCTGATTCCCGTGCTGGCGGTGGGTGCAGTCATGCGGCTGCCATCCCTGTATCCACGCCCGGCCGGTGCCCTGCGGGGACGTATACCGCTGTCGGTCCTTCTCGTGCCCTGGCTGGCTATTGCCATGGCGGCCGCAGCATTCGGTGGTGTGTCGAGTCTCCTGCCGATCGCCATCGCCGAGCGGGCGTCTCTCGCCGGCGGAGTCCTCGCGGTGGTCAGCGGCGCGGCAGTGTGTGGGCGGTACGTGGCCGGTTCGTTCTCCGACCGGGTCGGAGTCGGCCGGGCGTTGATGCCCGCGCTCGCGTTCACCTGCGGCGGTCTGGCGTTGTTCGCGGTCGCGGCGGCCCAGGACGGGACCGTGATCATCCTGCTCTGCGCCGCTGTGATCTTCGGATTCGGGTTCGGCGCAGTCCAGAACGAATCGCTGGTCATGATCTTCACCGCCGCCGGACCTTCCCGGTTCGGTGCCGCGAGCGCCGGATGGAACATCGGATTCGACGCCGGAACGGGATTTGGGTCTCTCACTCTCGGGGCCGTCGCTTCGGTGGCGGGGTATTCGTGGGTCTTCGCGGTGGCGGCGGCAGCGGTGGCCGTCGTCCCCGCGACGGGAGGGCTGGTCGGCCGCGCCCTGGGGGGCTGGAGACGGCCGGATAGAATCGAGTCATGACCGTCCCCACCATTGCAGTCCTCGATTACGGCTCCGGCAACCTGCATTCGGCTACCCGCGCGCTGGCCCGAACGGGTGCGCAGGTCGAGGTGACGGCAGACCACAAGGTGGCCCTCGCGGCCGATGGCCTGGTGGTTCCCGGGGTCGGCGCTTTCGCCGCCTGCATGGAAGGGCTCCGGGCGGTGCGCGGCGAGCGGCTCATCGGTCAGCGCCTCGCCGGTGGCAGACCGGTCCTCGGCATCTGCGTAGGTATGCAGATCATGTTCGAACGCGGCGTCGAGTTCGGTGTCGAGGCGGAGGGCTGCGGCGAATGGCCCGGCACCGTCGAACGGCTCCAGGCCGCTGTCCTGCCGCACATGGGCTGGAACACCGTCGAGGCCCCCGACGAGAGCACCCTCTTCAAGGGAATCGATCCCGACACCCGGTTCTATTTCGTGCACTCCTATGCGGTGCAGAAGTGGGAGATGCCGACGCCGGAGCGCCTGGCACCACCTGCGCTGACGTGGGCGGATCACGGCGGGAAGTTCCTCGCAGCCGTGGAGAACGGTGCACTGTCGGCCACCCAGTTCCACCCGGAGAAATCCGGTGACGCAGGAGCGGAACTTCTCCGGAACTGGGTGCGCAGCTTGTGACGGAGCCACCCGGTGAGGGACGCCGTGACCTGTCGATCGGCCTGCTCGCCGTGTCCGCATTGGGTGCGGCCACGGTGGTATTGGTCATCGCGACCACCGTCATCCTCGTCGTGAAGCCGGGGCCAGTCCTGGGCCTGGTGGTCGGCCTGCTGGGAGTCGCGGGAGCGATCGCATCCATGGGGTACGTGTCGAAGCGCATGACCCGCAACGCCTACGGTGACGATCCGCCGGACCCCGAGCCGGGTTCCGACCGCTGAGCGACTAGGGTTGTCGCACGTGAGCCTGGTCCTTTTGCCTGCTGTAGATGTCGTCAACGGTGAAGCTGTTCGCCTCGTCCAGGGGGAGGCGGGGAGCGAGACCGGGTACGGCTCGCCCCGCGATGCCGCCCTCGCGTGGCAGAACGACGGTGCCGAGTGGGTGCACATCGTCGACCTCGACGCCGCGTTCGGTCGCGGTTCGAATCGGGAACTCCTCTCCGACGTGGTGGGTGAACTCGACATTCAGGTCGAACTGTCCGGGGGAATCCGCGACGACGAGTCTCTGGAGGCCGCTCTGGCCACCGGGTGTGGCCGCGTGAACCTCGGTACCGCCGCCATCGAGAACCCCGACTGGTGTGCCCGCGCGATCGCGAAGTACGGCGACAAGATCGCCGTCGGCCTCGATGTGCGGCTGGTCGAAGGTGAATATCAACTCCGGGGCCGCGGCTGGGTCACCGAAGGCGGAAACCTGTGGGAGACCTTGACGCGGCTCGACCGGGACGGCTGCTCGCGCTACGTCGTCACCGACGTCAGCAAGGACGGCACCCTGACCGGTCCCAATCTCGAACTCCTCGCGCAGGTGTGCGCGTCCACCGACGCGCCGGTCGTGGCCTCGGGTGGTGTGTCGACCATCGACGACCTGACGGCGATCGCCGGGCTCGTCGATCAGGGCGTCGAGGGGGCCATCATCGGCAAGGCGCTCTACGCGGGACGTTTCACACTCCCTGAGGCGCTCGCCGCGGTGTCGGGCTGATTCCGGTCATGAGCCCGGACCGCGATCCGCAGGAACTGCTTTCCGTTGCCGGGGAGCTGCTCGACGGCGTCCACGACCGCTTCGTTGCCGGGGTGGGGTCGCCGAGTGCCGTGCACAAGGGTCCCGACGACTTCGCGACTGCTCTCGACCTCGAGCTCGAGAAGCGGTTGACGGGAGAACTCCAGGATCGGACCGGCATCGCGGTTCACGGCGAAGAGTTCGGCGGCCCCGATCTGGACGCGGGACTGGTGTGGGTCCTCGATCCCATCGACGGCACCTTCAACTACTCGGCGGGATTGCCCACGGCGGGCACACTGCTCGCGCTCCTCGACGACGGTGTCCCGGTTCTCGGTCTCACGTGGCTGCCGCTGGTCGGACGTCGGTACGCGGCTGTGGCGGACGGGCCGCTCCTCGAGGGCGGTCAGCCGTTGCCGCGTCTCGCCGAGACCTCGCTGGCGTCGTCGATCGTGGGGATGGGCGCACTGAACATCGACAGCCGCGGACGCATCCCCGGGCCTTATCGATTGCAGGTCCTCGCTCAGCTGAGCCGGGTGTCGTCGCGGATTCGGATCCACGGCTCGACGGGCGTCGACCTCGCCTTCACCGCGGCGGGAATACTCGGCGGCACGGTGGTGTTCGGCCACAATGCGTGGGACAACGCCGCCGGCGTGGCACTGGTGCGGGCTGCGGGTGGGGTGGTCACGGATCTCGCCGGTGAGCCGTGGACGATCGCCTCGGGTTCTGTGTTGGCCGGTGCCCCCGGAGTGCACGGTGAGATTCTCGGCATTCTCGGATCGCTGGGTGACCCCCGCGCCGAGCTATCGGAAGGGCGTACGTAATGACTCTGGCAGTGCGGGTAATCCCTTGCCTCGACGTCGATGCCGGACGCGTCGTCAAGGGCGTCAACTTCGAGAACCTGCGTGATGCGGGTGACCCGGTGGAGTTGGCGGCCGCGTACGACGCGCAGGGGGCCGACGAGCTCACCTTCCTCGACGTCACCGCGTCGACCGCGGCCCGTGGCACCATGCTCGATGTCGTGAGCCGGACGGCGGAACAGGTGTTCATTCCGCTCACCGTCGGTGGCGGTGTCCGTACCGTCGAGGACGTCGACCGGTTGCTGCGCGCGGGTGCCGACAAGGTGAGCGTCAACACCGCGGCCATCGCCCGCCCGGAACTGCTTCGTGAATTGAGTGAGCGTTTCGGATCCCAGTGCATCGTGCTGTCGGTGGATGCGCGCACGGTCCCGCAGGGTCAGCCGGACACCGCGTCCGGATGGGAAGTCACGACCCACGGCGGCAAGCGCGGAACCGGGATCGATGCGGTCGAGTGGGCGGCGCGCGGCGCCGAACTGGGTGTGGGGGAGATCCTGCTCAATTCGATGGACGCCGACGGGACGAAAGTTGGCTTCGATCTCCCGATGATCCGAGCCGTACGAGCGGCCGTGCATGTGCCGGTGATCGCGAGCGGGGGAGCGGGTGCTGTCGAGCATTTCGCACCCGCCGTCGACGCGGGCGCCGATGCCGTGCTGGCCGCAAGTGTCTTCCACTTCGGTGACATGACGATCGCCGAAGTGAAGAAGTCCATGCGTGAAGAAGGGATCACCGTCCGATGAGTCTCGACCCCGCTATCGCGTCGCGACTCAAGCGCAACGACGCAGGCCTGTTCAGCGCTGTCGCGCAGGAACGTTCTACGGGTGACGTGCTGATGGTGGCATGGATGGACGACGAAGCGCTCGCGCGTACTCTCGACACCCGTAAAGGCACCTACTACTCGCGCTCCCGCCAGCAGTATTGGGTGAAGGGCGAGACGTCCGGGCACACTCAGTACGTCCACGAGGTGCGGCTCGATTGCGACGGTGACACGGTCCTCCTGATCGTCGATCAGGAGGGCGCCGCATGCCACACGGGCACGCACACGTGCTTCGACACCGACGTTCTGCTTGCCGCGCAGTAGCGAAATCCGGCGCTCGGGCAGAATGTGCCGCATGCCGTTGATCCAGATCAGTCAGACAACCGGGCTCACCACCGAGCAGAAGCGCGCCACCATCGAGGCGGTCACCAAGGCGTACGCCGAGGCGACGGGCAAGGATCCGGCGAAGGTCTGGGTGACGATCACCGACGTGCCGGCCGAGAACTGGGGTGTCGGCGGGTCGCCGCTCGGTTGAGAGAGTTGCCGGGTCGCCGCTGGGGTGATTGTTGCTTTGGTGTGACGGGCGTCAGGCTCTTCCGGTGCCGGCGGCGATTCCCTTGTCGAGTTGGGTGAGCATGGCGGTGCCGAGTTCGTCGAGCTGCCGTACCTGTTCGGTGGAGAGGCCGTCGAAGACGAGTGCGCGTACGGATTCGACGTGCGGCGGTGCTGCCTCGACCACTTTGGCCATCCCTGCCTCGGTCAGGACGGCGTCGGAGCCGCGGCTTCCTTTGATGCTCTCGCGTCGTACCCATCCGGCTTTTTCCATCTTGGTGACGACGTGGGACAGCCTGGACAGTGACGCGTTCGCCCGCTGCGCGAGCAGGGAGAGTTGGAGTCGTCGGTTGTCCTCGCCGGACAGCGAGGCGAGGACGAAGTACTCGAAGTGGGTGAGAGCCGAGTCGCGTTGCAGCTGGGTGTCGAGGGCCGCCGGGAGCCGGGTGACGAGTGCGATGAGGGTGAGCCACGCCTCCTGCTGATCGGCATCGAGCCAGCGGGTCTCGGTCTGCGTCGAACTGTCCTCGTCGTACCCACCCATGAGTGGTGTCCTCCATTTCGTGCGCCGTACCGCTGTGCAACCTGTTCACCATATGCAGCACGCCGCCTGTGGACGGTACCCGGGGAATAGTTGGCGCGTTCGCGTGTTGACTCCTATAGTCACTTGAAGGTTCAACTTAGAGAACCTTCCGAGTGGGACCCGAGGAGTCACGATGACGAACGTCATGCCCGCCTTGTTTCTGAGCCACGGAGCGCCGCCGTTGGTGGACAGTGACCTGTGGGTGTCGCAGCTGGCGACGTGGGCCGGCGACCTGCCTCGGCCGAAAGCCATTCTCGTGGTCTCGGCGCACTGGGAATCCGCTCCGCTCACCATCGGATCGACGACCACCGGGACGCCCCTCGTCTACGACTTCGGCGGTTTTCCCGAGCGCTTCTACCGGACCACGTACGCCTCACCGGGTGCGCCGGAGCTGGCCGCGCTGGTTGCGGCGCTCATGCCCGACAACGAGACGGTGGCGCAACAACCCGCTCGCGGGCTCGATCACGGCGCCTACGTGCCGCTGACGGTGATGTATCCGGACGCCGATATCCCCGTGCTGCAAATCTCGTTGCCGACACTCGACCCCGAGCGGCTGCTTCACCTCGGTGCGCGGCTGCGTCCGCTGCGCGAGCAGGGCGTGCTGATCGTGGGGTCGGGCTTCACCACCCACGGGCTGCCGTTCCTGCGCGACCCGTCGCCCGAGGCGACGGCCCCGGGCTGGTCGGCGGAATTCGACGCGTGGGCGAACGAGCGCCTGGCCGCAGGCGATGTGGACTCGCTCATCGACTTCCGCTCGCTCGCGCCGGGCATGCCGTACGCCCACCCGACGATCGAGCACTTCGCGCCGCTGTTCGTCACGCTGGGCGCCGCGAGCGATCCCGAGCAGATTCCCCGGCAGGTGATCGACGGTTTCTGGATGGGGCTGGCCAAACGGTCGATTCAGGTGGACTGACGCGTCCGGAGGAAGGCGAGAGCCTGATCGCCGTGCGTGTTGGCGCGGAACTCGCTCGAGATGACCTCGAGCACGGTGCGGTCGGTGTCGATGACGAAGGTGGACCGCTTGACGGGGGCGAGTTTGCCGAGCAGTCCGCGCCGGACACCGAATTTCTCGGCGACTGCGCCGTCCCGGTCCGACAGAAGCGGGTAGTCGAACGACTGTGCCTGCGCGAACGACGCCTGCTTCTCCACCGCGTCGGTGCTGATCCCCGCGCAGGATGCGCCGACCGCCGCGAACTCGTCCGCGAGGTCGCGGAAATGGCACGCCTCCGCGGTGCAGACCGGCGTGGACGCCGCTGGATAGAAGAACAGCACCAGGGGACCGTCCTCGAGAAGGCTCGACAGCGAACGGGCGGTGCCGTCCTGGTCGGGCAGGGTGAATTCCGGTGCGAGCTGACCTGGCTTCATGACAGCCGAGGCTACCCGCGCACGCAGACGTGTCTTGCGCGCCTGGGATGATGGTCGACATGCACGGTGAGCCCACCACGATGTCCGCGCCCACGTCATCCGCCGCCCGGTCCGGCGGCGGATCCGACTCGACCACGACGCGCGAGCAGTTCCACGCTCTCGCTGCCGAGCACCGGGTCGTCCCGGTGATCCGTAAGGTGTTGGCGGACGCGGAAACTCCGCTGTCGGCGTACAAGAAGCTGGCGGGAAACAGGCCCGGTACCTTCCTGCTGGAATCGGCAGAGAACGGCCGGTCGTGGTCGCGCTGGTCGTTCATCGGCGCCGGAAGTCCCGCGGCGCTGACCGTCATCGACGGTGAGGCAGCCTGGTACGGCAACGTTCCGGCGGGCGCGCCGTCCGGCGGGGATCCCATCGCGGCGCTCGGTCAGACTCTCGAACTCCTCAGGAGTGAACGGCTGCCCGAGCTTCCGCCGCTGACCGGGGGAATGGTCGGATTTCTCGGCTACGACGCCGTGCGGCGCATCGAACGCATCGGTGAGCACGCTGTGGACGACTTGCAGATCCCCGAAATGGTCATGCTGCTCGCCACGGATCTGGCGGCCGTCGATCACCACGAGGGAGCCATCACCCTCATCGCCAATGCCGTCAATTGGGATGGTACGGACGAGCGGGTAGACGAGGCGTACGACGATGCCGTCGAACGCCTCGACCGGATGACGTCCTCCCTGTCGGCGCCCGCGCCGTCCACCGTGTCCACGTTCGCCAAACCGACCCCGGACTACCGCCGGCAGCGCACCACCGAAGGCTTCGGCGCAGACGTGCAGCGCCTGGTGGGAGAGATCGAGGCGGGCGAGGCGTTTCAGGTGGTGCTGTCGCAGCGTTTCGAAATCGATTGCGCTGCAGCACCTATCGATGTCTATCGCATGCTGCGTGCGTCCAATCCCAGTCCGTACATGTACCTCCTCAACGTCCCCGGTGGTGACGGCGAGACCGCCTTCTCGATCGTCGGTTCCAGTCCGGAGGCGCTGGTGACGGTCAAGGAGGGTGTCGCCACTACCCACCCGATTGCAGGTACCCGGTGGCGCGGTGCGACGGAGGAGGACGACATCCTCCTGGAGAAGGATCTCCTCGCCGACGAGAAGGAGAACGCCGAGCACCTCATGCTCGTCGATCTCGGCCGTAACGATCTCGGCCGCGTGTGCGAACCCGGCACGGTGAAGGTGCACGACTACCGGCACATCGAGCGGTACAGCCATGTGATGCACCTCGTCTCCACGGTGACGGGCCACCTTGCTGCCGGCAAGCAGGCACTCGATGCCGTCACAGCCTGCTTCCCGGCCGGCACGTTGTCGGGTGCGCCGAAGGTACGGGCCATGCAGCTGATCGAGGAACTCGAACCGACGAGGCGCGGCATCTACGGAGGCATCGTCGGGTACCTCGACTTCGCCGGCGACGCGGACACCGCGATCTCCATCCGTACGGCGTTGATCAAGGACGGCATCGGGTACGTCCAGGCCGGCGCCGGTGTGGTCGCCGATTCGAATCCCGAATACGAGGACACCGAGGCGCGCAACAAGGCCATGGCGGTGCTCAGCGCTATCGCCGCGGCGCACACGTTGAAGACTCTGGGAGGCGGCACGCAGTGACCGAAGCGACCGGACCGGGACCCGATACTGCCGGACGCCGCCGGTCGATCCTCGCCGTGCTCCTTCTCGCCGTCGCGGCAGTGTGCCTGTGGGGAGCGTCCCGGATGACGTGGGTGGAGGTCATCTCCTCGGACGGACTCGGTGAGCAGCGCACCGCGGCGCTCGACGGGGCCACCTGGGCGGCGGCGCTCACGCCGCTGGCGTTGACCCTCGTTGCCGCCATCGCAGCGTCCTTCGCCGTCAAGGGCTGGGCACTCAGGATTCTCGGCGTACTCGTGGCAGTCGTTGCCGTTGCGGCCGCCGTTCCGGCGGCGAGTGTGCTCCTCTCCGGCGCGTCGGACGAGCAGGCGGGACGACTGGCGGAATTGCCGGGACGTGCGGTGGTCGAAGCCGTGTCGGTGCACCGAGGGCCCGCAGTGCTGGCGCTCGTCGGCGTTTTCGCGGCTCTCGCCGCAGCGGTCGAGCTGGCGCGCCGGCCACGGGTAGGAGCCGGGCTCTCCTCGAAGTACGACAGCCCCGCCGCGCGGCGAGCGGCGGCCAAGGAGACCAGCGTCGATTCTGCCGACGAGCCCCTCACTCAACGGATGCTGTGGGACGCGCTCGACGCGGGCGAAGATCCCACGGTCGACGGCGCCCGCGCAGACAAGAATGCCGATGATGTCGACCGCCTTGACGGCGACAGCAAAGACCCGGGTACCCGATCGTAAACAGAATCAGAGTGCCATCTAGGCTGGCTTCACCCCTGATGATGTTCCTCACATCGGGTTCCTGCCCAGAAAGGACTCGGGCCACGATGACCGTTCTCGACTCGATTCTCGACGGAGTGCGCGCCGATGTCGCCGCCCGCGAAGCCGTCCTTGACTTCGCCGCTGTCAAGGCTGCGGCCGCTGCCGCACCGCCTGCGCTCGACGCTGCAGCTGCCCTGCTCGAGCCGGGCATCGGAGTCATCGCCGAGGTCAAGCGCGCAAGCCCGTCGAAGGGCCCGCTCGCCGAGATCACCGATCCCGCAGAACTCGCCAAGGCGTATCAGGCCGGTGGCGCCCGGGTCATCAGTGTGCTCACCGAGGAACGACGTTTTCAGGGGTCCCTCGCCGACCTCGACGCCGTCCGGCGTGCGGTCAGCATCCCGGTCCTGCGTAAAGACTTCATCGTCGGGCCGTACCAGATCCACGAGGCCCGCGCCCACGGCGCCGATGTCGTCCTGCTCATCGTCGCCGCGCTCGAGCAGCATGCGCTGGCGTCGTTGATCGACCGCACCGAGTCGCTGGGAATGACCGCGCTGGTCGAGGTCCACACCGAAGAGGAAGCCAACCGGGCACTCGAGGCAGGCGCCCGGGTGATCGGCGTCAACGCCCGCAACCTCAAGACACTCGAAGTCGACAAGAACACCTTCGGCGAGATCGCTCCGGGACTGCCCACCGAGACCATCAAGATCGCCGAATCCGGTGTCCGCGGTACCGCCGACCTTCTCGCCTACGCCGGCGCCGGCGCGGATGCCGTACTCGTCGGTGAAGGCCTCGTCACCAGCGGAGATCCGCGCAAGGCCGTGGCCGATCTGGTCAACGCCGGGGCGCATCCCTCCTGCCCCAAGCCGTCGCGCTGAACCGACTGCGGCCGAACTGACCCGGACGGCGGCAGCGCCCGGCGTTGGGGCAGACTGGACCTGTGACTTCACGTAATCAGGACACCGTCTTCAAGGGCGGCGATCTGCCGACTGCCAGCGCCGGAATCGCCGAACGCACGTCGCACGACCCCGACTCCGGAGGACACTTCGGCGTATACGGAGGACGCCACGTGCCCGAGGCGCTGATGGCGGTGATCGAGGAGGTCACGGCCGCGTACGACAAGGCCCGGTCGGACGACACCTTCCTGGCCGAGCTCGATCGCCTGCAGCGCGACTACACGGGTCGCCCGTCGCCGATCTTCGAGGCCACCCGGATGAGCGAGTTCGCCGGTGGTGCCCGGCTGATCCTCAAGCGTGAAGATCTCAATCACACCGGCTCGCACAAGATCAACAACGTGCTGGGGCAGGTGCTGCTCGCGAAGCAGATGGGAAAGACCCGCATCATCGCGGAAACCGGCGCCGGTCAGCACGGGGTGGCCACGGCGACGGCGTGCGCACTGTTCGGTCTCGAGTGCGTCATCTACATGGGGGCGGTCGACACCGAGCGGCAGGCGCTGAACGTGGCCCGCATGCGGTTGCTCGGTTCGTCGGTGGTCGCGGTGGAGTCCGGCTCCCGGACGCTCAAGGACGCCATCAACGAGGCGCTGCGCGACTGGGTGACCAACGCCCACAACACGTACTACTGCTTCGGCACGGCGGCGGGCCCGCACCCTTTTCCGACCATCGTCCGCGACTTCCAGCGCGTCGTCGGTCTCGAGGCGCGGGCGCAGGTACAGGCGCTGACCGGCAGGCTGCCCGACGCAGTCACCGCGTGCGTCGGCGGTGGGTCCAATGCCATCGGAATCTTCCATGCCTTCCTCGACGACCCCGCGGTCCGGTTGGTCGGTTACGAGGCTGCCGGTGACGGAGTGGAGACGGGCCGCCACGCGGCCACCTTCGCGGCCGGCACCCCGGGCGCCTTCCAGGGTGCGTACTCCTATCTGCTGCAGGACGAAGACGGGCAGACCATCGAATCGCACTCCATCTCGGCGGGCCTCGACTATCCCGGCGTCGGACCGGAGCACGCCCTCCTCAAAGACATCGGACGCGCCACCTACGAGCCCGTCACGGACACGGAAGCCATGGATGCGCTGCGTCTGCTGTCCGAGCGTGAGGGAATCATTCCGGCCATCGAGTCCGCGCACGCCGTAGCCGGATCGTTGCGACTCGGCCGCGAGCTGGGGGAGGGCGCGATCATTGTCGTCAGCCTCTCCGGGCGCGGTGACAAGGACATGGATACGGCGGCCAAGTGGTTCGGACTCTTCGACCCCGACGCCGCCACCGAAACCCCCACGACCACCGACAAGGAAGGTTCCGCCAAGTGAGCGAACGACTCTCGCGCCTCGCCCCGACGTTCGCGCAGTGCCGTGCGGAGAAGCGTGCCGCTCTGATCGGATACCTCCCGGCGGGGTACCCGACCGTCCCGGAATCCATCGACGTGTTCAAGGCGATGGTCGACTCCGGCTGCGACATCGTCGAGGTCGGCATCGCGTACTCGGACCCGGTGATGGACGGTCCCACCATTCAGGCGGCCGCCGAGAAGGCACTGAGCAACGGCGTCAAGGTGCGTGACGTGTTCACGGTCATCGAGCAGATCGCGTCGGTGGGAGGCAAGGCCGTGGTGATGACGTACTGGAACCCGGTCCTGCAGTACGGCGTCGACCGGTTCGCGCGTGACCTCGCGAACGCCGGCGGCCTCGGACTCATCACGCCGAACCTCATTCCCGAGGAGGCCGGGGAGTGGATCGCGGCGTCCAAGGATCACGACCTCGACCGGATCTTCCTCGTGGCCCCGTCGTCGACCGAGGAACGGCTGTCGATGACGCTGGAGGCGAGCAGCGGGTTCGTGTACGCGTCCTCGACGATGGGTGTGACCGGCGCGCGTGATGCGGTGTCGTCGATGGCACCCGAGCTGACCGCCCGCATCCGCGCCCATTCCGACATTCCGGTGGGTGTCGGGCTCGGTGTCCGTTCGGGGGCCCAGGCCGCTGAGATCGCCGCCTACGCTGATGCGGTCATCGTCGGATCAGCCCTGGTCACCGCGGTGGAAGCCGGACTCGACGCGGTGCGCTCGCTGACGAGGGAACTCGCCGAGGGCGTCCGCTCCGCTACCGTGGCGTCGTGACTTCCACTGTGGATGTGTTGGCGTACATTCCGAGTCCGCCTCAGGGCGTCTGGTACGTCGGCCCACTGGCCCTGCGCGCGTACGCGCTGTTCATCATCGTCGGCATCGTCGTCGCCATCTTCTGGGGCGACCGCCGCTGGGTGGCTCGGGGCGGCGAAAAGGGCACCGTGCTCGACATCGCCATCTGGGCGGTGCCGTTCGGGCTGATCGGCGGCCGGCTGTACCACGTCCTGACCGACTGGCCCACATACTTCGGGGAGGGAGGCGACCCGGTCGACGCCCTGAAGATCTGGCAGGGCGGGCTCGGTATCTGGGGCGCGGTGGCGCTCGGTGGCGTCGGTGCGTGGATCGGGTGTCGGCGTCGCGGGATTCCGCTGCCGGCGCTCGGCGACGCGGTAGCGCCCCCTATCCTGCTGGCCCAGGCGATCGGCCGAATCGGCAACTACTTCAACCAGGAGCTCTACGGCCGGGAAACCGACGTGCCGTGGGGTCTCGAGATCTTCGAGCGCCGTAACGACGCCGGGCAGGTGCACCCCGAGTTGATCGACGGTGTCTCCACGGGGCAGGTCGCCTTCGTCGTGCACCCGACCTTCCTGTACGAAGCGCTGTGGAACGTGCTGATCGTGCTCCTGCTGGTGTGGGTGGACCGCCGTTTCCGCATCGGGCACGGCCGCCTCTTCGCCCTGTACGTTGCCGGGTACTGTGCCGGCCGATTCTGGATCGAGCTGATGCGTAGCGATCACGCCAGCCTCATCGCGGGTGTCCGCGTCAACTCGTTCACCTCGGCGATCGTGTTCGTCGCGGCGGTGGTGTACGTCTTCGCCGCCACCAAGGGGCGGGAGGATCCGGCGGAGCTGCAACCGCATCACGATGTACAGGCGGAACAGCGAACATCCGAGCATGAAACGCCCGAGCAGGACGACGGGGCGAAGGACGAGCCTGCGTCCGCGTCCGAACCGGACACCAAGGCTGCGTGCGAAGACAAGGCTTCGAGTACTGCGAGTGCCGGCACCGACGTGGGCACGAAGACCACCGACAGCAAGAAGGATGACGCGAATGACTGATCCGGGGAAAGCATCCGACGATTCCGACAAGGCCGGAACCTCCGGCGACGACACCCACCGGGTGGATCTGGGCAAGAAGGGCGAGAGCGGCCAGTCGAGCCTTCCGCCCGAGTTCGGTTCGCCGTTCGACTACGACGCCACCGCAGAGGCATCACTGTCGCAGCCGCCCGCCACCTCGGACGCGACGCCCTCTCCGGCGTCGTCGGGTACCGGACCCGGATGGGACACCTACTCGGGAGTCGGCAACGGTCCCGGCTGGGGTTCGACACCCACGTACCCGTCGCCGAGCGGGACCGAACCCACTACGGCATTCCCGAATGTGGGCGAGAACCCGCCGCCGACCGCGCCGTACACCGGGTACGACAGGCCGCAGCAGCCTGCGGACGGCCCGACGTACGGCGCGCCCGATCCTCACTACAACGCGCAGTACGGGACTTCGCCGCAGTCCGATCAGGACTATCAGCAGCCCGGCTACCCGCAGGCCGGTTACGGTCAGCAGGGTGCCGGTCCGCAGAATTACGGTCAACAGGACTACGGTCAGCAGAATTTCGGTCAGCAGGGGTATGGCCAGCAGGGATACCCGCAGCCCGGATACGCCCCGGCCGGGTACAACGCCTATGCCGATCCGTCGGCACCGTTCGGTCGGCACCCGGTCAGTGGGGAGCCGTACTCCGACAAGTCGAAGCTCACCGCGGGGCTCCTGCAAATTTTCCTGGGTGGGTTCGGTGTCGGACGGTTCTACCTGAACCAGCCCGGCATCGCGGTCGCGCAGATCGCCGTCACGTGGCTCACGTGCGGTCTCGGCGGACTCTGGCCACTCATCGACGGCATCATGATGCTGACGGGGAGCGTGAAGGACAAGTACGGTCGACCCCTCCGGGAGCAGTGACGACGTAGCTCTCGCCGCGCAGTTCCTCCCTGTGGCCCCTGTTGCTTCTGCGATGGGGGCCACAGTGCTTTCCCGTGCCGAAATCGGCATATCCGAGCAGTATCGGTGCTGATAAGCTGAGCGCGCCGGATGTATGTCCGGTAACAACCTTCACGGGCCGAGGCTGTCCCGGTAGACCCCCGAAAAGCAGTTAGCGCCCGTCGTGGCGACCCCGCTAGCGGAGGCCGCCGACAGCGACGCGCAAGCGCCACTGGTGCTCTCCCCGGCCGATGTGGAGGTATATCGGTGCTGTTCTCTCAGTCGCCCGGTCCGCAAGGTCTCTACGACCCGGCTCGTGAAGTCGATTCGTGCGGCGTCGCCATGGTGGTGGACGTGCATGGCCGCCGTTCGCATTCCATCGTCACGGACGGTCTTATCGCTCTCGACAACCTCGAGCATCGCGGTGCTGCCGGGGCAGAGAGGAACAGCGGGGACGGCGCCGGAATCCTCGTGCAGTTGCCCACGGAGCTGTTCGAGGAGGTCGTCGAGTTCGACCTTCCTTCTCCCGCCCCGGACGGCAGCAGTACCTACGCCGCAGGTTTCTGCTTCCTCCCTCGCGACCCGGAGGCACGATCAGTCGCCCAGCAGAGGGTCCAGGACCTGGCCGACGAGGAGGGACTCGAGGTCCTCGGGTGGCGGGATGTGCCGATCGATCACGAGTGCGCCGACATCGGGGCGACGGCACGGGGGTGCGAGCCCTACATGAGCCAGCTTTTCGTCGCTGCGCCGCCAGCGGGCGGTCGGCGGCCCGGTGGTCTCGACCTCGATCGCCTCGTCTATCCGCTGCGCAAGCGTGCCGAGCAGATCACCCCGGCGGTCGAGTCGAGCGGGTCGGGCGTGTACTTTCCGTCGCTGTCGAGCCGCACCATCGTCTACAAGGGAATGCTGACCGTTCCCCAGCTGCCGCTCTACTACGTGGACTTGCGAGACCCGCGCATGATGAGTGCGCTGGCGGTGGTGCACAGCCGGTTCTCGACCAACACGTTCCCCTCCTGGCCGCTTGCGCACCCCTTCCGCTTCGTGGCGCACAACGGGGAGATCAACACCGTCCGAGGCAACCGGAACCGAATGCGGGCGCGGGAGGCCATGCTGTCGAGTGCGGCCATCCCCGGTGACCTCCGACGGTTGTATCCCATCTGCACGCCCGACGCCTCGGATTCCGCCTCGTTCGACGAGGTGCTCGAGCTCCTGCATCTCGCGGGGCGCAGTGTGCCCCATGCGGTGATGATGATGGTGCCCGAGGCGTGGGAGAACGACACGACGATGTGCCCCGATCGGCGGGCCTTCTACAAGTTCCACGCTTCGCTGATGGAGGCGTGGGACGGGCCGGCGTGTGTGACGTTCACCGACGGAACCGTCGTGGGAGCGGTGCTGGACCGTAACGGACTGCGGCCCGGCCGCTGGTGGCAGACCGTCGACGGCCGGGTGATCCTGGCGAGTGAGAGCGGTGTCCTCGACGTACCACAGGACGAGGTCGTGGCGAAGGGCCGCCTCGAGCCGGGGCGGATGTTTCTGGTCGACACGTCGGAGGGTCGAATCGTCCCCGACGACGAGCTCAAGTCGCGGCTGGCAGCCGAGAAACCGTACGCCGAGTGGCTCTATGCAGGGTTGCTCGACCTGAAGACCCTGCCCGAGCGACCCCACGCCCAGAACAACCACGAGTCGGTGGTCCGGCGCCAGGTGGCGTTCGGCTACACCGAGGAGGACTTGCGGATCCTGCTGTCGCCGATGGCGGCGTCCGCCATCGAGCCGCTGGGCTCGATGGGAACCGACACCCCGATCGCTGTTCTGTCCGCCCGGTCACGGTTGCTTTACGACTATTTCGTCGAACTGTTCGCGCAGGTGACCAATCCGCCCCTCGACGCGATCCGCGAAGAGATCGTGACGTCGCTGTCCCGGGTCATGGGTCCGGAACAAAATTTGCTCGAGCCCGGTGCGGCGTCGTGCCGTCAGATCGTCCTGCCGTGGCCCGTCCTGGACAACGACGACCTGAACAAGATCATCAACGTCGACGCAGACGGCAACCACCCAGGTCTGGCGGCAACCGTTCTGCGAGGTCTCTACGAGGTGGAACGCGGCGGTGCGGGCATGGCCGATGCGCTGGAAGAGTTGCGCGGACAGGCGAGCGCTGCGATCGCCCAGGGATATCGGACACTGGTGATCTCGGACCGCGACTCCGACCACGTGCGCGCACCCATCCCGTCGTTGCTGGCTGTGGGCGCAGTGCATCACCACCTGATCCGCACCAAGGAACGCACCAAGGTCGCGCTGGTCGTCGAGTCCGGTGACGCGCGGGAAGTGCATCATCTGGCGCTGCTCATCGGCTACGGAGCAGCCGCGGTCAACCCGTACCTCGCGATGGAGTCGATCGAAGACCTGGTGTCGGAGGGTGAGCTGACGGGAGTCGATCACACGATCGCGGTGCGCAACTATCTGACGGCACTCGGCAAGGGTGTGCTGAAGGTGATGTCGAAGATGGGCATCTCGACTGTCGGTTCGTACACCGCGGCCCAGGCTTTCGAGGCGGTCGGTCTCGACCGCGGCCTCGTCGACGAATATTTCAGGGGCACCACCAGCAAACTCGGCGGCATCGGACTCGACGAGATCGCGCGGGAAGTGCTGCTCCGGCACCGGCAGGCCTACCCCGACAATCCCACCGAGTATGCGCACCGCCGGCTCGCCCACGGCGGCGAGTATCAGTTCCGCCGCGACGGCGAACTCCACCTGTTCACACCTGAAACCGTCTTCCTCCTCCAGCACGCCACCCGCACCGGCAGGCACGAGGTGTTCACCCAGTACAGCGACGAGGTGAACAGGCTCGCCGCCGAGGGCGGTGCACTGCGCGGCCTTTTCACCTTCCGGGAAGGACTCCGGCCTCCGGTGCCGCTCGACGAGGTGGAGTCCGCGGAGCGGATCGTCACCCGATTCAACACGGGCGCGATGAGCTACGGTTCCATCTCCGCCGAGGCACACGAGACCATGGCTGTGGCCATGAACAATCTCGGAGGGCGGTCCAACTCCGGAGAGGGCGGGGAGAACGTCGACCGCCTCTACGACCTGTCCCGTCGCAGCGCTGTGAAGCAGGTGGCGAGCGGAAGATTCGGGGTGACCAGTGACTACCTCGTCAACGCGACCGATATCCAAATCAAGATGGCGCAGGGAGCCAAACCCGGAGAGGGCGGGCAGTTGCCCGCGTACAAGGTGTATCCGTGGGTGGCGGAGACCCGGCACTCGACTCCGGGTGTCGGGTTGATCTCACCGCCGCCACACCACGACATCTACTCGATCGAGGATCTCGCGCAGCTGATCCACGACCTCAAGAACGCTAACGACCAGGCCCGGGTGCACGTGAAGTTGGTCAGTTCGGTGGGTGTGGGGACGGTGGCAGCCGGGGTCAGCAAGGCGCACGCGGACGTGGTCCTCATCTCGGGGAACGACGGCGGCACCGGTGCGACGCCCCTCACGTCGATGAAGCACGCGGGCACGCCATGGGAGATCGGACTGGCCGATGCACAGCAGACGCTCGTGCTCAACGGACTCCGCGATCGGATCACCGTCCAGTGCGACGGCGGCATGCGCACCGCCAAGGATGTCGTGGTCGCTGCGCTGCTCGGAGCGGAGGAGTTCGGCTTCTCGACAGCACCGTTGATCGTGGCCGGGTGCATCATGATGCGCGTGTGCCACCTCGACACCTGCCCGGTGGGTGTGGCCACTCAGAATCCTGAACTGCGGAGGCGGTACACCGGTAAGCCGGAATTCGTCGAGGAGTTCTTCCGCTTCATCGCCGAAGACGTTCGGCAGTATCTGGCGCGTCTCGGCTTCCGGAGCATCGATGAAGCTGTCGGGCACGCGGACATGCTCGAGACAGCTGAGGGCGTGGCGCACTGGAAGAGCCGCGGACTCGACCTCTCGCCGATCTTCGCGGTACCGAAAGGCTCAGACGGGACGCCGCTGAGCCAGCGACGCAAGGTCAGCGACCAATATCATGCCCTGGACCGGGCGCTCGACCGCACGCTCATCCAGCTGGCCGAGGGCGCCCTCGAAGATGCGCATTTCGTCGAGATCGAGATGCCCGTGCGCAATGTGAACAGGACGGTGGGCACGCTGCTCGGCGCCGAGGTCACCCGCCGTTACGGCGCGGGTGGACTTCCCGACGACACGATCCGGCTCACCTTCACCGGCTCGGCGGGTCAATCACTCGGAGCGTTCCTGCCGCCGGGTGTCACCATCGATCTCACCGGTGATGCCAACGACTACGTCGGGAAAGGGTTGTCGGGTGGGCGAATTGTGATTCGGCCGGCCGCCGACGTCCTGTTCGTCCCGGAAACTCAGGTGATCGCCGGGAACACCCTGCTCTACGGTGCGACGTCCGGCGAGCTGTTCCTCCGTGGGCGGGTCGGTGAACGTTTCTCGGTGCGGAACTCCGGAGCGACGGCCGTGGTCGAGGGAGTGGGTGATCACGGGTGCGAGTACATGACGGGCGGACGTGTCGTCATCCTCGGGCCAACCGGACGGAACCTGGCGGCCGGAATGTCCGGTGGTATCGCTTACGTGCTCGATCTCGATCCCGCCGACGTCAATCCGGCCATGGTGACACTCCTTTCGCCGGACCCCGAGGATCTCGACTGGCTGTGCCGAGCCGTGAGCGACCATCTGCACTGGACCGGTTCCACGGTGGCGGCGTCGATGCTCGCCGATTGGCCTCGGCGGTCCGCGCTGTTCACCAAGGTGATGCCGGTGGACTATCAACGGGTTCTCGAAGCCACCCGGCTGGCCCGCGCCGAGGGGCTCGACGTGGACACTGCAATCATGGAGGCGGCTCGTGGCTGATCCGCACGGTTTCCTGCACATCCCCAAGAAGGAAGCACCCAAGCGCCCCATCGCGGAGAGGGTGCACGACTGGCACGAGGTCACCCTGCCGCTCACTCCCGACGAGCGGAACGCCGAGGTGGCCGAGCAAGCCACCCGCTGCATGGACTGCGGTATCCCGTTCTGCCACTCGGGAAGTGCGGGCTGCCCGCTGGGTAATCTGATCCCGGAGTGGAACGATCTCGTGCGCCGCGGCCGCTGGTCCGCGGCGAGCGAACGTCTGCATGCGACCAACAACTTCCCGGAGTTCACGGGCAGGTTGTGCCCGGCGCCGTGTGAATCGGCGTGTGTGCTCTCGCTCGCCGATACCCACACGACGGGCAGTGTCACCATCAAGCGGATAGAGCAGACGATCGCCGACGTCGCCTGGGAGTCGGGAACGGTGGAGCCTAAACCCCCGATGATTGTCACGGGCCGGAAGGTTGCGGTGGTCGGATCCGGGCCGGCCGGTCTCGCGGCGGCCCAACAGCTCACCCGGGCCGGGCACGACGTCACCGTCTACGAGCGAGACGACCGGCTCGGCGGGCTACTTCGTTACGGCATCCCCGAGTTCAAGATGGAGAAGTCGGTTCTCGATCAGCGGCTGATGCAGATGCGTGCGGAGGGAACACATTTCGTGACCGACTGCGAGGTGGGTGTCGATCTCACCGTGGAGCAGCTGCGGGAGAATGTCGATGCGGTGGTACTCGCCATCGGCGCCTTGCGAGCCCGCGACAACACGTCCGTTGAGGGCCGGGAGTTGACTGGCATTCATCTCGCGATGGAACATCTGGTCACGTCCAACAGGGAGTGCGAGGGTGACGGTCCCGCGTCGATCACCGCAAAAGGCAAGCACGTCGTCATCATCGGTGGTGGCGACACTGGCGCGGATTGCCTCGGAACGGCGCACCGGCAGGGGGCGTTGTCGGTGACTCAATTGGACTACCACCCGGAGTTGCCGAGCGAACGGGACGAATCGGTGACTCCGTGGCCGGCGTCGCCGATGGTGCTGCGCACCTCGCCCGCTCATGCGGAAGGCGGCGTCCGCCGATATCAGGTTGCGGTGCAGCGGTTCCTCGGTGACGAAAACGGAAACGTCAGGGCCATGGTACTTGCGGAGGTCCGGGTGTCGAGGGAGGACGGCAAACGCACCATCACCCCCGTGGGAGAAGAAATCGAACTGCCTTGCGAGTTGGCACTTTTCGCGATCGGCTTCGAGGGAGTCGACCTCGGCCCGCTGCTCGACGACTACGGATTGAGCCCCACCCGGCGTGGCGCACTCTCCTGTGGTCCCGACTGGCAGACCACCGCGCCGGGAGTGTTCGTGTGCGGTGACGCGCATCGCGGTGCGTCGCTCCTCGTGTGGGCGATCGCCGAGGGCAGGTCCGCCGCGCACGCCGTCGACGTGTACCTGACAGGGGCTTCCGCCCTCCCGTCGCCGGTGCACCCGACGGCGCTGCCGCTGGCAGTCGTCTAAATGGAGATGGGCGGGCGGGACGACTAGGCTCGAGGCCGTGAACCGACGCACGAAGATCGTATGCACTCTTGGACCTGCTACTGCCACCGGTGACCGTATTCGCGAACTCGTCGAAAGCGGTATGGATGTGGCCCGGCTGAACTTCAGCCACGGGGAACATTCCGACCACGAGGAAAACTACAACCGCGTGCGAGCCGCATCGGACGCTACGGGTAAGGCGGTTGGTGTGCTCGCCGACCTCCAGGGACCCAAGATCCGGCTCGGCCGGTTCGCCGACGACCGCACCACCTGGGCCAACGGCGAAGTCGTCCGTATCACCGTGGACGACGTCGTCGGCACTCACGACCGGGTGTCGACCACCTACAAGCAGCTTGCGGAGGACGCCAAGGCGGGTGACAGGCTTCTCGTCGACGACGGCAAGGTCGGTCTCGTCGTCACCGGCGTCGAGGGCAACGACGTGGTCTGCCGCGTCACCGAGGGTGGCCCGGTCAGCAACAACAAGGGTGTGTCCCTGCCGGGGATGAATGTGTCGGTGCCCGCCCTGTCGGAGAAGGACATCGCCGACCTCGAGTTCGCGCTCAACCTCGGTGTCGATTTCATCGCCCTCTCGTTCGTGCGTTCGCCCGCCGACGTCGAGCTGGTGCACGCGGTCATGGACCGGGTCGGACGCCGCATCCCCGTCATCGCGAAGCTCGAGAAGCCCGAGGCCATCGACAACCTCGAGGCCGTAGTCCTCGCCTTCGACGCGGTCATGGTCGCTCGCGGTGACCTGGGCGTCGAGCTTCCGCTCGAGCAGGTGCCGCTGGTGCAGAAGCGGGCAATTCAGATCGCCCGCGAGAACGCCAAGCCGGTCATCGTCGCCACGCAGATGCTCGAATCAATGATCGAGAACTCGCGCCCCACCCGCGCCGAGGCGTCCGACGTTGCCAACGCAGTCCTCGACGGTGCCGACGCGGTCATGCTCTCCGGGGAAACCTCGGTGGGCAAGTACGTGATGGAGACCGTGCGCACCATGGCCCGCATCGTCGAGGCCGTGGAGGGTGAATCGACCCGGGTGCCCCCGCTGACGCACGTTCCGCGCACCAAGCGGGGCGTCATCTCCTACGCCGCCCGCGACATCGGCGAGCGACTCGACGCCAAGGCGCTCGTAGCCTTCACCCAATCCGGTGACACGGTGCGGCGACTCGCTCGCCTGCACACTCCGTTGCCGTTGCTCGCGTTCACCCCGCTTCCCGAGGTGCGGAGCCAGCTCTCCCTGACTTGGGGAACCGAGACGTTCCTCGTCGACCCTGTCGACAGCACCGACGCGATGGTCCGTCAGGTCGACCACGCCCTGCTGGGGCTCGGCCGCTACCAGAAGGGTGAACTGGTCATCATCGTGGCCGGTTCGCCGCCTGGCACCGTAGGATCGACCAACTTGATCCACGTCCACAGAATCGGTGAAGAGGACCACTAGGTGAGCGAAGTCGCGGCGAAGTCCGATCTCGAGACACTTCTCCATCTTCTCGATTTGGAGAAGACCGGGGAGGACACCTATCGAGGTCGGCATCCCGCGCAGGTGGGCAGCCGGACGTTCGGCGGCCAGTTGATCTCCCAGGCTCTGGTCGCCGCCGGCCGCACCGTCTCCGGTGAACGGGCGGTGCACGCGGTCAATGCTCACTTCATCCGCGGCGGAGACGTGAAGGAACCGATCGAGTATCGCGTCGACCGTCACCGCGACGGCCGGGCCTTCGCCAACCGACAGGTCACCGCCCTGCAGAACGGCCAGGAACTGTTCGTCATGCTCGCGGCGTTCCAGGATTGGGGCAAGGGACTCGAGCACGCGGTCGCCGTTCCGGATGTCCCTTTCCCGGAGACACTTCCGCCCTTGGGTGATCATTTCGTCGGTTACGAGGATCGGCTGAAGATGTTCGTCGACGCTCTGAAGCCGATCGACATGCGTTACGCGAACGACCCGTCGTGGATCATGAAGGGTACGGGGGAGAAGCTCACCCACAACCGGGTGTGGATGAAGGCAGACGGCGACCTTCCGGACGATCCGCTGATCCACGTTGCTGTCATGGGTTACTCGTCGGACACCACGGTTCTGGATTCCATCATCACCACGCACGGGTTGTCGTGGGGGTTGGACCGGATCGTGGCGGCCACGGTCAACCATTCCATGTGGTTTCACCGGCCGTTCCGGTTCGACGACTGGACGCTCTATGCCACCGAGTCGCCGGTGGCCGCCGGTTCGCGGGGGCTTGCGACAGGCCGCTTCTTTTCCCTCGAGGGTGAACTGCTCGCCACCGTCGTCCAAGAAGGATTGATTCGTCATTTCCCGCCCAGGAAGTGACGGTCCGGGGCGTATCGTCGGTTTCGGATCTCCGACGGAACGGACGTGCATCATGAGCGCAGACGACACCGAGCAGAAGAACACCGGCGAGCAGACCGAGGGCGAAGTGCCCCGTCCCGACGACGAGGCGATCGAGAAGGCCAAGAAGAAGGCCGAAGAAATCGACGCCCGGTATGATCCGGGGGCCCGGGAAACGGTCGTGCTCCCCGGCTCCGGCGGCACGGTCTCCGGCACCGCATTCGACGACTACGTCGATGACGAGGGCAACCTCAAGGAAGAATATCGCGACCGGGAACCGAGTGCCGAAAACAAGCAGGACACAGCCGACGACCGGTAGCTTTCCGGGCGATCGGAAACGTGGCGTCCACGTTTTTGTCGCCGATCACGCCGAACCAGGGTTAGACTTCGCCATCTTTTCTCCTGAGCTTCATCTCGTGATCGGGGACCTGGGTCGTGGACTGGAACAACGTGGTATGGGACAGCGCGGCGTGGCTGTTGAAGGCCTACGTGATGACTGCCGTCGTGTTTGTCGTCGTGATCGTGCTACTCGCTCGATTCACCAAGTGGGGTAGACAGTTCTGGCGTTTCGCGGCGCCGTATTTCGATCCGAGGCGTAGCCCCAAGCCGCTGGCGATTCTCGCGTTCCTGCTGTTGTTCACGGTGTTCGCGGTGCGGATGAACGTGCTGTTCTCCTACTGGTCCAACGATTTCTACGACTCGATCCAGAATCTCGACGAGACCGCGTTCTGGCACTTCCTGCGGGTGTTCGCGATTCTCGCCGCCGTCCATGTCGTACGTGCCCTGATCGACTTTCTTATCGGCCAAACCCTCGACATCGATTGGCGTGTCTGGCTCACCCACCACCTCACCGACGATTGGCTCGACAGTCGCGCCTACTACCGTGACCGGTTCCTCGACGACGCGATCGACAACCCCGATCAGCGGATTCAGGCCGACATCACCAACTTCGTGACCACGGCCCGCGTACTGTCCATGGGGGCCGTCACCGCGGTGCTCTCGATCGTGTCGTTCACCGGGATCCTGTGGGACCTGTCCGGTCCGATGACGGTCTTCGGCACCGAGATCCCGCGGGCGATGATCTTCCTGGTCTTCGTCTACGTTCTGGTCACCACACTGGTGGCGTTCTGGATCGGTAAGCCGCTCATCAAGCTGAACTTCCTCAACGAGAAACTCGGGGCGAACTTCCGCTACGCACTGATCCGGGTCCGTGAGTACGGCGAGAGCATTGCGTTCTATCGAGGCGAGAACGTCGAGCGGCGAACTCTGGCAGGGAGGTTCGCCGCCGTCATCCGCAACATGTGGCACATCGTGTTCCGGACCCTCAAATTCAATGGCTGGAACCTCTCGGTGAACCAGACTGCGGTCATCTTCCCCTTTCTGATTCAGGGGCCGCGGCTGTTCAGTGGTCAGGTGTCGCTCGGTGACGTCATGCAGACGTCGACGGCGTTCTCACAGGTGCACGACTCGCTGTCCTTCTTCCGCGAGTCGTACGACGACTTCGCGAGTTTCCGCGCCACCCTCATCCGACTCAACGGGCTGGCCAACGACAACATGCACGCCGCCGCACTCCCGATCCTGAAAACGGGCAAGGCCGGGAATGACCTCGACGTCGAGAAGCTCGACGTGCGCACTCCGTCCGGATCGATCCTGATCGAGGCTCTCGATCTCACCGTCGGTCCCGGTCAATCCCTCCTGGTCAAGGGCCCGTCCGGTTCCGGTAAGACAACCCTGCTCCGCACTCTCGCAGATCTGTGGCCCTACGCGGACGGCACCGTGTCGCGGCCGTCCGGGGAAGCTATTTTCCTGTCCCAGCGGCCGTATCTGCCGCTCGGTTCGCTACGGACAGCGCTGGCGTACCCCAGC
Organism: Rhodococcus tibetensis; assembly: GCF_024438035.1. GTDB lineage: Bacteria > Actinomycetota > Actinomycetes > Mycobacteriales > Mycobacteriaceae > Rhodococcus_F > Rhodococcus_F tibetensis. The sequence continues at coordinate 237,199 of NZ_JANFQF010000005.1, forward strand.
GAACCGACGGCGGACGACGGGACGCTCCGCGAGGCGCTGTCGAAGGTGGCGCTGGGCAATCTCGCCGACCGACTCGATGAGACGGCCGACTGGACCCGGATCCTGTCACCGGGCGAGCAGCAGCGGCTGGCCTTCGCGCGAGTGTTGACCGCGCAGCCGGCGGTCGTCTTCCTCGACGAGGCCACCTCGGCGATCGACGAGGGGCTCGAGCACACGCTCTACACCCTCCTGCGGTCCGAACTGCCGGACAGCATCGTGGTCAGCGTCGGGCACCGCAGCACGCTGGACCAGTTCCACTCGCTCGGAGTGGAACTGGAAGGCGAGGGCCGGTGGGCGGAATCTTCATTGGTGGGTTGACGGTCTCCGCCGGGGTGCCTCGTCGGCACCCCGGTGGACTGTCAGTTGGCCTTGCGGTAGGAGGATGCGAGTTCGTCGGCGCGATCCCACGGTGACCAGTTCACTTCGCGGCCGTCGAGTTGCGCCTCCACCACCTCGAGACCGGCGTGCCATCCCGCCGCGTGCGCATAGGCGGAGTCTTCTTCTTCCACCGTGTGCGTCAGCGTCAACCAGCAACCACCGCTTCCGTCGGGACTCAGCTCCCAATGCAGCGTCTCCGCGTCCCACAGGTACTCCAGAATGTGGGCGGGATGCACCGAGATGACCGTTCCAGTGGTCGTGTGGTCTTCGGGTAGGCCGAATCGGCGGACCTGCTCCGGTGTCACGCGGAACACCAGTTCCGCCCCGGGGGTGAGGTCGAAGTCGACGTCGGCGGGGAACCAGGCCTTCAGATACTGGGGGTCGGTCAGTACCCGCCACACCTTCTCCGGAGAATGCGACAACGCTTGCTGGAAGCGAAGAGCTACGCGCCCGTCGTACGTGAAGTTGACGGTGCCGAGATCCATGGGTGACCTCCGTGCTCGAGGGCGGAACCGTGCCACCATGGTACTGGCAGGCGACCGCAGAGCCACAGGGTTCGAGCACAAAAAAGCCGCCACTACCTGGGGCTCAGTTCTCGATGGTCACGCGGGTCGACAAGGAGGTACAACGGATGGCCGCGAGAATGACCGACCACTTGATGCACGCCGGACACGAGCCGTCATCGACCCGCGGACGGGCTTCGGGTTTCACACCACCGCCGGCACGCCGATAACCGTCACTGCCGGTTCTGTCAGTGGTCACGCATTTCGGCCGTCGGATTTCGAATCGATCACTCTCGACTTCGCCGAATCCAACCGGCCGCTGATGCTGTTCGAATTCGTGCTCCCAGCTCGCTACGACTTGCCGCGTGCCGACGTGATCGCGACGCTCGAGCCGAGTGTGACCGCGACTGTGTGCGCCTACAAAGGTCACGCCTCGCACTGGTCGCTCCCGGGAGCGGGTGACAAGGGCGTCGACACCGCATGGATTACGAACAACCCCCGATCGAACTTGCTCAGATCGCCGGAATGGTCTGCTTGTATCAGGAACGTGTCGATGTCGTCGACGACGAGGCACAGACCAGACCTGTCACACCCTGGTCGAAGCGGTCCTCGGCGAGACGTGGCCGGCGGCGGTGGTGAAGTGGGCGCGAAAGGAGGCCTTGCGCGCGAATCGCAGGTCGGAAATATTCCTCACCTGCGATTCGCGCGAATGTCTCGACAGTGCCCTCGGTGAGACTCGAACTCACACTGGACGGGTTTTGAATCCGTTTCCTCTGCCAATTGGGATACGAGGGCGTGTTGCGCTGTACCACTGTAGAAGATCGTCGTCGGGAGTCAACCACCGGTACCCTCTAACCGTTCGCTCCCCGCTCCGGGGTCGTCCGAGCAGAGGAGAATGGGGACCATGAACGCTCCGCAGCCGCAAGGTGTGCCGACCCCGCCGCGACGGGTCGTGGTGGCCGAAGACGAGGCACTGATCAGGCTGGATCTGGTCGAGATGCTGCGTGAAGAGGGTTACGACGTGGTCGGTGAGGCCGGTGACGGGCAGACCGCCGTCGATTTGGCGGTCGAACTGAAGCCCGACCTCGTGATCATGGATGTGAAGATGCCGCGGCGCGACGGCATCGATGCGGCGTCGGAGATCGCCGCGAAACGTATTGCCCCGGTTGTCATTCTCACCGCATTCAGTCAGCGAGACTTGGTCGAGCGGGCGCGTGACGCCGGCGCCATGGCGTATCTGGTCAAGCCGTTCTCCGTTGCCGACTTGGTGCCCGCCGTGGAGTTGGCAGCCAGCCGGTTCAAGGAAGTAACCGCGTTGGAGCGCGAAATTTCCGACCTGTCCGAACGGCTGGAGACCCGAAAGGTCGTCGAGCGCGCCAAGGGTGTGCTGATGGACAAGCAGTCTTTGACGGAACCCGAAGCGTTCCGGTGGATTCAGCGGGCCGCGATGGACCGCCGTTCGACCATGAAAGCGGTGGCCCAGGTCGTCCTGGAGACCCTCGGCGGCGAGACGCCCCAGTAATTGGGCGGGGTGCCCGCGGCAGGCGTTGTGGCCTGTTGTTCCGCGACGTCACGCTACGGCCGCGTAAACACTGACCGCATTCAGGTCACAGTAAGGTCACGAGCCTTTCGCCAGGGGTCGCGAACGCCGCCGGACAGCTAGCGTCTGATCCCACAGCGGACGCCAACTCGGGTGGCGCCCGTACTCAGGTGATCTAAGGAGACATTGGATGGCTAAACGGACCCTCGTGCGGGCGGCCGCGGTTCTCGGCGCGGCGAGCCTTGCACTCGCAGGTTGTAGTTCGGACAGTGGCGACGAGTCCGCGAGCGGAAGCGACGGTGCCGCCGCCTCGGCCACCACGGTGACCACCGACTGCACCCCCGAAGAGGCGACGGCCGGAACGACCCCGTCCACGGCACCACTGAAGATCGGCACCCTGCTGCCCGACACCGGCAGCCTCTCCTTCCTCGGCCCCCCGATGGTGGCGGGCACCCAGCTGGGTGTCAACGATGTCAATGCGGCCGGCGGAGTGCTCGGCCAGCCCGTGCAGTTGATTCCGGGCGACTCGGGCGACACGACCACGGATACGGCCAACTCCACGGTCGACCGCGAATTGGCTGCGGGCACACAGGTAATCGTCGGTGCGGCGTCGTCCTCGGTGTCGCTCAAGGTCATCGACAAGGTAACCAGTGCGGGTGTCGTGATGTTCTCGCCGGCCAACACGTCCGACCAGTTCGTCTGCTACGCCGACAAGGGCCAGTATTTCCGCACGGCGCCCACAGACGTGCTGCAGGCTCAGGCTGTGTCGCAGCTCATCTCGGACGACGGCGGCCAGCGTGTGTCCGTCCTGGCGCTGAACGATCCCTACGGCACCGGGCTCGCCGACAACATCGCGCAGAACCTTGCGGATGCCGGCATTCCCGAAGACCAGATCCAGAAGATCATCTACGACCCCAACGCGCAGTCGTTCAACTCCGAGATAGACCAGGTCAAGGACTTCGCCCCGGATGCTGTGGCGGTAGTGGGATTCGAGGAGTCGGCCAAGATCATCACTCGTATGCACGAGGTGGGCATCGGCCCGTCCGACGGCATGAAGGTTTACGGCGTGGACGGCAACATGGGTAACGCGCTCGGTGAGTCGGTGGCGCCGCCGCTGCTCGACGGGATGCAGGGCACCACGCCGCTCACCGACGTCGGCCCGGCCTTCCAGGATCGCCTCAAGGGCATCAACGGAGCGTTGATCGACTTCAACTACGCCGGTGAGTCTTACGACGCCGTCGTGGTCTCTGCGCTGGCCGCGGAGGCGGCGAAGTCGACGGCGGGCCGCGACATCGCCGCGAACATCAACAAGGTCACCGAGGGTGGCACGCCCTGCACGTCGTACCAGGAGTGCCTGCCGCTCGTGCAGGCCGGAACGGACGTCGACTACAACGGCGTCACCGGCAAGCTCGACTTCACCGATGCGGGCGAACCTTCCATCGGTTCGTACGGCAAGCTGAAGTTCGGCGCCGACAACAAGTTGACGACGAACGGATACATCGTCGTGGGGGAGTGATCGTTCCGGAGTAGAACGGACTGTGGGCCAGGGAAACCTGGCCCACAGTCATGTCCGGACTTCTATTTCTCCTGACTGCCCGCGAGGGTCCCGAGATACAACTCGATCACCTTGGGGTCGTGCATGAGGTTGGGTCCCGAGTCGGTGTAGGCATTGCGGCCCTGGTCCAGAACGTAACCGCGGTCGCAGATCTGGAGGCACCGACGGGCGTTCTGCTCCACCATGATCACCGAGACGCCCGCTGCGTTGATCTTCTTGCAGCGGATGAACACCTCGTCCTGAAACATCGGGGAGAGACCGGCGGACGGTTCGTCGAGGAGCAGTACGGACGGGTCCATCATCAGTGCCCGGCCCATCGCGACCATCTGCCGCTCACCGCCGGAGAGGGCACCGGCCTTCACTTTTCTGCGTTCGACGAGCAGTGGGAAGAGGTCGCCCACGAAGGCGAATCGCTCATCGAATGCTTTCGGCCGCAGATACATTCCCATCTCGAGGTTTTCCTCGATGGTGAGGGAGGGAAAGACGTTCTGTGTCTGCGGCACGTAACCCACGCCCTTCTGGACGAGGATGTGTGCAGGCTTCGACGTGATGTTCTCGCCGCGCAGGGTCACCGAGCCTTGCCGGACCGGAATGAGCCCGAACAATGACTTGAGCAGAGTCGACTTACCGGCTCCGTTGGGGCCGATGATGCCGACGATCTCCCCTTCTCGAAGGAAGAAGTTACATTCACGCAGGATGTTGACGCCCGGGATGTATCCCGCGACCACGCCGTCGGCCCGGACGAGAGCGCCTTCCGCGAGCCGTGCGTGCTCCTCGGGTGTCGCCGCAAATTCTGCTGGAGTCGATTCGGTCATGGGTGCTCACGCCTCAGCTCGGTGATGTCGGATTCGGAGAGGTCGCCGCCGGTCTCGAGGGTCTGTGCCTCCGCTGTTTCGAGAGCCTCGGCGAGCGCCGCCGTCTCGCCGACAGGATTTCCCTCGTCGTCGAATTCGAGTGCCTGATCGTGGTGGCTGCCCAGATAGGCGTCGACCACGGCGTTGTTGGACGAGAGGTGACCCGGCGTGGATTCGGCGATGACACTGCCCTGTGCCATCACCACCACCCAATCGCTGATGTCGCGAATCACGTCCATGTCGTGTTCGACGAAAACGACGGTCATGCCTTCGTCTCGCAGCGATTTGATGTGTCCGAGCAAACTCTGGGTGAGAGCCGGATTCACCCCCGCCATGGGTTCGTCGAGCATCACCACGGTCGGTTCGGTCATCAGCGCGCGAGCCATTTCCAGCAGCTTGCGCTGGCCACCCGACAGTGAGCCGGCGAGGTCGTCGGCCTTGGTGTCGAGCTTGAATCGCGCGAGCAACTCGTTGGCACGCTCCGTGACGGCCTTCTCCTGCGCCTTCCACATCCACGGCAACAGGCTGGTGAGCATTCGCTCACCGCGCTGCCCGGTTGCGCCGAGGCGAACGTTGTCCAGCACCGTCAGCTTGGACAGCGCCTTGGTGAGCTGGAAGGTGCGGACGACGCCCTTGCGTGCCACCTGATGCGGATACATCCGGCCGAGGGACTGGCCGTCCATCGACCAGGTGCCGGTGTCGGGCCGGTCGAAACCGGTGAGGAGGTTGAACAGGGTGGTCTTGCCCGCACCGTTGGGGCCGATCAGCCCGGTGATGCATCCACGCTGGATTTCGAGGTGCGCCACATCGACGGCCTTGAGTCCACCGAAGGTGCGCGAGACATTGTCCACCACCAGAATCGGGTCGGGCTTGGACGCACCGGGGGCCTGGGGGACGTCGGTGAAGATCGCCGCCCGCTCCTCGGGGGTGAGCGTGGTAGCGGTCTGCTGATCGTCGGGCAGTCTGTGGTCAGGCATTGAGCTGCACCTCCCGCTTGTTGCCCAGTATGCCCTGTGGGCGGAATACCATCAGTACCGCAATCATGATGCCCAGCAGGACGAACCGCATGGCTCCGACCTGCTGTTCCGTCAGCGGTAACAGGGGATCGGGGCCGGAGATGGCCTGCCGCAACAGGGCGTCGGGGATGGCCAGCAGGAACCAGAAGAACATCGCGCCGATCACGGGCCCGAAGACGGTGGCTGCGCCACCGAGAATGAGGGCGCCGAAAGCGAAGAAGGTCTGGGCGGTGGAATAGAAGTCCGGGTTGATCGATTTCGTCTGCAATGCGTTGAACACACCGCCGAGTCCGCCGATCATGCCGCCGAGGACCAGCGCCTGCATCTTGTAGACGAAGACGTTCTTGCCGAGCGAACGGGCTGCGTCCTCGTCCTCGCGAACTGCCTTGAGTACTCGGCCCCACGGGCTGTGGGTGAGGAGGTACACGAACCCACACAGAACGAGCACGAGTGTCCAGCCGACCACCATGGACCATAGGTCGTCGCCGTAGAACTTGACGCCGAGGAAGTTGTACTGCTTCCCGGAGTCGAACGGGCTCAGTGAAGTGAACGGGTCGGCGAAGCCGAAAAGTCCGTTGGTCGAACCGGTGATGGAATCTGATGCGGTGGAACGGAAGATCAAGCGCAGAATCTCGGAGGCCGCGATGGTGACGATGGCGAGATAGTCGGCCCGCAAGCGCAGTGTCGGGATACCGAGTACGAGAGCGAGGAGCCCGGCGGCGGCGAGACCGACCAGGATGCCGAGCCACAGCGGCTGCTCGTAGGTGACGGTCATGATGCCCACGCCGTACCCGCCGAGGAGGGCGAAACCGATCTGGCCGAAGTTCAGAAGGCCGGCATAGCCGAAGTGGAGGTTGAGACCGATTGCCAGCAACGCGTAGAAGATCGCCGAGGGGCCGATCAGCTGGGCGAGTGAGACCTGGAGTGCTCCGGGAATGTCCATACGATCACCCGATCCTTTGGCGACTGCCGAGAATGCCCTGAGGCCGGACGACGAGGATGACGATCAAGACGAGCAGTCCTCCGATGTACTTGAGGTCGGGGTTGATCACCAGGGTCGACAGCTGCACCAGCATGCCGACGATCACGCAACCGAGCAGTGCGCCGTAGGCAGTGCCGAGTCCGCCGAGGGTGATACCTGCGAACATCAGCAACAGGAGTTTGAAACCCATCTCCCACTGCACGCGTCCACCGAGTTCCGAGATGCCGAACAGGACGCCACCGAGCGCGGCAAGTCCGCCGCCGAGACCCCAGACGAATCGGATGACTCGTTCGACGTCGATGCCGGAGGACGCCGCCAGGTCGCGGTTGTCGGCGACGGCCCGCATCGCCTTGCCGATGCGGGTCTTCTGGAGCAGGAGGGCAACGCCGACCAGGACGACGAGGCTGATCCCGATGGACACGAGATTGGCATCGGTGATGGCGATCGGACCCCAATGCCGCTCCACCTGGGCCTGATAGTCGACGAAGGGTTCCGCGCGGTCGGAGAAGAAGATGAGTATCAGGTATCGCAGCGAGATCGCGAGGCCGATCGACACCACGAGTTGGGGGATCAGACCTGTCTTGCGTTTGCGTAGAGGTCTCCAGATCCCGGCGTCGTTGGCAACGCCGATCAGGACTCCGACGATGATGGCGAGGATCGTCGCCGGGATCAGTTGCACTCCGAACGACACGTTGATGACCCAGGCCGCGACAGCGCCGAGCGTGACAAGTTCGCCGTGCGCGAAGTTGGTCAGGCCGGTGGTTCCGTAGATCAAGCTCAGGCCGACCCCGGCGATGGCAATGACGAGACCGAACCTCAGACCGTCGATGAGCTGGCGGATCAGCTTCTCGTAGAACGGAACCGCGGAACCCGTCCGGGTTTCACCGAAGGAGAAGATGACCGTGTTCGCGCGACCGGCCACTACCTCACGGTCCACGGTTCCCTGCACGCTCACCCCCTCGGGCAGCGACTCGGGGACGATCTCGAAGGTGTACTTGCCCGGTGCCACCCGGAGTTCCCAGCGTCCGGTTGCCGCGGACTCCGTCGAGGCGACCTCCGTTCCGCCGGCGTCCAGCGCCCGCACCGTCACGCCCCCGAGCCGATCTCCCGCGTTGTTGAGATTGCCGCTGACCGGGACGGCATTCTCCGGGGGCACCGGCCCGCTGGTGGCGGGCGGTGGCGCCGGTGTCGGGGTGGGTTCCTGTGCTGCCGCGGAACCGCCGAACGCGATCGCCGCGACGAAGCCGAGCAGGAGGAGGACGAACGCACGGCGCAGTTGCCGGGTGACCGGCCCCCCTCGCGTGCGTTCCCTCACGGACATCGGTCGCGCACTCACTGGGAGTCGCTTCCTCACGGTTGGGGCCACGCAGGTCCTCCGAGGACGTGTAGTTCGGTCAGGTCGTGCAGCGTCGGGCCCGTCTTTCCGCCCGGGCTGCGATTTCCGGACTCTAACGGGTCCAGTCGCGCGAAATCGGGTTCTACGATTTCCGGCGCGTTTCGGTTGAGTTTCGAACCGTCCGGCTGATCGGTGTCGGATCCGCTCCCTAGACTGGGCAACCGTGAGCCCCGCAACCACACCCCGGTCCACTACGTCCCTTGCGTCCGTCACGGCCGCGCCGGACGAGACTCGCCCTACCCTGATGCTGCTCGACGGCCATTCGCTGGCCTTCCGTGCGTTCTACGCCCTGCCCGCCGAGAACTTCAAGACTCACAGCGGGCAGGTCACCAACGCGGTCTACGGGTTCACGTCGATGCTGATCAATCTGCTGCGGGACGAACAGCCCACCCATGTGGGCGCCGCCTTCGATGTGTCGCGGCAGACATTTCGGGCCGAGAAGTTCCCCGAATACAAAGCGAACCGCAGCAAGGCTCCCGACGAGTTCAAGGGGCAGGTCGAGATCACCAAGGACGTCCTGGGTGCTCTCGGTATCCCGGTGATGGCCGAAGAGGGGTTCGAGGCAGACGACATCATCGCCACGCTCACCACCCAGGCCGAGGCGCTCGGCTACCGGGTCCTTGTGGTGACGGGCGACCGCGACTCTCTCCAGTTGGTCAGCGACGGGGTCACCGTGCTCTACCCGAAGAAGGGCGTGTCGGATCTGACCCGGTTCACACCGGCCGCGGTGGAGGAGAAGTACGGGCTGACTCCGGCGCAGTACCCCGACTTCGCCGCCCTGCGCGGCGACCCGAGCGACAACCTGCCCGGCATCCCCGGGGTGGGCGAGAAGACGGCTACCAAATGGATCCGCGAGTACGGGGATCTGGTGGGCCTGGTCGACAACGTCGACCAGGTGCGCGGCAAGGTCGGTGACGCGCTGCGTGCCAATCTTCCCAACGTCCTGCTCAACCGCGAACTCACCGAGATGGTGCGGGACGTCCCCCTTCCGTACACCCCCGACCAGCTGATTCTGGCGCAGTGGGACCGCGAGAAGATCCACGCGCTGTTCGACGACCTCGAGTTCAAGGTTCTGCGGGATCGGCTGTTCGCCACGCTGGCGCCCGTGGAAGCCGAGGCAGATGAAGGCTTCGAGGTTCGCGGTGGGGCGCTGGAGCCAGGCGCGGTCGCAGACTGGCTGGCTGCTCACGCATCGAGCGGTGAACGGTCGGGTGTGTCCGTGGTCGGCACCCGCACCCCGTACGGGGGAGATGTGACTGCCATCGCGATCGCCGCCCCGGACGGGGAAGGCGCGTACATCACGACGGTCGCCGCAACCCCGGAGGACGAGAAGGCGCTCGGCACCTGGCTCGCCGACGCGGAGCAGCCGAAAGCCTTGCACGAGGCGAAATGGGCGATGCATGCCCTGCGCGGACGCGGCTGGGTGCTCGGCGGGCTCACCAGCGACACCGCCTTGGCGGCCTACCTGGTCCGGCCCGGTCAGCGCACCTTCAACCTGGACGACCTGTCGCTGCGGTACCTGCGCCGTGAACTGCGCGTGGAAGAGACCGGACAGGAACAGCTTTCGTTGCTCGACGACGTCGACCAGGTAGATGCGGAGGCTGCTGAGGCGGAAATTCTCAGTGCCAGGGCCGTATTGGATCTGGCCGCAGCACTCGACACCGAACTCGAGGACATCGAATCGACGGCCCTGCTGTCCGAGATGGAACTACCACTGCTCGAAGTACTGGCCGACACCGAAGCCGCCGGCATCGCCGTCGACTGTGACCACCTCAACGACCTGCAGAGCCGTTTCGCAGCCGAGGTGTCGGAGGCGGCGGAGGCGGCGTACGGCGTCATCGGCAAGCAGATCAATCTCGGATCGCCGAAGCAGCTGCAGGTGGTGCTGTTCGATGAGTTGGAGATGCCTAAAACGAAGAAGACCAAGACGGGATACACCACCGACGCCGAGGCACTGCAGAATCTCTTCGAGAAGACGTCGCACCCCTTCCTCGAGCATCTGCTGGCTCATCGCGACGCTACGCGGCTGAAGGTCACGGTCGACGGGCTGCTCAAGACGGTGGCCGAGGACGGGCGCATTCACACCACGTTCAACCAGACCGTGGCGGCCACCGGCCGATTGTCGTCCACCGAGCCGAACCTGCAGAACATCCCCGTCCGCAACGACGCCGGCCGGCAGATCCGCGACGGGTTCGTGGTCGGCGAGGGTTTCGACACGCTTCTCACGGCCGACTACAGCCAGATCGAAATGCGGATCATGGCCCACGTCTCGGGCGACGAAGGTCTGATCGAGGCTTTCAACACGGGCGAAGACCTGCACAGCTTCGTCGGCGCGCGAGCCTTCGGCGTGCCGATCGAGGAGGTCACCCCGGAATTGCGCCGGCGCGTCAAGGCGATGTCGTACGGCCTGGCGTACGGGCTGAGCGCTTTCGGTCTCGCCGCTCAGCTGAAGATTTCGACCGAAGAGGCGAAGTCGCAGATGGAGGCGTACTTCGCGCGATTCGGCGGGGTCCGCGACTACCTGCACGCAGTGGTCGAGCAGGCGCGCAAGGATGGGTTCACGTCGACGCTGTACGGCCGTCGGCGTTACTTGCCCGACCTCACCAGCGACAACCGTCAACGGCGTGAGGTGGCGGAACGGGCCGCGCTCAACGCACCGATTCAGGGGACGGCAGCCGACATCATCAAGGTCGCGATGATCAACGTCCAGCGGTCATTGCGCGAGGCAGGGCTGAAGTCGCGGATGCTGCTGCAAGTCCACGACGAACTGGTACTCGAGGTGGTCGAGGCGGAGCGGGAGCGGGTGGAGCAGCTGGTCCGCGACAAGATGTCCTCGGCCATCGCGCTGTCGGTGCCGCTCGACGTGTCGGTCGGCACCGGACGCAGCTGGGATGCCGCCGCCCACTGAGCATCACCGGGCTCGCGGCGACGGCGTCCTTCGCGTTATTCGGCCGGCGTCTGCTCGGCGATCTGCTTACGCACCTCGTCCATGTCGAGGGCCTTGACCTGCGTAACCAGATCTTCGAGTGCCGCCGGCGGAAGAGCACCGGGCTGATTGAAGACGAGGACGCCCTCCCGGAACGCCATGATGGTCGGGATCGAGCGGATGTTCGCGGCCGCCGCGATTCCCTGTTCGGCCTCGGTGTCGACCTTCGCGTGCACCACGTCGGGGTGCTGCTCCGAGGACTTCTCGAACGTGGGCGCGAAGCTGCGGCACGGGCCGCACCAGGACGCCCAGAAGTCGACGAGCACCACATCGTTGCCGGTCACGGTCTCATCGAAATTTTGTTGTGTCAGGGTCGTGGTGGCCACGAGGGTCCTTTCGTTCGGGAACTGTCGTGCCTCTACAACGCGGGAGCGGCACCGATTCTTCCCTGCGCCTCAACCGACGCGCTCGGTGTCCCGGAACGTGCGCCGGTAGGCCTGTGGGGTGGTGTGGCGCAGGCGGAGGAAGTGCTGGCGCAACACTGCACCGCCGCCGAAGCCGACGCGCTCGGCGATGACGTCGACCGACAGATCAGAATCTTCGAGTAGGTGTTGCGCTGCGAGCACGCGCTGATCGCTGAGCCACCGCGCCGGAGTGGTGCCGGTCTCGGCCTGAAATCGCCGCGCGAACGTGCGCGGCGACATGTTGGCCTTCGCTGCGACGGCCGTTACGGAGAGGTCGAGGGCGAGGTGTTCGGTCATCCAGTCCAGCACCGGCCCGAGGGTGTCGATCGACGTCGACGGCAACGGCATCGCGACGTACTGTGCCTGACCGCCGTCGCGGTGCGGCGGGACCACCATGCGCCGGGCGATACCGTTGGCCACACTGCTGCCCTGTTCCTTACGCACGATGTGCAGGCACAAATCGATGCCGGCCGCGGTTCCCGCGCTCGTCAGCACGGGGTCGTCGTCGACATAGAGGACATTCGGATCGACGGTGGCACCAGGATGCTGTTCGGCGAGGCGCTGGGCGTGGCGCCAGTGTGTGGTGCAGCGGCGGCCGTCGAGAAGGCCCGCGGCACCGAGAACGAAAGCGCCGTTGCACAAACTGGCGACTTTCGCGCCGCGATCGACGGCGCGGCGAAGTTTGTGGAGCAGCGGGTCCATGCACGGGTCTGGCTCCTTCGCGCAGACGTACGATCCGTCCGATTCCGCGTAGGTTCCGCCGGCGGGAACGATGATGAGATCCGCGTCGTCGAGCCGATCGAGTTCGTACGGGACGTCGATGCCATAGCCGAATCGTGTGCGGATCGGCTGGGGAACGCCGGCCACGAGGGAGAAGTCGTAGGTGGGTAGTCCGTCGTCGGATCTGTCGAATCCGAACACCTCACAGGCGACGCCGAGTTCGAAGGCTTCGGTAAGCGGCATGAGCGGTACCACGACCTTTTTCAACACCGAACCAGTATGGCAGAAATATGTCGAACTATGACGTTTCTGCCACTATTCCTCGGAACCTGCCGGCGCAAGGCTGGAGGTATGACAATCCTGGTCGTGGTTCTCCTCGTGTTCCTGGCACTGACCGCCTTGGCGCTCGCCGACCGCACACCTGATACGCACAACGAAGTCACCCAGCACGGGGACTTCCGGTTTTGAGGGCGAATCTGGCGGTTCAGTACGCGGGCGCGGCACTCGCCTGGGGTGCCAGCTTCCTGTTCATCAAAATCGGGCTGGAAGGCCTCTCGTTCACCCAGGTCGTGCTGTGGCGGTTGATCTTCGGTGCAGTGACACTGGGTGCGGTACTGGGCATCACGCGCACGCGGTTGCCGCGGGAACTCGCGACCTGGGCGCACCTGTCCGTCCTGGCAGTGACGCAGTGCCTGCTGCCGTGGTTGCTGTTCAGCTGGGCCGAGCTGAGCATCGGCTCCGGGCTGGCGAGCATCTACAACGCGACGACGCCGTTGATGACGATGTTGGTAGCCCTCGCGTTCCTGCCAGGTGAGAGATTGACCGACGCGAAACTGTTCGGGCTGCTTCTCGGGTTCTCCGGTGTGGTCGTGGTTCTGGCGCCGTGGCAGTCGGGGATCGTGGGCAGCGTGCCCGCGCAGCTCGCCTGCCTCGGGGCGACCGCGTCCTACGGCGTCGCCCTGGTCTATCTCCGACGCTTCGTGCTGCCGCGTGGAGTCGGCACATCCACCATCGCGTTCATGCAGGTCTCGATCGCCGCGGTGGCCCTACTCGTCGCGACGCCCTGGGTGGCGAGTACGCCGATGCATCTGACACCCGCCATTGTTCTGTCCATGGTGGGGCTCGGCGCAGTCGGGACGGGGCTGGCGTTCGTGTGGAACACCAACGTCGTGCGTGGGTGGGGGCCCACCGCGGCCTCGACCGTCACCTATCTGACCCCGGTCGTCGGAGTCGTCCTCGGTGCCGTGGCACTCGAGGAGCACATCGCGTGGAACCAGCCGCTCGGCGCCCTGGCCGTGGTCGCTGGAATCGTCGTCACACAGCGGTCGACGCGCGGAGCGGACAAGGGTGTGGCGGCGGCTCCGCCGTGATCAGGGCGGAGCCGTCACGGTCCACTCCCGCTTGGCATCTCCGTCCCATCGGCGGACCACCGAGGCGCGGCCGATGATGTCACCGCCGTCGAGTAGTCGGACCGCGTCGGCGATCTGATCCGCGGGCAGGCGCCGTGCAAGAGTCACGTGGGGAGTCCATTCACCCGGACGGATGTGTGGAGTCACCTCGGTGGCGTGCTCTGCGAGATCGAACACGGACCGGTGTAGCGACAACAGAGCCTTGGACGGCACGACCAGACGCGACAACGTGACGTGCCTGCCGCCGAACATGACGAGTCCGCCCAGCCGGACGTGGAACGACGGGGTGGGGAGCTGGCGCCCTAGAAGCTCGTCGATCTCGGGCGGGATGTGGCGTGCGACGAACAATGTCACGTGCGGCCGATTCGACAGTGCGCGAACGCGTGTGCGGCTGGGCAGGCCGGCGTCCCAGAGAAGCTTCCACTCGGCGCGCACGGCGTTGTCGGTCGCCTCGTCGAACAGCAGCTCCACCGACTGGACCATGGTAGGCAATGATGGCCTCATGGGTGGTCCAACGGCAAACAACTCGGACAAACGCATCGGAGTAGTTCTCGGTGACGGCATCGGTCACGAGATCGTTCCCGCAACACAGCGTGTGGTGACCGCGGCCGTCACCGCCGCTGGGGCCGATGTCGACTGGGTCACGCTGCCACTCGGGCTCGGCGCGATCGAATCCCATGGCACGCCGATGCCGGACTCCACCCTGGCAGCCTTGACGGAGCTCGACGCGTGGATCCTCGGCCCGCACGACAGCGCGTCGTATCCGGAACCGTTCCGGGGACAGCTGACTCCGGGCGGTGTCATCCGCAAGAAGTTCGACTTGTTCGCCAACATCCGCCCGGCCCGTTCGCTGGAAGGCGTCGCCTCGATGGTGCCGGACATGGATCTGGTGATCGTCCGGGAGAACACCGAGGGGTTGTACGCGGATCGGAACATGTTCGCCGGCAGCGGCGAGTTCATGCCCACACCTGATGTGGCACTCGCGGTCGGTGTCGTCACCAGAAGGGCCTGCGAACGCATCGCGCACACCGCGTTCACGCTCGCGCGGACCCGGCGACGGCACGTGACGATCGTGCACAAGGCCAACGTGCTGTCGATGACGACGGGGCTTTTCCGCGACGTCTGCCGGGACGTGGGTGTGCGTCACTATCCGGACGTGCAGATCGACGACGAGCACGTGGACGCGATGACCGCCCACCTGGTGCGCCGGGGGCGTGACTTCGATGTCGTGGTGGCGGAGAACATGTTCGGGGACATCCTGTCGGATCTCACGGGCGAGCTGTCCGGCTCGCTCGGCACCGCGCCGTCGATCAACAGTTCCGACACGCAGGTCATGGCGCAGGCCGCCCACGGTGCGGCGCCCGACATCGCAGGCCGCAACCGGGCGAATCCCACCGCGCTGATGCTGTCGGCCGCGATGATGCTCGACCTACTCGGTGAGCGCCGAGCGGACCGGCACCTCATCGGTGCCGCGACCCGGCTCCGGGAAGCGGTCCGATCGACGATCGCGTCCGGAGTCGCCACCGCTGACCTGGGTGGACTCGCGTCGACCAGCGAATTCACGGAGACCGTCCTCGCCCGCACCTTGCGTCGGTGAAAGCGCCGTCACGGCAGGGGGCGGGCCGTTAATGTTCGGTAACGACGCCTGCAGATGCGGGTGCCGTAACCTACCGTTCGACTATTCGGAGTTCGCGAGTTCTCCGTCGCCGTAGCTCGCTCGGTGCAATACGATTTTCTTGGAGGACATGCCAGTGTCTGGTCGATCCGTCTTCACGCGTCGGCGCGTGGCCCGAACCATCTGTGCACTGGCGGGAAGCAGCGCGCTGCTCCTCGCCGGCTGTGCCAGCAACACAGAAGGTGGCGGTTCCCCTTCGGGCGCCGCTGCGACCACTGTGGAAGTCGAGAAGGTGGATGCCATTGCGGCCGAGGTGCCGGAGAAGATCGCGTCGTCGGGCAAGATCGTCGTCGGCGTCAACATTCCGTACTCGCCCAACGAGTTCAAGGACCCGAGCGGCAAGATCGTCGGCTTCGACGTCGACCTGGTCGACGCCGTCGGCAAGGTGCTCGGGGTCACCCCGGAATACACCGAGGCAGACTTCGACAAGATCATTCCGTCGATCCAGGCCGGCAGCTACGACATGGGCATGTCGTCGTTCACGGACACCAAGGAACGCGAGCAGTCCGTTGATTTCGTCACCTACTTCAGCGCGGGTGTGCAGTGGGCGCAGCCAGTCGGCAAGAGTGTCGACCCCAACAATGCGTGCGGTCTGCGGGTCGGGGTGCAAACCACCACCATCGAAGATCTCGAGGAAGTACCCGCAAAGAGTGCAGCGTGCGTAGCGGCCGGTAAGCCGGCAATCGAGATCGTGAAGTTCGACAGTCAGGACGACGCCGCCAACGCGGTTGCCCTCGGCAAGGTCGACGCCATGTCCGCGGACTCGCCCGTCACCGCCTACGCGATCAAGCAGAGCGACGGCAAGATCGAGGCGGCAGGCGAGGTCTTCGACGCTGCGCCCTACGGCTGGCCCGTCGCCAAGGGATCACCCCTCGGACCGGTGCTCCAGAAGGCGATGCAGCACCTGATCGACGACGGCACATATCAGAAGATCGCGGAGAACTGGGGTGTCGAGGCAGGCGTCATCACGACGTCGCAGATCAACGGCGCCACGAGCTGAGCGGTTGACGAGTGTCTGATCTGGAAAAGGTGCCGGGCGGATCCACGACCGCGACGGGTTCGGACCCCGAGCCGATCAAAGCGATTCCGCTGCGACGTCCCGGGCGCTGGATTGCCGCGCTCGTCGTCGGATTGCTGCTCGCGCTGTTCGTCAACGGTGCCCGCACCAACGAGGCGTACCGCTGGGACATCTATGTTCGCTACCTGTTCGACGCGCGGATTTCCGCCGCGGCGTGGAACACGATTCAGCTGACAATTCTGTCGATGACCATCGCCATCGTCCTGGGCGTCCTGCTCGCCGTCATGAGGTTGTCGCCGAACCCGGTACTCAAAGCGTCGTCGTGGGGTTACCTGTGGATATTCCGCGGCACCCCGGTGTACGTCCAGTTGGTGTTCTGGGGCCTGTTCCCGTCCATCTACAAGCAACTCGACCTGGGCATCCCCTTCGTGCACCAGTTCGTGCACATCGACCTACAGGGGATCAATGCGGCGTTCCTGTTCGCGGTGATCGGCCTGGGCCTCAACGAGGCCGCATACATGGCCGAGATCGTCCGGGCCGGTGTCAACTCGGTCGCCGAGGGGCAGACCGAGGCGTCGGTGGCGCTGGGCATGACGTGGTCGCAGACGATGCGACGGACAGTGCTGCCGCAGGCCATGCGGGTCATCATCCCGCCCACGGGCAACGAACTGATCAGCATGCTGAAAACCACTTCGCTGGTCACCGCGGTCCCGTACAGCCTCGAACTGTACGGCCGTGCCAGAGACATCTCGGGTGCCAACTTTCAGCCGATTCCGCTGCTGATGGTTGCGGCCACCTGGTATCTCGCGATCACGAGTCTCCTGATGATCGGGCAGTTCTATCTCGAGCGGTACTACTCGAAGGGCGCCACGCGTAAGCTCACCGCCCGGCAGTTGCAGGCCCTCGCCGACGCGCAGGGAAAGCCGCTGGTGATCGAGCCCGCCCCCGAGACGCTGCCCGATACACCCGGAGGGGAACGAAAATGACGCCGATGGTCAAGGCGGATCAGGTCTGCAAGAACTTCGGTGCGCTGAAAGTACTCAAGGGCATCTCACTCGAGATCGGCCGCGGGCAGGTGCTGTGCCTGGTCGGTCCGTCGGGGTCCGGGAAGTCGACGTTTCTGCGCTGCATCAACCACCTCGAGCAGGTCAACGCCGGGCGGCTCTACGTCGACGGCGAACTCGTCGGATACTCGGAGCGGGGTGGCAAGCTGTACGAACTGCATCCCCGTGCGGCGGCGAGGCAGCGGCGCGACATCGGCATGGTCTTCCAGCACTTCAATCTCTTCCCGCACCGGACAGCGCTCGAAAACATCATCGAAGCGCCTACGCAGGTCAAGCGGCTGAACAAGAAGAAGGCCGTCGAGCGCGGACGTGAACTGCTCGCCCAGGTCGGGCTGAGCGAGAAGGCTGACGCATACCCCGCCCAACTGTCAGGTGGTCAGCAACAACGCGTCGCCATCGCCCGGGCTCTCGCGATGGATCCGAAGCTGATGTTGTTCGACGAGCCCACGTCGGCGCTCGACCCGGAACTGGTCGGTGAAGTCCTCACCGTCATGAAAGACCTTGCGGCAGGGGGCATGACCATGGTCGTGGTCACCCACGAGATGGGTTTCGCCCGTGAGGTGGCCGATCAACTGGTGTTCATGGACGCCGGCGTCGTGGTCGAGTCGGGGGAGCCGCGCGAACTGCTGGCCAATCCGCAGCACGACCGCACCAAGGCGTTCTTGTCGAAGTTGCTGTGAGCGAGCGGGCCCTCTTCGAGTTCGTGTCGATGTCGAGCAGGGGCGGTACCCGAGTGCTTCACGACATCGACGTGACAATTCCGGATGCGGGAATCACCGTGGTGGTGGGGCGGTCGGGAGCGGGGAAGTCGACGCTGCTGCGATGCTGCAACATTCTGGAGTCCCCAGATACGGGGGTCTCGGTTTCGCGGACAGTCGCCCCCTGCTCGCGGACGAACCGACGGCCGCCCTCGACGCGGAGTCTTCGGCGCAACTCGAGTCGCTGGTGCTGCGACTGGCGAAGGACAGGATGCCGATTCTCTGGGTCACCCATGATCTCGCGCAGATGCGGCGCCTAGCCGGTCACCTCGTGGCTCTCGAGCGGGGGAGGATCCACTGTGCCGGCGCTCCCGGCGACTACTCGGAGTCGCCGTCGCTATCGGACTGTCTGCGCAGCAACGTCTTTCGCTGACAACGCCGATCGTCGTGTCGGTGGGCCCTGGCGGTCTCGGGGTTGATGTGATCGCGGTGGCCGACCACCGGGCGGAGATCGAAGCCGGACTTGCCCTCGGGATGACGCCCCGGCGCGCGTTCGACCGGCAGCTGAGGTCGGCGCCGCGAACCGCGATTTCCTCCCAGGTGGAGCAGACGGCAGCTCTGGGCATCGTGTTCCTGCCCGGTGCGATGACCGGTCTGATCCTTGCGGGCGTGGACACCCCATGGAGGCGGTGTTCGCTCAGCTCGCCCTGATGTACGTCATCCTGGCCGGCGTCGTGATCGCCGTCGTGGTGACGGGTCTCGGCACGCTGCGGCGGCTGACCACGGCCGATCAACGTGTGGTTCCGGTTGCCCGCGCCCTCTGACTTGTCGACTATCGCGTGTCGACAAGAGGCTTACGGCAACTGAAGATGGCGGTGCCAGGGAAGAGCTGGCCACGCAGCGGGCTCCATTGGCCCCACTCCCGGTCGAGCCACTCGGGCCATTCGGGTTCGATGATGTCGCGCACCTCGAGCCCGGCCGCGACGATCTCGCGAACCCGGTCACCAATGGTGCGGTGGTGTTCCACGTAGGTCGGCACGCCCGCCGAGTCCACCTCCACGTAGGGCGTGCGGTCGAAGTAGGGGAGCGTCGCGGTGAGACCGCGCGGCCCCGGATCGTCGGGGAATATCCAGCGAATCGGGTGGTTGACGGCAAACACCCACAGCCCGCCCGGTCTGAGGATCCTGGCCACCTCGCGCATCACTGCTGCAGAATCGGCCACGAACGGAACTGCACCAAAAGCCGAACATGCCAGGTCGAAGCTCGAGTCCGCAAAGGGGAGATGTTCGGCACCTGCATGAATCAGCGGCACCACCGGTCCTCCCGCCCGCATGGCCTCGACGCCGCGGTCGAGCATCGCCCTGGAGATGTCCAGCCCCACGGCCCGCGCCCCTTGGCCGGCCAGCCACCGCGCGCAGGGCGCCGAGCCGCAGCCGACCTCGAGGACGTCCTTCCCCTCGACGTCGCCCAGCAGGCGGTGATCGCCCTCGTGCAGACCCTCCGGACACCACACGAATTCACCGTCCGTCGCGTCCACTCCGAGGAACTCGCCGTGGGTGCGGTGATAGTCGTCGGCGTCGGCGTCCCACCAAGCCCGGCTTGCGCGTTCGCTCGACTCGGAATCGACGCGGACGCGGCTGACCCCGGCGGTTCCGAGGACACTGTTGGCGGTGCCGTGGCGGTCGTCTTCGGGGGGGTGGGTGGTATGTGTCGGACGAGATTCGGGCATGCGCAACAGACTAGAGCGTGGGAACGGACCCGGGTTTGCCCAGCTTGCCCAGGGGCGCGTAGCCTATTGCACGCGAGTGTCTACGTGCGCGACATCCGATTGGGTACGGTTCGAGTTTCTGTTCGGTTCCGGTCAGGTGTCGTTTCACTGTTCTCGTGCTTTGTCCGACAGAACACCATCAACCGACCACAACCCGTCCGGAGCAACTCAACATATGCCCTCCACCACCGTCACCTCGCCGCAGGTAGCCGTCAACGATATCGGCTCCGCCGAGGACTTCCTCGCCGCCATCGACGCAACGATCAAGTACTTCAACGATGGCGACATCGTCGAAGGCACCATCGTCAAGGTCGACCGCGACGAGGTTCTGCTCGACATCGGTTACAAGACCGAAGGCGTCATCCCTTCCCGTGAGCTCTCCATCAAGCACGATGTCGACCCCAACGAGGTCGTCTCCGTGGGCGATGAGGTCGAAGCTCTCGTCCTCACCAAGGAGGACAAGGAAGGCCGACTGATCCTGTCGAAGAAGCGCGCTCAGTACGAGCGTGCCTGGGGCACCATCGAGGAGCTCAAGGAGAAGGACGAGGCCGTCAAGGGCACCGTCATCGAGGTCGTCAAGGGCGGCTTGATCCTCGACATCGGCCTGCGTGGCTTCCTTCCCGCTTCGCTCGTCGAGATGCGCCGTGTCCGCGACCTCCAGCCGTACGTCGGCAAGGAGATCGAGGCCAAGATCATCGAGCTCGACAAGAACCGCAACAACGTCGTCCTCTCGCGCCGCGCATGGCTCGAGCAGACGCAGTCCGAGGTTCGCAGCGAGTTCCTGCACCAGCTCCAGAAGGGCCAGGTCCGCAAGGGCGTCGTGTCCTCCATCGTCAACTTCGGTGCCTTCGTGGACCTGGGCGGCGTCGACGGTCTCGTGCACGTGTCCGAGCTGTCCTGGAAGCACATCGACCACCCCTCCGAGGTTGTCGAGGTCGGCACCGAGGTCACCGTCGAGGTTCTCGACGTCGATCTCGACCGCGAGCGTGTCTCCCTGTCGCTCAAGGCCACCCAGGAAGATCCGTGGCGTCAGTTCGCCCGCACGCACGCCATCGGCCAGATCGTGCCCGGTAAGGTCACCAAGCTGGTTCCGTTCGGTGCCTTCGTGCGCGTCGAAGAGGGAATCGAAGGCCTCGTCCACATCTCGGAGCTGGCCGAGCGCCACGTCGAGGTCCCGGACCAGGTTGTCGGTGTCGGCGACGATGCGCTCGTCAAGGTCATCGACATCGACCTCGAGCGTCGTCGTATCTCGCTGTCGCTGAAGCAGGCCAACGAGGACTACAACGCCGAGTTCGATCCGTCGAAGTACGGCATGGCGGACAGCTACGACGAGCAGGGCAACTACATCTTCCCCGAGGGCTTCGATCCCGAGACCAACGAATGGCTCGAGGGCTTCGACAAGCAGCGTGAAGAGTGGGAGAACCGCTACGCCGAGGCTGAGCGTCGCCACAAGATGCACACAGCTCAGATGGAGAAGACCGCTGCAGACGAGGCCGCCGAGGCTGCCACTGCTGCTGCCGGCTACTCCTCGGAGTCGGGTGCAGGCGACGCCGACACCGCTTCGTCGTCCGCTTCTGCTCCGGCATCCGAGTCGGCTGGTGGATCGCTCGCCAGCGATGCACAGCTCGCCGCCCTGCGCGAGAAGCTGTCGGGCAACGCCTAGTAGGTCCGCCTGACCCGTCAGGCACAGAACGAGACCCCGCTCCTGCGATCGCAGGAGCGGGGTCTTCGTCGTTGGTGCCTGCCGCGGATACGACTGTGGCCCGGCCTTCTCGGAAGGCCGGGCCACAGTGCCGTGGAGGGGAAGCCGTGCTGTGCCGGCTGTTTCGTTCAGTTCGCGGTGACGGGAATCCAGTAACCCGACGTCGCCTGCGCCTCGGAGCGCTTACGCATCGACGCGAAGCTGTGCTTGCCCTGGCTGATCAATGCGGTGAGCCAGGTTCGCCGATGCTCAGCGAGTGCAAACGCGACCTCGGGTATCTCGAGGCAATGCACGCCACCCGGAATACCGAGGCGGTGCCGACCGGGCTGAAGGCGTTGCTCGCGCATGGCGTTCCTCTTCTTCGAGAAGGTGCAGGTCGGGCGTCCGCTTGAACATAACCGACCTCGTCGCCGTCCTGTGGTATTTGGGCTCGGTGAGTCTGGGGTTGACGCTGGGAGCGATGATGTCTGTGGGGTCGGTGAAATGAGTGCACGGTGGATGCCACACTGGGGGACGTGTTGAGAATCGGCCTCACCGGAGGCATTGGAGCCGGCAAGTCCACCGTGTCGAAGATTATGGCGGACCTGGGCGCAGTAATCGTCGATGCAGATCTGATTGCCCGTGAGGTCGTCGAGCCGGGAACGCCTGGCCTGGCTGCTCTGGTGGAGCGTTTCGGGAACGACATCCTCACGGATGCCGGGGCGCTCGACCGCCCCGCGCTGGCGGCACGCGCTTTCGCCGACGAGGAGTCCAGGTTGGCCCTGAACTCCATCGTGCATCCACTCGTCGGAGCGCGCACCGCGGAACTCATCGATGCGGCAGCTGAAGACGCCGTGCTGGTGCAGGACATTCCGCTGCTGGTCGAGGGCGGTATGGGAGCGGCATTCCACCTGGTCGTCATCGTGTTCGTCGACGCGGAGGAACGGGTACGGAGACTCGTGGGGTCCCGGGGAATGCCGGAGGCCGACGCACGAGCGCGGATCGCGGCGCAGGCGACCGACGAGCAGCGGCGGGCGGCCGCGGATGTGTGGCTCGACAACAGTGGGGAGCCAGGCGCGCTCGAACCCGAGGTCAGGGACCTGTGGTCGGAGCGGCTCGTCCCCTTCGCGGCCAACATTCGTACCCGCACGGTGGTGCGGCCATTGCCTGAACTCGTGGCACCGAATCCGCGGTGGGCGGGGGAGGCCGACCGGTTGATCGCCCGACTGCGACTGGTGTGCGGGGAGCGCGCCGTGCGCATCGATCACATCGGTTCAACGGCGGTCGACGGTATGCCGGCGGAAGACGTCATCGACCTGCAGGTCACCGTTGCCGATCTCGCGACGGCGGACGACCTCGCCGAGCCGCTTGCCGAGGCGGGATTCCCTCGGATCGAGCACATCACGTCGGACGACCCCAAGCCGTCCTCTCTCGGAGGCGAGACGGATCCAGCCTTGTGGGACAAGCGGATTCACGGCGGTGCCGATCCGGGCCGGCCTGTCAACATTCACCTTCGGGTCGACGGATGGCCCGGACAGCAGTTCGCGCTGGTGTTCCGGGACTGGCTCCGAGCCGAGCCCGGTGTTCGCGCCGAGTACGCCGAAATCAAGGAGGGCGCGGCAGGCAAGGCTGCCGGCCACAGCTCTTACGCAGACGCCATCACCGCCTACATCGACGCCAAGTCACCGTGGTTCGACACGGCCTACCCCCGGGCATGGCAGTGGGCCGAGCGTTCGGACTGGAAGGCGTGAGATCACCGCCAGCCGATCGGCATTCCGAGCGACGCCAGCCACCGCCCGAGGTCGTATCCATGCGTGGCCAAACCCTCGATGGCGGCGACGGCGGTGTTGATCGCCGCCTCGGCCGTGGCCGTGTCGAGCAGGCCGGCGCTGTGCGCCTCCATCAACTCGTCCACATCGAGTAGTTCGGCGTCGCGCCCGGTGCGCACCACGAGATCGAGGTAGTGGTCCTCCGACGTCCAGACGTCGTCGCCGCGGGTGAACACGCCGATGTCGACGTAGTGGTCTTGGTCCCGCCGATGCTCCGGTCGGAAATGGAATATGGACGCCCGGAGTCCCAGGTCGGGAAGGAGCCAGGACTCGAGGTAGTCGAACTGCCGGTGGTCGGCGGTCCTCGCCATGTACAGCCCCCACGGCTCGACGCGGAAGTGCTCGACCGGACGGACGAACCCTTTCGGGTCGGTGTTGGTGCGATTGCGAAGATCGAAATACTCGATCTTGGGTGGGTGCGGGTGAGCAGCGCCTTCCATGAGGGGAAACCTACGGCACTTCGATGCCGCCGGAGCACGTCGGGACCGTGTCGGTCCCTGCGCTTACCCTGGTGACATGGCGTTTGCATCCGAGCACCCGGTGGTAGCACATTCCGAGTTCCGTCCCATCGGTGAGATCGAACGGTCGGAGGCGCGGTTCGAGGTCGTCAGCGATCACAAACCGGCGGGTGACCAGCCGGCGGCCATCGCAGAACTCGAGAAGCGGATCAACGCGGGCGAGAAGGACGTGGTCCTGCTCGGCGCCACCGGTACCGGTAAGTCCGCCACCACGGCGTGGCTCATCGAGAAAGTGCAGCGCCCCACACTGGTCATGGCGCCCAACAAGACTCTCGCAGCTCAGCTCGCCAACGAACTGCGCGACATGCTGCCCCACAATGCTGTCGAGTACTTCGTTTCGTACTACGACTATTACCAGCCCGAAGCGTACATCGCGCAGACCGACACCTATATCGAGAAGGACTCGTCGGTCAACGACGACGTCGAGCGGCTTCGCCATTCCGCGACGTCCAGCCTGCTCTCCCGCCGTGACGTAGTGGTCGTGGCCTCGGTGTCCTGTATCTATGGCCTGGGAACTCCCCAGTCGTATCTCGACCGGTCGGTGCAACTCGAAGTCGGTGTCGAGGTTCCGCGCGACGCACTCCTCCGACTTCTCGTCGATGTCCAGTACACGCGCAACGACCTGGCCTTCACCCGCGGTTCCTTCCGGGTGAGGGGAGACACCGTCGAGATCATTCCCTCGTACGAGGAACTGGCCGTCCGCATCGAGTTCTTCGGTGACGAGATCGAGGCGCTGTACTACCTGCATCCCCTCACCGGCGACGTCGTCCGTCAGGTCGACTCGGTGCGCATCTTCCCGGCCACCCACTACGTTGCGGGTCCCGAGCGGATGGAGCGGGCGGTCAAGGACATCGAAGCCGAACTCGAGGAACGACTCGCCGACCTCGAGAATCGGGGAAAGCTGCTCGAGGCGCAGCGGCTGCGAATGCGCACCCAGTACGACCTCGAGATGATCAAGCAGGTGGGTTTCTGCTCCGGTATCGAGAACTACTCGCGGCACATCGACGGTCGCGGCGCGGGTACCGCACCCGCCACTCTCATCGATTACTTCCCCGAGGACTTCCTGCTCGTCATCGACGAGTCGCACGTCACCGTGCCTCAGATCGGTGCGATGTACGAGGGCGACATGTCCCGAAAGAGGAATCTCGTCGAGTTCGGATTCCGGCTACCGTCGGCCACCGACAACAGACCGCTCACCTGGGAAGAATTCACCCAGCGCATCGGGCAGACGGTGTATCTGTCGGCCACACCCGGCAAGTACGAGCTGGGCCAGGCGGGCGGTGAGTTCGTCGAGCAGGTGATCCGTCCGACCGGCCTGGTCGACCCGCAGGTTGTGGTCAAGCCGACCAAGGGGCAGATCGACGACCTGGTCCACGAGATCCGCGAGCGAGCCGACCGGGACGAGCGGGTACTCGTCACGACGTTGACGAAGAAGATGTCGGAGGACCTCACCGACTACCTTCTCGAACTCGGCATCCGTGTCCGGTACCTGCACTCGGACATCGACACGCTGCGTCGTGTCGAACTGCTCCGTCAGTTGCGACTCGGCGAGTACGACGTGCTCGTAGGCATCAACCTCCTCCGTGAGGGGCTCGACCTGCCGGAAGTGTCCTTGGTAGCGATCCTCGACGCCGACAAGGAAGGCTTCCTGCGCAGCTCGACGAGTCTCATCCAGACGATCGGTCGCGCAGCTCGTAACGTGTCCGGCCAGGTTCACATGTATGCCGACAAGATCACCGACTCGATGCAGCACGCGATCGAGGAGACGGAGCGGCGCCGCGAAAAGCAGATCGCATACAACAAGAAGATGGGGGTCGACCCGCAACCTCTGCGCAAGAAGATCGCAGACATCCTCGATCAGGTGTACGAGGAGGCCGAGGACACGGCTGCCGGTGTCGACGTCGGTGGTTCCGGCCGCAACGCCTCGCGTGGTCGCCGCGCGCAGGGTGAAGCCGGCCGCGCGGTCAGTGCGGGCGTCTACGAAGGCCGGGACACCAAGTCGATGCCGAGGGCCGAGCTGGCCGACCTCGTCAAGGAATTGACGGATCAAATGATGAACGCGGCACGCGACCTCCAGTTCGAGCTGGCAGGGCGATTACGCGACGAGATTGCCGACTTGAAGAAGGAGCTGCGCGGGATGGACGCCGCAGGCCTGAAGTAGTCGAGGCAGTACCGTCTGACCCATGGATGCACACAGCGCTGGTCGAGCGGCTCGATCCTTGGAGTCGCTTCATTCTCTGAGCTACTTCGTTCCCGAGGTTGGAGAACGACTGGTTGAGGTGGGTCTGGAGCGAGGCCGGATGGGCTACTTCGCCGGTCGTGCGGCTCCCATGGGTGCGGTGAATGCCGGTGTCGTCACCGCCACGTTCTTCAATTTCAGCCCGGACGCGGTCGGTGCGACTATCCCGAGGGCGTGGGCAATGGCTGCGCCGTCGGCCATCATCGAGGCTCGATACTGTGGGGTCGGCGAGGCGTACGTTCGTCTGTTGGGCGAGTCCGTCATCACATCACCCGAGATGGCAGAGGCGGCCGACCTGCTCTCGACCGCGGCCCGGGGCATCCCAGGCGTTGAGGGAAGGCCGCTGTACGCCGGCTATGCGTCGCTGGACTGGCCGTCGTCGCCTCATCTCATTTTCTGGCACGCACTGACGTTGCTGCGTGAGTACCGCGGCGACGGGCACATCGCGGCGTTGCAGACTGCTGCTCTGAGTGGACTCGAGTCACTGATTACCCACACCGCGACGGGCTTCGGGTTCCAGAAGAAGTTCGCGTTGACCCGTCGGGGCTGGAGCGAGGAGCAATGGAACACTGCCTGCGACAGCCTGCGTGATCGCGAAATCCTCGATGCCCGTGGCGAACTCACCGCGAACGGCGAAGACTTGCGGAATCTGATCGAGGATCTCACCGATGATGTTGCGCTCGCCCCGTGGGCGGCGCTCGGTGAGGACGGTGCAGCACGCGTGGTCGAGCTGGCGACGCCGTGGCGCGACACCGTCGTGGCGGCGGGAGTGTTTCCGCCGGGCGTGTTCGGACCGAAAGTCCGCACCGCGAACTGATTTCTCGTCGGGGGAGGTCACAGACGTGGAGATCGGAGCAGTGTGACTGATCATGTATGGGGTCGGTGCGCTGTGGCTTGTGCTGCAAATACCCCTATGCGAGCACCGATACCGCTAGGGTCAGCGCAGTGGCCGCTGGGTCTGGACACGAAGTGTGCGGGCCCCGGCCAAATGACCACCGCAGACATGGAGGATTGAATGAGCGCCTACCGGACCGTTGTCGTCGGAACCGATGGCTCCGAGTCGTCGTTTCGGGCCGTCGAGAAGGCCGCAGCCATTGCGGGCGACGCCGGCGCCAAGCTGATCATCGCGTGTGCGTACTATCCGGCTGATCCCAAGGAAGTCGGCCATGCGGCCGACGCACTGGGCGACGAGGCCTACCAGATCACCGGCTCTGCGCCGACATATGACATTCTCCGTACCGCCAAGGAGCGCGCCCACGCCGGCGGGGCCAAAGATGTCGTGGAACGCGCAGTCGTGGGTGCGCCCGTGGAGTCCCTGCTGGCGTTGGTCGACGAGGTCGACGGCGGTCTTCTCGTGATCGGAAACCGTGGCCTCAACACTTTGACCGGACGACTGCTCGGCTCCGTTCCCTCGGATGCAGCCCGCAAGTCCACGTCCGACGTTCTGATCGTCCACACGGTCCGCTGAGCGGCACCTGATCAGTCAGCAGTAGTTCGCCTCGGCTGCTCCGAGATACACCCGCGCCACCTGTTCGGTGGTCAAATGCGTATCGGCTGCGGCCGAGGCGAACTGCGCCATCGGCATCAAGTGCGTCATGATGGTCGCCTCATCGGTTCCTCGGGACAGTTGCCCACAGATGCCGTTGGCGATGGCAATGACGGTATCCGCCGGCATCGCTGGGATTCCGGCATCGATCAATGTCTGCTGATACCGCAATCCGCGGGCGTCGAGGTGGCTGGGCGTGGCTGTCGTCGCTGCCGCGCTCGCCGACGCGTCGTCGGCGGCGGTGGCCTGCGAGCACGCGCTGAGTGTCATCGATCCGAGGGTGAGTGCGCACCCCATCAGCAGAGCGCGCCCGATCGACATCACGACGGATTCGCCACCACTGCCGGTGCCAGATCGGACAGCGCCACCGGCAGGGGCTGCGCGTGGACGACCCCGAGACGCTGAGTGGCGCGGGTGAGGGCGACATAGAGGTCGTTCATACCCCGCGGCGACTCGTCGACGATGCTCTGTGGCTCGACGATCAGTACCGAGTCGAACTCCAGTCCCTTGGCGTCCTTCACGGTAAGGACGCTGACGGAGTCGGAGTGAAGATCCGCGAGGGCCGCCACGAGCTCATGGTTCCCGATCACGGCGGTGGTGCCCGGACCGGTTTCCTCTGAAACACAGGCACGGACCGTGTCGGCCACGTCCGAGGCGGCAACATTCATCGACCACGGCATGAATCCAGATTCCCGGACGGAGCGCGGCACCGTCTGCTCGGCGTCGATCTCGGCGAGCACACGCCGCGCCGTTGTCATGATCTCGGCCGGGGTGCGGTAGTTGACGGTCAGCTCCGTCAGCTTCCAGCGTTGGGCCACGTACGGTTCCAATATCCGCTGCCAGGACGACGTGCCGGCCGGGTCACCCGTTTGGGCAGTGTCACCGACCAGGGTCATCCATCGATTCGGGATACGACGCATCAGCATGCGCCAGGCCATCTCCGAGAGCTCCTGTGCTTCGTCGACGATCACATGCCCGTAGGTCCAGGTACGGTCGCCGGCCGCACGCTCGGCCGTCGTCTGATGGGCACCCACGTCGTGCCTCTCGGCGAGCTGGCTTGCATCGATCAGGTCGTAGGCCATCAGAATTTCGGGATCCAACTCGTCCTCGAGATCCTGCGGCGCCGAACCGGTGAGAATGTCGAGTGCTCCTTGCGCGTCGGCGATCTGAGCCCGCCACTGCCGGCGTGCCCGTTCACGTTCGGCGGCGTCGTCCACTCCGAGGAGTTCGGCGAGTTCGTCGAGCAGCGGTGCGTCGGTGGCGCTGAATCCACGGGCGTCCGGGCGGTGCAGCGCTGCTCGTTGACCCTCTGTCAGCTGGGGCGCGGCGTCGGCCAGGCGTTTCGACGACGCGAACAGTTCGGCCAGTACCCGCTGCGGAGTCAGCTCCGGCCACAATGCGCCGATCGCCCCCAGTATGTCGGGGTCTTCACGCATCTCGTCGCGCATGTCGGCGATATCCTCCCGACTGAGGAGGTTGCCACCGTCGACGACGTTGGCGCCGAGCGTATCCGCGAGTTGCTGGGCGAGGGCCTCGATCACGGCCGCGACGAAAATTGGCCTGGCCAGGTTGTGGGGACGCCGTGACGACCGCGCCCGGCCACGGGCACGCGTCACCACCTTGCGATCCAACGTGATCCGATAGCTGTCGAAGCTCAGTTCGATCGGCCGCGCCGGCACTTCTTGCCTGTCGCGTACAGCCTTCTTCAACACGTCGAGGATGTCGAGGGAACCCTTGATCGCGCCGGCCTCCAGGCTGTCCTCGCGCGTGGCGCGGACACCGGGATAGAGGTCGCCGATAGTGGAGAGCAGCACACCCGTCTCACCCAGCGACGGCAGGACCTGACCGATGTAGTCCAGGAACGTGGCGTTCGGGCCGATGATGAGGACGCCGGCTTTTGCGAGCTGCTGACGGTACGTGTACAGGAGGTAGGCGGCGCGGTGCAGGGCCACAGCGGTCTTTCCTGTACCCGGACCACCCTGCACCACGAGCACGCTCTTGTGCTCGGACCTGATGATGGCGTCCTGCTCACCCTGGATCGTCTCGACGATGTCGTTCATCTGTCCGGTGCGGGCCGCGTTCAACGCCGCGAGCAGGGCGCTCTCGCCTGCGACCCCGTCGGAACCGGTGACGGTCCCGGCGGCCTCCGCGGCCGCGAGGTCCAGGTACTCGTCGTTGACGGCCGTCACTCGGCGGCTTCGGGTACGGATGTGGCGGCGTCGCGTCACACCATCAGGTGCGGCGGGGGTCGCGAGATAGAACGGGCGCGCCAGCGGCGCACGCCAGTCGAGCAGCATGGTCTCGTAGTCGTTCTCCTCGTCGAGGATGCCGAGACGTCCGATGTATCGGTGCTCATCCTCCAGGTCGATTTTCCCGAAACAGAGACCGTTTTCGGCGGCGTCGTACTTGGCGAGGTCCTCGGTGTAGAGCTGGTTGAACGACTCCCGCTCACTACGCGCCTGCGGCGTGCCGCCGGTCTCGAGCAGAACGCGGCTCAACCGGGTGGCCGCGTAGTCGCGAAGCGCGTCCAGTCGGTGGTAGAGCATCGTCACGTACTGCTGCTCGAGCTCGCGCTCGTCGTGTGACGTGTCCTCGTCGGGCAAGAGGTCTCCTTGACTGGTTCGGCTGCAGATTTTGTGCGGCTGCAAAAGTGCCTGGACAGTCTAGTCG
This sequence comes from Rhodococcus tibetensis, assembly GCF_024438035.1. GTDB lineage: Bacteria > Actinomycetota > Actinomycetes > Mycobacteriales > Mycobacteriaceae > Rhodococcus_F > Rhodococcus_F tibetensis. Next base: position 267,687 of record NZ_JANFQF010000005.1, read on the forward strand.
GCCCCGGAGTGCTCCCGCCGATGTCGCAGGTCAGGGCAATCTCCGGGGCCGATCACGATCGTCTGCGACGGCTTTCGACGCCGCAGCGTGAGTCAGTGCGCCAGGTCGATCTTCTTGGCGCGCGCCTTCTCCAAAGCGATCTCCGCTTTCTCGCGGGCGATTTCCGCCTGCTTACGCGCGATTTCTGCCTGCTTGCGGGCAGCCTTGCCGGCAACCTCGCCGCGCTCCGCGGCCACCGTCGCCCAGTCGGCACCCTTTTCGCGAGCGAGTTCGGCCAGGACGGGGCCGCGGTCTTTCGCGACGTCCACCCACTCCGAACCGCGGTCCTTCGCGACGTCGACCCACTCCGAGCCGCGTTCGGCTGCGACCTTCGCGAGGGGGGTCACTCTTTCCTTGGCGATCTCCAACAGACCGGAACCACGCTCTGCGGCTTCCTCGGAGAGCACCCGGGCTCGCTCGGCCGCGGCGGACAGAGCCTCGGCGATCTCAGGTCCGTGATGGTCGTCGCTCGACCCGAGTGGAAGCGCAGCCGCCACACTGGCCTGGGCGGCCCGCGCGGCGCGGCGTCCACGCCACCCCAGCGACGGCTTGCCCTCGGTGTCGACGGCTGCGATCAGCAGACCACCGAGCAAACTGACGTTCTTCACGAACTGGGTGCGCTGGGCAGCCTTGGCCGCCGGGTCGGTTTCGTTCCAGAAGGCGTGTCCCGCCAACGTCGTGGGAACCAGGGATCCGGCCAGCGCCAGCGATGCGAGACGAGGCGCCTTGCCCGTGGCGAGCAGAACACCACCGCCGATCTGCACGGCGGCGTTGATCTTGATCAACGTCTCCGGATCGGATGGGATCTTCTGAGTGACGGACTCAGGAAGGGTTTCGGTTGACTTGTCGATCAGCGGTCCTGCGGCCTCGGCCCTAGGTGCCGGATTTCGAAGTGCATCGATCCCTCCGCTGATGAACACGGCCGACAGCAGTGGGCGAGCGATACGACGGACAAGCATTCCTAGCCTCCCAATCATCGAGTTTCTCCCGCTTCACACTAACGAGAGTTCGAGGCAGCCGTACTGGGTACGACGGTCTTGTCGTTCCGACCGGCTGCCTCTTCCCCAGTACCCAGTCGAGGGGCTCACCAACCGCGTTCGCGCCACTCGCCGAGGTGCGGACGCTCGGCGCCGAGCGTGGTGTCGTCGCCGTGCCCGGGGTAGACGACGGTGTCGTCCGGGTAGCGGGCGAACAACTTCTCCTCGACATCGCTCAGCAACGACGCGAACATGTCCGCGTCAGCGGTTTTGCCCACTCCGCCAGGAAAGAGGGAGTCGCCGGTGAACAGGTGGGTGCGTCCGTCACCGGCCTCGGCAAATGCCAGTGCGATGGAACCGGGGGTGTGGCCGGCCAGGTGGATCACTTCGAAGGTGACGTCACCGACGGACACCGTGTCGCCGTCCTCGAGGAGGCGATCGGGCGGGACCGGAAGTGCCTCCGCATCGAGGGGGTGGGCGGCCGTGGGCACTCCGGTCGCGGCAGTGACCGCGTCGAGGGCGAGCCAATGGTCGCCGTGCTGGTGAGTCGTCACGATGAGTTCCAGGGACGGTGCGTGTTCGCGGATCAACTGCTCGACGCGTTCGGCCTCGTTGGCGGCGTCGATCAGGACTGACTTCCCCGTTGTGGAACAGACGACGAGGTACACGTTGTTGTCCATGGGGCCGACGGACATTTTCGTGATCGTGGCGCCGGGAACGGTGCGGCGCCGAGGCGCCGAGCCGGGGGAGACGTGGCCGGTATACGAGTCTTCTATCACCATGGGCTGCTCGGTCATGGTGGGGAGGCTACCGTCGAATAGAGGCAGGTGAGTGGCAGGCGGCCATCCATCCGGCAGAACGTGTCGGTGGGCCGCCTTACCATGGCACGGCTGGAGGACCCGACGAACGCGCAGCGTCCTCGGCTGTCGAACAATGAAGGGAATTGGAGTGGCGGATCGCCTTATCGTGCGGGGTGCCCGTGAGCACAATCTGCGAGGGGTCGATCTCGATCTACCCCGCGACAGCCTGATCGTGTTCACCGGATTGTCGGGCTCGGGTAAGTCGAGTTTGGCGTTCGACACGATCTTCGCCGAGGGCCAGCGACGCTACGTCGAGTCGCTGTCGGCGTACGCACGCCAGTTCCTCGGTCAGATGGACAAGCCGGATGTCGACTTCATCGAAGGCTTGTCGCCCGCCGTGTCCATCGACCAGAAGTCGACCAACCGGAACCCGCGTTCCACCGTGGGCACGATCACCGAGGTCTACGACTACCTCCGCCTCCTCTACGCGCGGGCAGGCACGGCCCACTGCCCGGTGTGTGGTGAGCAGATCGCCCGGCAGACGCCGCAGCAGATCGTGGACCAGGTGCTCGACATGGAAGAGGGCATCCGCTTCCAGGTACTCGCTCCGGTGATCCGCACCCGCAAGGGTGAGTTCGTCGACCTCTTCGACCAGCTGAACGTGCAGGGCTACTCGCGTGTCCGGGTGGACGGCGTGGTGTATCCGCTCACGGATCCCCCCAAGTTGAAGAAGCAGGAAAAGCACGACATCGAGGTGGTCGTCGACCGTCTCACCGTCAAGGCCAGCTCCAAGCAGCGCCTCACGGATTCCGTTGAGACGGCACTGCGACTTGCCGAGGGCATCGTCGTGCTCGACTTCGTCGATCGCGAAGAGAATGCCGCCGACCGCGAACGCCGTTTCTCGGAGAAACTCGCGTGCCCCAACGGACATGCCCTGTCCATCGACGACCTCGAGCCGCGTTCCTTCTCGTTCAATTCCCCGTACGGTGCCTGCCCGGAATGCACGGGTCTCGGCATCCGCAAGGAAGTCGATCCCGACCTGGTGGTGCCGGATCCCGAGTTGTCGCTCCAGGACGGTGCCATCGCACCCTGGTCGATGGGGCAGAGTTCCGAGTACTTCGGGCGGCTGCTGTCCGGCTTGGGCGACATCCTCGGTTTCGACATGAAGACCCCGTGGAACAAGCTTCCGGCGAAAGCGCGGCGAGCCATCCTCGAGGGAAGTGAGGAGCAGGTGCACGTCCGGTACAAGAACCGGTACGGGCGTACCCGTTCCTACTACGCCGAGTTCGAAGGCGTCATGCCGTTCCTGCACCGGCGCCTCGACCAGACGGAGTCGGATCAGATGAAGGAGCGGTACGACGGCTACATGCGCGACACACCGTGTCCCGCGTGTGCCGGCGCACGCTTGCGTCCGGAAATTCTGTCCGTCACGATCGCGAGCGAGAAGTTCGGCCAGAAGTCGATCGCCGAAGTGTGCGAGCTGTCGATCTCCGATTGTGCCGATTTCCTCAACAGCCTCACGCTGGGCAGCCGTGAGGAAGCGATCGCCGGTCAGGTGCTGAAGGAAGTTCAGGCTCGTCTCGGATTCCTCCTCGACGTCGGGCTCGAATACCTTTCCCTCGCGCGTGCCGCCGGCACGCTGTCCGGTGGGGAAGCGCAGCGCATCCGGCTCGCCACCCAGATCGGCTCCGGCCTGGTGGGTGTGCTGTACGTACTCGACGAGCCGTCCATCGGCTTGCATCAGCGCGACAATCGGCGTCTGATCGAGACCCTCACGCGTCTGCGCGACCTCGGAAACACTCTCATCGTGGTGGAGCACGACGAGGACACCATCCGCACGTCGGACTGGGTCGTCGACATCGGCCCGCTCGCCGGTGAACACGGGGGAAAGGTCGTCCACAGTGGTCCCTACGAGGAGCTGCTCGAGTGTGCGGAGTCGCTGACCGGCGCCTACCTGTCGGGCCGCAGCCACATCGAGGTTCCCGCCATTCGGCGTCCTGTGGACCGCAAGCGGCAGGTCACTGTCGTCGGCGCGCGCGAACACAACCTGGGCGGCATCGATGTGAGCTTCCCGCTGGGTGTGCTCACGGCGGTTACCGGAGTATCCGGCTCCGGCAAGTCGACGCTCGTCAACGACATCCTTGCCACCGTCATGGCGAACAAACTCAACGGTGCGCGGCAGGTGCCCGGTCGTCACACACGTATCAACGGGCTCGACCAACTCGACAAGCTGGTGCAGGTCGACCAGTCGCCGATCGGACGCACCCCGCGATCCAACGCCGCCACGTATACCGGTGTGTTCGACAAGATCCGCACCCTCTTCGCGTCCACGACGGAGGCGAAGGTGCGCGGATACCAACCCGGCCGATTCTCGTTCAACGTCAAGGGCGGTCGGTGCGAGGCCTGCTCCGGTGACGGCACCCTGAAGATCGAGATGAACTTCCTGCCCGACGTCTACGTCCCGTGCGAGGTATGCCACGGCGCGCGGTACAACCGGGAGACCCTCGAAGTGCACTACAAGGGCAAGACCATCGCCGAGGTACTCGACATGCCCATCGAGGAGGCTGCAGAGTTCTTCCAGCCGATCACCTCGATTCACCGCTACCTGAAGACGCTGGTGGAGGTCGGCCTCGGATATGTGCGCCTCGGCCAGCCGGCACCGACGTTGTCCGGTGGTGAGGCACAGCGGGTGAAGCTCGCTGCGGAACTTCAGAAGCGGTCGACGGGGCGCACGGTGTACATCCTCGACGAGCCCACGACGGGTCTGCACTTCGAGGACATCCGCAAGCTGCTGGGGGTCGTCAACGGGTTGGTCGACAAGGGCAACACCGTCATCGTCATCGAGCACAATCTCGACGTGATCAAGACCTCGGACTGGGTGGTCGACATGGGGCCGGAAGGTGGATCCGGCGGTGGCACCGTGGTGGCGCAGGGCACCCCCGAAGAAGTGGCCAAGGTGCCCGAGAGTTACACCGGAAAGTTCCTCGACAGCGTTCTCGAAGCGGCACCCGCCCGCAAGACCAAGTCGGCCAGATCGGCGAAATCCAGTTCGGGAAAGTCCCCGGCATCCCCGAAGTCGGGAACCGCGAAAGCCACTACTGCGGTGAAGTCGGTGGCCTCGCGCAAGCGGGCCCCGAAGAACACCGCAGCAGTGGGCTGAGTTCGGTTATCGAGCAGCGGCCGCGTCGATTTCTTCGGCGAGGTCGGCCGGCCGCGACCACATCGGCCAGTGGCCGGTAGGCAGATCGACGTAGTCGACCTTCGCGATCCGGCCCAGTTCGACGGCCATCGGGTGGCCGACGCCTGCTAGTTGCCGGATAGCCTCGGACGGGAAGCTGGTGCAGACCACGGTGGTCGGCACCTCCAGGCGGCGGGTGTCGCTGAGCGCGAATGTGTCTCGGGCCGGCCCTGCAGGTTCGGGGACTGCTCGGCTGCGGAACGTCTCGAGCATCACCTCGTCCAATCCCTCGAGGCTGTTGCCTTCGGCTTCCAGCTCCGACCAACTGGGCAGCGGAAGTTCAGTGACCGACGCGCCGAGATCGTCTCGCAGAGCTACGCCGTCTTGCAGAGGGCCCGAGTCGACATAGATCACCCGCGCCAGCGCGTCCGGGATGCGATCGCTCGCGGCGTACGCCACCGGCCCCGCACCGCTGTGGCCGACGAGCACCGCACGCTCCGAAACCGGTGTGGCTGCGACCGCGGTCACCACCGCGGAGATGTGATCGTCGAGGCTGACGCTGCTGCGATCCGTATCGATCGAGTCCAGTCCCGGCAGCGTCACGGCCGTGACGTGATGGCCGCGGCCTCGCAAGTCGGCCGCGACCGACTCCCAGGCCCACGCCCCGAGCCAGAAGCCGGGAACCAAGACGATATGGGTCTGTGTGGTGGCTGTGTGTGTCATGGTCGGAGTGAACCTGCATCGGTGGCAGCCCGTGGCGCCATCTCTGTCACAGTCGGGTAACGGATCCACCGAACTGCCGGAATTGCTGGTCGCGTTATTCGGCAGACTGCGCCGGTCGTGCATGGACCGTAGAACGTACAGGCAGCCTTACCCCGCTTGTGCTTGCCCAGAGCGTCGAGTTCGGCTTCGTGCTCACTGTCTGCGCGCTGAACGGGATCGGCGACGCGGCAAGGAAGCTGCCGACCTCGGCGGAGTTTCGTTCGGTCTTGTTCTGCTCGCCGAACGTCAGTAGACCGGGCCGGTGTACTTCTCTCCAGGTCCCTTGCCGGGTTCGTCGGGATGCGACGATGCCTCACGGAACGCGCGCTGTAATGCCTGCAGGCCCTCCCGAATGGGTCCGGCGTGCGGCCCGAGGTATTCCACCGAGGCAGTGACCAGGCCGGCGAGTGCGGTAATGACGCGCCGCGCCTCGTCGAGGTCGAGGTGCGGACTGGACTCGGGGTCCGGATCCGACAGGCCGAGCTTCTCGGCCGCCGAACTCATCAGCATGACCGCCGCGCGGCTGATCACCTCGACTGCGGGCACTTCGGCCAGCTCTCGCACTTCGGTATTCTGGTCACCGTTGTCGGTGCCTCCGGTGAGGGCGTCGTCAGAGTTCTGCGTCATGCCGAAGAGCTTTCCATCTCGACGCTCGCCCGCCACGCGCCGGTATCGATTAGCCGACGAGGTGCGCAAATGTTACCCTTGACGCAACGACCGCCTTCGAATCTTGTCGGGGGCAGCAAGTGGAGTCCGGCTCCCACCTCTGCGCGGCAGGTAAGACTGCAGTTCAGTGGTCCGGTCACCTGGTTTGAGGCTTGCCTCGAGTCGGGTTCCTCAAGCGAGGAGATGGTGGAATGGCGTAAGCCGTGAGATTGTCTGATCGGTCGACATCGGGCCCCGCATGGTGAGTTTTCACCGCAGCGGGGCTTTTTTGTTGGGAATCCGGGCGTACGGGCTGCCGGCGGTCTCGAGACCAGACCGTTCAACCTAGGAGGCCCCATCAGCACTGAGACCCGCATCAACGATCGCATCCGAGTTCCCGAGGTCCGCCTCGTCGGACCCGGAGGTGAACAGGTTGGCATCGTGCGTGTTGAAGATGCACTCCGCTTGGCCCTCGAGGCCGATCTCGACCTGGTCGAGGTGGCCCCCGACGCTCGCCCGCCGGTCTGCAAGATCATGGACTACGGCAAGTTCAAGTACGAGGCAGCGCAGAAGGCGCGTGAGTCGCGTAAGAACCAGCAGCTCACGGTCATCAAGGAGCAGAAGCTCCGTCCGAAGATCGACGATCACGACTACGAGACCAAGAAGCGGAATGTTGTTCGCTTCCTCGAGGCCGGGTCCAAGGTCAAGGTCACCATCATGTTCCGCGGGCGTGAGCAGTCGCGGCCGGAACTCGGCTTCAGGTTGCTGCAGCGCCTCGGTGCTGATGTTGCCGACCTCGGCTTCGTCGAGACGTCCGCCAAGCAGGACGGCCGGAACATGACGATGGTGCTCGCTCCGCACAAGGGTGCGAAGACGCGCGTCAAGGCGCAGGAAAGCGCGGCAGCGCCTCCGGCTCAGCGTGCAGTTCCGGCGCCGGCCGAACAGGCTCCCGCGGCGCCTTCGGAGCCGGCGGGCGGCAGTGCGCCCGGCGAAGCGCCCACCAGCTAGTCCGACTCCACCAGCACGACCCGGATGTTCAGATCCGGAAACACAGAACTGAGGACTCCATGCCCAAGTCGAAGACCCATAGCGGCACTGCGAAGCGATTCAAGGTGTCCGGCACCGGAAAGATCCTGCGCCAGAAGGCCGGTCGCCGCCACTTGCTCGAGCACAAGCCCACCAAGGTGACGCGTCGCCTCGATGGCACGGCTGTCGTCAGCAAGGCTGACACCCCGCGCATCAAGCGCCTGCTCGACATCTGAGTCGACACTCCTTTTACTGACCACCCGGGGCGTTTACCCGCCCCAAGATTGACAGGATTTTTCAGTGGCACGCGTAAAGAGGGCGGTAAACGCCCAGAAGAAGCGTCGTTCGATTCTCGAAGCCTCCAGCGGCTACCGCGGACAGCGCTCGCGTCTGTACCGCAAGGCCAAGGAACAGCAGCTCCACTCGCTGACCTACGCCTACCGTGACCGCCGTGCGCGCAAGGGTGATTTCCGCAAGCTGTGGATCACGCGTATCAACGCTGCAGCACGTGCGAACGACATCACGTACAACCGTCTGATCCAGGGCCTGCGTCTCGCGGAGATCGAGGTGGACCGCAAGAACCTGGCCGAGCTCGCCGTGTCGGACGCCGCGGCGTTCGCCGGCCTCGTGGCTCTCGCCAAGGCGGCGCTCCCGGCTGATGTGAACGCTCCTGCCGGGGAAGCAGCCTGAGTCTCGCACCCCGCAGTTCCGAAGTCCGGAAACGACCCGTGGACCCGCTCACCGAGCGCACCCCGCGGGTCGTTTCTGCTGTGAAGCTCCTGCGTACGGCGGAACGTCGCAAGGCAGGGCGGTTCCTCGTGGAGGGGGAGAACTCGGTCGGGGAGGCGTTGGCCACCCGCGCCGTGCACGATCTCTTCTACACGGAAGATGCGCGGCAGCGGTACGCCGAGTTGATCGGGCGGGCGGAGGCTGTCGGCGTTCGAACGTCGCTGGTGACGGACCGGGCGGTGCGTGGTCTCAGCGACACAGTCACCCCACCCGGCCTGGTCGCCGTGTGTGACCTCCTGGACGTGCCGCTGTCGGACGCGGTGGGACCAGGTACCAGGCTTCTCGCGGTCCCGGTGTCGGTGTCCGAACCCGGCAACGCAGGAACCGTCATCCGGGTGGCGGACGCAGTGGGTGCAGACGCTGCCATTCTGGCGGGCGACAGCGTCGACCCGCACAACGGGAAGTGCGTCCGGGCGTCCGCGGGAAGCCTCTTCCACCTACCGGTGGTGCGTGAGCGGGACACCGCCGCGGTACTCGACAGCATCAGCGCGGCGGGAATCCAATTGCTCGCCACCGCAGCGGACGGTGAAGTAGACCTCGACGACGCCGACGACATGCTGTCGCGTCCGACGGCGTGGTTGTTCGGGAACGAGGCCCACGGGCTCGATGCGTCCGTGGCCGCGAGGGCGGATCATCGGGTACGGATCCCGATTCACGGCCGTGCCGAGAGCCTGAATCTGGCGACCGCGGCGGCCATCTGCCTGTACTCGAGCGCGCGGATCCAGAACCACACGCGCACCGACAGCTGAAATCGAGATATTCCGATCGCATAGGATTCTTTCGACGAGCGTTTCGTCTCGTCTCGAGTTTGCCCGAGAAGAACTGAAGGAGTGGCACCGGTCGTGGCTAAAAAAGAGGGCGCTGCGTCACCAGAGGTCGATGCGAGTGCGCTCACCGAAGAGGCCTTGACGGCGGCGGCGGAGGACGCCGAGAAGGCTTTCTCCGCGGTGGCGAACCTGGACGACCTCGCCAAAGCGAAAGTCGACCACATGGGTGACAGGTCGCCCATCGCCCTCGCTCGCCGTGGACTCGGAGCCCTCCCGGGCAAGGAGAAGGCCGACGCGGGTAAGCGCGTCAACGTCGCGCGAACCCGGATCAGCGCGGCATTCGACGATCGGCGAGCTGTTCTGCTTGCCGAACGCGATGCCGCCGTGCTGGTCGCCGAAGCGATCGATGTCACACTGCCGCCGCAGCGCCAGCCGGTCGGGGCCAGGCACCCGATCAGCATCATCTCGGAGCAGGTCGCAGATGTGTTCGTGGGCATGGGCTGGGAGGTCGCCGAAGGTCCGGAAGTCGAGACCGAGCACTTCAACTTCGACGCGCTCAACTTCCTGCCCGACCACCCCGCGCGGACGATGCAGGACACGTTCCACATCGCTCCCGAGGGTTCGCGTCAGGTGCTGCGCACCCACACGTCGCCGGTTCAGGTGCGCACGATGCTCTCACGGGAACTCCCGATCTACGTGGTGTGCCCCGGGCGCACTTTCCGCACCGATGAACTCGACGCCACCCACACACCTGTCTTCAATCAGGTGGAAGGTCTCGCCGTGGACAAAGGCCTCACGATGGCGCATCTGAGGGGCACGCTCGATGCCTTCGCTAGAGCGTTGTTCGGTGCGGACACCCGAACGCGGATGCGTCCCAACTATTTTCCCTTCACGGAGCCCTCCGCGGAGGTGGACGTCTGGTTCCCGAACAAGAAGGGCGGCGCCGGTTGGGTCGAGTGGGGTGGCTGCGGGATGGTCAACCCGAACGTGCTGCGTGCCTGCGGAATCGACCCCGAGGTGTACAGCGGCTTCGCGTTCGGTATGGGTCTCGAGCGCACGCTGCAATTCCGGAACGGCATCCCGGACATGCGCGACATCATCGAGGGTGACGTGCGGTTCACGCTGCCCTTCGGTGTCCAGGGCTGAGCGCGATACTCCCGCATCCGTCCACAGTCACGACATTTCACGAACGAGAGAGCTGAGCAGACGTGCGAGTAGCGCAATCCTGGCTGACCGAGATCCTGCAGCGTGCCACCCCGGAGTGGGGCGTCACCGCGGAGGAGTTGGACGCGGGCTTCGTCCGCGTGGGGCTCGAAGTGGAGGAAGTCGATCGCCTCGAGGCCGTCGACGGTCCGCTCGTCGTCGGCAAGGTCGTCGAGATCACCGAGCTCACCGAGTTCAAGAAGCCTATCCGCTTCTGCAAGGTTGATGTCGGCGCGCCGGAACCGCAGGGCATCGTGTGCGGTGCCCGCAACTTCGCGGAAGGCGATCTGGTGATCGTGGCACTCCCGGGCGCGGTGCTTCCGGGAGGCTTCGCGATTGCGTCCCGCAAGACGTACGGCCAGGTCTCGGACGGGATGATCTGTTCGGTGGCCGAACTCGGTATCGGCAAGGATCACTCCGGAATTCTGGTGCTCGAGCCCGGGGCCGCGGCGCCCGGTACCGACGCGAATGTGTTGCTGGGTCTGGACGACACCGTCATCGAACTGAATATCACGCCGGACCGTGGTTACTGCTTCTCGGTGCGCGGGCTGACCCGCGAGCTCGCGTGTGGGTTCGATCTCGAGTACCTCGACCCGGCCGTGGTGCCGGCTCATCCCGCCGAGGGCGAGGCATGGCCTGTGCGGGTCGACCCCGACACTCAGGCGACCCGCTTCACCGCACGCCGTGTCACGGGTATCGATCCGACGGCGGCCAGCCCCTGGTGGCTGCAGCGGCGACTGTTGTTGTCGGGTGTCCGGCCGATCTCGCCGGCCGTCGACGTCACCAATTACGTGTTGCTCGAGTTGGGTCAGCCCCTGCATGCGTTCGACGCGGCCAAGATCAGTGGCGACCTCGTGGTCCGCCGGGCAGTGGACGGCGAGAAACTAACCACCCTCGACGAGGTGGAGCGGATCCTCGACCCCGAGGACGTCGTCATCGCCGACGACTCCGGCGTCATCTCTCTGGCCGGCGTCATGGGTGGGGCAACCACCGAGGTCAATGCCGCGAGCACCGACATCCTCCTCGAATCGGCGACGTGGAATCCGCTCGCGGTGTTCAGAACGGCACGTCGACACAAGTTGTCGAGCGAGGCCAGTAAGCGTTTCGAGCGCGTGGTCGATCCGGAGATCGCCGTCGCCGCCCTGGACCGGGCGGCGTCGTTACTGGTCGAGATTGCCGGTGGACGTATCGAGCCTGTGCTCACCGATGTCGGTGGGGTCACCGGTCCCGCCCCCATTCGGATGGATATCGACCTGCCGGACCGCGTGGCCGGGGTGTGTTACCCGAACGGCACGGCGGCCCGCCGGTTGACGCAGATCGGGTGCGACGTCGAGGTCGGCGTCAGCGACAGTGGGCACGGGCAGCTCGTTGCCACCCCGCCGTCGTGGCGTCCCGATCTCGTCCAGCCTGCCGATCTCGTCGAGGAGGTGCTGCGTCTCGAGGGACTCGAGCAGATTCCGTCGGTGCTTCCCGCGGCGCCTGCGGGCCGTGGCCTGACGCCTGCCCAGCGCCGCAAGCGTGCTGTCGGCCGGGCGCTCGCCTTCTCGGGATACGTCGAGGTTCTTCCGCCGGTGTTCCTTCCCGCTGCCGTCTTCGACGCCTGGGGGCTGGACCCGGAAGATCCGCGCAGGAACACCGTCAAGGTGCTCAATCCGCTCGAGTCGGATCGCCCGGAGTTGGCGACGACACTGCTACCGGGGCTGCTCGAGGTGCTTGCTCGCAACGTCTCCCGCGGTCAGCGCGACCTGTCGCTGTTCGGCATCGCACAGGTCGTGCTGCCCGGTCCCGACACGAAGCCGGTCGGCGCCCTCCCGGTCGACCGGCGGCCGACCGAAGACGAGATCGCCGAGTTGTTGCAGTCGCTGCCGGCTCAGCCGGTGCACGTGGCCGCCGTGCTGACGGGGATGCGCGAGCCGAGCGGCCCCTGGGGGCCTGGTCGCGCCGCCGAGGCGAGCGATGCATTTTCGGCCGCCCGCGCAGTCGCCTCTGCTGCAGGAGTCGAACTCGACTTCCGGGCGACGCAGCATCTGCCGTGGCACCCGGGCCGTGGCGCGGAATTGTTGCGGGACGGCGTGGTCGTCGGGCATGCCGGTGAGCTCCATCCCGCTGTCCTCGAGCGGGCAGGTCTGCCGCCGCGGACGTGCGCTGTCGAGATCGACCTCGACGCTCTTCCACTTGTGGAGAACCTCCCCGCCCCGAAGGTGTCGCCCTTCCCGGCGGTGCTGCAGGACGTCGCGGTCGTTGTCGACGCAACTGTGCCGGCCGGCACCGTGCAAGAGGCGCTGCGGTCGGGCGGTGGTGAGCTTCTCGAGGATATCCGTCTGTTCGATGTCTTCGAGGGTGAGCAGGTCGGACCAGGCCGGAAGTCGCTGGCGTTCGCGCTCCGGTTCCGCGGAGTGGACCGCACACTGACCGAGGACGAGGCGAGTGCAGCCCGCGACGCCGCGGTCGCTGCCGCCGCTGCGTCGGTGGGTGCCGAATTGCGCAGCTGACCCGTAGCCTGGGGTGCAGACCAGGGGAGCGTGAGGAGCGGGACGATGGCCGAAGTGCGCGACGTCGTATCGGCGGCGAGTGAGCTGACCGACGCCGAGTTCCTCGAGGTGGTGCGCGCAGTTGCTGCCGGTCGTCCCGGTCTCGGGGCACTCCTCGCCGCCGTCGACGTCGGTAGCGCAGTCCCGACGGAGGAACCGGTTACCGCGGAGATCGTCCCGGACGCCACTGCGCGGATACCCGAGCCCGACTACACCACGGGAGGCGTCCCGACGTTCGATCGTGTGCGGGATCGGATCGAGGAGCGTTTCGGCACGTCGATCGGGTCGGCGGAACTGGCGCACGAGAGCTCGTCCGGCCGATCGGTGGACGAACAGTGGGAAGCGCGGAAGAAGGCGGGCAAGGCCAAACTGGATGAGATCCGGCGGTCGCTCGGCAAGCAATGACCGCCGATCCGGTGGCTCCGGCCACCCGTGCGTGAATTAGCTTGCATGATGATGCATAATAAATCGTATGACTGAGCACGCGGGAAAACCGATCAGGATTGCCGTCGCCGGCGCGAGTGGATACGCCGGAGGCGAGGTGTTGCGTCTGCTGCTGGGGCACCCGTCCTACGCCGACGGATCACTCGTCATCGGCGCGCTCACCGCCGGTGGTAGCGCCGGATCGAGTCTCGGCTCACATCACCCGCATCTCCTCCCGCTCGCCGACCGCATTCTCGAGGACACCACGGTCGAGACGCTCAGTGGCCACGATGTGGTGTTCCTCGGTCTGCCGCACGGCAATTCGGCGCAGTACGCGAAGGCGCTGCCCGATTCCACCGTGATCATCGACTGCGGCGCAGACTTCCGGCTCTCCAACGCCGACGACTGGGAGCGCTACTACAAGAGCCCACACGCCGGTAGCTGGCCGTACGGACTTCCCGAGCTACCCGGTGCGCGCGAGAAGCTCACCGGTGCGACGCGTATCGCCGTGCCCGGCTGCTTCCCGACGGTCTCGAGCCTGGCGCTTGCTCCCGCCGTCGCGGCCGGAGTCGTGGAACCACGTGTCACCATCGTCGCTGTCACCGGGGCTTCCGGCGCGGGTCGTGCGCCCAAGGCCGATCTGCTGGGCTCGGAGGTAATGGGTTCGGTGCGCGCCTATGGAGTCGGCGGCGTACACCGGCACACCCCGGAAATCATTCAGAACCTGTCCGCACTCGCCGGTGAACGGGTCACCGTGTCGTTCACCCCGGTCTTGGCACCAATGCCCCGGGGCATCCTCGCCACCTGCACCGCGGCGACCACCGCGTCAGAGGGCGAGATTCGGGCGATCTACGAAAAGGCGTACGCCGAAGAACCTTTCGTGCACGTGCTGCCGGCCGGAGCGTTGCCGCAGACGGGCGCGGTCACCGGGTCCAACGCCGTTCAGATCGCTGTCGCGGTCGATGCGGACGCCGGTCAGCTCGTCGTCGTCGCCGTGATCGACAATCTGACCAAGGGCACCGCCGGAGGGGCCGTGCAATCTATGAATCTCGCGCTCGGGCTACCAGAGACCGCCGGGCTTTCGACAGTGGGAGTCGCACCGTGAGCAACGACAGCAGAATCGACACCGCCTACACCCGCGATATCGCGGGCGGCAAGCTCGTCCGCACCCAGGGAGTGTCCGGTCCGGCGGGGTTCCGGGCGTCCGGGATCAAGGCGGGCATCAAGGCCAACGGAAATGCCGATCTGGCGCTCGTGCTCAACGAGGGCCCCGAGCTCGCAGCTGCGGGGGTGTTTACCACCAACAAGGTCAAGGCCGCTCCGGTGTTGTGGTCACAGCAGGTTCTGAGCACGGGGCGGCTGCGCGCAGTCGTGCTCAATTCCGGTGGGGCGAACGCGTGTACCGGTGCGGGCGGATTCCAGGACACGCACCGGACGGCCGAGGAGGTCGCGTCGGCGCTGAGCAACTGGGGGACCGAGACCGGCGCGGTGGAAGTCGCGGTGTGCTCGACCGGTCTGATCGGTGATCGGCTGCCCATGGACAAGCTCATCCCCGGTGTCACCGAGGCCGTGCACGAACTGGCCGGTGGTATCTCGGGAGGCACCGACGCCGCCTACGCGATCATGACCACCGACACTGTCCCGAAGCAGTCCGCACTGCACCACGCAGACAAATGGAACGTCGGCGGGATGGCGAAGGGCGCCGGCATGCTTGCCCCCGCGCTGGCCACCATGCTCTGCGTCATTACGACCGATGCGGTGGCCACCGCCGCCCAGCTCGATGCGGCTCTGCGTGCGGCCACCCGCGTGACCTTCGACCGCCTCGATGTCGACGGTGCGACGTCGACCAACGACACCGTGCTGCTTCTGGCGTCCGGGGCCAGTAACTTCGCTCCCAGCCAGGCAGAACTCGATGCTGCGGTCACCGCCGTGTGTGACGACCTCGCCGACCAGATGATGGCCGACGCGGAGGGAGTCACCAAGCGGGTGCGCGTCACTGTCAGTGGTGCCGCGAGTGAGAATGACGCCTTGATCGGTGCCCGGACAGTGGCACGCGACAGCCTGGTCAAGACTGCGATCTTCGGTTCAGATCCCAACTGGGGACGCGTGCTCGCGGCAATCGGAATCGCACCGATAGAGCTGGACCCGGACAAGATCGCCGTGTCGTTCAACGGTTCCCCCGTCTGCATCGACGGGATCGGTGCGCCCGGTGCCCGCGAGGTGGACCTGAGCGGCGTCGACATCGCCCTCGACATCGATCTGGGTGTCGGCGAGCATGCCGTCACCATCCGGACGACCGACCTCTCGCACGCCTATGTCGAAGAGAACTCGGCGTACTCGTCATGACATCGGGCAGCGAAACGCTGGTCGGTATCACCGATCACCAGAAGGCACACGTGCTCGCCGAGGCTTTGCCGTGGCTGCAGCAGTTCCGGGGCAAGGTCGTGGTCGTGAAGTACGGCGGCAACGCCATGATCGACGACGCACTGAAGACGGCGTTCGCCGCCGACATGGCGTTCCTCCGCACGGTGGGGATACACCCGGTAGTGGTGCACGGCGGGGGACCTCAGATCAATGCCATGCTCGCCAAACTGGGGATGACCGGCGAATTCAAGGGCGGATTTCGGGTCACCACCCCCGAGGTCATGGACGTGGTGCGGATGGTGTTGTTCGGTCAGGTCGGCCGCGAACTCGTGGGCCTGATCAATGCGCACGGCCCCTATGCCGTCGGTATCTCCGGCGAGGACGCCCACCTGTTCACGGCCACCAAGCGCACCGTGATGGTCGACGGGCGTCCCACCGATATCGGTTTGGTCGGCGACGTCACGACCGTCAGTCCGGAAGCCGTGCTCGACCTGATCCATGCTGGCCGGATACCCGTCGTCTCTACCATTGCGCCCGACTCGGACGGCGTGGTGCACAACATCAACGCCGACACGGCGGCTGCGGCGCTCGCGGAGGCGATCGGTGCCGAAAAGCTCGTGGTCCTGACCGATGTCGAGGGGCTGTACACCAACTGGCCGGATCGGGGTTCGCTGGCGACGGAGATCGACACCGCGGCACTGGCGCAGCTTCTGCCGAGTCTCGACGCCGGCATGGTGCCGAAGATGGAGGCCTGCTTGCGAGCCGTCCGCGGCGGGGTCCCCACCGCCCACGTGATCGACGGGCGTGTCCCGCACTCTGTGCTGCTCGAACTCTTCACCGGTGAGGGCATCGGAACCATGGTGACCCCGACACCGGCTACATCTACCGAGGGAGTTGTCTCATGACCGGAACTCCGGAACTTCAGCAGCGGTGGTCGGGCGCGCTGATGAATACGTACGGCGTCCCACGGGTCGCGCTGACGGGTGGCCGTGGCGCGGTGCTGACGGACGCGGACGGCAAAGAGTATGTGGACCTTCTCGCCGGCATTGCCGTCAACATCCTCGGGCACGGGCATCCGGCGATCATCGAGGCGGTCACCCACCAGCTGTCGACGCTGGGACATGTGTCCAACCTCTATGCGAGTGAACCCGCGATTGCTCTGGCGGAAGAGTTGCTGTCCCATCTCGGCGCACCCGGCCGGGTCTTTCTGTGCAACTCGGGCACCGAGGCGAACGAGGCGGCATTCAAGCTCGCCCGCGCGACGGGGCGCTCCAAGATCATCGCGGCGGAGAACTCCTTCCATGGCCGCACGATGGGCGCGCTCGCGCTCACCGGACAGGCAGCGAAGCGTGCCCCGTTCGAACCGATGCCGCCCGGTGTCGAGCACGTGCCGTACGGCGATCTCGATGCGCTGGACCGGGCAGTCGACACCGACACCGCCGCGGTGTTCCTCGAACCCATGATGGGTGAGGGCGGCGTCGTCGTTCCTCCAGAGGGATACCTGGTCGGTGCACGGAAGATCACCGCGGATCGCGGTGCGCTGCTGGTGCTCGACGAGGTGCAGACCGGGATCGGCCGGACCGGGTGGTTCTTTGCCCATCAGGCCGTCGGCATCGTTCCCGACGTCATGACGCTGGCAAAGGGTCTCGGCGGTGGAATGCCGATCGGCGCCTGCATCGCCACGGGCGCGACCGCCGATCTGTTCGGGCCGGGTAAACACGGCACCACCTTCGGCGGCAACCCTGTGTGCGCGTCGGCTGCGCTCGCCGTGCTTCGCACGATCGCCGAGGAAGATCTTCTCTCCCGCGCCGACGCACTCGGAAAGTCGCTGTCCGCGGGTATCGAGGGGCTCGGACATCCTTTGATCGACCACGTCCGCGGCGCCGGGTTGCTGCTCGGTATCGTCCTCACCCAGGACATCGCACCCGCAGTGGAGAACGCGGCGCGCGAGGCCGGTTACCTGCTCAATGCGGCGCAGCCCGGTGTCATCCGGATGGCTCCACCCCTGATTCTGACCGAAGACCAGGCCGAAGGTTTCGTCGCGGCGCTGCCCGCGATTCTCGACAACGCGCAATCGGCCGCTCAGCCGGGAAAGCAGTGACGATCGTGGTGAAACATTTCCTGCGTGACGACGACCTGACCCCTGCCCAGCAGGCCGAGGTCCTCGACCTCGCGGCCCGGCTCAAGAAGGATCCGTTCGCGGAGCGTCCGCTCGAAGGCCCGCGCGGTGTCGGCGTCATCTTCGAGAAGAACTCGACCCGCACACGGTTCTCGTTCGAGATGGGCATCGCGCAACTGGGTGGCCACGCCGTGGTGGTCGACGGACGAAGCACCCAGCTCGGCCGCGAGGAGACGCTCCAGGACACTGGGCGGGTGCTGTCGAGGTATGTCGACGCAGTCGTCTGGCGGACGTTCGGGCAGAAGCGCCTCGAATCCATGGCCTCCGGGGCGAGCGTTCCGATCGTCAACGCCCTGTCCGACGAGTTCCATCCCTGCCAGGTCCTGGCCGACCTCCAGACACTTGCCGAGCGCAAGGGATCGCTGAAGGGGCTGAAACTGACGTACCTCGGGGACGGCGCCAACAACATGGCCCATTCCCTGATGCTGGGCGGAGTCACCGCAGGCGTCGACGTCACGATCGCCAGCCCGGACGGGTTTTCGCCGTTGCCGTGGGTGGTCGAGGTGGCACGAGCCCGCGCGGCCGAGACCGGTGCCACGATCACGCTGACCGGTGATGCGCACTCGGCGGTCGCAGGCGCGGACGCACTCGTGACCGACACGTGGACGTCGATGGGACAGGAGAACGACGGCCTCGACCGCGTCGGGCCGTTCCGTCCGTTCCAGGTCGACGACGCACTGCTCGCGAGGGCCGATTCCGAAGCTGTGGTTCTGCACTGCCTGCCCGCGCACCGCGGTGAGGAGATCACCGACGCGGTGCTCGACGGACCGCAGAGTGTGGTGTGGGACGAGGCCGAGAACCGGCTGCACGCGCAGAAGGCGCTCCTGGTGTGGCTTCTCGCCCAACGATCCGGGAACCGTCCGTGACTCCGGTTCCACCACACCGAGTGGGTACCGCCAACGCGGCGACCGCGCCGACGCGGGCAGGGCGTCAGGCGCGGATCGTGGCGATTCTGTCGACCAACCCCGTCCGCAGTCAGACGGAACTCGCGTCCCTGCTGGCCGCTGAAGGGATCGACGCGACCCAGGCCACGCTTTCCCGTGACCTCGAAGAACTCGGGGCCGTCAAGCTGCGCGCCGCCGACGGTGGTGCCGGGGTGTACGTGGTGCCGGAGGACGGGAATCCGGTACGCGGAGTCTCCGGCGGAACGGACAGATTGGCGCGCTTGCTGGGGGAGTTGCTGGTGTCCACGGACTCGAGTGGCAACCTGGCGGTGCTGCGAACACCCCCCGGGGCGGCGCACTATCTGGCGAGTGCACTCGATCGGGCATCATTACCTGACGTCGTGGGAACCGTAGCCGGCGACGACACGCTTCTCGTGGTGGCCCGCGAGCCGCTGACCGGGGCAGAACTCGCGGCCCGGATCGAATCCCTCGCCTGACAACTGAATCATCTCTACAGATCTTCAACCTAAGGAGCACAAGGACCATGGCCGATCGCGTCGTACTCGCCTACTCGGGCGGGCTGGACACCTCAGTCGCCATCAGCTGGATCGGCAAGGAGACCGGCAAGGAAGTTGTTGCTGTCGCCATCGATCTCGGCCAGGGCGGCGAGGACATGGAGGTCGTGCGCCAGCGTGCGCTCGACTGCGGTGCGGTCGAGTCGGTCGTGGTGGATGCACGTGACGAGTTCGCCGACGAGTACTGCCTGCCGACCATCCAGGCCAACGCCCTGTACATGGACCGTTACCCGCTGGTGTCGGCGATCAGCCGCCCGTTGATCGTCAAGCACCTCGTCGATGCAGCCCGCGCCTACGGCGGCACCACCGTCGCGCACGGTTGCACCGGCAAGGGCAACGACCAGGTCCGTTTCGAGGTCGGTTTCGGTTCGCTGGCTCCGGATCTCGACGTCATCGCTCCGGTTCGCGACTACGCATGGACCCGGGAGAAGGCCATCGCGTTCGCGGAAGAAAACGAGATCCCGATCAACGTCTCGAAGAAGTCCCCGTTCTCGATCGACCAGAACGTGTGGGGTCGCGCCGTCGAGACCGGCTTCCTCGAGGACCTGTGGAACGCGCCGACCAAGGACGTCTACGACTACACCCAGGACCCGACCGTCAACTGGCAGGCCCCGGACGAACTGATCATCAGCTTCGAAGAAGGCCGCCCTGTCGCAATCGACGGCAAGCCGGTGTCGGTCCTCGAGGCGATTCAGGAATTGAACCGTCGCGCAGGCGCTCAGGGTGTCGGGCGACTCGACGTCGTGGAAGATCGGCTGGTCGGCATCAAGAGTCGCGAGATCTACGAGGCTCCGGGCGCCATGGTGCTGATCAACGCGCACCAGGAACTCGAGCACGTCACGCAGGAACGCGAGCTCGGCCGCTACAAGCGGCAGACCGAGCAGCGCTGGAGCGAGCTGGTGTACGACGGCCTGTGGTTCTCGCCGCTCAAGGTGGCGCTGGACACTTTCATCGCGAAGACGCAGGAACGTGTCTCGGGTGACATCCGTCTGGTGCTGCACGGCGGCGCGATCATCGTCAACGGGCGTCGCAGCAACCAGTCGCTCTATGACTTCAACCTGGCCACCTACGACGAGGGCGACACCTTCGACCAGTCGTTCGCCAAGGGTTTCGTGCAGATCCACGGTCTGTCCTCGAAGGTCGCCGCGAAGCGCGATCTGGGCCTGTAGGCATGACGGCGCACGGAACCAACGAAGGTGCGTTGTGGGGCGGTCGGTTCGAATCCGGACCGGCCGCTGCCATGGCGGCTCTGAGTAAGTCGACCCATTTCGATTGGGTCCTCGCCCCGTATGACGTGCGGGCGTCGCAGGCACACGCCCGGGTCCTGCACAAGGCGGGATTGCTCAGCGAGGACGACCTCGCGACGATGCTGGGTGGGCTGGAAAGCCTGGCCGCCGACGTCGCGAGCGGAGCGTTCGGCCCGAGCGATTCCGACGAGGACGTGCACGGGGCCCTCGAACGGGGTCTGATCGATCGGGTCGGTCCGGAGGTCGGGGGACGCCTGCGGGCGGGACGCTCGCGTAATGATCAGGTGGCGACGCTGTTCCGCATGTGGTTGCGGGATGCGGTCCGCCGGGTCGCGGCTGGGGTGTTGGACGTCGTTGATGCGCTCGCAACGCAGGCGGCAGCACATCCTTCCGCGGTGATGCCGGGCAAGACGCACCTGCAGGCTGCGCAGCCGGTTCTGCTGGCGCATCATCTGCTGGCGCACACGCATCCCCTGCTGCGAGACGTGCAGCGTCTGCGTGACTTCGACGTGCGAGCCGCAGTGTCCCCGTATGGTTCGGGTGCGTTGGCGGGGTCCTCGCTCGGGCTCGATCCCGAGGCCATTGCCGCGGAACTCGCGTTCGATTCTTCGGCGGAGAACTCGATCGACGCGACGTCGTCGCGGGACTTCGCAGCCGAGGCCGCCTTTGTGCTCGCGATGATCGGCGTGGATCTGTCGCGGATGGCGGAGGAGGTCATCCTGTGGAGCACCCCCGAATTCGGCTACATCACGCTGGCTGATGCCTGGTCGACGGGTTCGTCGATCATGCCGCAGAAGAAGAACCCGGACGTGTCCGAGCTGACCCGCGGGAAGTCGGGCCGCCTCATCGGTAACCTGACGGGTCTTCTGGCTACGTTGAAGGCGCAACCGCTCGCCTACAACAGGGACCTTCAGGAAGACAAGGAACCGGTATTCGACTCGGTGGCACAACTCGAGATGCTCCTGCCGGCGATCACCGGGCTGGTCTCGACCCTCGAGTTCCACACCGACCGGATGGCGGAACTGGCGCCCGCTGGGTTCACTCTCGCCACGGATATCGCCGAGTGGCTGGTTCGCCAGGGCGTTCCGTTCCGCGTCGCCCATGAGGCGGCGGGGGCGTGCGTGCGTGTCGCCGAGGCGCGGGGCGTCGGTTTGGACGATCTCACCGACGAAGAACTCGCTGGAGTCGATCCTGCCCTCACTCCGGACGTTCGGGAGGTGCTTACAGTCGAGGGATCGATCGCATCGCGCAACGCCCGCGGTGGCACCGCCGGTGTCCGGGTAGCCGAACAGTTGGGTGGTGTTCGCCGACTCTCCGAGTCGATGCGGGAGTGGTGCCGGTGACGCCTGCGTCGGCGACTCTCCAATAGGGCAGCGTGACGCGTCGGGCGAAGTAGGGTGAGGGCGGCGGCAGTGAGACGTTCGCCGCGGTTCGAGAGTCTGGGAGAGTATTCGTGGGTTTGACTACCGAAACGGTAAAGGGCCCGATCCGTCGGGTAGTGGCGACGGCGCAGAACGGGTTGGAGGTAGTTCGCCTCGGCGGACTGGAGACCGATCTCACCACCTCGCCGTTCGAGGTGGTCGAACGCGAGCCGATGTACCGGCTCCGGCGATATTTTCCCGACACCGACCCGGCGGATGTCGGTCCACCCATCGTGTTGGTGCCGCCGATGATGATGTCGGCCGACGTCTACGACGTGACTCGTGATCAGGGCGCCGTCGGCATCCTGCACGAGATGGGGGTCGATCCCTGGGTGGTCGACTTCGGGTCGCCGGACACCGAAGAGGGTGGATGGGACAGGAATCTCGCGGATCACATCGTCGCGATCAGCGAAATCATCGACAAGGTTCGTGCTCACACCGGCCGCGACGTCCACCTCTCGGGGTATTCGCAGGGCGGCATGTTCGCCTACCAGGCGGCTGCATACCGCCGAAGTCGCAACATCGCGAGTCTGATCACGTTCGGCAGCCCGGTAGACACTCTGGCCGGTCTGCCGTTCGGTATCCCCGCCGGCTTTGCCAGTGACGCAGCTGCTTTCCTCGCCGACCACGTATTCAATCGTCTTGCGGTGTCCGGGTGGATGGCCCGCACGGGTTTTCAGCTCCTCGACCCGGTGAAGACCCTCAAGTCCCGTCTCGAATTCCTCCGGCAACTGCACGACCGGGAGGCGCTCCTCCCACGTGAACAGCAGCGCCGGTTCCTCGCGACCGAGGGATGGGTCGCCTGGTCGGGTCCGGCAGTGGCAGACCTTCTCAAGCAGTTCATCGTCCACAATCGGATGATGACCGGCGGTTTCGTGATCAAGGACCGTGTCGTGTCCCTCGCCGAGCTCACCTGCCCGATTATGGCGTTCGTCGGTGAAGTCGACGACATCGGGCAGCCGCTGGCGGTGCGGGGGATCCGCAGGGCCGCGCCTCGTGCCAACGTGTATGAATCTACCTTGCGGGTAGGGCATTTCGGGCTCGTGGTCGGTTCTGCTGCGGCGGCACACACGTGGCCGACCACCGGGGAATGGGTGCGGTGGAACGAAGGGATGGGGCCTAAACCGTCCAGTGTCGATCTCATGCGGTATGACGAACACTTCGGCAGCGAGACCGGCGTGTCGATCAGTGACCGCATCATCCATACCGTGGCCACGGTCGCGGAAGTGGGCGTGGGTGTCGGCAAGGGGATCACCGGATTCGCCTCGGGCGCGCTTCGCGGCACGGTGGAACTGTCCGGGGAGGCCACGCGCGCACTTCCGCGGTTGGCCCGTCTCGGCCAGATTCAACCGCACACCCAGATTTCCCTCAGCCGGCTCCTGGCGGAGCAACGGCGGAAGGCGCCGAACGGTGAATGCTTCCTCTTCGACAACCGGGTGCATACCTACGAGGCGGTGAACCAGCGGATCGACAATGTCGTCCGTGGTCTGATCTCTGCCGGCGTGCGCCCCTCCGCGCACGTCGGTGTGGTCATGGAAACCCGGCCGAGCGCGCTCGCCGTCATCGCGGCACTGTCCCGGCTCGGCGCTGTGGCGGTTCTTCTTCCCCCGGGCCGCGAAATCCACACCGCCATCCGGATCGACGGGGTCGAACGCATCGTCACCGACCCCGAAAATCTCGACGCCGCCCTCGCCACCGGGATGCAGGTCCTCGTCCTCGGTGGGGGTGACCTCCGCAGTCTCGATGTCGACCCGGGGGCGGACGTCGTCGATCTCGAGCAGATCGACCCGGAGTCCGTCACTTTGCCCGGCTGGTACCGGCCCGACCCCGGGCTGGCGCGCGAACTGGCGTTCATCATCTGCAGTGAATCGAACGGGCACTGGGAGACCAAGCAGGTCACCAACTACCGGTGGGCGCTGTCGGCTTTCGGTACTGCCTCTGCTGCTGATCTCGATCGCGGCGACACGGTGTATTGCATTGCGCCCCTGCATCATTCATCCAGTCTCCTGGCGGCGGTCGGGGGAGCGGTCGCAGGCGGCTCACGTATAGCTCTGTCGAAGGGGCTCGACGCCGAGCGATTCACCGAGGAGGTCCAGCGTTACGGCGTGACCGTCGTCAGCTACACGTGGACGATGATGCGTGAAATCCTCAACGCCGAAAGCCTCGATCTTCTCGGTAACTACCCGATCCGCCTGTTCCTCGGTTCTGGTATGCCCCAAGGCTTGTGGCGGCGCACCACCGAGTGCTTCGCGCCCGCGAAGGTGCTCGAGTTCTACGCGTCCACCGAGGGCGATGTCGTTCTCGCGAATGTCGCGGGCGCCAAGGTCGGTTGCAAGGGCCGGCCGCTGCCGGGGAGCGCAGACGTGCGACTGGCCGCATACGACCCGATCTCCGGACGCCTGCTCGAGGACGATCGGGGTTTCGTCCGCGAATGCGCGGACGACGAAGTCGGTCTGCTCCTCGGCAGGGCCGGCGTGCACGGTGAGATGTCCGGCGTGGCAATGCGAGGCATCTTCGCAGCCGGTGACGCCTGGATCGCGACGGAGAACCTCTTCCGCCGCGACGCCGACGGTGACTACTGGCTGGTCGACCACAAGAAGACAGTCATCGCGACCGTGCGAGGACCGGTGTTCACGCAACCGATCGTGGACGCTCTGGCGGCCGTCGACAGGATCGACCTGGCGGTCGCCTACGGGATCGAGGTCGGCGGCCGGAAGTTGGCGGCCGCGGCATTCACCCTCCGCGACGGACGCCCGCCGCGGCTGGGTGACGTAGCGGACGCCATCGAAGCACTTCCTCTCGGATGGCGTCCCGACATCGTCCATGTCGTGGATGCCATTGCGCTGGGCTCGTCGTTCCGCCCGAATGCCGACGGTCTGAGTGCGGCAGGCTTACCCAAGCCAGGAACACGCGTCTGGTATCTCGACGCGACGACACAGGAGTACAAACGCTTGACCAAAGCGGTAGCAGCGCAGTTCCACGACGGCGGGGTCGGCATGCCCGCCGGTGCGCGGTAATCTGAGGCTGCTCATCCGAACGGTTGGAGAGGACATCCGTGGTTATTGATCCGACACTGCTCAGCATCCTGGCGTGCCCGCAGGACAAGGGACCGCTGCTGCTGGTCGGAGACGAGTTGCTCTACAACCCTCGGCTTCGGCGCGCCTACCCCATCGAGAACGGAATCCCGGTTCTCCTCATCGACGAGGCGCGCGATGTGGATGACGACGAGCACGAGCGGCTGGTCGCACGCGCGTCCGCAGAATCGTGACCGAGGAGAGCTGATCAGCCCGGTACCGGGCCGGTGAGATAGCGCTGGAGCGTGGGCGCTATCACGTCGATCAGGTCTTCGATCGGCAGAGAGGCGAGTGGTTCGAACTCGAGGATGTACCGGGTCACCAGCATTCCGGCCATTTGTGACGCCACCAGCTGCATCCGCAGCATTCCCGTTCCGGGGGGCTGGTCGACTCTCGGGCCCAGGTCACGGAGTACTACCTCCACAAGGAAAGTCCGGATCAAGTTCGGTTCGTTTCCCGCCATCGCAGAACGGAACGCGGCAACGACTGCCGGTCGGTGCGATGACTCCCAGACCGAGAACACCGCCTCAGCGAGATGGCGCCCGACCTCGTCGGTCGGGATGTCGAGGACCGGTGCGATCACCCGAGTGGGATCGACCGGAATCTCGACGGAATCGAGAAACAGCTGACGCTTGGTCCCGAAGTAGTGATGCACGAGCGCCGCGTCGACGCCTGCGCCGAGGGCGACCGCGCGCACACTTGTTTTGTCGAACCCGTTTTGCGCGAACAGTTTTCGCGCGGCTGTCAATATGCGGGCTCGGGTGTCCTGATTTCCCGGTCTGCGGCCGGAGCGCGCTCGTGCACGCGGTGCGGTCATGGTGTGCGACGCCTCAGTGTTGCGGCTCCGAGGGACAACGCGAGTAGCGCGAATGCCGCGACCACGGTGAGATCCCGCCACATGATCCCGGTCGTTCCCGGATGGATCGCGACCTGTTGGAGAGCATTGACGGCGTAGCTCAGTGGCAGGACATTGCTGATCCACTCGAGCCAGGTGGGGAGCTGGTCGCGTGGGACGAGTAGCCCGCACAGGAACAGTTGGGGCACCACGACGACGGGCATGAACTGCACGGCTTGGAACTCGGTCCGGGCGAAGGCGCTGCACAGAAGGCCGAGCGCGACACCGAGGATCGCGTTCAGGACCGCGATCAGCAGAACCCAGCTCACGCTGCCCTCGGTATCGAGGCCGAGGAAGCCGAATGCGATGGCACAGGCCAATGCGGCCTGCGCGGCGGCGGCCGTGGAGAAGGCTGCCGCATAGCCGCCGAGAAGGTCGAGCTTGCCCAAGGGTGTCGTGAGGAGGCGTTCGAGAGTCCCCGAGGTGCGTTCTCGTTGCATCGCAATGGAGGTGACGAGGAACATCACGACGAACGGAAGGATGCCGAGCATCGTGATCGCGACCCGCTCGAAGAGCGACTGCTGACCGGGCGCCGCAGGCACGTTCTGGTACAGGAAGTACAGCAACACCATCAGCAGGCTGGGTACCACGAGGATCATGGCGACCGTGCGATGGTCGGCCCGCAACTGTGCGAGGATCCGACCGGCGGTCGCGGCGAAGATTCTGACGTTCATCAGTTTTCACTTCCCACATGTGATGTGCGGATCAAGGTCAGGAAGGCGTCTTCGAGGCTGGTTTGACCGGTCTGCTCGCGCAGCCCGGTGGGGGACACCTGCGCGAGTACGTGGCCGTCGCGCATGAGGAGCAGCGAATCGCAGTGTTCGGCCTCGTCCATCACATGACTGGACACCAGGAGAGTCGTTCCCTCGGCGGCGAGGGCCTCGAACCGCTCCCAGAGTTCGACACGAAGCAGCGGATCGAGGCCGACGGTGGGTTCGTCCAGTACGAGGATCTCGGGGCCCGCGACCAGTGCGCATGCGAGAGAAGCTCGTCCGAGTTGTCCACCGGACAGGTCGCCAGCTTTCTGGCCGGCGAACCGGGTGAGTCCGACGGCGTCGATCGCATCGGCGACCGCGCTGGAGGGTCGCCCGTACAACGCGGCGAAGTAGGAAACGTTCTTCTTGACGGTGAGGTCGGCGTACACGCTGGGTGTTTGGGTGACGTACCCCACGCGACTGCGTAGGGAGACCGAACCCGCGGGCGATCCAAGAACGGTGACGGTGCCCGATTCTACGATCTGGGTACCAACCACGCACCGCATCAGCGTCGTCTTACCGCACCCGGAGGGACCGAGAAGTCCGGTGATGGAGCCGCTCGGAACCTGCACGTCGACGCCGTGCAAGACCTCGTTCCTTCCTCGCCGAACACGGAGATCCCGGATGTCGATCGCAGGGCTGCCGTCCATGGCGTGCCTCAATTCATCACTGGGTGAATTCATTGCTCGATGAATTATGCGACCGCAGACAGCTCCGCGTCAATGGCGTGCACAATCGAAGCGTGACTGTCGATCGACTTGCCGAGGCCGAACCCACCGAAGCCGCGAAAATCGTGCTCGGATCCACCCTCATCGTTGAGGACGTACGCCTTCGCATCGTCGAGGTGGAGGCGTATGGAGGAGAAGAGGAGGGGCCCTGGCCGGACCCCGCATCGCATTCGTATCGGGGGAGGACCCTCCGGAATGCAGTGATGTTCGGCCCGGCCGGACACCTGTACGTGTATCGCAGCTACGGAATGCACTACTGCATGAATGTGTCGTATGGGCCCGTCGGCACAGCCGGCGGAGTGCTTCTGCGTGCAGGTGAGGTGCTGGGCGGTGACGAGACTGTCCGTGTCCGACGGTCGCGGGTCACTCGGCCGGCTGATTTCGCACGGGGCCCCGGAAATCTGGGGTCGGCGACCGGTGTCACCCTTGCCGACAACGGTGCGCCGCTGTTCGCAGCCGATTCGCCGATCCGGCTCGAGATCGCCGAATCGGAGGGTTGGGTGAGTGGTCCTCGGGTGGGGGTCAGTGCAGCCGCCGACCGGCCCTGGCGTTTTTGGATTCCGGAGTCCGCCGCGGTGTCCGTGTACCGCAGAAGCCCGCGTGCGATGGCCGCTGAGGAACGGATGGGATGATCGACCACGTGACTGAGAACATCATCGATGAACTGACCTGGCGGGGGCTGATCGCCCAATCAACTGATCTCGACGCACTGCGCCGTGATCTCGACGCCGGACCGGTCACGCTGTATGCGGGGTTCGATCCGACTGGGCCAAGTCTGCACGCCGGACACCTGGTGCCCCTGCTCGCACTGAAACGGTTCCAGCGCGCGGGGCACCGCCCTGTGGTTCTGGCAGGTGGGGCGA
This sequence comes from Rhodococcus tibetensis, assembly GCF_024438035.1. Taxonomy (GTDB): domain Bacteria; phylum Actinomycetota; class Actinomycetes; order Mycobacteriales; family Mycobacteriaceae; genus Rhodococcus_F; species Rhodococcus_F tibetensis. Next base: position 295,812 of record NZ_JANFQF010000005.1, read on the forward strand.
CCGGACTGATCGGGGACCCGCGCGACGTGGGCGAACGGACGATGAATTCCTCCGACACGGTGGCCGCGTGGGCCGATCGCATCCGCGGTCAACTCGAACGGTTCGTCGACTTCGACGATTCGCCCAGCGGCGCCGTCGTCGAAAACAACATGAACTGGACCGGCAAGCTGTCGGCGATCGATTTTCTCCGAGATGTGGGCAAGCATTTCTCGGTCAACGTGATGCTGGCGAGGGATACCGTCAAGCGCCGGCTCGAATTCGACGGCATGTCCTACACGGAGTTCAGCTACATGCTGCTGCAGGCCAACGACTACCTCCATCTGCGCCGTAGTCACGGATGCACGTTGCAGGTGGGTGGGTCGGACCAGTGGGGCAACATCATCGCCGGTGTGGACCTCAACCGCCGTGTCGACGCCGCGACGGTGCACGGGCTCACGGTGCCGCTGGTGACGTCGGCCGACGGCAAGAAGTTCGGCAAGTCGACGGGTGGGGGCAGCCTGTGGCTCGATCCGGAGATGACCAGCCCCTACGCCTGGTACCAGTACTTCGTGAACACGAGCGATGCCGATGTCGTCAAATACCTACGGTGGTTCACCTTCCTCTCGGCCGAGGAGCTTGCCGAGCTGGAGACCGCGACAGCCGAACGCCCGCAGGCCCGCGAGGCTCAGCGCCGGCTGGCAGCGGAGATGACAACCCTCGTCCACGGTGAAGCCAACACCCGCGCGGTGGAGCTCGCGAGCAAGGCGCTCTTCGGCCGAGGCGAACTGCAGGACCTCGACGAGCCGACGCTGGCTGCAGCCCTCCGCGAAGCGGCGGTCGCACAACTGGCGCCGGGCGACCCTGCCGGCATCGTGGATCTGCTCGTGCTCAGCGGGTTGTGCGAAAGCAAGGGGGCGGCCCGCCGTGCGGTGAAGGAAGGCGGTGCGTCGGTGAACAACCGCAAGATCAGTAGCGAAGAGTGGACCCCCTCCGCGGATGATCTTCTCCACGGAACCTGGCTCGTTATTCGGCGCGGTAAGCGGAACTTCGCCGGCATCCAGGTAGTGGGTCGCTAGGGTGCGGCGCATCACACCGTTGTAAGTTCTCGAAGTGCCCGCAGGTGGGCCGTGCATCGCGCGGCCCACCTGCGGATTCAATGCGCCGGACTTCCATGAACTGGGGATTTGACGCTCCGTTATCCTTCGCGTAACTTATTGGAAGTCAGAGCGACACGGACACCGACTCCGCCTGTAAGGGTTGGGGACACGAGGTTGGACGAAGGCGCCTGGACTTCGCGAGGATACCGATTTTGATCGATCTCTTCGGGATGTGCTGATGGTTTCCGATTGCGTCGGGAGGTGTCAGGGGTTAGGCTGGAGCGGTTGCCCCGGATCGGTCGGAGATGTTGTCTTCGGGTGTGATGGTGTGTGCGTGTTCTTTGAGAACTCAACAGTGTGTCGATGAATGTCAGTGCCAGATGTTTTTGGTACTCCGCATCATGGATGATCAACTGGCCGTTGTGGTTTGGTTGTGAGTTGTGGTGTGGGTATGTGCTGGCTCTTCTCCTTCTTCCGTCGGAGGGGGGTCAGTGTTTGA
>NZ_JANFQF010000006.1 GCF_024438035.1 Rhodococcus tibetensis
GGCATCGTCCAGTTCGACGGCCACTCGATCTCCCTCGGCAGACGGTGGGGAGATCAGAAAGCGGTACTGCACTGGCGAGGCGACGACGTCACCGTCCTGGTCGGTGACGCCATCGCCCGCGAACTCACCCTCGACCGATCAGCTACATTCCAACCACTGACCACACTGTCCACGAAGTCCTGAGACAGATGTGTACACGAAGTCCTGAGACAGCACACGAGTGTCTGGACTCCTTTGCCACGCACGGGCGCGAAGCGCCTCTGAGCAGGCGATTTGTTGGCCAGGTCGACGATGGTGTAACTTTCTTCGAGCACGGAGGAAGTCATTTCCGAGTGCGGAGAACAACCGAATACGGGGCTATGGCGCAGCTGGTAGCGCACCACACTGGCAGTGTGGGGGTCAGGGGTTCGAGTCCCCTTAGCTCCACCCATGAAGTAGTCCCTCGCTGTGCATCGCACGGTGGGGACTTCTTCGTAGTCGCCTGCGCGTGCCAGCACTGTCGCTCCGTTCATGTCACGGCGCTCCGATCGCCCCATACGATGCGTTCCCACCAACTGTGGAGTGGGCTCGGATCCGGCCAGCGCACACATTCGTCGTTCTGCACTGTTCGATGGTCGCGTCGTTCCTTCGGATCGGATGGTCCGCGTTTCCCGTACCGCACAGCAGTGCACCTCCCCTTCGCCCGGCGTGCCCGCCAGGGTGACGGACACGGATGCCTGTGCATGTCGGAAATTAGCACTCATGTCGGTGTCGTGCCAGCCATGCCAATCGGTAACGGCAAAGTAACCGTGATGGGTGACGCGCGAGCTGCCGCTTCCGACTCCGTATCGATTGGCACTCTGGGTGGGTGAGTGCTAAATTCTTGGTGCACAGTGATGATCCGTCTGTCGAGGTGACGGGCGCTTTTGGGTAAGCCGGGGAGGTGTGTTGCTGTGCTTGTTCTCGAGTCCTTTGCAAGTGGGAGCCCCGGTCACCGAGGCTTTGCTGATGCCACAAAGAGTGCGGTGCCGAGAGGGCTGAGCGCACTGCCGCATCTGAAAATGCCCGACTCGATCTCGCCCACTTTTCGCCCCTGTACGTTTGCACTCGAGGATCTCCGCCACTCATGACCACGAACACCACCACGACCCCCTCGCCTTTGTCCGACCGCCGGCGCGACCACCTGCCGTGGCCGATGAGGTCGGTGCGACCCCTCGGCGCCTACTGCAGCGACGTCTCGGTGATGCTCGGAGCGCTGTCGATCGTGATGTTCTGGATGTTCGGCTTCGGAATGCTCCTCGGCGCCGGAGCTATTGCCACGGGCATCGTCGCAGCTCGGCATCCTTCGGTCGAGGCGGACGAGTCGACGTCCCTGGAAGCGCTCATCGGCATACTCACCGGCGCCTTCGGGATTGCGCTCGGGATCGTCTTTCTCGCTGCCGCGCTGCCTCACATGTGACGTAGCAGCGCCGACGATTTCAACGTCGATACCTTGCCGCAGTGGGACACTGGCGGTATGACATTCACCGTGACACATCGGTCGTTCGACCAACTGGCAGAGTTCGCCGTCACCGACTTCAGCGGTGACGACACTTACAGCATCCATGACAGCGGGGCGCTCGTCATCGTCCGCGCAGACCGGGAACTGGTCTATGCGCCGGGAAGCTGGTTCCTGGTGGAGCGCACCGATGGAAGTGATGACGCTCCGGGTAATTACATGTGAATAGAACATACGTTCGATTCACATGTATGTTTACTTCCGTGATGCGCCGGACCGAGTCTGCGCCGCGGCGATGTCCCAACGGACACCTGTTCGGTGCCAACACCTGCCTTGTGGGGTGGGAGGTGTGCGACTGCGGCGCCTCGAACAACGGTGGGCACCGCACCCATTTCTGCCGACGGTGTGGTGCGACGATCCGGACACCGCCCTGCAGTCGGCCGAGCTGCGACGATCGGTGAGATGTCAGATCGTCTGCTTGACGGACTTCGGGTTCCCCCAGATGGTGTCGGACTGATCCTGCAGGACCAGAACGATCAACGTCTCAGTGCCTGCCTCGAAGGCGGAAGCCGCGACGTGAGCCCAGATCCAGTGGCCACTGCAGTGGTGGATACGCAGGTGCGCCGTTGCACTTGCTTTTTCGTCGCCCAAGGCGCGGGCGAGCATCGCCTTCCATAGTTCGGTGTCGTCGGGATGGAAGAGTTGTTCGTGCTCGAGGGTGGCGAATTCGTCGATGCCTGCGCCGATCAGAGCGGCGCAGGCCGAGTTGCTGAAGATGACCTGACGGTTCTTGTCGTGGACGCTGATCGCGTGCGGAACCGATTCGAGCATCGCAGCGAATCCTTCGCTATCGAGTTGTTTCACTTGCCCCCCTTGGGTCTCGAGAGCATCATCGGCCTCGGTGGCAGGTTCGTTACCACAATTCCCTTGCGCCGTCGACGAGACAGCAGGGGAGCGCGTGGCGCCCGATTTCTGACTAGGGTTGGCGGGTGCGCTTCGTCACGATCGTTCAATCTTCGGCATTCGTGCCGGTCTGGCTGAGAATTCTGTTGCTGATGGCTGCGGGAGCGAAGGTGTGGGGTGCCGGAGTCTATTCGGGTTGCTACTTCGGCAGCAAAGACATCAGTCTGGGTCGCGGTACTTTCGTCAACCGAGGCGTGCTGTTCGACGGCACCGCGTCGATCACACTCGGCCGGCAAGTGGCCGTCGGGCACCGTGCTCAGTTCATCACCAGCACACATCGGCTGGGTCCGGCGTCAGGTCGGGGTGGGCCGGCGATCGACCTCCCCATCGTGGTCGGTGACGGCTGCTGGATCGGCGCAGGGGCCATCATTCTGCCCGGGGTCACGGTCGGAGAAGGATGTGTCATCGGTGCAGGAGCGGTGGTCACCCGTGACTGCGCGCCGAACGGACTCTACGTCGGCTCACCCGCGCGACGAGTCCGCGATCTGGAAGTCGAGTCTCCGGTCGGGTGACCGCCCCAGTCGCGTTCGGCGGCGACCGCGCTTGTCGGACATTCCTACGGGGCGATGGTCCGCTCTCGGATCCACGTTGAGCGGACGCGAGGACATCGAGAGTGTGGTGCTACTCGACCCGACATCATGTTTCGCGGGGACGCTTCCCGTGGTGACGGTCACGACTCGAGCGAGCCACTGACCATGCGATGCCGATGCTCTGCCGCCGACATCGAGGCGGTGATACTCGGCGCGGTGGGCTGAGGCCTTTCGGCCGGGCGCTACGATGGGCGCCCGGTAGCTCAACGAGGTCCACGGAGGTCGGGGCAGTGGCGAAGAAGCGGATTCCGGTGGTCATCGTCGCTGGATTCCTCGGTTCCGGTAAGACCACCCTGCTCAATCATGTTCTGCGCAACAATCGCGGTGTCCGAGTGGGTGTCATCGTCAACGACTTCGGAGCCGTGAACATCGATTCGATGATGGTTGCCGGTCAGGTCGATTCCATGGTGTCGCTGAGTAACGGGTGCATGTGCTGCGCTGTCGACGTCAGCGACATGGACGACATGCTGGATCGTCTGGCGAATCCCTCCTCGCAGATCGATGTGGTGATCGTCGAGGCGAGCGGACTTGCGGAGCCACGCAATATGATTCGGCTCGTGCTCGGCAGCAGGAATCCGCACGTCGTGTACGGGGGGCTGGTGGTGATGGTCGATGGTGAGCAGTTCGAGGAAACGTCCGCACAACATACTGATCTCGGGAAGCACGTGACCCTGGCAGACCTCGTCGTGCTCAACAAGACCGACCGGATCGACGAACCACGACTCGCTGCGGTGAAGGAGATGGTCCGCGACTACAACGATCGTGCCCCGGTTCTCGCGACCGCGCACGGGCGCATCGAGCCGACCCTGCTCTTCGACCACGAACCAGGACGCGATCCGGCGCCCGGCGAACAGCTCACTCTCGATCGACTGTTGCTGGATGAACACGAGCAGTGCGACGGAGTATGCGGCGATCACGACCACCTGCATTCGTCCTACACGGCAGTGGATTTCGCGTCCGAGGAGCCGATCGATCCGCGGCGGCTGGTCGATTTCCTCGAGAGCAGGCCCGTCGGGATCTACCGGATCAAGGGATTCGTGCACTTCGCGGTACCGGGGCAGTCGCGCAAGTTCGAGGTGCAGACCGTCGGACCACACATCCGGTTCACCTCCACCCGGTGGGAAGCAGATGAGGAGCGGACGACGCAATTGGTGCTCATCGGTGCGGACATCGAACCGGAGAAGGTGCGTGCCGGTCTCGAGGACTGCATCGTGTCCGAGGGCGAAGATGTCGACCCCGGTGCGATGCTGGGGGTCCACCGCTATACCGTGACGGCGTGACCGAGCCCGCGTGTAGCACGCCGTCGAACCTCGAACCTACGTTGTCTGTATATGACGCGATCCGTCGCCGCCGAGATGTGCGAGCGGAGTTCACGGGAGTGCTGGTGCCGCAGGAGGTTCTGGACCGCATCTTGGGCGCCGGGCATTGCGCGCCGAGTGTGGGCAACACGCAGCCGTGGGATTTCGTCGTCGTGCGCAAGCCGGAGACACTCGACGTGTTCGCCGAGCACGTGGCCGACGCCCGGAGGCGATTCGCCGAGTCACTGCCCGAGGATCGCAGGGCGACGTTCGATCCGATCAAGATCGAGGGAATACGCGAGAGCGGCATGGGCATCGTCGTCACCTACGACCGCAGCCGCGGCGGCGAGCACATCCTCGGCAGGCACACGGTCGACGACACAGGCCTGTTCTCGGCCGTGCTGGCGATTCAGAATCTGTGGCTCGCCGCCGCCGCCGAGAACGTCGGCGTCGGCTGGGTGTCGTTCTATGACGAGCCCTACCTCACCGAACTGCTGAGAATCCCCGAGCCGGTGCGCCCCATCGCCTGGCTGTGCGTGGGGGAGGTCGCCGAGTTCCAGCAGGTGCCGGACCTCGAGCGCTTCGGGTGGCGGGGGCGCCGACCACTGGCCGACGCCGTCCACCTCGAAAAGTTCTAGCCCTGACGGCGGCGTGATCCGCCGGCCGACGCGGTGCGTGTTCCGCCGCCCGTGGACGTCGCCGCCCGCGGACGTCCCGCCGCGCCGGAACGGGAACGACGAGCGCCGCCGCCCTGTCCGTGCGCGCGTCCACCCTGGCCGCCCTGACCGCCGCCGGGACGCTGAGTGCGTCCGCCGCTGCTTGACGTGGGGGCGGCCTTCGGCGCCGGTGTCACATGAGGGGCGATGTCACCGACGAGGTCGAGAACGTGAGCCGAGTCCGCGGTGCTGCGGACGGAAGTGACCTTGATCGCTGCCTTCCGCATGAGGATGGACAGATCCTTGCGCTGCTCGGGCAGCACGACGGTGACGACATCTCCGGCGCTGCCCGCGCGTGCGGTCCGACCCGAACGGTGCAGGTAGGCCTTGTGCTCGGCGGGCGGATCGACGTGGACGACCAACTCCACGTCGTCGACGTGGACGCCTCGCGCGGCTACGTCGGTGGCCACCAGCACACGGGCCTCACCGGCAGAGAAGGACGCCAGGTTGCGGTCGCGGGCGGCCTGCGACAGGTTGCCGTGCAGATCCACCGACGGGATACCCGCTTCGGTGAGCTGACGGGCCAGCTTCCGGGCCTGATGCTTGGTGCGCATGAACAGGATTCGGCGTCCGGTGCCCGAGGCCAGCTTCTCGACCAGCTTGCGCTTGGTCTCGGGGCTGTCGACATCGAACACGTGGTGCGTCATGGCCGCGACGGGGGAGTTCGCCTCGTCCACCGAGTGCAGGACCTCGTTCTTCAGGAACCGCTTGACGAGCTTGTCGACACCGTTGTCCAGCGTGGCCGAGAACAGGAGTCGCTGACCCTGCTGCGGGGTGGCGGAGAGGATGCGCGTGACGACGGGCAGGAACCCGAGATCGGCCATGTGGTCGGCCTCGTCGAGCACAGTGATCTCGACGGCGTCGAGGCTCACGAACTTCTGCTTCATCAAGTCTTCGAGTCGGCCCGGGCAGGCGACGACGATGTCGACGCCGGCCTTGAGGGCGGAAACCTGGCGGTTCTGGGAGACGCCACCGAAGATCGTGGTGACCTTCAGGTCGTACGCCTGGGCCAGCGGCTCGAGCGTGGCGGTGATCTGGGTGGCCAGCTCGCGGGTGGGGGCCAGGATCAGACCCACGGGGTGGCCGGGGCGACGCTTTCCGCCCGACAACTCACCCGCGAGGCGCGAGACCATCGGGAGGGAGAAGGCGAGTGTCTTGCCGCTTCCGGTCTTGCCGCGGCCGAGGACGTCACGGCCTGAGAGCGTGTCGGGCAGCGTGTCGACCTGGATGGGGAAGGGTGCGCTGATCCCCTGTGAGGACAGCACCCTCACGAGCGGTTCGCGGACGCCGAGGGCGGCGAAGGTGGTGTCGGGTGTCGTGGTGTCAGACAAGTGTCAGAGCCTTTCGGGCACAGGGTTGTGCCCGGAGGGCCGATACGGAAGAGGATCCCGTCGGAGCTCGAGCACAGGTTGGCGGCGTTGCCGGTCGGCAAGCTTTTTCGCCGTAAGAGAGCGGATGCACACGCTGGTGCACATCCAACAGGATTCGGACGTTCCCGAACTGAATGCGTTCTACGACGCTGGGTGACCGTCATGGTCACCTAGTGCTGCCGAGTCTACCTGGTGACGTGACACCTGTTCGACTCAGGACTCACAGTCCGACCCATTCGGAGGCGCCGTCAGCGAAATGCTGTCGCTTCCAGATGGGTACCTCGTGTTTGATGCGTTCGACGAGTTCGGCGCAGGCCGCGAACGCCTCGGCCCGGTGCGGTGCGGCGACGGCGGCCACGAGAGCCAGGTCCCCGACTGTCAGCGAACCCACCCGGTGGATGGCGGCAACGGGCAGTCCCGTCGACGACGCAACCTCCTCACAACATGTGCGGAGAAAGCGCTCGGCATCGGGATGTGCCTGGTATTCGAGTGCCGAAACGGGTTGGCCCCCATCGTGATTACGTACAACCCCGGTGAAGACGACTACCGCGCCGTGTTCCGGTCCTGCCACGGCTGCGTCGACCACAGCCGAGTCCAGGGGCTGATCCGAAATCTGGGCAAGAATGTCACTCATCGTGCGCACCTCCACCGGCGACCTGTGCAAGAAGGTGATCGACGATGGGTTCGAGCACCGCAAGTCCGTCCTTCACTCCGCCCGGTGAGCCGGGGAGATTCACGATCACTGTGCCGTTCGACACACCGGCGAGTCCCCGGCTCAGCGACGCATGTGGGGTCACCGTGGTTCCGCGGTTGCGAATGGCATCCGCCACGCCCGGCAGTTCGCGGTCGAGTACGGCCCGGGTGGCTTCGGGCGTCGCGTCCGTGGGGGAGACGCCCGTTCCGCCCGTCGTGATGATCAGTGCCGGATTACCGGACAGCGCGTCCGTGATGCCGGCCGCGATGTCGGCGTCGGCGTAGATCAGGGGGCCGCGCGTTCGAAACCCGCGTTCATCGAGCCAGGCCGCGATGGCCGGACCGGTCGTGTCCTCCCGTGTGCCCGCCGCACCACCTGTGGAGGCGACCAGGACCGCGGCGGTTCGCCCTGTCGGCGCGGTCGATTCGGGTGCCCGCTCCCTGGTCCAGTGGCCGCGCTTGCCGCCGTCCTTGGTGAGTAAGCGGACACCGTCCAGGGTGGCAGCGGGATCGACGGCCTTGATCATGTCGTGCAGCGTCAGCCCGGCCACCGCCACCGCGGTCAGTGCTTCCATCTCGACGCCGGTCGGCCCTTTCGTCTTCGCCGTCGCCTCGATCGTGATGGCGTCGTCGACGAATCCGAACTCCACCGTGACCGACGACAGCGCGAGCTGGTGGCACAACGGAATCAGCTCGGAGGTCTTCTTCGCACCCGAGATACCGGCGATCCGGGCCGTGGCAAGTACATCAGCCTTGGGAAGGTCGTCGGCCCGGACGAGTTCGATCACCTCGGGGGTAGTGACGAGCCGTCCTTCCGCCACGGCGGTCCTGGTGGTGTCGGCTTTCGCGCTCACATCGACCATGCGGGCGCGACCCTCACTGTCGAGGTGGGTCAGATCGCTCATAGGGGAATCACCTTCACGAGTTGGCCGGCGTCGAGCGCGGTGACATCGGCGGGGATGTCGACGAGGACATCCGCCCACGCCATCGCTGCCACGAGATGTGAGCCCGGACCGGCGACGAGCTCGACCCCGGCGTCCGTACGGCGTGCGCGGAGGAACTGCCGCTTTCCCCGCACGGAAGTGAGTGGCGCTGCGAGCGGCATCTCCACGATCTCCGTCGGGGGGAGTCCTGCTGCGCGGCGAATTTCCGGACGTGCGAAAACCTCGAAGGAGACGAGTGTGCTCACGGGATTGCCGGGGAAGTTCAACACCGGGACGCTGTCGACCACGGCTGTCCCCTGGGGTCCGCCCGGCTGCATCGCCACGTGACCGAAGTGAGCGCCGAGCGGGGAGAGGGTTTCCTTGACCACCTCGAAGTCGCCCATCGACACACCGCCGGACGTGAGTACGAGGTCGGCGGTGAGGATCGCCTCGGCGAGAAGGGTGCGGAACTCGGCCGGATCGTCGCTGCTGCGGGCGATCGAAACCACCTCCGCGCCGTTGGCGCGTGCACTCGACGCCAGAGCGATGCCGTTCGAGTCGTAGATTTCGCCCGGGCGCAGTGCGATTCCCGCATCGACGAGTTCGGCGCCGGTGGTGATCACCGCGACACGAGGCCGCGGGCGCACCGGGACGCGCTGCAGGCCGACGGCGGCGAGTACGGCGATGTGGCGGGCCCCGAGAAGGCTTCCGGCGGCGAGAAGAAGAGTTCCCGCCCGGACATCGCTGCCGCGCTCCCGCACGAATTCACCTGCTGATCGGCTTCTTTCGATTCGAACCCTGCCGTCTGAGGTGTCCGTGTCCTCGACGGGAACGATTGCGTCCGCGCCCTCCGGAACCGGTGCTCCGGTCATGATCCGGTAGGCCGTGCCGGGACGGTGAGCGACAGGTTCAGCAGGTCCGGCCGCGATCACCCCCCGCACCGGGAGCATCACCGGGACCGACGTGATGGACGCGGCGTCGACGGCGTACCCGTCCATCTGGGAGTTCCGGAACAGGGGTAGATCGACGGGAGAGTGGATGTCGGCGGCGAGGGCGCGTCCCAGCGCCTCACCGAGCGGGATCTCCTCGCCGGGTCGCGTATGGAGCGGTGTAAGAAGGTCGGCGACGTGCTGAGCATGCTGCTCTACCGTCCGCGTGGTCACGACGTTCCTCCGGCCATGGTTACCAATCCTATCCACGGCGGCCCTGCGCACCGCCGTACGGCACCGATCACCGCATCGCGTCATACTGGACGGATGCTGGCAAAGGCAACGCGATGACGATGGTGGAGATGGGCATCCCCACCGTGCGGTCGTCCGTTTCACTGGCGGGCCGCCCGGACGTCGGGCACCTCGTCGACAAGTTCGGCCGGGTAGCCCGCGACCTTCGCGTGTCGATCACCGAGAAGTGTTCGTTGCGCTGCACCTATTGCATGCCTGAGGAAGGCCTGCCCGCCATCCCGGCGCACAATCTGCTCACGGCCGACGAGATCATCCGCCTGGTCGGAATCGCGGTGCATCTGCTCGGGGTGCGGGAGGTCCGGTTCACCGGCGGTGAACCGCTGATGCGCGCCGACCTCGAAGCCATGATCGCCGGGTGCGCCGAACGGGTTCCAGGTGTGCCGCTGTCGATGACCACAAATGCCGTGGGGCTCGAACACCGGGCCGCCGCACTCGCCCGGGCAGGCCTCACCCGCGTCAACGTCTCTCTCGACTCGATCGATCGCAAGCACTTCGCCCGGCTCACGCGGCGCGATCGGCTGCCGTCGGTGATCGCCGGAATCCGTGCGGCCGCCGATGCGGGCCTGGCGCCGCTCAAGATCAATGCAGTCCTGATGCCGGAAACACTCGCGGGCGCCGCCGACCTCCTCGAATGGTGCCTCACTGAGGGAATCGCGCTTCGCTTCATCGAGGAGATGCCCCTCGACGCCGACCACGAGTGGGCGCGTGAGCAGATGGTGTCCGCCGACCGCTTGCTCTCGGTTCTCGGTGAGCGGTTCACTCTTGTGGAACACGGCCGGGAGGACGCGTCCGCACCGGCGGAGGAGTGGCTGGTGAACGGGGGTCCTGCCACGGTGGGGATCATTGCGTCCGTCACCCGCTCGTTCTGTTCCGATTGCGACCGCACCCGTCTCACCGCCGAGGGAACGGTACGGTCGTGCCTGTTCAGTGACCAGGAGGTCGACCTTCGGGGGGCTCTGCGCTCGGGAGCCGGGGACGAAGACCTCGCGCGGTTGTGGCGTGGGGCGATGTGGAACAAGTGGGCAGGGCACGGGATCAACGCGGACGGCTTCGCGCCTCCGCAACGCAGCATGGGAGCTATCGGTGGTTGAGACGGGAACAGGCATCTCGGTGCGGTACTTCGCGGCGGCCGCCGACGCCGCCGGGTGCACGAAGGAAACCCTCGACCTGCCGGTGGACGCCCCGCTCGGTCGGGTGAAATCCGCCCTCGTCGCCAAGTACGGCGCCGATATGGAGAAAGTGCTGTCGGTGGCCGCCTTCCTCGTGGATTCCGAGCTCACGCGCGACCTCACGCGTACCGCCGGACACCAGGTGGACGTCCTGCCGCCGTTCGCGGGAGGTTAGTCCCGGCTCGCGGCACTCCGGGCCCGATCAGGCAGTCGTCGTGTCGGCCAACCACTGGTCGAAGGTGATCGATCCGAACTCGTTCTCCGGAACCAGATTTCGCCCCGCCCTCAGGAAGGCGCCCAATGCGCCCGGCAGCGGGACGTCGAGGACGAGCCCGTGCGCGCCCCTGGCCTTCTTCCATGCCACGACGAGTTCACGAGCTGTGCGGACTTCCGGGCCGCCGATGGTGATCGGGCCCTCGGGCGCCGGGTCGGTGGACAGGGCGGCGTCCACCAGAGCCAGCGCGACATCGCGTGTGTCGATCGTCTGGAACCGCGTCCTGGCGAACGCCGGAATCACCCCGACACGGCTCGGCGGCTTCGCGACCATGGGGATGAAATCGTGAAACTGTGTGGCGCGCACGATGACCGTCTCGACCGGCGAGTTCTCGTAGACGCGTTCCTGCCTGCGTTTGGCCTGGTAGTAAGCGAACTCGCCGCCGTCGACGTTGGCGATGGAGAGCAGAACCGCGCGTCGCACGCCCGCCCCGTCTGCTGTCGCGAGCAGATTGGTAGCGCCCTCGTCCAGCACGGCGCGAGTGCGTCGGGTCTTGCCGTCGGTCGTGTCCACCACCACGTCGACTCCGTCCAGCGCGTCGGCCAGCCCCTCGCCAGTCACCAGGTCACCGTGGACATGAACGATCTCGGTGCCTGGTGCACCACCGTGCCGGGTCAGGACACGGACCGAGTGCCCGCGGGCAAGGAACTCCTTGACCACTTGCCTGCCCGCGGTACCGGAGCCGCCCGCGACCAGAACCTGGGTCACCAGATCACCGCCACCAGGTGTCGAGAGGTGTGACGGGCACCGTGCGTTTGTGGCGCGTGTTCAGATACATGGTCTCGAGCTTCTCGGCGACGTCGGGGGAAACGTCCTTGCCCTCGAGATAGTCGTCGATCTGTGCGTACGTCAGCCCGAGGGCCTCCTCGTCGGGGATGGCGGGGCGGTCGTCCTCGAGATCGGCGGTGGGCACCTTCTTCCAGGTGGTCTCCGGTGCTCCCAGTTCCTGGAGCAGGGCCCCACCCTGACGCTTGGAGAGGCCGGTCAGCGGAGTGACGTCCACGCCGCCGTCGCCGTACTTGGTGAAGAACCCGGTGATGGCCTCGGCCGCATGGTCGGTGCCGAGTACGAGGTAGCCGAGCTGACCCGCGATCGAATACTGGATGACCATGCGCTCACGGGCCTTGATGTTGCCGCGAACGAAATCGCGGAGTTCGCCGCCGTCACCGAGAATGTCCCGCAGGGCCGAGGCCGATTCCTTCGCGGTGGCGTCGGCGCCGGGCTTGACGTTGACCGACACCGATCGGTCGGGCTCGATGAACTTCAGCGCGATCTGGGCGTCCGACTCGTCCGCCTGCGTGCCGTAGGGGAGACGAACAGCGATGAACTCGGCCTCGTGTCCCTCCTCGCGTAATTCGCTCGCCGCAAGCTGGGCGAGGCGCCCGACGAGTGTGCTGTCCTGGCCGCCGCTGATGCCCAGGACGAATCCCTTCGCGGGCGTCGACAGGAGGTACTCCTTCAGGAACTGGACGCGCGTGCGAATTTCCTTCGCCGCGTCGATGGTGGGCTTGGCACCGAGCTCCTCGAGTATCTGCGCACGTAGATTCGCCATGCCAGAAACTGTAGCGAGTGGGGAGGTTCGATGCAGAGGTTGGGAAGGCCCGGGTACGGTTCCGCGCATGAGCAGATCGGACATCCTCGTCGTCAGTGCCACGAAGGCAGAGGCTGTGCATGTCCCGCCGGAGTTCGACGTGCTGATCACAGGCATCGGGAAGGTGAGCGCGGCCGTAGCCGTCGCAAATGCGCTCGCCGACTACCCGTCGTCGCAGAAGCCGCTCGTGGTCAACATCGGCACCGCAGGCGCGCTGCACGAACACCACAGTGGTCTCTTCGTGCCGTCGATCGTGCTCAACCACGACATCAGCGGCAATGCCATCCGGGCCCTGGGGCACGAGGTGGCGGACCGCCTGGACATACCGGAGGGGGACGGTTCGGTGCTGGCCACCGGTGACGTCTTCGTATCGGACGCGGCGGTGCGGGACGTGCTTGCGGGGCGGGCCGATCTCGTCGACATGGAGGGTTTTGCCGTCGCCTACGCGTGCGCGCGGGCAGGGGTCCGATGCCGCTTGGTCAAGCACGTCAGCGATACCGCCGACGACTCGGCGCTCGACTGGCCGGCGCGCATCGACGCCAGCGCCAGGGGACTGGCGCAGTGGCTGCAGGCCCTGTGACCCTCAGGCGCGGGTGACGCGCCTGACGAGATCCGCCCAGGCCGCCTCGAGCCGCTCGGTCGACATCCCGAGGTCGCGAAGTTCGTGGAGTACGAGTGTCGCCTCGAGTGGAGCAAGCAGCGAACACGCGAGCAGTTCGTGATCACCTTTCACGCCGGCCTCGCGGAGCAGCGACATGACGTGCGTGACCGAGACGGCCCGTGCGGGGGCCGCGAAACGGATGCCCGGAGAGTTCTCCGCGGCCCTCTGGACCTCGCCCTCGACCTGGACGGTGGCGATGCGGGCCCGGCCGTACGCGATGAGCCGTTCGACCGGATCGGCGCCCGGCCCCAGCGGTGGCGGTCCGAACATGAACGCTTGCTGGAGTTCGCGTTCGGAGTGATCGAGGAGCGCGAGCATGAGGCCCGAGCGGCTTCCGAATCGCCGGAAAACTGTGCCTTTGCCCACACCGGCCCTGCAGGCGACGGCGTCCATCGTCACCGCGTCGACGCCGCGCTCGGCCACGAGGAGGGCCGCTGCATCGAGCAGGAGCCGTCGATTACGCGCGGCATCACCCCGTTCGGGTGGATCGACCCCGATCTGGGGCAGGAGGAGTCGGGTCACGGCGCAATCCTACCGCGATGGGAATATAAGTGGACCACGGTCCGTTTAGTTGATATACCTGTTCCCGAGACACCCACCGCACCATCGAAGGAAATTCACATGTCGCAGACCAACATCCTCGTACTCGTCGGCAGCCTCCGCGCCGCGTCGGTCAACCGTCAGCTCGCCGAGACGGCAGTCTCGGTCGCTCCCGAAGGTGCGGACGTCACGGTGTTCGACGGACTCGGCGAGGTGCCCTTCTACAACGAAGACATCGACGTCGCCGGTTCCCTCCCCGCTGTCGAGGCGTTGCGTGACGCCGCGGGCCGCGCCGACGCGCTCCTCATCCTGACCCCCGAGTACAACGGCACGATTCCCGCCGTGCTCAAGAACGCCATCGATTGGATCTCCCGTCCCTACGGAACCGGCGCCGTCAAGGACAAGCCGGTCGCCGTCATCAGCGCGTCGCCCAGCGGCAACGGCGCGCAGTGGGCGCACGAGGACACCCGCAAGGCCGTCCGGATCGCCGGCGGCAAGGTGCTCGAGGACGTCACCCTCGCCATCGGCGGCACCATCGACAAGTTCGGTGACCGCCACCCGCGGGAAAACGCCGAGGTCGCGCAGCAGGTCGCCGACGTCGTGACCAGCCTGGTGGACGCCACCAAGCAGCTCGTCGACGCCTGAGTGGTCCGCGGAGCGCCGTCGCTACAGCCCGGTTCGATCGAGTGCTGCATCGACTGCGTCCCGCACCGCATCGAAGTCTCGACCAGCCGCCAGGGCAGAGTCCCTGGCGGCTTCTATCTGTTCGCGGAACGTCTCGTACCGCGCGACCCAGTCTTCTTTGTCGGCACGCCAATAGCCCATGACGTCATATCGCTCCGGCGGCCACCCCAGTTCATGTCGCAACCAGCGGCGAACGTCACGCGAGGTCTTCGCTTCCCCGGCGAACCACACGTATCCCGGCCCGGAGGGTCGCGACCAGCTGCGGGCGGCCTCCGCCAACCTGCTGCGCCCGGTCCCGTTGCCGCTGTCGTGCAACCAGGTGACCGTCAGGTCGGCGCCGGTGGTGAGCTGCTGCCGATCCTCGGTGGTGGTGATCTCGGCAATGACGTGCACGTGCGCCGAACCGGGCAGTTCCTCGACGATACGGCCGACGGCGGGTAGCGCCGTCATGTCCGCGACAAGAAGTTGCCATTCCTCGTCGCCGGGCGGTGCGTACCAGCCGGAGGCGGCCGAGAACCCCACGACTTCGCCCGGCGACGCCTGCAGCGCCCAGCGAACCGCAGGGCCGCCCGCGTGGACGGCGAAGTCGATGTCCATCTCGCACGCGGACGGATCCCATCGCCGGACGGTGTAGCTCCTCTCCATGCCACCGGGCGGAAACGCGAGCAGTAGCCGCTCGTCGGGCGCTCCACTCGACTCGAATCGCGTGAGGTCGCCGCCCGACAGTGTGATCCTCTGCATGTTCGGCGTGATTCTCTCCGTGCGGACGACGGGCGCCCAGCGGTCGGGCGGCTCGGAGGAGGGCTCGGGCATCCGCTCACGCTACCCGGGGCTCTGGCAGTTACCGGCCCGGCAAGCACCGGCGGAGTCGCGCGGGGCGTCCACTGCTGCGTGCGCTGGGATTGCCGGTGACGGTGCAGAGGTGACGTAGGCTCGTCGGGCTCGGGTGCGCGAACCTCCCCGACGGGAGCGATTCAGGTCACGCCGAAAATGTGATGTGCAACACGCCGACGGTGTCACGAATTTTGCGGTCCGGCGGAGGTCGACCAGGGAATTTCATCGATGTGACTCACAACATCTCGGGTTAAGTGTTTCTGTCGGCCACTAGGTGTAGTGTCTTGAGCACTGAGAGACCACTACGGGAATCGGCTCGGTGAACCCCTCCGCTGGGGTGACCGTCCTCTCGATCAGGGGAGATCTCGGGTGCTGAACACACACTTCGTCAGCTCCATTTTCGGCAGTGGAAAGAGGGACTCATGAGCATCACCGTCTACACCAAGCCCGCTTGCGTTCAGTGCAATGCCACCTACCGGGCCCTCGACAAGGCGGGTATCGAGTACGCCGTCGTCGACATCACCGAAGATCCCGAGGCTCGGGACTACGTCATGGCGCTGGGATACCTGCAGGCGCCTGTGGTCGTGGCCGGTGACGAGCACTGGTCGGGCTTCCGGCCCGATCGCATCAAGACCCTCTCGGCAAACGCTGCTTGAAGCGACCCGATCGCACCGTCCCAGCGCGAGGGCGAGCCGGTTCCGGGGCAGCACTGACCGACAGTTTCGATCGAGATGGTGAGCGCCGATGACCTCGCTGGTGTATTTCTCCAGTGCCTCGGAGAACACGCACCGATTCGTTCAGCGGCTCGGGATGCCTGCGACACGGATACCCATCCATGACCGCGAAGGCGCCTTCGAGGTGCACGAGCCCTATGTCCTGATCCTCCCCACGTATGGAGGCGGGACCACGGCGACGGGCAGGGACACCAGTTACGTCCCGAAGCAGGTCATCCGATTTCTCAACAATCCACACAACAGGTCGCTGATCCGAGCCGTGATCGCGGCGGGAAACACCAATTTCGGTGAGTCCTATTGCTTTGCAGGAAACATCATTTCTCAGAAGTGTCACGTTCCCTACCTCTACCGCTTCGAACTCATGGGCACAGCCGAAGACGTCGAACGGGTGAAGGTCGGTCTGGGTGAATTCTGGGATCACTTAGACGACAAGGAGCAGGAGCTGTGGCGCCGACCATCACAGACACCATCGATGCGGGGAGCGTAGAGCGTGACGCGCGCGGTGGGGACTCGACGAACGGTCTCGACTACCACGCACTCAACGCGATGCTCAACCTGTACGGGCCGGGCGGCGAGATCCAGTTCGACAAGGACGTCGCCGCGGCCCGTCAGTACTTCCTGCAGCACGTCAACCAGAACACGGTGTTCTTCCACAACCTCGACGAGAAGCTCGACTACCTCGTGGAGGAGAACTATTACGAGCCCGAGGTTCTCGATCAGTACTCGCGCGCCTTCGTGAAGTCGCTGATCGACCACGCGTACTCCAAGAAGTTCCGCTTCCCGACGTTCCTGGGCGCCTTCAAGTACTACACCTCGTACACGCTCAAGACGTTCGACGGCAAGCGTTACCTCGAGCGCTTCGAGGACCGAGTGTGCATGGTGGCGCTGACCCTCGCCGCAGGTGACGAGGATCTGGCGACCAAGCTGGTCGACGAAATCATCGCCGGACGCTTCCAGCCGGCCACCCCCACGTTCCTCAACTCCGGCAAGAAGCAGCGCGGTGAACCCGTCTCCTGCTTCCTGCTGCGCATCGAGGACAACATGGAGTCGATCGGCCGTTCCATCAACTCCGCGCTGCAGCTGTCCAAGCGCGGCGGCGGAGTCGCATTGCTGCTCACCAATGTTCGTGAGCACGGCGCCCCCATCAAGCGGATCGAGAACCAGAGCTCGGGTGTCATCCCGATCATGAAGCTTCTCGAGGACTCCTTCTCCTATGCCAACCAGCTCGGCGCACGTCAGGGCGCGGGCGCGGTGTACCTGCACGCCCACCACCCGGACATCTACCGGTTTCTCGACACCAAACGTGAGAACGCCGACGAGAAGATCCGCATCAAGACGCTCTCGCTCGGCGTGGTCATCCCGGACATCACGTTCGAGCTGGCAAAGAAGAACGAGGACATGTACTTGTTCTCGCCGTACGACGTCGAACGCATCTACGGCGTTCCGTTCGCGGACATCAACGTCACCGAGAAGTACTACGAGATGGTCGACGACAAGCGGATTCGCAAGTCGAAAATCAAGGCCCGCGAGTTCTTCCAGACCATCGCGGAGCTGCAGTTCGAGTCGGGCTACCCGTACATCATGTTCGAGGACACGGTGAACCGGGCCAACCCCATCGCAGGCAAGATCACGCACTCCAACCTGTGCTCGGAGATCCTGCAGGTGTCGACGCCGTCGCTGTTCAACGACGACCTCTCGTACAGCAAGGTGGGCAAGGACATCTCCTGCAACCTGGGGTCGTTGAACATTGCGAAGACGATGGACTCGCCGGACTTCGCGCGGACCATCGAGGTGGCGATCCGCGGACTGACCGCGGTGTCCGATCAGACGCACATCTACTCGGTGCCGTCGATCGAGGAGGGCAACAACGACTCCCACGCCATCGGCCTCGGACAGATGAACCTGCACGGGTACCTGGCGCGCGAGCGGATCTACTACGGCTCCGACGAGGGCATCGACTTCACGAACATCTACTTCTACACCGTGGTGTTCCATGCGCTGCAGGCGTCCAACCGGATTGCCATCGAGCGGGGAACGTATTTCAAGGGTTTCCCGGAGTCGCAGTACGCGTCCGGTGAGTACTTCGACAAGTACACCGACCAGGTGTGGGAGCCCGAGACGGAGAAAGTGCGTCAGCTCTTTGCCGGCTCCGGCGTGCACATCCCCACCCAGGACGACTGGCGCGAGCTGAAGGCGTCCGTGCAGAAGCACGGCATCTACAACCAGAACCTGCAGGCTGTCCCGCCCACCGGGTCGATCTCGTACATCAACTACTCCACCAGCTCCATTCACCCGGTGGCGTCGAAGATCGAGATCCGCAAGGAAGGCAAGATCGGTCGCGTCTACTACCCGGCGCCGTACCTGACCAACGACAACCTGGAGTACTACCAGGACGCGTACGAAATCGGTTACGAGAAGATCATCGACACCTACGCCGCGGCCACCCAGCACGTCGACCAGGGCCTGTCGCTGACACTGTTCTTCAAGGACACTGCCACTACCCGCGACATCAACAAGGCGCAGATCTACGCGTGGCGCAAGGGAATCAAGACGCTGTACTACATCCGGCTGCGTCAGATGGCCCTCGAAGGCACCGAGGTCGAAGGTTGCGTTTCCTGCATGCTGTAGGCGGCTCCGCCGCCCGTGCGCCTTTTCGGTAGTGGGAGCTACCAGCAAGGCGCACAGCCCGAACGAAGTGAGGAATTCGATGGTCAAGCTGGTGAGTCGCGTATCCGCGATCAACTGGAACCGCGTTCAGGACGAGAAGGACGCCGAGGTGTGGGACCGCCTCGTCGGCAACTTCTGGCTACCCGAAAAGGTGCCGGTGTCCAACGACATCCCGTCGTGGGGCACGCTCACGGCGCAGGAGAAGCAGCTCACGATGCGGGTGTTCACGGGGCTGACGCTCCTCGACACCATTCAGGGCACCGTGGGCGCCGTCAGCCTCATCCCCGATGCGATCACCCCGCACGAGGAGGCGGTGTACACCAACATCGCGTTCATGGAGTCGGTGCACGCCAAGAGCTACAGCTCGATCTTCTCGACGCTGTGCTCTACCCGCGACATCGACGACGCCTTCCGCTGGTCCGAGGAGAACCCGAATCTCCAGCGCAAGGCCGAGATCGTCATGGACTACTACCAGGGCGACGAGCCGCTCAAGCGCAAGGTGGCGTCCACCCTGCTCGAGAGCTTCCTGTTCTACTCGGGCTTCTACTTGCCGATGTACTGGTCGTCGCGCGCCAAGCTCACCAACACGGCCGACCTGATCCGCCTCATCATCCGCGACGAGGCCGTGCACGGGTACTACATCGGCTACAAGTACCAGAAGGGTCTCGAGCAGCTCACCGAGGCCGAGCGCGACGACCTCAAGAACTACACGTTCGAGTTGCTGTTCGAGCTCTACGACAACGAGGTCGACTACACCCAGGACCTCTACGACGAGGTCGGCCTCACCGAGGACGTCAAGAAGTTCCTGCGGTACAACGCCAACAAGGCGCTGATGAACCTGGGTTACGAGGGGCTCTTCCCGAAGGACGAAACGGACGTCAACCCGGCCATCCTCTCGGCGCTCTCACCGAACGCCGACGAGAACCACGACTTCTTCTCCGGCTCCGGCAGCTCCTACGTCATTGGCAAGGCCGTCAACACCGAAGACGAAGACTGGGACTTCTGACAGCGTTCTACTCGCCCAATGCCTCCGCGGTGCAGTTCGACTGCATTGGTGGGGCATTGGGCGAACTGCGTTCAGCGCTGAAACCAGGCCTCCGGCACGTCCTGCAGTGCCTTCTCGAGTCGCAGTCGCGAAGACGAGGTGAGGTCGGGCGGCACCGCGTCTGGGGTAAACCATGCGACCTCGAGGTTCTCGTCGTCGGACACCGATGCGGCTCCGCCGAGGTACCGCGCGAGAAAGCACACGTCGAGGTACTGCGCGACGTCGCCGTTGGGGTAGGTGATGGGTCCGGTCACGTCGACGCTGGTGATCCGGACCAATTCTGCGTCCACACCGGTCTCTTCACGCACTTCCCGTAGCGCCGCGGGGCCGGGCTCCTCGCCGGGTTCGAGGACACCCGACACCACGGCCCACTTTCCGTTGTCGGCGCGGCGGGTCAGCAGCAGCCGCCCGTCGTCGTCGCGGACGACGACGCTCACCCCCGACAGCCACAGTGGCGCGTGGCCGATGTGCCGGCGCATCGCAGTCACGAACTCCGGGACGGGCACGAAAGTCCTCCTAGCCGGCGTATCCGTTCAAGGTGTTCCGCAGATCTGTCAGCACAGCCCGAGCCGCCACCAGCCCGTTGCCGTTCCAGACCTCACCCTCGACGGCGAACACGCGACTGTCGACGGCGGCCTCGAGGTCTTCCCACGCTTGCCCGGACATGACGTCCTCGGCGTGCTGCGTGCCGTCCTTGCCGGCGAGGACGGCGTAGATGAGATCACCCTCGGCGCGGTCGAGTTCGGCGCCCGCGATCGGTTCGGTGACCGCACCTTCGAGGTTCTGGTAGGCGGGTCTGCGGACACTGGCGTCGGTGAGCACCTGACCGGCAAACGCCGCCGGACCTTCCACTTCCAGGGTGTCCGCGCCGAAACGAACAACGGATGCCTGGGTTTGCGCGGCGTCGATGTCGATGCCGAGTTGCTTCGCGTCCGCCTGGTACTGCTCGAGCGCAGCCGTGGCGGCGTCGGCCCGGCCGAGGGCGTTGCCTGCGAGGATGAATTGCGCCTTCCAGTACACGGGATCCGAGCCGACGAACACGGTGGGCGCGACAGGGGAGAGCTCGCCGTACAGTTCACCGGTCGCCGGACTCGAACCGAGGATCACATCCGGCGCCGCCTGCGCGATCCGGCCTACGTCCGGTGCGCCGGCCGGGCCGACACTCGGAAGTTCGGAGATGCCCGTGCCGAGGTATCCCGGCTGTGGGGAGTCGCCGTCGCCGCTCGTCGCGGCACCGACGACGCGCTCCCACAGACCGAGTGCGCACACCGCGTCCAGTGCGGCGCTGTCGAGTACGACGATTCTCTGCGGATCCGCAGGTACGTCACTGGTGCCTGCCGTATGGACCACCCGGTGGGTCGACGACCCCGACAGCGCCGAGTCGACCGGTGCCGGGCCCGGGCACGCCGTCGTGGTGTCCCGCTCGATGCCGACTACCGCGGCGCCGGCGATCTTCGTGGTGGTCCGAACGATCGAGGACGCGGGGTCGTCGTCGGCCGGTTGGGAGCAGCCGGCGAGAGCGAAGACGGCGACACCGGCAACGAGACCGAGGGACGCGCGGCGGACGGTCGAAAACCTGCGAAGGGACAATTCGGCGACTTCCTGTGTGAACGGGCGCGTTCAGGTTAGCCGCTGTGCTTGTCGACCTCGAACGTGTCCGACAGGTCGTCGAGAATCAGGTGTGCGCCCTGGATGCTGACGGGTGACATCCAGCGGGCGTCGTCGACGTCCACCTTGCGTCCCTGCAGCGTTTGCCACAGCGGGCTTTCGAGGAAGGGTCGGGCGGCCTCGGCACTCTTGCCGGCCGGGTCCTGCCAGGTACTGACGAAGATCACGTCACCATCGGCGTCGCTGAGCAGCTCCGGGCTGATCGACTGCATGATGTTGCTGGGGTCGGCCGGGTCCGGCCCCTGGCTCTGTGGCCGGGCGATTCCCGCATCGTCGAGCACGATGCCGCTGAACGAGGTGGTGCGGTAGAGCCGGGCGGTGGGTTCACCGGCAAATCGGACCACCGAAACGACCGGGTTGGACGCCTTGTTGTTGATGTCGGCACCGACTGCCGCGGCGCGCGCCTCGTAGGCGGTGATCTTCTCGTTCGCGAGCTCTTCCCTGCCGAGCGCCTGACCGACGAGACGGATGTTCTCCTTCCATGTGGGACCGGTCGTCTCGGTGAAGATGGTCGGCGCGATCGCCGACAGCTGCTCGTAGTTCTTTCCGTCGCGTACTTCGGCCGAGATGATGAGATCCGGCTGGAGTGCGGCAATCTTCTCGAGGCTCGCGGTGCTCACCTTGCCCACCGACTCGGCTTCCGGTGCGTACTCGTCGCGGGTGCTGCCGAGGTAGTCGGGCAGCCCGGGGTCGCGGTAGTCGACATAGCCGACGAGCGGCGTCTCGAGGAGGAGTACGGCATCGGTGAAGCTGTTGTCGAGGGCCACGACCCGCTGCGGTGCGGCGGGTATCTCGGTGGTGCCGCGGAAGTGTTCCACCATGCGGGGAAACTGCGCAGAAGCGGCGGAATCGGGCGTGGTGGCCGGCTCGTCGTTGCTGGAACAGGACGTGACGGCGACGGCGGCCGCGAGAGCGACGACGCCGGCCACCGCGCGGCGCCGGGAAAGAACGTTCACTTGGAGCTCCTGAGGGACGTTAGGTAAGCGATACCTTAGCACCGGTAACGGGGCGATCGGGGCGGTCTCCCCAGCCCCTCCGGCGGGCATTCGCGACACGCCGTATCGGGTGAGAAGGAGCACGTCTCACGGAGACAATCCGCTGGTCGGAGATGCCCCTGTCGGCGCTGAGCGGGGGTAAGTACGACAGGAGGTAGGACCGAGTCCGAGACCGATCGGGGCACCGTCTACGATTCGATGAGCGCAAGCCAGAGACCGTTCGCCTCGCAGCCCGGGGACGGACGCGCATTCAGGAGGATCAGTGACTGCCGTAGCGCCCCAGCCAGTCCCCGCGATAGCTGCAGCCAGGCCTTACCCGCCGCGGCAGGGACCCAAGGGCTCGTTCATCTTCAAAATGATCACGACCACCGACCCCAAGGTGCTCGGGATCATGTATTTGACGACCTCGATCATCTTCTTCCTCATCGGAGGCCTGATGGCCCTGATGATGCGTGCCGAGCTCGCTGTGCCCGGTATGCAGTTCTTGTCGAATGAGCAGTTCAACCAGCTGTTCACCATGCACGGCACGATCATGCTGCTGCTGTACGCGACCCCGATCGTCTTCGGCTTCGCCAACTACATCCTGCCGCTGCAGATCGGCGCGCCCGATGTCGCATTCCCGCGCCTGAACGCCTTCAGCTACTGGCTGTACCTGTTCGGCGCCATCATCGCGACCGCCGGCTTCATCACACCGGGCGGCGCGGCCGACTTCGGCTGGACCGCGTACACCCCACTCACCAGTGCCCTGCACTCCCCGGGTGTGGGTGCCGATCTCTGGATCATGGGCCTCGCGGTCGGTGGCCTCGGAACCATCCTCGGTGGCGTCAACATGATCACGACCGTGATCTGCCTGCGTGCCCCCGGTATGACCATGTTCCGTATGCCGATCTTCACCTGGAACATCTTCATCACCAGCATCCTGATCCTGCTGGCGTTCCCCCTCCTGACGGCCGCTCTGCTGGGTCTGTTCGTCGACCGTCACCTCGGTGGTCACATCTTCGATCCGGCTACCGGCGGCGTACTGCTCTGGCAGCACTTGTTCTGGTTCTTCGGTCACCCAGAGGTGTACATCATCGCGCTGCCGTTCTTCGGCATCGTCTCGGAGATCTTCCCCGTCTTCAGCCGCAAGCCGATCTTCGGCTACAGCGGTCTGGTGTATGCCACGATCGCGATCGCTGCCCTGTCGATCGCCGTGTGGGCGCACCACATGTACGCCACCGGCGCGGTGCTGCTGCCGTACTTCTCCTTCATGACCTTCCTGATCGCGGTGCCGACGGGGGTGAAGATCTTCAACTGGATCGGCACGATGTGGAAGGGGCAATTGACGTTCGAGTCGCCGATGCTCTTCTCGGTCGGCTTCCTGATCACGTTCCTCTTCGGTGGCCTCTCCGGCGTGATCCTCGCGAGCCCGCCGCTCGACTTCCACGTCACCGACAGCTACTTCGTGGTGGCGCACTTCCACTACGTGGTCTTCGGCACGGTCGTGTTCGCCACCTACGCCGGCATCTACTTCTGGTTCCCGAAGATGACCGGGCGGATGATGGACGAACGCCTCGGCAAATGGCACTTCTGGACCACGTTCATCGGCTTCCACGGCACGTTCCTCGTGCAGCACTGGCTCGGGGCCGAAGGTATGCCGCGCCGGTACGCCGACTACCTGCCGTCGGACGGGTTCACCATGCTGAACTCGTTCTCCACCATCTTTGCTTTCGTGCTCGGTGCCTCCACGCTGCCGTTCATCTGGAACGTCTTCAAGAGCTACCGGTACGGCGAGGTCGTGACCGTCGACGACCCGTGGGGGTACGGCAACTCGCTCGAGTGGGCTACCACCTGCCCGCCCCCGCGTCACAACTTCACGGAACTGCCGCGTATCCGCTCCGAGCGTCCCGCGTTCGAGTTGCACTACCCGCACATGGTGGAGCGGATGAAGGCAGAGGCACACGTCGGCCCCGGGCACGGCGGCAAGCACGCCAGCACCGTCCTCGAGGAGGAACGTCACGCGCCGCTCACGGTCCGCGGTGAAGGCGAGCCCGGCACCGACTCCGGCCGCTAGATACAGATCGTTTCGGAAAGGCCCCGCCCCACCATCGGGCGGGGCCTTTCACTTGGCACAATAGGTGCCGGACATGCCGCGCGAGCACGACGACCTTCCGTGCTGCTGCGCACGTACGACGAACGGAGTTCTTTTCAGCGTGAGTAACACGAACGGAGTTCGTAGTGGGCGCAGCTGACACCACTGTCCTGGTGACCGTCACGGGGCCCGACCGCCCCGGTGTCACATCGGTGCTCTTCGCGGCGCTCTCCCGCCACGACGTGAGCCTGCTCGATGTGGAACAGGTGGTGATTCGTGGCCGCCTGACCCTCGGCGTGCTGGTGGCCTGTCCGGAGGATGGAGAAGCTCTCCAGGAGGAACTGGAGGAGGCGATGGCCACCGTCGGCATGTCTGTGGACGTAGAGATCGGGGCGGACCCCGGCCGACAGTCGCTGTCCACCCATGCGGTGGTCATTCTCGGTAGTCCGGTGTCCGCGCGGGCGCTGCGGTCCGTCGCTCGTGAAATGGCGAAACTGGGCGTCAACATCGACTCCATCCGGGGTGTCGCCGACTATCCGGTGACCGGCCTCGAACTTCTCGTCAGTGCTCCCGCAACGGCCGCGGTGGACAAGCAGCTGCGAACGGTGCTGGCCGAGGTAGCCGTGATGGAGAGCGTCGACATCGCAGTCGAGCGGGGTGGGCTCGCGCGCCGGGCCAAGCGGCTCATCGTCTTCGATGTCGACTCGACCCTCGTCCAGGGCGAGGTCATCGAGATGCTCGCTGCCCGGGCCGGGGTCGAGGACGAAGTGCGTGCGGTCACCGAATCAGCGATGCGCGGCGAGATCGACTTCACCGAGTCGTTGCACCAGCGGGTGGCGACGCTCGCAGGTCTCGACGCCTCCGTGATCGACGACGTCGCCGAGGGTCTCGAACTGACACCGGGCGCTCGGACCACCATTCGTACCCTGCGTCGGCTCGGCTTCCACTGCGGTGTGGTGTCGGGCGGCTTCCGTCAGGTGATCGAGGGGCTCGCACACGAATTGGAACTCGATTTCGTGCAGGCCAACACTCTCGAGATCGTGGATGGGAAGCTCACCGGACGAGTCGTCGGCGACATCGTCGACCGGGCTGCCAAGGCGACTGCGCTGCGCAAGTTCGCCGCCCAGGTGGGTGTGCCGATGGAGCAGACGGTCGCGGTCGGTGACGGCGCCAACGACATCGACATGCTCAATGCCGCCGGTCTCGGTATCGCGTTCAACGCGAAGCCTGCGCTCCGTGAGGTTGCCGATACGGCGTTGTCGCATCCCTTCCTCGACGCCGTGCTGTTCATCCTCGGCGTCACCCGCGACGAGGTCGAAGCCGCCGACGCCGTGGACGGCGTGGTGAGACGAGTTCCGCTGTCGTGACGGAACGCTCCGCGGACGCGATCGTCCACACTGGCGCCGCCGACGATGCTGCGCTGTGGGAGGCGCGCCACGCGGTCCTCGCGGCCGGTTACGGTGGGAGTCCCGATCCGGAGGATCCCGCTCTGGTGCTCGCTATGCCGATCGTGCTGCACATCCCCAAGTCGGACCCTCCGTCGCGCAGTGCCTTGCTGGCGGCGGCCGCGACGGCATCGGTGGCACTGTGCCTCGACCCACGCGTCGGTGTCGACCCAGACGGGGAACCGGGCCCCTGGCGATCGGCGTACCTCGCGTGGGTGGGATCTCGCATCCGCAAGGTGTCGCGCCGGGCGCGCGGGGCGCAGTGGCGCGCAGCGCAGGAAGTCGACGGCATCACGGTGGAGGTCGACGGCGCGCAGGCGCGAGCGCTCGTCCCCGGCGGGGTCGGCGCGCTCGACCCGCGCATCAAGAAGCTGCAGATCGGCGGAACCGACCTCGACCACGACGACCCCGGTGCCGCTCCGTACGGGACGCCCGTGCTGTGGGTCGACGCCGCGCTGGATATGACCGTCGGGAAGGCCGCCGCGCAGGTGGGGCACGCGTCGATGCTGCTCGCCGGAGCGATGAGTGTGGACGCGGCGAGGCGGTGGGCGAAAACCGGCTACCGCCTCGCCGTCCGTGACGCCGACTCGGCGACGTGGGCGGCGTTGTCGGACCTCGTGTCCGCCGGGCGCGCGGTCGCGGTGCGTGATGCGGGTTTCACCGAGGTGGCTCCCGGATCTGTGACGGTGATCGCCGCCCTCTGAGCGGTGGGTCCAGTACCCGCGGCTTGGCTATGGGGCGGCGGCCGGATGCCGGGAACACTGGCGACCATGCTCGTTCGACGTTTGATCTCTCTTTTCACCGGACTCTGGTTGTACGGCTTCTCGATGGCCATGATGATCACTGCGGGACTCGGCCTCGATCCGTGGGATGTCTTCCATCAGGGCGTCGCGGGCCGCACGTCACTCAGTTTCGGTGCCGTGACTGCCCTCACCGGCGCCGGGGTCCTGCTGCTCTGGGTTCCGCTGCGGCAGAAGCCAGGATTCGGCACGATCGCCAACGTTGTGGTCATCGCGGTGTCCGTGGACACCTCCTTGGTGTTTCTCCAGCCCGCCGAGTCGGTGGCCCTGCAGGTGGTGATGATGATCGGGGGCGTCGTGCTCAACGCTCTGGCGACCGTGCTGTACATCGGCGCCGGTCTGGGCCCGGGACCGCGGGACGGGCTGATGACCGGTCTGGTGCGGCGAACCGGATTGTCGGTGCGCCTGATTCGCACGTCGATCGAAGTTGTTGTGCTGGCGACCGGCTGGCTGCTCGGCGGAACTGTGGGGCTGGGGACCGTGGTCTATGCGCTGGGAATCGGCCCGTTGATCCAGCTGATGATGCGCGTCGGCGGTTTCTATCCCACCGCCCGGAAGACAAGCAGCCCCGGCCCGGACAGCGTGATCGTGGAGTCGCCCGAGATGGGGCCACCCGGTTCGGGTGCGCCGTCAGGGGAGTTGGAATCGAATTCGGCGAGCAGGGTTCCGTAGAACCAGTCGGGGTAGCCCAAGGCCACCTCGATCGGTCCCCCGGCGTGGAAGATGAGGAGCCAGCTGTCGTCGGTGAGCTGAAATCCGTCCTCGGTGTGGGACCGGATGTCGGACCCGTCGATCCATGCCTGCAGGGTGCGGCGTGAGTCGTCGTGCCACGCACGGTCGTTCATCTCCGCACCGTCGGCCCCGAACCAGACGAGGTCGGGGTGACCGGTGGGTGTGTGTCGCCCTTCGAAGAATTCCGGTTGCCGCAGTGCGGGAGACGCGCGACGCAGATCGAGGGCGCGCGTGACGAACGCGGTGAGCGTCCGGTCACCGGTGCTCCAGTCGAGTGGCCAGGCATTCTCGCGCGGAGTATCGGCGGGGACGCAGTACGCGTTGTTGTTTCCGCCCAGCGAATGACCGAACTCGTCGCCCGCCGTGAACATCGGGGTGCCCGTCGAGAGGGCGAGCGTCGCGAGCAGAGCGCGGACATGACGCCCTCGGGCGTCCGTGATCGACGGGTCGTCGGTGGGTCCCTCCACGCCGTGGTTGACGGAGTCGTTGTGGTCGGCGCCGTCCCGGTTGTTCTCCCCGTTGGCCTCGTTGTGCTTGCTCCGGTACGCCACGAGATCGGCTGCGGTGAAGCCGTCGTGGGCGGTGACGAAGTTGACAGAAGCCCAGGGGCGGCGACTGTGGAACAGATCCTCCGACCCGGCGACGCGCGAGGCCAGTTCGCGGACACCGGTGTCGCCGTTCCAGAAGCGGCGAACGGTGTTGCGGTATCGGTCGTTCCACTCCGACCACTGGGGACCGAAGTGCCCGACCCGGTATCCGTCGGTGGTGGCATCCCACGGTTCGGCGATGAGTTTGCAGCGCGAGAGAACAGGATCCGCGGTGATGGCGGAGAACACCGAAGCCCGGGAGTCGAATCGACCTCCTTCTGGTCGGCCGAGGGCGGAAGCCAGGTCGAAACGGAATCCGTCGACCCCCATGTCGTGTGCCCAGTAACGCAGGCTGTCGCAGATCATGCGGACGGCGATGGGGGAGTGCGCGTCGACCGTATTCCCGCATCCCGTGAGGTCGATGTCGCGGCCGCCGGCGTCGAGGAGGTAGTAGCCCGGAGCGTCGAGACCACGCCAGCTGAGGCTGATCCCGTCGACGCCCTGTTCGCAGGTGTGGTTGTAGACGACGTCGAGGATGACCTCGATGCCGGCTGCGTGCAGGGCATCGACCATGGTGTGGAATTCGGCGATCTCGTCGCCGGGCACGGCAGCGTAACCGGGATGAGGCGCGAAGTAGGAC
Source organism: Rhodococcus tibetensis (assembly GCF_024438035.1). Classification (GTDB taxonomy): domain Bacteria; phylum Actinomycetota; class Actinomycetes; order Mycobacteriales; family Mycobacteriaceae; genus Rhodococcus_F; species Rhodococcus_F tibetensis. Next base: position 28,409 of record NZ_JANFQF010000006.1, read on the forward strand.
GCGGTCGAGTAGCCCCAGTGGTTACGCATTCCCCGTTCGCGCACCGTGTGTTCGGACACGTGCGCGTGCACCGGCAGCAGTTCCACCGCCGTCACCCCGAGTCGGACGAGATGTCCGATGACCGCGGGTCCCGCCAGGCCAAGGTAGGTGCCGCGGTACTGCGGAGGGACGCCCCGGTGTCGTGCCGTGAACGCGCCGACGTGAAGTTCGTAGAGGACCGTTTCCTCCCAGGGCCTTTCGATCCTGGGACCGGTGGTGCGGTGGAGGGCGGGAGTCACGACGGACAGCGGCGCATGACCCAGGCTGTCGAGCGGCGACGGCGCACCGAACGGGTCCGCGTCGTGGGCGAGAAGGGCGCGGTGGTCACCGAGACCACCGATCATCCGTTTCGCCCACGGATCGAGGAGGAGTTTGGCCGAGTTCATTCGGATACCCGCGTCGGGGTTCCAGTCCCCGTGTACCCGGTAGCCGTAGCGCTGGCCGGGACCGACGCCGTCGACCACTCCGTGCCAGATGCCGTAGGTGCGCTGCACGAGGTCGATTCGTGACTCGCCACCCTCCGGCGAAATCAGGCACACCTGTACCAGGTCTGCGTCCGGGGCATGGACGGCGAACTGGGTACCGGTGCCTCGGACGTGTGCTCCCAGGGGAAATGGCGATCCGGGCAGGCGCAGGCTCGGCGGGAACGAGGGTCTCTCGCCGGCACGTGAATCGATGTGAGACGACACGTAACTGATCCTGCCGCGAATGCGCCGAAGATGTGCGGGAAGATGGGTGCGTGCATCAACCTGATCCTGATCTGCTCATCGAATTCGACGATGTTCTCCTCCGGCGCGGGGGCAACACCCTCGTGGGGCCGGTGTCCTGGAAGGTGGAGCTCGACGAGCGATGGGTGGTCCTCGGTCCGAACGGAGCAGGCAAGACGTCGTTGCTCCGGATCGCGGCCGCCGAACTGCATCCGACGAGCGGAAGCGCCTACCTTCTCGGCGAACGGCTCGGCCGCGTCGACATAGGCGAACTGCGACCGCGGATCGGACTGTCCTCCTCGGCGCTCGCCAACCGGGTGCCGTCCGAGGAGGTCGTGACCGATTTAGTCGTCTCCGCCGGTTACGCGGTACTCGGACGCTGGCGTGAGCGCTACGACGACATGGACACCGACCGTGCCGTCGAGATGCTCGAGAGCCTCGGCGCCGAGCACCTTGCCGGGCGCACGTACGGCACCCTGTCCGAGGGGGAACGAAAGCGCGTACTGATCGCCCGTGCGCTGATGACGGACCCGGAACTGCTGCTGCTCGACGAGCCCGCCGCCGGTCTCGATCTCGGTGGGCGCGAAGAACTCGTCGCTCGCCTCACCGACCTCGCCGCCGACCCCGACGCTCCCGCGACGGTCCTCATCACCCACCACGTCGAGGAGATCCCGCCCGGATTCACCCACGCGCTGCTCCTCAACGAGGGCAGGGTGGTCTCGCAGGGTTTGCTCGACGACGTGATCACCTCCGAGAACCTCAGCGAGGCGTTCAGCCAGTCCATCAGCCTGGACAAGGTCGACGGCCGGTTCTTCGCGCGGCGGACCCGCGTCGCCGGTGCGCACCGGCGGGGCTGAGGACCGGAGGTCACAGCGGGACCGACTGCGATCCGCATCACCCGGCGGCGTAGGTTCCGAGACATGGTCTCGAAGCAAGAGCAGGCGCCCCGCGACAGTACCGACGTGGCACCCAAGGACGCGTCCACCGTCATCCTCATCCGCGACGTCGTGGCAGACGTCGCGGCGCCCGGTATCGAGGTGTTCCTCCTCCGCCGGGTGAAGGGGATGGCGTTCGCCGGCGGCATGACCGTGTTCCCCGGCGGCGGGGTCGACCCGTCGGACGCCGACGCCGAGGTCGACTGGGCCGGACCGTCCGTCGACTGGTGGGCCGGGCGGTTCTCGACTGATGCTGCGCGCGCGAAGGCCCTCGTGTGCGCGGCGGTGCGCGAGACGTTCGAGGAATGCGGCGTGCTCCTCGCGGGACCGAGCGCAGACACGGTCGTGGCGGACACGTCCCGTTACGCGCAGTTCCGTGCACAACTCGAGAAGCGCGAACTCTCGTTCAGCGACTTCCTGAGGCGCGAGAACCTCATGCTGCGGACCGACCTGCTACGGCCCTGGGCCAACTGGATCACCCCGGTCGGCGAGGGCCGGCGCTACGACACGCGATTCTTCGTCGCCGCCGCACCGCACGGCCAGATCGCGGACGGCGCGACGTCCGAGGCCGAGGACGTGCAGTGGCAGAGTCCAGCCGCGGCGCTCGCGCACTGGCAGGGCGGCGGAAGCATTCTGCTGCCGCCGACGTGGAGTCAGCTCACGGCGCTCACCGCTTTCGGTTCGGTCGCGGAGGTGCTGGCCGCGGAGCCGGAGATCCCGGTGATCTTGCCGACGCTTGTCACGGACCGAGAGCAGCTCCGCGTGGAGTTCCCGGGACAGGACGGCTACTACGAAGCCGGTCCGCATCCGTGGGCGTCTCGCGATTGAACGCGATGCGGCGGCCCGCGAAACCGGGTCGGAGGCAGACAAGTAGCCTCTTCCCTCATGGCTGAATTCGTCACTCTCGAGGTTTCCGAAGGCATCGGCACGATTCGACTCGCGCGTCCCCCGATGAATGCTCTGAACCGGCAGGTCCAGCAGGAGTTGCGTGCCGCTGCACGGGAAGCGAGTGTGAATTCCGACGTCAAGGCAGTGATCGTGTACGGCGGAGAGAAGGTGTTCGCCGCCGGCGCCGACGTCAAGGAAATGTCCGAGATGAACTTCGGTCAGATGTCGGATGTCATCACCGATCTGCAGGCAGACCTGGCCGCGGTGTCCGAGATTCCCAAGCCGACCGTCGCCGCGATCACCGGGTACGCGCTCGGTGGCGGTCTGGAGGTCGCACTCTCCGCGGATCGTCGTATCGCCGGCGACAACGCCAAGCTCGGTGTCCCCGAGATCCTTCTCGGCATCATTCCCGGGGGCGGCGGCACGCAGCGTCTCGCTCGGCTGATCGGGCCCTCGAAGGCCAAGGACCTGGTGTTCACCGGTCGCTTCGTCAACGCCGACGAGGCGCTGGCGATCGGTCTGGTCGACGAGGTGGTGGCACCCGACGAGGTGTACGAGACCGCACGCCGTTGGGCGTCCCAGTTCACGAAGGGCGCCGGACGCGCGTTGGCCGCGGCGAAAGCCGCCATCGACCGGGGGCTGGACGTCGATCTGAACAGCGGGCTGGCGGTGGAGCGGCAGCTGTTCGCGTCTCTGTTCGCCACTCGGGACCGCACGATCGGGATGGAATCGTTCATCGAGAACGGCCCAGGTAAGGCCCAGTTCACGGGCGAGTAGTCTGACCCCGGGAAAACTAGAACCTGTTCACTCTTACCAGCGAGTAGGATTTGCCGCATGACTGCTAGCGCCCATGACGACCCCGCTCCTCATCCGCACGCTACCGCCGAAGAGGTCGAGGCGGCGCTGAAGGACACCAAACTCGCCCAGGTGCTCTACCACGACTGGGAAGCCGAGACGTACGACGAGAAGTGGTCCATCTCGTACGACGAGCGGTGCATCGACTACGCGCGGGGTCGCTTCGACGCCGTCGCGGGGGATCAGCCACTTCCCTACGAGCGGGCGCTCGAATTGGGCTGCGGTACCGGTTTCTTCCTTCTCAATCTGATGCAGGGTGGGGTCGCGAAGACCGGTTCGGTCACCGACCTCTCGCCCGGCATGGTCAAGGTGGCATTGCGCAATGCCGAGGGCCTGGGGTTGCCCGTCGACGGCCGCGTCGCCGACGCCGAGACGATCCCCTACGAAGACAACACGTTCGACCTCGTCGTCGGACACGCTGTGTTGCATCACATCCCGGATGTCGAGCAGTCGCTCCGTGAGGTACTGCGAGTGCTCAAGCCCGGTGGACGTTTCGTGTTCGCCGGTGAGCCCACCACGATCGGCAACTTCTACGCGCGCTGGCTCGGGCGCGCCACGTGGGAGACCACGACTCGTATTACCAAGCTGCCGTTCCTCGCCGAGTGGCGTCGCCCGCAGGCAGAGTTGGACGAGTCCTCACGCGCCGCAGCTCTCGAAGCCGTCGTCGATCTCCATACGTTCGATCCGAGCGACCTCGAGAAGATTGCCGAGTCCGCCGGCGCCGCGCAGGTGCATGCCGCCACCGAAGAATTCGCGGCGGCCCTGCTCGGGTGGCCCGTCCGCACCTTCGAGGCCGCTGTGCCGCCGGAGAAATTGGGCTGGGGCTGGGGGCGTTTCGCGTTCACCGGATGGAAGACACTCAGCTGGGTCGACGAGAAGGTTCTCCGGCACGTGGTGCCGCGTGGGTTCTTCTACAACGTCATGATCACCGGCGTGAAGCCCGGCAACTGAATTGGGCTATGCGTTCACTCCCGAAGACGTGGAGTACCTGCAGAGTCCTGCAGGCGCAGCGGCTCTCGCCGAGGTGGAGGAACTTGCACTGACCACGTCTACGCGCCTGGCCGATATCGGCCGGGCGCGTTCGCGTTTCGGCTCTCGAGTGGCCTTGCTGGTGGAGACGGTGCTGTTGCGGCGTAAGGCGTCGGCCAAGCTGCCTGGCAGCGAGGGCTGGCTGTTCACCGACGATGCGCTGCAGCAGGCGACGCCGCGTGCGGTCGCCGCACATCGTGCGTTGCGGCTGAAGGACCGGAACGTCCACGACGTCACCTGTTCGATCGGTGCGGAACTCGCTGCGGTGATCGGGACGGCGAACAGGGTAATCGGCAGCGACCTCGACCCGGTCCGGCTCCTGATGGCGCAGCACAACGTTCCCGGGGCGGCCGTTCTCCGCGCCGACGCGCTCGTCCCGTGCACGCGCGACACCGTCGTGCTCGCGGATCCGGCGCGACGGTCCGGCGGCAGGCGCACGCACGACCCCGCCGCGCTGGAACCGCCCTTGCCCGACCTCATCGACGCGTACCGTGGCCGAGACCTCGCGGTGAAGTGTGCGCCGGGCCTCGATTTCGACCGGCTCGCCTGGGAAGGCGAGGTCGAGGTCGTGTCCCTCGGCGGCGGCGTGCGAGAGGCGTGCCTGTGGTCACCGGGACTGTCCGGAGCCGGGGTCACCCGGCGGGCGAGTGTCCTCGACTCCGACGGCACTGTCTGGACGGTGACGGACGCCGAGGACGACAACATTCCGGAACGCGCGCCGGGGGAGTGGATCGTCGATCCGGACGGAGCCGTCGTCCGCGCGGGGCTGGTGCGGCACTTCGCGGCCAGACACGGACTGTGGCAGCTCGATCCCCGGATCGCCTACCTCACCGGTGATTCGGTTCCCGACGGCGTGCGGGGGTTCCGCATCCTCGAGCAGGTGAAGTATTCGGAGAAGTCGCTGCGTCAGGAGCTGGCGCGTCACGATTGCGGGGTGGCGGAAATTCTCGTCCGGGGTGTCGACGTCGATCCCGCGGTCCTGCGTCCTAAGTTGAAGCTGCGCGGAAGCCGTTCGCTCAGTGTGGTGATCACGCGGATCGGTCGAGCGGGCGTCGCCTTCATCTGCGCTCCGCGCCTGTGAGCACTTGTCAACCGGGACGTTGACAAGCATCACGGGTCAGCGGAGGACGAACAGCTCCCCGAGCAGCGTGGGAGTGAGGACTTCGCCCTCCGGGCCGACCGACGTGCCGACCGTGAACCCCTTCGCCGCGGGCAGCGTGTCCTGATCGAGCGTCTCGCCGGTCCCGGTGTCGAAGGTGAGCAACGCCAGTCCGTCCTTACCCTCGCGGACCACCGAGTAACCGGTGGACCCGGCCGTCTGCGCCGGGACGCCCAGCTGCAATAGATCCTTCCGCTCCCAGACCAGTTCGGCGTGGTCGCCCTCGTCCTGCAGCGCCAAGAGGTGGCCGTCGAGCCCGCCCGCGGGGATGATCAGACCGTCCGAAGACGTCGACGGGCTGCCGGCCGGAGCGTACCCGATGTCGTAACTCCACTTCGGATCGCCGGTCGCAGAATCGATCGCCCACAATGTGCCCCAGTTGTCGTTGGTGTAAACGACAGAGCCGTCAGCAGACAGATCGGGGCTGGACGCGCTGCCGGCGGGCAGAGTGTCGCTGGACCATTCCTGGGTGATGGCGGGGTTGTCGCCGCCGGAGTACTTCATTGCGACGAGTTGCGCCTCGGTCGCGCCGGGCGCGAAGAACGTGAAATAGAACTTGCCGGAATCGAGGTCGATGGCCGGCATGTTGGCCACCGGGCAGTCGGGGGAGCCGAAGAAGCAGCCGCTGAGGCCTTTGTCGTCGGGAAGGATGTCCACATTCGCGCCCTCGGCGACGGTCGGCGGCGGGACGAGGTCGTATGACGCCACCACCTTCTGACCGGTCTGCGTGTTCACGACGTTGATCTGGCCGAGCTGGGTGATGAAGAGGAGGTTGCCGTCGCCCGTGAATTGCGCCGACAGCGGAGTTCCGACAACCGGTGTGCGCCAACGTAACTGGCCGTGCTCGTTGAACGAGTTCATGGCCCCGTTCTCACCCACGTACACATTGGCGGCACCGTCGACCACCGGGGTGGACGCCACGACGCCGGGGGCGAGCTGGCGGCACCAGCGTTTGCGGCCGCTCTCCATCTGGAAGGAGAAGAGATTGCACCCCTTCTCGGTGCGAGCGGTGATGAAGATCTGGCCGCTCGCCGCCACGGATGCATAGTTCGCTACGGGCCCGCCGAGGGGACGCGACCATGCGAGTGAGATGTCGCGGGATCCTGTCACCGGACTGGTGTCGCTGTTTCGGGCGTCCGCGTGCATGCCGGGCCATCCGCCCGCGGAGAAGATGTCGTCGACCTGCGCCCCGCCCCCGCAGCCGCTGAGGACGACAGCCGAGATCGTCGCCAGCGCCAGTACTGACGAACGTAGGACCCGCCGCATTACATCTCCTCGTCTTCGACAAACGCTCGGCCCAGAGACTATCCCGCCGAGAGCCACACGATCGGCACACCCCGACCCGGTGTCGGTGTCCGGGCACACGCGCACGCGGCTTCGGCCGGTGAACGTAGGCTGACGGGCTATGACGAGCATGTGGGGCGCACCGTTGCGTACGAGGTGGAAGGGATCCCGGCGGAAGGACAGCGAGCAGGCCCGCTTCCTGACCCGCGACTCGCTGCGCTGGGTGCTGGCTAACAAGGCATACACGCCCTGGTACCTGGTGCGGTACTACCGGCTGGCCAAGTTCAAGCTGGCCAACCCGCACGTGATCCTGCGGGGCATGGTGTTCCTCGGCAAGCGGGTGGAGATCCATTCGACGCCCGACCTGTCCCGCCTCGAAATCGGCCGTTGGGTCCACATCGGTGACGGCAATGCCCTCCGATGCCACGAAGGATCGCTGCGCATCGGCGACAAAGTGGTGTTCGGCAAGGACAACGTGGTCAACACGTACCTCGACATCGAGATCGGCGCGTCCACTCTCGTCGCCGACTGGTGCTACATCACCGACTTCGATCACCGCATGGACGACGTCAACGTGCCCATCAAAGATCAGGGCATCGTGAAGGGCCCGGTACGCATCGGTCCCGACACCTGGGTTGCTGCCAAGGTCACGGTGCTCCGCAACACCCGGGTGGGTCGCGGCTGCGTGCTCGGCGCCCACGCCGTCGTCAAGGGCGACATCCCGGACTTCAGCATCGCCGTGGGATCGCCCGCCAAGGCGGTGAAGAATCGCAAGGCCGAGTGGGAAGCCGGCGCCGCGGAGCGGGCCAAGTACATCGCCGCACTCGAGGACATCGCTCGCAAGAAGGCAGCCCGCGAAGGCTGAGCCGTCCGGTGGCATAGTCGAGCACATGGGAGTGTCGGACCGCGAACTCGACGACCGTATCCGCGCACTGCTGAACGCGAGGGCGGCGAATTCGAGCATCTGCCCGTCGGACGTGGCCCACGCGATCGCCCCGGACGAGTGGCGACCCCTCATGGAGTCGGTGCGCCAGGCCGCCCGGCGTCTCGTCGAGGCCGGGGAAGTCGAAATCACGCAGAAGGGTGCGGTGGTGGATCCGGAATCGGTGCGTGGTCCGATTCGAATTCGCCGTCCCCGTGCGTGAGGCGAATGTACGCGTGCGGCGCGTGCGAAGCGCCCGACGATACATTCGCCCGGCACTCAGCGTCCGGGGAGCGGGCGCTCGGGAATGACCGGGCGCGCCAAGGGGTGTCGCACGCGGCGTTTGGCGCCCGCGTAGACGTGCGCCGTGTCCTCGGCCACCGTGTGCCAGTCGAAATCCGCGGTGAGGCGGTCCCGGGCGGCCACTGCGCGTTGCTGCGCCGCCGCCGGATCGTCGAGGACCTCGCGAACCGCGGAGGTGAGTCCCGCGACATCGCCGGGGAGGAAGGACATGCCGGTCACTCCGTCGACAACGGCCTCGCCGAGACCGCCGGCAGTAGACGTCACCAACGGAGTCCCGGAGGCGGCAGCCTCGAGCGCGATGATGCCGAACGGCTCGTAGCGGCTCGGGAGGACGATGGCGTCGGCGCCGTGGAGCCAGCTCAGCAGCTCGGTGTGGTCGAGGTTGCCGAGGAAGTTGACGGCGCGGGCAACGCGGTGAGTGCGGGCCTGCTGATAGAGCCAGGTGAACTGGGTGCCCTCACCCGCGATCGACAGCGTGGTTCCCGGATGGCTCCGGCGGATACGGGGAAGCGCGGCGATCGCGTCCTGCACCCCCTTTTCGTATTCGAGCCGGCCGACGAACAGCAGTTTCGGCGGGCCCGAACGTGGCGCCCGTTGACGGAAGTTCCACGTGGTTACGTCGATTCCGTTGCGTATCACGGTGATCGGCGGCAGCTGGGGACCGTAGAGAGTGGTCACCTCGTCGTGCATCGACGCCGAGCAGGTGATGAGCGCATCGGATTCGTTGGCCAGCCACCATTCGACCGAATGCACCTGACGGTTGATGCGCCCGGACACCCAGCCGCTGTGGCGTCCCGCTTCGGTGGCGTGCAAAGTGGAAACCAATGGGACATCGTAGAATTCGGCGAGAGCGATGGCCGGATGTGCCACCAGCCAGTCGTGGGCGTGCACCACGTCGGGCTGCCAGCCTTCCCCGACACCGGGCTTGTGCAGGGCGACGCCAGCCCGCACCATGGCGTGCCCCATGGCGAGTGTCCACGCCAGCATGTCCTCGCCGAACACGAAGTGCGGCGGATCCTCGGCGACTGCGACGACGAGCACGCCTTCTTCGATGTGGGTGACGGTGGGGTGCGTGGACGCGTCGGTTCCCGACGGCCGCCGCGACAGCACCACCACTTCGTGGCCGGCGGCGGCGAGTGCGGTGGCGAGGTGATGCACGTGGCGGCCGAGACCGCCCACCACCACGGGTGGGTACTCCCACGACACGATGAGGACCTTCACGACACCCCTCCCGAGACGGTGGCCGTCGGCACTGCGGAACGGTCGGGCAGCCGCCGGGCATCCAGGCCGGGGAACAGGCTGTCGGCCGCGTTCCATCCGGCGGCCAGGCGCGATGCCGACGTGTCGTTGCCTGCCGCCGCCGCGGCCGCGATTTCGCGCGTCGCATGGGCGTGTTTGTGTGCCCGGTCGCGGGCGTACTCCGCCGCTGAGTCCTTGCTGACCATGAATGCCCAGTCGCTCGACACCGTCATGAGTGCCTCTCGCAGAATCTGATCGTTGACGCGGTCGCGGAGTTCGGGTCTTCCGGGTGCAGAACCGAGGCTACGGGCTTTGTCTACGGTGTCCAGTGCGGCCGCGACCACCTCCGAATTGAGCGTCACCAGATCGGACACTTTCTCGCCGGCCCACACCCGCCAGTCCTTTCCGGACCCCCACGACGAGTTCTCGAGGGGTACCGGCGCGCCGACGTATCCCTGGGTGCGGGCATCGTCGAGGGTGCCGACCCGAATTCCCGCCTCGGGGAGGGCGCGCAGCACCTTCTCGAGCCACTCGGGACCTTCGTGCCACCAGTGCCCGAACAACTCGGTGTCGAAGGCCGCGACGACGACGGCGGGCCGCCCGATTCGCTGGGACTCTCCGCGCAGCCGTGTGCGGACCGTGGCGACGAAGTCGGCGACGTGCCGGTCGACGGCTTCGGAGGCCAGCGCCGGGTCGTACGGCGCCTTGTCGGCCGAGTCCACCGTGCGACCGGTCACGCGGGCCGGCTTCAGTCCGGTGGCATGGTCGTAGGTGTGGAAGTCCCGGTAGGCGCCGTGCCCCGGGTAACCGGACTTCGGTGACCACACCCGGTAACTGACCTGGAGGTCGCGGCCGAAGGCCACGACGTCCGATTCGCGGACCGGTCGGCCGAGCGACGTATCACCGCGCAAGGCGGGCCCATCGACCATGAAGTGGGTTACCCCGGCCTCGGCGTAGCCGATCTCCATACCCGGGGTGTAGGCGCATTCGGGGCCCCAGATGCCCGTGGGTGTGGAGTTCCACCTGGTCTTCGCATCGGCTAGTCCCTCTTTCAAGGAGAACTCGCGCAGCCTGGGGTCGAGCAACGGCTGGAACGGGTGAGCGAGCGGACCGCCGAGGAGCTCGAACGCCTCCCGGTCGAGAAGCTCGCGTAGGACGGGCGAACCACCGTGCCGCCACCGCAGTTCGAAATCGGTGAGGGCGGCGGCGGAGGCGCGGTGCTCGCGGGCGCCGAGAGCCTGGTGTGCGCCATCGGGCATTCCGGCAGCTTCGTGGGCCCGGATCTGCCAGTTCCCCAGCCAGTGATGCATGCCTGTCAGGCAGTGCGGATCGTCGAGCTGGGCGGCGAGGACAGGGGTGATCCCGAGAGTCAGGAGATGAGAGCGGCCCTCGTCGGACAACCGCCGAAGCATGGCCGTGAGGGGAAGGTACGACGCAGCCCAGGACTGATAAAGCCACTCCTCGCCGACGGGCCAGCGGCCGTGATGGGCGAGCCAGGGCAGGTGGGAGTGCAGAACGAGGCAGAACATGCCCGGCTCCGTCGGTTCCGGCGGAAAGGTCCCGCGTCCCGCGCGTCCCGCTCCTGTGGTATCGGTCACTGCACAGGATCCTTTACCGCGACGGCCACGAGGTCGAGGCTGTCGTCGATGTTGCCCGGGTGCAGCACGAAGTCGTCGACCGTGATGCCCTCGACGTCGCGGGTGAGATCCGCCGGCCACGCTTCGCCCGCCAGGGCGCGGTCGATCTGGGCGCCGATGAACGAACCGCCGTGCTTGGTGTCGAGTGCCTTCAGCCGATCCCCGTGATGGACGCCGGTCATCAGCGACACCGTGAACCCGGCTTCCTCGAGTAGTTCGGTCAACTCGGCGGCGTCGAGTTCACGGGTGTGAAAAGGGTTGAGCGGTGTGTCGCGACCGGGCGAGAACGTGATTCGGTTGGGTGTGCTGACGAGAAGTTCCCCCCCGGGCGTCAGCACCCGGAAGCACTCGCGCAGAAACTGTGCCTGATCCCAAAGGTGTTCGATCACCTGGAAATTGACGACGGTGTCCACCGAGGCATCGCCGAGGGGAAGCTCGGCCAAGTTGCCGTGCAGCATCTCGACACGAGGGTACCGCGCGCGGACGTGTTCGACGGCGGAGATGTCGTAGTCGAGTCCGGTGACGCCTGCCGCCACATCGGCAATCATGTTGGCGCCGTAGCCTTCTCCGGAACCGGCCTCGAGTACCCGGCGTCCCGCGCAGTGCGGGAGGAGGTCGCGGTACACCACCTCGTGACGCCGGAACCAGTAGTTCTCCTCGGGGATGCCGGGTACGGTCCGCTCGCCCGTGAGGGGCAGTTGCTCGTCTCCGGTCGATGGCAATTGCTCGTGCCCGAGCGGGGGCAGCGGTGCGTCCTCGCGGTCGCCGACAAATGATTCGCTCACCGGTGCGAGATTAGTGCCACGGGCAAGGTCGCTCGTCCAGGTGGTCCACATCACAGCACTGAAACTCGTTTTCGGCCTTATGGTGAACGAGGCTTTCGTGCAAGTTACCAACGGGTAACTTAACGTGAGGTAATCTGTCGCAGAGCAATTGTGCGAGGGCATACGAAGACGAGAGCTCGGCTCATGCGGAGCAACTCGCGATAACCAGGCAAGTACACACAGGAGGTCGACGAAGACCCATGACGAACATCGTTGTTTTGATCAAGCAGGTCCCCGACACATGGTCCGAGCGCAAGCTGACCGATGGTGACTACACGCTTGACCGCGAGGCCGCCGACGCCGTGCTCGACGAGATCAACGAGCGCGCCGTCGAGGAAGCGCTCCTCATCAAGGAGGCGCAGGGCGGCGAGGTGACCGTGCTGTCCGCAGGTCCGGACCGCGCCACCGACGCCATCCGCAAGGCCCTGTCCATGGGTGCCGACAAAGCGGTGCACATCAACGACCCCGCACTGCACGGTTCCGACGCGGTCCAGACCGCGTGGACGCTTGCTGCCGCTCTGGGGCAGATCACGTTCGAGAACGACGAGCCCGCCGACCTGATCATCGCCGGCAACGAGGCCACCGACGGCCGGATGGGCGCGGTTCCCGCAATCATCGCCGAGTACCTGGGCATCCCGCAGCTCACGCAGCTGCGCAAGCTCACGGTCGCCGACGGCGTCGCGACCGGTGAGCGTGAGACCGACGAGGGTGTGTTCGGCCTCCAGGCGAACCTGCCGGCCATCGTGAGCGTCACCGAGAAGATCAACGAGCCTCGTTTCCCCTCCTTCAAGGGCATCATGGCCGCGAAGAAGAAGGAAGTCATCACCTACACCCTGGCCGACCTCGGCGTGGACCCGGAGACCGTCGGTGTCGCGAACGCGGGCACCACCGTCACCGCCTCGACGCCCAAGCCCCCGCGTACCGCTGGTGAGCGCATCGTCGACGAGGGCGACGGCGGCAGCAAGATCGCCGCATACCTCGTTGGCCAGAAGATCATCTGATCCGCGCCCTCCACAGACCAGCAGACATATACAGGGAGAGTTAGACATGGCAGAAGTACTGGTGCTCGTCGAGCACGCAGAGGGTGCACTGAAGAAGGTCAGCACCGAATTGATCACCGCCGCTCGTGCACTCGGTGAGCCGGCCGCAGTGGTCACCGGTCCCGCCGGTACCGCGGACAAGCTCGCCGACGCCCTCGCGGCGGCGGGCGCCGCGAAGATCTATGTGGCCGAGTCGGACGACATCGACGGCTACCTGGTCACCCCGAAGGTCGACGTCCTCGCGTCGCTCGTCGAGTCCGCTGCTCCCGCTGCGGTCATCACCGCAGCCAGCATCGAAGGCAAAGAGGTCTCCGGACGTCTCGCTGCCCGGATCGGGTCCGGCCTGCTCTGCGACGCCGTCGACGTGAAGTCCGACGGCAGCGCTGTGCACTCCATCTTCGGTGGCGCGTTCACCGTCGAGGCGAAGGCAAACGGTGACGTCCCCGTCATCTCGGTGCGGCCGGGTGCCATCGAGGCGAAGCCGGAGGCCGGTGCGGGCGAGAAGGTCGAGGTCGAGGTTCCCGCGCAGGAAGAGGGCGTCGTCAAGATCACCTCACGTGATCCGATCGTCGGCGGCGACCGTCCCGAACTCACGGAGGCGACCGTCGTCGTCTCCGGTGGCCGTGGTGTCGGCAGCGCGGACAAGTTCTCCGTCGTCGAGGAGCTCGCCGATTCGCTCGGCGCCGCTGTCGGTGCGTCGCGTGCGGCTGTGGACTCCGGTTACTACCCGGGGCAGTTCCAGGTCGGTCAGACCGGTAAGACGGTTTCCCCGCAGCTGTACATCGCGCTCGGTATCTCCGGTGCCATCCAGCACCGCGCAGGTATGCAGACGTCGAAGACCATCGTCGCCGTGAACAAGGACGAGGAAGCACCGATCTTCGAGATCGCGGACTTCGGCATCGTCGGCGACCTGTTCAATGTGGCTCCGCAGCTCACCGACGCTGTCAAGACCCACAAGGGCTAGATTGCCTGTCGGCGGCCCCGTTCCCTTCGGGGGGCGGGGCCGCCGTCGTATCTACACCGTTCACCCCGGCTGCATCGACACGACACCTCGTCGATGCCCCGCCGCCGCCCCTGCTCGGTAAACCTGCGCCATGACAACTTCGTCTGTTCTTCGCGCAGCGAGTGACACCGCCGATTCTGTTGTAATTCCGCCCCGGTATTCCCTCGTCGTCTCCTCCGACCGCGAGCATCGGGTGGCGGCCCAGCGGTTGCGTTACCGCGTGTTCGCCGCGGAGCCGGGTTTCTCCGTTCCCGCAACCAGCAGCGGCCTCGAGGCCGACCGGTTCGACGATTTCTGCGATCACCTCCTGGTCCGCCATGAGGCGACCGGCGATTTCGTCGGTTGTTACCGCATGCTTCCGCCGGATGCTGCCGCGCAAGCCGGTGGCTACTACACCGCCACCGAGTTCGACATCTCGGCCCTGGACCCCCGGGGCAATCGGATCGTCGAAATGGGCAGGGCGTGCGTCGACCCCGAACACCGTTCCGGCTCGGTACTGAGCCTGATGTGGGCTGGAATCCTCCACTACCTGCAGTTGACCGGTTACGACTGGGTGATGGGCTGCGTGTCGGTGCCCATGCAGGAAAGTCCGGAAGCGCCGGCCGGCTCCAACGTGCGCGGAGTGCGAGACCTGCTTCTGAAGAAGTACGGCAACGATCCTGCGGCCAGGGTCGTCCCCCGCAATCCGGTCCGCGTCGCCGGCCGTTCCCTCGACGAGATCGAGCCACCGGCCCGGCCCTTGCTGCCTCCGTTGCTGCGGGGGTACCTGCGTCTGGGCGCAAAAGTGTGCGGGGAGCCGGCGCACGACCCGGAGTTTGGTGTCGCCGACTTCGTCGCGTTGCAGGGACTGCATCAAGCGAACGAGCGTTACCTCGAACGGCTGCGTTCGGCATCGGCGGTCCTCGAAACCGGAGCTCAGGCGTGAGCACCACCTCCACCGGGACGCCGACTCCCGTCCACGCCTGGATGCCGTCGAGTCCGTGTGGGAGTAGCTGCCTGCCACCCGAGGCGCCGGGCGTCTCGGCCGCCGTCGTCGCGATCCGTTGGCTACTCGTGGCTTCCGCCCTGGTCACCGCGCCGCTGTTGACGGCAGGTTGCGTGATGCCACGGGCTTGGCGTATCGGCCTCCAACGCCGCTACGCGGCCGTACTGCTGCGGTGTGTGGGTCTGCGGCTCGAGGTGGTCGATCACCGCGGCAAGCGGCGCCACGAGGGCGGAATCCTGGTGGTGACGGGCCACGTCTCCTGGACCGACGTCCTGGTACTCAATGCCCTCGACCCGGCGAGCTTCGTCGCACGGGGAGACCTTCTCGACTGGCCGATCCTCGGCTCGCTCGCGCGGCGGATGCGGATCGTCCCGATCGACCGGCACGACCTGCGCGCGCTGCCCGGCACCGTGGCCGCGACCGCGGCGCGGCTGCGGGACGGCGAAAGGGTAGCTGCCTTTCCGGAAGGGACGACGTGGTGCGGGCGCGCGTACGGAGGCTTCCGTCCGGCGCTGTTTCAAGCGGCGATCGACGCGGAGTGCCCGGTACAGCCGGTCTCCTTGCGCTACACGATGCGCGGTGGAGAGCTGACCACCGGGCCGTGCTTCGTGGGTGAGGAGACGATCGGCCGGTCGATTCGGCGGATCATCCGGCACAAGGGCGTCATCGCCGAAGTCAGGCTGGCGCCGATCGAGTATCCGGGGGAGTCGCGCAGGGATCTCGCCGCCCGGTGCGAACGAGCCGTGCGAGGGTCCGAGCCCATCGATCTCGCAGCGCACGACATCCTCGATCCGTCCCGGGACCCCGCCGAGAAGTCCGGTCCCCGCATCGAGAGGGAAGAGCGCCTGATCGCCTGAGTTATCCTGGTCGGGTCATGACCTCTGCCCGCAGTGCCGATCGCCCTGTCTACCTGGATCACGCAGCGACCACTCCCCTGGTGTCCGCGGCCGTCCAGGCAATGACCGATATCTTCTCGACTGTGGGCAACGCGTCCTCGCTTCACGGCTCGGGCCGTGCCGCCCGCCGGCGCATCGAGGAGGCGCGCGAGTCGATCGCGGCTGACCTCGGGGCCCGGCCGTCCGAAGTGATCTTCACCTCCGGCGGCACCGAAAGCGACAACCTCGCAGTCAAGGGCATCTTCTGGGCCCGCCGCGACGCCGACCCCGCCCGGGTGCGGATTCTCGCGAGTTCCGTCGAACATCATGCGGTCCTCGATGCGGTGGAGTGGCTCGAGACACACGAAGGCGCCCAGGTCTCGTGGCTCCCTGTCGACGAACGCGGTCGGGTGTCGCCGCACACGCTGCGTGACGAATTGGCCCGTCATGCCGACGAAACTGCGTTGGTCACGATCATGTGGGCCAACAACGAGGTCGGCACAATCATGCCGATCGCCGAACTCGCGGCCGTCGCGGCGGAGTTCGACATTCCCATGCACAGCGATGCGGTCCAGGCCGTCACCCATCTGCCCGTCGATTTCGCCGCCAGCGGCCTCTCCGCGCTCAGCATCGCCGCGCACAAGGTAGGCGGTCCGCAGGGAGTCGGTGCACTGCTGCTCGGACGCCAGGTGGCCTGCGTTCCGCTGTTACACGGCGGCGGGCACGAGCGCGACCTGCGCTCGGGTACCCCGGACACCGCCGGTGTCGTCGGGATGGCAGCGGCATTGCGTCACGCCACTTCGAACCTCGAAGCACGCTCCGGGGAACTGACCGCGCTCCGGGACCAGCTGATCTCCCGCGTGCAGGAGATCCTGCCCGACGCCGTGTCGAACGGGCCGGTCGGTACTGCGCGGCTACCCGGCAACGCTCACTTCACCTTCCCCGGGTGTGAGGGTGATTCCTTGCTGATGTTGCTCGACGCTGCGGGAATCGAGTGCTCCACCGGTTCGGCGTGTACGGCGGGCGTGGCTCGACCGAGCCATGTCCTGACGGCGATGGGTGTGGACCCCGCCACTGCGCGGGGTTCGCTGCGGTTCTCGCTGGGCCACACGTCGACGGCCGAGGACGTGGAAGCGTTGATCGCGGCACTGCCGCAAGTAGTGGAGCGAGCCCGCGCCGCGGGGCTCGCCGGTGTCGGAGCGCGTGGAGGGAATCGTTGATGCGAATACTGGCGGCCATGAGTGGCGGAGTCGACTCCGCCGTCGCTGCGGCTCGGGCTGTGGCCGCGGGGCACGACGTGGTCGGTGTGCACCTGGCCTTGTCCGCCGAACCGGGAACCTTGCGTACCGGATCGCGTGGGTGCTGCTCCAAGGAGGATGCAGGTGATGCCAGGCGTGCGGCGGACGTGCTCGGAATCCCCTTCTACGTCTGGGATTTCGCGGACCGATTCAAGGAAGACGTGATCGACGATTTCGTAGCGTCCTACGCTGCGGGTGAGACACCCAACCCCTGCCTGCGCTGCAATGAAAAGATCAAATTTGCCGCTCTTGCGGACCGCGCCGTCGCACTCGGGTTCGACGCGGTGGCCACGGGTCACTACGCGCAACTCCACGACGGAGTGCTCCGGCGCGCCGTCGATGCCGACAAGGACCAGTCCTACGTTCTCGGTGTGCTCACCGCGGACCAGCTGGCGCGGGCGATGTTCCCGGTCGGCGATACTCCGAAAGAGCAGATCCGGGCGGAGGCGGCGGACCGAGGTCTCGCGGTGGCGAACAAGCCGGACAGCCACGACATCTGCTTCATCCCCTCCGGCGACACTCGGGCGTTCCTCGGCGCGCGGATCGGTGTGCGCCCGGGAAGTGTGGTCGACGCCGACTCGGGTGAAGTTCTCGCGGAACACGAAGGCGTGCACGGCTTTACCATCGGCCAGCGCAAGGGCCTCGGTGTCCAGGGCCCGGCGGCCGACGGGCAGCCGCGGTACGTCACGGCAATCGAGCCCGAGACAGGCACCGTCCGTGTGGGTTCCGCGCGCAACCTCGAGGTACACGCGATCAGCGCCGAACGAGCCGTCTGGACGTCGGGCCGGGTGCCGGACGCGCCGATCGAGTGCACGGTTCAGGTACGCGCGCACGGCGGCCTGGCCGAGGCCGTGGCCGAGGCAGTCGACGGCGGCATCGCCATTTCGCTGCGCGAACCCCTCACCGGTGTGGCCAAGGGTCAGGCAGTGGTTCTCTACCGAACCGATCCGGCGGGCGACATCGTGCTCGGCAGTGGAACGATCTCGGGTACCGACTCCCGTCCGACCGCGCAGTGACACAGACTGTTTCGCTGGCCGGTGCCGTCACCGGCGTCGGCTCGTGGCCCGGAACCGATGCACGCGAAGCTGCCACGATCGTTCTCGGTGAACTGGGCAGGCTTCCCCACCTGGTGGAGTTGCCCGCGCGGGGGCTCGGAGCAGACATGATCGGCCGGGCAAGCGCACTTCTCGTCGATCTGCAGCTGGACGTGTCCACGACGGCGTACCGGGTGATCTCGCGGAGAGGTTCGGTGGCCAAGCGTGCTACCGACCTGCTGAACCAGGACCTCGATGCGCTCGAAGAAGCTTGGGAGACGGCCGGTCTCGTCGGCGCAGACCATGTGGTGAAAGTACAAGCGGTCGGACCGCTCACCTTGGCAGCGGAAGTGGAGTTCGGCACGGGCCGCCGCGTCCTCACCGATCCGGGGGCGGTGCGCGACTTCGCGGAGTCGCTGGGCGAGGGTGTGGCCCGGCATGCCGCCGAGGTGACCCGACGTCTCGGTGCGCAGGTCCTGATCCAGTTCGACGAACCGCGGTTGCCTGCGGTGCTGGCCGGCACCTTGTCCGGCCGGACCCGTCTAGAGACGGTTCGCGCGTTGCCCGAACCGGAGGCCCGGGCGGTGCTCGAGGCGACTCTCACCGGCTCCGGTGGCGTCACGATGGTGCACTGCTGCGCCGCGGGAATACCCACCGACCTTCTGCGGCGCAGTACGGCACGAGCGGTTGGCCTGGACGTGGCGCAGCTGACAGCAGCCGATCTGGACGGCATCGGGGAACTGCTCGACGCCGGAAAGGAGCTCGCGCTCGGATTGATCCCCAGCGTGGCGCCGTCGACCCCCACCACCTGGCGTGACCTCGCCGCACCGGCCGTGACGCTGATCGACCGACTCGGTTTTCCGCGCACGACACTGCGCACCCAGGTGGCTGTCACGCCGGCATGTGGGCTCGCCGGAGCAGACGAGCAGTGGAGTCGTGAGGCCCTGCGTCTGTGCAGTGAAGTGAGTAGTGCATTCACCGACGACCCCGAATCACTGTGACTCGCGGGTTGGCTGTCGGCCCGACCGGTTAATCTTCGGACGTGACTGAATCGACCGAAGCCCCGACACCCGCCCCCGGCGACGTACGGGAGCGGTGGAACGAACTGGCCGAGGAAGTGCGGCAGCATCAGTTCCGCTATTACGTCCGCGACGCGCCCGTCATTTCCGACGGTGAGTTCGATGCGCTCCTCGGAGCGTTGAACGACCTCGAGAACCAGTACCCGGACCTGCGCACCCCCGACTCGCCGACCCAGCTCGTCGGCGGCGGCTTCGCGACGGATTTCACCTCCGTCGACCACCTCGAGCGCATGCTCAGTCTCGACAACGTCTTCGCCACCGACGAGTTGCGCACCTGGATCAGCCGTGTGGAACAGGAGGCGGGTGCCGATCTGCCCTACCTCTGCGAGGTGAAAATCGACGGCGTCGCACTCAACCTCGTGTACGAGAACGGCCGACTCGTGCGCGCAGCCACTCGCGGTGACGGACGCACGGGCGAGGACGTCACACTTAACGCACGCACGATCGACGACATTCCGGAAAGGCTTACCGGCACAGACGAATATCCGGTTCCCGCCTTGCTCGAGGTGCGCGGCGAGGTGTTCTTCCGGCTCGAGGATTTCGCGGCTCTCAACGCCGCGCTCGTCGACGAGGGCAAGGCGCCCTTCGCGAATCCCCGCAACTCCGCCGCCGGCTCGCTGCGGCAGAAGAATCCCGCGGTCACCGCCCGTCGCCGTCTCGGAATGATCTGTCACGGTTTCGGCCGAATCGAAGGGTTCGAACCCGTCTCGCAGTACGACGCCTACACGGCGCTGGCCGCGTGGGGTCTGCCCGTCTCCTCGCACACCTCCCGCGTCGTGGGCGCCGACGCGGTGGTGGCGAAGGTCGAGTACTGGGGTGAACACCGGCACGACGTCGAGCACGAGATCGACGGACTGGTGGTGAAGGTCGACGAGATGTCGCTGCAACGCCGGCTCGGTTCCACCTCGCGAGCCCCGCGGTGGGCAATCGCGTACAAATACCCGCCCGAGGAAGCCACCACCAAGCTCCTCGACATCCGGGTCAATGTGGGGCGGACGGGACGGGTCACACCTTTCGCCTACATGGAACCGGTCACCGTCGCCGGTTCCACCGTGTCACTCGCCACCCTGCACAACGGCTCCGAGGTCAAGCGCAAAGGTGTCCTGATCGGTGACACCGTGGTGATCCGCAAGGCTGGTGACGTCATCCCAGAGGTCCTGGGCCCCGTCGTCGACGTGCGTACTGGCGACGAGCACGAGTTCGTCATGCCGACGCACTGCCCCGAGTGCAACACCCTCCTGGCCCCGGCCAAGGAGGGGGATGCCGACATCCGCTGCCCCAATCAGCGCTACTGTCCCGCGCAGCTCCGGGAGCGGGTCTTCCACGTCGCGGGCCGGGGCGCGTTCGACATCGAGGTGCTCGGCTACGAGGCCGCGACGGGGCTGCTCGAGGCCGGGGCGATCGAGGACGAGGGTGACCTGTTCTCGATCACGGAGGACGATCTCCTGAAGACGTCGATCTTCCGGACCAAGGCGGGGGCTCTCTCAGCCAACGGACGGCGGCTCCTCGACAACCTCGACTCCGCGAAGGACAAACCACTGTGGCGGGTCTTGGTGGCGTTGTCGATCCGTCATGTGGGACCGACGGCCGCCCGTGCGCTTGCCGGCGAGTTCGGTTCGCTCGAAAAGATCCGCGAGAGTTCCGTCGAAGAGCTCGCGGCAGTGGACGGCGTGGGCGGCACCATCGCCGCCGCGGTCGCGGAGTGGTTCGGCGTGGACTGGCATCTGCAGATAGTCGAGAAGTGGGCCGCGGCAGGCGTGCGCATGGAAGATCAACGCGACCAATCGATTCCGCGCAACCTCGAAGGCCTGTCGATCGTGGTGACGGGATCGCTCGAGACGTACTCGCGTGATCAGGCCAAGGAAGCCATCCTGGTACGCGGCGGTAAGGCGGCGGGTTCGGTGTCGAAGAAGACGGCCTACGTGGTGGTCGGTGAATCACCGGGCTCGAAGCATGACAAGGCCGTCGAACTCGGTGTCCCCGTTCTCGACGAGGACGGATTCCGGCGCCTGCTCGAAGGGGGACCGGAGGCCGTGGCCGATTCGGCGATGTGACCGGTTCCTCACTCCAGTTTTTTGGGCACCGTGAGGTGTCCTGTCATAGTTCTGGACATGATCGAAATACGGGATGTGGCCCCGGACGAGTACGAGGTCGTGGGCGACCTGACGGTGATCGCGTACGTCGGCGGCGGATTCGTCGAGGCACACGATCCGTACACCAACCGGTTACGCGATACGGCGGGACGTGTGGACAAGGCGGACGTTCGGGTTGCCGTCATCGACGGTCAGGTCGTCGGTTCCGTCACGATCGCGGATCCCACATCGCCCTACGCGGATGTGGCAGAGCCGGGCGAACTCGAATTCCGCATGCTGGCGGTCTCACCGGACGCGCGCGGCTCCGGCGTCGGCTCGGCATTGGTGCGACACGTGCTGGACACCGCCTACGACCGCGGTGACAGAGCCGTCGTCATGTCCACACAGGCCTCGATGGAAGCAGCCCGGCGCATCTACGACCGCAACGGCTTCGTCCCTGTGCCCGAACGCAATTGGGTTCCCGTGCCTGGTATCGAGTTGACCGTGCTGGTCCGCGAACTGGTTTGAGGCAGGGCGCGTTCCGGTCCTCAGCCCAGTACGGTCGCGATGATGCCGGCGAGGTACCCCAGTCGCGCGACTTCCGAGGGACGGAACTCCGGCCCCCCGGGCCGGCCGAGCATCAACACGCGGCCGGTGGTTCCGAGGGGGGCCGCAGCCAGCGTGGTGTTCATATCGCGCCACACCCGCGGTACCCAGTCGTCCTCGCCGTCCAGTGCCATCGGCTTCTCGAGGGGCATCCAGGGGATGTCCGTGGCATGGGTTTCCGGAGCACCCGAACTGCCGACCACGCGGTAGGCGCCCCGCGGGCCGAGGTCCGCAACCACGGACCAGCCGACGCGCAGCACGCGCGGCGCGCCGTCGACCAGGACCTGCAGGCGGTCGTCCGTGGCGGTGGCCACCTGATCGATCAGCTCGAGTTCGCGGTGGGTGTCGAGTATTCCGGCGTAGGGGCGAATGGAATCGACGGTGACGTCGGGGAGAGCCTCGGCGGCGGTGATCAGGGTGTCGGGCAGCGATCCCGGCTCGACATCGACCACGAGGTCGTCGATGGCGAATCCGGCACCCCGCTCCACCACGTCGAGCGACAGAATGTCAGCGCCCACCGATCCGAGGGCGACGGCGAGCGAGCCGAGGCTACCTGGTCGGTCGGGGAGCTGGACGCGAAGAAGATACGACACGTGCGTCCCTTTCACCACGAGATAAACGCGGGAGTACCACCTGCGACCCCCGTCACGACCATCCTTGCACTTTCGGTTCCGAGTATGCGGTCCCCCCTCCGCGTTCGGGGGAGGACCGAGCGGGAGTTCCAGGTCGCGCCCGATTCGTTGACACCCTCGATACGGAATCGCCTCGTCCACGAAACATTCCAGTCGAAACGTAGGCGCAGTTGGCCACGATCGGGCTTCCGATCCGATGCGGTACCACGCGGTGTATTGCTTCACCGGTGACGACACCCGGGTTCATGGCACGCGCCTCCGCACGGCCAGGATTCGGCGCTGGCTGCACGGCTGATCGGGCCACGCTCTAGGCTGGGACGGACATTGTGTACGTCCGACCTGAAAGGGGCCCCGCGGTGCCTGCCATCTCCCGTGACGAGGTCGCGCACCTCGCGCGGCTGTCTCGACTCGCCCTGACCGACGCCGAACTCGACGAGTTCGCGGGTCAGCTGGACTCGATTCTCAGCCACGTGAAGGTGGTCACCGAGGTTCCCGCAGAAGACGTCCAGCCGATGGCGAACCCGAACGCGGTCACCAACGTGACCCGTCCCGATGTGATCGTTCCCGGGCTCACCCCGGAGCAGGCGCTGTCCGGCGCACCCGCTGTCGAACAGGATCGTTTCGCCGTACCGCAGATTCTCGGAGAGGGCGAATGAGCGCCGAACTGACCACACTCGACGCGGCGGAACTGGCGTCGAAGATCCACCGCCGTGAGGTGTCGTCCGTCGAGGTCACCCAGGCGCATCTCGACCGCATCGCGGAGGTCGACGGCGGACTCGGTGCCTTCTTGCACGTGGCGGGGGAACAGGCTCTCGTGTCGGCGAAGGAGGTGGACAGCGCGCTGGCCGCGGGTGAGGCTCCCGCTTCGCCGCTGGCGGGAGTTCCGTTGGCGCTCAAAGACATCTTCACCACCACCGACATGCCCACCACCTGCGCCTCGAAAGTTCTCGAGAACTGGGTTGCCCCGTACGACGCGACTCTCACGAGCAAACTCCGCGCTGCCGGTATCCCGATCCTGGGCAAGACAAACCTCGACGAGTTCGCGATGGGCTCGTCCACGGAGAACTCTGCGTACGGCCCCACCCGCAACCCCTGGGACGTCTCCCGCGTACCTGGCGGGTCGGGCGGCGGCAGCGCCGCGGCGCTCGCGTCCCGGCAGGCGCCGCTCGCGATCGGAACCGACACCGGTGGATCGATTCGGCAGCCCGCCGCGCTGACCGCGACGGTGGGCACCAAGCCGACCTACGGCACGGTGTCTCGCTTCGGCCTGGTCGCCTGTGCGTCGTCGCTGGACCAGGGGGGCCCTTGTGGCCGCACGGTTCTCGACACTGCCTTGCTGCACGAGGTGATAGCCGGTCACGATCCGCGCGACTCCACCTCCATCGATGCGCCGGTCCGCCCGGTGGTCGCCGCGGCGCGGGAGGGAGCCGGCGGCAATCTCCGAGGTGTGAAGGTCGGCGTCGTCAAGGAGCTGCACTCCGACAGCTACCAGCCCGGCGTCCTCTCCTCGTTCGACGCGGCGGTAGCACAGCTCACCGAACTGGGTGCCGAGGTCGTCGAAGTGTCCTGCCCCAACTTCGAGTACGCGCTCGCCGCGTACTACCTGATCCTCCCGAGTGAGGTGTCCTCCAACCTCGCCCGGTTCGACGCCATGCGGTACGGACTGCGGATCGACGAGGGCGACATGAGCGCGGATCAGGTGATGGCCGCTACTCGTGCTGCGGGCTTCGGTCCGGAAGTCAAGCGCCGCATCATGATCGGCACCTACGCGCTCTCGGCGGGGTACTACGACGCTTACTACGGCCAGGCGCTGAAGGTCCGGACCCTGATATCCCGCGACTTCGACAGGGCCTACGAGCAGGTCGATGTCCTCGTCTCTCCCACCAGTCCGTTCACGGCCTGGAAGCTGGGGGAGAAGGTCGGCGATCCGCTCGCGATGTACCTGTCGGACCTGTGCACGCTGCCCACCAACCTCGCGGGCCACTGCGCGATGTCCGTTCCCTCCGGGCTGTCGGCGGACGACGGTCTCCCGGTCGGCCTGCAGATCATGGCGCCGGCGCTCGCCGATGAGCGGCTCTACCGGGTGGGTGCGGCTTTTGAAGCTGCACGTGGTCCTATCGGGTCACCGGCTGAGGTCGCAGTCGGGTAGGGCGGTGCCCTGCTCTTCTCCGTAGCGATGCCCGTGCCCGGCGGGGAAGTTGAGCGCCGACACCAGGTCGACGCCGGCCTGGAGGAAGGTCACGCCGGGGATCCATTGGGGGATCGGAGCATCTCGCACGGCGCGCGACAGATCGGGCCGGTGCAGGATCAGGTCGGGTGACCACCACACGACGGGATCGGACGTGTTGGCCAGAACCGTTGCGCCGTCGGTCATCACGGACCCGGCGGGCGGTCCTGCCCACAGCGCCCCACACACTTGCCGGTTCAGGTCTGCTGCGTCGGCGAACTGGGCGCTGCCCCCGACGGATCCGAGGCTCTGGCCGTAGACGTAGAGAGCAGGCCGGAGTGCCTCGGGTACTGCCGCGATGCGGTCGGCGACGGCCTCGAACAACGCTGCCGCAGATTCGCCGGCCGCCGAGCGGCCGAAGGCGAAGGTGATCCAACTCGGTGCGTAGGAGTATTGGAGTCCGACGATCGCAACATCGTCACCGAAGCGTTCCTCGAACCCCTTCGCGGCGTTCTCGTCTATCCAACCGGAACCGGTGGGAACGGTGACGACGATGGCCGAACGCGTAAATCCGCCCGCCCGCTCCAGTTCCGAGACCGCAAGGGCTGCGCGGGACTGCACGTCGGGCGCCGAATTCATCCCGACGTAGGTGCGGATACTCGCCGACTGCTCACCGGCAGCGACGAAGCGACGTCCCTGCCGGCCGAGTGACTCCCAACTGACGACGGACGGGGGGCTCCCTGCCAGTGCGACGGACATCGGACGATGCAGCGAGACGTCGACCAGATCATTGGAATCGCTGTACGAACGCGACATCATCTCCCAGACCGCCGGCCCCGCAACCAGTTGCAGACCGGTCGCGAGAACGATGGCGGTGGTGGCGCTGCCGATCCAGCCGAGACGGTGGGCCACCGAGGAGACAGCCGCCCCGACGGCAACCAGGCACCCGAAGGTCGACGCGGCGCCGATGATCACCTGCATCCAGTGACCCGGGCCCACGTTGTTCATCCCCATCGCCTGCCGCAGTGAATCCTGCCAGTGGTCGGCAATCACGATCGTCCAGGCAGTGGCGACCATCGCGCCCAACAAGGCTGGAAGGCGAACGGATTCCCGGGGTACCCGCGACGCGGAGGGGCGAATGAGCACCTGCCGCAGCCGGCGCGCGAGGACGAGGATCCCGAGCCCCGCCGCAGCGAGAACGCCGGTGAAGAGGGCTTGCGTCAGGGCGCTTCGAGGAAGCAATGACGGTGCGAGCGAGGCGAGTACGAACATCGTCACGGAGATCGTGGAGGAGGCCCGGGGGAGTGCCGACACCGGAATCGTTGTGGCGAGCCCGCGGCGGAGCACATTCGCCGGTACTCGGGATCCGTAGTCGAGGTGGCGCCGGGCGTCGAGGACAGCGGTCATGCTCATGCGACGGCTCCCTGGGGTTCCGGTCGGCGGCGAAGGGACCAGGTCGCACCCGCGAGGAGTGCGACCCCGACACCGCCTGCGAGCCCGTACTTGGCTCCGGACTCGGTCACGGGCGCGGAATAGCCTTGGCGCCAACTGTTTCCCGTGACGGCAGTGGTCGCGATGTTCGCCATGACATAGCAGGAGGTGCGAGCACGTTCGTCGACGCGCCTGTCGCACGCCGCGTGCATTCGTCGATCGAGTTGTGTGTCGAGGCTCTGTCGTGCCCACGGTTCGAGGTCGTTCCCGGACCGGGAGGCGTAGCGGAGGAGGTCGTATCCGAGGTCGTGGGCCTTGCACGAGGCGTCGAATTCGACCGGCAACGGCACCGGGGACGAGCAGTCGCCCGCCGGATCGGCGAGCACTCCCTCGACGCGCTGCGGTGTGTACCCCATGACGGATTCGAAATCCGCGGGAATGGACGATTCCGCGAATTCCTCGGCGGAGGTGAGAGTGAGTACCGCGTCCGACGCGGCGGCGTTCTGTGGCCGGGGTGTGCCCGCGGTCCCGGTGCCGGAGAATCCGGTAGTGGTCAGAAGGGCCGTTGCGGCAAAGGCCACCGCAGCCCAGGTAGTTCTCCGTGTCCCCGTCGTTCGCATGACGAAGACGGTATGAACAAGCGTTACGCAGCCACATCACACCGGAGTCCGGTTCGATCACTGGCCTCGGGGGACGAGTGGGCCGCGATCTCATACCTCGGTACTAGGGGTACCTCGGCCCGAGGAGTGAGGACATGCGGTGAACGCACTTCCTACGCTCGACGTGTGGACAAGAAGACGCGTATCCGGAGAGTTGCTCGAGGCCAGTGGCTGAACCTGGCAATTGTCGTGGTCACAGCGATTCTCTTCGCTGTCGCGTGGCCGACACTACAGTTGACGCACCAGGTGAGCCCGGCGATTCAGCCGTTCGTCGCGGCGCTCGCAGCGTTTCCCTTCGTGCTGATCCGCGCCAACCCCGCGCTGGGGTGGGCTGTCTCTGCGGTCTCCGCTCTGGTCATTCCGCGAGTCTTCGGGTTGCAAGCGGGCTACGACTACCCCTGGCAGGTAGTCCATATCCTGGTGATACTGGCGCTCCTGGCGGCAGTGAGTATGCGGGCGGCCATTCCCGTCGTCGGCGTCGCATGGATGTCGACGGTGCTGCTCTTCCTCGCCGACACGCCAGGCACCAACGGCCGCGGTTGGGCCGTGGGGCTCACGGCGATCGTCGTCTTCGGCCTGCTGATCCGCTGGCTCGTGCTCTCGCGCAGGCAACTCGCCCGGCAGGAAGAGCTGAGCGAGCTCGAACGCACGCGTCGCACGGTTCTCGAGGAGAAGGCGCGCATAGCGCGTGACTTGCATGACGTTGTCGCGCACCATATGTCGATGGTGGTCGTGCAGGCGCAGAGCGCGCCCTATCGCATCGCGAACGTATCGGACGAAACCCGCGCCGAATTCGAGTCGATCGGCGCGGCCGGGCGCGCCGCACTGAACGAGGTGCGCGGACTGCTCGGCGTCCTGCGGAGCGACGGCCAGCTCGCCGAGCACGCCCCGCAGCCCGGGGTGGGCCAGATCGGCGAGTTGCTCGAGGGCAGTCGCCGGGCCGGGATCCCGGTCACCTGGAGTGTGTCCGGTGACGCGACGCTCGCGTCCGAGTCGGTCGGTCTGGTGATGTATCGCATCCTGCAGGAGTCGTTGGCCAACACAGCGCGGCATGCATCGGGCGCAGCGGTCGAGGTGAAAATCACGTATCAGTCGCCGATCGTGTCGCTGTCCGTGATCAACGGTCCGGCGAAACGCAGTATCGCGTCTGCGCTGACCAGGCACGAATCGACCGGAGGCAATGGAATCATCGGCATGCGTGAGCGCGCGCAGGCCGTCGGGGGGGTGCTCACCACGCGGATGCACGACAACGGCGGATTCGAGGTCCACGCCGAGTTCGCGGCCGCGTCAGCCTAGGCTGACGGCGTGGCCATCACCGTGTTCATTGCTGACGATCAAGCCATGGTCCGTCAGGGCTTCGGCGCCCTGCTCTCCTCACAACCCGACATCAGCGTCATCGGCGACGCACCGGACGGGGCCGTGGCGGTGACCGAGGTCAGACGTCTGCGTCCCGACGTGGTCCTGATGGATGTCCGGATGCCAGAGATGAACGGTCTCGATGCGGCGCGCCTGATCCTGTCGGCGGGATTCGATCCCCCTGTGCGCGTTCTGATGCTCACCACGTTCGACGTCGACGACTACGTCTACGAAGCGCTCAGCATCGGCGCCAGCGGCTTCATGCTCAAGGACGCGCCCGCCGAGGAACTGGTCCGTGCCGTCCGGGTGGTCGCCGACGGGGAGGCGCTTCTGGCGCCGACGGTCACCAAACGCCTGATCGCGGACGTGACGAGCCGCCGCAGCACCACACGCCGCAAGCCTGCGGCGCTCTCGGCGCTGACCCCGCGCGAACGAGAGGTTCTCGAACTCATTGCCGGCGGGATGTCCAACACCGAGATTGCGGACCGGCTGTTCGTCGCCGAGCAGACCGTCAAGACGCATGTCGGAAAGGTGCTGTCCAAGCTCGATCTCCGAGACCGCGCACAGGCCGTGGTTCTCGCCTACGAGAGTGGCCTCGTCACACCGGGCTGAAAAGAACCCGTCGGTCCGAGGTGCCCTCACGGCGTCCGAGCGGCAAGATGGGTAAGGAGAACCACCATCACCACACGAGGCGCCTTCCCATCGGGACACGGCGCCGCAACGGGAGAACGAGGGGTGCTCGGATGCGAATCGGGATCCTGACCGGCGGCGGCGACTGCCCCGGACTCAACGCGGTGATCAGGGCGGTGGTGCGCACTGCCGACGGCCGGTATCGCAGCTCGGTGGTGGGATTCCGGGACGGTTGGCGCGGCCTGCTCGAGGACCGCAAGGTTCCGTTGTCCAACGACGACCGGATCGACCGCATCCTCACCCGCGGCGGCACCATCCTGGGCACTGCCCGGGTGAATCCGGACAAGTTGAAAGCCGGACTGGACCAGATCCGGCAGACCCTCGACGACAACGGTATCGACGCCCTCATTCCGATCGGAGGAGAGGGAACGCTCACTGCCGCAGGGTGGTTGGCAGAAAGCGGTGTCCCGGTCATCGGGGTTCCGAAGACGATCGACAACGACATCGACTGCACCGATGTGACGTTCGGCTTCGACACCGCGTTGTCCATCGCGACGGATGCAATCGACCGGTTGCACACCACCGCCGAGTCGCATCAACGGGTCATGCTGGTGGAGGTGATGGGCCGGCACGCCGGCTGGATCGCTCTGCATTCGGGTTTGGCGACGGGCGCGCACCTCACCCTCGTTCCCGAGGTGCCGTTCGATGTCGGTGAGGTGTGCGACATGGTGAAGAAGCGGTTCCAGCGGGGTGACTCCCACTTCATCTGTGTCGTCGCCGAGGGTGCCGCGCCCACCCCCGAGTCGATGACGCTGCGCGAAGGTGGCATCGACGAGTTCGGGCACAAACGATT
This sequence comes from Rhodococcus tibetensis, assembly GCF_024438035.1. Classification (GTDB taxonomy): domain Bacteria; phylum Actinomycetota; class Actinomycetes; order Mycobacteriales; family Mycobacteriaceae; genus Rhodococcus_F; species Rhodococcus_F tibetensis. The sequence goes on from NZ_JANFQF010000006.1 coordinate 57,950, forward strand.
CACCGGTGTCGCGCAGCAGCTCGGCACCGAGATCGAACGCCGCATCGGGAAGGAAGTACGGACAACGGTTCTCGGGCACGTGCAGCGGGGCGGCACACCCACCCCGTACGACCGGGTGCTCGCCACCCGCTTCGGGGTGCACGCCACGGACGCGGTCCACCGCGGAGACTTCGGGCAGATGGTTGCCCTGCACGGCACGTCGATCGAATTGGTGGCGCTCACCGACGCCACCCGCCACCTCAAGACCGTGCCACGGGAGCGATACGACGAGGCAGCCGCCTTTTTCGGCTGACCGCGTTTTTGGGCACACGAGCAGGCGCATAAACTCTTCTGCATGACTGCTGTCGACGCGCCGGCCCTCCTCGACTACGACGATGTGCTCGCCAAGTACGAGCCTGTTCTCGGCATGGAGGTACACGTAGAGCTCGGCACCAACACCAAGATGTTCTGCCCGTGCCCGACCGAGTTCGGCGCTGAGCCGAACACTCAGGTGTGCCCGGTCTGCCTGGGCCTGCCCGGGTCGTTGCCGGTGGTCAACGAGGCTGCGGTCGAATCTGCGATCCGGATCGGCCTGGCGCTGAACTGCTCGATCACACCGTGGGGCCGTTTCGCGCGGAAGAACTACTTCTACCCGGACCAGCCCAAGAACTATCAGATCTCGCAGTACGACGAGCCGATCGCCACCGACGGCTACCTCGACGTCGTTCTCGACGACGGCACCACCTGGCGCGTCGAGATCGAGCGGGCGCACATGGAAGAGGACACCGGGAAGTCGCTGCACGTCGGCGGCGCGACGGGCCGCATCCACGGCGCAAGCCACTCGCTGCTCGACTACAACCGGGCGGGTGTTCCGTTGGTCGAGATCGTGACCAAGACCATCAGCGGTGCCGGTGCGCGCGCTCCCGAGGTTGCCCGTGCCTACGTCACCGCGCTGCGCGATTTGCTGAAGTCGCTGAACGTGTCCGACGTGCGCATGGACCAGGGTTCGATGCGCTGCGACTCCAATGTGTCGCTGATGCCGATCGGCGCCACTGAGCTGGGAACCCGTACGGAGACGAAGAACGTCAACTCCCTCAAGAGCGTCGAGGTGGCGGTCCGGTACGAAATGCGCCGTCAGGCAGCCGTGCTGGAGTCGGGCGGTGTGGTGATCCAGGAAACCCGCCACTTCCAGGAGGCGGACGGCACCACGTCGCCGGGCCGGCGCAAGGAGACCGCCGAGGACTACCGGTACTTCCCGGAACCCGACCTCGAGCCGGTGGCCCCCAGCGCCGAATGGATCGAGGAACTCCGCGGCACGCTGCCGGAGTTGCCCTGGGTTCGTCGCGCCCGGATCCAGGCCGAGTGGGGTGTCTCCGACGAGGTGATGCGCGACCTCGTCAACGCCGGTGCCCTCGACCTCGTGATCGCCACGACCGAGGCCGGAGCCTCCGCGGAAGCCGCGCGGTCATGGTGGGTGTCGTACCTGGCCCAGCAGGCGAACACGCGCGGCGTGGAATTGACGGCGCTGCCGATCACCCCGGCGCAGGTGGCTCAGGTGGTCGCGCTCATCGACAGCGGCAAGCTGAACAACAAGGTCGCGCGTCAGGTGGTCGACCACGTCCTCGACGGCGAGGGCGATCCGGAACAGGTTGTTGCGAACCATCCGGAACTCGTGGTCGAGCGGGACGACACCAAGCTGAAGGCGGCCGTCGACGAGGCCCTGGCAGCCAACCCCGACATCGCCGACAAGATCCGCGGCGGCAAGGTGGCGGCCGCGGGCAAGATCGTCGGCGACGTGATGAAGGCGACGCGTGGCCAGGCCGACCCCGCTCGTGTCAAGGAACTCGTCATCGAGGCCTGCAGCTAACCTCCGCCGACGTGTAACCCCGCCGACGTACCAACGGGACGTTCGTTCGGTTCAACCGAACGAACGTCCCGTTCGTGCACGGGAGTACAAGCAGGGAGGGGCGGGACGGGGCCGAGCAGCGCGTCAGTCGAACCCGCCGCCGCCGGATGGCAACGGCATCTTGATCACACGGTCGTCGTTGGGACCCGGCTGGCCGGCCGTCTTGTTGACCGTGCTGACCCAGATCAGACCGTCCGGCCCGAGGGCGGCTCCACCGAGCTGGCCGTACCGGTCCTGGACGATGACGCCGGGAGCGGTGGTGACAGCTCCGGTGCTCGGGTCGGCGGCGAGCGCTGACATCGCCTTGGCCGTGCTCAGCGACACGGCAACGACGTCCTGCGCGGCCACGCACCCGCCCACGCCGGGGCGCTCCGGCCACGTCCACACCGGGGAGGACACGGCGCCGTCGGCGCTGACCCGTTGCAGGCGATCCTCGAGGGGTGTGCGGTCGGTAACCCACACCGCCACGCCGGGGTCGACGCACACCCCACCGGCGGTTCCGATGCCGGACAAGACGACCTGCGGCCGCGGCTGCGCAGGAGTCGGGGCGGGAGAGAGCGCCGTGACCTTCAGCAGCTTGCCGGCGAGAGAGGCTGGGTCGGACGCGGCGGCCGGATTTCCCGCATTTCCCGTGAGCACCATGAGTTCGTCTCCCGAGAATTCGAGTGAACCCGCATTGCCGACGTCCCCCCGCGGTATCCCGCCGAGTACTTCCTTTGCAGTATCGCCAGGCGCGACGCGTACCACCCGGTTGTCGGTGGGAGTCGACACGTAGGCGTAGATCAGGTTGTCCTCGACGAAGCTCGGTGACAGAGCGATGTCCAGGAGTCCGCCGTCGGAACTGCCGTCGACGTCGATGTGAGCTATTTCCCTGGGCTGGCGGCCCTGCGCTACTTCGAGGATGCGTCCGGTCCGCCGCTCAGCGACCAGAGCAGTGGCTGCGTCGGGAAGGACCACGAGGCCACCCGTCGTGTCGAGACAGGTGGCGATGACACTGGGGTCCGGATCCTGACACGGCCCGAGCGGCCCGCTGGGCGGCGGTGGTGTAGTCGTGGACGGCGGCGGGCTCTCGGGCTCTACCTCGGCGCCCGACGCTTCGGAAGGTTCGGGGCTGAACGGCGACGACGCCGAATCATCGAACTTTGCACATCCTGCTGCGAGCAGCGCGGTGACGCACAGCACGGACATCATCCATGTCGATCTGCCGGTCGCCCTGCGGCGCAGCCCACCCACCATCATGAGAGAAACGTTACGGAAGGGTGCGCCGACACCGCCACGCCGCATCCGCTTCCCGGCGATGTTCCCCCCGCCGACCTACCCTGGACGGTGTGACTGACATGCGGAAAGACCCCAACGAGTCGCCGGACCCCGGTGCCTCGGACCACGGCGCTTCACCGGACTACGGCAAGGTCTCGAGCCCGTACGACTCTCCGACCGAGCGTTTTCCGACGGCCACGCCGGTGTCCGGTTCCGGGGGGCGCGCTCTTCCGCACACCGACGACGAGCTGGATTTCGGTGACGCGCACGGCGCGGGTCTGCCGACCGAGCAGATCCCGGCCTACCGGGACTCGGGGTCGCGGGAGTCGGACCAGCCGACCGAGGTTCTCGGTCGGCCTTCCACCGGATCGGACGCAACGACGGGTACGTCCGCGGTCGGTGCGGCGGGTGACGGTGATGTGAAGATCGGTCGCGGCACCCTGGACCTCGGATTGCTTGCGCTGCGCCTCGCTGTGGGCGGAACCGCTCTGGTGCACGGACTGCAGAAGCTGACCGGGATATGGAACGGCCCAGGTCTCGACGGGTTCGAGGACATGTTGGCGAACGCGGGATTCCAGCAGGCGAAGCTTCTCGCAATTCTGGGCGCCGTCGGTGAGGTTGCCGGTGGTGCGCTGCTGATCCTCGGGCTGGTTACGCCACTGGCCGCTGCTTCGGTTCTCGCGGTGATGATCAATGCGTGGGCTTTCCGGCAGACGGCGGAACCGGGACTCGAGTACTTCGCGCCCGCGGGAACCGAGTACGAGACGTTGCTCGGCGTGTGCGCCGGGGTGATCATTCTCACCGGGCCCGGTCGTATCTCTCTCGATGGAAGGCGGGGGTGGGCGACCCGTCCGTTCATCGGTTCGTTCGTCGCTCTGATTCTCGGTGTCGCTGCCGGCGTCTGCACCTGGATCTTCCTGAACGGTGCCAACCCGCTCATCTGACTGCCCAGACGAATCCGCCGCACGTCCCGTTCAGAACGTGCGGCGGATTCGTTCATCCAGGTCAGTGCTGTGCGAACTCGGGGAGCTTCTCCTCTTCCGGCGGCTCCGCCTGTGCCGCGAGGCGCTGGCCCAGAACGGACTTGCGCCGACCGTACGCAAAGTAGATCACCACACCGAGTGCCATCCACGCGACGAACCGGATCCACGTCTCGACCGAGAGATTCAGCATCAACCATCCGCAGGCGGCGACGGCCAGGATCGGAACCAGCGGAACCAGCGGGACGCGGAAGCCGCGCGGCAGGTCGGGCCGCGTGCGGCGAAGAATGATCACACCGATACAGACCAGCACGAACGCAAACAGCGTTCCGATGTTCACCATTTCTTCGAGCGTTCCCATGGGGAAGAACGCGGCGAGCAGGGCGACGACGGCACCGACGATCAGGGTGATACGAACGGGGGTTCCCTTGTTGCCGGTCTTGGCCAGTCCCCGCGGCATCAGGCCGTCCCGAGACATCGCGAACAGCACTCGGGTCTGTCCGAGCATCATGACCATCACCACGGTGGTCAGACCTGCGAGTCCGCCGAAGTTGATGGCCGTCTGCGCCCAGGTGATGCCGTGAGCCTCGAAAGCGGTGGCGAGAGTGGCGCTGCTGTCGCCGACGAGCGGACTCCCGGTCTTCAGATCGGTGTATTTGACCATGCCGGTGAGGACAAGGGTCACGGCGACGTAGAGGACGGTGACGATGGCCAGTGAGCCCAGGATTCCGCGGGGAAGAGCCTTCTGCGGGTTCTTGGTTTCCTCCGCGGTGGTGGCGACGACGTCGAATCCGATGAAGGCGAAGAAGACGAGGCTGGCCGCGGCGAGCAGGCCGTACCAGCCGTAGCTGCTGCCGTCGGCACCGGTGAGGAAGGAGAACAGCGTCTGATGCACGCCGTGCGCGGTGCTCGACGCACCCTCTGCGGGCGGAATGTAGGGCGCGTAGTTCTCCTTCTTGATGTAGAAGACGCCCACGGCGATGACGAGGAGAACGACGGCGATCTTGATGGCCGTGATGACCGCGGACACGCGGGAGGAGACCTTGGTGCCGATGGCGAGCACGGCGGTGATGGCACCGATGATGATCAGCGCGCCCCAGTCGAAGTCGATCGGTCCCAGATGCGCTGTGGTGGCGCCACTGAAGCCGAGTGCGTTGCCGAGATACAGCGACCAGCCCTTACCCACCACGGCCGACGCGAGTGCGAACTCGAGAATGAGATCCCAGCCGATGATCCAGGCGACGAATTCGCCGAAGGTGGCGTACGAGAAGGTGTACGCGCTTCCGGCCACCGGTACGGTGGACGCGAACTCGGCATAACACAATGCGGCCAGGCCACATGCGATGGCGGCGAGTACGAAGGCAAGCGAGATGGACGGCCCTGCGACGTTGCCTGCCGTGCGGGCGGTGAGAGTGAAGATACCGGCACCGATCACGACAGCGACACCGAAGACGGTCAGATCCTTCGCGGTCAGTTCCCTCCGCAGCCGAGTGTCGGGCTCGTCGGTGTCCGCGATCGATTGCTCGACGGATTTCGTTCGCCATATGCCGACTCCTGGCATGTGTCGCTCCTAGGTTGTGTTCCCGATGGCCTCGTGGGCCGGAGGTGTTCCGGTGTTGCCGATTGTGATGTAGGTCTCAACTGCCAACTGAGGGAACCATTACTGAGCGACGTGTGCAAGAAGCTCGGCCTCAACTGATCATTTCGATCAAGAGAACCCTTTCTGGGGTGTTGCCGTCTGAGCGAGTTGATCACCGTGAGCGCGGTCACATCCGAGGCGGAATCCGAAAGTCACACCGACGGCGGAAGCCGGGTGCCGCGGCAGAAAACCTCCTGCTGCGGCACCCGGCTTCGTGTCTGCGCGGTGTGCCCGGTGTCGATGCGCGGTCAGGGGACCTGGCGGACCGCACCCTTGTCGGCGGACGTGGCGAGCGCGGCGTACGCGCGCAGGGCCGTCGTGACGGTGCGCTCGCGGTTCAGCGGCTGCCACGGACGCTCGGACGACTCCATCTTCGCCCGGCGATCGGCGAGCACCGCGTCGTCGACGAGGAGCTTCAGCGTGCGGGTCGCGATGTCGATGAGGATCTGGTCGCCGTCCTCGACCAGGCCGATCGCGCCGCCGCTGGCGGCCTCGGGGGAGATGTGGCCGATGGAAAGTCCCGAGGAACCGCCGGAGAATCGGCCGTCGGTGATCAGTGCGCACTTCTTCCCGAGACCGGAGCCCTTGAGAAAGGCGGTGGGGTGCAGCATTTCCTGCATGCCCGGGCCACCTGCGGGACCCTCGTAGCGCACGACGAGGACCTCACCGGGCTGGATCTTCTTGCCGAGGATCACCGACACCGCCTCTTCCTGCGACTCCACGACGCGCGCGGGTCCCTGGAAATGGAACAGGTCTTCGTCGATCCCGGCTGTCTTGATGACGGCGCCGTCGACGGCGATGTTGCCGCGCAGCACGGCCAGGCCGCCCTCGACCGTGTGTTTGTGCTCGAAGTCGCGGATGCACCCGTTGGCGGCGTCGGTGTCGAGTGAGGACCAGCGATTGTTCGTCGAGAACGGCTCGGTGGTGCGGACGCCGCCGGGTGCGGCGTGGAAGAGTTCGACGGCCTCGTCGGATGCCTTGCCGGAACGGATGTCCCACGTGTCGAGCCACTCGTCGAAGCTCTTGGTGTGCACGGTCGAGACGTCGCTCTCGAGCAGCCCTGCGCGACGCAGTTCGCCGAGGATCGCGGGGATTCCGCCGGCACGGTGCACGTCTTCCATGTGGTAGTCGGAGTTGGGCGACACCTTGGACAGGCAGGGCACCTTGCGGCTGATCTCGTCGATCTTGTCGAGATCGAAGTCATACACCTCGCCCTCCTGGGCGGCCGCGAGGGTGTGCAACACCGTGTTGGTGGAGCCGCCCATCGCGACATCGAGGGCCATCGCGTTGCGGAACGCGGCAGGCGTCGCGATGTTACGGGGCAGGACCGACTCGTCATCATCCTTGTAGTAGCGCAGGGCCGCCTCGACGACGGTGGTTCCCGCCCGGGTGAAGAGCGCGCGCCTGGCCTCGTGGGTGGCGAGCGTGGAACCGTTGCCGGGCAACGCCAGTCCGAGTGCCTCCGTGAGACAGTTCATCGAGTTTGCGGTGAACATGCCCGAGCAGGACCCACAGGTCGGGCAGGCGCTGCGCTCGACCTCGGCGAGTCCTTCGTCGTCGACCTCGTCGCTGGCACTCGCCGAGATGGCGGTGATGAGGTCAGTCGGCGCCTGGGCGACACCGTTCACGACGACCGCCTTGCCGGCTTCCATGGGCCCGCCCGAGACGAAGACTGTGGGAACATTCAGCCGCAGTGCGGCATTGAGCATGCCCGGGGTGATCTTGTCACAGTTCGAGATGCACACGAGCGCATCAGCGGTGTGGGCGTTGACCATGTACTCGACGGAGTCGGCGATGATCTCCCGGCTCGGAAGGGAATAGAGCATGCCGCCGTGCCCCATGGCGATTCCGTCGTCGACTGCGATCGTGTGGAACTCGCGAGGTACCCCACCGGCAGCCCAGACGGCGTCGGCGACGATGTCGCCCACGTTCTTGAGGTGGACGTGCCCGGGGACGAACTGGGTGTACGAGTTCGCAATTGCGACGATCGGCTTCCCGAAGTCGGAGTCGGTCATTCCGGTGGCACGCCACAGCGCGCGGGCGCCTGCGGCATTTCGTCCGGCAGTGGTGGTTCGGGACCTCAGCGGGGGCATGAGCGTATTCCTTAGTCAGCGTACGGAAGTACTGATCAACGCTACTCGCGCGTTATTCGTCGTCTGTGCTCGGCTGGTGCTTGTCCGGGTGTTCACCGTCGGAGGCAGGATCGGGCGCCTGCTCCGCGTCCGCGGCTGCTGCCGCGTAGGGATCGGTAATTCGTCCACCGCTCGCGGCGGCGAGCTGGGGAAGCCGATCGAAGGTGACGACGGGGAGGGCCACCTCGCCGCCGTCGGTCAGTGTGGCCCGCGCCCATCCGCGTTTCGGGAAGCGGAATCCGGTGATCTCCGACCAGGCGAGGGCCCGTCCGCCGACCAGTCTTCGCACGTGAAGTCCGTCGGGGGTGACGGTGGTTCGAACCCGGGCGACCCACGCCGCGGCGAGAATCGGGGCCAGGAGGAGCCAGCCGAAGGCGGCCGGCCACCCGAAAATGGGGAACGACACGGCGAAGAGCAGGAATGCGCACCCGATGTAGGCGAGTGGCGAAATTCGGATGACCTGCTTGGGGATGTCGGTCGTGTGGGATGATGACTCTGGTGGCACGGGCTGCTGCGGAGTTGACACCTCTACATCTTCGCACCGCAGCCGACGTATCTCATATTCTGGGACGGCCGACTCACCAAGTTGACTGTTCAGCATTAGCGCGCCTACCGTCGAGCGCGTGAAACAGAATGAGTTGCTCGTAATCGGCCGGCGCGTCGTCGCCTGAGTCGATTTCTTCAACTCGCCAGAAACGACGCGCCACCCTCGTACAGCATTCGCTGACGGGGGTTTTTTGTTGCCCGGAGCCAGAATCAGAGGATTTCCCAGTGAGCGCACCAACCGCACGGCCTCAACCCACGCCGCGCAAGTCGGGGGCTGCCAGCCCGACGACCGCGGCCGCCGCGACGCAGACCGGTAGCCGCCGCCAACTCGCCCCCGAGCGGGTCAGCGGCGCCCAGTCCGTGGTCCGAGCCCTCGAGGAGCTCGAGGTCGACACGGTATTCGGTATTCCGGGTGGTGCAGTTCTGCCTGTCTATGATCCCCTCTTCGACTCGAAGAAGGTCCGGCACGTCCTCGTTCGTCACGAGCAGGGCGCAGGCCACGCCGCGACCGGGTACGCCCAGGCGACCGGCAAGGTCGGGGTTTGCATGGCGACCTCCGGCCCGGGTGCCACCAACCTGGTTACGCCGCTGGCCGACGCGCAGATGGACTCCGTTCCGGTCGTCGCGATCACGGGCCAGGTGGGCCGCAGTCTGATCGGGACCGACGCGTTTCAGGAAGCTGACATCTCCGGCATCACCATGCCGATCACCAAGCACAACTTCCTCATCACAGACGGGGTGGACATCCCGCGGATCATCGCGGAGGCGTTCTACCTCGCGTCGAGTGGGCGTCCGGGTGCGGTGCTCGTCGACATCCCGAAGGACGTCCTGCAGGCGCAGACCACGTTCTCGTGGCCGCCGGAGATGCGGTTGCCGGGCTACCGTCCGGTCACCAAGCCGCACGGTAAGCAGGTCCGCGAGGCCGCCCGCCTGATCGCGGACGCGAAGCAGCCCGTGCTGTATGTCGGTGGCGGTGTGATCAAGTCGGAGTCCTCACCCGAGCTGCTCGAGCTCGCCGAGCTGACCGGTATCCCGGTCGTCACCACACTCATGGCGCGCGGTGCGTTCCCGGACAGCCATACGCTGAACTGCGGCATGCCCGGAATGCACGGCACGGTTGCGGCCGTGGCCGCCTTGCAGCGCAGTGATCTCCTGATCACCCTGGGCGCGCGGTTCGACGACCGCGTCACCGGCCAGCTCGATTCGTTCGCCCCCGACGCCAAGGTCATCCACGCCGACATCGACCCGGCGGAGATCGGCAAGAACCGGTACGCGGACGTCCCGATCGTCGGCGACTGCAAAGAGGTCATCGTCGAACTGATCGAGGCGATCAAGGCGGACCTGGCCACCGGAACCACGCTGGACCTCACCGAGTGGTGGGCGTACCTCGACGGAATCCGTCGCACGTATCCCCTCAGCTACGACCGTCCCTCCGACGGCGCGCTGTCCCCGGAGTACGTGATCCAGTCGGTCGGCAAGCTCGCCGGTCCCGACGCGATCTACTGCGCCGGCGTCGGACAGCACCAGATGTGGGCCGCACAGTTCGTCAACTACGAGAAGCCGCGCACCTGGCTGAACTCCGGCGGTCTCGGCACGATGGGCTATGCCGTGCCTGCCGCCATGGGCGCGAAGATGGGTATGCCTGACACCGAGGTGTGGGCGATCGACGGTGACGGCTGCTTCCAGATGACCAATCAGGAACTCGCCACCTGCGCGCTCGAGGGCATCCCGATCAAGGTTGCGCTCATCAACAACGGAAACCTCGGCATGGTGCGCCAGTGGCAGACGCTTTTCTACGACGAGCGCTACTCGAACACCAACCTCGGCACGCACGGCGCGATTCGCATCCCCGATTTCGTCAAGCTGGCGGAGGCATTGGGCTGCCACGGCATTCGTGTCGAGCGAGAAGAGGATGTCGAGGCGGCGATCCGCGAGGCGCAGTCCATCAACGACAAGCCTGTGGTGATCGACTTCATTGTCGGCGCCGACGCCCAGGTGTGGCCGATGGTAGCGGCGGGCACGAGCAACGACGAGATCATGGCGGCGCGGGGCATCCGTCCGCTGTTCGACGACGACGAGGCGGCCGCCGAGCCGGCCGTCATTCACGAGGCCATGGAGCGCGAGCAGCGTTCGGGCACGGCCGCAGCGGCCGGGGAGGAAGATCAGTGAGCACCAGCCACACCCTCAGTGTTCTCGTCGAGGACAAGCCGGGCGTGCTGGCCAGGGTGGCCGCGCTGTTCTCCCGTCGTGGGTTCAACATCGAGTCGCTCGCCGTCGGCGGCACCGAGATCCCCGAGATCTCGCGTATGACCATCGTCGTGACCGTCGATGAGTTCCCGCTGGAGCAGGTGACGAAGCAGCTCAACAAGCTGATCAACGTCATCAAGATCGTCGAGCAGGACGGTGACGCCTCTGTCGCCCGCGAGTTGCTGCTCATCAAGGTGCGCGCTGACGCCAGCGTGCGCACCCAGGTGATCGAAACGGTAAATCTGTTCCGCGCCAAGGTGATCGACGTCTCCCCGGAGTCGGTCACGATCGAGGCGACAGGAACGCGATCCAAACTGGATGCGCTGTTGCGGATGCTCGATCCGTACGGCATCCGGGAGATCGTGCAGTCCGGGGTCGTGGCCGTGGGACGGGGGCCGAAGTCCATCACGGCCACTCGCTAGTACTTTTAGATACGCAAATTCCAAGAAAGAGGTTGAACTGTGGCAGTCGAGATGTTCTACGACGACGATGCCGATCTGTCCATCATCCAGGGCCGTAAGGTCGCTGTGATCGGTTACGGAAGCCAGGGCCACGCGCACTCGCTGAGCCTGCGCGATTCGGGCGTCGATGTCCGAATCGGCCTGAAGGAGGGCTCGAAGTCCCGCGCGAAGGCCGAGGAGCAGGGCCTGACGGTCGGCACGCCGGCCGAGGTCTCCGGGTGGGCCGACGTGATCATGGTGCTCGCACCCGACACCGCGCAGGCGTCGATTTTCACGAATGACATCGAGCCCAACCTGAAGGACGGCGACGCGCTGTTCTTCGGACACGGACTCAACATCCACTTCGATCTGATCAAGGCCCCGGAGTTCGTCACCGTCGGCATGGTCGCCCCCAAGGGCCCCGGCCACCTGGTTCGTCGTCAGTTCGTCGACGGCAAGGGTGTTCCCGCGCTCATCGCGATCGACCAGGACCCCAAGGGTGAAGGTCAGGCGCTCGCGCTGTCCTACGCCAAGGGCATCGGCGGCACCCGCGCCGGCGTCATCAAGACCACGTTCAAGGAAGAGACCGAGACCGACCTCTTCGGCGAGCAGGCAGTGCTCTGCGGTGGTACCGAGGAACTGGTCAAGACCGGTTTCGAGGTCATGGTCGAGGCCGGCTACGCGCCCGAGATGGCGTACTTCGAGGTGCTGCACGAGCTCAAGCTCATCGTCGACCTCATGTACGAGGGTGGCATCGCCCGGATGAACTACTCGGTGTCCGACACCGCGGAGTTCGGCGGCTACCTTTCCGGCCCGCGCGTCATCGATGCCGGCACCAAGGAGCGCATGAAGGCGATCCTCGCCGACATCCAGTCGGGTGAGTTCACCCGACGCCTCGTCGCCAATGTCGAGAACGGCAACACCGAGCTCGAGGGCCTGCGCAAGGCGAACGCCGAGCACCCCATCGAGGTCACCGGCAAGAAGCTGCGCGACCTGATGAGCTGGGTCGACCGGCCGATCACCGAAACCGCCTAGGTTTCACCGCTTTACCGTTCCGCGAACATCGCCGGCCCAATGTCACCTCGGTCTCGTCAGAGCACCCGGATGTGACATTGGGCCGGCGATGTGTCGGTCCGTTTCCACTGTCGCGGGCGTCCACTATGTGGTATCGCCTACCGGGATGCGGATTCCCGGTGAGGGCGGACTAAGCTGTGTGTGGTTAAAACACCTCCACACCCACCTAATCAGGGAGTTTGCACGTGAGCCAGCCAGGCCGTCCTGTTGTTCTGATCGCCGACAAGCTCGCGCCGTCCACCGTCGAGGCATTGGGCGACGGTGTGGAGGTGCGTTGGGTCGACGGACCTGATCGCCCGGCCCTGCTCGCGGCTGTGCCCGAGGCCGACGCGATCCTCGTCCGCTCTGCCACCACCGTCGACGCCGAGGTTCTCGCCGCAGGCACCAAGCTGAAGATCGTCGCCCGCGCCGGCGTCGGCCTCGACAATGTCGACGTGCCGGCTGCGACGGAGCGCGGTGTCATGGTCGTCAACGCCCCGACGTCGAACATTCACACTGCGGCCGAGCACGCCGTCGCGCTGATGCTCGCCACCGCCCGCCAGATCCCCGCAGCCGACGCCACCTTGCGCGACCGCGAGTGGAAGCGCAGTAAGTTCAACGGTGTCGAGATCTTCGGCAAGACCGTCGGCGTCGTAGGTCTCGGCCGCATCGGTCAGCTGTTCGCGCAGCGTCTCGCGGCATTCGAGACCCATGTCATCGCCTACGACCCCTACGTATCGGCCGCCCGTGCCGCCCAGCTGGGCATCGAGCTCGTCTCGCTCGACGAGTTGCTGGGGCGGGCCGACCTGATCTCCGTCCATCTCCCGAAGACTCCTGAGACCAAGGGTCTGCTCGGTACGGAGAACCTGGCCAAGACCAAGAAGGGTGTCGTCATCGTCAACGCCGCCCGCGGTGGTCTGATCGACGAAGCTGCCCTGGCCGAGGCCATCAAGTCGGGTCACGTGCGTGCCGCGGGCCTCGACGTGTTCGAAACCGAGCCCTGCACGGACAGCCCGTTGTTCGACCTCCCCGAGGTCGTCGTGACGCCGCACCTCGGCGCGTCCACGAGTGAGGCCCAGGACCGCGCGGGCACAGACGTTGCGAAGTCTGTACTTCTCGCTCTCGCAGGCGATTTCGTTCCCGACGCCGTCAACGTGTCCGGGGGCGCCGTGGGTGAGGAAGTTGCCCCGTGGCTCGAAATCGTGCGCAAGCAGGGTGTGCTCCTCGGAGCACTGTCGGGCGAGGTGCCCGTCAACCTCTCGGTCGATGTGCGCGGTGAGCTCGCGTCGGAGAATGTCGACGTGCTCGCCCTCTCGGCTCTGCGCGGGGTGTTCTCGGCGGTGATCGAGGACGCCGTGACGTTCGTCAACGCGCCTGCCCTCGCGGAAGAGCGCGGCGTGACGGCCGAGGTCACGAAGGCAGCCGAAAGCCCCAACCACCGTAGCGTCGTGGACCTCCGCGGCGTTTTCGGCGACGGCAGCGTCATCAACGTGTCGGGTACGCTGACCGGCCCGCAGCAGGTCGAGAAGATCGTCAACATCAACGGACGCAACTTCGAACTGCGCGCCGAAGGCCTCAACCTGGTGATCAACTACACCGATCAGCCGGGCGCGCTGGGTAAGATCGGCACCCAGCTGGGCAATGCCGGCATCGACATCCAGGCCGCGCAGCTCAGCCAGGACGCCGAGGGCGAGGGTGCGACCATCCTCCTCCGTGTCGACCGCGAGGTCCCTGCCGACGTGCGCGATGCGATCTCCACCGCGGTGGGCGCCACCAAGATCGAACTCGTCGACCTGGCCTGAAATCCTTTGTGCGCGTGTTCCGGCACCTCGTGCCGGAACACGCGCACAGCTCTCTGATGAAGTGAGGCGTTCATGAAGCTTGCGGTCATTCCCGGTGACGGAATCGGTGTCGAGGTCACTGCCGAGGCGCTGAAGGTGCTGCGGAAGCTCGTACCCGACCTGGAGACCACCGAGTACGACCTCGGCGCCCGTCGATACAACGCCACCGGTGAACTGCTGCCGGACGCTGATCTGGCGGCGATCCGCACCCATGACGCGATTCTGCTGGGTGCCATCGGTGATCCGTCGGTGACACCGGGAATCCTCGAGCGAGGACTCCTGCTCACCATGCGGTTCGCGCTCGACCACCATGTGAATCTTCGCCCCTCCCAGCTGTATCCGGGAACGAAGTCGCCGCTCGCGGCGCAACCGGACATCGATTTCGTAGTGGTACGCGAAGGGACCGAAGGCCCGTACACGGGCAACGGCGGCGCGATCCGCGTCGGCACTCCTCACGAGATCGCCACCGAGGTGTCGATCAATACTTGGTTCGGGGCGGAGCGGGTGGTGCGCTACGCCTTCGCGCTCGCGCAGACTCGGAGTAAGCACCTCACCCTGATCCACAAGACGAACGTCCTCTCCAACGCCGGTGCGATCTGGACGCGTGCTGTGGAGACGGTGTCGGCCGAGTACCCGGACGTGGAGACGGCCTACTGCCACATCGACGCGGCCACCATCTACATGGTGACCGATCCGTCGCGGTTCGATGTCATCGTCACGGACAACCTGTTCGGCGACATCATCACCGATCTGGCGGGTGCGGTGACCGGTGGTATCGGCCTGGCGGCGTCGGGCAACATCGATGCGTCCGGCACCAATCCCTCGATGTTCGAACCGGTTCACGGTAGTGCCCCGGACATCGCCGGCCGTGGCATCGCGGATCCCACGGCGGCCATTCTCTCGGCGGCCTTGCTGCTGCGCCATGTCGGGCGTGACGAGGATGCGGCCCGTATCGAGGCTGCCGTCGAAGCCGATCTGGCGTCGCGGGGTGATGCTGCGGTGGTGACCGAAGAGGTAGGCGACCGGATTGTCGCCGCTCTCTAGGGGCGCGGTGCGGCTCTAGTCTTTTCCGGTCCCCGTGGCCGGGTCCCCGGACCCGGCCACGGGGATCATCGGTATGGAGACCATCGGAAGGGCCGCCGCGATGGCGAAAGTCAGCGGGAAGCCGAGGATTCCGATCAGCGCGCCGAAGGCGGGCGGGACTATCGACGCAGCGACGAATTGCCCGGTGTTCTGGACTCCGAGTGCGCGTCCGCCCCAGAACGGACCGGCGATCTCGGCGACGGCGGTGAATGCGAGGCCGTTGGGTGCGACCGTGGCAATGGATGCGGCGAGGAGCGCCGGTATCGCCAGGAAGGATGGGGCCGAATCCGACACGGCGAGCGCCGCCATCGACAGTCCGCCGAATGCGGCGACCCAGCGAAGCGGGCGCAATCGACTACCCACGGCGTCCGACCAGAACCCGACTGCCATCCGTCCGAACGCGCCGAGAACCTGTGCGATAGTCACGAGTATGCCTGCAGTCGTTGCCTCCCAGTGCCTCTCGGAGATGAGCCAGACGAGGGCGAAGGTCCATACCGTGTATTGCGGGACGACGAGCAGAACGGATACGGCGTGAATGCGCCACAGAGTGCTGTTGTTCCGATAGGGATTTGCCAGCATCTCGAGTCCTGCGGCCGAGGTGCGACTCGGTCGTGGCGGGTCGACGACTCCGACGGCGCAGGCGAGCGCGGCGGCCGCACAAAGTGCGCCCGGTAGGGCCAGAGCCCAGCCGATTCCGTGTGCGTGCGCGAGGGAGGGCATGGTCAGCGCTGCGCAGGCGATCCCGAGGGGGAGGGACATCTGCCTGATCCCCATGGCGAGTCCCCGGCGTTCGGGCGGGAACCAGCCGACCACGACGCGTCCACTCGCAGCGTTCGCGGAGGCCGCAGCCATACCGCCGAGTACGAGAAACACACCGGTGGCGGTGAGTGATCCGGATGTTGCGGCGCCCAGCCCGGCTACCGCAGTCGCGGCCATTCCGATGGCCAGTACGGTGCGTTCGCCGTACCGGTCGGCCAGCGCACCCCACGCGATCAGGGTCAGCATCACGCCGACGGTAGGCGCAGCGACGAGTAGTCCGGTGCGGGCGAGACTCAGGCCGTGATTGGCCTGTAATTCCGGGATGAGAAAGGCGACGCCGTTGACGAAGACCGCCTGTGCCGCTTGCGCAAACATGCCGAGTGCGAGCATCCACCACTTGCGGGCCGATCCGACGGCGGTGTTTCGGTCGTTCGTTACAATCAAAGCAATCTCAGTATCTAGGATGATGGTCCCATATATTGGCGAACTATCGGAGTCTATACCGTGCCGGGCGCGATTGCCGGGGGCGTCCCGGATACCGGGCGGATAGACTCTCCGGCATGCGTCTTGGTCGAGTGGCAAGTCCCGATGGTGTTGCGTTCGTGAGTATCGAAGGGGAGGACGCCTCGCTGAGGGCGCGGGAGATCGCCGAGCATCCCTTCGGCACCCCGACTTTCACCGGTCGCAGTTGGCCACTGGATGATGTCCGACTGCTCGCCCCCATCCTCGCCAGCAAAGTGATCTGTGTCGGCAAGAACTACGCCGCCCACGCCGCGGAGATGGGTGGGGAGGCGCCCGCGGACCCGGTGATCTTCCTCAAGCCCAATACCTCCATCGTGGGCCCGGACGCGGCGATCGTCCTCCCGAAATCCTCGAACGAGGTTCATTACGAGGGCGAGTTGGCCGTGGTCATCGGCCGGCCGTGCAAGGACGTCCCGGCGGCCAAGGCCCTCGACGTCGTGCTCGGCTATACGGCCGCCAACGACGTGTCGGCGCGTGATCATCAGCGCCAGGACGTGCAATGGACGCGAGCGAAGGGGCACGACACCTTTTGTCCCCTCGGGCCCTGGATCGAAACGCAGCTGGATGCGTCGGACGTCGACATCAAGACCGAGGTGGACGGGGAAGTGAAGCAGAGCAGTAATACTTCGCTTCTGCTCCATGACATTCCGAAGATCATCGAGTGGGTGTCGGCCGTCATGACTCTCCTCCCGGGAGATGTGATTCTCACGGGTACGCCGGAAGGCGTCGGGCCGATCGTCGAGGGCCAGCGCGTCAGTGTGACCATCGGTGGTATCGGGACTCTCACGAATCCGGTGACTGCCAAGCGCTGACGGCTCTCGTGTCGCACCCGGGAGCGGACTAGCCTGTAGAGGTCCGTTTCCCAGCGTCGACCCAAGTGAGCCATGACCACAAGCGAAGTTCGCGTCCGTTTCTGCCCGTCGCCCACCGGAACCCCGCATGTGGGGCTCGTCCGCACCGCCCTGTTCAACTGGGCGTTCGCCCGCCACAACGGCGGGTCTTTCGTGTTCCGCATCGAAGACACCGATGCTGCCCGTGACAGTGAGGAGTCGTACCAGGCGATCCTGGATGCGCTGCGCTGGCTCGGATTGAGTTGGGACGAGGGCCCGGAGGTGGGTGGGCCGTACGAGCCGTACCGGCAGTCTCAGCGACGCGAACTTCACCTGGAGGTGGTCGAAAAGCTGCTGGCGGCGGGTGAGGCGTACGAGTCGTTCTCGACGCCGGAAGAGGTCGAGGAGCGGCACAAGGCCGCCGGTCGCGATCCCAAGCTGGGATACGACAACTTCGATCGCGATCTCACCCCGGAGCAGCGCCAGGCCTACCTCGACGAGGGACGCAAGCCCGTCGTTCGACTGAGGATGCCCGATCACGACCTCGGCTGGGTCGACCTCGTCCGTGGTGAGACCACGTTCAAGGCCGGTACGGTGCCCGACTTCGCGCTCACCCGCGGAAACGGCATTCCCCTGTACACCCTTGTCAATCCGGTCGACGACGCCCTGATGAAGATCACCCACGTACTGCGTGGCGAAGATCTCCTCTCCTCGACACCCCGGCAGCTCGCGCTCTACGAGGCCATGCAGCGCATCGGTGTGGCCGATTTCACGCCGCAATTCGGCCACCTTCCGTTTGTCATGGGGCAGGGCAACAAGAAGCTGTCCAAGCGGGATCCCGAATCGAATCTCTTCATTCACCGCGACCGCGGTTTCGTACCCGAGGGTCTGCTGAACTACCTCGCCCTCCTCGGCTGGGGCATTTCCGACGATCACGACGTGTTCTCGCTGGACGAGATGGTGGCAGCCTTCGACATCTCGAAGGTCAATTCCAATCCCGCCCGGTTCGACCAGAAGAAGGCCGACGCCATCAACGCGGAGCACATCCGGCTGCTCGAGCCCGCCGACTTCGTGGCTCGGTTGCGCGCCTTCCTCACGGTGCACGGACATCTGGGGGAGACGGTCGACGAGGCCGTTTTCGCGACGGCAGCAGAACTGGTCCAGACGCGGATCGTGGTGCTGTCCGACGCCTGGGGGCTGCTGAAGTTTCTGTTCGTGGACGAAGCCGATTTCGCCATCGATCCCGCCGCTGCGGCAAAGAACCTGGGTACCGATGCCGCGCCCGTCCTCGACGCCGCCATTGCCTCGCTGGAAGCGGTCGCGGTGTGGGATGCGCCTTCTCTCGAGGAGACGCTGAAGGCCTCGCTTGTCGACGGACTGGGACTGAAGCCGCGTAAGGCGTTCGCCCCCGTCCGTGTCGGGATCACGGGCTCGCACATCAGCCCGCCGCTGTACGAGTCGATGGAACTGCTCGGGCGTGAGGTGTCGCTGTCCCGGTTGCGTTCCGCTCGCGCGAGTATCGACGACTGAGAGTCGCCGAAGGGCCGAAGGAGGAGAAAAAGTGTCGTTGACCAGGCGATTTGGTATATCCCGCCACTAGGCTGGTAATCTCTTCTTCGGCCCGAGCGGGCCGCGGAGCCCCCTGGCTCGGCGGTCGCGAACAGGCCATTGGGGTATGGTGTAATTGGCAACACAGCGGTTTCTGGTACCGCCATTCTAGGTTCGAGTCCTGGTACCCCAGCGGAAGTTCGGCCGATTTTGTTACCGAACTTCAGCAAGTTATGCTTGCTGAGCTTCCAGAGCAAGACCAAGTTCTTGGCCCCGTCGTCTAGCGGCCTAGGACGCCGCCCTCTCAAGGCGGTAGCGCGGGTTCGAATCCCGTCGGGGCTACAAAAGAAACACCCTCCAATTCATTGGAGGGTGTTTCTCTTTCTGTCCGGGTGCTCGCTTATCCGCTCTTGCGGCGGAATTCGCGTTTGTGATCGGCCGGGCCGTGGACGTTGTGCACTTTGGAATTGCCGTCCTTGTGCTCGGTGGACATTCCGGCCTGATGATTCTTCCGCTCGAGTGCCTCACGGAATTTCTTTCGGATTTCTTCGTTACTGGCTTCGGCCACGGCGAACTCCCTCGGTAGATGGTTCACTCTGAGAAGTTACGCCGGGGGAGTGCGGAACGCCCGCTATTTTCCGCGAGCACATCAGCTTCGGCGGGCGGCCTGGTCGAGATAGGCAGCGGTGGTCCCGGCGACCGGCATGGCCGGCAGGCCCAGTTTTGCGTGGTCCCAGCTTCGGATGCGATCGGGAACAACGCGAACGGCGATCCGCTTGTGCATCATCTTCTCGACCGCAGGACGGAGTTCGTCGGAGTACGGGCCCGTATACCGCTCCCATACGCTGACTCCGACGGCGAACAGGGCGTCCGGCTCTTCGACGATGTCGGCCCGTCCGTTGATCGACACACCCCGAAGCGTGTCGTAGGTGTCGCCGTCCTCGATAAGGATCGTCACCCGGTCGTCGCGGCGCAGATTGACGGCCTTCTGCGACTTCGCCTTGGTCTCGAACCAGATTTCGCCGTCGATCACGGCATACCACATGGCCACGAGGTGCGGTCTGCCGTCGGCACCGAGGGTTGCGAGAGTCGCAACCCTACTGCGGTCGACGAACTCGGCAATTTCGGAATCCGTCATCGTGATGTGTGCTCGCTGATTGGTGCCCATCAAGTCTCTCCTGTCGCGCTACGGATGAGACCGAGCATATTCACAGTCGCTTGTGCAGCGCTTCCGCAGCGGCGAGGAGGTCGGCCGCCCAGCGAGCGCCTGGACGCCTGCCCATTCTGTCGATGGGTCCCGACACCGAGATGGCGGCAATGACAGAACCGTTTCCGTCGCGGACGGGCGCGGCGACACTGGCGACACCCGGTTCCCGTTCGGCGGCGCTCTGCGCCCAGCCCCGTCGGCGAACTTCCAGGAGGACGCGTTCACCGAACGCCGCGTCGGGGAGAATGGCACGCTGCGTCTGAGGATCCGCCCATGCGAGAAGTACCTTGGCGCCCGATCCCGCGCTCATCGGAAGCCGTGCGCCGACGAGGACGGTGTCGCGCAGGCCGGTCGGCGGTTCCATCGCTGCCACGCAGATGCGTTGGGTGCCTTCCCGGCGGTACAACTGCACGCTCTCTCCGGTGATTTCGCGCAATCGAGGAAGTACGAGCGCGGCTGCCGAGACGAGCGGATCATTGGCTGTAGCAGCGAGTTCGGCCAGTCCGGGACCGGGGCACCAGAGCCCGTCCGTGTCGCGGGTGAGGAGGCGGTGCACTTCGAGACCCACGGCCAGCCTGTGTGCGGTGGCGCGGGGCAGTCCGGTGCGCGAGCACAGTTCAGTGAGGCTGCAGGGCTTCTCGGCCACGGCATGTAGCACGCCTACCGCTTTGTCCAGCACTCCGATGCCGCTATGCTGTCTCATAGGTCGATACCAGTTTCTCGCATGGTGGGATCATAGCGCACCTTCGGCTTCCGTCGAGTGCGTGCCCGAGAAGAGACTGACGACATCAAGCGCACCGCGGACCGGCCCGAAGCCCGCTGTGCGACGTGACACGCAGAGGTGGAGAAGATGGCGGAGAATGCACGCACCCTGGCAGAGAAGGTGTGGGACGACCATGTCGTCGTTCGGGGTGAGGGGAACAATCCCGATCTCATCTACATCGACCTGCATCTCGTTCACGAAGTGACGAGTCCGCAGGCGTTCGACGGATTGCGGCTCGCCGGCAGGCCCCTGCGCCGGCCGGATCTGACGATCGCCACCGAGGATCACAACGTCCCCACCGTGGACATCGACAAGCCGATCGCCGATCCCATTTCCCGAACTCAGGTCGACACCCTCCGGCGCAACTGCGAGGAGTTCGGTGTCCGTCTCCATCCGATGGGAAACATCGATCAAGGCATCGTGCACGTGGTCGGCCCTCAGCTGGGTCTCACCCAGCCGGGCATGACGGTGGTGTGCGGTGACAGCCACACGTCCACGCACGGTGCATTCGGAGCACTCGCCATGGGTATCGGCACGAGCGAGGTCGAGCACGTCATGGCGACCCAGACGCTGTCACTGCGGCCCTTCAAGACGATGGCCGTCACCGTCGATGGCGAATTGCCCGACGGTGTCACGAGTAAAGACCTCATTCTCGCCGTCATCGCGCAGATCGGTACCGGCGGCGGCCAGGGCTACGTTCTGGAATATCGCGGCGAAGCGATCCGGAAGCTGTCGATGGAAGCGCGGATGACCGTCTGCAACATGTCGATCGAGGCGGGTGCCCGCGCCGGGATGATCGCCCCCGACGAGACCACGTATGAATTCATCAAGGGCCGTCCCCACGCTCCGCAGGGCGCCGACTGGGACGCCGCCGTGGCGGCGTGGGAACAGCTGAAGACTGATGAGGGCGCGGTTTTCGACAACGAGGTCCACATCGACGCGAGCACGCTGACGCCGTTCGTGACGTGGGGCACCAACCCCGGGCAGGGTTTGCCGCTCGGTGAGACCGTTCCCGATCCGGCCGACATCGCCGACGAGAGCGAACGGCAGGCTGCCGAGAAGGCGTTGACCTACATGGGACTCGAAGCCGGAACCCCGTTGCGTGAGGTCGCGATCGATACCGTCTTCGTCGGCTCGTGCACCAACGGCCGGATCGAGGATCTTCGGGCGGTTGCCGAGGTTCTGCGTGGCCGCCATGTCGCGGAGGGAGTCCGCATGCTCGTCGTGCCGGGTTCCATGCGTGTTCGCGCGCAGGCGGAAAAGGAAGGCCTCGGCGAAATTTTCACCGCCGCGGGTGCGGAATGGCGTCAGGCCGGCTGTTCCATGTGCCTCGGAATGAACCCGGATCAGTTGGCGGTGGGGGAACGTTCGGCCTCCACG
This sequence comes from Rhodococcus tibetensis, assembly GCF_024438035.1. Taxonomy (GTDB): domain Bacteria; phylum Actinomycetota; class Actinomycetes; order Mycobacteriales; family Mycobacteriaceae; genus Rhodococcus_F; species Rhodococcus_F tibetensis. The sequence continues at coordinate 80,062 of NZ_JANFQF010000006.1, forward strand.
TCCAACCGGAACTTCGAAGGCCGTCAAGGCAAGGGAGGCCGCACGCATCTGGTCTCGCCGCTCGTAGCCGCCGCGACAGCGGTCCGGGGAACGCTGTCCGCACCGGCAGATCTGGCCTAGGCCTCAAGGAATTTAGGAGATTTTTCGATGGAATCCTTTAGCACACACAAAGGTATCGGCGTTCCGCTGCGGCGATCCAACGTGGACACGGACCAGATCATTCCCGCCGTCTATCTGAAGCGAGTGACGCGCACAGGTTTCGAAGACGGTCTGTTCGCCGCGTGGCGGGGCGATCCCAGCTTCGTTCTCAACGTCGCGCCGTACGACAAGGGCAGCGTTCTGGTTGCCGGTCCCGACTTCGGCACGGGGTCGTCCCGGGAGCACGCGGTGTGGGCGCTATCCGACTACGGCTTTCGGGTCGTGATTGCTTCGCGGTTCGCCGACATCTTCCGCGGGAACGCCGGCAAGGCCGGTCTGCTCGCGGCTCAGGTGGCCCAGTCGGATGTCGAACTGCTCTGGAAGTTGCTCGACGAGCAGCCGGGTCTCGAATTGACCGTCGATCTCGAAAACAAAACGGTGACGGCCGGAACCACTGTGGTGCCCTTCGAGATTGATGACTACACCCGCTGGCGTCTGATCGAGGGTCTGGACGACATCGGATTGACATTACGGCAGGTAGAAGCCATTTCTGAGTTCGAAAAGTCAAGGCCTTCTTGGAAACCAACGACGCTTCCGGAGCCTGTTTCGACCGACTGACTGAGCGATTTCGAGCCTCTCCGCCAGATAACAATTTCCTGAGAACGGTGCCGCGTTGTATGAGAATTGGCGTGGCACATAGACTCCTGCGGTATTCAGGTTTACCGTAGTTCGTAGTCGGTCCAATGGTGGGCCATTAGTTCGCGGAGGATTTTCAATGAATAAGGCAGAGCTCATCGATGTTCTGACCGAGAAGCTGGGTTCGGACAGGCGCACGGCAACAGAAGCTGTCGAGCATGTTGTGGACACCATTGTTCGGGCAGTGCACCGCGGCGACAGTGTGACCATTACCGGATTCGGCGTTTTCGAGCAGCGTCGCCGTGCGGCCCGTGTGGCACGTAATCCCCGTACGGGTGAGACCGTGAAGGTCAAGCCCACGTCGGTCCCGGCGTTCCGCCCGGGCGCCCAGTTCAAGGCGGTTATTGCTGGCGGCCAGAAGCTTCCGGCCACGGGTCCCGCGGTCAAGCGCGGTGCGTCGGCAACCGCCACCAAGGCTGCGGCCAAGAAGGCAGCCGCCAAGAAGTCGGCTGCCGCCAAGAGGACCGCCGCCAAGAAGGCGCCCGCAAAGACGACGGCGACCAAGACCGCCGCCAAGAAGGCGCCCGCAAAGACGACGGCGACCAAGACCGCCGCCAAGAAGGCGCCCGCAAAGACGACGGCGAAGAAGACCGCCGCCAAGCAGGCACCGGCCAAGACGACGGCGAAGAAGACCGCCGCCAAGCAGGCACCGGCCAAGACGACGGCGAGGAAGACCGCCGCCAAGAAGGCGCCCGCAAAGACGACGGCGAAGAAGACCGCCGCCAAGAAGGCGCCGGCCAAGCGCAGCAAGTAGAACCCCCCGTACGTAGCGCTCCGCGTGACAGCAGGCGCCGACCACGAATTCGTGGTCGGCGCCTGTGTGCGTTCGCTACCCGAGGCGACGCTCCGGGTGGCTCATTCTTGACGGGACAGTGGCAGGGGACTATCGATGTGGTCGGCAGCGATGAGCCTGCCGCCCGACAGGGACAGCACCCACGTGCTTGCTTTCCGATTGCGCGCTGGCGGTAATGCGACGCCGTCGGACTTCGCCCACCACCCGAGCAGATCAGGAATGACCCCTCCCTGACTGCAGATCACCTGAACTCCGCCGCGTGCTGCGATTTTGCGCACCAGGGTACGGGCGGCGGCCGGATCGGCCGTGTAACTCTCTTCCGACAGGACAGGCTCCACCCGGATCGTGGTGTCCAGTGAGCGTGCCAACGGTTCCATGGTCTGCGTGCACCTCGTGCGATCCGCAGAAGTGATCTCCGTGGCGCCGAAGGCCCGGAGTTGGGTGACGAGTGCATCGGACTGCAGGTGGCCGGTCGGGTCGAGAGGTCGGGTGTTGTCGTCCCCCTTGTACCGCTTCCGGCTCCCTGCCTTCGCGTGTCGTACCAGCAACACGGTTGCGGTGTCGGGTGGCAGGGCGGTGAATCGGCGGAGAATCGTGCGGTCCATCGGATACGACAATTGGTCGGCGACCTGAAAGACAGGCAGCCAGCGCAATTCGTCTACCTCGTCATTGGCTTCGAATTCGCCGTCCCTCGCTTCGGCAGCCCAGTATTCGACGCGTTTCAATCGGCGGTGTCCGGGGACGGGGTAGGTGACTGCGCCGAGGTGGCGTCCCAAGCGTCCCCGAAGACCGGTTTCTTCCTCCACCTCGCGCACCGCGGCAACGACCGCAGTCTCACCGGGATCGAGCTTTCCCTTCGGGAATGACCAGTCCTTATATTTGGGCCGGTGAACGAGCGCGATTTCGGTCTCGTCGGGTTGCTCCGGAGACTTCCGCCACAACACTGCACCGGCGGCGAAGATATTGGCTCTGACCGGTTTGCCATCTGAGGTGCTCAACGAATTCCTTCCTTCTGCCGCGCAGTCGCCGCGTTCAGGATCCGCTGCCCATCCGCGTTCGCATCATCGCCTCCTGGTGCTCGCGGACATCCTCACCGTCCGCAGGCGCCGGGGCCCACCGTCCGTCCGGCTGCAGCACCCAGCACCGGGTCGTGGGGTCGAGAGACGAATCGAAGATTTCACCGATCTGCGCTGCGAGGCGGGGATCTTTCACTTGCGCCATCACTTCCACACGGCGGTCGAGATTGCGGTGCATCATGTCGGCACTGCCGATCCAGAACTCGTCGGCGCCGCGGAAATGGAAGATGCGGGAATGTTCGAGGAATCGGCCGAGAATGGAACGAACCACGATGTTGTCACTCATCCCCGGAACCCCTGGCTTGAGGGCGCAGATTCCGCGGACGACGATTTCCACGGGAACGCCGGCCTTGGATGCGCGGTAGAGGGCGTCGATGACCTGTTCGTCGACCAGGGCGTTGGCCTTCATGCGGATTCCGGCTTCGTGGCCCTGTAATTTGTACGCCACTTCGGCGTCGATCCGCTCGATGATTCCCCGGCGGACTCCGTAAGGCGCGACGAGGAGATTGCGGTAGTGCGTTTTCCGTGAATAGCCCGTCAGCGAGTTGAACAGATCAGTGAGATCAGCGCCGATCTCCGGGGCAGCGGTCAGCAGGCCCACGTCTTCGTAGAGTCGGGCCGTCTTCGGGTTGTAGTTGCCGGTACCGATGTGGCAGTACCGGCGGATCGCCGAACCTTCACGCCGGACGACGAGGCAAGTCTTGCAGTGCGTCTTGAGTCCGACGAGTCCGTACACCACATGGACGCCGGCGTGCTCGAGTTTGCGGGCCCACTTGATGTTTGCCTGCTCGTCGAACCGTGCCTTGATTTCGACCAGGGCTACAACCTGTTTACCTGCCTCGGCGGCGGCGATCAGTGCATTGACGATGGGCGAGTCGCCGGACGTCCGATACAGGGTCTGCTTGATCGCCAAGACCTGAGGGTCGGCCGCCGCCTGCTCGATGAAACGTTGCACGCTCGTGGAGAAGGAGTCGTACGGATGATGAACGAGCACGTCGCCGTCGCGAAGTGTCGAGAACACACTCTTGGGTGTCTCCCTCTCGCCGAAAGCCGGATGGGTCGCAGGCACGAACGGCCGGTCCTTGAGCACCGGCCGATCGACCGCGTACACCTGCCACAGGCACGAGAGGTCCAGGAGTCCGGGAACCTGAATGACATCACCCGGATCGACGTCGAGTTCCCGCAACAGCAATTCGAGCATGTGCTCCGTCATGTCGTCGGCGACCTCGAGTCGCACCGGTGACCCGAACCGCCGACGGGCCAGTTCCCGCTCCAGGGCCTGCAGAAGGTCCTCGTCGCGGTCTTCTTCGACCTCGAAATCAGCGTTGCGCGTGATGCGGAAAGCGTGGTGCTCCACGATTTCCATGCCCGGGAACAACACGTCTAGGTGGGCCGAGATGAGATCTTCCATGGGAAGGAAGGCATCGATCGAAGACGGTGTCTCGTTGCGGTTGACCCGGACGAACCGGCCCACGTTGTCCGGAACCTTGACCCGTGCAAAATGTTCCCCGCCCGTGGCCGCGTCCTTCACCGTCACCGCGAGGTTGAGACTGAGGCCACTGATGTAGGGGAACGGGTGCGCGTGATCCACGGCAAGGGGGGTGAGCACCGGGAAGACTTGCTCCTGGAAATGCACCGACAGGCGTACACGGTCGTCGTCGGTCAGATCGGACCATCCGATGATGGAGATCCCTTCCGCAGCAAGCGCAGGACGTACCGAGTCGAGGAACACGCGAGCGTGTCTGTCGGAAATTTCCTGGGTGCGGGTCGCGATGAGCGAGAGTTGTTCCCGGGGGGACAGGCCGTCTGCCGAGCGCACGGACAGACCGGTCTCGTCCCGGCGCTTCAGTCCTGCGACCCGCACCATGAAGAACTCGTCGAGGTTCGACGCGAAGATGGCGAGGAACTTGGCACGCTCGAGCAAGGGCAGCGAGGTGTCTTCGGCCAGCGCGAGAACACGCGAATTGAAATCGAGCCAACTGAGTTCGCGGTTGAGATAACGATCTTCGGGCAGTCCTTCGGTGAGGATGCTCGCGGGAACGCTCGTAGCCGCAGGAGGTGCCATCGGGATAGTCGTGGAGTTCACCACAAGGGCGCCCTCGTGGGCTCCGTTCTTGTCGTCGACGTCGGTCTGCTGGTCGAGTGCTTCACCATTACTCACCCCACGATCATCCCTCGAGAAATCTCCTGCGGACAATTGATGGAGCAAATTCACCATGCGCCCGTCACTGACGAGTTGCCGCCCGGGGAAGCGGCGATGTGAGTGGCCGCGTCGAGCGCAGCGCGCGTGGCAGGCCCGACTCCGAGTGCGCGAGCGGTATCCAGGTCGTCGGCGGTGTCGACGTCGGTCCGCAAACCCGGCCAGTGCCCGTGCAACGGGCGCGCGCCCGACTCCAGATGTCGCTGCGCAGACCCGGGCCCGAATCGCGGATCGAGTGGAACGGAAGGGTCGCACGAAAACAAGGCCGCGGTGCCGGTTCCGTGATGATCGACGACCACCGATCGACCACCGATTCTGGCCGCAGCGAGAGCTTCGCCGAATTCGTCACTACGCAGCGACGGGAGGTCGGCCTGCAGGGCGATCACGTCCACCCCTTGCTCACTGCGCCGGACGTGATCGGCCGCGGCCGCCAGTGCCGCATTGAGTCCGTGCTCGCCCTGCCCGTCCGTCCGGACCTCGGCCGACGGTGTGGCCGGGTCGGCGTAGACATGGGCACCGACACTGCGCGCGAGACGCGCCACTGCCGGATCGGGCGTGACCACGGTGACACCCACCACGGAGTCGACGTCACGGACCACCGACAGGGTGTCGCGCAGCATCGACAGCACCAGGCCGGTGCGGTCGGCGACGTCGAACACCCCGGAAAGGCGGGTTTTGGCCACGTGGAGTTCCTTCACCGCGACCAGGACGTGCGCGCGCGGCGTCACGGGTGGGGTCGCGGTGCTCATGCCCGACATCTTGCCAGTCCACGCGTGACGGTGTCGTGCCCCGGCATCGGCGCTACTGTGAGCGGGATATTCCGAGAATCGACGATGAGGGGGCCGTGTGAGCAAGGCTGCTGTACTGGGGGCAGGTTCGTGGGGGACGGCTTTCGCGAAGGTTCTGGCCGATGCAGGAACCGACGTCACCATGTGGGCGCGCCGGGCCGAGGTCGCCGAAACGATCGCCGGACGGCACGAGAACGTCGACTACCTGCCCGGCGTCGCGCTTCCGCCGACGCTGACTGCCACCGACGATGCGGCGGCCGCCCTGGACGGCGCCGACTTCGTCGTCCTCGCCGTTCCCTCCCAGTCGTTGCGGAGCAACCTGGAGGTGTGGAGTCCGATGATCGGCGAGGACGCCACCCTCCTCAGCCTCGCGAAGGGGATCGAGACCGGCACCCTGATGCGGATGAGTCAGGTCATCGTCCAGGTCACCGGCGCCGATCCGGGGCGTGTCGCCGTCCTGTCCGGCCCCAATCTCGCCCGCGAGATCGCGATCGAACAACCGGCGGCGACGGTGATCGCCTGCACCGACTCGACGAGGGCGCTGGCACTGCAGAAGGCCTCGGCCACCGGGTACTTCCGTCCGTACACCAACTCTGACGTGATCGGGTGTGAGATCGGCGGCGCATGCAAGAACGTCATCGCCCTCGCATGCGGCATGGCATCCGGAATCGGGTTGGGCGACAACACCATTGCCAGCATCATCACGCGTGGCCTGGCCGAGATCATTCGTCTGGGCGTTGCCCTGGGCGCGAAACCGACCACCCTCGCAGGCCTCGCCGGCATAGGCGACCTCGTCGCCACGTGCTCGTCACCGCTGTCGCGAAACCGTTCCTTCGGTGAACGGCTCGGCCAGGGCGGGTCCATGGAGACCGCGCAGGCGGCCACCCACGGCCAGGTCGCGGAAGGCGTGAAGTCGTGTTCGTCGGTCCGGGCGCTCGCATCCAGCTACGACGTCGAGATGCCGCTCACCGACGCCGTGCACCGCGTGTGTCACGAGGGTCTCGTCGTGCAGGATGCGATCGGCCAGTTGCTCGGTCGTCGTACGAAGCCGGAGTGAGCGCGTGAGTGGAGACTCCACCCGTTGCGTCAAAGCTGTTGCAGGAGAATCCGTTCCAGGATCTCCGATGCAGCGGGGGCCGGTGTTCGCCGCTCCGTACCAGCTGAGCGCCGAAGAGGGGACCGAGACTGACACGTATGCGCGGGCCTCGAATCCGGGCTGGCGCGATCTCGAATCGGCGCTCGCAACGCTCGAAGGCGCCTCCGGGGCGCTGGTGGTCGGCTCCGGGATGTCCGCGGTCACCGTCGCGCTGCGCACCCTCCTCACTGCCGGCGACACAGTCATTGTTCCCGCGGACGGGTACTACCAGGTCCGTGCCTACGCGCGGGAGCGGTTGGAGCCGATGGGCATCACCGTGCACGAAGTGACGACCTCCGACATGGCGAGTGAGAGTACCGCGACCCTGTTGGCGTCGGCGGAAGGAACGACCGTCGTCGTCGCCGAGACTCCGGCCAATCCGTCCCTCGATGTCGTCGACCTACGCGTGCTGTCGCAGCGGTGCCGGGACGCCGGCGCCGTACTCGTCGTCGACAACACGACGGCGACACCGCTCGGCCAGCAACCGCTGCAGCTCGGTGCGGACGTCGTCGTGGCGAGTGGCACAAAGGTTTTGAGTGGGCACAGCGATCTCCTCATGGGCTACGTCGCAGTATCGGACGCCGAGTTCCTTGCCGGGATGGAGCGCGAAAGAGCGTTGTCGGGAACCGTTCTGGGGCCGTTCGAGACGTGGCTCGCGCACCGGAGCCTCGGAACCGCAGGGCTGCGTTTCGAGCGGCAGTGCGCCAACGCACAGGCTGTTGCAGGCATGTTGGCAGCGCATCCCTCGGCGCACGCGGTGCGCTACCCGGGCTTGGCGGGTGATCCCTCCCACACAGTCGCGTCGGAGCAGATGCGCCGATTCGGCGGGCTGGTGAGCTTCGAACTCGGCTCAGCCGAGCAGTTCCATCGCTTCGTGGCGGGCAGTGAACTCCTGGTTTCGGCGACGAGCTTCGGTGGCATCCACACCACGGTCGATCGCCGGGCGAGGTGGGGCGATCCCGTTCCCGACGGGTTCGCACGACTTTCCTGCGGAATCGAGGACACCGACGATCTCCTCGCCGACCTCGAACAGGCGCTATCGGCACTGTGACCGAGTGCGGGTGCCGAGGTCGTGAGGTCGGCGAAGAATCGATGTTCAGAGGTGGATGCAGTGAGCACGCCGGGGCGGCGGTACGGTTTGTTCGTGAGTAAACCGCGTACCCGGGTAGCCGTCATCTTCGGTGGCCGTAGCAACGAGCATTCCGTTTCCTGCGTCTCCGCCGGAAGTGTCCTGAGGAACCTCGATCCGGAACGGTACGAGGTGGTGCCGATCGGCATCACGACCGAAGGGGCGTGGGTTCTCGGCTCCACCGATCCCGACTCGCTGTCCATCCGCGACCGGTCGCTGCCCAGTGTCGATGCCGGCGGTTCCGCTTTGACGCTCACAGCCGACCCCACCCGCTCGGGCGACCTTGTCGCGCTCGACGACGGTGAGGCGGGGAAAATCCTCGCCTCCGTGGACGTGGTTTTTCCCGTCCTGCACGGCGCCTACGGCGAGGACGGCACGATTCAGGGTCTGCTCGAGCTCGCCGGAATTCCCTACGTCGGCCCCGGTGTCCTCGCGAGCGCTGCGGGAATGGACAAGGAGTTCACCAAGAAGCTGCTTGCGGCCGAGGGGTTGCCCATCGGATACCAGGTGGTGCTGCGGCCGGGAACCGAGAGCCTCACCGTTGAGCAGAAGTCCCGGCTCGATCTGCCGGTGTTCGTAAAACCTGCGCGAGGTGGCTCCTCCATCGGCATCACCCGGGTGGCCGACTGGGCCGACCTCGGCAACGCCATCGCCCACGCCCGTGAGCACGATCCGAAAGTGATCGTCGAGTCGGGGATCAGCGGACGTGAGGTGGAGTGCGGAGTTCTCGAATTCCCGAGCGGCGAGGTCCGGGCCAGTGTTGTCGCCGAGATCCGGATGCCGGAAGCGTCGGGCAACGACGAGGCGTTCTACGACTTCGACAGCAAGTACCTCGACGACGTGTGCGAGTTCGATGTGCCCGCGAAACTCGACGACTCGGTGAGCGACGAGATTCGCGCTCTCGCGGTGCGCGCTTTCGCCGCCCTCGACTGCCAGGGCCTCGCGCGCGTCGACTTCTTCGTCACCGAAGACGGTCCGGTCATCAACGAGATCAACACCATGCCCGGGTTCACGTCGATCTCCATGTATCCACGCATGTGGGGAGCGATCGGAGTCGACTACGGCACCCTGGTGTCCACACTGGTCGATACCGCGCTCGCCCGCGGCACCGGACTGCGCTAGGCGAAGTGCTCGGCCTGCGCCGGTCTCCCGGCGCAGATCACGGATTGGGGACGGGAGCCGGATCCAGTGGCTTCTGCGGCAGGGACCTCGACACCGCATCCGAGATGTCCTGCAGCGGTGTGGGGCCGACACCCCGGGGAACGGTGAGTCCGACATAGACCCCGCGGTCCACGGCGAACCAGCTGCTCGCGTCGATTCCGGCGCTCTCCCCGGAGATTTCGAACCACTGGACCCCGTTGATCACCTGAAGTGGTGACGCCTGATCGAACTCTGCGGGCCGGTCGAGGCCACATCGCAGGACGAGGGGATCACCCTCGGCCGGTTGCCAAGCCGCGGTCGCCGCAGGCGCCGGCTGGGTGAGTTCGGCCCGCGTGTACTCGCCCAACGTGTCCGGCAGACCGGTCATCAATGCCGTGCACTCCGCGGAAGCAGCCGCGGGCGCCGGCACCGGACCCAGCGACACCGGGTCCTTCGCAGGATTACGCCCGGCGATGACCGCGGCAACGACGATGCCGATCACCAACGCGACCGGGAGCGCCACCGCGGTGGCGATCAGCGCGGGATTCCGCCGCTCGACGGGTTCGACGCCGGTAGCCGCGGTGGGGTTCGATTCGGGTTCGGTCATGCTCAGATCGTGTTCGGCTTCTCGGGGATGTCGCAGGTGAGGGTGCGGGTGATACCGGGGACCCGGCGGATCTCCTGGACTACCGGTGCGACATCGTCCGCGCTGACGCGCACGATGACGTCGTACGGCCCGATCACGTCTTCCGCGGATCGCACACCGGTGATCTGCGCAATCTGCACCGCGACGGCCGAAGCTTTCCCCACCTCGGTCTGGATCAGGATGAACGCTTGCACTCTCGCTCCGGCCCTTCCCTGCTCCGCCCCACATCGATCTCGGTAGAGTCGCGGGTGCTTCGGTGCGCTGATCGGTCACGTGCCGGAGAGTCCCGGCAACAGCTAAAAGGTACCGCAGTCGCACATTCCGTCGACCGGGCACACTGGCGCTGCGCCGGGCGATCCGACACTACGGCGCGCGTGGAGGCACATCATCACACCAACGGATACCCCGGGATCCCACGTTCCCCGCACCGTCGCGGACGTAGGGGAGTTCGCCGTGATCGACCGTGCCGTGGCGGGCCGGGTGCAGCCGCCCACCACACTTCTCGGGCCGGGAGACGATGCCGCGCTCGTCCGGGCGGGTGACGGTCGCGTCGTCGTGTCCACCGACATGCTGGTGCAGGACAGGCATTTCCGGCTCGACTGGTCGTCTCCGCGTGATGTGGGACGCAAGGCGGTGGCGCAGAATGCGGCCGATGTGGCGGCGATGGGTGCGCGGCCCACCGCGTTTCTCGTGTCGCTCGGTCTGCCGCCGGATACCCCGGTGGAGGTGGCGGACGGCATCTCCGCGGGAATCTGGGACTCTGCCGAGGAACTCGGCGCCGGCGTGGTAGGCGGTGACCTTGTTCAGGCCGGTCACGTCGTGATTTCCGTCACTGCCCTCGGTGACCTCGGGGGGCAGCGCGCGGTCCTTCGTTCGGGAGCTCTGGCCGGGGATGTCGTCGCGGTCGCAGGCACGCTGGGTGCGTCCGCCGGCGGGCTGGCACTCTTTCTCGCGGGATCGACCCGGTTTCCCGGCCTTCTTGCCGCCCACCGCGTACCGAGTCCGCCGTATGCGGCGGCGTGGGCCGCCGCCGAGGCGGGTGCGCACTCGATGACCGACATTTCCGACGGACTTCTCGCGGATCTCGGGCACATCGGTGCCGCGTCGGGGGTCGGCATGTCACTCGTGCGGGAGGACCTCGCCGTTTCGCCCGACCTGGTATCCGCAGCCGCGGTCCTGGGGACCGACTACTGGGAATGGGTGTTGACCGGGGGAGAAGACCACGGGTTCGCTGCCACTTTCCCGTCCGACGTGCCGCTGCCGGAGGGGTGGTTTCGCATCGGAACGGTTCATGAGGGGTCGGGTATCTCGGTCGACGGCCGGCGCTGGCCGGGGGCCTCCGGCTGGCAGAGTTTCTCGGTATAAGTTGCACCCATGGCTATCTACGCTCTCGGCGAGCAGGAACCGGACATTCATCCGGACGCTTACGTCCATCCCGATGCGGTGGTGATCGGAAACGTCACTCTGGCGGCGGGCGCATCGGTGTGGCCGCAGGCCGTGCTCCGCGCCGACTACGGCACCATCTCCATCGGCGCGGGGACCAATATCCAGGACGGCACCGTGATCCATTGCACGCCGATCGACCCCACTGTCATCGGTTCGGGGTGCGTCGTCGGGCACGCCGCTCACATCGAGGGATCGACGATCGGGAACGACTGCCTCATCGCGTCGGGCTCGGTGGTGTTGAACGGCTCGGTGATCGGGGCCGGTTCCGTGGTCGGGGCGGGCGCAGTCGTTCCCTTCAAGTTCGAGGTACCGCCGAGGCGGATGGCACTCGGTGTTCCCGCCAAGATCCGGGACGGCTACGAGGTTCCCGAGGGGCACGTGGAGATGAACGTCAAGATGTATTCGGCCAACGCGGCCTACTACCGCGACGCCCTGCGGCGGCTCGACTGATGGCTGCGCCGCTGTCAGATCTGGTCGAGGCCGGCTGGGCGGAGGCTCTCGCGCCGGTGGCCGATCGCATCACCGAGATGGGTGCGTTCCTCCGCGCGGAGATCGCTGCGGGCAGGGAGTACCTTCCGGCAGGCGAGAACGTCCTGCGCGCGTTCACGCACCCCTTCTCCGAAGTGAAGGTGCTGATCGTCGGTCAGGACCCGTATCCGACACCTGGGCACGCCGTCGGGCTCAGCTTCTCGGTGGCACCCGACGTGCGCCCCGTTCCGCGCAGCCTAGGCAACATCTTCACCGAGTACAGCAAGGATCTCGGTTTCCAGACGCCGTCCACGGGAGACCTCATACCGTGGTCACGTCAGGGAGTGTTGCTGTTGAACAGAGTTCTCACAGTCCAGCCGGGACTTCCCGCGTCCCATCGCCGGAAGGGCTGGGAAGCGGTCACCGAACAGGCCATTCGCGCATTGGTGGCGCGCCCAGAACCCCTCGTGGCCATTCTGTGGGGCCGGGACGCGTCCACATTGAAGCCGATGCTCGCAGATGTGCCGACGATCGAGAGCGCGCACCCCTCACCGTTGTCCGCGTCGAGGGGATTCTTCGGTTCACGCCCATTCAGCCGAGCGAACGAACTGCTCGACGGCCTCGGCGCCGAATCCGTGAACTGGGAGCTGCCCTAGCGTTTACGCCCGAACTTCCTTGATCGACGCGAAGTCTGCGCGCCTCTTCTCGACGAAGGCATCGACGCCTTCACGTCCGATCGGGCTGTCCGCTGCCACGGCAATCGAGGCGGCCTCGGCGTCGAGTTGTTCTGCGAGAGTGCGTGTGGACGACGCGGAGAGCAGCGTCTTGATCCCGGAGTAGGAGGAGGTCGGACCCGCAGCAAGGGTTCGTGCGAGTCGCAGCGCCTCGTCCTGCACCACGTCGTCACCGACCAGGCGACTGAGTATGCCGAGGCGCACGGCCTCGTCGCCGCTCAGAACCGCATCGGTGAGCAGGATTTCGCGAGCGCGGGCGATGCCCACGATCCGCGGAAGGGTCCACGACATACCGCCGTCCGGTGTGTAGCCGATCGAAGGGTATGCCGGACGCATCTTGGTGCCTGGCCCACCGATCGCGACATCGGCGAGGCAGACGAGGCTCATTCCTGCCCCCGCAGCCCACCCGTGCACACCGGCGATCACCGGAACGGTCACCGCGTCGAGAGCCCGCACGAAGACGTGGAAGACGCGTGCGATCTCGGCGACGTACTCGCTGCGCACGGGCGCGGAAGCGAAGGCGCGGACGTTGCCGCCGGCGCAGAAGTTCGGGCCCTCGCCGACGAGGAGGACGCTGCCGATCCGGTCGCCCACGGTCTCGAGGGCGCGCGTGCCCTGTTCGAGGCCTTCGCCGTCGAGGGACGTGCCGTTGTCCGCGGTAGAGATCGTGATGCGGAGCACGCCGTCGTCGAGCTGTACCTTGCTGAGTCCATCGAGTGAAGTCACGGTTGCACCCTACGTGGCGTGCTACCCGGCATCACCGAGACCCGATGCGCTGCACCGTTGGCGAACGAGCGCGATCCGGACGCGGAAACGACAACACCCCCGACACCGAGGTGTCGGGGGTGTTGTGACAAAAACACGCAGCGTCGGGTCAGCCCCGAGCAACCTTTCCAGCCTTCAGGCAGGACGTGCAGACGTTGAGCTTCCGGGTGTTTCCGGGGGCAACCTCAGCACGAACAGTCTGAATGTTCGGGTTCCAGCGACGATTGGTACGCCGGTGCGAGTGCGAGACCGACTTACCGAAGCCGGGCCCCTTGGCGCATACGTCGCAGACGGCAGCCATAGTCGCGAACTCCTTCAAGATAGTGAACTGTGAAATTTAACTGGCCCTACGTAGGCAGGCCGCAGTGATCGCGGCCCTTACGAGGCAACCGTGCAAGAGTAGCCGCTCGAGTGCTGATTGGCCAAACTCGGTCGTAAGGCCTCGCACGGCAGACTCGGTCGGCGTCCCCCGACTAGTCTGACGGCACCTTCGATTGAACCCGCGAGAGAGGATGCCAGTGGTCCCTGAGCACCCGATGGACGGCCGAGTCCTGACGTCGTGGGCCAGGACGGCCGTCGCGGGACTCGAAGCACGGTGCGAGGAGATCAACAGTCTCAACGTGTTCCCGATCCCGGACGCCGACACCGGAACGAATTTGCTGTTCACCATGCGTGCGGCCCTCGAGGCGATCGATCGGTACGCCGGGACCGACCATGGTTCGACGGACGTCCGTCAGGTAGCCATCGCGCTCGCCCGCGGCGCGGTGGCCGGCGCCCGGGGCAACTCGGGAGTCATCCTCTCTCAGGTGTTGCGCGGAGTCGCCGAGGCGGCGGTCACCGGCGCCGTCGACACCAGGACCGTGCGTACCGGACTGTTGATGGCGACCAACCTGGTGACCGACGCGGTCAGTGACCTGGTGGAAGGCACGATCGTCACCGTCCTGCGTTGCGCTGCGGACGCGGCCGCGGAATTCCCGGACGATGCGCCCGTCGCTGATACCGCGCGCTCCGCGGCAGACGCTGCGGCGGCCGCGCTCGCCCGCACGCCCGGCCAGCTCGACGTTCTCGGCACCGCCGGCGTGGTCGACGCAGGCGGACTGGGTCTGGTCGTAATCCTCGACGCCTTCGTCGCCGCGGTCACCGGTGAGCGGCCGGACCGTGCGCCGATCGCGCTGCGAGTGCCGCGCCGTCCGCCGTCTGCCCGCCACTCAGCGGTAGGAGCGCAATCGCCGGGGGCCGAGTTGCCGGCGACGAACGAGATCGCCTTGCACCGGGACGCCCACTTCGCCTGCGAAAGCTCCCCACAGCAGGACTTCGAGGTGATGTACCTGGTGGCCGACACGGACGAGGCCCGGATGGCAGAACTGCGGAGCGCGCTCGACGAACTGGGAGATTCCACCGTGATCGTCGGTGACGGCGGCGGCGGGTGGTCGGTGCACGTGCACTGCGCGGACGCCGGGGCCGCCGTGGAGGCCGGTCTCGGTGCCGGACGTGTACACACGATCCGAGTCAGCAGCTTCCTCGTGGACGCGCGCGAACAGGGTCGGCTCCTCTCTCCCGTCCGCATTCGCCCCGATCAGGAGGATCGGGGCATCGTTGCGGTCGTCGCTGGTGATGGCGCCGCCGATCTCTTCTCCGGGGAGGGGGCGACCGTGCTCCGGTGTGACGCCGCCCCCGTCACCCGCGCGCAACTTCTCGGCATCATCCGTCAGCTGGGACGCAGGGAAGTGCTGGTCCTTCCCAACGGGGCGCTCACCGCCCAGGAACTCGTTGCCGTGAGTGCCGCGGCCCGCGATTCGCGGCACGAGGTGCTTCTTCTCGCGACCTCGTCCATGGTGCAGGGGCTGGCGTCCCTCGCAGTGCACGATCCGGAACGGGAAGCGGTCGACGACGCCTTCGCGATGTCCGAGGCCGCGGCGGCCACCCGGTGGGGTTCGCTGCGCATTGCACGGGAGCGGGCGTTGACCTACGTGGGCACGTGCGAACCGGGAGACGGCATCGGCTTGATGGGTCACGAGGTGATCGTGATCGAACCGGACGCCGCCGCCGCCGGGAAACGGCTCGTCGACGTCGTCCTCGGGGGAGGCGGCGAACTGGTCACTCTCCTGATGGGCGCAGAAGCGCCGGACGGGCTCGGCACGGAGCTGGCCGATCACATCTCGCAGCGGCACCCCGGCGTCGAGGTGATGGTCTACCACGGTGGACAACCTGGAGATCTGTTGCAACTCGGGGTGGAATGAGGAATTCGATGGCCACACTCGCCGACAGGCTCGATCACCTGCTCGGGCACAAGACCGCCGACGCGCTCGACACGGCGTTCGACATCCGTACCGTCGAGGACCTGTTGCGGCACTATCCGCACCGGTACGCGTCGCAGGGTCGCGAACTGGCCGAGAAGGATCCGCCGGAGGGTGAGCACATCACCATCATCGCGAGGGTGACGTCCGCGGCGGTCGTGAAGATGAAGAACCGACCGGGCAGCATGCTGAAGGTGGTTCTCGCGACCGACACCCAGAACGTCGACGTCACGTTCTTCAGTCCGCAGAAGGTCAAGCACGTGATCAAGCCCGGCGTGCGTGCGATGTTCTCCGGCACCGTGAAGTACTTTCGCAGCAAGTGGAGCCTCACTCATCCGAGTTACCTGATCCTCCCGGAGCCGCGTGCGGGGAGCGAGGACCCCGTCGTGAACGTCGGGCGGATTCGCGGGGCAGGTGATCTCGCTGGGATCGCCCGGGCCGCCCAGGAGCCCGGCGCAGGCGTCGACATGTCCGTGTTCGAGCGCGCCCTGATCCCGCTATATCCCGCAACGCGCGAGGTGGAGAGCTGGACGATCATGAAGTGCGTCCGGCAGGTTCTCGACCAACTCGACCACGTCGACGACCCGCTGCCAGAGCGGATCCGGCAAGAGCGGAGCCTCATCGGTCTCGACGAGGCGCTCCGCCTCGTCCACCTACCCGACACGCGTGAGGACATCGAGAACGCCCACGACCGGCTCCGGTTCGACGAGGCGGCGGCTCTGCAATTGGTGCTCGCTCGCCGCCGCCACGACAACGCCGAGCGGGCGGCACCGGAGTGTCCGCCGGCACCCGGCGGAATCGCGGACGAGTTCGAGCGCAGGCTTCCGTTCCAGCTGACCGACGGCCAGCACGCCGTCGCGGAAGAGATCTCCGCAGACCTCTCCCGGCCGCACCCGATGAGCAGGCTCCTGCAGGGAGAGGTGGGATCGGGCAAGACCATCGTGGCCTTGCGTGCCATGCTCCAGGTGGTCGATGCCGGGTATCAGTGCGCCCTGCTCGCCCCCACCGAAGTGCTCGCGACCCAGCACGCGCGGTCGCTGCGGGCAATGCTGGGCTCGCTCGCGACGGCGGGCGAACTCGGCGCGGACGAGAAGGCGACCCGTGTGGCCCTCCTGACGGGTTCTATGCCGGTCGCCGCGAAGCGGGCGGCGCTGCTCGAGGTGGTGAGCGGTGACGCCGGCATCGTCATCGGCACGCACGCCCTCATCCAGGACAACGTCGAGTTCTTCAACCTCGGCATGGTGGTGGTCGACGAGCAGCATCGGTTCGGCGTCGAACAACGCGACCGACTGCGTTCGCGGGCGCGCGAAGGCCTGAGCCCGCATCTGCTGGTGATGACGGCGACGCCCATACCCCGCACGATCGCGATGACGGTGCTCGGCGACCTCGACGTGTCCACCTTGCGCCAGTTGCCGAAGGGCCGTTCGCCGATCAAGAGCAGTGTGGTACCGGCGTCCCAGAAACCGCAATGGGTCGCGCGCGCGTGGGAACGGATCCGCGAGGACGTGGCCGAGGGGCGGCAGGCGTACGTCGTCTGCTCGCGCATCGGTGACGGTGAGAAGGGCGACGGCGAAGACTCTCTCGACGACAAACAGCCCGACACCAAATCTGCCGTGGAGGTCTTCGAGGAGCTGAGCGGCACGATCATGCCCGACCTCCGGGTCGGGTTGCTGCACGGCAGGCTGCCGACGGACGAGAAGGACGCCGTGATGCGCGACTTCACGGCCGGGGACATCGACGTCCTCGTGTGCACCACGGTCGTGGAGGTGGGCGTCGACGTTCCGAACGCGACGATCATGGTGATCGTCGACGCCGACCGTTTCGGGGTCAGCCAGCTCCATCAGCTCCGCGGCCGGGTCGGCCGGGGTGCTCATCAGGGTCTGTGCATTCTCGTCACGGAGATGAATCCGGGTGCGCCGGCCTTCGGGCGCCTGCAGAACGTGGCGTCCACCAACGACGGCTTCGAACTCGCTCAGCTCGACCTCGCGACCCGGCGTGAGGGCGACATCCTCGGAGCGGCGCAATCGGGAACCACCTCGACGTTGCGGTTGCTGTCGCTTCTCGGCCACGAGGACGTGATCGCGGCGGCCGCAGACTTCGCCCGGTCGGTGACGGCCGACGATCCGCGTCTCGAAAATCACCCCGGCCTTTCCGCAATGGTGACCTCGGCGCTCGACGCAGACCGTATCCAATTTCTCGAGAAGACGTGAGATTCCACGGCCGGGACGAAAAAATTACTTCCGCTCACGTAATTCTTCGCTGCTCTGTTTCCGGCCCATTGCAGAATTCGCACACGTCAGGGGCTGCTTTGTGAAGATTGCGGACGATCCTGCATAATGGGACACCGTTTCTCTGCCGCCGAAGGTTGCGGGGTAGTTTGCTTCAATGTTCTCCAAAGTCCTGGTCGCCAACCGTGGCGAAATTGCGATCCGCGCTTTCCGTGCCGCCTACGAACTAGGTGCTGGAACCGTTGCGGTGTTTCCGTACGAGGATCGGAACTCGATCCACCGTCTCAAGGCTGATGAGAGTTATCAGATCGGCCAGGAGGGGCACCCGGTTCGGGCGTACCTCTCGGTCGAGGAGATCGTCTCTGCCGCGAAGCAGGCCGGTGCCGACGCGATCTATCCCGGTTACGGGTTCCTGTCCGAGAACCCGGATCTGGCCGCAGCCTGCGCAGAAGCGGGCATCACGTTCGTGGGCCCGTCCGCGGAGGTTCTCGAGCTGACCGGCAACAAGGCCCGCGCTATCGCGGCTGCGAAGGCCGCCGGCCTTCCGGTCCTGGCGTCGTCGGAGCCGTCAGCGGATGTGGACGAGCTGCTCGCGGCGGCGGAAACCATGCAGTTCCCGATCTTCGTCAAGGCGGTTGCCGGTGGCGGTGGCCGGGGCATGCGCCGGGTTGCCGAGCCGTCCCAATTGCGGGAGTCGATCGAGGCGGCCGCGCGTGAGGCGGAGTCGGCGTTCGGTGATCCCACGGTCTTCCTCGAGCAGGCGGTCATCGATCCGCGTCACATCGAGGTCCAGATCCTGGCCGACGGTCAGGGCAACGTCATCCACTTGTTCGAGCGAGACTGTTCGCTGCAGCGCCGGCACCAGAAGGTCATCGAGCTCGCGCCGGCCCCGAACCTTCCCGAAGAGGTGCGGGCGAAGATCTGCGCGGACGCCGTGGCGTTCGCGAAGGAGATCAACTACTCCTGCGCGGGCACCGTCGAATTCCTCCTCGACACCCGCGGCAACCACGTGTTCATCGAGATGAACCCGCGCATCCAGGTCGAGCACACAGTCACCGAAGAGGTGACGGATGTCGATTTGGTGCAGTCGCAGCTACGGATCGCCTCGGGGGAGACCCTCCAGGATCTGGGCCTGAGCCAGGACAAGATCACCCTGCGTGGAGCGGCGCTGCAGTGCCGCATCACCACCGAAGACCCGGCCAACGGGTTCCGTCCGGACACCGGTCGGATTACCGGCTACCGCACCCCGGGTGGTGCCGGTATCCGCCTCGATGGCGGAACGTCGGTCGGGGCAGAGGTCTCCGCATACTTCGATTCGATGCTCGTCAAGCTCACGTGCCGTGGCCGCGACTTCGAAACCGCCGTCGCCCGGGCGCGCCGCGCGGTCACCGAGTTCCGCATTCGCGGTGTGTCGACGAACATCCCGTTCCTCCAGGCGGTGCTCGACGATCCGGATTTCAAGGCGGGCCGCGTCACCACCTCGTTCATCGAGGAACGCCCCCAGCTGCTCACGCTGCGCAGCTCCGCCGACCGCGGCACCAAGATCCTGACCTACCTCGCCGACGTGACAGTGAACAAGCCGCACGGCGAGCGGCCGTCGGCGGTATACCCGCGCGACAAGCTGCCTCAGATCGACCTCTCCACCCCGCCGCCGGACGGCAGCCGCCAGAAGCTCCTCGCCCTGGGGCCGGAGGGATTCGCCAAGGCGCTGCGGGAGCAGAAAGCCCTCGCCGTCACCGAGACCACGTTCCGCGATGCGCACCAGTCGCTGCTCGCTACGCGGGTGCGTACCAGCGGTCTGCTCGACGTCGCGGGGCACGTCGCGCGTCTGACCCCGGAATTGCTCTCCATCGAGGCGTGGGGCGGTGCCACCTACGACGTTGCTCTGCGGTTCCTGCACGAGGACCCCTGGTACCGGCTGTCGGCGTTGCGTGAGGCCGTACCGAACATCTGCTTGCAGATGCTGCTGCGTGGACGGAACACAGTCGGCTACACCCCGTACCCGGAGAAGGTGACGCGGGCTTTCGTCGAGGAGGCCACCAACAGCGGTATCGACATCTTCCGCATCTTCGACGCTCTCAACAACGTCGACCAGATGCGGCCGGCCATCGACGCTGTCCGCGAGACCGGCACCGCTCTCGCCGAGGTCGCCCTGTCCTACACCGGTGACCTGTCGAACCCGAACGAGAAGCTGTACACCCTCGACTACTACCTGCGCCTCGCGGAGGAGATCGTCGAGGCCGGTGCGCACGTCATCGCGATCAAGGACATGGCCGGACTGCTGCGCGCGCCTGCCGCTACCACCCTTGTGACGGCGCTGCGAAAGAACTTCGACCTGCCCGTGCACGTGCACACCCACGACACCCCCGGCGGGCAGCTCGCGACGTACCTGGCCGCGTGGCACGCAGGCGCGGATGCGGTGGACGGCGCCTCCGCCGCGCTGGCCGGCACCACCAGCCAGCCGGCGTTGTCGGCAATCGTGGCGGCGGCCGCGCACTCCGAGTACGACACCGGGCTCGACCTGCAAGCCGTGTGCGACCTCGAGCCGTACTGGGAAGCTCTGCGCAAGGTGTACAAGCCGTTCGAGTCCGGGCTGCCCGCCCCGACTGGACGCGTCTACACCCACGAGATCCCGGGCGGCCAGCTGTCGAACCTGCGCACGCAGGCCGTCGCTCTCGGTCTCGGCGACAAGTTCGAGGAGGTCGAGGCCAAGTACGCGGCCGCCGACCGCATGCTCGGACGTCTCGTGAAGGTCACCCCCTCGTCGAAGGTTGTCGGCGACCTCGCCTTGCACCTCGTCGGATCCGGTGCGTCTACCGAGGAATTCAAGGAGAACCCGGCGAAGTTCGACATCCCCGATTCGGTGGTCGGATTCCTGCGCGGCGAACTGGGCACTCCGCCCGGTGGCTGGCCCGAACCGTTCCGCACCCGTGCCCTCGAAGGGCGCGGAGCCGCCAAGCCCGAGGTGGCTCTGTCCGCGGACGACGAGAAGGCACTCTCCGGCACGTCCGCGGAACGCCGAGCCACGCTCAACCGGTTGCTGTTCCCCGGCCCGACGAAGGAATTCCTCGAGCACCGGGACAAGTACGGCGACACGTCGCAGCTTTCGGCCAACCAGTTCTTCTACGGCCTGCGCCGCGGCGACGAGCACCGGGTCCGCCTTGCACAGGGTGTCGAGCTGATCATCGGGCTCGAGGCCATCTCCGAACCCGACGAGCGTGGATACCGCACCGTCATGTGCATCCTCAACGGGCAGCTGCGTCCGGTGTCGGTGCGCGACCGGTCCATCTCCAGTGAGCTCCCGGCCGCGGAGAAGGCCGACAAGAACAACCCCGGCCACGTGCCGGCGCCGTTCGCCGGTGTGGTGACCCTCGCCGTGACCGAGGGCCAGCACATCGCCGCCGGTGACACGATCGCGACCATCGAGGCCATGAAGATGGAAGCGGCCATCACCGCCCCTCGAAGTGGCACGGTCTCCCGGCTGGCCATCGGGTCGGTCCAGCAGGTGGAGGGCGGCGATCTCCTCGCCGTCGTGTCGACAGGCGAGTCCGCGAGCGAGTGACTCGGATCATCGCGGGACTCGCGGGCGGTCGACGCCTGCGGGTCCCGCCGAGCGGGACCCGGCCCACTTCGGACCGGGTCCGCGAGGCACTGTTCAGCGCACTGCACAGCCGAATGGACCTCGAGGGTGCCTCGGTTCTCGACCTGTATGCGGGCTCGGGGGCACTGGGGCTCGAGGCGCTCTCACGCGGGGCCGACCGTGTGGTGCTCGTCGAGTCGGATGCCAAAGCGGCGGGAGTCATCTCGCAGAATGTGACTGCTGTCGGGTTGCCGGGTGCAGCGCTGCGGACGGCACCGGTGTCCGCCGTCCTGTCCGGCATCGCCGATCGCGTCTACGACCTGGTTCTCGCGGACCCGCCGTATGCGGTGGATGACGGCGCAGTGCAGGCGGTTCTGAGCGAGTTGCGGGCGCAGGGCTGGGTCGCCGACGGGTCGGTCGTGGTCCTCGAGCGGTCGTCACGGTCCCCGGAGACGTCGTGGCCGGACGGTTACGCGCCCGTCAAGGCGAAGAAGTACGGCGAGGCCCGGATCGAAATGGCGACCTGCTACGGTCTGGACTCATGACTGGCGCTGTCTGCCCCGGATCCTTCGACCCTGTGACCAACGGTCATCTCGACGTGATCGGCAGAGCTGCCGCGCAGTTCGACGAAGTCGTCGTCACGGTGATGATCAACAAGAGCAAGCGTGGCCTCTTCACCGTCGAAGAGCGGATCGAGATGCTCGAGGATTCCATCAGTGCACTGCCGAACGTGCGAGTCAGCTCGTGGCACGGCCTGCTCGTGGATTACGCCAAGCAGCAAGGGATCACCGCGATCGTCAAGGGTCTGCGTGGTGCCAACGACTTCGACTACGAGCTGCAGATGGCGCAGATGAACCACAAGCTCACCGGTGTCGACACGTTGTTCATTCCCACCAACCCGGCGTACAGCTATCTCTCCAGCTCCCTGGTCAAGGAAGTGGCCACGTTCGGCGGCGACGTCACAGGAATGCTGCCCGAGAAAGTGCATGCACGCCTGCTCACGAGGATCGCGGAGCGGGCAACCGAGAGCTGATCCCGACACACCGGCCGTCGCGGCGCACCCCTGACGTTCCCATCCGGCAGACTTGCACGAAGTAGGCTGCGCCGACCTGTTGAGGTCATGAAAGATTGGGGTTATTCGTGTACCGGGTTTTCGAGGCGCTCGACGAACTTGTCGCGATTGTCGAAGAGGCACGCGGTGTGCCCATGACCGCCGGCTGTGTGGTCCCGCGCGGCGATGTTCTCGAATTACTCGACGACGTGCGCGACGCGATTCCGGGTGAACTCGACGACGCTCAGGACGTGCTGGACCACCGCGACAAACTGGTCGGTGACGCCAGGTCGAACGCCGAAAAGACAGTTGCCAGTGCCAACGCCGAGGCGGGTTCGACCATCGAGAACGCGCGGGACGACGCCGATCGCATCCTCGCCGACGCGAAAGCTCAGGCCGACAGGATGGTCGCGGAGGCGCGTGCGCACGCCGAGCAACTCGTCACCGATGCGCAGGCCGAATCCGAGGCGACCATCGCCGAGGGGCAGCGCGAGTACGACACTCTCACCACCCGCGCCCGGTCCGAGGCCGATCGCATGATCGACGCCGGAAAGGCCTCGTACGAGCGGTCCGTCGCGGAAGGTACCGCCGAGCAGGAGCGCCTGGTGTCCCAGACCGAGGTCGTGCAGCAGGCGCATGCCGAGTCGGCTCGGGTGATCGACGCCGCGCACGCCGAATCGGACCGGCTCCGGTCGGATTGTGACCTGTATGTCGACACGAAACTCGCCGAGTTCGAAGAGTTCCTGTCCGGAACCATTCGCTCCGTCGGCCGGGGACGTCAGCAGTTACGGACGGGGTCGGGCGTGCCCGACTACGCCTCCGACTACGACGCGGACGACCGGCGGTCCGAGCGACGCCGCTGACCGTCAGGGGTTTCCTCCGGCGGCATTTGGATCATCCACGCTGATTGCGTATCGTGGAGTGGTTGCCCTTAGTCGTTTGCTCTTTCTCGAAAGTGAAGTGTGTTGTCAACCCATCGCCGCAGCTCATCGCGTTCCCGTAGGGACGCGGATTTCGTGCTGGACACGGTCAAACTAGGCCGTCGTCCCGGTTCGATGCGCACCGTGGAACGGGTGGTGACGGCGCCGCGGCGCATCGGACTCGACCTGATCGCGATCGAAGAAGGAAAAAAGATCGATCTCGATCTCCGTTTGGAAGCCGTGTCCGAAGGCGTCCTGGTCACCGGTTCCGTCGGTGCCGACACCGTCGGAGAGTGCTCAAGGTGTCTCGAGCCTTTCACCGGATCTGTCGATCTCAGCCTCACCGAGCTGTTCGCATACCCGGACAGTGCCACCGAGGAGACCACGGACGAGGACGAAATCTATCGCGTCGAGGACGACGAGATCGACCTCGAGCCCGTCATCATCGATGCGGTCGGACTAGCACTTCCCCTGCAGCCGCTCTGCAGTGACGACTGCCAAGGATTGTGCCCAGAATGTGGCGTTCGCCTGGCGATTGCCGAATCTGGCCATGGGCATGACATACTTGATCCTCGCTGGGCTGGTCTTGCAGCCAAATTTGGCGTGGAATCAGAACCCAGCAAGAATCTTGTGAACAACGAAGCCGAGGAGAAGTAGAAGTGGCTGTCCCCAAGCGCAGAATGTCGCGATCCAACACGAGGTCGCGTCGCAGCCAGTGGAAGACCACTGTGCCTACCCTCGTCACCTGCCCCAACCGTGGCTGCGGCGAGAAGACGCTGCCGCACGTCGCGTGCCCGTCCTGCGGCACATACAAGGGCCGCCAGGTCACTGCCGCCGTCTAGTTCGCCACGGAGAGGCGTCGTGACGAGCGACATCAGCAATGCAACCGCCGGCGGCGAGGAGGATCATGCTTCCCTCCTCGCCGCCCTCGGCGTAGAAATCGAACCCCCGCTGCTCACGTTGGCGTTGACTCACCGCTCGTATGCGTACGAGAACGGTGGTCTTCCCACCAACGAGCGGCTCGAGTTCCTCGGCGACTCCGTGCTCGGCGTCACCATCACCGAGCAGTTGTACCTGGCACATCCGGAGAAGTCCGAGGGTGACCTCGCGAAGATCCGAGCGAGCATTGTCAACATGCACGCGCTCGCCGAGGTGGCCCGATCTCTCGGTAACGGCGGGCTCGGCGCGCATCTACTCCTCGGCAAGGGCGAGGAGATGACGGGCGGGCGGGACAAGCCGAGCATCCTGGCGGACGGCATGGAGTCGATTCTCGGGGCTATCCATCTGCAGCACGGGATCGAGACAGCGCGGCGAGTGGTACTCGATCTCTTCAGCGACCTCCTCCAACGGGCTCCGCGTCTCGGCGCAGGACTCGACTGGAAGACGAGCCTGCAGGAACTCACTGCGGAACGCGGTGTCGGTGTCCCCTCGTACGAGATCACCGCAACAGGACCGGACCACGACAAAGAGTTCACCGCCACGGTCGTGGTGGGTGGTAAGCCGTTCGGAGTCGGAATCGGCAGATCCAAGAAGGAAGCCGAGCAGAAGGCCGCGAGTACTGCGTGGAACACACTGTCCGACGGTGGCCCCGACGTAGCCGCCGACAACGTCAGTGCCTGAACTCCCCGAGGTAGAGGTAGTTCGCCGCGGACTCGAACGGCACATCGTCGGAGCGTCGATCGCGTCGATCGATGTCCTTCACCCCCGGGCGATCCGTCGTCACCTCCTCGGCGCAGCGGATCTCGCCGGACAGCTCACCGGCGAGCGGATCGCGCGAGCTGACCGCCGCGGAAAGTATCTGTGGCTGGTTCTCGAACCAAGTGCAGTCGCGCTCGTGGTGCATCTGGGAATGAGCGGGCAGATGCTCGTGCAGCCGCCCGAGGCCGTCACCGAAAGACATCTGCGCATTCGGGCGCGCCTCGATTCGGGACTCGATCTTCGATTTGTGGATCAACGCACCTTCGGTGGATGGGCGCTCGCGCCGCTGGTCGACGTCGACGGCTCGCTCATCCCCGACTCGGTTGCGCACATCGCCCGGGATCCACTCGACACGAGGTTCGATTCCGCGGCGACCGTTACGGTGATGCGCCGCAAGCACACCGAGATCAAACGTGCCCTTCTCGACCAGACGGTGGTGTCGGGCATCGGCAACATCTACGCGGACGAGGCACTGTGGCGCGCGCAGATTCACGGATCCCGGCTCACCGATCGGTTGGCCGCTGCGAAACTCCGTGAACTGCTCAGTGCCGCTCAGGAGGTCATGCGAGAAGCCCTCACCCAAGGCGGCACGTCCTTCGACGCCCTGTACGTGAACGTGAACGGCGAGTCCGGCTATTTCGATCGGTCGTTGTCCGCATACGGGCGAGAGGATCGTCCCTGCCCGCGGTGCGGTACCGCGATCCGTCGGGAGAGGTTCATGAATCGCTCGTCGTTCAGCTGCCCGAGTTGCCAGCCCGCGCCGCGGCGAAGTCCGCCGAGACCTCCTGACTGAGTTCTTCGTCGTGACGCAGGGTCGATTTGGCGTCGAAGTAGTCGCCGCCCTTGCGCTTCACGTCATCCGTGCCCCACTCACGGTGCTGCGGTACGGGCGCCATCCGCGGAATGTGCTTGCGGCAGTGAATGTACGCCTCTTCCACCTCGACGACGACCCACCGCTCGGGCACCCGGCCCTTGGTGTGATCTGCTGGCAGATCCGCGATCTCGGAACGCAGGTCCGCGTCTTCCACGATCCGGGCGGACCCGTTGACATGCAGACCGATCAGGTCGTGGACGAAGTCGACGAGAATGATTCCCACGTGCGGGTTCTCGCTGATGTTTCCGAGACTCGCCATTACCCCGTTGCCACGGTATTCCGGGTACGCCAGTGTCTTCGGATCGATGACGTGCATGAAACCGGGTGCGCCGGCGCGCAGGCTGTTGTCGCATTCGCCGGACGCGTCGGCGGTGGCGACGAACGCGAGTTCCTGGCGTCCGACGAAGTCGATCATTGTCGGATTGAGGTGGTCGAGCATCTGGTCCGAGTAGAACTTGGCGGCACGATCCTCGGTGCCGTGCACGACTTGAAGACTCCGCTCTCCCGCGCTACCGATCTGGCCCATCTGCATTCCCCGCTCACGTCTCCGGCGTCGTTGGTCGGTTCACCCTACGGCGCACCGATTGCCTCTGCTCTGCTTCGGTGCCCACAACACACAACTTCGGCCGGGTCTCGAGTCGGGTGCGTATATGCCCGTCGTGCAGGCCGGTCGGTGGCGGGTGGCAGGATTGCTCGCATGGCAGAACAGACTTCCGACACGCCGGCCACTACCTCGTTGTGGGTCGAGCGAACCGGCACACGCCGCTACACGGGGCGCAGCTCGCGCGGCGCCGAGGTCCTGATCGGTTCGGACGGCGTCGAAGGCGTCTTCACTCCGGGTGAGCTGCTGAAGATCGCGCTTGCGGCATGCACCGGCATGAGTTCGGACTTCCCACTGTCGCGACGGCTTGGTGACAGCTACGACGCCACGATCCGGGTGTCGGGCGCGGCCGATCGAGAGAACGAGGTGTACCCGCAGTTGGACGAGGTCCTCGAACTGGATCTGAGCGAACTCGACGCCGCGGCGCAGGAGCGTCTCGTCGCGCTCGTGGAACGCTCGGTAGACAAGGTGTGCACGGTGGGCCGGACTCTGAAGACGGGAACGAAAGTCACGCTGACCGTCGAAAGCGACGCCTGATGCGGCGTGAGCTGACCGCCCTCGCCGGAGGGTCGGTGCTCTGCGCGGGTCTTCTCGCGGCCGCGCCCGCCGCCGCCGGCCCGGCCTTCGCACCGCCGGTCGGGACCTGCACGCCATGGGCAGTGTCCGAGGTGGTCTCGGGTGCCGGCGTAGTGGAGAACCTCGCCTTCGACGGGGCGGGAACGATGCTGGTGTCCCGCACCGGCCTCGTCGGGGGCGGAGGTGTCGACGGAGTCGACCCGGACGGAACGATCCGCGAAATCGTGCCCGACGTCGATGCGCCGGGCGGCATCGCGGTGCACGGCTCAGACGTCTACTTTGCGACGGGTAATTCATTCTCGTCCGGGGTTGCCGGAACGGAGAGCGGAACGATCGACGTCGTGAACCTCGAGACCGGGGATACGCGCACGGTGGCCCAGGGGCTCGTCATGCCGAACGGCCTGGTTCGACTCGACAACGGCGACATCCTCACCGCCCGGAACCTCGGGGCCGGAGCGGGACTGACCCGTGTTCCCGCCGCGGAACCGCACACGCCGGAAACGGTGCGTACCGATTTGGGAACCGTGGACGGTCTCGCTGCCCACGACGGGAACATCTACACGGTGACGACGTTCGATACCACCACCACGCTGCGCATTCTGCGAGTGGACGACCTCACCGGCCCGATCGTGTCGATTCCGTTGCCCGGGGCCGGTCCTCTCAATGCCGCGGACGACCTCACGGTAGGGCCGGACGGCATCGTGTACGTCGCTTACAACGGCGGCGGCAAGGTGGTGCGCGTCGATCCGGCGACCGGAGACAGTTGCGCGATCGCGTCCGGGGTTCCGCTGGTGTCGTCGGTACGGTTCGGTGCCGGGCCGGGCTGGAACGCAGAGGCCCTCTACGCAACGAGTTTCACCGGAACCATCTACCGACTGGAACGGCCGTGACAATGAGCATGGAACGACTGACAGCGTGGGTACACGGCTACGTACAGGGTGTGGGGTTCCGGTGGTGGACGCGCGCGCGAGCACTGGAACTCGGTCTCGTCGGCTATGCGGCCAACCAGGCGGACGGCCGCGTGCTGGTGATCGCCGAGGGCCCACGCGAGAAGCTGGACGCGCTGCTCGCACTCCTGCGCTCAGGCAACACGCCTGGCGACGTGGACCTGGTGGTGGAGCAGTGGGATTCTGCTCGCGGTGACCTCACCGGGTTCGTCGAACGGTGAACCGAAGGTAAAGTCGTCCGTCATGCATCTGAAGAGTCTGACGCTGAAGGGATTCAAATCCTTTGCGTCCGCAACGACTCTGCGATTCGAACCCGGTATCACGTGCGTCGTGGGACCCAACGGATCAGGTAAGTCCAATGTGGTCGACGCCCTCACCTGGGTGATGGGTGAGCAGGGAGCGAAAGCCCTGCGCGGCGGCAAGATGGAAGACGTCATCTTCGCGGGCACCGCGGGCAGAGCACCACTCGGCCGCGCCGAGGTCACGCTGACCATCGACAATTCGGACGGGGCGCTCCCCATCGACTACTCCGAGGTCTCGATCACCCGTCGGATGTTCCGCGACGGTGCAGGCGAATACGAGATCAACGGCAGCTCCTGCCGCCTGATGGATGTGCAGGAGCTGCTCAGCGACTCCGGCATCGGCCGGGAGATGCACGTCATCGTCGGGCAGGGGCGTCTGGCAGCCATCCTCGAGTCGCGTCCGGAGGACCGGCGCGCGTTCATCGAGGAAGCTGCGGGAGTGCTCAAGCACCGCAAGCGCAAAGAAAAAGCTGTCCGCAAGCTCGACTCCATGCAGGCCAACCTCGCCCGGCTGAACGATCTGACGGCCGAATTGCGCCGCCAGCTCAAGCCACTGGGACGGCAGGCGGAGGTGGCGCGTCGCGCGCAGACCGTGCAGGCCGATCTTCGCGATGCCAAGCTCCGGCTCGCCGCCGATGACCTGGTGACGCGCCGCTCGGACCTCGAGAATCAGGCGCAGGACGAGAAGAGGGCACGCGAGCAGCACGATGCCGTCACCGAAGCGCTCGACGAGGCCAATCTCGAACTCGGCCGTCACGAGCAGGAGCTGTCGCGGCTGACGCCGGGCGCCGAGGCGGCCGCACAGACGTGGTTTCAATTGTCTGCCCTTGCGGAGCGCGTGAACGCCACCATTCGGATCGCCCGCGAACGGGCGCGGCACCTCGATTCGGAGCCTTCGGCGCACCGCGGCCAGGATCCCGACGAGATGGAGGCGCGGGCCGACCGGCTCGCTACGGAAGAACAGGAACTGGCCGAAGCCGTCGAGATGGCGCGCGCGGCTCTCGACGCGGCCAAGGAGCAGCTGGCATCGGGGGAGGAGGCCGCCGCTGAAGCGGAACGCGCGCACATGGCGGCCGTTCGCGCCATCGCCGACCGCCGGGAGGGGCTTGCCCGCCTGTCGGGCCAGGTCGACACCCTGCGGTCCCGCGCCGACTCGGTGGACGCCGAGGTGTCGCGATTGACGGTGGCCATCGAGGAAGCGCGGGCGCGCGGCGACGCCGCGCAATCCGAATTCGAAGTGGTCCAGGACGAGATCGGTGACCTCGACGCCGGGGAAGTCGGGCTCGACTCCCACCACGAGCGAGCGGTCGAGGCGTTGCGCCTCATTACCGAGCGTGTCACCGAACTGCAGAGCGCCGAACGCGCGGCGGGTCAGGAGGTGGCGTCCCTGCGCGCCCGGATCGACGCTCTGTCGATGGGACTCGAACGCAAAGACGGGGCCGGTTGGCTCGTCGAGAACCGCAGCGACGACGGCATTGCGGGACCGCTCGGCGGCCTCATCACCGTCGAACAGGGTTATGAAGGGGCGGTCGCAGCAGCGTTGGGACCGGCCGCCGATGCCGTCGTCGCCGACTCGCTCGATGCAGCCCGCGCGGCGGTCGGCGCGCTGAAGGACACCGACAGCGGACGGGCCTCCTTACTGATCGGCTGTGACCGGACGCCACCGTCGGGCACCTCGCTCGCCTTCGGTGCCCGTTGGGCGGTCGATGTCATCGAGTGCCCGGTCGAGCTGCGAACCGGGCTGTCGGCACTCCTCACCGGCGTGGTGGTGGTCGACTCCATCGACGACGCCGTCGAGGTCGTGGACTCCGCACCGCACTTGCGTGCGGTCACCCGGGACGGAGACCTACTCGGCGCCGGCTGGATCAGTGGCGGTTCGGACAGGCAGCCCAGCACGCTCGAAGTTCAGGCCGCGATCGACAATTCGGTGAGCGATCTGGCCCGTGCCGAACGGCGATCCGAGGAGCTGTCTGCAGCCCTGGCGGGGGCGCTGACGGAACAGGCCGCGCGCCAGGAGAACGCAGAGCAAGCCCTTGCCGCCCTCAACGAGTCCGACGCCGCGATGTCCGCCATCTATGAGCGGCTCGGCCGTCTCGGGCAGGCGGCACGCGCGGCGCATGCCGAGTCCGATCGCCTCACCCGGCAACGGGAGAAGGCCGAGAGTGGACGCGAGGAGACAGTGGCGGCTCTCGCCGAACTCGAAGAGCGGTTGCGCCTGGCCGAGGAGGACTCCTCGCCCGCCGGCACCGAATCGGGAGGGTCCGAATCCACGAGCTACGAGCGTGAGATGGCAGCCGCGGCGCTCGCCGAAGTGCGCGCCGTCGAGGTGGAAGCACGTCTCGCGGTTCGCACAGCCGAGGAGCGCGCGGAGTCGGTGCGCGGGAAGGCGGATTCGCTGCGCCGGGCGGCCCAGGTGGAACGAGATGCCCGGGCACGTGCGGAACGTGCAATGAAGGCGCGGCAGAATGCCGCTGCGGTCGCGGCTGCGGTCGCCGAATCGGGACAGGCGGTGGCCGACCACCTCGGTGACGTGGTCGAGGCGGCGATGGCACACCGCGACGAACTCGCCCGAGCACGCACCGAACGGACCGAGCAGCTCGAACAAGTCAAAGAAAAGGTGCGTCAGTTGACGGGGCAGTTGGCTTCATTGACCGACGCCGTCCACCGCGACGAGGTGGCTCGCGCTCAGGCTGCGATGCGCATCGAGCAGCTCGAGGAAACGATCCTCGAACAGCACGGCATCGGGTTGGACGACCTGATCGCCGAATACGGGCCCGACGTGTCGTTGCCACCGTCTCCGCTGGAGATGGAGGAGTACGAGCAGGCGAAGGAGCGTGGCGAGCAGGTGACGATGCCTGCGCCAGTTCCCTACGACCGGGCTACGCAGGAACGTCGCGCGAAGCGTGCCGAGAAGGATCTGGCGACACTCGGAAAGGTCAACCCGCTCGCCCTCGAGGAATTCGCGGCACTGGAGGAGCGGTACAACTTTCTCTCGACCCAGCTCGAAGACGTAAAGACGGCACGCAAGGACCTGCTCGGTGTCGTCGCTGATGTCGACGCCCGGATCCTGCAGGTGTTCACCGAGGCGTATGTCGACGTCGAACGGGAATTCGTACAGGTGTTCGCGAAGTTGTTCCCCGGTGGTGAGGGGCGGCTGGTGCTCACCGATCCGTCCGACATGCTGACCACCGGCATCGAGGTGGAGGCCCGCCCGCCCGGGAAGAAGGTCAAACGGCTGTCGTTGCTGTCGGGTGGGGAGAAGTCACTGACCGCGGTCGCGATGCTGGTGGCGATCTTCCGGGCCCGGCCGTCACCGTTCTACGTGATGGACGAGGTCGAGGCAGCGCTGGACGACACGAACCTGCGCCGTCTCATCGGTTTGTTCGAGCAGCTGCGGGAGAAGTCGCAGCTCATCGTCATCACCCACCAGAAACCGACGATGGAAGTCGCCGATGCACTCTACGGCGTGAGCATGCGCGGTGACGGCATCACTACCGTCATCTCCCAGCGCCTGCGGGGACAGGACATGGCGACCGCTGAGGCCTGACCGCGCTGCGGTCGAGGGCGTCGCCCCGGGAAGGCACTGCACGGGCGAAACCGGCGCCTGAAACAATGGGCGGCGTGACTACCGGAGCCTGGATTGCCATCGCGGCCGCATTGGCCGTTCTTCTCGTCGTTCTCGTTGTCGGATCAGTGCTGTACCGGCGACGCCAGATCTCCCTGAAGGCGCCCGACACTCCACAGATCGCCACCGAGAAGGACCGGTCGGGAGGTTATCGCGCTGGTACCGGCTTCAGTTTCAGTGAAGGGTCGACGGCGACGGCGCCGCCACGTCCACCTGCGCCCGAGCCTGTTGTGCCCAAGCCGGCGCCCGAACCCGTTGTGCCGAAGCCGGCGCCCGAACCCGAGGTCGTCGTGCCCCCGGCGCCGGAGAAGGCTCCCGAGCCGGAGAAGGCCCCGGAGAAGCCGACGGTCCCGCCGCA
The DNA here is from genome assembly GCF_024438035.1 of Rhodococcus tibetensis. Taxonomy (GTDB): domain Bacteria; phylum Actinomycetota; class Actinomycetes; order Mycobacteriales; family Mycobacteriaceae; genus Rhodococcus_F; species Rhodococcus_F tibetensis. The sequence continues at coordinate 112,273 of NZ_JANFQF010000006.1, forward strand.
GCCGGTCACGTATGAACCGGTTGTCGCGCCCGAGGTCGAGCCGGAACCCGAGGTCGCGCCCGAACCGGAACCGGCTCCTGCCGCGCCGGTGCTCGACGTCATCGCTCCCACCGAAGGACGGCTCGACCGTCTGCGTGGTCGGCTGTCCCGCTCGCAGTCTGCCGTGGGCAAGAGCCTGCTGGGTTTGCTGGGCGGCGGTGACCTGGACGAGGACTCGTGGGAAGAGGTCGAGGACACCCTTCTGATCGCGGATCTCGGGTCGGCGACCACCACGAAGGTGGTCACCGCGCTGCGTGAGCAAATGGCGGCGCGGAGCGTCCGCACCGAGGCCGATGCCCGGGCGCTGCTGCGCGAGGTACTGATCGCCGAGTTGCGTCCCGAACTCGATCGTTCGATTCGTGCGCTTCCGCACGACGACCACCCCGCGGTCCTCTTGGTCGTCGGGGTCAACGGCACCGGCAAGACCACGACCACCGGCAAGCTCGCACGTGTTCTCGTCGCCGACGGCAGGCGAGTTCTCCTGGGGGCGGCGGACACGTTCCGCGCCGCGGCCGCGGACCAGCTCCAGACGTGGGCGGAACGGGTAGGTGCTGAGGTGGTTCGGGGCAAGGAAGCCGCGGATCCGGCTGCCGTCGCGTTCGATGCCGTATCGAAGGGCATCGAGAACGGCGTGGACGCCGTATTGATCGACACGGCGGGCCGCCTCCACACCAAGACCGGTCTGATGGACGAGCTCGGCAAGGTGAAGCGCGTGATCGAGAAGAAGGCGTCTGTCGACGACGTGCTGCTGGTGCTCGATGCGACGATCGGTCAGAACGGTCTGGCGCAGGCGCGCGTGTTCGCCGAGGTCGTCGACATCACCGGGGTGGTGCTCACGAAGCTCGACGGCACGGCCAAGGGCGGCATCGTATTCCAGGTGCAACACGAACTCGGTGTCCCGGTGAAGCTCGTCGGGCTGGGAGAAGGTGCCGACGATCTCGCCCCGTTCGAACCTGGCGCGTTCGTCGACGCCTTGCTGGGTTGAGCGGAACAGCGACGAAAACCTTGCAACTGCCGTTACGAAACCTGTACGCAACACAATAGGGTCATGCGTTCACGCGCGCGAAACAGTGCAGTGGCACAGCCGAAACACCGCAAAGCGAACCTTCTTCCTGACGACGTGCAGAGCAGCGCGCGACTAGGAGGTAGTAAGTGAGTCCCGACGAAGTGTTGGCAAACTCCGGCAACGCCGCATGGATGCTGATGTCAGCATCCCTGGTTCTACTGATGACGCCGGGCGTGGCGTTCTTCTACGGCGGTATGTCCAGGTCGAAATCCGTGCTGAACATGATGATGATGTCGTTCGGCGCCATGGCGGTCATCGCGGTGATCTACGTGCTGTGGGGTTGGTCGATGTCCTACGGGACCGACGACATCGGTGGCATCTTCGCGAACCCCTTCGAGTTCTTCGGACTGAAGGACAGCATCACCGATGCCGACGGCAACTTCATCGCGGGTGCATTCGGCTACCCGAACGTGATCGACATCGCCTTCCAGGTGACGTTCGCGATGATCACCACCGCACTGATCAGCGGTGCCCTGGCTGAGCGCGTCAAGTTCGGCACCTGGCTGCTGTTCTCCGGTGTGTGGGTCACCATCGTGTACTTCCCCCTCGCTCACATGGTGTGGGGTGGCGGTCTGCTGTCCGGCTCGGAAGACGGGCTCGCGGCAAAGATGTTCGGAACCACCGATGACGGTGAGGGCGGATTGGTCGCCTCGGTGGCCCCCATCGACTTCGCCGGTGGCACCGTGGTTCACATCAACGCCGGTATCGCCGCATTCGTCCTCGCCGTGATCATCGGAAAGCGCATCGGATTCGGCAAGACCGCGTTCCGTCCGCACAACTTGCCTTTCGTCATGCTCGGTGCCGCTCTGCTGTGGTTCGGCTGGTTCGGCTTCAACGCGGGTTCGGCTTTCGCCGCCGACGGCAATGCCGGACTCGCCTGGGTCAACACGACTTCCGCCACATCCGCCGCGATCCTGGGCTGGCTCCTGACGGAACGTATCCGTGACGGCCGCGCCACCAGCCTCGGCGCAGCCTCCGGTGCGGTCGCCGGCCTGGTCGCCATCACCCCGGCGGCGGGTGCCCTCAGTCCGGTCGGCTCGCTCGTCCTGGGCGCGATCGCAGGCATCCTGTCGGCGCTGGCCGTGGGTCTGAAGTTCAAGTTCGGTTACGACGACTCGCTCGACGTCGTGGGTGTCCACCTCGTTTCCGGACTCTGGGGCACCGTGGCCATCGGGTTCTTCGGAACGTCGACCGGTTTGTTCTACGGTGGTGACTACAAGCAATTGGTTGTCCAGATCGTGATCGCCCTGTTCGCGCTCGTGTTCACCGGCATCCTGACCGCTGTCATCGCGTTCGCTCTCAAGCCGCTCGGCTGGAGGGTGTCCGCCGAGGAAGAGGCTCAGGGCATCGACGAGAGTGAACATGCGGAGACCGCTTACGACTTCGCCTGATCGGCAAGTGATAAGAGTGAACACCGAGTACTGAAGAGCTTTGGAAGGGACAACGAAATGAAGCTGATCACGGCAATTGTCAAGCCGTTCACTCTCGAGGACGTCAAGACGGGACTCGAGCAGGCGGGCGTCCTGGGCATGACCGTCAGCGAGGTCCAGGGGTACGGCCGCCAGAAGGGGCACACCGAGGTCTACCGCGGAGCCGAGTACTCGGTCGATTTCGTACCGAAGGTCCGGGTCGAGGTGGTAGTGGACGATGCGGCAGTCGACAAGGTCGTCGAGGTGATCGTCGAAGCCGCCCGCACCGGGAAGATCGGTGACGGCAAGGTGTGGGTGTCGCCCGTCGAGTCGGTCATCCGGGTACGCACCGGGGAACGCGGCGCGGATGCGCTCTGACCCCAACGGGTCCGGTAAGACCGGCCCTGGTCCCGTCGCGAAGGCGACGGAACCAGGGCCGGTTGCGTCAGGCGGATCGAACGAAGCTGCGGACCTGGCCCGCGCACGCCGACAACTCCTCAGCGGCGGTTCGGAGAGCACCCCCGGTGCGAGGGGAGGACACGGCCGTCGACTGGACGCGCCTGCCCTCCGGCACGCCCTCGTCGACCTGCACGAATTCTGGTTGACCACAAAAGGTGCCGAGGTCGGTATCAAGCGCGACGGTGGGTTCGCTCTCGTCGCGGTCGGGGGACTCGGACGCCGCGAACTGCTGCCGTACTCCGATCTGGACCTCGTGCTGCTCCACGACGACATGGATCCCGCCGTGGTGTCCCAGGTCGCCGACAAGCTCTGGTATCCACTGTGGGACGCACACATCAAACTCGACCACAGCGTCCGGACCATCCCGCAGGCGTTGCAGGTGGCATCCACGGATATCACTGCGGCACTGGGGATGCTCGAGGTCCGGCACATTGTCGGCGACGTCGAATTGAGCAACCTTCTCATCAGCGGAGTCCGTCGACAGTGGCGCACCGACATCCGCAACCGCTTCGACGAACTGATCGCGCAAACCAGGTCGCGGTGGGAACGTAGCGGTGAAATCGCCCATCGCGCCGAACCGGATCTCAAGAGCGGTCGCGGTGGACTGCGGGACGTACAGCTGCTCAATGCGCTGTCCATCGCGCAGCTCACCGACGGCATGCCCGGGCTCGGACCGGAGTCGCCCGGTGGGGGACTCGCACTCGCGCATCGTCGTCTTCTCGACGTGCGCACCGAGCTGCACCGGGTCGCGGGACGCCCCCGTGATCAACTGCGGGCCCAAGACGCCGACGAGATCGGCGCAGCGCTGCGGATCGGCGATCGATTCGACCTCGCCCGGATGCTCAGCGACGCCGCGCGCACCATCAGTTACTCGGTGGACGTCGGGGTGCGGACGGCGGGAAACGCCTTGCCGCGACGGGGTCTGGCCCGACTGCGGAGGCCACCGGTACGGCGGCCTCTCGACGAGGGTGTGGTCGAGCATGCCGGTGAGGTGGTTCTGGCACGCGATGCCCGGCCCAGCAAGGACCCCGGTCTCGTCATGCGGGTGGCGGCAGCATCGGCGACCACAGGTATGCCGATGTCCGCTTCGACGCTGAACCGCCTGGCCGACCACGCGCCGGAACTGCGGGAACCATGGCCGAAGGAGGCACTGAACGACCTTCTGGTCCTTCTCGGCTCGGGAAGCCGGGCCGTCGCCGCGATCGAGGCTCTCGACCGTACGGGACTGTGGGGGAGGCTCCTGCCGGAGTGGGGGGCTGTCCGCGATCTGCCGCCGAGGGACGCCGTGCACACCTGGACGGTGGATCGTCATCTCGTCGAGACCGCGGCGTATGCGAGCGGGTTCACCACACGCGTCGCCCGGCCCGACCTGCTGATGCTCGGCGCATTGCTCCACGACATCGGGAAGGGTCGCGGAGGCGACCACAGCGTGGTGGGAGCGGAACTGGCGATTCAGATCGGTAAGCGGCTCGGACTGTGGCCGTCGGACATCGCGACGCTGACGGCCATGGTTCGACATCACCTGCTGTTGCCGCAGACCGCGACCCGACGCGACCTCGACGACCCGGAGACGGTGGAACGGGTCGTGGAGGCGCTCGGTGGAGACGGTGTACTGCTCGAGTTGCTGCACGCCCTGGCCGAAGCCGATTCGCTCGCGACCGGTCCCGGCGTATGGGGTGATTGGAAGTCCTCGCTCATCGGGGAATTGGTCCGCAGGTGCCGGCTGATCATGGCGGGCGAAAATCTTCCCGCGCCGGATCCGCTCGATCCGGAACATGTCGCACTGGCGGCGTCCGGCGGCGTCCATGTGGCGTTGAACCCGGCCGACAGCCCCCACACCTACGTTGTCACGGTCATCGCCCCCGACGAGCGCGGACTGTTGTCGAAGGCTGCCGGAGTGCTTGCGCTGCATTCTCTTCGGGTCTACTCGGCATCGTTGGGCAGTTCCGGCGATTCGGCCGTCAATTCGTTCGTCGTGTCGCCGCGTTTCGGAGCTCCTCCGCAGGCAGGTCTGCTCCGGCAGGAGTTGATAAGGGCACTGGCGGGAGAGCTGAATTTGCTGGACATGCTCACGGGCAAGGAAGACGAGGCCCGCGAGAGCCAGCGCGTCGCCGCGGTGGAGGAGCGGGGCGAAGCAGCTGTTCCCGTGTTGTACGCGCAGGCCCCGCCGCGGGTCATCTGGTTCGACACCGCTGCACCCGGCGAGGTGATACTCGAACTGCGGGCGGAAGACAGGCTCGGTCTCCTGTGCCGGCTGGCAGCCGCGTTCGACACGTGCGGCGCGGACGTCCGCTGGGCGAGGGTGACGACGCTGGGATCATCGGTCGTCGACTCGTTCTGTCTCGATCTCGGTGGTCACGACACGCGGGCGAGCAGGCAAGAGGTCGAGCGTGCGATCCTCGGCGTCGTTCCACTGCCGAAGCCGAAGAAGCAGGAGGGCGCCGGGCCGGAGTGATCGGCCGCGCCGGAGCGGCTACGCTGGTGCCCGAGAATATCCACCGCACACTCGCATGACTTCAGGAGCGCACTCGGTGTTCGAATCCCTTTCCGACAGGTTGACCGGAGCCCTCAAGGATCTGCGTGGCAAAGGTCGCCTTTCCGGGGCCGACATCGATGCCACGTGCCGTGAGATCCGGTTGGCTCTGCTCGAGGCCGACGTCGCGTTGCCCGTGGTTCGCGCGTTCATCGCGAGGATCAAGGAACGGGCCAAGGGTGTCGAGGTGTCCGCGGCGCTCAATCCGGCGCAGCAGGTCGTCAAGATCGTCAACGAGGAACTCGTCGGAATCCTCGGTGGTGAAACGCGTCGTCTCGCGTTCGCCAAGACACCGCCGACAGTCATCATGTTGGCCGGTCTGCAGGGTTCCGGTAAGACGACCCTGGCAGGCAAGCTCGCCAAGTGGCTGCGCGACCAGGGGCACACCCCGCTGCTCGTGGCATGCGATCTGCAGCGTCCGGGTGCTGTCACCCAGTTGCAGATCGTCGGTGAACGCGCCGGCACCGCTGTCTTCGCGCCGCACCCCGGCACGTCGATCGGTGGCGGCGACAACGCGCTCGGAGTCACCGCGGCCGATCCGGTCGAGGTCGCGCGTTCCGGTCTCGATGAGGCACGTAACAAGCAGTTCGACGTGGTCATCGTCGACACCGCAGGTCGCCTCGGTATCGATGCCGATCTGATGGCTCAGGCAGCTGGCATCCGCGACGCCGTCGATCCGGACGAAACTCTCTTCGTTCTCGACGCGATGATCGGTCAGGACGCGGTCAGCACCGCCGAAGCATTCCGTGAGGGCGTGGGATTCACGGGTGTCGTGCTCACCAAGCTCGACGGTGACGCCCGCGGTGGCGCCGCGCTCAGCGTCCGTGAGGTCACGGGACAGCCCATCCTCTTCGCATCCACGGGCGAGAAGCTCGAGGACTTCGACGTCTTCCACCCCGACCGGATGGCCAGCCGCATCCTCGGCATGGGTGACGTCCTCAGCCTCATCGAGGCGGCCGAACAGCACTTCGACGCCGAGCAGGCCGAGGCCACCGCGCAGAAGATCGGCTCGGGGCAGCTGACCCTCGAGGACTTCCTCGAGCAGATGATGGCGGTCCGCAAGATGGGGCCCATCGGCAATCTCCTCGGAATGCTTCCCGGCGCCGGCCAGATGAAAGACGCTCTCGCCAACGTCGACGAGAAGCAACTCGACCGGGTCCAGGCCATCATCCGAGGAATGACGCCGGCCGAGCGCGAGGACCCCAAGATCATCAATGCGTCCCGCAGGCTTCGGATCGCCAACGGTTCGGGCGTCAAGGTGTCCGACGTAAATCAGCTCGTGGATCGCTTCTTCGAAGCCCGCAAGATGATGGCGGCGATGGCCGGGCGGATGGGCATGCCGGGGTCGCGGAAGCCGCAGCGCAGCAGCAAGAAGGGCAAGAAAGGCAAGAAGGGCGGGAAGGGTCCGACGCCGCCGAAGGTGCGCGGCGGATTCCCCGGTGGCATGCCGGGTGGTTTCCCAGGAATGCCCGGTGGCCTTCCGGCAGGCATGCCGGATCTGTCGAGCATGCCGAAGGGGCTGGACGAGCTACCGCCCGGCCTCGAAGGCATCGACCTGTCGCAGTTGAAGCTTCCGAAGAAGTGATTCGATGAGCGCATTGCACTTCCGGGGTATCGGCCTGCCCGATGAGCAGCCGGTCGAATACTGGGTGGAGGATGGTGTCGTCTCCACCGAGCCGATCGCCGGTGCCGAGACCGTGTGTGATTCGGGGTGGATCGTTCCCGGGCTGGTCGATGCCCACTGCCACGTCGGTATCAAGTTCGGTGGCGGCGGTGGCGAGAGCACCGAGGGGCTGATCGCGCAGGCGAAGACCGAGCGCGACGCCGGTGTCCTCTTGATCCGCGACGCCGGTTCGCCCGTCGACACCCGCTTTCTCGACGAGCGGGTCGACCTGCCCCGGATCATCCGCGCGGGTCGGCACATCGCCGCACCCAAGCGATACATCCCCGGGCTGCCGGTGGATCTCGACGACGAGGAGCAACTGCCGGCCGAGGTCGCGCGGCAGGCACGCGCCGGTGACGGCTGGGTCAAACTGGTCGGTGACTGGATCGACAGGTCGGTCGGCGACCTCGCACCGTTGTGGAGCGACGACATTCTGGTGGAGGCCATCGACGCCGCCCACCGCGAGGGTGCACGGGTCACCGCCCACGTCTTCGCCGAGGACGCATTGCCCGGTCTGATCAACGCCGGTATCGACTGTATCGAGCACGGCACCGGACTCACCGACGAGACGATCGAGCTGATGGTGGCGCACGGTACGGCCCTCGTCCCGACGCTGATCAACATCGCCACCTTCCCCGGGATCGCCGACTCCGCGACGCGGTACCCGGTGTACGCGGCTCACATGCGCGACCTGCACTCGCGGGTCAAGGACACCATCGGCGCAGCGCACGAGGCCGGGATCCCGATCTATGCAGGCACGGATGCAGGCGGATCCATCGTGCACGGCCGGGTCGCCGACGAGGTCGAGGAGCTGAAGGCCGTCGGACTGTCGCCGACCGACGCGCTCGGCGCCGCGTGCTGGAATGCCCGGACCTGGCTGGGGCACCCCGGGCTGGAACCCGGTGCACCCGCAGACCTGCTCGTCTTCCAAGACGACCCGCGTAGCGGAAGCGATGCGCTCGCTGCGCCCGACGTCGTGTTGCTGCGCGGAAATATCGTCAAGGCCCGATGACCTGGTTTTACCCTGACGGTGTTCGTCTGGCAGAATGATCCGCTGTTCGTCGCTTCCGGTTCCGTACCGCGCGGCGGTCACAGGTGAGAGGCAAAACCGGGCGCACTATTCCTGTGCGTCGCTGAATTGCACGTGACAATGTGTGCACTTGGTGTGCGCACCGAAGGAGAAGTACAGCAGTGGCTGTCAAGATCAAGCTCACCCGGCTCGGCAAGATCCGGAACCCGCAGTACCGCATCGTCGTTGCCGACGCCCGCACCCGCCGCAACGGCCGGGCGATCGAGACGATCGGCAAGTACCACCCCAAGGAAGAGCCCTCACTGATCGACATCGATTCCGAGCGGGCGCAGTACTGGCTCGGCGTGGGCGCGCAGCCCACCGAGCCCGTCGAGGCACTCCTGAAGATCACCGGTGACTGGCAGAAGTTCAAGGGCCTGCCGGGCGCCGAGGGCACACTTCGCGTCAAGGAAGCAAAGCCGTCCAAGCTGGAGCTGTTCCAGGCTGCGCTGGCGCAGGCCGAGAACGAGCCCGTGTCCGAGGCCATCACCCCCAAGAAGAAGAAGGCCAAGGCCGATGACGCCGAGGCTGCCGCCGACGCTTCGGGTGCAGAGGCCGAGAACTCCGAGGCTGCTGACAAGTGAGTGCCGTCGTCGCCGATGCCGTGGAGCACCTCGTTCGTGGCATCGTCGCCAATCCCGACGACGTTCGTGTCGAGCTGATCACCGGGCGTCGGGGGCGCACTGTCGAGGTTCACGTCAATCCTGACGACCTCGGCAAGGTCATCGGGCGGGGCGGTCGCACTGCGACAGCGCTGCGGACGTTGGTGTCCGGTATCGGTGGCCGCGGGATTCGTGTCGACGTCGTCGACACCGATCAGTAGCGGCCGCACAGCAGTGGACCTCGTCGTCGGCCGTGTCGCCAAGTCACACGGCATCAAAGGGGAGATCGTCGTCGAGGTTCGTACCGACGAACCCGAACAGCGTTTCGCCCTCGGTGCCGTGCTGCGGGGCCGCAAGCCGCGGGAGCAAAAGCTCAGCACATACACGGTAGAAGCCGCCCGGGAGCATTCCGGGCGGCTTCTGCTGCGCCTCGAGGGTGTAGCGGACCGTGCTGCCGCCGATGCGTTGCGCGGCACGCTTTTCGTCATCGACAGCGCGGAACTCGAGCCGTCAGGGGACCCGGACGAGTTCTACGATCACGAACTCGAGGGCCTTGCCGTTCGGCTGGCGGACGGTACTCCGGTGGGCAGCGTCGTCGAGGTGCTGCACTCGGCGGCAGGCGAACTGCTCTCGATCCGTCGTGAGGGAGCGCCCGAACTCCTCGTCCCGTTCGTCGCCGCGATCGTCACCTCGGTGTCCGTGGCCGACGGTGTCGTCGAGATCGACCCACCGGAAGGGTTGCTCGACCCCGACTTCGGTGAATCCACCGACAGTGAGTGAGCCGGTAACCATGCGTCTCGACGTGGTCACCATCTTTCCCGAGTATCTCGAGCCCCTCCGAGCGGCCTTGCTCGGCAAGGCAATCGACAAGGGCCTCCTCACCGTCGACGTGCACGACTTGAGGAACTGGACGCACGACGTCCACAAAGCTGTCGACGACTCGCCCTATGGCGGTGGTCCCGGAATGGTCATGAAACCCACCGTCTGGGGGCCTGCCCTGGACGAGGTCCTGGCAGCGGGCGGGGACGACGCCGACACGCTCCTGGTGGTTCCCACACCGGCGGGCGTCCCGTTCACGCAGGCGACGGCGGAACGCTGGGCAGGGGAGCAGCACATCGTCTTTGCGTGTGGGCGTTACGAGGGCATCGACCAACGAGTCATCGACGATGCTGCCCGGCGCGTTCGAGTCGAAGAAGTCAGCATCGGCGACTACGTCCTCATCGGGGGTGAGGCAGCAGTGCTCGTCATGGTCGAGGCATTCGTCCGCCTGATCCCCGGCGTTCTGGGCAATCAGCAGTCCCACCAAGAGGATTCGTTCTCCGACGGACTCCTCGAAGGCCCCAGCTACACCCGGCCTGCAACATGGCGCGGACTCGACGTCCCACCGGTGCTGCGCTCGGGTGACCACGCCAAGGTTGCGCAGTGGCGCCACGAGCAATCGTTGCGGCGCACCGCCGAGCGACGGCCGGACCTGTTGCCTTGAGCTAGCGTCTACGTAAACTCCTCCACGCCTCATCCATGCGTCGGCGCCCACCACCGCCTCTCGTCGCCGGCTGGCCGTGTAGCAGTCGGAATGGTGCAGGCGGCGGCCAGAGTCATCGCGAGGAGCACTCTCGTCGGGCAGGCAACCGGCGCCGACACGACGTTTGTCCCGAAAATTCCCGCGACGGCCTCACCGCCGACGATGATGTCCCAGGGTAGCGGTAGGGTCCATTTTTGTGACTCTGAAGACCGTGAACCAGCGCATTGCCGAGGAACTCGACGTCCGGGAGGGACAGGTCGCGGCCGCCGTGGACCTCCTCGACGGCGGGGCCACCGTTCCTTTCATCGCCCGTTACCGCAAGGAAGTCACCGGGACCCTCGACGACGCTCAGCTTCGCCAGCTCGAAGAACGGCTCCGCTATCTGCGTGAGCTCGACGAACGGCGGGTCGCGGTGCTCGAATCGATCGAATCGCAGGGCAAGCTCGACGATCAGCTGCGCGGACAGATCATGACGGCCGAGACCAAGGCGCGGCTCGAGGACATCTACTTGCCGTTCAAGCCGAAGCGGCGCACCAAGGCGCAGATCGCCCGGGAAGCGGGCCACGAGCCTGTTGCCGACGCCCTGATCACCGATCCCGCAACCGACCCCGCGTCCTATACGGCCGAGCAGCTCGAGGGTGCGCGGGCGATTCTCGTCGAACGCTTCGCCGAGGACGCCGACCTGGTGGGCGATCTGCGTGAGTTGATGTGGACGCGCGGCAAGGTGGTATCCGTCGTCCGCAAGGGCAAGGAGACCGAAGGCGCGAAGTTCGCCGACTACTTCGAGTTCTCCGAGCCGTTCACTACACTTCCCTCGCACCGGATCCTTGCTGTGCTGCGTGGCGAGAAGGAAGAGGTACTCACGCTCACGCTGGCTCCGGACCGAGACGAGCCGGTTCCCGGTGAGCCGACCGTCTACGAGGGCCGGATCGCAAGCCGGTTCGGGATCGCCGACCGCGGCCGGCCGGCCGACAAGTGGTTACTCGACACGGTGCGATGGGCGTGGAAGACCAAACTGCTCATCACGTTGGGCATCGACGTCCGGATGAGGTTGCGTCAGTCTGCGGAGAAGGACGCGGTCGATGTCTTCGCCAACAATCTGCGCGACCTGCTGCTCGCCGCACCGGCGGGAACCCGTGCCACGATGGGTCTCGACCCCGGTTTCCGCACCGGAACGAAGGTCGCCGTCGTCGACGCCACCGGCAAGGTCGTTGCGCACGACACCATCTATCCGCACCAGCCTCACAATAAACGGGACGCTGCGTTCGCCACCCTCGCCGACCTGGTGTCTCGCCACGGTGTGGAGCTGATCGCGATCGGAAACGGCACCGCATCTCGCGAGACCGATGCGCTCGCCACGGAGCTGATCGCCAAGTCCGGCGCCAAAAATCTCACCAAGATCGTGGTATCCGAAGCCGGCGCTTCCGTGTACTCGGCATCCGCCTACGCGTCGCAGGAACTGCCGGACCTCGATGTCTCCATCCGCGGCGCCGTGTCGATCGCCCGCCGCCTGCAGGATCCCCTCGCCGAGCTGGTCAAGATCGATCCCAAGTCGATCGGTGTCGGGCAGTACCAGCACGACATCTCGGAGACCCTGCTCGCCCGGTCCCTCGGCGCTGTGGTCGAGGACGCGGTGAACGCTGTGGGTGTTGACGTGAACACGGCATCCGTTCCCTTGCTGTCCCGCGTGTCCGGTATCGCAGGTTCCCTCGCGGAGAGCATCGTTGCGCACCGCGACCAGAATGGCCCGTTCCGGAGCCGTAAGGGACTCAAGGACGTTGCGCGACTCGGGCCCAAGGCGTTCGAGCAGTGCGCCGGCTTCCTCCGCATTCCCAATGGTGACGATCCGCTCGATGCGTCCAGCGTGCACCCGGAGGCGTATCCGGTGGTGCGCAAGATCGTCGGCGCCAGTGGGTGCGGCGTACGGGACGTCATCGGGAACACGGCGGTTCTCCGCCGCCTCGATCCCGCAGACTTCGTCGACGACCGTTTCGGACTCCCCACGGTCACGGACATCATCAGTGAGCTGGAGAAGCCAGGGCGGGACCCGAGGCCGGAGTTCAAGACTGCAACCTTCGCCGCGGGGATCGAGAAGGTGGCGCACCTGAAGCCCGGGATGACGCTCGAGGGGGTGGTCACCAACGTGGCGGCATTCGGTGCTTTCGTCGACATCGGCGTGCACCAGGATGGGCTGGTGCATGTCTCCGCCATGTCCCACAGCTTCGTGAAGGATCCGCGCGACGTCGTGAAGTCGGGCGATGTGGTGAAGGTGAAGGTGCTCGAGGTGGACGAGGCGCGCCAGCGCATCGGGCTTACGTTGCGGCTGGACGACGAGGTGGGCGCGACCGCGCGCAAGAACGAGAACCCGCGCGGTGGTGGGCAACAGGATCGCCGCGGAGGCGGTAAACCCCAGCAGGGTGGCCGCGAACGTGGCGGTCGCGATGCGCGCCCGGCCCCCGGTGGCTCGATGGCGGATGCGTTGCGGAAGGCAGGCTTCGGCAAGTAGACGGCGCCCATTTCGGCACGAGCATTCGCTTTTCGATGGAGTGACCAGTTCGTTACTGGGATAGTGGATGTCGATGTACGAATGGCTGGATCGGGAGATCGTCGGGCACGGGCGGCTGCCCCTGCTCTTCTTCCTGCTGGGGTTTCTCGGGGCTTTCCTGTTTATTCGGCTGAGCGTGCGGATGATCCGCGCGGAGGTGTCGTGGTGGCCGGGGAACGTCAAGCCCGGCGGTCATCACGTGCATCACGTCGTCTTCGGTGTGATTACCATGCTGGTATCGGGTGTCGCGCTCGTCGCCGTGTATGTGGACGGCACCCAGACCACCGGTGCGGTACTCGCCACCTTCTTCGGAATCGGCGCTGCATTGGTGCTCGACGAGTTCGCGCTGATCTTCTATCTGCAGGACGTGTACTGGGCGGATGAGGGCCGGGCGTCGGTGGACGCCGTCTTCGTGGCGATCGCCGTCACAGGCCTGCTGCTGCTCGGCCTCAGGCCGCTCGAGTTGATGGACGTCACCAGCTTCCGGGACTCACCCGATCCGTGGGTGCGGGTGGGGATCGGCGTGCTCTCCGTCGTCAACCTGCTTATCGCAGGCGTGGTGCTGCTGAAAGGAAAGATCTGGACTGGGCTCCTGGGTCTGTTCATCTTCCCGATACTGCTGGTCGGTGCGATTCGGTTGAGCCGGCCGAGCGCACCGTGGGCCCGCTGGCGATACACCACGAAGCCCAAGCGGATGCTGCGCGCGCTCGAGCGTGAACGGAAACTGCGGCGGCCGGTGATCCGAGCCAAGATCTTCGTGCAGGACTTCATCGCGGGGACACCGAGCGCCGAGCACGTGAAGGAAGCCGCCGAGCACGCCAAGGTGGCCGCGGAGGCGGAACTCGACGAGGTAGTGCATCCGGCACCACCGCCGATTTCGTCCCGCGCGGTCCCGTCTGGCACAATGGACGGGTTGCCTGGACCAGGCAGCATTACTTGAACTGGGCACGAACCAGACGAGCACCGGTGTTCTTCGAACCTTGCAGGTGCCGCTCGGTTCCTCTGCTCCTGCGAAAACGCAAGGATGGAACACCGATGAACACTCTCGACTTCCTGGACAAGAAGTCCCTCCGCGACGACATTCCCGAGTTCCGTCCCGGCGACACCCTGAACGTGCACGTCAAGGTCATCGAAGGCTCCAAGGAGCGTGTGCAGGTCTTCAAGGGTGTCGTGATCCGTCGCCAGGGCGGTGGCGTCCGCGAGACCTTCACCGTCCGCAAGGTGTCCTTCGGCGTCGGCGTCGAGCGCACCTTCCCGGTCCACAGCCCCAACCTGGCCCAGATCGAGGTCGTCACCCGCGGTGACGTCCGTCGCGCCAAGCTTTACTACCTCCGCGATCTCCGTGGCAAGGCTGCCAAGATCAAGGAAAAGCGCTGAGCGTTCCGATAAGCCCGGCACTGCGCTCGCGCGGTGCCGGGCTAATCTGATTTCGTGACAGATTCTTCGAAGGAGCGGGCATTGTCGTCGGAATCCGAGACCACCGGCGATCCCGCCGTCGCACCGACCACCACGGATGCGACGAAGCAGGAGAAGAAGCCTCGCTCGTTCCTTCGCGAGCTGCCGATTCTCATCCTGGTCGCACTCGTTCTGAGTTTCCTTCTGCAGACCTTCATCGCCCGCGTGTACCTCATTCCGTCCGAGTCGATGGAACCCACGCTCCACGGCTGTGCGGGGTGCACCGGCGACCGTATCGTGGTCGAGAAAATTGGCTACCACTTCGGTGAACCGCAGCCTGGTGACGTCGTCGTCTTCCGTGGCCCCGATTCGTGGTCGCAGGATTTCGTCTCCACCCGTTCCTCGAACGTGGTGGTGCGCGGCGCCCAAGAACTCGGTTCGCTGGTGGGCCTCGTCCCGCCGGATGAGAACGACCTCGTCAAGCGTGTGATCGCCACCGGCGGTCAGACCGTCGAATGCTGTGACGAACAGGGACGGATCCTGGTGGACGGCACACCGCTCGACGAACCGTATGTCGTCATGGACTTCCCGTTCGTCCCTGGTTCGCAGGCCTGTGACACCGCGCTGAAATCGGCACGCTGCTTCGGTCCCGTCACCGTCCCGGACGGGCACGTCTGGGTGATGGGCGACAACCGCAGCAATTCGGCCGATTCGCGCTATCACGTCGGCGACGACATGCAAGGCACCATTCCGCTCGACAACGTCATCGGCAAGGCGGTTTTCATCGCGCTGCCGCCGTCGCGGATAGGCTCCATCAGCTCACCCGATATTCAGGGCAAGTGACTTCCTGGCCGCCACGCATCGTCATCCGCAGGTCGGCCGGTCTGCGGACGATGGAATCGGCCCTCATTCGTAGCGGGCTGGGGCCCGTGGCGGGCGTCGACGAGGCGGGCCGGGGCGCCTGCGCGGGTCCGCTCGTCGTGGCCGCCTGTGTTCTGGCCCCCAAGCCGCACCCTGCCCTGGCACGGCTCGACGACTCCAAGAAGTTGACCGAGCGCACGCGCGAGGAGCTCTACCCGGCCATCACCCGGCTCGCCCTGGCGTGGAGTGTGGTGTCCATTCCGGCCCAGGAGGTGGACCGCATCGGAGTGCACGTGGCGAACATCGAGGGCATGCGACGGGCGGTCGCAGGGTTGTCGACCACGCCGGGGTACGTCCTCACGGACGGTTTCCGCGTGCCGGGCCTTCCCGCTCCCTCACTGCCGGTGATCGGTGGTGACGGCGCGGCGGCGTGCATCGCGGCCGCGAGCATCCTGGCGAAGGTCACGCGCGATCGCGTCATGGTGGAGATGGACCGGGACTACCCCGGTTACGGGTTTGCCATTCACAAGGGTTATTGCACATCCGCACACACGAGTGCGCTCGAGGCGTTGGGCCCTTGCCTCGAGCACCGCCGGTCGTGGGCGAACGTCGCGGCGGTGCGAAATCGAGTACAGGGCACCCCGGCACCGAGTGGATAACAGTTCCGGACGTGCGAGATGATGACTATTCACACCAGAGCAGGAGGACTCCGAGACCGATGAGTGCCGAGGATCTCGAGAAGTACGAAACCGAGATGGAGCTGTCGCTCTACCGCGAGTACCGGGACATCGTCGGTCAGTTCTCCTATGTCGTGGAGACCGAGCGCCGGTTCTATCTGGCCAACTCGGTGGAGCTGCTGCCGCACAACGCGGACGGTGAAATCTACTTCGAACTGCGCATGTCCGACGCGTGGGTGTGGGATATGTACCGCCCCGCCCGGTTCGTGAAGTATGTGCGCGTCATCACCTTCAAAGATGTGAACATCGAGGAACTCGACAAGCCCGACTTGCGGTTGCCCGACAACGGGTTGTCCTGAGGTTTCCTCCACGTACGATCAGCCGATGGGCGGACAGAAGCGCGTTGCGCTCGCTCTGGGAAGCGGCGGCGCCCGCGGCTATGCGCACATCGGGGCGATACAGGTACTCGAGGAGCAGGGTTTCGAGATAGTCGGGGTCGCGGGGTCGTCCATGGGTGCTCTGGTCGGGGGTGTCTACGCGGCCGGAAAGCTCGACGACTTCACTCGCTGGGCGCAGAGCCTGACCCAACTCGATGTGATGCGCCTGCTGGATCTGTCGGTATCCGCTCCCGGCGCTATTCACGCGGAGAAGATTCTTCAGAAGGTCCGTGAGGTCCTGGGGGAGGTCCGGATCGAAGACCTTCCCATTCCGTATACTGCCGTGGCGACCGACTTGGCAGCGGGACGATCGGTGTGGTTCCAGCGGGGACCTGTCGACGCCGCAATCCGGGCATCGATCGCCATCCCCGGTGTCATCACTCCCTATGTGCTCAACGGTCGCGTGCTCGCGGACGGCGGGGTGCTCGATCCGCTCCCTATGGCCCCGCTGGTGGCTGCGGGGCCCGCGCTCAGAATTGCGGTCAGTCTCGGCGCCGAGGACAGGGACAACCGGTCGCAGGCTCCCGAGAACGAGAGCGCGGACTCGCGACCGGTCGACGAATGGCTGGCACGGTTCCGCCGCAGTACCGCCCAGCTCCGTGAGCTGGACATCGTGCGGTCGGTCGTCGGCCGATTCGGTACGGCCCATGCGGAGCTGGATTCGCTGGACGACACCGTCGACGTCTCCGGCGGAGACAGCGCGAATGCGGACGGGGCGATGGTCGTCCCCAAGTTCAGCCGGTTCGCGGTGATGAACCGTTCCCTCGACATGATGCAGGCAACGCTGGCTCGCTACCAACTTGCCGCATATCCACCGGACGTCCTCGTGCGCATTCCGCGCACCGCCTGTCGCAGTCTCGACTTCCATCGGGCGGCGGAGATGATCGAACTGGGCCGCGATCGCACGGAAAGTGCGCTCGCCGACGCCGGACTTACTGTCACCACTGCAGACTCAGCCGACGTCACCGGATCCGACACCGACAACGCGGGGCCTGGTCCCGCTCCGAACCGAGGTCGTACGTCGAGCCGTCCCGGCGAGTCACCCGCATAGCGAGAATGCCGTGGGCGTTCATCAGACGGCACACGTCGTCGCGGTCGTCGTAGAAGACGGTTACCCGTAGCTCTCGGCACTTGTCGAGTTTCAATTCGGGTGCTTGGCGCGGATGGTCGAACTTGACTTCGTACACCGGTATCGCCGTGCTGAACCCCAGTGTGCGGACGTCGCGCTCTACAGTGCCTGCTGTGCGATCTCCGACGGCGGAGATAATGACCACTTCGTGGCCGGCCCGCCGATGCATGTCGGCGAGCTCGCGAAAATACTCGGGGTAGTGGCTGATGACCTGCCAATAGTCGAACCCGACCACCATGGAGTCGACTCTCCTTCACGTTGTCCGGTGGAGATGCTCTTCTTCAGCTTCCCGCCTGGCGCCGTCGGCCGCCAGTGGAGTTTTACGTCTTAGGCGTACTTCCGTGCTTGACACGTCTGATCAGGGGTTTGGGTGCAGGTCCTGACCCGAATCGCCCAGTTATCCACAACCTGTCCTCCGTCCACAGGTCAACCTTCTCGACCGGTCTTCGGGGACTCGCGGGAGTCGCCCTGCGGCACAGTAATGCAGGGGCGCGGTCCGCATCGGTGGACCGCCGGGGAGTCGACGGAGGCTGCGATGGCGCACAATCTTGCGCTCGGCGCACATGGGGAAGATCTGGCGGCCCGGTATCTCACCGATGCGGGTATGGAGATCGTCGACCGCAACTGGCGGTCGCGTTACGGCGAGGTCGATCTTATTGCCGCAGAGGGGGACTGGCTCGTATTCGTCGAGGTGAAGACACGCCGCGGTCTCGGTTTCGGCAGCCCGGCCGAGGCGGTGACGTTCTCCAAGCAGCGAAGAATTCGGTTGCTGGCGGTGGAGTGGCTGCGGAATTCGGGCCGGCACTGGTCGCGGGTGCGGTTCGACGTCGTCGCGATCATGGTGAACCGTGGTGGGGAACCACAGATCGAGCATGTCCGGGACGCGTTTTGATGGCGCTGGGGCGTGCGCACTCAGTTGCGGTGACAGGGGTCGATGGTCAGCTGGTGGAAATCGAGGCAGACATCGGACGCGGTCTTCCCGCCGTGCATCTCGTGGGACTACCGGACACGGCGCTACAGGAGGCGCGTGACCGAATTCGCGCCGCCGTGACTAATTCCGGTGAACAGTGGCCGGACTCGAAGGTGATTCTTGCCTTGTCGCCCGCGACGCTGCCAAAGGTCGGGTCGGTCTACGATCTCGCGCTGGTGGCAGCGGTGCTCGATGCGGCCAAACAGGTCAAGCGCGATCGCCTCCGGGAGACCGTGTTGCTCGGCGAACTCGCGCTCGACGGCCGGCTCCGTGCGGTTCGCGGTGTGCTGCCCGCGGTTCTCGCGGCCAAGAACGCGGGCTGGCCGACGGTCGTGGTGCCGGTTCAGACGTTGCCCGAGGCGGGGCTCGTCAGCGGGATCGAAGTCTTGGGCGCGCGTGATCTGCGATCCGCGGTGGCATGGATGCGCGGTGAGTACGAACTCGAGTGTCCCGAGCCGACGGAGCGCCTGGTTCAGCCTGTGCGCGGCGACCTCAGCGAGGTGGTCGGTCAGGCGGAGGCGCGGTGGGCGATCGAGGTCGCTGCGGCGGGCGCACACCACCTGATGCTCACCGGCCCGCCAGGAGTCGGCAAAACCATGCTCGCACAACGGCTTCCGGGCATACTGCCGCCGCTCACCGAGGACGAATCACTCGAAGTGACCGCGATTCACTCGGTGGCGGGCCTGCTGCCTCCCGACCGGCCGTTGATCGACGTCCCGCCCTTCATCGCGCCACACCACACGGCCACGGTCAGTGCACTCGTCGGCGGCGGCAGCGGTGTCGCAAGACCCGGCGCCGTGAGCCGCGCACACCGGGGCGTGCTGTTTCTCGACGAGTTCGCCGAAATCGGCACCAAGGTCCTCGAGGCTCTCCGTACACCACTCGAAGACGGCGAGGTGCGTATCGCCCGGCGGGACGGTGTCGCGCGTTATCCCGCTCGTTTCCAGTTGATCCTTGCCGCGAACCCGTGCCCGTGTGCCCCGGCCCGTGAGGCGGACTGCATCTGCGCGCCGACGGCGAGGCGGCGGTATCTGGGGAAGTTGTCGGGGCCGCTCCTCGATCGCGTCGACCTTCGCGTGCGCATGCAGGCGGTGGCGACCGGCGCGTTCATCGACGAGGTCGGCGAGAGCACGGAAGACGTCCGTCGGCGAGTTGCCGATGCTCGTTCCGCGGCGGGGGAACGTTGGTACGACCACGGTTGGCGTACCAACGCGGAGGTGCCGGGTCCGGCTCTGCGCCAGAAGTTTCGTCTGTCCCGGCCCGCACTCGCACCGGTCGAGCGTGCGCTGCAGAAAGGGATGATCACTGCGCGCGGCGCCGACCGGGCATTGCGAGTGGCATGGACTGTCGGCGATCTGGCCGGGCTCGCGATGCCCGGCCCGGAGCAAGTGGTGACCGCTTTGGGATTTCGTGATCGGAGTTTTCGATGACAGTGGAACTTCTCGGCGGTGCCGATGATCCGCGGCGCGCGCATGATCCGCGTCGGCTGGCGTGGGCGTATCTGTCGAAGGTGGTGCAGGGTCCGTGCCCGGCGCTGTCACGTCTCGTCGATGATGTGGGACCGGAGGAGGCTGCGCGGGCGGTACGCGAGCGGTATCTGGCGGAGTTGCTGGGAGAGAGGACTGTTGCGCGGGCGCATGTAGATACCGCCGCCCACGACCTCGATCTGGTGGCCGGGATGGGAGGTCGGCTCGTCACCCCCGAGGATGACGACTGGCCGCAGTGGCGGCTACTCGGGTTCGACACACTGTCGGCGTCGCGCGAGGACGGCGCGCCGTTTGCGCTGTGGGTGCTGGGTTCGCGTTCGCTGGTCGAGCTGACCGAACGCGCGATCTCGATTGTGGGCACCCGAGCGGCGAGTGGCTACGGCGAACACGTCACTGCGGAAGTGGCGGGTGATCTCGCTGTCGACGGCTGGACCATTGTGTCGGGGGCGGCATTCGGGATTGACGGTGCTGCGCATCGGGCGGCAATGGGTGTCGGCGGCCTGACGGTCGCGGTGCTGGCGTGTGGAGTGGATCGGGCGTATCCGGCCGGTCATGCCCGGTTGTTGCGCCAGATCGCACAGAACGGGGCGGTGATCAGTGAGTATCCGCCGGGGACGACGCCGGCGAAGTACCGGTTTCTGGCCCGGAACCGGCTGGTGGCGAGCCTGTCCGACGGTGTCGTCGTGGTGGAGGCGGGGTGGCGCAGTGGCGCCCGGAACACGGCGAGTTGGGCGCGAAAGCTCGGTCGCCCGGTGATGGCGGTGCCGGGGCCCGTGACGTCGGTGTCCTCCACGGGGTGCAATCGCATGATCCGGGAGGGGGAGGCGCGTTTGGTGGCGAATGCCGGTGACGTACTCGAAGAGGCGGGGCCGATCGGGTTGCGTGAGGGAGTCGACGGTGGGGTCGTGCGCGATCTGGATGCGGTGCGGGATCTCGATGCATTGTCGGGGGATGCGCTGCTGGTGTACGAGGCGTTGCCGGCGCTAGGTACAAGGGGAGTTCGAGAGTTGTCGGAAGCCTCCGGTGTCGCGGTCGAGAAGGTGCGGGCGGTGCTACCGATGCTCGAGATGGAAGGTTTCGTGGACTCCGGCGACACCGGGTGGTCGCGCCAGAGATGACAGGCGGTCGGCGCCTTCTCGTTCTCGATCACGCGAGTCGATACGCCCGAACGACCACAAACTGAGGTACAACTCTTGTATTACGCACCTCACAACCGCATACGAACCAAGGTGGTTCGGTATCACGTGAAGGAGTGAGACATGGGGTCTGCCGGTGATCTGTGGCGGAACTTCGTCGCCCAGGTGTTGAGCCTGTTGATAGCATCCGGTTCGTAGGGGTCGGAATCGGTGGGGTTCAACCAGCGAAGACTTCGCTCCGCGACCTGAGCTGTCAGGGCAGGTGTCGTTCGGCTCGCGCGCACGTGTGAAGAAATCAGCAGGTGGCTGGCGTAGTGCCTAGAGTCTGTCCGGTTCACCGATCAGGGAGGCGTCGGTGCTCGTACCGTTTCAGGTGAGGAAACTATCGGCGCGCAGTGGCTGACCGGCCGCGGTGGCGTCTCGCGGAGGGATCTCACATGGCCATGACCACGGCGGAACTGCTTGCTGACCTGGAGAACCGGCTCGAGCAATCGTTGAATCCGGGCAGTGCGAGGGCGATTGCCCGTCGCGAGGAGAAGGGTCTGCCTGGGCCGCGGGAACGGATTCGGATGCTGCTCGACCCCGGAAGTTTCATCGAGGTCGGGCAGATGGCCCGCAACCCCGGTGATCCGAACAATCCCTACGGTGACGGTGTCGTGACCGGGCACGGCACTGTCGACGGGCGTCCGGTCGCGGTGTTCTCGCACGATCAGACCGTATTCGGGGGAAGCGTGGGAGAGATGTTCGGCCGCAAGGTCGCCTCGATCATGGACTTCGCCGCCCGCGTCGGCTGCCCCTGCGTGGGAATCAACGACTCCGGTGGCGCACGCGTGCAGGACGCCGTCACCTCCCTCGCCTGGTACGCGGAGATGGGACGCCGCCAGATTCGCCTGTCCGGGATGTGCCCGCAGGTTTCGATTCTTCTCGGCAAGTGTGCGGGCGGCGCGGCGTACGCCCCCATCAATACGGATCTCGTTGTGGCAGTAGACGAACAAGCCTACATGTTCGTCACGGGGCCGGGAGTGATCAAATCCGTGACGGGGGAAGACGTCACCCTCGACGAACTCGGTGGTGCCCGCGCGCAGGCCGCCAACGGGAATGTGCACCACGTCGCACCCAGTGAGGAGGAGGCATTCGCGTGGGTACGCGAATATCTGAGCTTCCTGCCGTCCAGCCGATACGAGGAGGCGCCCGTCATCAATCAGGGTCTCGAACCGCACGTCACCGAAAGTGATCTGGCGCTCGACACCTTCATGCCCGACTCCGACAATGCGGCGTACGACATGCACGACCTGCTCCTCAACATCTTCGATGACGGTCACTTCCACGAACTGGCAGCGCAAACCGCCCCCAACGTCATCACAGGATTCGCCCGGGTCGACGGTCGATCTGTCGGGGTAGTGGCAAACCAACCACACGTCCTCAGTGGCGCGCTCGATCAGGTGAGTGCCGACAAGGCGGCGCGATTCGTCCGAATCTGTGACGCCTATGAGATCCCGTTGGTGTTTGTCGTCGACACACCGGGCTTTCTGCCCGGGCTCGAACAGGAGCGCCACGGTGTACTCCGCAGCGGTGGCCGCTTTCTGCAGGCCTTCGCCGCCGCGACCGTGCCGAAAGTAACTGTGGTAGTGCGCAAGGCTTATGGCGGGGGATATGCGGTGATGGGATGCAAACAGCTCGGAGCCGACGTGAACCTCGCATGGCCGACCGCACGCATCGCCGTCATGGGCGCCGATGCCGCCGTCAGTCTTCTCTACCACCGAGAACTCGAGGCCGCGGGTGAGGGTCGCGACACCCTGCAGCAACAACTTGTCGACGCCTACAACGAGAACGTCGCAACACCGTACTCGGCCGCCGAGCGCGGATATATCGATGTGGTGATCGAACCCTCGGTGACCCGCCTCGAGATTCGCCGTGCCCTGACCTTGCTCCGCGGCAAGCGCACCCCTCGGGGCGATCAGAAGCACCACCTCATCCCGCTGTGAAGGGCGTGGGCACTCACCTCCTGTACCGTAGTTAGGTAACGCTAACAAGCTGATATTCACTGGAGAGGTGACGCATGGCCAAGCCGAGTGCCACATTGACCGTTCTCCGGACCGAGTGGCTGACCCCACACATGGTTCGCGTTTACCTGGGCGACCCGGGATTCGACAGCTTCATTCCCAACGCCTTCACCGACGCCTACGCGAAACTCGAATTCGGAACGAGTGAAGAGCCCACGCTCCGCACTTACACCATCCGTTCGATGAACCCTGCCGATCGTGAGATCGCAATCGACTTCGTCGTTCATGGTGACGCCGGGGTCGCAGGTCCCTGGGCGGCGGCCGCTACGGCGGGTGACACTCTGCGACTCCGAGGACCCGGAGGCGCGTTCGCCCCGGACGTCGCTGCCGACTGGTACTTGTTCGCCGGCGACGAGACCGCGATCCCCGCAATCTCGGCGTCGGTCGAGAAGCTCGATGCGAACGCGAAGGGCCATGTCTTCCTCGAGGTGGCAGGGCCGGACGACGAGATCGGCTTCGGCTCACCGGCAGGAGTGACTGTGACCTGGATTCACCGCGGCGACACGGCGGACCGAATCGGCGAAGAGGCATCTGGAGACACCGCCCCCCTGATCGGGGCGGTGAAGAACGCAAACTGGCTGCCCGGGAATCCGCAGGTCTTCATCCACGGCGAGGCCCAGGCCGTCATGCATAATCTCCGCTCCTATGTGCGACGCGAGCGGGGGGTGCCCGCCTCCTCGGCATCGATCTCCGGCTACTGGCGTCGTGGACGCACCGAGGAAGGCTTCCGCGTGTGGAAGTCCGAACTCGCGGCGAGCGAGGGCGCCGCGCGCTGACATTCGCGGCGGGCGTTGCGACGTATGCGTCCGCCGTGTCAGCAGGAGAAATGCGACCATGGTCACGGCCATCGGCACCGCGGCGTCGGGGCCGGCGGTTCGGAGACGAGACCGGTCGCATTGCCCATGACGAACCTGCGGCTTGCCACCGAGACGAACAATGGGCCAAGGATCATCCCTCACGACGGGGCATCGATCGTCGTAGCGGTAACAACGCAGCGCCGCCGACGAGCAGCACCCTAACCCCGAACCCGAGCAGTGGACCTGCTTGGAAAGTGCCTGCGTAAGGCGGGGTCGGAGGGCCGGTTGCTCTTCCGGCGCACCGGTTCGGGTCACCGGATTCGCCCGGTTCAAGGCGGTGCCTGTGGCGAGATCGGTTGGCCCGGTTCGCCGGTGGCGTGGATCGGGCGGTAATAGCCTGCCCACCGCACTGCGATGGAGGGGGTGAATCCGAACAGCATGTTCCAACATCAGAAGCGGCTGTCGGTGGCCAGCGGGGCGATCGCCGACAACAACGCCAGTACACACAACACGGGAATGGAGATCGTTCGCTGCACGAATGAACTTTATCGGCGCGGCCACTTGATTTTTCGCCGCACCGCAGCGACTCTTGCCTCCATGAGTGCCGACTTGCCGCCGCAGCTCGAGTCGGTGCTCGAGGAGTACTCGCGGCATCTCGGACTCGAACGCGGGCGCTCGCCGCACACAGTGAAGGCGTACCTCGCGGACGCGAGATCGCTTCTGCATCACTGGCTGTCGACAGCACCCGGTGCCCATCTCGCGGAACTGGACATCCAGGTGCTGAGATCGTGGCTGGCCGGCCAGTCCGCTGCAGGAGTCGCCCGAACGACACTCGCCCGGCGGACCTCGTCCGTGCGCACCTTCACCGCGTGGTTGTTGCGTACGAGGCGGATCCCGATCGATCCCGGAGCCAGGCTGGGCGCGGCGAAAGCGCACCGGACGTTGCCGGCCGTCCTGCGACAGTCACAGGCCGCCGACGCCATGGAAGCCGCAGAATCGGGTGCCCGCGAGCAGGACCCCTTGGCCCTGCGTGATCGTCTCATCGTCGAATTGCTCTATGCCACCGGCATACGGGTGGGCGAACTGTGCGGCCTGGACCTCGGCTCGGTCGATCGCGAGCGGCGCCTGCTGCGCGTGATCGGTAAAGGAGACAAGGAGCGGTCGGTGCCGTACGGCAAGCCGGCGGCCGAGGCCGTCGACTCCTGGCTGCACATCGGCCGTCCAGCCCTGGCGACCGAGGCGTCGGGGCAGGCGCTGCTGCTCGGAAAGCGCGGGAAGCGGCTGGATCAGCGCCAGGCGCGGACAGCCGTTCACGAGGTTTTGTCCGCCGTGCCCGGGGCCCCCGACCTCGGACCACACGGACTGCGGCACACGGCGGCCACGCATCTCCTCGAAGGGGGAGCCGATCTGCGCGTGGTCCAGGAACTGCTCGGTCACGCGAGCCTGGCCACCACTCAGCTGTATACGCACGTGTCCGTGGCCCGGTTGCGCGCTGTGCACGATCAGGCGCATCCCCGCGCCTGAGCCCGTTTGGTAGCGTCGCCCCACGAATCTGCAGTTGTTCTGCACTATCCCGGGGGAATCGTGGACCGTGAAGACTTGACTCGACCGCAGCCGGCGTGGCTGAACGACGGTGGCGGAGCCCCGGTGGGGGCCGCGGCTTCGAACCCCTGGGGGCAGCAGTCGTGGGACGAACCCACTCCGCTGACAAGCCAGCATCAGGTGAGCAACCAGGATCTGGTGGCGGACGCCCTGCTCAGGCGTGCGCGCCGGGCCCCTGGTCGCGGGTGGCGGCGGGGTCTGCATCGGCTGACGGGAGGGGCACTGAATCCGGGTCAGTCGGCGGGGGAGGCGCGTGATGCCGCACTCCTCGCTCGCATCCGGCAACCGATTCAAGGGGACTACCGGATAGCGTTCCTGTCCCTCAAGGGCGGCGTCGGCAAGACGACGACAACCATCGGACTGGGCTCGACATTCGCGTCGTTGCGCGGAGACTGTGTGATCGCCGTGGACGCCAACCCCGACTTCGGGACGCTCGCGCAGCGGGTGCCTCTGCAGACACATTCGACGGTTCGCGATCTCATTGCGGCCGAGTCGACAATCCGCCGCTATTCGGATGTCCGCACACACACGTCGCAGGCGCCGAGTCGGCTCGAGGTGCTCGCGAGCGAGCAGGACCCGGCTATCTCGGAGGCGTTCAGCGAGGACGACTACCGGCGGGTCATCGACATCCTGCAGGTGTACTACAACATCATCTTGACGGACTGTGGCACGGGCATCATGCACTCTGCGATGAACGGTGTTCTGCAACTAGCCAATTCGCTGGTGCTCGTGAGCTCGCCCGCGATCGACGGCGCGCGGAGCGCCGCGGCCACCCTCGATTGGCTCCAGCATCACGGATACGGACACCTCGTGTCTCGGACTGTCGTGGTGATCAGTGCCGCCAGGCCGGGATCGTCCGTGATCGACATGACGGAGCTGACCAATCACTTTCTGCAGCGCTGCCGGGCTGTGAAGGTCGTACCGTTCGACGAGCATCTCGCCGAGGGATCGGTCGTCGACCTCGACCTGCTGCGACCGCAGACGCGTCAGGCATTCGTCGAACTGGCGGCGATGGTGGCCGACGACTTCCCGGAGTCGGCGGGGAGGCACGCCGTCGCGGAATGGCGATAGCTTCAGGTTCACCGCGGAACGACGGGCTTCAGTCGTACCGGCGCCACCCGCACCAGACCCAGCGGGTCGAGATAGACACGATCGCGGCGAAGGCCCCAGTGCAGGCACGCCGCGACGGGCATGATGCACCCCGGATGGCCGGGTTCGAGCGTGCCGAGCACCGTTCCCTTACCCACCCGGAGACCGGCAGTGACGCGGGCGGTCACCGGTTCGTAGGTGGTGCGAAGCCCACCGAGATGGTCGACGGAGACCACTGGCTTGCCGGCCACCGTGCCCGCGAAGGCCACCACCCCTTCTCCTGCGGAGAGCACCGCCTGATCAGGCACGCCGCCCAGGTCGACGCCGCGGTGACCGGGAAGCCAGTCGTGCTCCGGATTGTCGAACACCCGGACCACGCGCGGTCGCGGGTGAAGTGGCCAGTCGAAGTCCGCGGTGGGCGCCGCGTCGGCGGGCAGGGCGACGAGGACCGCGCCGCACAGCATGGTGGCAGCGGCAGCCGCCGACACCAGGGTCCGAAGGGCGGCACCGATCATCGTCACGGGTTCGACGATGCCGCAGTCCGGAGGCGCGAACGCGGGCGCGGGGCGCTCTGTGGATGGGCTCGGATCGATCCACAGATGTGCTTGTTCTCTTGCGCGACGCGCCGGATTGTGTCTGGGCCACGGCGCGGTTAGGGCGAACGCTGCCGAGGCCGTACACTGATCGAGCGGTCTGTGCTCGCACAGTCCGACTTCGCGCGCCCGCGCAGGTTATCGGCCATCGGCTGGTCTCGCATCTCGATGCGAGTTCCGGTGGTCACGGGCGTCAGGGCAGAGCATCACCGATGCTGTGCATCAACCGGCAATGAAAGAGAGATAACAGCTATGGCTGTTGTAACAATGAAGCAGCTGCTCGACAGCGGCACCCACTTCGGTCACCAGACCCGTCGCTGGAACCCGAAGATGAAGCGGTTCATCTTCACCGACCGCAACGGCATCTACATCATCGACTTGCAGCAGACGCTGACGTACATCGACAAGGCGTACGAATTCGTCAAGGAGACCGTTGCCCACGGCGGCACCGTTCTCTTCGTCGGCACCAAGAAGCAGGCCCAGGAGTCCATCGCGGCCGAGGCCACTCGCGTCGGGATGCCCTACGTCAACCAGCGTTGGCTCGGCGGCATGCTCACCAACTTCACCACCGTCCACAAGCGTCTGCTTCGCCTCAAGGAACTCGAGTCGATGGAGCAGAGCGGCGGGTTCGAGGGACGCACCAAGAAGGAAATCCTCATGCTCACGCGTGAGATGACCAAGCTGGATCGCACCCTCGGTGGTATCCGCGACATGGCCAAGGTTCCTTCCGCGGTGTGGGTCGTCGACACCAACAAGGAGCACCTGGCGGTTGCCGAGGCTCGCAAGCTCAACATCCCGGTCATCGCGATCCTGGACACGAACTGCGACCCCGACCTCGTCGACTACCCGATCCCGGGTAACGACGACGCCATCCGCAGCGCCGCGCTTCTCACCAAGGTCGTCGCTTCCGCGGTCGCCGAGGGTGTGCAGGCCCGTGCCGGACTGAGCGCCGACAAGGACGCGAAGCCCGAGGCCGGCGCCGGTGAGCCCCTCGCCGAGTGGGAGCAGGAACTCCTGTCGCAGGCGACGCCCGCGGACGAGGCAGCTGCCGTTCCGGCAGCCGAAGCCCCCGCAGCCGAAGCCCCCGCAGCGGAGGCCCCCGCAGCAGAGGCACCGGCCGCCGAGGCCTGATCCGATGACGACGGCCCTGACCAGAGCTCGAATGGTCAGGGCCGTTTCACGGTCTGCACCGAGTACTACCCTGACTTACGTCCCGACAGACATATGAGGAGGCTCGCTCACCATGGCGAACTACACCGCCGCTGACGTCAAGCGGCTCCGCGAGCTGACCGGCTCCGGAATGATGGCCTGTAAGAACGCTCTCGCCGAGGCCGACGGCGATTTTGACAAGGCTGTCGAGCAGCTGCGCATCAAGGGTGCCAAGGATGTGGGTAAGCGTGCCGAGCGCACCACGGCCGAGGGCCTGGTCGTCGCCAAGGACGGCGTCCTGCTCGAGATCAACTGCGAGACGGACTTCGTCGCCAAGAACGAGGACTTCCTGAAGCTGGCCGAGTCGATCGTCTCGGTCGCCGCCGCAGCGAAGCCCGCCGACATCGATGCTCTCAAGGCGCTCGAACTCGACGGCAAGACTGTCGACACCGTCGTTCAGGAGCAGTCCGCGAAGATCGGCGAGAAGCTCGAGCTGAGCAAGATCGCCTCCTTCGACGGACCGGTTGCCGTCTACCTGCACAAGCGCAGTGCGGACCTGCCGCCCGCCGTCGGCGTTCTCGTCGAGTACACCGGTGAAGGCGATGCTGCGGCTGAGGCCGCCCGCGCTGCCGCCATGCAGGTTGCTGCCCTCAAGGCCAAGTACGTGACGCGTGACGAGGTCCCCGAGGACATCGTCGCCAACGAGCGCCACATCGCCGAGGAGACCGCCCGTGCGGAGGGCAAGCCCGAGCAGGCTCTGCCGAAGATCATCGAAGGCCGCGTCAACGGGTACTTCAAGGATGTCGTGCTGACCGAGCAGTCCTCGGTGCAGGACTCCAAGAAGTCCGTGAAGGCGATCCTCGACGAGGCCGGCGTGACGATCAAGCGCTTCGTTCGCTTCGAGGTCGGTTCTTCGAGCTAGTCGCGTGAGTCGTATGGCCCCGTCGGACGAGCGCACTCGCCCGGCGGGGTCTACGTATGCCGCCACCCCCCTGATGAGGCAGGATGAGGATGGCCGTCTGTAGGCGTCGAGCCGGCCCGTCGGTCCGCTCGGCTGTAGTGGAACCGGCGAGTGCTGATGAACCGAGGAGAGCAATGTCCGAACCAGCCGACGAACGACCAGGATTTCATCGAGTCCTTCTCAAACTCGGTGGCGAAATGTTCGGTGGTGGGAAGGTCGGCCTCGACCCCGACGTCGTGACGAAGGTCGCCGAGCAGATCGCCGGGGTCGTGCGGTCCGGCGTGCAGGTGGCCGTAGTCATTGGAGGCGGAAACTTCTTCCGCGGTGCCGAACTGCAGCAGCGAGGCCTCGACCGTGCTCGTTCCGACTACATGGGCATGCTCGGTACCGTGATGAATTGCCTTGCACTTCAGGATTTCCTGGAGAAGGAGGGTGTCGACAGCCGCGTCCAGACGGCGATCACCATGGGGCAGGTGGCCGAGCCGTACATCCCGCTACGCGCGCAGCGTCACCTCGAGAAGGGGCGCGTCGTGATCTTCGGGGCTGGAATGGGCATGCCCTATTTCTCCACCGACACCACGGCCGCGCAACGTGCACTCGAGATCGGCGCCGAGGTGGTGCTGATGGCGAAGGCAGTCGACGGCGTGTTCACCGCGGATCCCAACCTCGATCCCACCGCCACGATGTACACGCAGATCACGCACCGCGAGGTCATCGAACAGGGACTCAAGGTGGCTGATGCGACCGCATTCAGTCTCTGCATGGACAACGAAATGCCCATCATGGTGTTCAATCTGCTCACCGAGGGGAATATCGCCCGGGCGGTTTCCGGTGAGAAGATCGGAACGCTCGTCAAGTCATGACCGTGAGTGGCACGCTCGACCCAGAGTTTCTCGAAGTAGAAGCAGTGACGAATCGATGCAGAACGACATGGAGGAACAGCCGTGATTGATGAAGCTCTCTTCGAAGCCGAGGAGAAGATGGAGAAGGCTGTCACGGTGGCCAAGGACGATCTGGGTTCCATCCGGACGGGCCGGGCGAATCCTGGAATGTTCTCGCGCATCGGCATCGACTACTACGGTGCATTCACGCCGATCACGCAGCTGGCCAGTATCAACGTGCCGGAAGCCCGGCTCGTGGTGGTCAAGCCCTA
This sequence comes from Rhodococcus tibetensis, assembly GCF_024438035.1. Classification (GTDB taxonomy): domain Bacteria; phylum Actinomycetota; class Actinomycetes; order Mycobacteriales; family Mycobacteriaceae; genus Rhodococcus_F; species Rhodococcus_F tibetensis. The sequence continues at coordinate 142,679 of NZ_JANFQF010000006.1, forward strand.
CGAAGCTTCGCAGCTCGGGCCCATCGAGAACGCGATCCGTAACTCCGACCTGGGCGTCAACCCGTCGAACGACGGCAACCTGATCCGCATCTCCGTGCCGCAGCTCACCGAGGAACGCCGCCGCGAACTGGTGAAGCAGGCGAAAGCGAAAGGTGAGGACGCGAAGGTCTCGGTGCGTAACGTGCGCCGCAAGGCAATGGATGAGCTGTCCCGCATCCAGAAGGACGGCGAGGCAGGGGAGGACGAGGTCGGGCGCGCCGAGAAGGAACTCGACAAGACGACCGCCCGTTACGTCGCGCAGATCGACGAGCTGGTGAAGCACAAGGAAGCCGAGTTGCTCGAAGTTTGAGCCCGGGACGAGGAGTGGATCGGGGACAGTGACCGTGCCAACAGAACACGGGACCCCAGGGGGACCGATTTCCGAGGGTGAGCCCTCCGTGCCGTCGGAGGGAACGCATCCGGCACAGTCGGAGGTACCCCCGGTCACCGGATCGAAAGCGGGGAGAAACCTTCCCGCGGCGATCGCCGTCGGCGCCGGCCTCGGTGTCTCGCTGATCCTCATCCTCGTCTACATACCGCTGGTGTGGATCGGCGTCGTGTCCGTCGCGATGGCCGTGGCCACCTGGGAGGTCACCAAGCGGTTGCGGGAAGCCGATATCAGCGCTCCTCGGATACCGCTTCTCGTCGGCGGGCAAGCCGTCCTGTGGCTGGGTTGGCCGTTCGGCCCGGAGGGGGTTCTCAGCGCATTCGCGGGCACCGCCCTGGTGTGCATGGTCTGGCGTCTGTTCGACCACGGGCTCAAGGCGACCCCGCGGAACTACCTGCGCGACACGGCGATCACGGTATTCGTGGCCGCGTGGATTCCGCTATTGGCCTCATTCGCTGTGCTGATGGTGCTGCAGGACGACGGGGCGGGCCGGGTGCTCTGTCTGATGATCGGGGTGGTCTGCTCCGATGTCGGTGGCTACGCCGCCGGAGTACTCTTCGGCAAGCATCCGATGGTGCCCGCGATCAGCCCGAAGAAGTCGTGGGAGGGATTCTTCGGTTCCCTGCTGTTCTGCGTGATCGGCAGTCTGCTCACGGTCACCCTGATCCTCGGCGAGAACCCGATGATCGGCGTACTTCTCGGTTCCGTCCTGGTAGTCACCGCGACGCTCGGCGACCTGATCGAATCCCAGGTCAAACGTGAACTACGGATCAAGGACATGGGCACCTTGCTTCCAGGACACGGCGGAATCATGGACCGTCTCGACTCCCTGCTGCCGTCGGCGTTCGTGACGTGGCTGGTGCTCACGGTCCTCGTGTGACCGACCAGCCGTGACCATTCCCAGCCCGAACATCTGGCATTGGCCCGACACGTATGAGATCGAGAACCGGGCGCAGGACATCGACGGTGCCCTGTTCCGGCATCTGCGGTCCACGCTGGACTGGGCAGGCAAGACCGTCGTCGACGTCGGTTGCGGTTCCGGCTTCCATCTCCCCGCCTTCGCCGAAGCTGGGGGGACGGTGATCGGCGTCGAACCACATCCGCCGCTGATCGCACTCGCGCGGCAGCGGGTGTCGCAGTTGCCCCACGTCCGCATTCTCGCGGGATCGGCCGAGCAGATACCCCTCGAGGAGTCGAGCGTCGACCTGGTGCATGCCCGAACCGCCTACTTCTTCGGCCCCGGATGTGGACCCGGAATCATCGAGGCGATGCGGGTGCTGCGACCGGGAGGTGCGCTCGCGGTCGTCGATCTCGACGCGAGCGTCGAGCCATACGGTGCGTGGATGCGCGCGGACCTACCGCAGTACAATCCGGGCGCGGTCGAAGCATTCTTCTCGGCACAGGGCTTCGACCTGACCCGGGTCCAGACGCGCTGGCTCTTCCCCGATCGGGAATCGCTGCGCCGCGTCCTGGGCATCGAGTTCACGCGCCGCACGGCGGCGAAGGCTTATGCGCAGACGCCCGGCGTGGCTCTCGACGTGCGCTACCGCGTGCACTTTCGCCGCAAGCCTGCCGGGCTGGAAGTACTGCGAACCGATTGACTACCGACCCGCTTGATTACTGGGGTGCTTGATTACTGACGTGGCGCGATGTGGAAAAGCTTCGCGAGCGCGTTAATCTTCTTGGCTTTCGCGAGTTTCGGCAGGTCACTGCCGTCGCGCACCCGCGATCCGTCCTCACCGAGGTCGGCGATCACGTCCATGGCCCATTCGGCCTCCGCGGGGGAGGGGCTCAGCGCACCGTTCACGGGTGCCGTCTGAGCGATGGTCATGCACAGTTTCCCGCTCATTCCCATCGACAGCGTGAGCGCCGACGCGCGCATCAGGGCGTCGACGTCCGAACCGAGGGTCGGCCCGTCGATCGGTGCGGCGATCCGGGCGGCGCGGCTCGCGATCGTCAACCGTGAGCGCGGATACGCCATGGCCAGCGGGGAATCGTCCATCCCCGTGTCGCGCCGGAAGTCGCCGCTACCGAACGCCAGGCGAAACGTCGCCTCGGCGCGGGCGATTTCCGGAGCAGCCTCGAGACCCATCGCGGATTCGACGAGCGCGAGCACTTTGGTCCCCGCGGGAAGACGGTCGGCGGTGGCGTCGACCTGCATTCCACTCTCGGTCTTGGCGAGCATGACGCCCTCGAGCCCCGGCGCCCCGTTCAGCGCCGCGAGATCGTCGGCCCAGAAGGGTGTGGTCGCATCGTTGATGCGGACCCACGCACGCCGATTCTCACCGAGCCAGGCGACCACGTCGGCGCGGGCCCGAGGCTTCCGGTCGGGGGTTACGGCGTCCTCGAGATCGAGGATGACAGCGTCGGCGGCGCTAGCATGCGCCGCCTCGAAACCTTCGGGCTTGCCGGCGGGAACCAGCAGCCAGGATCGCGCCTGCTCGGCAGCGATACGCGGTGCCACAGTCGTCTCCATGTCGGCCTTCACAGTCGTACCGTTCCGGTGATATCCACGACAACCATCATGCGCGGCCAATGCCGGCCCGATCCACTTGCGTAACTATTGTTCAGTCAGTAATTAGTGTTCAGGCGGTGCTGCCGGTTTGCCGCTCGCCGGATCTGGATGATCCGGATGCCTCCCGCGAGGGCCATGATCACTGCGCCGGCGATCGACGCGAGCAACAGCGACACGCCGAGTGGCAGCGTGAACTCCCAGGCGAACAACTCCAGCGTTGCGCTGTCGAGGTTCTGCAGGATGAACACGAGAAGCAGTACGAGAACGATGATTCCGATCACGAGGCCGGTCCACGTCGCGCCCGCCCTGGTGTGTTTGATGCCCTTCTTCCGCGCGACGTCGGGATGCTGGGTTCCCGGGTGTGCCGTATCGGGGTAGGGAGGATCGGCGGGCGCGGGCCCGCCGACAGCACCGCCGCCCGGGACGTCCGTAGGGGAGTGTGAGGGGTCGTCCGGTGTTGTCGACATAACTCGATCTTCACCCACTCGGGGCCGTTCTGCACCCGCATCCGACGGCGGAATGGCGTCGATCACGTATCCGCACGACTTCGGCCCCCGAATCAATGGGACAATGGAAAAACTATGGCTGTTTCGCTCCCCCTCGTTTTCACCGCGCCCCGGCGCGGGATGCCGCCCAAGCATCTCGCGGACCTCGACTCCGCCGAACGCCGGAAGGCCGTCGAGGAACTGGGCCTGCCCGGCTTCCGGGCCGACCAGCTGGCCCGGCAGTACTACGCGCGACTCGAGGCGGATCCGGAGAAGATGACCGATCTCCCTGCCGCAGTCCGCGAGCAGGTGGGGGCGGCGCTCTTCCCCACGTTGCTGACGCCTGTCAAGCACTTGGCCTGCGACGGCGGAGATACCCGCAAGACCCTGTGGAAGGCGAACGACGGGACACTGCTCGAGAGTGTTCTGATGCGCTACCCCGACCGTGCGACACTGTGTATCTCGAGCCAGGCCGGGTGTGGGATGGCGTGTCCGTTCTGCGCGACCGGCCAGGGCGGGTTGCAGCGCAACCTGTCGACTGCCGAGATCGTCGACCAGGTGCGCGCCGCTGCCGCCTCCCTGCGAGACGGTGAGTTGGCCGGCGGGCCGGGCCGCCTGTCGAATGTGGTGTTCATGGGCATGGGTGAGCCCCTCGCCAATTACAAGCGTGTGGTCGCAGCGGTGCGTCGTATCACCTCGCCCGCTCCCGACGGCCTCGGGCTGTCGCAGCGCTCGGTGACGGTTTCGACGGTCGGGCTGGCGCCCGCCATCCGCAAGCTCGCCGACGAGGATCTCAGCGTCACTCTCGCGGTGTCACTGCACACACCCGACGACGAACTACGCGACACCCTGGTTCCTGTGAACAATCGCTGGTCCGTGGCCGAAGTCCTCGATGCTGCGCGCTATTACGCGGACAAGTCGGGCCGACGCGTCTCCATCGAGTACGCCCTCATCCGGGAGGTCAACGACCAGCCGTGGCGCGCGGACCTGCTGGGCAAGAAGCTGCGCAAGGCCCTCGGTCCTCTCGTGCACGTAAACCTCATACCGCTCAATCCCACTCCGGGCAGTGAGTGGGACGCCAGCCCCAAGCCGGTGGAGAAGGAATTCGTCCGGCGCGTGATCGCGCAGGGAGTGTCCTGCACTGTGCGGGACACCCGCGGGCAGGAGATCGCTGCGGCGTGCGGGCAGCTTGCCGCCGAGAACTGAATCCACGCCGAGACGAGCGACACCAGACGAACGAAACCCCTCGTCGCCGAGGAATCGGCGCGAGGGGTTTCGTCGTAAACGACGTGCTGACCCAGGTCGAGGTACTAGCGGGGCTTACGCCGCAGGATGATGTCGCGGACGAGAACGACGACCATGAGACCTGCGCAGCCGACCAGCCACAGGTCCTCGACCCGGCCGGTGTGGTTACCGATGATCATGAGCAGCAGGAACAGCGCGAAGAACCAGCCGAAGAAGCGGAACGTCTTGGGTGCTTCACCACTCCAGCCCCACGCCGCCGACGGGACCTCGGCCGTATCGACGTGTGCGGCCACGACGGGGTCGCTGGACGAGGGCTCCAACTGGGTACCGGCCACGATCGATCCTCCTGCAGATTCGGTTGCGCTACTCGCCATATCGTGACATACGACCGTCCGTCGTATGTACTGGGGCCATCCATGGCGGGCGGTCGTTGTTCGATCAGGAACAATGACTGGGTGGATGAAACCAGGCCCACCCGCGTCCTGCTGCTCGGCAGCACAGGTTCGATCGGTACCCAGGCGTTGGAGGTGATGGCGGCCAACCCCGGCAAGTTCTCGGTCGTCGGCCTCGCTGCCGGTGGTGGGAATGTCGATCTCCTGACACGTCAAATCTCCGAAACAGGTGTGACTTCCGTCGCAGTCGCCGATCCGCGGGCTGCGGCAGCACTGAATCTGCCAGGAGTGCTGAGCGGTCCTGGCGCGGTCACCGAACTGGTGAAAACCACCGAAGCGGACGTAGTCCTCAACGCGCTCGTCGGCTCCCTGGGTCTGGAACCGACCCTGGCCGCACTGGAGTCCGGTGCACGGCTGGCGCTCGCGAACAAGGAGTCCCTCGTAGCGGGCGGGCCCCTCGTCACCGCTGCCGCGGCGCCCGGTCAGATCGTGCCCGTGGACTCCGAGCACTCCGCGCTCGCCCAGTGCCTGCGCGGAGGCAGCGCGGACGAGGTGGCTCGCCTCGTTCTCACGGCCTCGGGAGGTCCCTTCCGGGGATGGTCCGCTGCGCAACTCGAATCGGTCACTCCCGAGCAGGCTGGCGCCCATCCCACCTGGTCGATGGGCCCGATGAACACGTTGAACTCCGCAACGCTGGTGAACAAGGGACTCGAACTCATCGAGACCCACCTGCTGTTCGGCATCGAGTACGACCGCATCGACGTTACGGTTCACCCGCAGTCGATCGTGCACTCGATGGTTACGTTCACCGACGGCTCCACGCTGGCGCAGGCCAGCCCACCCGATATGAAGCTGCCCATCGCGCTTGCACTCGGCTGGCCGGAGCGGGTCGCGGGGGCTGCCGTCCCCTGCGATTTCACCAGTGCGTCCCGGTGGGACTTCGAGCCACTCGACTCGTCCGTCTTCCCTGCTGTCGACCTCGCGAGGGAGGCAGGCAGGGGCGGCGGTTGCCTCACCGCCGTCTACAACGCTGCCAACGAGGTCGCGGCTCAGGCATTCTTGGACGGGATCATCCGATTCCCGGTCATCGTCCGTACCGTCGCCGCCGTGCTGTCCGAGGCGGACGAGTGGTCGGCGCCACCGGCTACCGTGGAAGACGTACTGGCCGCCGACGGCTGGGCACGTGACCGAGCACGTCAGCTCGTGAAGCAGGAAGGCTAGAACTGCATGGTGTTCGCAGTGGGCGTTGTTCTCTTCGCCCTCGGGATCGCGCTGTCGATCGCGCTTCACGAAGCGGGTCACATGTGGGTGGCTCAGGCCACCGGCATGAAAGTCCGTCGATACTTCATCGGTTTCGGTCCCAAGATCTTCTCCTTTCGTCGCGGGGAGACCGAGTACGGCCTGAAGGCGCTGCCGCTCGGTGGCTTCTGCGACATCGCGGGAATGACGGCCCTCGACGAACTCGCACCGGACGAGGAAGACCGGGCGATGTACAAGAAGTCGACCTGGAAGCGCCTCTTCGTGATGTCCGGCGGCATCGGCATGAACTTCCTCCTCGGCCTCGTCCTGGTGTACGTCCTCGCCGTCGGGTGGGGTCTGCCCGACCTCAACCGGCCCACCCACGCCGAGGTCGGGTCGGTCGGATGTGTGGCCACCACCCAGGGTCCCGCGCCCGACTTCGCGCTGGCGCCATGCACCGGTACCGGTCCCGCTCAGGAGGCCGGTATCCGGGCGGGCGACGTCATCACTGCGGTGGGCGGCAAGGAGACGCCGACCTTTGCGGATGTCGCCGCCGCTACCCGGCCGCTGTCGGGAGCGGTCGACTTCACGATCGAGCGGGACGGCATCGAGCAGACGGTCGTCGTTCCCGTCCAGCAGGTGCAGCGGTGGGTTCAGGAGGAGGGGGCGAGTCAACCACACGAGACGACGGTCGGAGCGGTCGGCATCGCCGCGCCCCCGGTCGTCGTCGAGCACTCAGCTGTGTCCGCGGTCCCGGCTTCCTTCGGATTCACCGGTGACATGTTCGTCATGACGGCCGAACGTCTGGTGCAGATGCCGAGCAAGGCTGTCGATCTGTGGCACGCCGTGACGGGCGGTGAACGGGACCCTGAGACACCGATCTCCGTGTACGGCGCCAGCGTCATCGGCGGCCAGATTGCCGAACAGGGCATCTGGGAAGCTTTCGTACTCCTCTTGGCGAGCCTCAACTTCTTCCTCGGCATGTTCAACATGCTTCCGCTGCTCCCACTCGACGGCGGGCACATGGCGGTGACGCTTTACGAACGGATCCGCGACTGGTTCCGGAGAAGGCGAGGACTGCCCCGAGGCGGCCCCGTCGACTACATGAAGCTGCTGCCCGTCACCTACGTCGTGATCGTCATCGGCGGCGCATACATGCTGCTCACCCTCACCGCCGACATCGTCAACCCGATCAAGCTCTTCCAGTGATCGCTAAACTCGGACCTGAAGCTACGAAAGAAGGCACCCACGTGACCAGCCCTGTCGGATTGGGTATGCCCGAAGGCCCGGCCGCCGTTCTCGCGCCCCGCCGCAAGACCCGCCAACTGCAGGTTGGGACAGTTGGCGTCGGCAGCGAATTCCCGGTGTCCGTGCAGTCGATGTGCACCACGAAAACCCACGACGTCAACGCGACCCTGCAGCAGATTGCCGAACTCACCGCGTCCGGCTGCGACATCGTCCGAGTTGCCTGCCCGCGCCAGGAGGACGCCGACGCACTCGCGACGATCGCGAAGAAGAGCCAGATCCCGGTTATCGCGGACATTCATTTCCAGCCGCGTTACATCTTCGCGGCCATCGAGGCGGGCTGCGCCGCGGTCCGTGTGAACCCGGGCAATATCAAGGAATTCGACGGACGCGTCAAGGAGGTCGCCAAGGCGGCCGGTGACGCCGGCATTCCGATCCGTATCGGAGTCAACGCCGGCTCGCTCGATCCCCGGCTCATGCAGAAGTACGGCAAGGCGACGCCGGAAGCGCTCGTCGAGTCGGCCCTGTGGGAAGCCGGCCTGTTCGAGGAACACGGGTTCGGTGATATCAAGATCTCGGTCAAGCACAACGACCCGGTGATCATGGTCGAGGCGTACCGGCAGCTGGCCGCTCGGTGCGACTACCCACTGCACCTCGGCGTAACCGAGGCCGGTCCGGCATTCCAGGGGACGATCAAGTCGGCCGTTGCCTTCGGTGCGCTCCTCTCCGAGGGCATCGGTGACACGATCCGGGTATCACTGTCGGCCCCGCCCGCCGAAGAAATCAAAGTCGGAACGCAGATCCTTCAGTCACTGAACCTGCGCCCGCGCAAGCTCGAGATCGTGTCGTGCCCCTCGTGTGGGCGTGCCCAGGTTGACGTCTACACGTTGGCCGACCAAGTGACCGCGGGGCTCGAGGGCATGGAAATTCCGCTCCGCGTCGCCGTCATGGGCTGTGTTGTCAACGGTCCCGGCGAGGCGCGCGAGGCGGATCTCGGAGTGGCCTCCGGAAACGGTAAGGGCCAGATCTTCGTGAAGGGCAAGGTGATCAAGACCGTGCCCGAAGCACAGATCGTCGAAACCCTCATCGAGGAAGCGATGCGTATCGCAGAAGAGATGGAGGGTGACGCGTCGGCCGGGACCCCCGTCGTGACCGTCAGCTGACCCCCGCCGGCCCTCGGCGTCGAAACGTCTCCCGTTTCCGGCGGGTTCGTGGCAATCTGGTGGGCAGAACCACTAGCTGACAAGGTTGGGTAGATGCTCAAGCTCCTCGGTGCCAAACAGTTGAGCAGTCGAGACGCGGCACACGTGCTCCGCGTTCTCGACGCCGATCCTGTCGCCGCCTGCATGGTCGCCGCGCGCGTCGAAGAATGCGGAATCGATCCGCGGATGATCCACGGGGAGTTGTGGAGTCGGGGAGGACCGCTCGAGTCGCTGTGTTTCTCCGGGGCCAACTTCGTTCCCCTTCGAGGCAGCGCCGACGACATGCGCGCGTTCGCGGATCGAGCCTGCCGGACGCCTCGCATGTGTTCGTCGCTGGTGGGCCGGGCCGAGTTGACGCTGCCGTTGTGGGAGATGCTCGAGATGGACTGGGGTCCGGCCCGCGAAGTCCGGCCCGATCAGCCTCTGCTCGCGTTGGCAAGCAAGCCGCACTGTCGCCCCGATCCACTCGTGCGCCAGGTCAGGATGCACGAACTCGAGCAGTACCTCCCTGCAGCGGTTGCCATGTTCATCGAGGAAGTCGGCGTCGACCCCCGCGCCAACGACGGAGGGCGCGGATATCGTCGCCGGGTCGCCAACCTCATAGCGGCCGGCCGCGCGTGGGCCCGGTTCGAGGACGATCAGGTGATCTTCAAGGCGGAAGTCGGGTCGGTGTCGTCCCGAGTGGGGCAGATCCAGGGTGTCTGGGTGCACCCGATGTACCGGGGGCAAGGTTTCGGGGCCGCGGGAACGGCAACCGTGGCCGAAGCCGTCATCGCCGACGGCCGAATCGCCAGTCTCTATGTCAACAGCTTCAACACCGTGGCCCGCAGCGCCTACGCGCGCATCGGTTTCAGCCAGGTCGCGACGTTCGCCACAATTCTCCTGGACTGACTCGCTGACTGCCTACCGTGTCGGCGGTGGTCGGGGACATACCATGAGCGGCGATGAACCTCTGGCCACCCCCTCGAGTCCGCGTCGTGCGGTCGATCGCCCTCGGCGGCGCGGCAGCGCTGATTATCGGCTCGACTGCGTGCACACCGAAGCCCGAAGGCCCTGAGCCGGCCGCTCACGCATTTCTCACGGCGTTTGCCGAGCGCGACTCCGAGCGGGCTGCGGAACTGTCCGATCGGCCAGGCGATGCCCAGCGGACTCTCGAGTCGGCCTGGGAGTCGCTACAGGCGGAATCCCTCGAAGCCGAGACGACGGACGTGCACATCAGCGGAGACACCGCCACCGTGGGGTACGCCTACGAATGGCACCTCCCGAAGAATCGGGTATGGACCTATTCCGGTGAGCTGCAGATGGGGCGCCGGAACGGGGAGTGGGCGGTTCGCTGGAGTTCCACCAACATTCATCCCCGACTCGGCGACCGGCAGACGATGTCGCTACGTTCCACTGCGGCCCCCCGCGCCCGGGTCAACGAGCACTCCGGCTCGGATGTTCTGGTTCCCGGAGTGGTGTATCGCGTCAAGTTCGACGCCGGGGAGTCGGGCAACGTCATCTCCACGTCGCAGGGCCTGGCCGCCGCACTCGCCCCGTTCGACAACACACTCACCGCGCAGTCGATCGCAGAATCTGCGACGGCGGTCGAGGGCGACTACCTCGTGACCCGATTGCGGTCGGAAGACTATGAGCAGGTCGCGGGCGTCCTCGCTAACCTTCCCGGAGTCAGTGTCTCGGACGAGGCGGACCTGGTGTCGACCGATCGCACCTTCGCCCCGGACCTCGTGGGGCAGGTGAAGAAGACGGTGATCGACGAGGTCGACGGCAAGGCCGGCTGGAGCGTGGTCACGGTCAACCAGAACGGTGTCGACACAGACGTTCTCACCGAGACGGCGCCACAGACCTCCCCGTCGTTCTCGATCAGCCTCGATCGGCCCATCCAAGTCGCCGCGCAGAACGCCGTCAACGCCAGGACCGATCAGACCATGATGGTGGTGATCCAGCCGTCGACCGGAGACGTTCTCGCGGTGGCGCAGAACAAGGCGGCGGACCGGGACGGGCCTGTCGCGCTGACTGGTCTCTACCCGCCGGGATCGACGTTCAAGATCATCACTGCCGGGGCAGCCATCTCTTCGGGGATCGCGACACCCGACACGATGGTGCCATGCCCGGGACGTATCGAGATCGGGGAACGCAGCGTTCCCAACTACAACGAATTCGCACTGGGCACTGTGCCGATGGCCACGGCCTTCGCCCGTTCGTGCAACACCTCGTTCGCGAAACTCGCCAGTGAGATGAGGCCTGATGCGCTGACTGTCGCGGCGTCGCAATATGGGATCGGCCCCGACTACCAAGTGGTGGGGCTGCCGACCGATTCGGGCTCCGTCCCGCCGGCGGGCGAGCTGGTGCAGCGAACGGAGGACGGGTTCGGCCAGGGCAAGGTAGTGGTCAGCCCGTTCGGGATGGCTCTGGCAGCGGCGACGATCGCGCACGGTTCGACTCCCGTCCCGCGGTTGATCGCCGGACGCGAGACCGTCATCGAGGGCGACCATCCGCCGATCAGCCCCGAGATGGTCGAGGGGCTGCGGTCGATGATGAGGCTCGTGGTGACCAGCGGAACAGCTGAGCGGATCGAAGATCAGGGCGAGGTATACGGAAAGACGGGCGAGGCCGAGGTGGAGGGGGGTTCCCACGCCTGGTTCGTCGGCTATCGAGGTGATCTTGCCTTCGCCACCCTGGTGGTGCGTGGCGGGAGCTCCGACAACGCTGTAGCCGTCACCCGGGACATGTTCACCGCATTGCCCGAGGGATATTGACCCGCTGGCCGTGTCGGCCGATCGGGGGACGCAGGAGTGGTCCGGTTCAGGGGCCCGGTCGGGGGACAGACACCGCCGTCAGGTGCGCCCATAGTTGGTGGTAGAAGATTTCCGCAGCCGCGGGATCGAGAAGACCACGTAGACAGGAACGCTCACACATGACACTTGTTTCGGAAGGAACCTGCGTGGACGCACTGCATGGCGTCCGCACCCTGTTGTTCGTCGGCAAGCCGGAAGCCGGCACCGAGCTGAATAGATGGCTCGAGCTGAAGCGGTGGGCGTCGGGCCGCGGAATCGCGTCGATCACCTCATGCGAGGGAGACGTGCTGTGCGCGATCGCCACCGAGGACGTGCTCGACGGGCTGTGTACCCCATCGGATGCCATGGTGATGCAGCAGGCGAGGGCCCGCCGGGTGCCCTGCGTCAGCGTCCGCAACGCCCGCCTGCTCGAGGATGCCCTCTGACGCGTTAGTCGTGTTCGGCCAGTTTCTCGGGGTCGAGCTCCGGGCCGCCCTTTCCGAGTTTCTTGTTCACGAGGACTGTCCCTGCCCAGAGGACGACGCCGATTCCGAGTAGCACACCGGCGATCTGGTACTGGACGATCGGCCGGTCGGCGAAGGGAGTCGCGAGGAAACCACACGTCAGGGTGCCGATGATCGGGAGGACTGTCGGTACTCGGAAGTGCTTGTGCTCCACGGGTTGCTTCCGCAGGACGAGCACGGTGACGTTGACGATGGTGAACACACACAGCAGGAGCAGGGCGGTGGTGCCGCCGAGCTCGGGGACTTCGCCGACAAACGTGATCAAGCCGAACGCGACGAGCGTGGTGAAGACGATCGCGACGTACGGGGTGCGCCGGCGGGCGTGCACCCTCCCGAACGGAGGAGGGAGTACCTTCTCGCGGCTCATGCCGTAGAGCAGCCGACTTGCCATCAGCATGTTGATCAAGGCGGTGTTGGCGACCGCGAACATGGTGATGAACGCGAAGATTCCGATCGGGAACCCAGGGGCGCCGGCCTGCACCACCTTCAGCAGTGGTGTGTCACCTTCGCCTAGCTCGCGCACCGGTACCAGGGCGATGGCGGTGATCGAGACGAATACGTAGATCGCACCCGTGACGAGGAGCCCCGTCAACAAGACCTTCGGGAAGATCCGGCTGGGTTCCTTGCACTCCTCGGCCATGTTGACCGAATCCTCGAAACCGACCATGGCGAAGAAGGCGAGCGCGGTACCCGCGATCACGGCGCCGACCGGGGACCGGTCACCGGTGTCGAAGGTGACGACCCGGGAGAAGTCACCATCGCCCACACCCAGTGCCCACAGACCGATCATGATGATGATCAGGAGCCCGGATAATTCGATGCAGGTGAGAACCACATTGGTCTTCACGCTCTCGCTGACACCACGGAAGTTGATGATTCCGACAAGCGTCATGAACGCGAGACCGAGGAGGGTGATGCCGATCCCGGTGGTGAAATCGAGATCGAAGGCTTCGACGAAGTTCGCAGCGAAGGCACGCGACGCCGTCGAGGCCGACGTGATTCCCGAGCACATCACGGCGAAAGCCACCATGTACGTCAGGAAGTGCACGCCGAAGGCCTTGTGCGTGTACAGGGCGGCGCCGGCCGCCTTCGGGAACTTGGTGACCAGTTCCAAATAGCTGAAGGCCGTGATGATGGCCACGAGGAACGCAACGAGGAACGGCAACCACACGGCGCCACCGACCTGGTTCGCCACTTTGCCGGTGAGAGCATAGATACCGGTTCCGAGGATGTCGCCGATGATGAACAACAGAAGCAGCCCGGGCCCCATGACCCGCTTGAGAGTCGGCTGCTCGGGTGTACCCGCACCGGATGCGTTCGAATTCGTGGCGTTCGAATCCGTTGTCGATCCCATGATCCACCGCCTTTCGCTGCGTCACGCTTCTCGGCCGAGAAGAGGCCTCTCGCTAGGGGAGTAACCCCAGCCTGCGCGCTGTGACCACCGCTTCGTGGCGGGACCGCGCATCCAGCTTGTTCATGGCACTGCGCAGGTAACTTTTCACGGTCTCGGCTCCTACCGAGAGACGCTGGGCGACTTCGGTGTTGGTGCATCCCAGCGAGACGTGGGCCAGCACATCGAGTTCGCGGGGGGCGAGGGTGATCCCGGGGTCGTCGGCCGTATCGTCGCGGCCAGCCCGGACGATGGCGGCGAGGCGCTGGGACAGCCCGCGCAGCCGCTCCTGCAATGGGGAATCGGAGACCGTCTGGGCGACACTCCGCAGTTCCGCGTGTATGTCTCGAAGTTCCTCGGTGGTGGCTCCGTCGACGCCCTGCACGTCCAGTGTTCTGAGCATCTCCAGGCGGCGGTCGACCTCGTCACGGACCGCAATCTCCATGCCGAGCCGGCGCGAGGCCTCGACGACGACATCTGCGGTGCGATCACCGATAGGGGCACGCTCGCGGCTGGCGGCGTAGAGGACCGCCCGGGACTCGCCCCGCACGATGACGGGCACGGCGAGGATGGATCGGAGGCCCTCGCTGAGTACGGGACGATCGAAATGATGCGTGATGGTCTGCGAGGTGCCGTAGTCGTTGACCGAGGCCGGCCTGCGCTGGGTCACCACTCGCCCGCCGAGGCCGGACCGCGGCGGGATGGCCAACCCCTTGAGGTTGTTGGTGCGGGTACCGAAGAACTCGCTGAGATGAAGAGTGTCGTCGTTCACCTCACCGCCGAAGAGAACCGGCACAACACCCTGGGCGGCGATAGTGCGCAGTTCACCACGCAAGGCATCGCCGTCCCGGGGGCGTAGTAGCGACGGGACAACCAAGTCGGTCACCCCTTTCCGGGGGTAGTCAGGGCGGTCTGTGAGCTAGATCATAACCGTAGCGAGTTCGGGCAAGGCCAGACCCTTACCGACCTGGCCCGACGACCACTCGGCCCGCGACACACTCGGCCCTGAGAACACATCGGCCCTGAGAACACAAGGAGTACCGCATGACCACCGATCCCACTGCACGCGTGCGTGAGTTGCTCGATCAGTACGACACGCCGACCGCCACCGCGGCGGAACTGCTGTGTGATCGACACCCCGCGGACGATGTGGCGTTCACCGTCGTGGAAGCCGACCTGACGTCGACGGATCTGACCTACGGATACCTCCGTGAACAGTCGTCGCGGTGGGCGGCAGCTCTGGCCGAGCTCGGTGTCGAACCGGGTGAGCACGTGGCGACGCTGATGGGCAAGTCGGCGGACTTGGTCGTCGCCCTGCTCGGTATCTGGCGCCGCGGCGCGGTCCACGTTCCCCTGTTCACGGCATTCGCACCCCCGGCCATCGCGTTCAGGCTCGGGGCGAGCGGTGCAAAGGTCGTTGTTGCCGATGCGAATCAGCTGGACAAGCTCGCGCCCGGCGAAGACATTCCGGCGGACGCGCCCTGGCAGGTGGTGGTCGCCGGCGACGAAAATTCCGGCAATCTGGACTTCGGGACGCTCGTTCAGTCGTACGATCCCGACGATGCCCGGGGCGCAGCCGTCACCGTCGGCGGCGACGGCCCTCTGGTCCAGTTGTTCACCAGTGGCACCACCGGAACCCCTAAGGGCGTGCCGGTCCCCGTTCGGGCGCTCGCGTCGTTCCACGCCTACCAGGAGTTCGGACTCGACGTCCGCAAGGACGACGTCTTCTGGAACGCCGCGGACCCGGGATGGGCGTACGGCCTCTACTACGCGCTGCTCGGACCGCTCGCCGCAGGCACCCGTTCCATCCTGCTGCATGCGGGATTCTCTGCCCCGCTCACCTGGAAGGTGATGGAGCGCTTCGGGGTCACGAATTTCGCGGCTGCCCCGACCGTTTACCGGAGTCTGCGCGCGGATCCGACACCGATCCCCGAGACGGTGCGGTTGCGGCGAGCCTCCTCTGCCGGTGAACCGCTCACGCCGGAGGTGATCTCGTGGTCGAAGGCGAACCTCGGCGTACCGGTGCGCGATCACTACGGGCAGACCGAGCACGGGATGTTCATCGCGAACGCCTGGGCGGAGGGTCTCCGGGACGAGGTCCGCGACGGCTCGATGGGTAAGCCGCTACCGGGCTGGGCCTGCGCGGTACTCGCCGACGACTCCGATGCGATCGCCCCACCCCGAACACCGGGCCGCGTCGCCATCGACACACAGAACAGCCCGCTCATGTGGTTCACCGGGTATATCGACGCCCCGGAGAAGACCGCGCAGCGTTTCACCGGCGACGGCCGCTGGTACCTCACCGGCGACGCGGGCCAGACCAACGAGGAAGGGTTCTACTTCTTCTCGGCCCGCGACGACGACGTCATCATCATGGCCGGATACCGCATCGGGCCCTTCGATGTCGAGAGCGTGCTCGTCATGCACGACTCCGTCGTCGAGGCCGCCGTCGTCGGAATGCCCGACGACCTGCGTGGCGAGGTACTCGAAGCCTTCGTCGTCCTCCGCGACGGAGTCGAGGGCAACGACGACCTCGAAGCCGAGTTGCAAACGTTGGTGAAGAAGAAGTTCGCCGCACACGCCTATCCGCGCACCGTGCACTTCGTCCCGCATCTTCCCAAGACCCCCAGCGGCAAGGTGCAGCGCTACCTTCTCCGCCAGAGATAGGCGCTTCGCGCCTGTGCGCCTTTTCGGTAGTTCCCGCTACCGGAAAGGCGCACGGAGAGGGGCGGGTCTACCCTGGTACCCATGTCTGTCCGCACAGCATTGAGCCCTGGAACCGTGTCGCCCGTTCTCGCCGTACCTGCGAGTATCGATCGGCCCGAGTATGCCTGGAAGCCGACGGCCAACGAGGGGCACGAGCCGTGGGTGCAGACACCCGAGACGATCGAGGCCATGCGCGTGGCGAGCACGATCGCCGCCCGCGCCCTCCAGGAGGCGGGAAAGGCGGTGGCGCCCGGGGTCACCACCGACGAACTGGACCGTATCGCCCACGAGTACATGATCGACCACGGCGCCTATCCCTCGACGCTGGGATACAAGGGCTTTCCCAAATCCTGCTGCACCTCCGTCAACGAAGTGATCTGCCACGGCATTCCGGATTCGACCGTCATCCAGGACGGTGACATCGTCAACATCGACGTCACGGCCTACGTCGGCGGGGTCCATGGAGACACCAACGCGACGTTCCTCGCAGGGGACGTGGCCGAGGAGCACCGGTTGCTGGTCGAGAGAACGCACGAGGCCACCATGCGGGCCATCAAGGCCGTCAAGCCCGGCCGTGCGCTCAACGTGATCGGCCGGGTCATCGAGTCGTATGCCCACCGCTTCGGCTACGGCGTGGTCCGCGACTTCACCGGCCACGGCATCGGCACCACTTTCCACAACGGACTCGTCATCCTGCACTACGACGAGCCGTCGGTGGACACTGTGATCGAGCCCGGGATGGTGTTCACCATCGAGCCGATGATCAACCTCGGAGACATCGCCTGGGAGGTCTGGGACGACGACTGGACCGTGGTGACGAAGGATCGCGCCTGGACGGCGCAGTTCGAGCACACGATCGTGGTCACCGAGACCGGCGCCGAAATCCTCACCCTGCCTTGAGCCCGGGCCAGTTGAAGGGCGCACTGCTCGTCGCCGGAACCACGTCGGATGCGGGTAAGAGCGTGCTCGTGGCCGGGTTGTGCCGGATGCTGGCGCGTCGCGGTGTGCGGGTGGCACCGTTCAAAGCGCAGAACATGTCCAACAATTCCGTTGTGACGCTCGACGGCGGTGAGATCGGGCGCGCCCAGGCGCTCCAGGCCGCCGCGTGCGGACTCGAGCCGAGTGTGCGTTTCAACCCGGTGCTGCTGAAACCGGGGAGTGATCGCACCTCCCAGCTTGTGGTGCGCGGCCGCGCCGTCACGTCCGTCGGCGCCCGCGACTACATCGAGCACCGCGACCATCTGCGGGTGGTGGTGGCCGAGGAGCTGGCGTCACTGCGCGGCGAATTCGACGTGGTGATCTGTGAGGGCGCGGGCTCACCCGCGGAAATCAATTTGCGGGCAACGGATCTGGCTAACATGGGACTTGCTCGCGCAGGCCGGATCCCGGTGCTTGTGGTAGGCGACATCGATCGCGGCGGAGTGCTGGCCCACCTCTTCGGCACGGTGGCTGTGCTCTCGCCCGAAGATCAGGCGTTGATCGCCGGCTTCGTCGTCAACAAGTTCCGCGGCGACGTGTCGCTGCTGACTCCGGGTCTCGAGCAGTTGTCTGCCCTGACCGGCCGGCCGACGCTCGGCGTCATTCCGTTCGCAGAGGAACTGTGGCTGGACGCGGAAGATTCGCTCGGTGTCGTAGGCGACGCCCCGGTCGGGCGTCCCGGGCCACCGGTGGGAGACGAATGGTTGCGGGTGGCCGCGATCCGCCTGCCGCGGATTTCGAATTCGACGGACGTGGAAGCGCTCGCGTGCGAACCTGGGGTCTCGGTCCGTTGGGTCACCGACCCCTCCCGCCTACAGGACGCCGATCTGATCGTTCTGCCGGGCAGCAAGTCGACAGTCTCGGACCTCGAGTGGATGCGTCGCAACGGAATTGCCGATGCCGTGGTGGCGCAGGCGAAACGAGGCCGTCCGGTACTCGGCGTCTGCGGCGGCTACCAGATGCTCGGCTCCGTCATCGTCGACGACGTCGAATCGGGTCGCGGCGCCACCACGGGTCTGGGGCTGCTCGACCTCGAGGTGGAGTTCGCGGCCAACAAGGTGCTGGGCCGGGTTACCGGCGACGCGTACGGAGTTCCGGTCGACGGATACGAGATACACCACGGACGGGTGCGGCGAAGCGGTGACCAGCCGCTGCTCTACGCGAGCACCGGCGCCGCGGAGGGCAGTATCCGCGGCGCCGTCTACGGAACGCACTGGCACGGGCTGCTCGAGAACGATCGATTCCGCCGTCTGCTCCTCGACGATGTCGCGGAGCACTCGGGTCGAACCGGATTCGTCCCCGCCCCGGACACCGACGTGGCCGCCGTGCGAGCCTCGCAGCTCGACCTGTTGGCCGATCTCGTCGAGAAACACCTGGATGTGGGCGCCCTGGAGACCTTGATCGAGGAAGGTGCTCCGGAAAGGCTGGCCACCATCGGATCTCGCCTCGATTTCTAGGCAGTCGCCCGCCGCACGATCAGCCATGCTCCGCCGGTACAGGCCAGCGCGGCCAGCACAGGCATCCACACCATCGGTACCGCTCGGGGAACCTCGACGAACCACGTGCCGATGCCCGGCCACCACTGCTGCCACGTGATCACGATTGCGGTAAGGCCCCCGATGAGGAGGGTGCCGACGCCGAGAGTGAACAGCCCCACGACCCGCCACCTGTGGTGGAGTGCACCCAGGACCATCCCTACGGCAGCGGTGAGAAAGAGGAACGCCAGATAGGTGCTCAACCGAACCGCGGGGCTGGAGGTGAAGTAGTTCGGAATAGTGAACATCCGCATGTCCACGCCCCAACCGTTCGTTGCTTCCTCGACGAGCGAGAGCACGTAGAGCAGGACTCCCAGTGCGACAACTTGCACCGCCGCGACGAGCAGGGTGGCCGAGAAGTAATCGCGGCGAGTGACACTCATCCCCAGCGCGAACGGGAAAGTTTGTGACATCGCTTGCAGGTGGAAGGCAAGGGCGAAGCCGAACAGGGCGAAGACGCCTCCGGTGAAGTTGCCGTTGTCTCCCGGCTGACTGACCACCGAGAAGATCCCCACGCCGATGACGAACGAGGCGAGCAAGATGCCGAACGGCCATGCGAGGAGTATCGGCCAGGAGACGGTGTGGATTCTGCAGACGGCGAGCACACGATGCGTCATCGGCGTTCCTCCTCGGCGGCGGTGGTGCTGTGCACCACGAGTTGTTGCAAAGTGAGCGGTTCGATCTGCAGTCCGTCCTCGGTGGCCCGCGATCGCTCGGACTCCGACAGGACGGCGCGTACCGTCACTCTCTCCTGATGGCCGAGCGATTTGCGGTGCAGCACAGTCTTTCCCGACGCGAAGCGCGTCACCGCCGGCGGCGGTCCCGACACGGCGAGAGCGGCCCCGCGCAAGTCGTCCGCGTTCTCGGAGAGCACGACCCGCCCCTTGTCGAGGAGGATCACGTGTTCGATCAGGTCGCTGACCTCGTCGATGAGATGGGTGGGAGAGCACGACCGTGCGCGGGTGCTCGGCATAGTCGGCGAGAAGGCGGTCGTAGAACATATTCCGCGCCACCGCGTCGAGGCCTGCCGCAAGGTCAAGAAGCTGTCTTGGCCAGCGTCTCGTCCCAGTGGAGGAGTAGGTGGCGGGCAGCGGCCATTACATGCCTGACCTTGAAGTCGTCCGGGTACTTCTGACTTTCCTTCACGAAGCAGACGTGGCTCAGAATCTGGGAGTTCTCGTGTGGTGGCTGCCCGAGAATTTCGACCTCGCCGGCACTCTGGAATGCCTGACCGGTGAGGATCTGCATCAGTGTGGGTCTTGCCCGCACCAATGCGTCCGAGCAGTCCGTAGATCTTGTTCCGGCCCAGCGTGATATCGACTCCGTCGAGTGCCGAGAAATTTCCGAACAGTTTGGTGACGCCGCGCGCCGTGGCCACGGTGGTGGTCTCGGATGCGGTGTCGAGTGCCGCGCCGGTCATCGCGCTCCCTCCCGTTCATCGAGCATGGTCTTCAGTTCGGTGATGCTGACGCCGAGTTTGTCCGCCTCGGTGACGAGGGGATCGATGTACTGGCGAGCGAACCGCTCGCGCCGGCGAAATCTCAGCGCGTCGCCGGCCCCCGTGGTGACGAACATTCCAATTCCCCGCTTCTTGTAGAGGATGCCGTCGGCAACCAGCTGATTGAGGCCCTTCCCTGCGGTTGCCGGGTTGATGCGATGGAAAGCGGCAAGCTCGTTGGTCGACGGCACCTGCCCCTCTTCCTGGAGGGAACCGTCGATGATCGCGTTTTCGATGAGTTCGGCGATCTGCTGGAACAGCGGTGTGCCGTTGTCGATCATGGCCTGCCCCGCCGCCAGTTGATCGGTTCATTACTCATGTAATGAACCATAGAACCCGAAAGGCTGTGAGCGCAAGGCGGCCCACATCGCGTAGGTTTTCTGCCATGGAACTGACGCACGTGGCTGTGGGTGACGGGAACTGCGCCGTTCGGCTCGACGGGCCGTCGAGTAAACACGCCGTCCTGCTGCTGCCCGGTGCGGGGGACGCCCCCGACGTCTACGACGGTGTGTGCGCCCGTCTGCACAATTCGGACCTGCGCACGATCGTGCCCGAGTCCATCGAGGGTCTGGATGATTCAGCCGTGATGGGGCTGCTCGACGAGCTGAAGGTCGGATGGGTGAACCTCGTGGGTAGCCGAGAGGGGGCCGAACTCGCCTGGACGCTCGCTGCCCGCCAGTTCGGGCGCTTCGCCAGCCTTGTGGTGGCGGATCGTGGTCACCCGGCGGCGCCCGACGGGAAGGGCGACATTCGCGAGGCAGGATGCCCACCGGTGGAGCTTCCGACCACCGTGATGGTCGGAAGCGCCACGCGGCGAGCCGAAGCCGATGCGAGCGGCCGCTTCGTCTACTCGGATTTCCGCGTCGTGGAACTGGAGGGCGTCAGCAATGTTCCGGTCGCCGCGGCCGCCGAGCTCGCCACCGAGATCGTTTTGCGAACAAGCCCCTGGTAGTTGGTGGAGTGCCGAGCCGCTACAGGCCGCTGTCGT
Source organism: Rhodococcus tibetensis (assembly GCF_024438035.1). GTDB lineage: Bacteria > Actinomycetota > Actinomycetes > Mycobacteriales > Mycobacteriaceae > Rhodococcus_F > Rhodococcus_F tibetensis. The sequence goes on from NZ_JANFQF010000006.1 coordinate 163,825, forward strand.
CGACGTCGAGACCGAGGAGGGCGTTCTCGACGACCTCGGGGAGCGCCGGGTGTATCCAGTACTGACCCCGAGCCAACCGGTGTGCCGTCACATCGAAACTCATGGCCTGGATCAAGGGCTGGATCACCGTGGAGGCCTGTGCACCGATCACGTGTGCGCCCAGCAGACGCCCCGTGCCACGCTCGGCGATGATCTTGCAGAAACCCTCATCGTCCTCCATGGCCCATCCGTAGGCCACGTCACCGAAGGCCTGGATCTTCACCGTGACGTCCCAGCCGGCGTCCCGGGCCTCGCGCTCGGTGAGTCCGACGTGGGCGATCTGCGGGTCGGTGAAGACCGCCGCGGGCACGACCCGGTGGTCGGTGCGGCGCAGTCCCGATGTGTCCTGCCACGCGTCCCGTAGCAGGTTGTGCTGGACGACTCGGGCCTCGTGATTGGCAACGTGTTTGAGCTGGTACGGCGAGGACACATCGCCGAGCGCGAAGACCCCCTCGGCGCTCGTGCGCTGGAACTCGTCGACGACGACACGCCCCTGGTCGAGGTCGATGCCGCCGGCGTCCGCCCCGATCACGTCACCGTTGGACTGCCTGCCGGTGGCCACGAGCAGGACGTCGCCCGACACGATCCGTCCGTTGTCGAGTTCCACCGCGACACCCGCACCGTCGGGGCGCACCGACGCCACCGTCCGGCCACGGTGCACGTCCCACTTCGACGACGCCAGATCCGTGAACCGCCGGGCCACGTCGTCGTCCAGGTGCCGCAACAGGTGCTCGCCCCGCGAGATCAGCGACACCCGCGTGCCGAGCGCGGAGAACACGTGCGCGAATTCCGCGGCGATGAACCCGGCTCCGATGATCACCAGGCGCTCGGGGAGTTCGGGGAGCCGCATGATGTCGTCGTTGGTGTAATACGGCACCCCTGCCTTGCGCACGACGGCCGGGATGATCGGCCTCGACCCGGCGGCGACGACTACCTGATCTGCCGTGATGGTCTCACCGTTTCCGGTGTCGATCGTCCGCGGACCGACGAAGGACGCATGCCCACGGAAGAGCGTGGTATTCGGGGTGTCCTCCGCGCGGTAGCGCTCACCGCCGGCGGAGATCGGATCGATACGGCCGAAGACCCGCTTGACGATGTCGGGCCAGCGCACACCCTCGAGTTGCGCATCGACTCCGTACTTCGCGGTGTCGGTGACCGTGCGGGCGACCTCGGCGGCGTAGACGAACATCTTGGTGGGGATGCATCCCACATTCAGGCACGTCCCGCCGAACGTGCCCTTCTCGAGAAGTGCGATTTTCATGTCCGAAAAGCGTTCGTCGGGAAGGGAATTGCCGGACCCGGAACCGATGATGGCGAGATCGAAGTGGGTCATCGCGGTGCCTGCGCGGAGTTGTGGCCGTGCAGCCAGTCGAGCCAGAGGTCCACCTCGGCGAACGCCTGTGCGCGAGGCTCGTCCGACGACAGGAAGACGTCGTGCCGGGCGCCCGGTATCGGCACTATCGTCGTGCGGTCGCCGAGACATCCGGCCCACCGGGCGATCTGCCGGACATCGAGGACCGCATCTGCCGTATCGACCTGCGGGTCGTATCGCGGAGCGAAGTACGACGCCTTGGAACGCAGGATGAGCGCCGGAACACCGATATCGAGACCGCGGTGCAGTTGCGCATGCCCGCGGCGCACGGCGCGGAGCCAGCCGAACGTGACGGGAAAACCGCCGAGGGGTTTCCAGTCCAGGTTGTAGTTCCAGATCCCGTTGCCGTCGACGTGCAGGCTCACCCCGTAGGTGTCGAGGGTAGTCTTCGGAACCACCGACTTGCGCTTGACCCGGCCGAGCGCATCGACGGCCACCGTGCCCACATTTCGCAGGTAGGACGGCCCCTGGAGGTCGAACCACGGGCTGTTGAGAATGACTCCGCTGACGCCGAGGCCGGCGGTGCCGTCGGCCTTCTTCTGCCGTCGATGCAGCCACAGCGGCAGGACGAGCCCTCCGGTGGAGTGCGCGACAAGCAGGACCTGGCCCTCGCCGGTCTGCTCGCGCACGAGGCGGAGCGCCTCGTCGAGTTCGGCGTCGTACAGCGTGAGGTCCGAGACGAAATGCGCCGTCTGCCCGGGCTTCAGGGAACGACCACACTTGCGCAGGTCGAGGGCGAAGAACGCATATCCCTGGTCGGCGAAGTGCTCGGCCAGATGTTTCTGGAAGAAATAGTCGGTAAATCCGTGCACGTACAGCACTGCCCGACCGGTGCGTTTCGTCTCCTGCGCGGGCTGGTACCGGATCAGCGTTGCCTCGACCTCACCCTCCCCGTCGGGATCGCTACCGAGGGGGATGGTCAACTGCTGATATCCGTCGCCGAGAACATCGGGAACCCATGTAGTCACAGATCACAATCTAATGTGCGATTCCCGGCCGTGGGGAGGCGCACAATTGGGGCAGGTAACTTCCGCTCATACGCGCGGGTAACCTATGCGGCGAACACGGCAGGCGGATGCGCGCACGGCTATGGACAAGGAAGTCGATTCTCCAGTGTCAGATCAGAACGCGGTAGAGACGAAGACGGATGTAGTGCTGGTGGGCGCGGGCATCATGAGCGCGACGTTAGGGGCGATCCTGCGTCAGGTGCAGCCCGACTGGTCGATCACCACCTTCGAACGGCTCGACGCCGTCGCGGCCGAGAGCAGCGATCCGTGGAACAACGCCGGCACCGGTCACTCTGCGTTGTGTGAACTCAACTACACGCCCGAGAACCCCGACGGCACCGTAGAGATCGCGAAGGCCGTCAACGTCAACGAGCAGTTCCAGGTGTCGCGGCAGTTCTGGGCGCACGCAGTCGAGACCGGGGTGCTCACCAAGCCGAAGGAATTCATCAACCCGATTCCTCACGTCAGCTTCGTGCACGGCGAGGCCAACGTGAAGTACCTGCGCGCCCGCTACGACGCGCTGGCCGGACACCCCCTCTTCGCGGGCATGGAGTACGTGGCGGATCCGGACGAGTTCACCCGCCGTCTGCCCTTGATGGCGAAGGGCCGCGACTTCAGCGATCCGATCGCGCTCAACTGGACCGAGGACGGCACCGACGTCGACTTCGGTGCCCTCACCAAGCAGCTTCTCGGCTACGTCGGCGCGTCCGGCGGCATCGTGCATTTCGGTCACGAGGTCACCGATCTCACCAAGCAGTCCGACGGCAGCTGGGTGGTCAAGGTCACCAACCGTCGCAACGGCACCAAGAAGGTCGTGCGTAGCAAGTTCGTATTCGTCGGCGCCGGCGGTGGTGCCTTGCACCTGCTGCAAAAGTCGGGTATCTCCGAAGCCAAGGGCTTCGGCGGATTCCCGGTCAGTGGCGCGTTCCTGCGCTGCACCAATCCGGAACTCATCGATCAGCACCGGGCCAAGGTGTACGGCAAGGCCGCAGTGGGTGCTCCGCCCATGTCAGTGCCGCACCTCGACACCCGGGTGATCGGCAGTAAGCCCGGACTGCTGTTCGGCCCGTATGCCGGCTGGTCTCCCAAGTTCCTCAAGGAAGGGCGCGTCACCGATCTCCCCGGTTCGGTGAAGCCCGATAACCTCCTGTCGATGCTCGGCGTCGGGGTGAGCGAACTGGGCCTGGTCAAGTACCTGATCAGCGAGCTCACCAAGTCGGAGGCCGGCCGGATCGACACGCTGCGCGAGTTCGTCCCCAAAGCCATCGGCAAGGACTGGGAATTGATCACCGCCGGACAGCGTGTCCAGGTGATCCGGCGAGCCAAGGGCAAGGGCGGCGTCCTCGAGTTCGGCACCGCGGTGGTCAATGCCGCAGACGGCAGTATCGCCGGTCTGCTCGGTGCGTCGCCCGGTGCGTCGACGGCAGTGCCGGCCATGTTCGACGTGCTTGCGCGCTGCTTCCCGGACCGGTACGAGTCGTGGAAGCCGAAGCTGCAGGAAATGGTGCCGTCGCTGGGTGTGAAGCTCACCGACGAAGCGGGGCTGTTCGCGCAGGTCTGGGAGCACACGTCGAAGGTTCTTCAGCTCGATACCGTCGCGGTGGAAGAGGCCTCGGTTGCCGCCCTCTGACGGGTGAGCGGCGGGGCCTGCTACAGGCGCGCTCCGGACCGGCTTGTGTCATAGTTGCCTGTCATGACGGCAACTGCAGCACTCAAGCGTGCGTGGGCACTCGATCTCGACAACAAGACGCTCTACGAGTTACTCAAGCTTCGAGTCGAGGTGTTCGTCGTCGAACAGGCCTGTCCGTACCCGGACCTGGACGGGCAGGATCTGCTGGCCGACACGCGACATTTCTGGTTGGAGCAGGACGGTCAGGTGGTGTGCACTCTCCGTCTCCTGGAGGAGTACGACGACGGCACCACCTCGTTCCGGATCGGGCGACTGTGCACGTCGCGGCCCGCGCGTGGGCAGGGCCACACCACCCGTCTCCTGCGGGCTGCGCTTGCCGAGGTGGGGTCCGCGCCCTGCCGGATCAACGCGCAGACCTACCTGGTGGGCATGTATGCGAAGCACGGATTCACGCCGGACGGCGAGGAGTTCGTCGAGGACGGTATCCCGCACGTTCCCATGAAGCGTGGTGGCAGCGCGGCCCGCAGTTCGGGGGACGCGGCGTCGGTACCGGATGCCCAGGGCGCCCCGTCGACAGCCGGCCGGTGAGCGCCGACTAGGGTCGGCGAGTGAATGTCCGCGGGGAAGTCCTGTTCGAACCAGGTGCGGTCCCGCCACTGTGACGGATCTTTCGATTCGCTACTGCCACGGGCGCAGCGAATCGAAGTCCCAGCCAGATCGCCGCGGCATTCGTACCGGCCAACAGCTCTCGGCGAGGAAACCGGGGCGTGAAGGGAAGCATCGTGCGCACCAACCGTGAAGTGGACCAGTCTCGCCGGGACTCCTCGGTGGGTTTCCCGTTCAGCGCGGTCGTCGGCCAGGATCAGCTTCGTCTGGCGCTCGTCCTGTGCGCCGTCCATCCGGGCATCGGCGGTGTGCTGGTGCGCGGGGAGAAGGGCACGGCCAAGTCGACGGTCGTCCGGGCGCTCACCACACTGTTGCCTGCCGTCCGCGACGAGAACGGGCCGCGGCCCGCGCGGCTGGTCGAGTTGCCGGTGGGCGCCACCGAAGACCGCGTGGTCGGTTCGCTCGACCTCGAGAAGGTACTGCGCGACGGTGAACGTGCATTCCGGCCGGGTCTTCTCTCCGCTGCCCATCAGGGCGTTCTGTATGTCGACGAAGTGAACCTCCTGCACGATCATCTGGTCGACGTTCTCCTCGACGCCGCGGCGATGGGCCGGGTGCACATCGAGCGGGACGGAATCTCCCACTCGCATCCAGCGCGATTCGTGTTGGTGGGCACCATGAACCCGGAAGAGGGCGAACTGCGACCGCAGCTTCTGGACCGCTTCGGCCTCGCTGTGGACGTCGCGGCGTCGCGTGATGTCGATGTGCGCATGGAGGTGGTGCGGCGGCGCCTCGACTTCGAACGGGACCCGGAGACGTTCGCCGCGCGGTATGCCGAGCAGGATCAGGCTCTGGCCGGCGCCATCCTCGAAGCCCGGGACCGGCTCGATTCAGTCGAACTCGACGACACGGAACTGCGCCGGATCGCGTCACTGTGCGCCTCGTTCGACGTCGACGGCATGCGCGCCGATCTGGTCCTGGCCCGCACGGCCACCGCGCACGCCGCCTGGCGCGGTGCGGACGCCGTGGCGGCGGAGGACGTGCGGGTTGCCGCGGAGTTGACGTTGCCGCACCGGCGCCGTCGGGACCCCTTCGACGAGCCGGGCCTCGACCAGGACCAGCTTGACGAGGCGTTGCGTCAGGCCGATGCGGACGCCAGCGCCGCCGCCGAGGAACCGCCCGCCGAAGGTCCGCCGCCTGAGAATTCTGCCGCAACGCCTGGTGGTGACGCCCCGGACGACAACGGGACCGACCCCGACGGACCGGACGACCCTGACGGACCGGGCGGCGGGGCGCCGCCGCCGGAGCGACCTGCCGGGCCGACCGGCTCCCAGTTCACCACCAAGTTGCTGGAGATTCCCGGTGTGGGCGAAGGAGCGCCCGGTCGGCGCTCTCGCTCCCGCTCGTCGCGTGGTCGAGCGGTGCGGGCAGCGGCGGAGCAGGGGCACGGCCTCCACCTCGTGGGCACTCTGTTCGCGGCGGCGGATCGGCAAGTTGCTCGTGGACGCACGGCAGGCAGAATGATTCTGGACTCGGCCGACCTGCGCGGTGCGATTCGGGAGGGCCGCGAGGGGAACCTCGTGGTGTTCGTCGTGGACGCGTCCGGCTCGATGGCGGCGCGTGATCGATTGTCAGCGGTCACCGGGGCCGTCGTCTCACTCCTGCGCGACGCATATCAGCGCCGTGACAAAGTGGCCGTCATCACGATGCGTGGACGAGACGCCGAACTTGTTCTGCCGCCGACGTCTTCGGTGGACATCGCGGTCCGTCGACTGCGCGGAATGCGCACCGGAGGGAAATCACCTCTGGCGGAAGGCTTCCTGCGTGCCCGGCAGGTGGTCCTGCGTGAACGGCTTCGTGACCCGCAGCGGCGGGCGCTCGTGGTGACACTCACCGACGGCCGGGCCACGGGCAGCAAAGACGCTCTGCATCGCGCCACAGTGGCCGCAGGGTTGCTCGCCGACAGCGCTGTCGCCTCGGTCGTGGTGGACTGTGAGACCGGGATGGTCCGGCTGGGCCTCGCAGCGGAACTGGCCCGGCATCTACGAGGCGGGTACGTCCGGCTCGGTGAACTGTCTGCGCAGCACGTCGCGGGTGTGGTCCGCGCTGCGGCGTAGGAGAACCCCGGCGTAAGAGAACCCCGGCCTCATCGAACGGTAGGAGAGCAGGACATGCCCAAGGGAGTTCCCGAGAACGTCCCGAACGACGGCCTCACCACACGGCAGCGACGGAATGCGCCGATACTCGCGGTCCACACCGGCCCGGGTAAGGGGAAATCCACTGCAGCCTTCGGAATGGCGTTGCGCGCGTGGAACCAGGGATTCGACGTCGGCGTCTTCCAGTTCGTGAAGAGCGCCAAGTGGAAGGTGGGGGAGGAGGCAGCGTTCCGCGCCCTGGGGCGGCTCCACGACGACACCGGGGTCGGTGGCGCCGTGCAATGGCACAAGATGGGCGAGGGCTGGTCGTGGACGCGCAAACACGGCTCCGAGGAAGATCATGCCGAATCTGCTGCCGAGGGATGGCGTGAGATTGCCCGCCGGCTCGCCGCGGAGGAGCACCGCTTCTATGTGCTCGACGAATTCACCTATCCCCTGAAGTGGGGGTGGGTGGACGTCGACGAGGTCGTCGCGGTGCTGCGCGACCGGCCCGGGACTCAGCATGTCGTGATCACAGGCAGGGACGCCCCGCAGGCTTTGATCGATGCGGCCGACTTGGTGACGGAGATGACGAAGATTGCGCATCCGATGGATGCCGGCCGCAAGGGCCAGCGAGGCATCGAGTGGTAAGTGTGCATCCGGCGGCTCCTGCCGTCGTCGTTGCAGCGCCCGCCTCGGGTAGCGGAAAGACTACTGTCGCAACAGGTCTGATGGGGGCGCTGCGTCAGGTCGGGAGCACGGTCGCGCCCTTCAAGGTCGGCCCCGACTACATCGATCCGGGCTACCATGCGCTTGCCGCGGGTCGGCCGGGCCGAAATCTCGACCCGGTCATGGTGGGGGCCGAGCGAATCGCCCCGCTCTACCGTCATGGCAGCACAGACTGTGACATCGCGGTCGTCGAGGGTGTCATGGGATTGTTCGACGGCAAGATCGATGCCGCGTCCCAGCAGCCGTCGGCCGAGGGGTCGACAGCGCAGGTGGCGGCACTGCTCGGCGCACCCGTCGTGCTGGTGGTCGATGCCCGGGGGCACAGCCAGAGTCTGGCCGCTGTGCTGCACGGCTTTTCGACGTACGACTCGTCGGTGCGCATCGGCGGTGTGATCCTCAACCGAGTCGGAAGCCCGCGGCATGAGCAGGTGCTGCGGCAGGCGAGTGAGCGTGCCGGACTTCCCGTCTTGGGCGCGGTTCCGCGGATGGCGGAACTGGAAGTGCCGAGCCGGCATCTGGGCCTCGTTCCCGCTGCGGAACACGGCGCCGCTGCTCTGCAGGCAGTGGCGGCGATGACTCGGCTGGCTACACGGCATCTCGATCTGCCGGCGATCCGGGCGCTCGCCTGCTCGGCGGTCGACGGACCGGCATGGGATCCCGCTGTCGAGATAGGTGAGGTGGAGTCCGGTGCGCGCCCGACGGTGGCGATTGCCGGCGGCCGGGCCTTCACTTTCGGGTACGCCGAACATCGAGAACTGCTCGTGGCGGCCGGGGCGGAGGTGGTGACCTTCGATCCCCTGCACGACGAACTGCCTGCTGACACGTGCGGAGTAGTACTTCCGGGAGGCTTTCCCGAGGAGCACGCCGCCGCGCTCGCCGGGAACGACGGCCTCCTCGCGCAGATACGCGAACTCGCCGCTGCCGGTGCACCGATACACGCCGAATGTGCCGGACTGCTCTATCTCGCGCGCAGCCTGGACGGTTCCGCAATGGCAGCCGTGATCGACGTCGACGCTTCGTTCGGATCCCGGCTGACTCTGGGCTACCGCGACGCCGTGGCGTTGACCGATTCGTCGCTCTTCGCCGCCGGTGAGCGAGTGGTGGGGCACGAATTCCATCGAACGTCGCTCGCTCGAGGCGACGCGGCCGGCTACGCGCCGGCGTGGGGTTGGCGACCGTGGGACGGTGCACCGGCGCGCGAGGGATTCGCGGGCGGCGGCGTGCACGCGTCGTACCTCCACACGCATCCGGCAGGACACCCCACCGCGATCGCGCGGTTCGTGAGCGCGGCCCGCGACTTCGCCCACCGTGGCTGAGATCTGCGTCGGTGTCGGCTTCCGCATGCGTGCGTCCAGCGCCGACATCATCTCGGCGGTGCGCCGGATCCTGGAGTCCGCGAACGTGGGCGAGCCGGCACAGCTGATCTGCCTGGGCACTCTCGAACGCAAGGCGAAGGAGCCTGCCGTCCTGGGCGCGGCGGCGTCGCTCGGGGTGCCGGTTCTCGGATTCGACGCAAGAGATCTCGCGGCCGTCGTCGTCCCCAACCCGTCCGGAGTGGTGAACGTTCAGACGGGGTCGCCGAGTGTCGCGGAAGCGGCAGCGGTACTCGGCGCCGGTGGCGGGCCCCTGATCGTTCCCAAACGGTCCGCGAATGGCGTCGTCGTCGCGGCAGCCCGTAAAGTTTCGTAGGTTCGAGACAAGACTTATCGGAAAATCTGGAGAAACGGGGATAGCGCGTGACTGCCGCCACCGGAGACGAGACCAACTACCTGGTCGGCCTCAATCTGACCGATCGCCGTGTGGTCGTGATCGGTGGCGGAAGCGTCGCACAACGCCGACTGGGCCTGCTCATCGCATCAGGAGCGCGCGTGCACCTGATCAGTCGCGTTGTCACTCCTGCCGTCGAGGGGATGGCGACGTCCGGGCAGATCACCCTGGAACTGCGCGACTATCAGGACGGTGACCTCGACGGGGCCTGGTACGCCATCGCCTGCACGGACGAACCCGACACCAACGCGGCGATTGTCGCCGAGGCCGAACGGAACAGGGTGTTCTGTGTCCGGGCAGACAACGCCCGGTACGGCACGGCCGTCACCCCGGCCAGTGCAGGATATGACGGCTTGAGCATCGGCGTGCTGGCGGGCGGTGATCATCGCCGCTCCGCGGCCGTGCGAAACGCTCTGGTGGAAGGCCTGCAGTCCGGAATCGTTCCCGACACCGACCAGGCGCCCGCTGCCGGTGTCGCTCTGGTGGGCGGCGGTCCCGGCGACCCCGATCTCATCACCGTCCGTGGCCGCCGACTGCTCTCGCGCGCAGACGTCGTTGTGGCCGATCGCCTGGCCCCGCCCGAACTTCTGGCCGAACTCGGTCCCGATGTCGAGGTGATCGATGCCGCGAAGATTCCCTACGGCCGCGCGATGGCACAGGAGGCGATCAACGCCGCCCTGATCGACAACGCCAAGGCCGGTAAGTTCGTGGTTCGCCTCAAGGGCGGTGACCCGTACGTGTTCGGGCGCGGGTACGAGGAACTCGAGGCGTGCGCCGCAGCGGGCGTGCCGGTCACTGTCGTTCCCGGAATCACCAGCGCCATCTCGGTCCCGTCGGCTGCAGGGATTCCGGTGACGCATCGAGGCGTCACCCACGAGTTCGTGGTCGTCAGTGGGCACGTGGCCCCCGATCATCCCGATTCGCTCGTCGACTGGTCCGCGCTGGCCCGGCTGAAGGGCACCATCGTGTTGCTGATGGCGGTCGAACGCATCGATGCGTTCGCGACGGTCCTGATGGCAGGCGGCCGCCCCGTGGATACCCCGGTCACCGTCATCCAGGAGGGCACTCTGCGCACTCAGCGCACGGTCCGTGCGGATCTGCAGAGTGTCGCGGCCCGGGTGAAGGAAGAGCAGATTCGGCCGCCCGCCATCGTGGTCATCGGGCCGGTGGCAGGGTTTAGCGTGGACGCTGGGTAACGTGAACCCTCGTGTCTGATTCCCGAGTGCCGAAATCTGCTTCAGTGAACTCTGCGGCAGATGCCGCAGCGGTCCCGGCCGCGGCCACCCGCGTGCTGGGTCTCGCCATCATCGTGCTGAGCGGATTGCAGATGATGGTGGTCCTCGACGGGACCGTCGCCAACCTGGCACTGGCTCCGCTGCAAGCAGACCTCGGTCTCAGCGACAGCGGCCGCAACTGGGTGCTGACCTCGTATGCGCTGGCATTCGGTGGTCTCATGCTCCTCGGTGGACGGCTCGGTGACGCCTTCGGCCGGAAGAAGATGTTCATCGGTGGCGTCGCGCTCTTCACGGTCGCCTCCCTGCTGTGCGGACTCGCGGTGGGCGAGATCATGCTGATCGGTGCCCGCTTTCTGCAGGGCGTGGGCGCTGCGGTGGCCTCGCCCACCGCGCTGGCTCTGGTGGCCACGACGTTCGCCGCCGGTCCCGCGCGCAACCAGGCCATCGCGATCTTCGCTGCGATGACGGGGATCGGATCGATCGCGGGGCTGATCATCGGCGGTGCGCTCACCGAAGTGTCGTGGCGTCTGATCTTCCTCATCAACGTGCCTATCGGTGTGGTCATCGTGCTGTGCGCCTTCAAGGCGTTGAAGGAGACGGCGGGTGAGCGCCTCACGCTCGATGTACCGGGCGCGGTTCTGGCGACGGTTGCGGCGACGGGTGTGGTGTTTGCCCTCACCGAAGGACCGGAACTGGGGTGGACCAGTCCCTTCGTGATCGGGGCGCTGATAGCCGGTCTGCTGCTGTTCGTCGCGTTCCTCTACGTCGAGCGCACCGCCGACAACCCGTTGCTGCCGTTCTCACTGTTCACCGACAAGAACCGGGTGGCCACCTTCGTCGCTATCTTCTTCGCAGGCGCCGTGATGTTCACGGTCGCGGCCTTCGTCGCGCTGTTCGTCCAGGACATCCTCGGCTACAGCCCACTCGAAGCGGGCCTGGCTTTCATTCCGTTCGCATTCGGGCTCGGGGCCGCGGCTTTCGTGGCGTCGAAACTCGCCGTCAGGATCCAGCCACGCTGGCTGGTGATCGCCGGGGCGACGATCATGGTCGTGGGTCTGCTCTACGGTTCCACCCTGCACGCGTCGGCGACGTATCCGATCAACCTGTTCGTGCCGGTCGTGGGAATCGGTTTCGGTGTCGGACTTGCCGTCGTCCCCCTCCCGCTGTGTGCCATCGCGGGCGTGCCGGAGACGGAGATCGGACCGCTGGCTGCCATTGCTCAGGTCGCGCAGACGCTGGGCGGACCACTCGCCCTTGCCGTCATCGGTGCCATGGCGACGTCCCGCACCCTTTCCCTCGGCGGGGTGTCGGGCAAGATCGCCGACATGACGCCCACTCAGATCACTGCGCTCGGCGAGGGGTACACCTTCGCCCTGGTAGGGAGCGCCGTCTGTGCGCTGATCGCCGGTCTGGCGGCACTGTTCATCCGGTTCACCCCGCAACAGGTCGCGCAGGCACAAGCCGCCGAAAAGGCAGCGCAACAGGCCTGAATACCGGGCTCACCGACGTTCGGCGAAACGATCCCGCAAATAGCTGTGCTTCGCATTCCGTGAGTGTCTAGGGTCATTTACATGAATGACCGGGTAACAGACACTGTTGCGGTCGGCGCCGTTCCCGAAGAGAGTGTGCGGCACGTTCGCACGCTGATCATCGGCAGCGGTTTCGCGGGGCTCGGTGCGGCGATTCGACTCAGCCAGGACGGAAGGGAGGACTTCCTCGTCCTCGAGCGGGGGGATGACGTCGGAGGCACCTGGCGCGACAACACGTATCCCGGCGCGGCCTGTGATGTGCCGTCGCACCTGTACTCCTACTCGTTCGCCCTCAACCCTGAATGGTCACGGTCGTTCTCGACGCAACCAGAGATCCAGCACTACATCCGCAGTGTTGCGCGCAAGTACGACGTACTCGGGAAGCACGTCTTCGAGTGCGACGTCACCGAGGCGCGCTGGAGTTCCCGCGCCTCGCGCTGGGAGCTGACAACCAGTCGCGGCAGGTACTCCGCGGACACGGTGATCTGCGCGTTCGGGGCGCTGGCCGAGCCGGCCCTGCCCAGCATTCCCGGGATCAGCACGTTCGACGGGGAGATCTTCCATTCCGCGCAATGGAATCACGACGCCGACCTCAGTGGCACACGGGTGGCAGTAATCGGTACCGGGGCGTCGGCAATCCAGATCGTGCCGGCCATCGTCGACCAGGTGCAGCACATGGACGTGTATCAGCGCACCGCGCCCTGGTTGTTGCCGCGATTCGACCGGGCATATACCCGGGTCGAGCGGTGGGCTTTCCACCACGTGCCGGGCGTTCAGCGACTGCTCCGCGCCGGCATTTACGGTGGCCGGGAAGTGCAAGTGGTCGGTCTCGCCAAGGCGCCGGTCTTCATGAAACCGTTGGAATGGCTGGCGCGACTGAAAATACGGACGGAGATCAAGGATCCCGAGCTGCGCAAAAAGGTCACGCCGCAGTTCCGGATCGGCTGCAAGAGAATGCTGATCTCCAACGACTATTACGCGGCCCTCGACCGGGACGATGTCGACCTCGTCACCGACCCGATCGCGGAGATACGTGAGCACGCGGTGGTGACGAGGGACGGCACAGTGCGTGAGGTCGATGCCATCGTGATCGCCACCGGATTCCAGGTGACGGATTCGCCGATGTTCGAGGTCGTCTTCGGGCGGGACGGGCGCAGTCTGGCGCAGGTCTTCGGCGAAGCCGGCATGCAGGCCTACAAGGGGGCGGCCGTTGCCAACTTTCCCAACATGTTCTTCCTCGTCGGCCCCAACACGGGCCTCGGCCACACCTCGATGGTGTACATGATCGAATCACAGATCAACTACGTCACCGATGCCATTGCAGCGTTGGAGGAGAACGGGATTCGCACTGTCGAGATCCGCAAGGAGGTACAGGACGCATACAACCGGGACCTCCAGGAGAAGCTGTCGAACAGCGTCTGGATGACCGGCGGGTGCGCCAGCTGGTACCTCGATCGGCACGGCAACAACACCACCCTGTGGCCCGACTTCACCTTCAAATTCCGCCGCCAGACACAGCGTTTCGACCTGGCGGCGTACGAAGTGTCTGCGGACGCGGCGGTGCGGTAGAAGATGCATGCGCACTTCTGATGCAGGCTCGGGTCTCAGCGGCGAACGGGACGGTACCGGCGAACAGGTCTGCCCGCGCCGCCGTACTCGAGGCGTACTTCGAGGAGACCCTCGGACAGGTAGTGCTCGAGGTACCTGCGTACGCTCACCCGGGACAGCCCTGCGTGCTCGGCGCATTCGGTCGACGACAGCTCGCCCCGCTCCTGCACGATGTCGAGGACCAGTCGGCCGGTTTCGACGCTGAGCCCCTTGGGTAGACGGCCCGGTTCGGCATTCTTGCCTGCGCTGCCGAACAATGAGTCGATCAACGACTGATCCGCTCCGGATTGGGATTCGAGTGCACGTGCCCGCCGCCGGAAGTTTTCGAGCTTCTCCTGCAGGTGGGCATACTCGAACGGTTTCACCAGGTAGTCGGACGCGCCGCCGTGCAATGCCCGGCTGACGGTGTCGATCTCTCGGGCGGCCGTGATCATGATGACTCCGACGGGATTGCCTTCGGCGCGAAGAGCCTGGAGGACATCGAGTCCGGACATGTCCGGCAAATACACGTCGAGGAGCACGAGATCCGGTCGGCGTGAGCGCACGGTGTCGAGAGCGTCGGCGGCGGTACGCGCGACTGCGACGGTGGTGAACCCCGGCGTCTTGTCGACGAAGCGGCGGTGTATCTCCGCGACCATGAAGTCGTCGTCGACGACCACTACCTCATACATCGTCACGCCGAACGGTCATGGTCGGAAAGTCTAACTACGGGGAACGTGGACGGTGAACAATGCGCCTCCGGTGCCAGGCGCGTCCGACACGGTGGCGAATCCGCCGTGCTGTGCGCTGACGAGTCGCACCAGGGCCAGGCCGATCCCGCGACCGCCGGGCACGCCGGTCTTGGACGTGACGCCACGCGAGAAGATTTCCTCGCGCATCGACTCGGGCACGCCCGGACCCGAGTCGGCGACCTCGATCGAAATGCCGTCGTCGTCCGTGATCCGGATCGAAATCCTCGCGTCGGGTCCGCCTTCCGACACGTCGACGGCATTGTCGATGAGGTTTCCGACGACGGTGATGACGTCCGTGGCGAGCTCGGGGTCGAGTGCGTGCAGGCGCGAGTCCGGCTCGAGTGTCAAGGACACCCCGGTCTCGGCGGCCAACGAGGTCTTCGCGATCAGGAGGGCAGCCACGGCGGGATCGGAAATCCGTTGCGTCACAGCATCACTGATCTCGGCCCGACGACGGGTCAGGGTTCCGACGAAGTCGGTCACGGCGTCATAGTCACCGAGTTGAGTGAGGCCCGATATGGTGTGCAACTGGTTGGCGAATTCGTGTGTCTGAGCCCGCAGTGTGTCGGTGACGCTCTTGTGAGACGACAGCTGGCTTTGCATCGACGCCAGCTCGGTGCTGTCGCGCATGGTGGTGACGGTGCCGATCTTGTGCCCCTGGCTGGTCGCGGCTCGCCGGCTGAGCGCGAGCATGCGTGAGGACGTCGACAGCACCACGTCACGGCCGTCCTCGCCTCGGAGGAGATAGCGGCGGACGCCTGGGTCGAGTGGGACGTCGTCGACATGCCTGCCGACCACGTCCCCGCTGAGGTCGAGAAGTTCCTGGGCGCTGTCGTTGAGAAGGGTGATGATGCCGTCGGTGTTCACCGCGACCACCCCCTCGCGAATACTGTGCAGCAAGGCCTCCCGGTGGTCGGCGAGGCTGGCAATTTCGGCGATCTCCAGTCCACGGGTGTGCGTCTTGATTCGGCGTGACAGGAGCCAGGAGCCGAGAAACCCCAGGCCGGCGCCGATCCCGAGGTAGAGAATCAGGCGCGCACCGGCACTGCTGAGCAGTGCCCAGGTGGACGGGTAGTCGTCGCTCACCGACACCGCAGCGAGGACGTCGCCGGTGGCCGTCAGAATAGGAACGTGGCCGACGATCGCGCGCCGGTCGTCCACCAGGACGTCACCCGACCAGGCGCGACCGGTCAGCACGTCGCTGCCACCGA
The DNA here is from genome assembly GCF_024438035.1 of Rhodococcus tibetensis. Taxonomy (GTDB): domain Bacteria; phylum Actinomycetota; class Actinomycetes; order Mycobacteriales; family Mycobacteriaceae; genus Rhodococcus_F; species Rhodococcus_F tibetensis. Next base: position 179,424 of record NZ_JANFQF010000006.1, read on the forward strand.
GTTCCGCGGGGAGCCCGATCCGGGTGGGATCGGAAGACACTGCCGTCACGCCGTCCGGTGTGATGATCTCCGCCAGTGTCGCGCCCGACAGATTGACTGCCCGATCTACCTCGGGGGCGAGGACACGTTCCACCGACGGGTCCGACAGTCGGTCACGCACCACAGGAGTCGAGGCGACATTCTCGGCCACGGCGATCATGCGCTGACCCTGCAGTTCGCGAAATTCCACGGTCGACTGGTGAACCGAGACGGCGGCGACCGCGAGGAGCACGACGCCGACGACCACCAGTTGGAGCAGCAGGACTTGCCCGGCCAGACTGCGCACACGGGGGTGAAGTGGTGACCACAATGAACTTAAGTTCCATTTCGTTCGCATAGGTGACGTGCGTCACCGATGGGACCAGTATTGCCGAGGATCACATTGATGGCGAAATGGGGAACGATGTCGAGAACAGGTAGCGGAAGCAGCGTACGCGCGGTGCTCCTGCTTGCGCTCGTAGGCCTTCTCGTGGCCGCGTGCGGAGTTACCCGTGGCGAGGACGAGGGCCTGCACCGGGTGCGGATGATGGTGCCGAACAGCCCTGGCGGCGGTTATGACCTCACCGCGCGGACTGCGGTGAAGATCATGGAAGACCAGGGCATCACCGGACGAGTCGAGGTTTTCAACGTCATCGGCGCAGGTGGAACAGTCGCCATGGCTCGATTGATGAACGAAGCCGGCAACGACGACCTCATGATGATGATGGGCCTCGGGGTCGTCGGCGCCGGTTACACCAACGGATCCTCTGCCCGTGTGTCCGACGCGACCGCGCTGGCGAAGGTGGTCGAGGAGCAGGAAGGGATTCTTGTGCCCGCGGATTCGTCGCTGCGCACCATCGACGACTTCGTCGCGGCGTGGCGTGCCGACCCGGCCTCGATCACGATCGGCGGTGGATCGTCTCCGGGCGGGCCGGATCACCTGTTCCCGATGGAGACTGCCCGCGCGGTAGGAGTGGATCCCAACGCGGTGAACTACGTCTCCTACGACGGTGGTGGTGATCTTTTGACGGCGCTGCTGGGGCAGAAGATCACCGCAGGCACTTCGGGACTGGGGGAGTACGTCGACCAGATCGAAGCCGGTCAGGTGCGCGTGCTCGCGGTGTCGGGCAGCGAACGGGTCGAGGGCATCGACGCGCCGACGCTGTCGGAGGCGGGAATCGATCTCACCTTCACCAACTGGCGCGGAGTCCTTGCGCCGCCCGGCCTTTCGGACAGTGCCAAGGCGGACATGGTGGAGGCGCTCGAGAAATTGCACGACACACCCGAGTGGAAGGAGGCCCTGGTGAAGAACGGTTGGAGTGACGCCTTCATGACGGGACCGGATTTCGAGCAGTTCCTGCGCGAGCAGGACGAGCGAGTCTCGTCCACCCTGACCGAACTGGGGTTGGCATGAACGCGCCCGTTCAACCGCCGGCCGACGCCCCCGACGCGGCAAAAGCGTCACGGAAGCGCGACCTGGCGCAGTTCATCGTGTGTGCGGTCATGCTGGCGGTGGGCGGATTTCTCATCGTCGACGCACTGACCCTGAGCGCCGGCTTCGCGAAGGTGGACCCCGTCGGCCCGCAGCTGTTTCCGTTGGTGGTGGGTTCGGGTCTGCTCGTCCTCGCGGTCGGACTCGGCTTCGCGATCCTGCGCGGTTCCACAGGCGAGGCCGATGGAGGTGAGGACGTCGACCTCGATTCCTCGGGTGACTGGCGGACGGTGGGCCTGCTCGTCGGGCTGTTCGTGGTGACCATCGCGCTCGTCGACTTCCTGGGCTGGGCGATCATCGGCACCGTTCTGTTCGCCGGGGCCGCCACCATTCTGGGCAGCCACCACTGGGTGCGGAACATCGCCATCGGGGCCGTGCTCGGATTCGGCAGCTTCTACGCGTTCTACGTCGGGCTCGGAATACCGCTGCCCGCAGGCATTCTGGACGGAATTCTCTGACATGGACAATCTGAACTGGCTGCTGCAGGGGTTCGAGCAAGCAGCCACACCCATGAATCTGCTCTACGCGTGCATCGGCGTACTCCTCGGCACGGCGGTCGGCGTGCTCCCGGGCATCGGACCGGCCATGACCGTGGCCCTCCTGCTTCCCGTCACCTACAACGTCAGCCCGAGCGCCGCGTTCATCATGTTCGCCGGCATCTACTACGGCGGCATGTACGGCGGCTCGACCACGTCCATCCTGCTGAACACGCCGGGGGAGTCGTCGTCGGTGATCACGGCGATCGAGGGCAACAAGATGGCGAGAGCCGGCAGGGCCGCGCAGGCCCTGGCGACCGCCGCGATCGGGTCGTTCGTCGCCGGGTCGATCGGCACGATGCTCCTGGTGCTGTTCGCACCCATGGTGTCGAGTTTCGCGGTCACCCTCGGAGCCCCGTCCTACCTCGCGATCATGCTGCTTGCGCTCGTCGCCGTCACAGCGGTGCTGGGGAGCTCGAAACTCCGCGGATGCATCTCGCTCTTGCTCGGGCTCGCGATCGGACTGGTCGGAATCGACTTCCTCACCGGGCAACCGCGCGCCACGTTCGGAATTCCGCAGCTGTCCGACGGCATCGATATCGTCGTCGTGGCTGTCGCCGTCTTTGCGCTCGGCGAAGCCCTCTGGGTCGCGGCGCACCTCCGCCGCCGACCGGCCGAGGTCATTCCAGTGGGGCGGCCGTGGATGGGTAAGAAGGACTGGAAACGGTCGTGGAAGCCGTGGCTGCGGGGCACCGCATACGGATTCCCCTTCGGTGCTCTTCCCGCAGGCGGCGCCGAGCTCCCCACCTTCCTCTCCTACATCACCGAGAAGAAGCTGTCGAAGCACAAGGACGAATTCGGCAAGGGTGCCATCGAAGGGGTTGCAGGACCGGAGGCAGCCAACAACGCCTCGGCGGCCGGCACGCTCGTGCCCATGCTGTCGCTCGGTCTGCCCACCAACGCGACCGCGGCAGTCATGCTCACCGCCTTCGTCTCGTATGGGATCCAGCCTGGGCCGACTCTGTTCGAGAAGGAACCGCTTCTCATCTGGACGTTGATCGCGAGCCTGTTCATCGGCAACTTTCTGCTGCTGGTCCTGAACCTCCCGCTCGCACCGCTGTGGGCAAAGCTGCTCCGCACCCCGCGCCCGTATCTGTACGCGGGAATCCTCTTCTTCGCCGCACTCGGTGTCTTCGCGGTCAATCTCCAGTGGCTCGACCTGGCGCTGCTCCTGATCTTCGGCCTGATGGGTCTGATGATGCGCAGGTTCGGACTGCCCGTGCTGCCTCTGATCATCGGCGTCATCCTCGGACCGCGCATCGAACGCCAACTGCGGCAGAGCCTGCAGCTCGGTGGCGGCGATTGGGGAAGTCTGTTCACCGAGCCGGTGGCGATCATCGTCTACGCCATCATCGTGCTTCTGCTTCTCGCCCCGCTCGTCGCGAAGTTCATCCGTTCGCGGTTGCCCGTTCCCACATTCGATTTCCCCGAAGGACCGTCCGGCGACGGCTCCTCGGACACCAGAGAGAAGGCCCACGCATGATCGTCGTCGGTTACACCCCGGACCGGTACGGAGAGGCGGCTCTCGAACACGGCCTCGCGGAAGCACGGCTGCGGAACACGTCGCTGGTAGTGATCAACTCGTCGAAGGGCGACTCCCTCGCCGATCAGTCGTTCGCCGACCACACTCAGCTGCAGAAGTTGGAGGATCGGCTGGCGGCCAGCGGCGTCGAACACGAGGTCCGGCAGATCGTGGGCGACGAGGTCGTCGACGTGATCATCGAGGCGACGACCGCGCCGACCGCCGAGATGCTCGTCATCGGCATCCGCGACCGCACCCCGGTCGGGAAGCTGCTGATGGGAAGCACTGCGCAACGCCTGCTGCTGTCCTGCCGCAGGCCCGTCCTGGCCGTCAAGCCCGACTGACCACCTGTGCGTACTTGTCAACTACCCGCGATCTTGACAAGTACGCACGGTTCAGTCGGTGAGGATGATCAACTCCCGCTTCGAGGCGACCTCGACGCGGAGTCCGGCCTTCGACGCCACCCGGGCCACTCCGCGTACGTCGTGAGGTTCGGCTCGGGAGAGGGTGAGTGCGCGGGCGAGCAGGCCCTTGTGGTGCTTGTTGAAATGGCTGACGACGGTGCGGGTGCCGTCCGACTTCTCGGTGAGCACGGTGGCGATCACTGCGTCGGGGATCGGGCCGAGCTGCTGATACGTCCCGGATCGTAGGTCGACGACGAGGCCATCTGCTTCCGCGGTGATTGCCCGGCTCAATTGCGGTTTCCACAGCGCGCGGAGAGTTCCCACGCCGGGCAGCTTCGACCCGCCGGACAACCGGTAGGCGGGGATCAGGTCACCTGCGCGCACCGCGCCGAACAAGGCGGATCCCATCGCGAGGCGCGAGAGCGCCTTCGACCTCTGGGCCTTGGTGAAGGACTTCGCGTCGAGCGCGTCGAAGAGGACGCCGGTATATCGCTCCAACGCCGGCCGGGTCGGCGACACCCACAGCTTGGCGTTCCGCTCGATCTCGTCGGCCTGCGTGGGGCCGAGGGCCAGTGCCTCCTGCGACGCCTCCGCATCGGCGGCGAGGGTCACCAGTGCCGAGACCAGCACCTCGCGAGTCTCGGTGAGCTGCGGCATGGACAACTCGGCCAGGTCGAGGGGTGCGTCGGCACCACCGTCGGACTTGGTTTCTGAGGGAGGAAGTAACACCAGCACGGCCGAAACCCTACCGATCGGCGGTGAAGCAGTGCCGACGCAGTGGTGCAGCCATCAGCGGACTATTCTGATGACCCGTGATTACCCGCCTCTCCCACCTGTTCCTCCGCACCCTGCGCGACGACCCCGCCGACGCCGAGGTCCCGAGTCACAAGCTGCTGGTCCGCGCCGGATACGTCCGTCGTATCGCTCCGGGTGTGTACTCGTGGCTGCCGTTGGGTCTGCGCGTACTGCGCGAGGTCGAGCGGGTGGTGCGGGAAGAGATGAACGCGATCGGTGGCCAGGAAATCTCCCTGCCCGCGCTGCTGCCGCGCGAACCGTACGAGGCGTCCAACCGCTGGACCGAGTACGGCGACGGACTGTTCCGCCTCAAGGACCGCAAGGGTGGGGACTACCTGCTGGGCCCCACTCACGAGGAGCTGTTCGCCCTCACCGTCAAGGGTGAGTACAACTCCTACAAGGACTTCCCGGTCACTCTGTACCAGGTGCAGACCAAGTACCGCGACGAGGAGCGGCCACGCGCCGGAATTCTCCGCGGCCGCGAATTCATCATGAAGGACTCGTATTCCTTCGACCTCACCGACGACGGCCTCACCGCGTCGTACCAGGCCCACCGCGACGCCTACGCGAAAATCTTCACCCGTCTCGGCGTCAAGTACGTGATCGTGTCCGCGACGTCCGGCGCGATGGGTGGCAGCGCGTCGGAGGAGTTCCTCGCCGAGAGCGAGATCGGTGAGGACACCTACGTCCGCTGCCTCGAGTCCGGTTACGCCGCCAACGTCGAGGCCGTGAAGACCCTGGCTCCCGACGCCGTCCCGTTCGACGGACTGCCTGCCGCGAAGGTGCACGACACACCGGACACCCCCACGATCGCGACGCTCGTCGACTGGGCCAACGGCGCCGACCTCGGCTGGAAAGTCACCGCCGCGGACACACTGAAGAACATCCTGGTCAAGACCCGGCAGCCCGGTGGGAAGTGGGAACTGCTCGGCATCGGTGTTCCCGGCGACCGCGAGGTGGACGACAAGCGTCTCGGTGCTTCCCTCGAGCCCGCGGAGTTCGAACTACTCACCGAGGCCGACTTCGCGGCCAACCCCTTCCTGGTCAAGGGCTACATCGGACCGAAGGCGCTGCAAGCCAACGGTGTTCGTTACCTCGTCGACCCGCGGATCGTCGACGGAACCAGCTGGATCACCGGTGCCGACGAGCCGGGCAAGCACGTGGTGGGGCTCGTCGCGGGCCGCGACTTCACCCCGGACGGCACCATCGAGGCCGCCGAGGTTCGCGACGGCGACCCGTCACCCGACGGAGCCGGTGCGCTCGTCGCGGCCCGGGGCATCGAGATCGGTCACGTCTTCCAGCTCGGCCGCAAGTACACCGACGTGTTCTCCGTGGACGTGCTCGGCGAGAACGGCAAGCCCGTCCGCCCGACCATGGGCTCCTACGGGGTGGGCGTCTCCCGCCTCGTCGCCGTGATCGCGGAACAGCACCACGACGAGAAGGGTCTGCGCTGGCCGGCCGAGGTGTCGCCCGCGGATGTGCACGTGGTGATCGCCAACAAGGACGAGACCGCCCGGGAAGGCGCCGAGGGGCTCGCCGCCGAACTCGACAAGGCCGGTCTCGAGGTGATCCTCGACGATCGCAAGGCGTCGCCCGGCGTGAAGTTCAAGGACTCCGAACTGCTCGGTGTCCCGCTCGTCGTGGTCGTCGGCCGCGGCTGGGGCGAGGGCAAGGTCGAGGTCCGCGACCGCTTCACCGGCGAGAGCCGCGAGGTGGCCGCCGAGTCCGCGCTGAGCGAGATCGTCAAGGCTGTCAGGGGCTGATCAAACCGCCCCACGCCTTTCGTCCGGACTGTTAGCTTGGCCTGACACGTCCGGACGAAAGGCTTGCTGTGACGAATGCCCTGCTGTTCGATCCGACCTCCTACGATCCCGAGCATTTCGATCCGGAGACGCGCAGACTGCTGCGGGCGCTGATCGAGTGGTTCGAGTCGCGGGGCAAGAAGCGGCTGCTCGAGGACGATCTCGAGGCCGCGTGGCCCGACGACTTCCTGGAGTTCGTGAAACGGGAGAAGCTGTTCGCGAAGTTCCTCACGCCTGCCGACCTGGCGGGCGGCGACCCGGACAAGCGCTGGGATGCCGCACGCAACGCCGCCCTCAGTGAAATCTTCGGCTTCTACGGTCTGGCGTACTGGTACGCGTGGCAGGTGACCATTCTGGGTCTCGGCCCCATCTGGATGAGCGGGAACCGTGCCGCGAAGGAACGGGCCGCGACGCTCCTCGACGACGGCGGGGTGCTCGCGTTCGGGCTGTCGGAGAAGGAACACGGCGCGGACGTCTACTCGACGGACATGCTGCTGACCCCTGCGGAGAACGACCCGGGCCTCGCGTTCACCGCGAGCGGCGACAAGTACTACATCGGCAACGGCAACGTCGCGGGCATGGTGTCGGTGTTCGGCAGGCGTACCGATGTGGAGGGCAGCGACGGGTACGTCTTCTTTCTCGCGGACAGCCGCCACCCGGCATACCACCTGCAGGGCAATGTGGTGCACGGCCAGATGTACGTCAGCACGTTCCGGCTCGAGGACTACCCGGTGCGGGAAGAAGACATTCTCCACACCGGGGTCGCCGCGTTCGAGGCGGCGCTGAACACGGTCAACGTCGGCAAGTTCAACCTGTGCACGGGCTCCATCGGGATCTCCGAGCATGCGTTCTACGAGTCGATCACCCACGCGCACAACAGGATTCTGTACGGCAACCCGGTCACCGATTTCGCGCACGTGCGCGGAAACTTCGTCGACGCCTACAGCCGGCTGATTGCGATGAAGCTGTTCAGCGCGCGCTCCGTCGACTATTTCCGCAGCGCGAGTCGTGGCGATCGCCGGTACCTGCTGTTCAACCCGATGACGAAGGCGAAGGTCACCTCCGAAGGGGAGAAGGTGATCGCGCTCCTGCACGACGTGATCGCGGCGAAGGGGTACGAGAAGAACACCTACTTCCGCGAGGCCGCCCAGTTGATCGGCACCCTCCCGAAGCTCGAGGGCACCGTGCACGTCAACGTGGGCCTCATTCTGAAGTTCATGCCGAACTACCTGCTCAACCCGGCGGAATACCCGGAGATCGGCACCCGGCTCGACGCCGCCGACGACACCTTCTTCTGGGCGCAGGGTCCGACCCGCGGTGCGGGCAAGATCCAGTTCCACGACTGGACGAAAACCTATGATGCGCACTCGGACGTCCCCAACGTGGCCCGGTTCTCCGAGCAGGCGACCGCGTTGCGGGAACTGCTCACCACCGCCCCGCCCGACGCGGCCCAGCAGAAGGATCTCGACTTCCTGCTCGACCTCGGGCACCTGTTCTCGCTCGTGGTCTACGGGCACCTGATCCTCGAACAATCCGTGATCGCCGGCATCGATCGCGTTCTGATCGACCAGATCTTCGACTTCCAGATCCGCGACTTTTCCGGTTATGCCGTTGCGCTGTACGGCAAATCCTCCGCCACCGAGGCGCAGCAGAAGTGGGCGCTCGGCGCGATACGCCGCCCGGTGGTGGACGCGGAGCGATTCTCGCGAGTGTGGACCCAGGTGGAGAGCTACGACGGGGCTTACGAGATGCGCGCGTAGTGCAAGTTCCGGGGCTCCTTCTCCGGGGCGCGAGTGTCAGCGGTTGCGACTTCGGGCGCGGAGAGGCCGGCACCGGGGAGTGGGGGAAGGTTCACCCCAGGGTGGCTGGCCTCGGAGGTGTGGGCACTGCATTCTGAAGTGGCGGCACGGACTTCTCACCACGCACGGTGGATACGACAGGCGCGAATCAGACCCGACCGGTTGACCTTTCGCGGCGGACGTCTCCGAAATCCGCTCCCAGAAGGCGGCGGTTTTCGGGCGAATTCATGCTGGCACTCTCGGGCATCGAGTGCTAAATTTTTAGTGCACAGTGATGGTGGCTGCCCGTCGAGGTGGCGGGCGCAGTAGGAGACATGGGAGGTGTGTTGCTGTGCTTCGCTTCGACCCCTTCAGTGATCTCGAATCCATGACGAAGAGCATGCTCGGCTCTCCGGTCGGTTCCGCCCGGGTGCCGCGATTCATGCCCATGGATCTCTACAAGGTCGACGACCACTACGTTCTGCACGCCGACTTGCCCGGTATCGATCCGGGTTCGGTCGACGTCAGTGTCGACAACGGGACGCTCACGCTGACGGCTCATCGGAGCGCTCAGTCCGAGGAGAACGTGCAGTGGATCGCCTCGGAACGGTTCACCGGCACTTTCCGGAGGCAGCTCTCACTCGGCGAAGGTATCGACTCCGAGAGGATTTCGGCGTCGTACGAGAACGGGGTCCTGAGTGTGACCATCCCGGTCGCCGAACGGGCAAAGCCGCGCCGGATCGAAGTATCCAGCCTAGGCGCCGGTGAGCATCAGACGATCGAAGCTGGTCCTGCGGGTGGTGACTCGAGCTGATCGAGCGGACGGAAGGATCGTCCGCGGAGCCCCCTCGCCGAGGGGGCTCCGCCATGTCGTCGCCCCACCCAAGGGTGCACAGGACGACACCTTCGGGTGCAGGTGCCACCTCTGAGGGTGCTGGAGGGTTCGGTTGCCGGGAGGCAGGGTGAAAGGCAGGCAAGGAGCAGTAACACTCCACCCGTCCCGAGCGAAGATACCGAGGAGGCCATCATGTCGAACACCCCGGTTGCATCCCAGCACGATGGTCGCCGGCTCACGGTCCGGACCGATGACGGGATTTCTCTCGCGGTGCGCGAGTTCGGGTCACCCGATGCGCCGACGACCGTGGTGTTCGTCCACGGGCATTGCCTCCGTACCGAGTCCTGGTGGGCGCTGCGCAAGCAGCTGGTCCGCTTCTGGCGCAATGAGGTGCGGATGGTTTTCTACGATCATCGCGGGCACGGCGAATCCGGCGAGGCGCCTGCGTCGACCTATACCATCGATCAACTCGGGCGTGACCTGGGTTCGGTGCTGAACGCCGTGGCACCGCGCGGTCCGATCGTGCTCGTCGGGCACTCGATGGGGGGAATGACCGCGCTGTCGTATGCGCGGCAGAATCCGCACACGATCGGTTCGCGCATCGTCGGGATGGCCCTCATCTCGACGGCCGCATACGATCTCGCCGAGGCCGGCCTCGCCCGCCATCTGCGCAGCCCGGCAGTGTCGTTGCTCTGCAGCGCTGTTCGACGGGCGCCGCGCGTCGTGCACGGGTCGAAGAAGCTCGGCCGGACAGTCGGTACGGCACTCGCGAGAGCGGCCGGGGCGCGCAACCGCCCCGTCGACCCACGGCTCGCCGCTCTCGTTGCCGCCATGGTCAACACGACCTCCGTGGTGACGATGTCCAGCTTCCTCGAGTCGCTTCTCGGCTTCGACGAGCGCGCCTCCCTCGCCGCCCTCGCGCAGATCCCATCGTTGGTTCTCTGCGGCTCGGTGGACATGCTCACGCCGTTCCAGCATTCCGCTGCCATGGCGTCGGTGCTGCCGGCATCGGAGTTGGTCAGTGTCGACGGGGCGGGACACTCGGTCATTCTCGAACGCGCAGCCGATGTGGCGGTCGCGATCATCGGATTGGTCGAGCGGATCGCGCACAGCACACCCGCTGCCTCCGGACGTGAACTGATGGCGGTCGGCTGATCAGAGATCGCGTTCGTTGATGATGCCGCTGCGCATCGCCCGCTCTGCCAGGCGAACGCGCTTCTGATTCTGGGGCAGATCACCGACCCCGAACTTGGCGAACAACGTTCTCAGGTGGGTCTTGATCGCGTCGACGCTGAGGAAGAGCTCCTGCGCAATTTGTTGATTCGATGCGGGATTCGCGAAGGCGGCGCCGTGCTTGTAAGGCCGGCACAGTGCCGTGAGCACTCCGCGCTGCGTCTCCGTCAGAGACCGGACGTCGGGCATATCGGTTCCCATCCGGGTCGCCTCGTCGGGACCGCCACCGAACTCCTGATAGCGGATCCGGGTGGCACCGATGCGGATGCTGTCGCCCTGGCGAAGTCGCCGCCGTCCGGCGAGGCGTTCGCCGTTGACGAAGGTGCCGTTGCGGGACAGCCCGTCGTCGAGGATGGTCCAGTGTGAACCCACGCACTCGACTACGGCATGGAGTCGCGACACCTCATCGTCTTCGGTGAGGGGCAAGTCGGATCCCGGCGATCGACCGATGGTGACACGCGGCGAAGCGGGGGAGAGGTCCACGGTGTGGTGGTGACCTTCCCGATCCGCGTAGCTCAGACGAGATTCAGTGTCTCGGTCCACGGCGACAACCCTTCGGCACGTAACCATCCTGCCCCGCCGCGGGTGTGCTGAGCAAGATCATGTGTGGCTGCAGCTGGTCAGCGTGTCGTGTCGGGAGCGCCGCCAGGTCAGAACAGCGGTCCGCCGCCGAACGCCTCACGGTGGGAGGGTGGGGTGCGGTCGTTCGTATCGGCAATTCCGTACTCCCGCGCGAGTTCCGCCGTGACGAAGGTGTGACCGCTGCGTTCGGGAAGGGCCGGATCGTCGACGAGCCCGCAGATCACCCGGCCGACGAACTGGGGTGACTCGGCGTCCGCGACAGGAAATCCGGCGATGGAGTCGAGGCCACTGGCGACGATCATCTCCGTCCGGACGATTCCCGGCCACAGTGACACGGCCCGCACGTCGTGCGGCGCCAGCTCGACCGCCATGTCACTCGCCATCTTGTCCAGCCCCGCCTTCGACATACCGTAGAGGACGGAATGAAGATGACTCCTTGTGCCGAACGACGAGATATTCGCGATCAGGCCGCGGCGGCGGGGGACCATCAGCCGGGCAGCCTCCACGGAGGCGACGTAATGTGCGCGCAGACCGACGCCGATGAGGGAGTCCCAGTCGTCGAGCGGTCGTTCCCAGAAGGGCGCGTCGAATCCACCGAACCCGGGGGGACTCGCCCACACGTTGTTGACCAACAGGTCGAGTCGGCCGCCCTGCTCGTCGGCGATGCGCCGGAACACGGTCTGCACGTCGTCGTCGTTTCGGTGATCGCACTCGACCGCTACTCCGGTGCCCCCGTGCTCGGTGACCTTCGTCGCAGCGGCAACGAGGGGACTGCCGTCCGGTAGCGGGCCCCGCCCGGTCAGGTACACCGTCCATCCCGCCGCGCCCAGAGCCGTGGCCACCCCTTTGCCGACGCCCCGGCTCGCCCCGGTGACCAACGCAACGCGCGCCGTCACTGCATCACCACCGTGTCCGAAGCCAAAGGACGGGTAATCGACCACCGAACGGTGTAATGGCACCGCGACATCCGCCACCCGCCGTCCTCGAATCGATATGCGTCGTCGTATTCGCCCGAGGACACCGTCTCCGTGCCGTTCAGCAGGTTCACCTGACGGAACGCCAGTGTCCACACGCCCGTCGCCTCGCTCTCGCTGTGCAACTCGATGTGCGGATGGAACCCGTGATGCATGTCGTAAATGACCGGCCGGCCGTTCACCTCACGGAGGGCGATGTCCGTGAACACCTCGGTGATGCGGTCTGCGTCGTCGAACCGGCCGAGGACGCCGAAATCGATCGACGCGCCCCACGAGACGAAGCAGGCCCGGAACGCGCCCGGATCCTTACCGTCACACGCGCGCCAGTACCGGTACTTCAGTGCCTTGATGGCCTCGACTCTCTCGAGGTCCCCCAGCCGCTGTTCCACCGAACGCTCGTCCACGCCGTCGTCCTCCCGTTCCGCCAGCCGTCCGGCTGAGACGCTAGGCCGGTAGCGAGTCGTGTGGGTCCACAATCCCAGTGGGCGGGAACTCACGTGCGGCTACGGCTGGCCGGGGAAGACCGCCGTCGTGGGATTCGTCCCGAGGGCGAGACGCCAGCCGGCCTCTCGGATCGCCGACTCCGTCAGGCCGGCGACACCCAGCGACCGCGTGTCCCCCGTCTCACCCTGCTCGACCACGGCCCGCCAGGCGATGGCCGTATCGGCCTCTACTCGAGCGGCGAGCTGGGCCGCCGAGACCGGGTCCGTGACCGGGAACGGCAGGGTGTACCCGGCCTCGGCGGCCGGGGCCGCCATCCCTGCGGCCGTCAATGCGTCGATCAGCGCGTCGCGACGTGCCCGGTGACCCGCGGCGCCGGCAGCTACCTGATCCGCCCGAACCGGGTTGGAGAATGCGGCGACCACTCCGTAGGCGAACACCGCGGCATGCTCGGCGACCAGCGCGTCGGAGAGGCTTTGTCCCTCGGCCTCGGTAGGAACCGTCACGGCAGCACCACCGCCAGATAGGTGGCGCAGGCGGCACTGATCGACGCCGAGAGTCCGGCGCGATACGCACTCAGGTTCCTAGCCGAATCAGCTGCGCTGCGCTGAGACTCGGCGAGTTCGGCGCGCAGCTGATCAATGCTCGGTGGGGGTGTCGGTGCCGCGGGGGCCGGAGACGCGGATGGTGACGTGGTCGGCGTCGTCCCGTCCGGGTAAGTACCTGCGGCCCTCGCGATTTCGGCATCCAAGGCGTCGGCGTGCGCAGTGCGCTGGGAACGGACGAGGTCGAGCGCTGCGCCGCGCTCGGGGAGCAGCGCGATCGCCGCCGCCGCGCTGGCGGCGTCCCGCCGGGCCAGCCGCGCCTGGGCGACGAGGGAATCGACCTCGGCCTGGGTATTCGTGTCCTCGGCGCATCCCGCCAAGAGGGCGACGCCGGTGGCACCGATGGCGGAGACTGCTGCGAACCGGAGAGCGGCGCGCCGGGACACGACCGGGCCGAACGTCGGCGGTCGGGAGGCGGTGGGCGTGAGCACCGGTCCATGGTGCCAGGTCGGGCGGCGAAGCCGGGAATCGGCGAGCGGGGCTGGTCACGGAAGCCTCCGATCGGCGCTACTCTTAGATGCCCGAACCCCGTCACGACGGGTAGCGGTGCTACGTGCGCCCAGCACGAGTTGCGCCCGCCCGAAGACCTGCCCGACGAACGACCTGACCGACGAACGACAACTGAAACGAGGAGCTTTCCCGATGCCGGTTCCATCCAAGGAGAGGGTGACGGAGCTCATCTCCGACCTGGTACACCGCCAGGGCTACGACTTGGAGGACGTTGCCGTCAACCTTGCGGGCAAGCACAGCGCGGTCCGGATCATGGTGGACAGCGACGCCGGGCTCGAACTCGACGCCGTGGCGCGCCTGAGTCACACGATCTCGGAGGTCTTCGACGCGGTTCCCGATTTCGGTGAGACTCCGTACACGCTCGAGGTCACCTCTCCCGGTATCGACCGTCCGCTCACGCACGAGCGGCACTGGCGCCGCGCTCGCGGCCGCAAGGCGCGCATCGACCTCGCGAACGAGACCGTCGTCGGTCGGATCGGTCGGTGGGACGGCGACGCAGTCGAGGTGGTGATCGGATCGCGCTCCGGGCCGGAGGTTCGGCGAGTGCCCGTATCGGACATCGTGAAAGCTGTTGTGCAGGTCGAGTTTTCGAAGCCCGACCCACGAGAGTTGGAGCTTGCAGGTGGAATACCCGAGGGTCGGGTGTCGCCGTCCGACTCCGATGTGTCGGAAGAGGAAGAAGTAGTAGAGGGGTTGGACAAGTGAATATCGACATTGCGGCGCTGCGCGCCATCGAGGCCGACAAGGGTGTCTCGATCGAAACCGTCATCTCGACGATCCAGACGGCGCTCCTGACGGCCTATCGGCACACCGAAGGCCACAAGAACCACGCGCGGATCGACGTCGACACCAAGAGCGGCATCGTGCGTGTGATGGCGCACGACGTCGACGCGGACGGCAACATGGTCGGCGAGGAGTGGGACGACACCCCCGAGGGCTTCGGCCGGATCGCTGCGACCACCGCGCGTCAGGTCATCCTCCAGCGCCTGCGCGACGCCGAGCACGAGCGGAGCTTCGGGGAGTTCTCGACCCATGAGGGGGAGATCGTCGGCGGCGTCATCCAGCGCGACACGCGGGCGAACTCCCGCGGGATGGTCGTGGTCCGGATCGGCAGCGAGGCCAACGGCGCCGAGGGGCTGGTCCCGCCCGCCGAGCAGGTTCCCGGTGAGACCTACGAGCACGGCGAGCGGCTCAAGTGCTACGTCGTGGGCGTGGCGCGCGGACAGCGCGGTCCGCAGATCACGTTGTCGCGGACACACCCGAATCTCGTCCGGAAACTGTTCGCCCTCGAGGTTCCGGAGATCGCGGACGGCTCGGTGGAGATCATCGCCGTCGCGCGGGAGGCGGGTCACCGATCGAAGATCGCCGTCGCGTCGCGCGTCTCGGGCCTCAACGCGAAAGGCGCGTGCATCGGTCCCATGGGCCAGCGCGTGCGGAACGTGATGAGTGAACTCGCCGGCGAGAAGATCGACATCATCGACTTCGACGAGGATCCCGCCCGGTTCGTCGGCAACGCACTGTCGCCATCGAAGGTGGTCTCCGTCACAGTGGTGGACGCGGATGCGCGCGCGGCGCGTGTTGTCGTACCCGACTTCCAGTTGTCCCTCGCGATCGGGAAGGAAGGGCAGAACGCCCGTCTCGCTGCACGCCTGACCGGTTGGCGGATCGACATCCGCAGTGACGCGGCGCCCACCCCGGAGTCGGCCGACGGACCCGCTGCGACCACTCGTTGAGCGTGGAATGCAGAGATCGGGGCGAGTCGGCGGTAGAGTGGTCAATGGTTCAGCACGAGCTCCCGGATTTCACGCGCGCCAGTGCCGGTTCGCCGGTACGAACATGCATAGGATGTAGGGAGCGCGCGTTGGCTCTCGATCTGCTCAGGGTCGTGGTAGGTGAGAGTGGGCCGCAAGGTCATATACTCGTCCCCGATCCACGACGCAGGCTTCCCGGACGAGGTGCGTGGCTGCACCCCGATCAGGCTTGCCTGAGTCTCGCGGAACGACGCCGAGCTTTCGGCCGAGCGCTGCGAGTCGCCGGAAGTGTGGATTCGTCAGAGATCGAACATTGGGTACGAGCAGAACGCACACGCAGAGCAGTACCTCTCGAACAGAACAGGCACAAGCACTCATGAGCACACCGTGAAGCACCAGCGATGATCGTCCATCGGAGATAACCCGAGGTCGTGCGGGCCCCCTTCAGGGGAGCCTCCTGCTCGACCTCATCAGTGAGGAGAGCAGTGGCAGGCAAGGCCCGCGTGCACGAGTTGGCTAAAGAACTCGGTGTCACTAGTAAAGAATTACTCGCAACGCTCAAGGAGCAGGGCGAGTTCGTGAAGTCGGCGTCCTCCACGGTGGAGGCGCCCGTCGCCCGACGTCTGCGGGAGTCGTTCCCGAAGTCTTCGTCCGCCGAATCCGCGGCAGGCCCGGCGGCCAAGCCCGGCGCACCCGCGGCGAGCGCACCGTCGACGACGTCGGCCAAGCCGGGCGGACCCCGTCCCGGCCCCAAGCCGGCAGCACCCGCTCCGGCAGCACCCGCTCCGGCAGCACCCGCTCCGGCAGCACCCGCTCCGGCAGCACCGGCTCCGGCAGCACCGGCTCCGGCGCAGGCACCCGCAGCAGCCGCTCCGGCAGCTCCCGCCGGCAATGCACCCAAGCCGGGTCGTCCGGCTCCGGCTGCTCCGGCGCCCGCTGCGCCGTCGGCTCCGGCCGCCAGCACACCGTCGGCTCCGGCCGCCAGCACACCGTCGGCTCCGGCCGCCAGCACGTCGTCGGCTCCGGCTGCCAACGCGCCCGCGGCTCCGTCCACAGGCGCAAAGCCGGGTGGACCCCGTCCGGGTCCCAAGCCGCCTCGTGTCGGTAACAACCCGTATTCTTCGGCTCCGGCCGAGCGTCCGGCGCCGCGTCCGGCTCCCGGTGCACCCCGTCCCGGCGCGCCTCGTCCGGCTCCGGGTCAGGGCGGTCCTCGTCCGGCTCCGGGTCAGGGTGGACCTCGTCCGGCTCCGGGTCAGGGCGGTCCTCGTCCGGCTCCGGGTCAGGGCGGTCCTCGTCCGGCTCCGGGTCAGGGTGGACCTCGTCCGGCTCCGGGTCAGGGCGGTCCCCGTCCCAGCCCCGGCTCGATGCCTCCCCGTCCGAACCCGGGCGCGATGCCCGCACGCTCGGCACGCCCCGCACCCGGTGGTGGCCGCCCCGGCCGTCCCGGTGGCGCCCCCGGTGGGCGTCCCGGTGGTGCCGGCGGCGGCGGTGGATACCGCGGCGGCGGTGCCCCAGGTGCCGGTGCCGGTGCTCCCGGTGGCGGCGCACCCGCAGGTGGTTTCCGCGGTCGTCCCGGTGGCGGTGGACGCCCCGGTCAGCGCGGTGCTGCGGCAGGCGCGTTCGGTCGTCCCGGTGGCGCACCACGTCGTGGTCGCAAGTCCAAGCGTCAGAAGCGCCAGGAATACGACTCCATGCAGGCGCCCGCCGTCGGTGGCGTGCGGTTGCCCCGTGGCAACGGTGAGACCATTCGCCTCGCCCGCGGTGCCTCCCTCTCGGACTTCGCGGAGAAGATCGACGCGAACCCGGCCGCCCTCGTGCAGGCACTGTTCAACCTCGGCGAGATGGTGACGGCGACCCAGTCGGTCAACGACGAGACGCTCGAGCTGCTCGGTGGCGAGATGAACTACGTCGTCCAGGTCGTCAGCCCGGAGGACGAGGACCGTGAGCTGCTCGACAGCTTCGACCTCACCTACGGTGAAGACGAAGGCGGCGAAGAGGACCTCATGTCACGTCCGCCGGTGGTCACCGTCATGGGTCACGTCGACCACGGTAAGACCCGACTGCTCGACACGATCCGTAAGGCCAACGTCCGCGAGGGCGAGGCCGGCGGCATCACGCAGCACATCGGTGCCTACCAGGTGCTCACCGAGCTCGATGGCAACGAGCGTCTCGTGACGTTCATCGACACCCCCGGTCACGAGGCCTTCACGGCCATGCGTGCCCGTGGTGCCAAGGCCACCGACCTCGCGATCCTGGTCGTTGCCGCCGACGACGGCGTCATGCCGCAGACGGTGGAAGCGATCAACCACGCCCAGGCGGCCGACGTGCCGATCGTGGTCGCGGTGAACAAGATCGACAAGGAAGGCGCGAACCCGGACAAGATCCGGCAGCAGCTCACCGAGTACGGGCTGGTGGCCGAGGAATACGGCGGAGACACCATGTTCGTCGACATCTCGGCGAAGCAGGGCACCAACATCGATGCACTGCTCGACGCGGTGCTGTTGACGGCGGACGCTGCCCTCGACCTGCGGGCCAACCCGGACATGGACGCACAGGGTGTCGCCATCGAGGCACACCTCGACCGTGGACGCGGACCCGTCGCGACCGTGCTCATCCAGCGCGGAACGTTGCGGGTCGGTGATTCGATCGTCGCCGGCGACGCCTACGGCCGTGTACGCCGGATGGTCGACGAGCACGGCGAGGACGTACTCGAGGCAATGCCCTCACGTCCCGTGCAGGTGGTCGGTTTCACGTCGGTTCCCGGTGCAGGCGACAACCTGCTCGTGGTCGACGAGGATCGCATCGCCCGTCAGATCGCCGACCGGCGCAATGCGCGTAAGCGCAACGCTCTGGCCGCGAAGAGCCGCAAGCGGATCAGCCTCGAGGACCTCGATTCGGCCCTCAAGGAGACGTCGCAGCTCAACCTCATCCTCAAGGGTGACAACTCCGGAACGGTGGAGGCTCTCGAGGAAGCGCTGCACGGCATCCAGATCGACGACGAGGTGCAGTTGCGCGTCATCGACCGCGGTGTCGGTGGCGTCACCGAAACCAACGTCAACCTGGCCGCTGCGTCGAACGCGATCATCATCGGGTTCAACGTCCGCGCCGAGGGCAAGGCGACCGAGTTGGCGAACCGCGAGGGCGTCGACATCCGGTACTACTCGGTGATCTACCAGGCGATCGACGAGGTCGAGAAGGCCCTCAAGGGCATGCTCAAGCCGATCTACGAAGAGGTCGAGTTGGGGCAGGCGGAGATCCGTGCGATGTTCCGCTCGTCCAAGGTCGGCAACATTGCCGGTTGCCTCGTGACCTCGGGTAGCATCCGTCGCAATGCAAAGGCCCGGCTGCTGCGTGACAACACGGTTGTCGCCGAGACCGTCACCATCTCCTCGCTGAAGCGGGAGAAGGACGACGTCGTCGAGGTACGCGAGGGTTACGAGTGTGGTTTGACGGTCACCTACACCGACATCAAGGTCGGTGACGTCATCGAGGCCTACGAGCTTCGGGAAAAGCCGCGCGACTGATCTCCCCTTCCGAGTGGGTGACGTAGCAGCGTTATCCGGCGTGCGCTTCCCGGCCGACTCGATCGGCCGGGGGAGCGCACGTCTCCCCGAAGGAGGAAAGTTTGTACGTCGGTGCGCTCGAGCTCGACATCTTGCTCGGTGACGTGCGATCTCTGAAAGAGAAGCGTGCAATGGTCAAACCGGTTCTCGCGGAGTTGCGTCGCTACGGCGTTTCTGCGGCGGAAACCGGAGAACAAGACCGGTATCGCCGGTCGATGCTCGGCGTCACCATGGCGAGTTCGGCCGTCGATCACGTACACGAGGTGCTTGACACCTGCGAACGGCATGTTGCCGATCTTCCGGAGCTGCAACTCCTTGCCGTGCGGCGGAGAATTTTCGGACCCGAGGACTGACTCGGTGTGCGGTGCCCGCCGGGAGGTTGCGACGCCCCGGCGTGCAGAATGAGAAAGACAACGCAAAAGTAGGACCACAACGTTTCGAGCGGCCAGGGAGAGGAGTCTGATTGTCATGGTGGATCCCGCCCGGGCACGCAAGCTCGCCAAGCGCATCGGCACCATCGTCGCGACGGCAATCGATCACGAAATCAAGGACCCACGCCTGGCGTTCGTCACCATCACCGACACCAAGGTGACGGCCGACCTCCACGACGCCACCGTGTACTACACGGTGATGGGCGCCGACCTCGAGTCCGAACCGGATCTCGCCGCCGCTGCCGCGGGTCTGGAGAAGGCCAAGGGTGTTCTGCGCTCGAAGGTCGGTGCGGGTACCGGCGTGAGATTCACGCCGACACTGACGTTCGTCGCGGACACGGTGCCGGACACGGCCCGTCATATGGAGGAACTTCTTGCTCGCGCTCGTGCCGCGGACGACGAGGTCGCCCGCGTCGCGGCCGCGGCGTCCCCAGCGGGTGATCCGGATCCGTACAAGGAGCCACGAACCGAGGATGCCGACGACGTGGATGTCGACGAGCCGTCCGGTTCACGCCAGGCGGACTGACGCGGACCGAAATGACACACACTCAGGAGACGTCCCTGTCTGATCTCGATCGCCACGAGGTGTATCTGCCGCAGGCGGTTGCCGTCCTCGAGAACGCGACATCGGTGACGGTTCTGTGTCACGTCCAGCCCGATGCCGACACCATCGGCAGCGGTCTTGCGCTCGGATTGGTCCTCGAGCGCAAGGGCATTCCGGTGCAGGTGGCGTTCGCTGCTCCGGACGAGTTGCCGGAGTCGATGCGTGAACTGCCCGGCACCCATTTGCTGGTGCCGGCGGATCAGGTGCAGCGCAACGTCGATCTGCTGGTCACCGTCGATTGTGGCAGCGCAGGTCGGCTCGGCACGCTGGCCGGCCGTCTCGACGATGCCGGCGAGACACTCGTCATCGACCACCACCGGTCCAACACCCGTTTCGGACGGATGAATCTGGTGGACGAGTCGGCGGAATCGACTACAGCCGTTCTGGCGCAGATGTTCGATCTGTGGGGCGTGGAGATCGACGCCGATCTCGCGCACTGTCTTTACGCCGGCCTCGTGACCGACACCGGTTCGTTCCGCTGGGTCCAGCCCGGCACTCACACCCTCGCCGAGCGACTTCTCGCGACCGGCATCGACGGCGCCCGTATCGCCCGGAGACTGCTCGATACCCATCCCTTCGGCTGGTTGCCGATGCTGTCCACCGTGCTGGGCTCGGCCACCTTCGTTCCCGGCGCAGCAGACGGCCGGGGTCTCGTCTATGCCGTCATTCGACAGGCCGATGTCCACGGTCTGCGCTCCGAGGAAATCGAGAGCGTCATCGACATCGTCCGTACGACATCGGAAGCCGAGGTCGCCGCGGTCCTCAAAGAGGCCGCCGACGGCACCTGGTCCGTGTCGTTGCGATCGAAGTCCGATGTAGACGTATCGCTCGTCGCCGGATACCTCGGCGGTGGGGGGCACCGCTTCGCGGCCGGTTACACCGCGGTCGCGTCCGTCGACGAGATCGTTGCGGCACTCGTCGAGTCGCTCGGCTGAGGGTCGGGTCTGTTGGCAGAAGTCTCGAAGGTTTCGGGTGATGCCACGGCCCGGACAGTGTTCGGTCTCGCGTTGCCCGCTCTGGGGGTGCTTGCTGCCGAACCGATCTATCTCCTGTTCGACATCGCCGTCGTCGGCCGGCTCGGCGCGTTGGCACTTGCGGGACTCGCGGTCGGGGGACTGATCCTGGCGCAGGTCAGCACTCAGCTGACCTTTCTGTCCTATGGGACCACCGCCCGCGCATCCCGGATGCACGGTGCCGGTGACGAGCGTGGCGCCGTCCGCGAGGGTGTCCAGGCGACGTGGCTGGCGCTGGCCATCGGCGTGACGGTCGTCGCCGTCGCTCAACTGCTGGCAGGTCCCGTAACGTCGGTGATCGCCGGTGGCTCCGACATCGCGGACGCGGCGGAGAGCTGGCTGCGCATCGCCGTGTTCGGCGCCCCCTTGATCCTGATCGCCATGGCGGGCAACGGCTGGATGCGCGGCATGCAGAACACCGTCAGGCCTCTGCGGTTCGTCATCGCGGGTCTTCTCCTGTCGGCGATCGCGTGCCCGGTCCTCGTGCACGGACTGTGGGGCGCACCGCGACTGGAACTCGCGGGTTCGGCCGTCGCGAATGTTGCCGGCCAGGCCGTGTCGGCGAGCCTCTTCGTCGGCGCGCTGGTGATCGAACGGGTACCGATGCGACCACAGTGGCGCGTGATGCGCGCTCAGATGGTCCTCGGCCGGGATCTCATCCTCCGGAGCCTGGCGTTCCAGGCGTGCTTCCTCTCGGCGGCCGCAGTGGCGTCCCGGTTCGGGGCCGCAGCTGTCGCCGCACATCAGGTGGTCCTGCAGTTGTGGAATCTCGTCGCCCTGACCCTGGACTCCCTCGCGATCGCCGCCCAGGCCTTGGTAGGTGCGGCGTTGGGCGCCGGGCACGCTCGCGGAGCAACCCGCCTGTCGTGGCGCATCACGCGCTGGTCCACAGTTTTTGCGTCGGCGTTGGCCCTGATGTTCGCCCTCGGTCACGGCGTCGTACCCGAATGGTTCACCTCCGACACTGCGGTGCTGGACAGCATGGCGGTGGTGTGGTGGTTCTTCGTCGCCATCATTCCCGTTGCCGGAGTGGTGTTCGCCCTCGACGGAGTGCTTCTCGGGGCAGGAGACGTCGCGTTTCTCCGCAACGCCACCCTGGCCTGCGCACTGGTCGGTTTTCTGCCCCTGATTTGGTTGTCGATGCTCCGCGACTGGGGCCTGACGGGAATCTGGACGGGACTTACCGTGTTCATAATGCTTCGGATGCTCGCGGTTGTCTGGCGCGTCGGAACCGGTCGCTGGGCGGTGACCGGTGCCGACCTACAGGTGCGGCCCCTCTCGGGTCCTGACGCGGTGTGAAACGCGAGCCGGTGGAACAAGCGATCGACCAGGAAACATGATCGGGAAAGGGAGTGGACGTGGCAGCCAAGTTGATGGCCGTGAGCGACACCCATGTCGGACACCGGGGAAATCGCCCGATCACCGAGGAGATCTACCCCGATTCGCCGGACGACTGGCTTATCGTTGCAGGCGACGTCTCCGAGAAGACCGACGACATTCGCTGGGCCCTGAAGCTGCTTCGAAGCAGGTTCGCCAAGGTCATCTGGGTGCCTGGGAACCACGAGTTGTGGACGACGGCCAAGGATCCGGTCCAGATGCACGGCGCCGCACGCTACGACTACCTGGTCACCATGTGCCGCGAAATCGACGTCGTCACCCCCGAGGACCCGTTCCCGGTGTGGGAGGCAGAGGACGGCCCGGTCACCCTGGTTCCGATGTTCCTCCTCTACGACTACACGTTTCTGCCTGATGGAGCTACGACCAAGGCGGAAGGTCTCGCGATCGCGCGGGAGAAGAACGTGGTGGCCACGGACGAGTTCCTGTTGTCGAGCGATCCGTACGCCACCCGGGACGCGTGGTGCCGTCACCGCGTAAAGACGACGAAAGACCGGCTCGATGCTCTGCCGGCAGGCACCCGAACGGTGCTGATCAACCATTTCCCCTTGGTGCGGGAACCGACTCAGGTGCTGTGGTACCCAGAGTTCTCGCTGTGGTGCGGCACCGAGATGACGGCGGACTGGCATACCCGGTACAACGCTGTCTGCGCGGTCTACGGGCACTTGCACATTCCGCGCACCACTTACTACGACGGCGTGCGGTTCGAAGAGGTGTCTCTCGGCTATCCGCGGGAATGGCAGCGGCGTGGCCTTCCGGAGAAGTTGCTCCGGCAGATCATGCCGGTGCCGGAGTATCCGCCCGGAACGCTCAACAAGTGGGGCGGTCACTTCGAGGTCACCCCCGAGCAGGAAGCGGAAGTGGAGAAAATGCGGGCGAGGGGGGCTCTGTGATCGAGAGAATCCTGCCCTCCGGTGTGGTATCGGCAGAACTCTTCGAAGACCCCCCGGGTCTGCGTCCGCATCCGCAGGAGGAGGCGCTGATCGGGCGTGCGGTGGAGAAGCGTCGCCGCGAGTTCACCAGCGCCCGGCACTGCGCGCGACTGGCCATGGCGAAGCTGGGTGTGGATCCGGCCCCGATTCTGCGGGGCGAGAAAGGCTCCCCGGTGTGGCCTCGCGGTGTCGTCGGGAGTCTGACGCACTGTGACGGCTACCGCGGCGCCGTGCTCGGATATGCGATGCAGGTGCGGTCGGTCGGAATCGATGCGGAGCCGCACGAAGCCCTGCCGGACGGTGTGCTCGACGCGGTGAGCCTCGAAGCGGAGCGGAAATGGCTGTCGGGGACCGACAACTCGGTGCACTGGGACAGACTGCTGTTCTGTGCCAAGGAGGCGACGTACAAGGCGTGGTTCCCCCTCACCGGGAGGTGGCTCGGCTTCGAGGACGCGCACATCACCTTCGAGGCGGGGGACGGCGGCACGGGCACTTTTCATTCGGATCTTCTGATCTCGGGGGAGACCCTCGAAGGACCGCCGCTGGCGTCGTTCGACGGGCGTTGGATGGTGTCGGACGGCCTGATCATCACAACAATTGCGGTGCAGTGACAGCCGCGATTGCGGTGCACACAGTGTGAGGGTGTGTTCGGCAGCGATCGGTGATTTCGGCGCAGTGCGGCGGACTGGCAGAATCGGATCACGTGTCTGCGCGTGAAAAGCCTTCTTCCGGTCTCGTCGGCGCCGGTCTGCTCATTGTCGACAAGGACGCCGGAATTACCAGTCACGATGTCGTGGCCCGGTGCCGCAAGCTACTCGGTACCCGGAAGGTCGGGCATGCAGGCACCCTGGATCCGATGGCGACGGGCGTCCTCGTTCTCGGCGTGGAGCGGGCGACGAAGCTCCTCGGGCTTCTGGCGCTGACCACGAAGGCGTATACGGCGACGATCCGGTTGGGGCAGTCGACCGCTACTGACGACGCCGAGGGTGAGATTCTGGCGTCGGCCGATGCCTCGGCCGTGCGGAACGAGGAGATCGCCGAACAGGTGGCGGCCCTCACGGGTGAGATCTCGCAGATCCCCGCCAGCGTCAGTGCCATCAAGGTCGACGGGCAGCGTGCCCATGCCCGGATCCGTGCGGGCGAGGAAGTGGAACTGGCGGCGCGGTCGGTGACGGTCTCCCGCTTCGACGTCGTTGCGCGACGCGACGAGGACGCGTTCGTCGATCTGGAGGTCGAGGTGGAGTGTTCTTCCGGTACCTACATTCGCGCCCTCGCCCGCGATCTCGGCGCGGCGCTCGGGGTGGGTGGTCACCTCACGGTTCTGCGGCGAACGCGTGTCGGCCCCTTCACTCTGGAGCATGCCCGCACCCTCGAGCAGTTGGCCGAGGAGCCGGCGGTCAGCCTCGATATCGACGCCGCAGCGCAGACGGCGTTTCCGCACCGCCTCATCGATGAGGCGGAGGCCGAGTCCATCAGTCAGGGCCGGTGGCTCGAGCCGGTCGGGATCAAGGGTGTGTACGCCGCCATCGATCCGGGCGGCTCGACCATTGCACTGCTGCAGGAGCGCGGGAAGCGTGCCAGTTCGGTGATGGTGGTTCGTCCGGCAACGCTGAGATAGCTCACACCAACCAGATGGCCTGGGCTGCCGGACTACCCAGATCGACCGAGTCCGGACCGGCGTCGAGCCGGACCGACACCGTCCCCGCGTAGTCGCGTCGTTCCAGCACGGTCACTTCGACGTCCAGTGCCACTCCGACCGAATCGAAGTAGCGCAGCATGGCCGGGTCCGAGTCGGAGATCCGCGCGATCCTGCCGCTCTCGCCGTTACCGAAGTCGCTGAGCTGGCGGGCCGGGGGAGTAGGAACCGAACCGTCGACCGAGGGAATCGGGTCCCCGTGCGGATCCCGCTCGGGGTGACCCAGTTTGGCGTCCATCCGGTTGATCATCAGGTCGGACACGGCGTGCTCGAGTACTTCAGCTTCGTCGTGCACTTCGTCCCAGCCGTACCCCAGTTCGCGCACCAGATACGTTTCGATGAGCCGGTGGCGACGGACCATTCCGATGGCGGCAACCCTGCCCGCCTCGGTGAGCGCGATCGAACCGTACCGGGCGTGATCGACCAGTCCCTGATCGGAGAGCTTCCTGATGGCTTCCGAGACGGTCGATGCCGACACGCCGATCTTCTCGGACAGCAGCTTGGTTGACACCCGCTCCTGGGACCACTCCCCAGTGGTCCAGATGACCTTGAGGTAGTCCTGCGCCACTGCCGACAGGGAGCCGGTCTCCGATGCCGAGTCCTCGGTCGCGATCTGGTCATTTTTGTTTCCGGCCACGCCCCGAGCTTAGGCAAGTCTTACCGTGGAGACACATCGACACACCTGGACGGCGGGGTTGCGCAGGCCGAACGGCGGGGTGGCGCCACTTCCCCTACGCGAAACCGGGTGACGCCCGGTCCGGAGATGAACATCGGCGCGCCGCACCGTAGGCTGCCAGTCGTGCTGAGATGGCGTGGTCTCGACGAGGTTCCTGCCGACTGGGGTCGTTGTGTACTCACGATCGGCGTATTCGATGGCGTGCACCGAGGTCACGCCCAACTGATCAGCCGGGCGGTGTCGGCTGCACGCAAGCGTGGAATACCCAGCGTGCTCATGACTTTCGACCCACATCCCATGGAAGTGGTTCGCCCGGGCAGTCATCCCGCCCAGCTGACGACGCTGGCCCGGCGAGCCGAACTCGCGGAGGACCTCGGTATCGACGTGTTCTGCGTCATGCCGTTCACCGCCGAATTCATGAAGCTGACGCCGGAGCGTTACGCCCACGAGATCCTCGTGGAGCGCCTGCATGTGGCGGAGGTCGTCGTCGGTGAGAACTTCACGTTCGGCAAGAAGGCTGCCGGCAACGTCGACCTGCTGCGTCAGATCGGCGACCGGTTCGGCTTCGCGGTCGACGGCGTGACGTTGCTCGCCGAGCATGCCGTGACGTTCTCCTCCACCTATATCCGATCGTGCGTGGACGCCGGCGACATGGCCGCCGCGACGGAGGCCCTGGGCCGGCCGCACCGCGTGGAAGGGGTGGTCGTCCACGGCGACGGCCGGGGGCGTCAGCTCGGCTACCCTACGGCCAACGTCGCGCCTCCGATGTACGCGGCCATTCCGGCGGACGGGGTGTACGCGGCCTGGTTCACCGTGCTCGGGCACGGGGTCGATCTGGGAACGGTCACCTCGGGGGAGCGCTACATGGCGGCCGTCTCGGTCGGCACCAACCCCACTTTCTCGGGCCGCACCCGCACTGTGGAGGCCTTCGTTCTCGATCGCGAGGCCGACCTCTACGGGCAGCACGTCGCCGTCGACCTGGTGGAGCGACTGCGCGGGATGGAGAAGTTCGATTCCGTCGACGATTTGATCGTCGCGATGGGACGCGACGCGGAGCGGTCGCGCGAGATCCTGTCAGCCTCGGATAGCGCGCCGTAAACTAGCCTCATTTCAGCTGGTAAAGTGGTCCGCTGGCGTGTGCTGCGGTTCGCGGTGGCCGCGTCGAATATCGATCCTTTGCACGCGAACGTCATTACCAGGAGTGAAACCAGTGGCATTGACCACCGAACAGAAGAAGCAGGTTCTGGGCGAGTACGGCCTGCACGAGACCGACACCGGTTCGCCGGAGGCGCAGGTGGCAATGCTCACCAAGCGCATCGTCGATCTCACCGAACACCTCAAGATGCACAAGCACGACCACCACTCCCGCCGCGGCCTGCTGCTGCTGGTCGGACGCCGTCGTCGTCTGCTCAAGTATGTCCAGAAGGTCGACATCGAGCGTTACCGCTCGCTGATCGAGCGTCTCGGCCTGCGTCGCTGAGTTTCGTGGCACGGCGATCTTTCGATCGCCAATCACTCCGGTAGCCGGCGTGGCCTTGCTTACACTGGGCCTCGCTGGCTATCGGCGTTCGCTGCCGTAGGGCAGCACTACCGTATGCACCCGAGAATGTGGTGTCGGTCTTCGGTAGTGGTCTTCCGGACACGGTCCGGGGGACTTCGATCGACGGCCGCCTCCGCACAGCGACATCCCGAGAACTCGAGAGGGGGATGTCCCTCAGGTGCGCAGTTCTCGCCAGGAGGGTGAGAACGCCCGCGCGGGTACGGCGAAGACGAGAGGGAAGTGAAAAGAAGAGATGACAGAAAATTCAGCAGTAGAGATCGATGAGGGCGTGTTCGAATCCACCGCCGTGATCGACAACGGGTCCTACGGCACCCGCACCATTCGATTCGAGACCGGCCGCCTCGCTCAGCAGGCCGCCGGCGCAGTCGTCGCCTACCTGGACGACGAGACCATGTTGCTGTCGGCTACGAGCGCCAGCAAGCACCCCAAAGAGCACTTCGACTTCTTCCCCCTGACGGTGGACGTCGAGGAGCGGATGTACGCAGCCGGCCGCATTCCAGGCTCGTTTTTCCGTCGTGAGGGCCGCCCCTCCACCGACGCCATCCTCACCTGCCGTCTGATCGACCGCCCGCTGCGCCCGTCGTTCGTCGACGGCCTGCGCAACGAGATCCAGGTCGTCGTCACGGTGATGAGCCTCAACCCGCAGGACCTCTACGACGTGGTCGCCATCAACGCGGCGTCGGCATCCACCCAGATCGCGGGTCTGCCGTTCTCCGGTCCCGTCGGTGGTGTGCGGGTCGCGCTCATCACCTCGGAGGAGAACAAGGCCGGCCAGTGGGTGGCATTCCCCACGGTCGCGCAGCTCGAGAACGCAGTCTTCGACATGGTCGTGGCGGGCCGAATCGTCTCCGGTTCCGGCGACGACGCCGACGTCGCGATCATGATGGTCGAGGCCGAGGCCACCGACAACGTGATCTCGCTGATCGACGGTGGCGCGCAGGCTCCCACCGAGTCGATCGTGGCCGAGGGCCTCGAGGCTGCCAAGCCGTTCATCGCGCGGCTGTGCACCGCTCAGCAGCAGCTCGCGGGCAAGGCGTCCAAGCCCACCGGTGATTTCCCCGTCTTCCCGGCATACCAGGACGACGTGTTCGCCGCGGTCGAAGAGGCTGCCGCCGAGAAGCTGAGTGCCGCACTCACCATCGCCGGCAAGCAGGAGCGCGACGACAAGACCGACGAGGTCAAGGTCGAGGTGCTCGAGCAGGTGGCACCGAAGTTCGAGGGGCGCGAGAAGGAAATCGGCGCAGCGTTCCGCTCGCTGACCAAGAAGCTGGTCCGCCAGCGCATCCTGCGTGACCAGTTCCGCATCGACGGCCGTGGTATCACGGACATCCGTTCACTGTCGGCCGAGGTCGCGATCGTTCCGCGTGCACACGGTTCCGCTCTGTTCGAGCGCGGCGAGACCCAGATCCTGGGTGTCACCACCCTCGACATGGTGAAGATGGCGCAGCAGGTCGATTCGCTCGGACCCGAGACGAGCAAGCGGTACATGCACCACTACAACTTCCCGCCGTACTCCACCGGTGAGACGGGACGCGTCGGTTCGCCGAAGCGCCGCGAGATCGGCCACGGCGCCCTGGCCGAGCGGGCACTCATGCCCGTGCTGCCGAGCGTCGAGGAGTTCCCCTACGCCATCCGTCAGGTCTCGGAGGCTCTGAGCTCCAACGGTTCCACCTCGATGGGTTCGGTGTGTGCCTCGACGCTCGCACTGCTCAACGCCGGTGTGCCGCTGAAGGCCCCGGTCGCCGGTATCGCCATGGGCCTCGTCTCCGACCAGGTCGACGGTGAGACCCGTTACGTCGCGCTCACCGACATCCTCGGTGCCGAGGACGCCTTCGGCGACATGGACTTCAAGGTCGCGGGCACGAAGGACTTCGTCACGGCCCTGCAGCTCGACACGAAGCTCGACGGCATCCCGTCCAAGGTCCTCGCCGGCGCGCTGTCGCAGGCCAAGGACGCGCGTGCGACGATCCTCGAGGTCATGGCCGAGGCCATCGACACCCCCGACGAGATGAGCCCGTTCGCCCCGCGCGTCACGGCCATCAAGGTCCCCGTCGACAAGATCGGTGAGGTCATCGGCCCCAAGGGCAAGATGATCAACTCCATCACCGAACAGACCGGCGCCAACATCTCCATCGAAGATGACGGCACCGTGTTCGTCGGTGCGACGGACGGCCCGTCCGCGCAGGCCGCGATCGACATGATCAACGCCATCGCCAACCCGCAGCTGCCGAAGGTCGGCGAGCGGTTCCTGGGCACGGTCGTCAAGACCACCGCCTTCGGTGCGTTCGTGTCGCTCCTCCCCGGCCGCGACGGATTGGTGCACATCTCGAAACTGGGCAGCGGCAAGCGCATTGCCAAGGTCGAGGACGTCGTGAGCGTCGGCTCCAAGTTGCGGGTCGAGATCGCCGACATCGACAACCGCGGCAAGATCTCGCTGATCCCGGTCGAGGAGGACGGCGCTGCGCCGGCCACCGAGCAGAGCGAAGAGCAGGTAGCCGAGAAGTAGATTACTTCCGGCTCGTGCCGAGCGGCCCCGCACGTAACTCGTGTGGGGCCGCTCGCGTGTTCGGGACGTCTGTCAGCGGCGGGTGCCGTGCCGGCTCGGCTGCGATCCGACGTGAACACCGGGTGAAATGCGGCCAGTCGAGTTGCATGTAACTGCGGGTACCTCCCAACCTGGTAGGAACGGTGAGGGAGGGAGCCGATCATGTTGTTTCGCCTGCCGGGGGTGTATCGGCCTCAGCGCGACACCTGGTTGCTCGCCGGAGAACTGACCGGACGAGAACTCGGTCCAGGCACGCGTGTGCTCGATTTGTGCTGTGGTACCGGCGCATTGAGCGTCGCCGCGTGTGAGGCGGGTGCGGGGTGGGTCACCGCCGTCGACGTGTCCCGTCGCGCCGCGATCAGTACTTGGCTCAACTGCAAGCTGAACCGCCGGACCGTGCGGGTGGTACGGGGGGATCTCGTCGAACCTGTGCGGACGCTGCGCTTCGACGTGGTCGTGGCCAATCCGCCGTACTCGCCGGCTTCGGACGATGCCACACCCGGGCGCGTCCTCGGGCTGGCCTGGGACGCCGGAATCGACGGGCGCGCCGTCCTCGACCGCATCTGCGTCGAGGTCCCGCAACTCCTCGCTCCTGGCGGCACTCTTCTCCTCGTCCAGTCCGCCCTGAACAGCGTGGAGAAGTCGCGAACCATGCTCGAGGAGCGAGGGCTGTGCGTGGAGGTGGTGGCGTCCGAGGACGTCCCCTTCGGTCCGGCACTCTCCGGCCGCACGCGGATGCTGGAGGAGCGGGGGATGATCCTCCCGGGGCAGCGAACCGAGCGAATCGTCGTTCTCGCGGCCACTGATGTGCGGTCGCGAGACCGTGCTCGCTGAGGCGGCTTCGACGAGTCGGTGTGTGCCGGAGGCGGGAAACGGGTCGGTCGGTGTCTCCGTGTAAAGTTTGGCGTTCGACGTCGCCCAGCTTCCGAGGACCGCTGAACCACTACATGGCCAAGATCGATCGCCGCCGCACTGCGGCCCCCACTGCAGCGTCGACCCTGCGTGAATCCGAGCCCGGTGTCGAACGCACCGTGCTCTCCGGCGGCCTGCGGGTCGTCACCGAATACGTTCCCGGTGTCCGATCCGCATCCGTCGGCGTCTGGGTCGGTGTGGGATCCCGAGATGAGCAACCCACGGTCGCGGGGGCAGCGCACTTCCTCGAGCACTTGCTCTTCAAGGCGACACCCTCACGCAGTGCCCTCGACATCGCGCAAGTGATGGACGGTGTCGGCGGTGAACTCAATGCGTTCACCTCGAAGGAACACACCTGCTTCTACGCGCACGTGCTGGACGAGGATCTGCCGCTCGCGGTCGACCTGGTGAGCGACGTGGTGCTCCGTGGGCGCTGTCGCTCGTCGGATGTCGACGTGGAACGGCAGGTAGTCCTCGAGGAGATCGCCATGCGTGACGACGATCCGGAAGACCTGCTCGGTGATGCCTTCCTGACGGCCCTGTACGGCGACCACCCCGTGGGCCGCCCCGTGATCGGCAGCGTCGAGTCGATCGAATCGATGACCCGCACGCAGCTGCACTCGTTCCACGTTCGCCGGTACACACCGCCGCGGATGGTGGTGGCGGTTGCAGGAAACGTCGACCACGACCACACGGTGGAGATGGTGCGCCGGGCTTTCGCCGGGCACCTCGAGCATGCGGCCGAACCCGCTCCTCGCCGCGCCGGTGCGTTGCGGCTGCGCACCGCGCCCACTCTCAGCATCACCAACCGGGACAGCGAACAGGTACACCTCTCTCTGGGCGTACGGGCTTTCGGCCGGCACGAGTCGCATCGTTGGGCGCTGTCGGTGCTCAATGCCGCCGTCGGCGGCGGGCTCAGTTCCCGTCTCTTCCAGGAGGTGCGCGAGATCCGCGGGCTGGCGTATTCCGTGTACTCCGGCGTCGATACGTTCTCCGATACCGGCGCGTTTTCGGTCTACGCCGGCTGCCAGCCCGAGAACCTCGGCGAGGTCACCACGGTCATCCGGGAGGTGCTGTCCAACGTCGCCGCCGAGGGGATCACGGACGCCGAATGTGCCCGCGCGAAGGGGTCTTTGCGCGGGGGCCTGGTTCTCGGCCTCGAGGATTCGGGATCGCGGATGCACCGCATCGGCCGCAGCGAGTTGAACTACGGCAACCATCGCAGTATCGCCGAGACCTTGGCGAAGATCGATGCGGTCACGACCGACGAGGTTCGCGATGTGGCGAGGGTGCTTCTGCAGCGCCCCTTCGGCGCCGCCGTCGTAGGACCGTATCGGCGCAAACGAGACCTGCCCGCCTCGGTGCGTGGCATCGTCCGGTAGCGAGCTATCCCGACGGCAGGAGGGCGTGCGAGATGAAAATTCGTGGAGCAGTACTCGAAGAGATCGGCCGAAGACGTCCCTTCGCGGAGTCCGCGCCCATCTCGATCGCCGAACTGGAATTGGACGAGCCGGGTCCCGGTGAAATCCTGGTCCGGATCGAGGCTGCGGGACTGTGTCATTCGGACTTGTCCGTCGTCGACGGCAACCGGGTCCGACCGGTGCCGATGTTGCTCGGTCACGAGGCAGCAGGGCGAGTCGTGCAGCTGGGCGCCGGTGTCGACGACCTCACGGTCGGGCGACGGGTCGTCATGACTTTTCTGCCGCGCTGCGGTGAGTGTGAAGGCTGCGCCACCGACGGTCGGATGCCGTGCGTGCCGGGTACGAAAGCCAACAATGACGGAACACTGCTCGACGGCGGCTCACGCCTTCATAGAGGCGTGGAAGCGGTACATCACCACCTCGGAGTGTCCGGGTTCGCCACGCATGCCGTGGTCAACCGCCGCTCGGTCGTTCCCGTCGGTGACGACGTGCCCGCCGATGTGGCCGCGGTACTCGGATGCGCTGTCCTCACCGGAGGCGGCGCCGTTCTCAATGCCGGCGATCCGCAGCCCGGTCAGGCCGTGATGGTGGTGGGTCTCGGTGGTGTCGGGATGGCCGCGATTCTCACCGCGGTCTCACGGGGTGCGGGAGAGGTCATCGGGGTCGACTCGGTGCCGGAGAAGCTCCAGGCCGCACTCGAACTGGGAGCGACGTCGGTTTACACGCCGGCCGAACTGATGCAGGCGGGCGTCCGGGCTCCGATCGTGATCGAGGCCGCGGGTAATGCGCGGGCATTCGAATCCGCCGTGTCCGCCACCGCCCCCGGCGGAAAGACGATCACCGTCGGACTGCCGTCCCCGCAAGCGCGTTCGTCGATCTCACCGCTGACCCTTGTGGCCGAGGCCCGCACGATCATCGGCAGCTACCTCGGATCAGCGGTTCCCTCCCGGGACATCCCCGTCTACGAGGATTTGTGGCGCTCGGGAAAGCTGCCGGTGGAGAAGCTGATCTCGTCCCGTATCTCACTCGACCAGATCAACCACGGCATGGACGAGCTCGCCGAGGGCCGTGCGATTCGCCAGATCATCGCCTTCGACTGATCGCACCCACCCGCCCGCGACGAGACGAAGATCTCCCGGTCGGCACCTGCGCTTCGGCCGTCACCTGGTGGTTGCGTAGGCTTCCGGGCGAATCGATGTGACTGGACGGAGCGTGGAGCAGTGAGCGCAGCAGCACCCATCAGGGTCGGGGTTCTCGGAGCCAGGGGCAAGGTAGGCCGAGCGATCTGCGAGGCGGTGGAGCAGGCGCCTGACCTCGAGCTCGTGGCCGAGGTCGATCACGGCGACCGGTTGGAGTCGTTCGTGGACACCGGTACCCAGGTGGTCGTCGACTTCACGCACCCCGATGTGGTGATGGACAATCTGAACTTCTTGGTTGCGAACGGCATTCACGCCGTCGTGGGAACCACGGGGTTTGACGACGTCCGCCTCGACACCGTGCGGTCATGGTTGTCGGACCAGCCGTCGGTCGGGGTCCTGATCGCTCCCAACTTCGCGATCGGCGCCGTTCTGTCGATGCGCTTCGCGGAGGCGGCGGCACGATTCTTCGACTCCGTCGAGGTCATCGAGCTGCATCACCCCAACAAGGCGGACGCACCGTCCGGAACGGCCTACCGGACCGCCGCGCTCATCTCCGAGGCGCGCCGCAAGGCGGGTGTCGGGCCCAGTCCGGACGCCACCACCACCGAACTCGACGGTGCCCGCGGCGCCGACGTGGACGGAGTCCGAGTGCACTCCGTCCGGCTCGCCGGGCTCGTCGCGCATCAGGAAGTCATCCTCGGAACGCAAGGGGAGACACTGACCATCAGACACGACTCGATCGATCGCAATTCCTTCGCTCCCGGCGTGCTCCTCGGTGTGCGGCAGATCGCATCCCGTCCCGGCCTCACGGTGGGTATCGACCCGCTACTCGACCTGTGAAGAACAACGAGTCGACCAAGACCGTCGTCACGATCGCACTGCTGGTGGCGGCGCTCGTGTTCTACTTCGTCCTGCTCGGGCAGCGAGGGATCGCCTTGATCCAGGACGGCGGGTTCGCCGCAGTCGGTCTCGGCATCGGCGTTCTCCTCCTTCCGTTCCTGGGTGCGTGGATCGTCTACGCGACGCTCCGCGCAGGTCTGCAACATCAGAAGCTCGCCCGTCGCATCTTCGACGAGGGTCTCGAACTAGATGTCACGGATCTGCCGAAGCGTCCGTCCGGACGGATCGACCGGGACGCCGCCGACGCCCTCTTCCAGCAGATCAAGACCGAATGGGAAGCGGATCCGGACAACTGGCGGAGCTCGTACCGGCTCGCCCGCGCCTACGATTACGCCGGAGACCGCGGCCGCGCCCGGGAGACGATGAAGCGGGCCGTGGAACTCGAGCGCATCGAACGGGAAGGCGAGGGCGGGCAGTAGTGCGGGGACCGGTCGTACGCTGACCACTGTGAAGTCACTCCTCGTCGTCCATCACACTCCGTCGCCGGTGACCCGCGAGTGCCTCGAAGCGGTAGTGAAGGGTGCACGAGACCCCGACATCGAGGGCGTCGAGGTTCGGTCGATACCCGCGCTCGGCGCCACCGTGCCCGACGTCCTTGCCGCCGACGGCTTTCTTTTCGGAACGTCCGCCAACTTCGGCTACATGTCGGGGGCGCTCAAACACTTCTTCGACACCGTCTACTACCCGTGCCTCGACGCGGTCGCGGGGCGCCCCTATGGGCTGTGGGTCCACGGCAACAACGACACCGCCGGCGCGGTGAAGTCGGTGCAGAAGATCGTCACCGGGCTCGCACTCACGAAGGCGGCTGAGGCGCTCGAACTCACCGGCGCGATCGACGCAGCCGCGCGCGAGCGGTGTTATGAACTCGGTGCGACAGTGGCAGTCGTTCTCGCCGAGGGCATGTGAGGTTTGCTCTGGTGCGTGATCAGCCCGTGGTGCGACTGCGCTCGAGCCCTTCCAGAATGAGGTCGAGTCCGAACTCGAACTCATCTCTGTAGGCGTAACCCGGCTGTAGGACGTGTTCGATGGCCAGTTCGGTGAGGTGTGGATACTTCCCGGACGAGAATTGCGACAGGATGGTCTGTGCCACCGCCGCGGTGTCCTCTGGGGTATCGAACGGCAGGCTCGCCTCCTGCAGGGCGAACCCGTAGAGATAGCTGTCCACGGCGGAGAAGGCGTGGGCAGCCATCGCGACCGAGAATCCTGCAGTGCGGAGCGTTCCGATTACCGCATCGTGGTGACGCAATGTTGCGGGTCCGGGTGTGGTTCGCGAGCCCATCAGTCCGGTGGCCCAGGGATGCCGGGCGAGGACTTCGCGCGCCGATATCGCGCGCCCGCGCATGGACGAGATCCAGTCGGCTCCTTCGGGAGGGAGCGCGATCTCGCTGAAGACACTGTCGATCATGCCGTCGAGAAGGTCGTCCTTGTTTGCAACGTGGTTGTACAGCGACATCGCCTCGACGCCGAGTTCCACACCGAGCTTGCGCATGGTGAGTGACTCGAGCCCCGTCGCGTCGGCGAGGGTGATGGCGGCGCGCAGGACCAGGTTACGGTTCAGCCGGGCCCGGGGCCGGCGGCCGTCCTGTGGCGTCATCGACCGAGAACCTTCCTCTTGACAGCACTTACGAAGTAAGCGTACTACTGACACTGTAAACTTACACCGTAAGGGGTGAGTGGTGACCGAAGCGCAGCCAGATCGTTCGACCGGGGCGAAGACAGTTCCGGTGGCGCCGAAGACGATGACAGCGATCGTCCAGGACAAGTACGGCGAGGCCGGGGACGTCCTGCGTCTCGAGGAGATCGAGCGGCCCGAGATCGGTGACGACGAGGTGCTTCTCCGGGTTCGGGCGGCCGGGGTGGACAGGGGAGTCCGGCACGTCATGGCTGGGCTCCCGTACCCGGTCCGCCTGGCCGGCTACGGTATTCGGGCGCCGAAGAATCGCGTGCGCGGACTCGATGTTGCCGGTGACGTCGTCGCGGTGGGCAGGAAGGTGACCAGACTGCACGTGGGTGACGAGGTGTTCGGCATCGCGGCCGGCTCCTTCGCGGAGTACGCGGCCGCACAAGAGTCCAAGCTGGCTCCGAAACCGGTAAACCTCACATTCGCACAAGCGGCGGCCATTCCTGTTTCCGCGCTCACCGCCCTGCAAGGTCTGCGTGACCGCGGGAAGGTGGTTGCGGGGCACAGAGTCCTGATCATCGGCGCATCCGGCGGCGTCGGCTCGTTCGCTGTCCAGATCGCCAAGGCGTTCGGTGCCGTCGTC
The DNA here is from genome assembly GCF_024438035.1 of Rhodococcus tibetensis. Lineage (GTDB taxonomy): Bacteria > Actinomycetota > Actinomycetes > Mycobacteriales > Mycobacteriaceae > Rhodococcus_F > Rhodococcus_F tibetensis. The sequence continues at coordinate 215,754 of NZ_JANFQF010000006.1, forward strand.
ACCGGGGTATGCCGCACGTCGAAGGCCGACACGGTGCGGTCGATCGGCGCGGACCACGTCATCGACTATCTCGCCGAAGACTTCGCCGACGGACGGCAGCGGTACGACGTCATCCTCGACACCGGCGGGCATCGATCGCTGACCGATATGCGACGTGCGCTGGCGCCTCGGGGGACCCTGGTGATCGTGGGATCCGAAACGGGCGGGCGATGGCTCGGAGGTACCGACCGCCAGATCCGGGCTATGGTGCTCTCGCCGTTCCTCCGCCAGAAGATGGGGACGTTCGTCTCCTCGGAGAACGCGGCTGATCTGCTCGAACTCACCGAACTCATCGAGTCGGGGAAAGTTGTGCCGGTCGTCGGAAGGACCTACCCCCTGAGCGAGACCGCTGCGGCGATCGACGATCTGTCGAACGGGCACGCGCGAGGGAAGATCGTCGTGACGGTGTAATCCCCCTCGGGTTGTCGGTCACTGCTGACAGGATGCGGTCATGCGTGAGATGACCGCCGCCGCGGCCAGGAGATCGGCGCTGTGGGCGCAGGGGTTCGCCGACGCCAAGCCGGCGGGTGTGCCCACCAGACGGCACGTCCGCTCGGTGCTCGACCGGCTCCGGCTATTCCAGATCGATTCGGTCTCGGTGGCGGCGCGGGCCCACTACGTTCCCCTGTTCAGCAGAATCGGCGCGTATGACCGGGGACTGCTCGACTCGGCGGCGTGGTCACACAGCGCCCGCACGCCGCGCTTGCTCGCCGAGTACTGGGCACACGAGGCGGCGTTCATCCCGATCGAGGACTGGCCGTTGTTCCGCTGGCGTATGCACCGCTACCGGCACGGAAGGTGGGCAGGCGAGGCCCGGGTGCTGGACCGCAACCCCACCCTTGCCGCCGATGTGCTCGACGTGATCCGAGGGGTGGGTCCCTGCAGCGCCCGCGACGTAGAGAAACACCTCGAGGTCGACCGCCCCGATCGCAAAGGACCGTGGTGGGACCGCAGCGACACCAAGGTCGTGTGCGAGCAACTGTTTGCCTCCGGTGCCCTCGCGGTCGACAAACGAGTCGCGTTCACCCGTCACTACGATCTCACCGAACGAGTCATTCCGGAAAAGATTCTCGCACAGGCGTTTTCGGAGGAGGAGTCGATCCGCCGGCTCGTCGGTCGGTCCGCACGGGCACTGGGAGTGGCTACGGAGTCGGATCTACGTGACTACTACCGGCTGTCTCCGGCGCAGAGCAAGCCCGCTGTCGACGATCTCGTCGAGGACGGTGTGCTCGAATCCGTCACCGTCCGAGGCTGGGACACTCCTGCCTTCGTGCACCGCGACGTCCGGACACCGCGGCGGGTGGAGGCGGCGGCGTTGTTGTGCCCGTTCGATCCGCTGGTGTTCTGCCGACCGCGGACGGAGCGGATCTTCGATTTCCGGTATCGCCTCGAGATCTACACTCCGGCGCACAAGCGGGTCCACGGGTACTACGTTTTTCCGTTCCTGCTCGACGGCGCATTGGTAGCCAGAGTCGATCTGAAAGCGGACCGGCCGAGGAAAACGCTCGAGGTCCGGTCGGCTTTCGCCGAAACGGGAGCGCGTCCCGCACAGGTGGTGGAGCCGCTGCTGTCGGAACTCCGCAGGATGGCGGAGTGGCTGGGGTTGGAACACGTCATGGTCGACAAGCGAGGAGATCTCGCCCAACTCCTCGCGGTCGCCGCGAAGCGACCGCGAGAAGTGTGAGAACTACAGGCTTTCGACGAACTTGGTGAGACCCTTGCTGGCCGTCTCGAGTGCGGTCTTCTGCGCCTTCTTCACCAGGAAACCGGGCAACGGGATCTTGGGATCGACCGTCAGCTCGAAAGTCACCTTGGTGCCGGCGCCGGACTCGGTCAGGACGTACGAACCGTCCTGCGCGTTCTGCTGACCGCTCTCGACGAGGTGCCACGACACGGTGTCGTCACCGTCGAAGGTGTAGTCGACCACCTGCTCGTCGCTGATGCCGAGAATGGAGACGTTCATCCGAACACGGTGGGGGCGGCCGTCGTCGTGGGTGCTTTCGATGGTCACCGACTTGTGAGCCGATGACCACTCGGGCAGCCGATCCACCGCGGCGATCGCGGCCATCACCGTGGCCGGATCGGCCTTGATCTCGAACTCTTTGACGCCGGAAACGGCCATATTTTTCGCTCCTTCGAGCCCGTGGCGACTCTCACCGTGTGGCTGTTGCGACGTAATTAGACCACCGTCGGCGTCGGCTGCGTGGAGCGGTGCTGCGCGGGGTTCAGAAGTTGTTGCCGAGGTTGCGGCGCATATGGTCCTCGAGTGCGCCCTTCACTGCCTGGGACACCCACGAGTTCAACGACACCCCATTCTGTGACGCAGCCTCCTCCGCCTTCGACTTGATCTGATCCATCAGGCGGAGGGTGACGCGACTGATGTCACCGGTGGCGTCGTTGAAGGCGGCGCTGATGTCTTCGGCGGTCGTGGTGGTTTTGTCCCCGGCTCCCGCAGCTGTTGTGGCTGTGCGGGAGATGTCCACCCCGACCTGATCGCCGTCGAGTCGCACTTTTACCGTGCGACTCTCCAGTTCGGACGACACTTCACCAGCGAATTCGGTGAGCGCGGACAGGAGAAGGAGCCGGGTCGCAGGTTCGACCGCGGCCGCGAGCGCTGCCGCGGTGTCCCGGGTCCGGTCGTCGCCGAGGGCGGCGGCTGCTGTGAGGTCGTCGCGCAGCCGGGCGACATAACTGTCGAGGTTCATGACGTCATCCTGACGTCACTAATGACGTCAGTCAAGGGCTGGGTCGGTCGCCGGCAGTCGGTGCCCCACCCGCACGGAGTCCGGATCGCGGCGCCACTAGTGTTCATGCATCAGTGGTGGATCCGTTCGGGGGTCCGGTAGGAGGATCAGGCAGTGCCTCAGACGGTGTCGCTCAGGGTGCAGCTCGTCGCGAAGACGGAGTTCTTTCCGCCTGCGGACATCCCGTGGGAGACCGACGCGGACGGCGGTGAGGCGCTGGCCGAGTTCGCGGGGCGCGCCTGCTATCAGAGCTGGTCGAAGCCCAACCCGCGCACCGCGACCAACGCCGGGTATCTGCGCCACCTCCTCGAAGTGGGGCACGAATCCGTCCTGGAACACGGCAGCGTCACCTTTTACATCACCGGAATTTCCCGCTCGTGCACTCACGAGCTGATCCGCCACCGGCATTTCTCCTACTCGCAGCTGTCGCAGCGGTTCGTGCGGGAGAACGATTCCAACGTGGTCGCGCCGCCAGCGATCGCCGGTGATCCCGAACTCGAGGCGCTCTTTGCCAAGGCAACGGATGCGAGCCGGGCGGCATACGGCGAGTTGCTCGTCGCGCTCGAGTCCAAGCTCGCGGAAACCTCGAGCCTTCCCTTGCGGAACAAGCAGGCGCGCCAGGCCGCGCGGGCCGTACTGCCCAACGCGACGGAGACCCGGGTAGTGGTCACCGGGAACTACCGGGCATGGCGCCACTTCGTCTCCATGCGGGCTACCGAGCACGCCGACGTCGAGATTCGCCGACTCGCCGTCGAATGCCTCAGGCAGTTGCAGGAAGCGGCACCGAATGTGTTCGGTGACTTCGAGATCGTCGACTGGGGCGACGGATCCGAAGTGGCGCGGAGCACGTTTTCCGCGGACCTGTGAGTGGTGTGCGAAAGTACCTGGGCCACCGGGTAGCCTTCTGACCATGACCTACGGTGATTCCGCTTCTCACGTCGAGCGTCCGTTCGGCACCGTTTCCACTGCGATGGTGACGCCCTTCACCTCCGACGGAAAGCTGGACGTCGACGCGGGTGTCCGCCTCGCGGCGTACCTCGTCGACAACGGATGCGACTCTCTCGTGCTCGCCGGTACCACCGGTGAGTCGCCGACGACCACGGAGAACGAGAAGCTCGAGCTGCTTCGCGCCGTGATCGATGCGGTCGGCGACCGTGCGAAGATCATCGCAGGGGCAGGGAGCAACGACACCGCCCACAGTGTGGAACTCGCGCGCGACGCCGCCCGCGCCGGGGCGCAGGGGCTCCTCGTCGTCACGCCGTACTACTCACGTCCGCCACAGGCGGGCCTGTACGCCCACTTCACCGCTGTCGCCGATGCCACCGATCTTCCGGTGATGCTCTACGACATTCCACCGCGCTCCGTGGTCCCCATCGAGACCGAGACGATCCGCCGCCTCGCCGAGCACCCGCGCATCGTCGCGGTCAAGGACGCCAAGGGCGACTTGAACGCCGGCGCCGAGCTGATCGGCACCACCGACCTTCTCTTCTACTCGGGCGACGATCCGCTGAACCTGCCGTGGCTGTCGGTCGGCGCCACCGGGTTCGTCAGCGTGATCGGGCACCTCGTGCCGTCCCGGCTGCGTGAACTCCACACGGCATTCGCGGCCGGCGACATCGCCCGGGCCCGCGCCATCAATCTCAGCCTGATTCCGGTCATCCGATCCGTCGCGCGGTTGGGCGGCGTCAGTGCGTCGAAGGCAGGATTGCGATTGATAGGTCTCGACGTGGGGGAGCCCCGGCTTCCTCAAGTGGCACCCACCCACGACCAGCTCGATCTCCTGGCAGCCGACCTCCACGCTGCGGGGGTACTCGCATGACCCGTCCCGCCCGTCGTCGCAGCGCCAGCCGTCAGGCCGGACCGCCGTCTCCCGCCCCGGCTGAGCAGCCGTCGGCACCGTCCGTGTCGGAGCCGCCGTCGGCGCCCGCCGCGGAGCAAGCACAGGATCGGAAATCCGCGCCCGTGCTCGCAGAGAGCCCCACCGCCCCGAAGCAGGCGAAATCCGCGCCGGTCAAGGCCGCGTCCACGAAGACGGGCGCCACCGGCAAGTCGCCGTCCCGTTCCCGGCGCGGGGGCAATGGCGGTAACAAGCGTCCGGACAACCGGGTGGCAACTCCCGATCCGACCGCGCGGCTCGGCGCTCCCCCCAAGGCCCCGTTCAAGGGGCTGCGAGTGGTAGCCCTCGGCGGTATCGGCGAAATCGGCCGCAACATGACCGTCTTCGAGCATCAGGGCAAACTGCTCATCGTCGACTGCGGCGTGCTGTTTCCCGAGGATCAGCAGCCTGGTGTCGACCTGATCCTGCCGGACTTCCGGCACATCGAGGATCGCATGGCCGATGTCGAGGCCGTCGTCCTCACGCACGGTCACGAGGATCACATCGGCGCGATCCCGTTCCTGCTCCGCCTGCGACCGGATCTGCCGGTCATCGGGTCACGGTTCACCCTCGCGCTCGTCGCAGCCAAGTGCCGGGAACACCGCCAGCGTCCTAACCTCGTCGAGGTCACCGAGGGGCAGCGCACGGCACACGGGCCGTTCGAATGCGAATACTTCGCCGTCAACCACTCGATTCCCGACGCGATCGCGGTTGCCATCCGCACCGATGCCGGAGTCGTATTGCACACCGGTGACATCAAGCTCGACCAGCTTCCGCTCGACGGCAGGCTCACCGACCTCGCCGGATTCTCCCGCCTGGGTGATGAAGGGGTCGATCTCTTCCTGGTCGACTCGACCAACGCCGAGGTCCCCGGATTCGTCACACCGGAACGTGAGATCGGCGGCGTACTCGACAATGTCATCGGCAAGGCGAAGCAGCGAGTGATCGTGGCGTCGTTCGCCAGCCATGTGCACCGTATCCAGCAGGTGGTCGACGTGGCACACCGCTACAACCGCCGGGTCGCGTTCGTGGGCCGTTCCATGGTCCGCAACATGCAGATAGCGCAGGATCTCGGCTACCTGACCGTGCCGGACGGTCTGGTGGTCGACATCGACACCGCGGCGAACCTGCCCGACGATCGCCTCGTGCTGATCTCCACCGGCTCGCAGGGTGAACCGCTGTCGGCGTTGTCGCGGATGGCGCGCGGTGAACACCGTCAGATCAACATCCGGGCGAATGACCTGGTGGTCCTGGCCTCGTCACTGATTCCCGGTAACGAGAACTCCGTCTTCGCGGTGGTGAACGGTCTCGCCAAGCGCGGTGCCACCGTGGTCACGCAGCAAAGCGCCAAGGTGCACGTCTCCGGTCACGCGTCGGCAGGCGAGCTCCTCTACCTGTACAACGCGGTCCGGCCTACGAATGCCATGCCGGTGCACGGCGAATGGCGGCATTTGCGCGCCAATGCTGCGCTGGCGAAGGCCACCGGCGTCCCGGAAGAGCGCATCGTGCTCGCCGAAGACGGTGTGGTGGTCGACATGGTGGACGGTCTCGCCGAGATCGTCGGGCAGGTCCCGGTCGGACACGTCTATGTCGACGGTCTGTCGGTCGGCGACGTCGGCGACTCCACGTTGTCCGATCGACTGGTTCTCGGCGAGGGCGGTTTCATCGCGATCAACGTCGTGATCGACGATCACACGGGTCGTGCGGTCAGCACGCCGGAGGTGTCCGGACGCGGATTCTCCGACGACCCGACTGCCCTCAAGGCTGCGGCTCAGCTGGTCGAGGCGGAACTCCTGCGACTGGCCACCGAGGGCATCAACGACGCTCACCGCATCGCCCAGGCGATCCGGCGCGTCGTCGGCAAATGGGTGGCGGACAAGTACCGTCGCCGGCCGATGATCGTCCCGACCGTCATCGCGGTGCCGTCTGCCGAGGGCAAGTAGTTCTCCGGCAGGTACATTCGGTCAGGTGACCTTCGCCCGAGATGAACGCCTCGCCCTCGTCGATTCGATGGCCGAATTCGGTCCCGACGCCCCGACCCTCTGCGGGACGTGGACCAACCGGGACCTGGCCGCACACCTGATCGTGCGCGAACGACGCCTCGACACGACCCCCGGGATTCTCGTCAGCCGTCTCGCCGGTTACACGGAGCGGGTCCAGAACGAGACGGCGATGCGCCCGTGGAGCCGGCTGCTGGACGAGGTCCGGACCGGTCCACCTCGGTGGTCGCCGATGTACTGGGTCGATGCCCAGGTGAACATGGGGGAGATGTTCGTCCACCACGAGGACGTTCGCCGTGCCCACGAAGGGTGGGAGCCGCGGGTTCTCCCGGCACCGCGCCAGGACGCTCTGTGGGGTTTGGCACGCAAGGTGGCGCGCCTCGGCTACCGCAGCGCCTCGGTCACAGTGGTGCTCGCACGCCCGTCCGGCGAGCAGGCCACGGTGCGCAACGCCGGGACCCGGCGGGTCATTCTCCGAGGTGAACCAGCAGAACTGGTGCTTCATGCCTTCGGCCGGGACGCCGTCCGGATCGAGACCGAGGGGGACGCCGAGGACGCCGCCGCCGTCATGTCACTGGACCGCAGTTTCTGAGGCGCTCGGTACAGCTCCACGGGTGTTACGTGTGTTGCGGATGGTCCGGAAGGTGCCGCAGCGACTAATCTGACAACCATGGCAGGTAAGGCGAGCGCCCGCGGTTCGAGCACGACGACGTCCACGGCGAGGACGGGCGTGCGAGGAGCGTCGTCTCCGTCCAAGCCGAAGTCGCGAACGACCCGGACTGTCAGCACTCCCCGCAAGCCCACCTCACCGCGCGCCGGTGCTGCCCGCGGCGGCGCCAGGAAATCGGCTGCGAAGAAGTCCACCGCCTCGAGTCCCTTGAAATCGGTGGGCCGCGGCATCGGTGCCGGATGGTCGCTCGTGGCCAAAGGCGTCGGGGCCACCACCCGCACCGTGGGCAAGGCTGGCGAGATCGAACAAGGACACCGGCGCGACGGAATTGCCCTCGGGCTCATCGCCATGAGTGTTGTCATCGCGGGAGGTATTTGGTTCTCCGCGGGCGGCCCCGTGGGGGAATGGATCGAAACGGGTGTCCGTGCGGTGTTCGGCGGCGCCTCCGCGGTGCTACCCGTGATCGGCGTCGGCGTTGCCGTCGTACTCATGAGAACGGAGCCGAAGCCCGAGATCCGGCCGCGACTGGTGCTCGGGTCGTTGTTGGTGGGGCTACCCGCACTGGGTCTCTGGCACATCGCGAGTGGCGCTCCCACCGACGCCGACGGCCGCGCGCAGGGCGCGGGTTTCGTGGGCTACGCGGCAGGTGGTCCGTTGACCGACGGGCTGACCGTGTGGTTGTCGGCTCCCTTACTCCTCATGGCAGCGCTGTTCGGCATCCTGCTGGTTACCGGCACCACGGTGCGCGAGGTCCCCGGCAAATTGCAGGCGTATTTCGGGACCTCGTTCGGCCGTGACCACTATGCCGACTACGACAGCGAGTACTACGACGACGGGGAGTACGACCCGACGCTGTTCGACGCGGACGGCTATCCGGTGGACGACTACGCGCCTGGAGCGAAGGGGGCGCCGGCCGACAACTATCCCACCGACGAGTACACCGTCAGCGACACGGCGAAGACGGAAGTACTCGGACTGTGGGATGCCGAAACCGCCGCGGAGCCGGTGGTGCCGCCGCCGGTTCCGGTACCGAAACCGGCCCGCGCAAAAACCAAGCCGGTGGTCGCGCCCAAGCCGGAACCCGAACCGGAGCCGCCCCTGCCGGAGGTCGACAAGTTCGTGACGGACCGGGTGGTGGAGGGCGACTACACGCTGCCTCCGACGTCGTTGCTGATCGACGGTGATCCGCCGAAGAAGCGCAGTTCGGCCAACGACGCGATGATCGAGGCGATCACGGAGGTCCTCGAACAGTTCAAGATCGATGCAGCGGTCACCGGGTTCACCCGAGGCCCCACCGTCACCCGGTACGAGGTGGAACTCGGTCCCGGCGTCAAGGTCGAGAAAATCACCGCTCTGGCCCGCAATATCGCGTACGCCGTCGCCACCGACAACGTGCGCCTGCTGGCACCGATCCCCGGAAAATCGGCCGTCGGTATCGAGGTGCCCAACTCCGACCGCGAGATGGTGCGCCTTGCCGACGTCCTCACCGCACCCACTACGCGGAAGGATCACCATCCTCTGGTGATCGGTCTCGGTAAGGACATCGAGGGCAACTTCGTCAGCGCGAACCTGGCAAAGATGCCCCACTTGCTGGTGGCCGGGTCCACCGGCTCCGGTAAGTCCAGCTTCGTCAACTCGATGCTGGTGTCACTGCTCTCACGCGCCACGCCTGACGAAGTGCGGATGATCCTCATCGACCCGAAGATGGTCGAATTGACGCCATATGAGGGTATTCCGCACCTCATCACGCCCATCATCACCCAGCCCAAGAAAGCCGCAGCCGCGCTGGCGTGGCTGGTGGAGGAGATGGAACAGCGCTACCAGGACATGCAGGCCAATCGGGTGCGCCACATCGACGACTTCAACTCCAAGGTGAGGTCGGGCGAGATCACCGCACCCCTCGGCAGCGAACGGGTCTATCGCCCGTATCCGTACATCCTCGCCATCGTCGACGAGTTGGCCGACCTCATGATGACGGCTCCGCGGGACGTCGAAGAAGCGATCGTGCGCATCACCCAGAAGGCGCGTGCAGCCGGCATCCACCTCGTGCTGGCCACGCAGCGGCCGTCGGTGGACGTGGTGACGGGCCTGATCAAGACGAACGTGCCGTCGCGGCTCGCGTTCGCGACGTCCTCACTCACCGACTCACGAGTCATCCTGGATCAGCCCGGTGCCGAGAAGCTGATCGGTATGGGCGACGGTTTGTTCCTGCCCATGGGTGCAGGCAAGCCGACCCGTCTGCAGGGAGCCTTCATCACCGACGAAGAGATCTCGGCGGTGGTCGATTTCAGTAAGAACCAGGCGGAGCCGGAGTACACCGAAGGCGTCACGGCAGCGAAGGTGGGGGAGAAGAAGGACGTCGACCCCGACATCGGGGACGACATGGACGTGCTGTTGCAGGCGGTCGAACTCGTCGTGTCCAGCCAGTTCGGTTCCACGTCGATGCTGCAGCGCAAATTGCGTGTCGGGTTCGCGAAGGCCGGTCGTCTGATGGATCTGATGGAGACGCGGGGAGTGGTCGGACCCAGCGAGGGGTCCAAGGCGCGTGAGGTTTTGATCAAGCCCGACGAGTTGGACGGCCTGTTGTGGTCGATCCGCGGTGGAGATCCGAACGAGGCACCTGCCGACGAGTAGCTCGCGTGCCGCTCCCGGAATGTACGATTTCGGCGCGGTGTGGTTGAATGGTCAGCGACTTGGAGGGGAGTATCCCCACCTCTGTGGCAGCATCGTCAGCACGGTCGGCACCATTGCCGATCCGGGGCTGCCAGTCGGTCGGACCTCGGTGCGACTCGGCGGGAGAGACCTCCGGTACCGAATGAGGTCTACCGGAGGTCTGTCTATATGCATGTCTCACCGCTTGTCTGGGTCATCACGTGTGTGGTGATTCTCGGACTGTTCGTCTTCGACTTCTTCGCCCACGTACGCACCCCGCACGCCCCGACGTTCCGCGAGTCGGCCTTCTGGTCGACGGTCTACATCGGCATCGCCATTCTGTTCGGACTGATCGTGATGTGGCTCTGGGGCAGCCAGTACGGCGGGGAGTATTTCGCCGGTTACGTCACCGAAAAGGCGTTGTCGGTCGACAACCTCTTCGTCTTCGTCATCATCATGGCGACGTTCTCCGTGCCGCGGGAGTACCAGCAGAAGGTGCTGCTGATCGGCATCGTCATGGCATTGGTGATGCGCGGCATCTTCATTGCCGTCGGTGCGGCGGCTATCAACACCTACAGCTGGGTGTTCTACCTGTTCGGTGCGTTCCTCATCTACACCGCGTACACGCTGGTCCGTGACCACGGGCACGAGAAGGAGGTGGAGGAGGAACGCGACAGCAAGATCGTCGCGGTCGCCAAGAAGATCCTCCCCACCACGGATTCCTACGACGGCGACAAGCTCGTTACGCGGATCAACGGCAAGCGGGTGGTCACACCGCTGCTACTCGCGCTCGTCGCCATCGGATTCACCGATGTGCTGTTCGCCCTCGACTCGATTCCGGCGATCTACGGCCTCACCCAGGAGCCGTACCTGGTCTTCACGGCCAACGCGTTCGCGCTCATGGGACTGCGTCAGCTGTACTTCCTGATCGGCGGGCTGCTCGACCGGCTCGTGTACCTGTCCTACGGCCTGTCGATCATTCTGGCGTTCATCGGCGTCAAGCTCGTGTTGCACGCCCTCCACGAGAACACTCTCGGCTTCGTCAACGGCGGGGACCACGTCGCGGTCCCAGAGATCACGACAGGGATGTCGCTGACCGTCATCGTCGGGGTGCTGGCCGTCACCACTGTGGCCAGCCTCTTGAAGACGCGGAACATGACCCCCGCGAAGTAGCGTTCGCTGGCGGAGGCCGGTACTCGGCGGATCAGAGACTGAATTCGCCGAGTACCGGGATCCACTCGACGATCCGGGACGCCGTCACCAAATTGTGGACAGCGAAGGGGTCGTGGGTGAACAGCAACTTCACGGTCTCTGCATCGGCGGCGTCGACGATGATGAAGGCACCGCTGCCGTCCGCGAACGGACCCGACGACAGGACGGTCTTGCGCTCGACGAGCTCACCGAGCCAGGCCCGGTGGGCGGCGCGATGTTCGTCGCGGCCGGCAGCGGTCTCGTCCGAATAGGTGTACTCCACTACGAACAGGGACATGTTCTCGCTCTCTGTGGGCTGGGAAAAATTGAGGTGGGACGCGCGTGATTTCGTCCCGGATGCCGGGATGCGTCAGAGCGTGAGGAGCATCCGGGTGTTCCCGAGGGTGTTCGGTTTGACATAGCTGAGATCGAGGAATTCGGCGACACCGGTGTCGTACGAGCGGCACATCTCGGCGTAGACCTCGGCCGTCACGGGTGTGCCGTCGATCTCGACGAACCCGTGTTTGCCGAAGAAATCGACCTCGAAGGTGAGGACGAAGAGTCTCTCGAGTTCGAGCTCGCGCGCGACCTCTATCAGTTTGGCGACCACCTGATGGCCCGCACCCTGACCCTTTGCCTGAGGATCGACCGCGATGGTGCGCACCTCGCCTAGGTCGGCCCACAGTACATGCATTGCGCCACAACCGATTACGGTTTCTTCGCGCTCGGCAACCCAGAACTCCTGGATGGACTCGTACAGCGTGACGAGATTCTTCTCGAGCAGGATCTTGCCGGAGTAGATGTCGATCAGGCGCTTGATCTCGGGCACGTCGGAGGTTCGTGCTCGCCGCACGATCAGCTGATTGTCGACGGTGTTCGGCGTCCGAGATGTCATGTCGTGAACATTAGCCAACCGCCGTACCGATATTCTTAGGCACGTGCCGGTACCACGTACGACTTCGCCCCGATCCCCAGGACGTCCAGGGGTGCAGTTCGACGCTGCGGTGGGCCGATGAGTACGCAGCGTGAGGATCGGCCCGCGGCAGAGGACCCGACGGCTCCGAATCCCACAGTGGAGCCGGCGAGTGATACGCACGTACCACTCCTCAACATCGCCAACGTTCTGACGATCCTGCGGATCTTGCTGGTGCCCGTCTTCCTGGTCGTACTGCTGATCGGTGACGGTCACGAGACCCTGTGGCGGCTGGCGGCGACAGGTGTCTTCGCGGTGGCGGCCATCACCGACCGGATCGACGGTCAGCTGGCGCGCAAATATGGACTGGTCACCGATTTCGGCAAGCTCGCCGATCCCATTGCGGACAAGGCGCTGATCGGTGCCGCGCTGGTCGGTCTCTCCGTTCTGGGCGACCTGCCCTGGTGGGTGACGGTGATCATCGCGGTACGTGAACTGGGCATCACCCTGCTTCGCTTCGCCGTTCTGCGCCACGCCGTCATTCCCGCGGGCCGCGGAGGCAAGCTCAAGACGCTCGTGCAGTCGATCGCGATCGGTTTCTACCTCCTGCCGCTACCCGACGCCTTCGACCTCGCCGGCTGGGTGCTGATGGGCGCTGCGGTGGCGCTCACCGTAATCACCGGGCTCGACTATGTCGTCCAGGCCGTTCGCCTGCGCGCCGGAGTCCACAAGGTCGAGATGAATGCGGGCACCGGGGCATGACCGACCCGTTGACCCCGGGCACCCGCGTGAGCGAACTGGTGGACCTGCTGTCCCGGCGCGGCGATACAGTGGCTACCGCCGAATCGCTGACGGCGGGACTTCTCGCGGCGACCATCGCCGGAGTGCCGGGCGCCAGCAAGGTCCTCCGCGGCGGCCTCGTGGTCTATGCCACAGACCTCAAGGAGACGCTCGCGGGCGTGGACCCCGTGTCGCTTGCTGCAGACGGACCCGTCTCCGCGTCCACCGCGAGCGGACTTGCCGAGGCTGCGCGCTCCCGCTGCACTGCCGATTGGGGAATAGGACTGACCGGTGTCGCAGGCCCGGACACGCAGGACGGGCATCCGGTAGGCACGGTGTTCCTGGGTATCTCCGGTATCGGCGGACACTCGGTGCACAAGCTCCGATTGGCAGGCGACAGATGGGGAATCCGTAAATCAGCGGTTTCTGCTGCCGTGTCGGAACTCCTCGATCGCATGCAGGAAACATCCGCAGGCTAAGGTCGGGAACCAATCGGTCCTGTTCGCGCGTTGAGTAGGCGAGACAGGTGACGGATGAAGGAGGAGCGAGATGGCGCTGCTATTGCGTGAGGCAATCGGTGACAGTCTTCGGCGCACGCGCGTTTCGCAGAGCCGGACCCTGCGTGAGGTGTCGAACAGTGCGCGAGTGAGCCTCGGGTACCTGTCCGAGGTCGAGCGAGGGCGGAAAGAGGCCTCGAGCGAGCTTTTGGCGGCGATCTGCGATGCCTTGGAAGTTCCACTGTCCGACGTCCTGGTCGACGTCAGCGAGTCGCTGTCCGATCGATCGTCGGCCGAGCGTGCGGCCGAATCGGCCGCGGTCGAGGTGTCCGCACGGCCTGGTTCGACGACCATTGCCCGCGACACGAGGGTTGTGATTCCGGCGCCGACGGCGCAGGCGCTCGCTGCCGCGTAGCACCCCACCCGCCGAACCGATAGATTTCACTTAACGCCGATCTCGTCTTCGGTGGTCAGACAGGCAGTCGGGGCGCAGCCCTTGTTCCGGTGCGTGACGGTCGCGCATCGGGTCGCGCATCGCGCGGCGCAACAGATGGAGGCAGGATCAAACCCATGGCTAATCCTTTCGTCAAGGGATGGAAGTACCTGATGGCGCTCTTCAATTCCAAGATCGATGAGAAGGCTGACCCCAAGGTTCAGATTCAGCAGGCGATCGAAGATGCGCAGCGCCAGCACCAGGCCCTTTCTCAGCAGGCCGCGTCTGTCATCGGCAACCAGCGCCAGCTCGAGATGAAGCTGAGCCGTCAACTCGACGAGGTCGAAAAGCTCAACGCCAATGCCCGGCAGGCAGTCAACCTGGCTGATCAGGCGCACGCTGCCGGTGACACCGAGAAGGCGATCCAGTACACCAACGCCGCCGAGGCGTTCGCCGCTCAGTTGGTCACGGCCGAGCAGGGCGTCGAAGACCTCAAAGCGTTGCACGACCAGTCCCTGCAGGCCGCTGCACAGGCGAAGAAGGCCGTCGAGCAGAACGCGATGGCACTGCAGTCCAAGGTTGCAGAGCGCACCAAACTGCTCAGCCAGCTGGAGCAGGCCAAGATGCAGGAGCGGGTCAGTGAGTCCCTGCGTTCGATGGACAGCACGTTGTCGGCGCCCGGCAACACACCCAGCCTCGACGCCGTGCGTGACAAGATCGAGCGCCGCTACGCCGACGCACTCGGTTCCGCTGAGCTGGCCCAGAACTCGGTCTCCGGTCGCATGATGGAAGTTCAGCAGGCCAGCATTCAGATGGCAGGCCACAGCCGCCTCGAGCAGATTCGCGCTTCGATGAAGGGTGATGCGCTCCCTTCCGGTGGGGCGTCCGCTGCCCCGGCCACTCCCGCCACCAATCAGCAGCCTCCTGCCGCGGGCCAGACCGGCACTGCGGGCCAGTAGCCGAAACACCGAACCCATGGGTTTCACCCGAGGTGGCCGACCCGGACGTGCAGTCCGGTCGGCCACTGTCGTATCCGGCTTCGTCGGAGTCCAGGGAGCGTTGCGGGACGCCGGCGAGTCCGTCGTCGAGGCGGCGCAGCGGTGGCGTGATCCGCGCGAACGCCTGCTACGGAAGAAGCGACGAGCTCGGCGGCGGGCGCAGCGTTTCGGCGTCGTGTCGGGATCCTCGGCCACGGGTGCCGCGGGGCTTGCCCTTGCTGCGGCTCCCGAATGGTCATTGGTGATGGCAGGCGGGGGTGCTGTTGTGTTCGCGGTGCCGGCGGTAATGGCGCTGAACCGTTACCGAGAGCTCGATGCGGTCGTGCCGCCGCCGGGTCGTCCGGCCCGGCGTTCCCTCCCGTCGCCGTCCTCGGTGGCCCGGGCGCCCATGGAGCGGCTAGTACACAGTGAGCGGGCACTCCACGGAATACTCGGGGTGCTCACCCGCTCGGCGACGATCAGCGACGATGACATCGAGGACACCCACGGCACTGCCCGGTCCGCGGCGGCCGCCCTGCACGCGGTCGCCGTCGATATCGTGGCCATGGAGAGTGCGGCCAGTGGGAGCCGGGCGGCAGCACCGTCGCTCCACCGGGCGATTGCCTCCGCGGCCGCACAACTCGACGACGGCGTCGATCAATTCGAAGAGTTGGTGGCTGCTGCGGCCGAAGTGACGGTTCCCGGTGCGTCCGGGGCGGTTGGCGGTCTGGCGTGTGAGCGCGCGGAGCTGGTGTCGGCCACGGAAAAGCTGGCGGGCCTCGCCGCCGCACTCGGGGAGATCGACGACATCGTGCGCCGATACCGCTGAGCTCAGTCGTCCGCGCCGCGCGCAGCGAGTGCCTCGCCCATGGCGTCGGCCGTCATCAAGGTGCTCACCACCACGGGCACCGCCAGCGCGCGAAGCGAGAAACCCAGCCCCCGCGCCTTCCGTGCATCGGCTACGCGCTGCACTATCCCCGACATCAGGGGGATGCAGCGGATCGTCATCGCCAGCACCAACGCGATCCGGTCGGGGTTCACGCCGAAGCGGCGCAGGGGCGCCATGGCGGTGGTGATCGCGTCGAGCATGTCGGTGACACGTGTGGTGAGACTGAGCAGTGCGGCAGCAGCAACCGACAGCAGAAGGGTCCCGCACACGAGAGCAGCGCGCACCCATCCGGTGAACACGAGCTGGAAGGCGCCGATGATCAGCAGCATCCACAGCAGTGGCCGGAGCTGAGCCAGCGCCGCCCGGACGGGTATCCGTGCGACCGCGTAGGCGGCCCCGACGAGCAGTGCCGCGGGCGCCAGCTGCCACGGCTGTCGGACACCGACGGTGATAGCGACGATGCACGCGATCAGGGCCAGGACCTTCGCGCCGGCAGGTAGCCGATGCACGACCGTGTCGCCGGGGTGGTAGAGGCCGAGGGTGCTCATCGAACCAGGTTGCGGTAGAAGTCGATCGACGCACTCGGCGCGCCGTCAGCGACCACGCGCCCCTCGTCGACCACGAGGACCCGCTCGAACGAGTCGAGCAACGCGAGGTGGTGCGTCACCACGATCACCTGCTGCGGTAGTCGTGCGAAAGTCTCCGCGATGACGCGGGTATTGCGTAGATCGAGGAGTGTGGTCGGTTCGTCCGCAACCAGCACCTCGGGTTCTGTCACCATCACCGCGGCGAGCGCGAGAAGCTGTTTCTGGCCCCCGGACAGCAGGTGCGTCGGGTGGTCGGCATGGCCGGCGAGTCCGAATTGTTCGAGCACCCGGGTGACGCGCTCGGCGCGTTCGGTCGTGGACAACGACGACCGACGGAGCGAGAAACGGATGTCCTCGGCCACCGTGGGCATGATGATCTGGTGGTTGGGATCGGTGAACACGAAACCGACCTTCTTGCGCACCTGGCGACCGCGTCGCGCCGTGTCGAGGTCGTCGACGGTGACAGAGCCGGCGGACGGAAGGACCAACCCGTTGATCAGCCGAGCCAAAGTCGACTTACCGCCGCCGTTGGGACCCACGATGCCGATGCGGTGTTCGGACAGGGTGAGGTCGACCCCTGCCAGTACCGAGCGCTCGCCGTAGGAATGGCTCACGCCGTGGAACCGAATGTCACTCATCGCCCCGAACCGATCACGGAGTCAGCGGACCTCTGCGGTGCGGTGCGGTGCGGTCGCAGGATCCTTCAGCAGTGCCGGGTAGGCGCGGTGGACCTGCGCGGCGACGAGTGCGGTGACGACGGCCTTGACGAGATCGCCCGGCAGATAGGTGGCGTTCGCGGTGATCGCCTGCCACAACGAGAGGTCGGTACGCAGCATCATCCCGGGCAGTCCGAAGGCGTACAGCACCACGATTCCGCCGAGGATGTTGATACCGATCCCCAGGATCACCCGATATCGGGGAAGCATGCGTACGGTCAGCCAGCCGATGACCGCGACAGCGGGAATCCAGCCGATGAGGAAGCCGACAGTGGGGCCCGCCAGGGAGGTGAGGGTGGTGCGTCCGCCGGCGAGGACCGGTAGGACCAGACCGAGAGCCATCACCGTCAGGACTGACAGCACACCTTTGCGCGCACCGAGGAGCGCACCGGCCAGCATGACCCCGAGCGACTGCAGAGTGATCGGGACGCCGGACGAGCCGACGTTGATGGTGCCGGGAAGTCCCAGCGCCACGATCAACGCGGCGAACACAGCGACGTGGGCGAGGTCGCGTGCGGAAAATCGGGATGTCGTCGACACGGTCGGCGTGCTCCTCCTGCTGCAGGACTGAATGGCGCGAAGTTTACGTCAGGAGGCCGGTCGCACTCGCGTCGCGACGGCCCACGCGGGCTCGGGGGAGTGGGGGACAACCCTGAACTTTCCCTGATCTTTGCGCTGACCTGGTGATTTACCGAAGGCAGCGTGCCAGGCTGGGGTGCGTACCCGATGAGTGGGGTCGACCGGATGTCGGGCGCAGAAATCGATCGGGGAGATGTGAGTGGAGGAAGTCATGTTCTGGAAGATTGTTCTTGCGGTCGTGGTGATCTGGATCGCGCTGGCCGTCGTCGGTGCATTGATCGAGGGCCTCTTCTGGGTTCTCGTCGTCAGCGCGGTGGTGTTCGGGGCGTACCTCTTGTACAAGGCGATGTCCGGATCCGGCGAGAAGTCGGACATCACACACCTCTGAGGTGCAGTCTCGAATCATGCAACCGGTACCCGAGGACTGGCATCGTGGGCTCGTCATCGTCGCCCATCCCGACGACATCGAATACGGGGCGGCAGCAGCAGTCGCCCGATGGACCGAACAGGGCAAAGACATCCGATACGTGCTCGCCACCAGTGGCGAAGCCGGAATTGCTGGTCTGCACCCCCGTGAATCGGGGCCTCTCCGCGAGGAGGAAGAGCGTCGCTCGGCGGCCGTCGTGGGGGTCTCGCAGGTGGAGTTCCTCGGCTACCCCGACGGGCGGGTCGTCGAAAGTCTGGAACTGCGCCGCGACCTCGCTGCGGCCATTCGGCGCCATCGCCCCGACCTGGTGGTGACCGCCCATTTCGGCGATACCTGGGGTCCCGGGCAGCCCAACAGTGCCGATCACCGCGCCCTCGGGCGCTGTGTCCTCGACGCCGCCGCGGATGCCGCTAACGAGTGGATCTTCCCCGAACTGGGGGACAGGGGGCTTCCGTCGTGGCGAGGAGTGCGCTGGGTCGCGGTCAACACCATGCAACCTACTCATGCGGTCGACGTCACGCACACCGTGGATCGAGCCGTCCTGTCACTCGCTGAGCACGCGCGATATCTCGAAGCGCTGTCCGACATACCCGTGGGGAAACAGGCGCGTGCGCAAGTCGAGGCTGTGACCGGCCCCCAGCCCGGATTCGACGCCGACCGGGCCGTCGGCTTCGACCTCTACTATTTCGCGTAACTCCCTCGTCCCCACCGGTGGGGCACGACACGCGTAACCGAATGTCACCGCGGGCACGTCTGAGTAGACGGATGTGACATCAGGCCCAAGCGGCAGAACTGGAGGCATGAATCGGACACTGACGGAATCGGGGGAATTTCCGAACTTGCTTCCGGACGATCACATCGGCGGCCGACGCGCACCGTCTCGAGCACACTCGCCACCTCAGTCCAACCGTATGGAAATCGGCAAATGCGTTACGGTGTTACATACAATGTCTATCCGTAATCCACTGTCGAGCGACGACAGCACGCCGAGCGTCGACGACGCCATACTCGATGCAGCACGATCCTGCATCCTCGACTTCGGGCTTCGCAGAACCACACTGGCCGAGGTCGCGCGACGGGCGGGAGTCAGCCGGCCGACCGTCTACCGCCGGTGGGCGGACACCCGGGCTGTGGTCGCCGACCTCATGACCCGCGAGATCGCTGCTCTGACGCCCGCCTTCACGCTCGAGCAGTCGGTATACGACCAACTCGTCGAGGCCGTCGTCGACGTATCCGCCGCAGTGCGAAACCATCCTCTCTTCGTCAAGATACTGCGCTCCGACCAGGAACTCTTCACGACGTATGTGCTCGAGCGGCTCGGGACCAGCCAGAAGGCGATCATCGACCGGGTCGCGCTCGCCGTGGTGGCCGGTCAGCGTCAGAACTCCGTGCGCACCGGCGACAGTCGCCACATCGCCACCATGGTGCTGCTCATCGCACAGTCCGCTGTCCAGTCGGCGGCGATGGTTGCCGGGGAACTTCCCGGTGACGCCCTGACCGTGGAACTGCGCCAGGCAATCGGCGCCTACCTGGCACCGCAGAATCACGAGAGCGCTGGAGGAAAACGGTGAACGACGGAAATGCGACACACTCCTCGTCGCTCAATGCCCGCCGCAGGACGCACGAGCTCCAGCAGCTGGCCGACAATGGGCGGGTAGACGTACTCGTGATCGGCGGCGGCGTGACCGGCGCCGGCGTGGCGCTCGACGCCGCCTCACGTGGGTTGAACGTCGTGCTCGTAGAGAAGCGCGACCTCGCTTTCGGAACGAGTAGGTGGAGTTCGAAACTCGTGCACGGGGGACTGCGCTACCTGGCGTCGGGCAACATCGGCATCGCGCGGGAAAGTGCGATGGAACGCGGGATTCTGATGACCCGCACCGCCCCCCACCTGGTCCGGGCGCTGCCGCAACTCGTCCCCGTCCTCGATTCCACCACACTGTTCGGCAAGTCCCTGATCCGCGCCGGCTTCCTCGCGGGCGACATATTGCGCGCCGGAGCACACACGTCGCCGACCGTCTTGCCGAGGTCGCGCACCGTGCGTCCCGACCGCGTGGCCGAGCTCGCTCCCGCGGTGCGGCGGCAAGGGCTGCGAGGCGGACTGGTCGCATTCGACGGCCAACTCGTCGACGATGCCCGACTCGTGATCGGCCTCGCGCGGACGGCTGCGATGCACGGCGCGAAGATACTCACACGGACAGGCGCGTACGCGGTGACCGGAACGTCGGCCACGCTGCGCGACGAGTTGACCGGGTCCGAAATGGTGATCGAGGCGCGCACGGTGATCAACGCAGCGGGTGTCTGGTCGGGAGAGATCGACCCCGACATCAGCCTCAGGCCCAGTCGCGGCACGCACCTCGTGCTGTCCGCCGACCGGCTGGGCAATCCCACGGCGGCGCTGACCGTGCCCGTTCCGGGGGCAACCAATCGCTTCGTCTTCGCGTTGCCGGCCCAATTGGGACGTGTGTATCTGGGGTTGACGGACGAGGCGGCGCGGGGACCGGTGCCCGACATCCCGGTTGCGTCCGAAGGCGAGATCGACTTCCTGCTGGCGACGGTCAACACTGCGCTGGAGAACCCGCTGGTACGTACGGATGTTCTGGGCACCTTCGCTGGTCTGCGCCCCCTGCTCCACATTGGGGACGGCTCGACTGCCGACTTGTCTCGCAACCACGCGATCCTGCATTCCAGCACGGGACTCGTCAGTGTCGTCGGCGGCAAGCTGACCACCTACCGCAAGATGGCGGAGGACGCCGTCGACGCCGTCGTCGAACTCGCAGGACTGACTGCGGGCCCCTGCCGGACCCGGGTGCTGCCGCTCGTCGGTGCCGCCTCCCAGGCAGCCCTGCGAAACGTGGCAGCGCCGCCGTCGCTGGTGGCCCGCTACGGAACGGAAGCCGCGCTGGTCGCCGCCGACCCCGCCTTGCTCGCACCGATTGCGGTCGGCCTGGACATCAGCCGCGCCGAGTTCGACTTCGGTGTCTCACACGAGGGCGCACTCGACGTAGGCGACCTCCTCGACCGTCGCACGCGGATCGGGCTCGTCGCGGACGATCGGGCGCGGGCGCTGCACGCCGCCGAATCAGCGTTCGGGATTCGGTGACGACGGACGTGTGACACCCTGTGCTCGTGCGAGTCGCTGTGGTCGCCGGGCCGGACCCCGGACATGCCTTTCCTGCCCTTGCGTTGTGCCTGGCCTTCATCGAGGCGGGCGACGAACCGGTTCTGTTCACGGGCGCCCGTTGGATCGAGCAGGCGCGGGCCGCCGGAGTTCCCACCGAACTGCTGAAGGGCCTCGCGCCCCGGCCCATCGACGACGACCTCGACGCAGGTGCCCGCATCCACGGACGAGCGGCGCACATCTCTACCGAATTTCTGCCCGATCTGCGCACGATGAATCCCGATCTCGTGGTCTCCGACATCCTCACCGCAGGCGGTGGAATGGCCGCCGAAAGGTTGGGGATCCCCTGGATCGAACTGTCGCCGCACCCGCTGTACGCGCCGTCCAAGGGCTTGCCGCCGATCGGCAGCGGTCTCGCGCCCGGCACCGGTGTGCGGGGGCGTATTCGCGACACCCTGATGAGGGCCGCGACGGCACGATCGATCCGACAGGGTGAGCGGCAGCGGGCGCAGGCGCGCGTCAGTGTCGGATTGCCTGCCGAGGACCCGGGACCCGTGCGCCGACTGATCGCGACCCTCCCCGCGCTCGAGGTGCCGCGACCCGACTGGCCTGCGGAGACATTCGTGGTGGGCCCATTGTTGTGGGAACCCACCGACGAGGTACTGCCCGTCCCCGACGGCAGTGATCCGCTGGTCATGGTTGCGCCGTCCACCGCATTCACCGGTGCCGAAGGCATGCTCGAGACCACGCTCAGCGGACTCGACGGAGCCGGGGTGCGGGTAATCGCATCGATTCTGGAGGGAGCGCCGTCGACGGTCCCGACTTGGGCGCGAGCCGGACTCGGCAGGCAGGACGCCATGTTGCAGAAGGCCGACGTCGTCGTCTGCGGGGGTGGACACGGGATGCTGGCGAAGGCACTTCTCGCCGGAGTCCCGGTCGTGGTGGTACCCGGCGGTGGCGATCAATGGGAACTGGCCAACCGAGCCGCCAGACAGGGGAGCGCCGTCATCGTGCGACCACCGAGCCCGGAAGCTCTTCGTGCCGCGGTCGAACAGGTGCTGTCCGACGCGACCCACGCCGAAGCGGCGCACCGGGCCGCGAAGACCATCGCCGAAGTCGACGACCCTGTCGAAGTGTGCCGGGCAGCGCTGCGATGACAACCCGCGCCACACGCGTCCGCTAGCGTGGAAACGTGCGACTGACCGAATTTCACCAACTGGTCCGCGACGAGTTCGGACCGATGCGCGGCGACGCACTGCTCGTCGACCACGTCCTCCTCGGCCTCGGCGGCAAAACCGCCGCCGAAGCCATCGAGGAAGGCCGCGAACCCCGGGAAGTGTGGCGAGAACTCTGCGTCGAATTCGACGTCCCCCCGCAGCGCAGATGAGCGGCACCGCCACGGCCTGATCAAGGGGCCGACGATCCGCTCGGCGTGTCGAACACCCGATCGCGACAATCGAACACACGTTCCCCTATGCTGGAGATGTTCGGTGGTCACGGTTGTTGTCGGTACCTGGATCTAACCTAACCGCAGAGCACAGACGAACTCGAGAATGGGGACGACGATGGCACCACAAGCACACGATCGCGACAAGGCGCTCGACCTGGCGCTTGCGCAGATCGACAAGAACTTCGGCAAGGGCTCGGTGATGCGCCTGGGCGAAGGTGTGCGTCAGCCCATCGCTGTCATCCCGACCGGTTCCATCGCGTTGGACGTGGCCCTTGGCATCGGCGGTCTGCCCCGTGGCCGAGTCATCGAAATCTACGGCCCGGAGTCGTCGGGTAAGACGACGGTCGCTCTGCACGCGGTCGCCAATGCTCAGGCCGCCGGCGGCATCGCCGCCTTCATCGACGCCGAGCACGCTCTCGATCCCGACTACGCCCAGAAGCTCGGTGTCGACACCGACGCTCTGCTGGTGTCGCAGCCCGACACCGGTGAGCAGGCACTCGAGATTGCAGACATGCTGATCCGCTCCGGTGCCCTCGACATTCTCGTGATCGACTCGGTGGCGGCTCTCGTCCCCCGCGCCGAGATCGAAGGCGAAATGGGTGACAGTCACGTGGGTTTGCAGGCCCGTCTGATGAGCCAGGCGCTGCGCAAGATGACCGGTGCGCTCAGCAATTCGGGCACCACCGCCATTTTCATCAACCAGCTGCGTGAAAAGATCGGTGTCATGTTCGGTTCCCCCGAAACAACCACGGGTGGTAAAGCACTGAAGTTCTACTCCTCGGTGCGCCTGGACGTTCGGCGTATCGAAACCCTCAAGGACGGCACGGACGCGGTCGGTAACCGCACCCGCGTCAAGGTGGTCAAGAACAAGGTGGCCCCGCCGTTCAAGCAAGCAGAGTTCGACATCCTCTACGGCCTCGGAATCAGCAAGGAAGGCTCGCTGATCGACATGGGTGTCGAGCACGGGTTCATCCGCAAGTCCGGATCCTGGTACACGTACGAAGGTGACCAGTTGGGACAGGGTAAGGAGAATGCCCGGAAGTTCTTGCTGGAGAACACTGATATCCGGGACGAGATCGAGAAGAAGATCAAGGAAAAGCTCGGGATCGGTGCCGACGTGACCGCTGTTACGGACGACGCCGCCCCGGTCGACTTCTAGGAAGACACGTGCGTCCGACGGGCGAAGGCGGGACGGAGACGCAGGCCAAGGATTTGTGCCTGCGTCTCCTCACGGATCGCGCCCGAAGCAGAGCGGAACTGGCCGAGCGGCTCGCGAAGAAGGGCTACTCGGCCGACATCTCAGAACGTGTACTCGATCGCCTCACCGAGGTCGGGTTGGTCAACGACGCTGATTTCGCCCAGCAATGGGTCCAGTCGCGGCACACCTACTCCGGCAAAGGCAAGCGGGCGCTCGCAATGGAGTTGCGCCGCAAAGGCATCGGTCAGGAGCATGCCACCGAGGCCCTCTCGCAGATCGGCAGCGAAGACGAACGTGAACGGGCGACCGAACTCGTCGCGAAAAAACTACGCACGCTTGCTGTAAACGACCGCGACCGGGCAGTTCGGCGCCTCGTGTCGATGCTTGCGCGCCGCGGCTTTCCACAGGGAATGGCGTTCGAGGTGGTCAAGGAACAGCTCGATCACCTCGGCGCCGAAACCGATGGAATGTTCGACCAAGGATGAGCGAACAGGGTCTCGGGAGTACGCGGCCGGGTGGGACTGTGTCCCGCCCGGCCGCAACACATCACAGTCTCTTGTCAGTGATGTCCATCCCCGGAACGGAGACCGCCGGAACCGCCGCAATATCCGCACCGGGAATCGCGCCGCCCTTGCGGCCGGAACGCAGACGCTTCTCCAACCTTGTGGCCAACACGGTCAGTGTCGAGTTGAGCGCAATCATGATGATGGCCACGACGATCAGCGCGGGCAGGTAATTGCCGTAGAAGGCGCCGAGTTGTTGCCCAGAGCGCACGACTTCCACGTACCCGATGAGGTAACCGAGGGCGGAGTCCTTCAAAGCCACCACCATCTGGGAGATGATCGCAGGCAACATCGCGGTGACAGCCTGCGGAAGAAGGATGGTCCGCATGATCTGGCCCTTACGCATGCCCAGGGCCATCGCGGCCTCACTCTGTCCCTTGGGGAGGGACTTGATTCCTGCACGCACGATCTCGGCGATCACCGAACCGTTGTAGAGCGTGAGGCCCACGATGACGGCAGCGAGGGCCAGGTACTTCGATTTGAAGACCTCGTATTCAGCGAAGAGCTGGTACGAGAAGATCATCAGAATCAGCACCGGTATGGAACGGAAGAGTTCCACGAACGCGCCGGCGATCCACCGTATCGGCCGGTGATCCGAGAGTCGGCCGATACCGAGAATCGCGCCGAGAATCAACGCGAACACGATCGACGCGGCTGCAGCCACGAGCGTTCCGCGGATACCGGGGATCAGATAAGTTGTCCACGACGTCGACTCGACGAACGGATTCCATTTCGCAGAAGTCAGCTGTCCCTTGTCATCGAGCGCTGCGAAGACAAGGTATCCGATGCCGAGAAGGACGACGGCCACGGCCGCGGAGATCAGGCGGTAGGTATTTCTCGCCCGGGGTCCGGGAGCGTCGTAGAGGACGGTGGCCGAATTACTACTCATCGTGCAACCTCGAATCGCTTGCTCAGATAGCCGAACAGAAGGCCCATCGGCAGTGTCAGGACCACGAACCCGAGGGCGAAAATGCCACCGACGACGAAGATGGCGGCCTCGTTCTCGATCATTTCCTTCATGAGCAGTGAGGCTTCGGCGACGCCGATCACCGAGGCGATCGTGGTGTTCTTGGTCAAGGCGATGAGGACGCTACCGAGGGGTGCGGTCACTGCACGGAACGCCTGGGGGAGCACGATCAGGCGCAGGTTCTGGGAGAACGTGAGGCCGAGCGACCGTCCGGCCTCGGCCTGCCCGACGTGCACCGTGTTGATGCCGGATCGGATCGACTCGCAGACGAAGGCCGCGGTGTAGATACTCAGTCCGAGGACGGCCAGCCGAAAGTTGTTCTGGGTGAAAAATGTCGGGGACTGCTCGGGCGCGAGCTTGACGCCCATCGTCTGGAAGAGCCCGAAGGAACAGAAGATGATGATGAGTGTCAGGGGAGTGTTGCGGAAGATGGTCACATAGGCCGTCCCGACGCCGCGTGCGACGGGAATCGGCGACACCCGCATCGCGGCGAGGATGGTGCCCAGTATCAGCGCGCCGATGGCCGAGAACGCGGTGAGTTGCACCGTCGTCCAGAATGCGTCGATCAGCTGATCGCTGTACTTGCTCAGTAGGTCCACTTACCGTCTCCCGAAATCCCGGTGGTTGGAGTCGAAACCGGGTCGGACGGCCCACCGAAAGAGGGCCGTCCGAGCCGGATACGGAAATTGCTCAGTAACGATCGACGGTCGGCGGTGCCGGCAGCGGGTAGCCGGAAGCGCCGACCGTGTCGTTGAACGCCTTCTCCCACGAACCGTCCGCGATCATCGCGTCGATGGCGTCGTTGATCTTGCCGCGGGTCTCGTCGTCACCCTGCGCCAGGCCGATACCGTACCGCTCCTCGGTGAAGGGCTCACCGACCACCTTCAGCTCGCCCGGGTACTGCGCCGCGTAACCGGCCAGAATGATGTCGTCGGTGGTCACGGCGTCGACAGCGCCGTTACGCAATGCCTCGACACAGGCGGAGTAGGTGTCGAACTCCTGCAGTTGCACATCCTGGGCGTACTGGTCCTTGACCTTCTGCGCAGGAGTCGAACCCGTGACGGAGCACAGCTTCTTTCCACCGCGCAGCGAGTCGGGGCCCGTGATGTCGGTGTTCTCGGACTTCACCAGAAGTGACTGTCCCGCAATGAAATACGGACCGGCGAAGTCGACCTTCTCCTTGCGGGCGTCCGTGATCGAGTAGGTGGCGACGATGTAATCGACTTCACCGTTCTGGATCAAGGTTTCGCGCTGCGCGGAGGGCGACTCCTTGAACTCGATGTTCTCGGGTGTGACACCCAACTTGCCGGCGACGTATTCGGCCACCTCCACGTCGAAGCCGCTGAAGCTTCCGTCAGGGTTACGCAGGCCGAGGCCGGGCTGGTCGAACTTGATTCCGACGGTCAGCTTGCCTTCCGACGCACTCTGGGAGGCGCTTTTCTCCTCGCCTCCGCCGCAGCCGGACGCGACGACGGCGACCGCCATGACGCCGATTCCCCAACGAATCGCGCGATTGATCCTCATCGAGTTCCTCTCCATAGAAATAACGGGTTGAGACAGGTGAGTCCACCGAAGCCCGCGAGCGACGCTCCGCCGGCGGCCCTCAGCTGGGTCAGTGGCTGAGAATCTTGCCGAGAAAGTCCCTCGCGCGCTCCGATTCGGGAGCGGAGAAGAATGTGCCCGGTTCGGAGTCTTCGACGATCTGGCCGTCGGCCATGAACAGGACGCGATCGCCGGCCTTGCGGGCGAAGCCCATCTCGTGTGTGACCACGAGCATCGTCATGCCTTCCTTGGCGAGCGAGGTCATCACATCGAGGACCTCATTGACCATCTCCGGGTCGAGTGCGGAGGTGGGCTCGTCGAACAGCATCACTTTGGGATTCATGGCGAGTGCCCGTGCGATTGCCACACGCTGCTGTTGTCCACCCGACAGCTGAGCGGGGTACTTGTCCGCCTGATTGGCGATTCCGACCCGTTCGAGCAGTTGGCGAGCGGTGGCCTTCGCATCCGCAGTGCTCTTCTTCCGGACCTTCATCGGTGCGAGCATCACGTTTTCGAGAATTGTCTTGTGGGCGAACAGATTGAACGATTGGAACACCATGCCCACGTCGGCACGGAGCGCCGCCAGGGCCTTGCCCTCCGCGGGCAGAACCTTGCCGTCCACTGCGATCACCCCGGAGTCGATCGGCTCGAGGCGGTTGATGGTCCGGCACAGCGTCGACTTCCCGGAACCTGACGGCCCGAGGACGATCACGACCTGCCCGCGCGGGACTTCGAGGTCGATGTCCTGGAGGACATGGAGGGCGCCGAAGTGCTTGTTCACCGATTTCATCGAGATCATGGACGTTGCCACACCTGTCGAGGGTGTCGGCGTCGCGTCGTCGGCTTGCGTCATAGTCGAAGACCCTATGTGGTGGAGGCGGCAGTCTCGACATTTACTCCGAGAATCCTCGGGATGTCACGGAAACTTTACTGTCCGACGGTGAGGGTGTCCTGGTGCACAATGGCCGCGACGAGGCGATTTGTCGCGGCCCGTACCCTGGGAACGTGGACACGATCGACCAGAACTCTCAGCGCAGCTATGAGGTGCGCACTTACGGCTGCCAGATGAACGTGCACGACTCCGAACGTCTATCGGGTCTGCTCGAGGACGCCGGATACACCAAGGCCGCGACCGGGCAGACCCCCGACCTCGTGGTGTTCAACACGTGTGCGGTGCGCGAGAACGCCGACAACAAGCTGTACGGCAACCTCAGTCATCTCGCGCCGGCGAAGGAGAAGAACCCCGACATGCAGATCGCTGTCGGTGGTTGCCTGGCGCAGAAGGACCGCGACGTCGTCGTGAAGAAGGCGCCGTGGGTGGACGTCGTGTTCGGTACCCACAACATCGGATCGCTGCCTGCGCTGCTGGACCGTGCGCGTCACAACCAGCGGGCGGAGGTCGAGATCCTCGACGCCCTCGAGGCGTTCCCGTCCATGCTGCCCGCCAAGCGGGAGTCGGCGTACGCCGGGTGGGTGTCCATCTCGGTGGGCTGCAACAACACCTGCACGTTCTGCATCGTGCCCGCCTTGCGCGGAAAGGAAGTCGACCGCAGGCCCGGCGACATTCTCGCCGAGGTTCGGGCTCTCGTGAACGAGGGTGTTGTCGAGGTGACCCTGCTCGGCCAGAACGTCAATGCCTACGGCGTGTCCTTCGCCGATCCGGAGCAACCGCGCGATCGCGGAGCGTTCGCCTCGTTGCTACGCGCATGCGGCCAGATCGAGGGACTCGAGCGGATCCGCTTCACCTCACCGCACCCGGCCGAGTTCACGGACGACGTCATCGAGGCGATGGCAGAAACTCCGGCTGTCTGCCCGCAGTTGCACATGCCGCTGCAGTCCGGCTCCGATCGCGTCTTGAAGGCGATGCGGCGCTCGTACCGCACGACGCGATTCCTGGGCATCATCGAGAAGGTCCGTACCGCGATGCCGCACGCGGCGATCACCACCGACATCATCGTCGGTTTCCCGGGCGAGACGGAGGAAGACTTCCAGGGCACCCTCGACGTCGTCCGTCAGGCCCGGTTCACCAGTGCCTTCACCTTCCAGTACTCCAAGCGTCCGGGAACGCCCGCTGCAGACATGGAGAGACAGCTCCCCAAAGCTGTCGTTCAGGAACGGTACGAGCGTCTCATTGCTCTCCAGGAGGAGATCACCCTCGAGGAGAATCAGAAGCTGGTCGGCGCCGAGGTGGAACTCCTCGTCGCGGCCGGTGAGGGCCGCAAGAACGCGGAAACCCGCCGGATGAGCGGACGCGCCCGCGACGGCAGACTGGTCCATTTCCGTCCCGAAGGCAACGTCGACGGCAACATCCGGCCCGGCGATGTCGTCACCCTGGTGGTGAGTGCGGCGGCCCCGCACCATCTCGTTGCCGACACCCCGGTCCTCACCCACCGCCGAACCCGTGCCGGTGACTCTTTCGACAAGGGCATTACACCCAAGACTCCGCCGATCGGTGTCGGTCTCGGACTCCCGCAGATCGGTGCACCGGCACCACTACCCGCTCAGATGGGATGCAGCGCATGACCTCCCCGTTCGACGACAAGCGGCACGACGATGATCGCACCGGCGGGGGCGACGGTTCGAGCAGTGCGAGCGACCCGATCGAGAGTTACCTGAAAGATTTCGACGCCGCCGAGAAGAAGGTGGCCGGTGAAATCGACCCGGGCGTGCGGGCGCTGGTCGTCGCGATCGCTGTCGTCGTTCTGCTCGGATCCCTCACGCTGCCGCACTCCGGCGTCGCGAACGGCTGGGAGGTGCTGGTCTACGGGGACGACGCCCGCACGGAAGTCATCACATTGCCGTCGCGACTGTTCGTCTGGTTCGAGGTGGTGTTCGGCGTCGTCGCGTCGATGCTGGCGCTGATCACGCGCCGCTGGGCCCTGGCTTGGATAGCTCTTGCGGGAACGGCTGTGTCGATCGTGTTCGGGATGCTCGCCATCTGGACCCGCCAAACCCCAGCGCCGGGTGTCGAGGCGGCGGGTCCGGGTATCGGCCTGATCGTGGGCTGGCTGACCGTGATCGTGTTGACCTTCCACTGGCTGAAAGTCGTGTGGAGCAGGACAGCGCTGCAGCTGGCCGCGGAAGAAGAACGCCGCGCCGCTGCCGCCGAAGCGGAGCGACGCGGCGACTGGAACATCGGGTGACGCCCGCCTCGGGGCTTACTGACCGCTGACGGCGCCCTCGGCGGCCTCAGCCCATTCACGCCACTGCCTGGCCTGAGCGAGCGCACTCTCGGCGTCCTTGGTCTTACCCGCCGCGGTGGCCTTGGCGGCCTGTTCCTCGAACTGAGTGACGCGTTCGCGGAACTGCGCGGCCCGGGCGAGAGCCTCCGGATCAGTGCGTCGCCACTGTTCGTCGGCGGCGTCGCGTACGCGCTTTTCGATGGCCCGCAACTTGCCCTCGAGGTCGTGCATCCGCTCGCGGGGCACCTTGCCGATGGCGTCCCACTTTTCTTGCAAGTCGCGTAGTGCGGCCCGGGCGGCGTCGATGTCCTTGGTCGGATCGATGTCTCCGGCGGTCTTCAGCAGCTCCTCCTTGGCGACCGCGTTCTCCTCGAACTCGGCGTCGCGTTCGGAGGAGGCGGCGTTGCGCGCCGCGAAGAATAAGTCCTGAGCGCCCTTGAACCGCTTCCACAGGGAGTCGTCAGCTTCGCGTGGGGCGCGGCCCGCGGCCTTCCATTCGGCGAGGAGATCACGGAACGCACCGGCGGTGGGGCCCCAATCGGTGGAGTCGGCCAACGCCTCCGCGCGGGTGACGAGTTCTTCCTTTTTCGTCTTCGCCGCCGCCCGTTCTCGGTCGAGTTCGGCGAAGTGCGCGCCGCGGCGCCGGTTGAACGCCTCCCGTGCCTTGGAATACCGCTTCCACAAGGCATCGTCGACCTTCCGGTCGATGCCGCGAATGGTCTTCCACTCTTCCAGGATTTCGCGGAGGCGATCACCTGCCGCCTTCCACTGCGTGGATTCCGCGCCGATCCGTTCGGCCTCGGCGGCCAGTTCTTCCTTGCGTTCGGTGTGGGCCTGCCGCGACTTCTCCTTCTCGTGTTTCGCGTGCGCGGCGGCCTCGTCCGAGCCGGCGATGACGGCGTCGAGACGGGCCGCGAGCGAATCGATGTCACCGATCACCGCTGCGGTCGGCAACGATTCGACGAGGGCGAGTGCGGCGGCCTTGGTCTTCTTCGCATCCCCGGCCCCGGAGTTCAGCCGAGCCTCGAGAAGTGCCACCTCCGTGGCGAGGTCGTCGAATCGTCGACCGAAATGCGCCAGCCCCTCGGCGGCGTCCCCGGCCTGCCACGAACCGATCTGCCGCTCTCCGTCGGCGGTCCTGACCCATGCGGTGCCGTCGTCGTCCACCCGGCCGAACTTGCTGGGGTCGCTCCCGGGCGGGGCCGCGACGGCGGGGGCGGAGAGTGCGTGCGTAGGCGTGGGGCCCGGCTTGGGTGCACCCGGTTTTGCGGCGCCGCCCGGTTTAGGGACGCTCGGCTTCGGCGTGTCGTGCTGCTCGGCGGCAGGCTCCACGGCGGGCTGGGCGTCGCTACTGTCGGTCATCGCTTCCTCATCTCTGCCGCGCGTCACGGCTGCCTGAACGCATTACCGGCTCCATACCGACCCGGAGGGCTGGTTCCATTCAACCCGGTACGGACTCTGGGGACTATTGAATCAGGTCAGACGGGGACCGTTGGTACCGAACGAGTGCAGGCACCGAATCGGCTGTCGGGTGCTCGGAGGCGGTCGACTAGCGTGACGCGTGTGTTCACCGCCGCAATTCTCGTGCCGTCACCGCCGCTTCTGGTTCCCGAACTCGCTGGGGCAGCGGCTGCAGAGACGGCGGCGTTGAGGGACGCGGTCGGGGTTGCCGCCAAGGCCCTGTCAGCGCTCACCTCGAAGTGGGTTGTGGTCGGAGCGGGTACCACCACCGTCGATGTGCCTTCCGAGGCGCAGGGCACCTACCTGGGTTATGGCGTCGACGTCCGGGTCGCGCTGCGACCCGGCACCGCCGGGAAGCCGGACCCCGAGCTGCCACTCGCAGCACTGACGGCCGGATGGATACGTGGAACCTGGGCGCCGGACGCCGTGGTCGAAGCCCGCATACTGGCCGCCGACCTGCCGGTCGAGCGGTGCGCCGAGTACGGCGCGGCATTGCGCGAATTCCTCGATCGGGACGGCGAACCCCGCGGCCTGATGATCGTCGCGGACGGGGCCAACACCCTCACCGCCAAGGCGCCCGGTGCGTTCGACCCGCGCGCGGAGGGAGTGCAGGCGCGAGTGAATGCGGCCTTGGGCTCCGGCGACCGCGACGCGCTCCTCTCCCTCGACCCAGGGCTGTGCGGCGAACTCGGCCTCGGCGGACGGGTACCGTGGCAGGTTCTGGCCGGCGTATTCGACGTGTCGCCTGCCTCCTGCCGGACGCTCTACAGCGCGGCGCCGTACGGGGTGGCTTACCACGTAGGGGAGTGGCTTCCGTGACGCCACCGGTTCCGGTTGCGGTCGTCGGCCCTACAGCCACCGGCAAATCAGACCTTGCGCTGGACCTCGCCGAACGGTGGGGCGGGGAAATCGTCAACATCGACGCGATGCAGCTCTATCGCGGGATGGACATCGGCACCGCGAAACTGCCACCCGAAGAGCGGCGCGGCATCGTGCACCATCAACTCGACGTGCTCGATGTGACCGAGACCGCGACCGTGGCGAACTATCAGCAGGCGGCAGTCCGCGACGTGGAGGCGATCGCGGCTCGCGGCGCCGTTCCGATCATCGTCGGCGGATCGATGATGTACGTGCAGTCCCTGCTCGACGAGTGGAGCTTCCCTGCCACCGACCCGTCGGTGCGCGCCCGGTGGGAAGCCGTTCTCGCCGAGCACGGCGTCGCCGCGGTACATGCCGAGCTGGGCCGGGTGGATCCCGATGCCGCCGCATCCATCCTTCCGACAGACGGCAGACGGCTGGTGCGGGCCCTCGAGGTCGTCGAGATCACCGGTCGGCCATTCGCGGCGTCTGCGCCGGGCATCGGCGAACCGCGTTGGGGCACAAGCATCGTCGGCGTCGATCGAGAGACCGCGGAACTCGACGAACGCATCAGGATTCGAACCGAGCTGATGTTCGACCGAGGTCTCGTGGAGGAGGTGCGCGGTCTGATCGACGTGGGCCTGCGCGAAGGGGTGACCGCACCGCGCGCCATCGGGTACGCCCAGGTACTCGCTTGGATCGACGGCGAATACGATCTGGACGAGGCACGGGAACGCACGTTCATCGGCACCCGTCGTTACGTGCGCCGTCAGCGGTCGTGGTTCCGCCGGGACGCGCGCATCCGCTGGGTCGACGGCAGTGATCCTCACCTCACCGACACCACCGTCAGAATGCTGGAACAGCCGCCGATCCCGGGAGAACGATGAGCCGCACGCCGTCCGGACGGAACCGTCAGGGCTCGAATCTGCTGGTCACCGCCCGCAACGCCCGCTTCCAGCAGTGGCAGTCCTACCTCACCAACCGCAGCAAACGCTCGAAGTCGGGACGTTTCCTGATTCAGGGTGTCCGACCCCTCACGCTGGCGCTCGACCACGAGTGGCCGCTCGAATCGCTGCTGTACCGCATCGACGGCCCGCCCCTGTCGGAATGGGCCCGAAACCTACGAGCCGCCCTGTCGATCGAACAGATCGGCGTCAGTGCCGAACTGATGGCGGAGTTGGGTGAGAAGGCCGACACCGCCCCGGAACTGATCGCCGTGGCGAAGATCCGCACCCCACGCCTGGAGGACGTTCGGCTGCAGGCGAGCCCACTGATCGTGGTTTTCGATCGGCCGGGCTCGCCGGGCAACCTCGGCACCCTTGTCCGGTCCGCCAACGCATTCGGCGCCGATGCGGTGGTCGTGGTCGGTCACGGAGCAGACCCGTTCGACCCGCAGAGCGTGCGCGCCTCCACCGGATCGCTTTTCGCGATGCCGGTCGTCACGGTCTCGTCGGTCGACGACGTCCTCGCCTTCCGGGACACGCGGCGAGCGGCCGGCACCGATCTGCACCTCGTGGGCACGGACGAGACCGGCTCCGTCACGATCGACGCCCACGACTTCACCACGGGCACGGTTCTGGTGGTCGGCAACGAGACCCGGGGAATGAGCGCGGCGTGGCGTGCGGCTTGCGACACCGTCGTCAACATCCCCATCGGCGGCGCGGCCAGTTCGCTCGGTGCACCGTCGGCCGGCGCCGTGGCCCTCTACGAGATCGCCCGGCAGCGACGGTGAGCGGTCACCGAGACGCATGGTCGGGGTTGGCCAGCATCTCTGTTGGATAAGGTGGGACCCATGGACTTCAGTAAGGGGCACGGCACCGAAAACGACTTCGTCGTTCTCCCGGATCCCGACGTGCGTCTCGACTTGACGGTGCCGCGGGTGAAGGCGCTCTGTGATCGTCGGCGCGGACTCGGCGCCGACGGGGTTCTGCGGGTGGCCAAGGCAGGCGCGCTTGCCGAGGCCGGTGTTCTCGCCGACCTGCCCGAGGGAACGTCCGCCGACGACTGGTTCATGGATTACCGCAACGCGGACGGTTCCCTCGCCGAAATGTGTGGCAACGGCGTCCGGGTCTTCGCCCACTACCTTCTCTCCACCGGCCTCGAGACACGCGAGGAATTCGTGGTCGGTAGTCGTGCCGGGGGTAAGCCCGTCGTCGTCCACTCCTCCGACGGTCCGCTCGGTGACGTCACCGTCGACATGGGGAAGATTCGCGACCTCGGATCGAGTGCTGCCACCCTCGACGGCAAAGTGTTCAACGGAATCGGCATCGACGTCGGGAACCCGCACCTGGCGTGCGTCGACCCCCACCTCACCGCCGCATCCCTCTCGGCGCTCGACCTCACCGCCGCCCCCGGCTTCGACCCAGGCTTCTTCCCGCACGGCGTCAACGTGGAAATCCTCACCCGGATCGATTCCGGTGCCGTCGACATGCGGGTCCACGAGCGTGGGGTCGGGGAGACGCGGTCGTGCGGAACCGGGACCGTCGCGGCGGCCACCGCCGCGTTACGCCACGAAGGCTCTGATTCGGGTGAGGTCGTCGTTCGCATTCCCGGTGGTCAGGTCACTGTTGCCGTGTCCGAGGGCCGGGCGACCCTGCGCGGACCGTCCGTCCTGGTGGCGTCGGGCAGTATCGACGATTCGTGGTGGAACGCTCTCACCTGATCGCCCTGCGCGAAATGGACGTGCGCACCCTCGACATTCCGTGGGATCATGAGCGTGTATGACGAAATCACATCGCACAGAAGAAACGCCGATCTCGGACTCCGGTGAGTTCGCCCACGAGGATGGGCGACCCTCGGTCGGCGAGATGCAACTCGAGGATCGCGGCGCGCTGCGCCGAGTTGCCGGCCTGTCCACCGAACTCACCGACGTCACCGAGGTCGAGTACCGACAGCTACGACTCGAACGGGTGGTCCTGGTCGGTGTCTGGACCCAGGGCACCGCCGCGCAGGCCGAGTCGAGCATGGCCGAGCTGGCCGCTCTGGCCGAGACAGCCGGATCCGAGGTCCTCGAAGGTCTCGTGCAGCGGCGGGACAAACCCGACGCCGCCACCTACATCGGTTCGGGCAAAGCGCAGGAGCTGCGTGAAGTCGTCCTCTCGACGGGGGCGGACACCGTCGTCTGCGACGGTGAACTCACTCCTGCGCAGCTCACCGCACTGGAGAAGGTCGTCAAGGTCAAGGTCATCGACCGGACGGCCCTGATCCTCGACATCTTTGCCCAGCACGCCACCTCCCGAGAGGGCAAGGCTCAGGTGGCGCTCGCCCAGATGGAATACATGCTGCCGCGCCTGCGTGGCTGGGGCGAGTCCATGTCCCGGCAGGCCGGTGGTCGCGCCGGTAGCAACGGTGGTGTGGGTCTGCGCGGACCCGGTGAGACCAAGATCGAGACCGACCGGCGTCGTATCCGTGAGCGGATGGCGAAGCTGCGGCGCGAGATCAAAGGTATGAAGGCCGCCCGCGACACCAAGCGCACCCGCCGCCTGCGCAGCGAGGTGCCGTCGATCGCCATCGTCGGTTACACCAACGCCGGCAAGTCGAGTCTGCTCAACGCGCTCACCGGCTCAGGCGTGCTCGTGCAGAATGCCCTGTTCGCCACTTTGGACCCGACCACCCGCCGGGCTGCGCTCGACGACGGCCGCGAGTACATCCTCACCGACACCGTCGGTTTCGTGCGGCACCTGCCCACTCAGCTGATCGAGGCCTTCCGCTCCACACTCGAAGAAGTGACGGATGCGGATCTGCTGCTCCACGTGGTGGACGGGTCCGACCCGTTGCCGCTCGACCAGATTCGAGCCGTCCATGCAGTCGTTACCGAGGTGATTCGGGAGAACGACGCACCCGCGCCGCCCGAACTCATCGTGGTGAACAAGATCGACGCAGCCGATCCGGTCACGTTGACTCAGCTGCGCGGACTGTTGCCCGGTGCAGCGTTCGTCTCCGCTCGCACGGGTGAGGGAATCGCCGAACTGCGGACACAACTCGACGACGTTCTGCTCAGGCCCGAGATCGAGGTCAATGTGCGTCTGCCGTATTCGCGGGGCGATCTCATGGCGCGGATCCACTCCGACGGACAGATCATCGAATCCTCGCACGAGGAGGACGGCACGTTCGTTCACGCGCGTGTGCCGCAGGCCCTGGCGTCGGCGCTGCTCCAGTACGCCGGCAGTGCCTGAACGCTCCGGGTGGTTCACGGCAGGAGCGGTCGCTGTCGTCGCCGTCTGCGCACTCCTGGCGACTTCCGGGCCGGGCTCGGCGCAGCCTGCCCTGGGTGATCAGATCACGGTCGAGGCGTCCGGCTTCGAGTCGTTCTGCACCCCACACGAAACCGATTCCGGGTCGATCCCGGACGAAGCGTCGTTGGCGGAGTTGTCCGGACTCGCGTCGGCTGGGGGTCGGTTCTACGCGGTCGGAGACAGCGGCTCCGATCGTGCCGTCGCGGACCTGGACGCCAACTGTGCGGTCACCCGTTGGCTGTCGGTACCCGTCGACCCCTACGACGTCGAGGATCTGGCAACAGGTCCGGACGGGCGTGTGTGGCTGGCCGACATCGGCGACAACGGTCGCACACGTGAGACGGTCGCGCTGATCGGGATGGATCCGGAGACCGGAGCAGGGCAACTGCACCGCCTCACGTATCCGGACGGAGCCCACGACGCCGAGACGGTGTTGATTCAGCGTGACGGCACTGCGTTGATCGTGACGAAAGAGATCTTCGGACCGGGCACTGTGTACCGGCCTGCGGGAGGACTTCCCGTCGATGCCTTGGCAAGTCCCGGACCGACCCCGCTCGAAAGGGTGGGGACACTCGATGTCGCGGAACCGACCGGCGCCGAAAACGCGACAACCGGCGCCGGGACCACGGCGCCGTCCGTGTACTCGTCCATGTTCACCGGAGGTGCGGTGTCCGCAGACGGAACCGTTGCGGCCGTGCGCAGTTACTCCGATGTGTTCCTGTTCGCCGCACCGGACGGCGATGTCGCCGCGGCTCTGGCTTCGGGTCCCGCTGTCCGGGTGCACGTGCCCGCGCAGCCGCAGGGGGAAGCCGTGACGTTCACCGAGGACGGAGACCTTCTCATCGCTTCCGAGGCGAGGGACGGTCCCATACCGCCCGTGCAGGTGCTGCGAGGCGCGGTGTCGATGGCGCAGGATCAGGCCACTTCCGAGGCGGTCACTGACGAGGAGAAGAGCTCTTCCGGCGGGTTGTCGATCGCAGTGGTGGCACTGGCGGTGTGCGGGCTTTTCGCGATCGTGGCCTATGCGTTGCGTCGTCGCACCCGTTGAATGGTGCGGCGCAATGGCCAATCGCCCAGAATTTCTCTCAGGGACGTGTCGATTCGGCTGCGTCCTGTTCGTCGTCATGGTGTACGGCAACCCGCCGGACCACGGCACCACAGCGGACAACAGGAGTCGAACATGAAGTACATGATGCTGATCAACGCCGCTTCGGCGGATGCGGCCTCCCAGTGCACCGTCGAAGACTGGATGGTCTACGACAAGCAGGTCACCGAGGCGGGCATTCTGGTCGCGAGTGAGTCGCTGGCCGACCTGACCACCGCTACGACCGTGCGTGTCGGGCCGGACGGGGACCGGTCGATCACCACGGACGGACCGTTCGCCGAGACACGCGAGGTGCTGGGCGGCTTCTATGTCATCGACGTACCGGACCTCGACGTCGCGCTCGACTGGGCAGCTCGCTGTCCCGGCGCACGCGGGGGAGGTTCCGTGGTCGTGCGGCCGATCGCCGACTTCGGGGTCTGACCGTGAACGACGAAGGGACGCTCGGTACCGAAAGGTCCGTCGAGTCCGTGTTCCGGGAGGAACGTGGTCGGCTGCTGGCGTCCCTCGTCCGCCGCTTCGGCGATCTCGACCTGGCCGAAGAGGTCTCCTCCGAAGCCATTGAGGCTGCCCTCGTGCATTGGCCGGTGCAAGGTGTGCCGGCCAAGCCGGGGGCGTGGCTTCTGACCACAGCGCGACGGCGGGCGGTCGACCGGTTGCGGCGGGACAAGGCCTATGCCGCCCGGCTCGCAGTCCTGCAGGTCGAGGCGGACCGCGCCGATCCTGCCCCACCCGCAGATGTCGGCACCGGCCTGTCGGACGAGCGGCTGCAACTCTTCTTCACCTGCGCCCATCCGGCGCTCCCCGCCGAGGATCGGGGTGCCCTGACGCTGCGTTGCCTCGCCGGCCTGACGACGCCGGAGGTCGCGCGGGCATACCTCGTTCCGGTAGCGACGATGGCCCAGCGGATCGTGCGGGCGAAGAAGAAGATTCGCGAGGCTCGGATCCCGTTCCGCGTCCCCGGCGCCGACGAGCTCCCGGAACGTCTGCCGGGAGTGCTCCAAGTGATCTATTCGATCTTCACCGAGGGTTACGCAGCGAGTTCAGGCCCGGACCTGCAACGGCTCGGTCTCACCGAGGAAGCGATCCGCCTGGCACGCATCCTGCGTAAGTTGTTACCGGCAGAGCGGGAGGTTGCCGGGCTCCTCGGGCTGATGCTGCTGATTCATGCGCGGCGAGGCCAGAACCGGCCCGGGCGGCGAGATCGTGCTGCTCGACGACCAGGACCGCGGAAGCTGGGATCGTGCGGCGATCGAGGAGGGCAGTGCGCTGGTGCTGACCGCGCTGACCGGTGGCCCACCCGGACCCTACGGGGTGCAAGCGGCGATCGCTGCGCTGCACGACGAGGCGGCAGCCGTGCTGACCACCGATTGGCCGCAGATCGTGGCACTCTACGACGTCCTGTCCGCGATCGCGCCGTCGCCCGTGGTAGCCCTCAACCGGGCCGCCGCAGTGGCGATGCGCGACGGCGCCGAGGCAGGGTTGGCGTTGTTGGACGAGCTGAACGGCGAGCCCCGGCTCCGCGGCTACTACCCCTATCCAGCTACCCGGGGTGAGCTGCTGCGCCGCCTCGGCCGGTTTCCCGAGGCCGCGGCAGCGTACCGGGACGCGCTCGTCCTTGTGGGTACCGAACCCGAACGCCTGCATCTGCAAGCCCGATTGAACGCCGTCGAAGCTGGCGGCGCTGTGTAGCAAGCAACGCCTCCGGAGCCCTGCCCGGCCGAGTGGGCGGCACGGCAGGGCTCCGGAGGGGCAGAACAGGACGACCTCGGGGTTCGGGTTTACGCGTCGAGGTCTGCTGCCACGAGCTGAGCCACTTTCTCGACAGCATCCGCATCGTCGCTGGTCACCGTCACGTCGGTGCCCTTGGTGGCGCCGAGCGTCATGATGAGAAGCGCGGAGCCGGCGTCGACCGGTTCGCCGTCCGCCACCGACAGGGTGACGGGAACTCCCGCAGCGGCAACCGCTTCGGCGATGACGGCGGCGGGGCGGGCGTGCAGTCCGATGGACGAACCGACAGCGACTGTGGTGCTGGGCATGGGATCTCTCCTTGCGTAGGTTGGTGCTTGTCTGACGGGGTTGTTTCCTACGCTGCGACCGTCGCAACGTCGGGGTCGAGTTCGGCGTCGGACGCGCCGGGCTTGATGAATTCCTTGGCTCCGACGACGCACAACGCGGCTACGACCACGCCGGCGGCCAGCGAGACGAGGAACCACAGCAGGTTGCCTATGGCGAAGAATACGAAGATTCCGCCGTGGGGTGCGCTGAGGCTTACATCGAAGGCCATGACCAGAGCGCCGGTGACAGCGCCCCCTGCCATCATCGACGGGATCACGCGCAGGGGATCGGCGGCGGCGAACGGAATGGCGCCCTCGGAAATGAACGCCGAACCCAGGAGCCAGGCAGCCTTACCGTTCTCCCGTTCCGCCTCACTGAACAGGCTCGGTCGCAGAATGGTGGAGGCGAGAGCCATGGCCAGCGGCGGGACCATTCCTGCCGCCATGACGGCAGCCATGATGCGAAGCGAGGCGGGATCGTTGACGTTGAGCCCCGCCACCGCGAAGGCATAGGCGGCCTTGTTGACCGGACCACCGAGGTCGAAGCACATCATCAGTCCGAGGATGATGCCGAGGAAAATGACCGAGCTGCCGGACAGCCCGTTGAGCCAGTCGGTCAGGCCGGACGTGATGGCGGCGAGGGGACGGCCGAGCACCAGGAACATCAGCGCACCCACGATGAGCGTCGCGAAGAGCGGGATGATGACCACCGGCATGAGGCCGCGCAACCACTGAGGAACGGCGATCCGGCTGATCCACAAGGCGATGACACCTGCAATCAGGCCGCCGACCAGGCCGCCGATGAAGCCGGCTCCGACGAACACTGCTACCGCGCCGGCGGTGAAACCGGGCGCGATACCCGGTCGGTCGGCTATCGCGAAGGCGATGTAGCCGGCCAAGGCCGGAACGAGGAAGCTGAATGCCAGCGAACCGAGTTGAAAGAGCACTGCGCCCAGGTAGGTGGTGAGACCGCCGTCGGGCAGGCTGCCGAGAGAATTGTTCAGGACGATGTCCTCGGCGGGCCCGGAGATCTCGTATCCGCCGAGCAGGAATCCGAGGGCGATCAGCAAGCCGCCCGCGGCGACGAACGGGATCATGTAACTCACACCGGTCAGGAGCACCTGACGCAGGTGGGTGCCCCAGCCGATCGAGCCGGCCGGTTCCGCAGAATCGGCGGATGCGCTGCCCGCCACGGTCGCCGCAGACGGGTTCATACCGGCCCGCAAAGCCTCGGTGATCATCACGTCGGGCTCGTTGATCGCGCGCTTGACACCGGACGCGACCACGGGCTTGCCCGAGAACCGCTCCTTGCCCTTCACACCGACGTCGGTAGCGAAGATGACCGCGGAGGCGCCGGCTATCAGTCCGGGGGCGAGGGGCGTGCTGCCACTCGATCCCTGCGTCTCGACATGGACCTTCACCCCCGCGCGTTCACCGGCGGCGACCAGAGAGTCGGCAGCCATATAGGTGTGCGCAATTCCGGTGGGGCAGGCCGTGACAGCGACGATGTGCCGAGGCTTCTCCTCGGCAGCTGGTTCCGGTGCTGAGGAAGCAGCTGCGGGTGTCGGCGCCGGGGTCGGTGTCGGCGCGGGCGTCGACGCCGCGGGGGTGGACGGTGCCGGGGACAGCACGTCCTCGACGAGGGTGACCACGTCGGCCGGGGCGGACGCCCCCCGCAGAGCGTTCACGAAATCGGGACGCACCAGCGCCCGGGCAAGAGACGAGAGCAACTTCATGTGCTCCGCCCCGGCGCCCTCCGGGGCGGCGATGAGGAAGACCAGGTCGGCGGGACCGTCGGGGGCGCCGAAGTCGACCTTGGGATCGAGCCGGGCGAATCCGAGAGAGGCGGTCTCCACCGCCGCCGCGCGGCAGTGGGGAATGGCGATTCCGCCGGGAAGACCTGTCGCGGACTGTGATTCACGTGCCAATGCTGCGTCGCGGAGAGCGCCGGCATCGGTGGCGCGGCCGGTGTCGGCCAATCGGGTGGAGAGCGCAGAGATCACGTCCTCCTTGGAGGATCCGAGGTCGGAATCCAGGGAGATCAGATCTTCACTGATGATCTGCGGCCCCGAATCGCGGTCGGGAGTGGAGTGAGACATGGTGTGTCCTTCGGGTCAGGCCGGATCGGGGGCGGGGGTAGTAAGGGCGGTGACGGTGACGGCGTCCGTGTGCACGTGCTCGGGACTCGGCAGGGTGGTACCGGGAAGGGCTGCCGCCGCGCTGCCGTAGGCGACGGCGGATCGTAGGCATTCCGGGGGTGGCGCACCCGCCACGTGCGCCGCCAGATAGCCGGCCAGCGAAGAATCACCGGCGCCGACGGTGCTGCGCGCAACGATGGGCGGAGGCGTCGCCCACCAGGAACCGTCGTTTGTCACGAGAACTGCACCGGCCGCTCCCAGCGTGACGAGCACTGTCTCGACCCCTCGATCGAGCAGGAGCCTGCCTGCACGGGCGGCAGCAGCCGGATCACCTTGCAGCGCGGCCTCTTCCAGTAGATGCCCGTCGTATCCGGTGAGCTGGGCGAGTTCCTCGCTGTTCGGTTTGACGAGGTCCGGTGCAGCGGTGGGAAAGCGCTCTGCGAGGGCCAGCAGGGGAGCGTCGGAGGTGTCGACCGCCACTTTGCAGGACGCCGAGCGCAGCGACTCGACGAGGGTGGCATACCAGTCGGCCGGGACGCCCGGCGGAAGCGAACCGGCCAGCACGACCCAGTCGGCACGCGCGCCGAACTCCGAGATCGCGGTGTGCAGGTCGGTGAGAGACTGTGCCGTCATCGGGACACCGGGTTCGTTGATCTTCGTGGTGGTGCCGTCGGGCTCGGTGATCGTGATGTTGGTGCGGGCCGAACCGGACATGGCCACCGTGACGTGTTCGATCCTGTTCTCCGCGAGGGCGGAGGGCAACGGATCGCCGGCGTTGGCGGGGAGGATCGCCACTGCCGCGACACCGGCCGAGGTCAGTGCCCGGGCCACGTTGACGCCCTTGCCGCCCGGATCGTTGTGGGTCGCGGCCGCGCGAAGGACGGATCCGCGTACCAGCCGTCCCCCGAGGGTGACGGTGCGGTCGATACTCGGATTGGCGGTCAGCGTGACGATCATGCGATCACCACCTCGATTCCCTGGTCGTGGAAATGGGCTCGGTCTGCGGTACTGATCTCGGCATCGGTGACGAGAATGTCGACACTGTGGATGGGTGCGAAGCTCACGAGGTGCTCGCGCCCCACCTTGGAGGAGTCGGCTACTACGACGACGTGGTTGGCGCATCGGACCATCGCCCGCTTCACTGCCGCCTCGTCGGTGTCCGGGGTCGACAGGCCGTGGCCGACGCTGAGGGCGTTGGTGCCGATGAACGCGACGTCCACGCGCAGAACGTCGAGGATGCGCAGTGCTTCCTCGCCGACGGCGGCCTGGGTGATGCCGCGTACCCGGCCACCGAGAAGGTGAAGGGTGACCGAGTTCAGTCCGGCGAGCCGGGCGGCGATCGGCACGGAGTTCGTGATCACCGTGAGGTCTGCGTCGGACGGAAGTTCCGGGATGATCCGGCCGGTCGTCGTTCCTGCGTCGAACAGCACACTTCCGCCGGAGGGGGGCAGGTAGGCGGCGGCGCGCTTGGCGATCCGGTCCTTCTGCTCGGCGCGGGTGTGGTCCCTCTCCGTCATACCCGGTTCGGTGACGGTGAGGGATCCTGCGGGTACCGCACCACCGTGCACTCGGCGGACGTGTCCCAACCGCTCGAGCAGGGCGAGGTCGCGCCGCACCGTCTCGGTGGTGACGCCGAAGGTGTCGGAGAGATCCGTGACCGACATGCGGCCACGTTGTGAGATCAGTGTGGTGACTGCCTGCTGACGTTCTTCCGGGTACACCGTCTCCCCGTTCTTGTCTCGTAGATGTTCGGGTGAGGAATCCGATATGGTCCGCATCACACGAAATGTTGTGTCATGTTGTTTTACGCCCGACTGTGTTGACATGTCAAGAGTTGAGAGTAATCTCCGTCACAGAGCTGATGCGATCGCGAGCGGCGTGACGAACAGAACGAAGCGGCCAGGAGGACCCGATGACCGAGAACCGTGAAATCGTGCGAGGTACCCCGGTGGTGCCAGGCATCGCCTATGCGCCGGTCATCTGGCCTGCCGCCCGGCCCGAAGTCACCGGGGGCCTGCCGAGGGTCGACGAGTCCCGGCGTGACCAGGAGAAGGCCCGCTTCGA
Organism: Rhodococcus tibetensis; assembly: GCF_024438035.1. Taxonomy (GTDB): domain Bacteria; phylum Actinomycetota; class Actinomycetes; order Mycobacteriales; family Mycobacteriaceae; genus Rhodococcus_F; species Rhodococcus_F tibetensis. The sequence continues at coordinate 259,659 of NZ_JANFQF010000006.1, forward strand.
GGAGGCCGCGGCCGTGGTGGCCCAGCGCCTGCGCGATCGTGCAGCCACAGTGTCCGGAGCGGCGGCGGAGGTCTTACAGGCCAACGCGGCCATGGCGGCGGACCGCGGCTGGCTCGGCGCCGCTTCGAAACTCATCGCCGGTGGGACGCCGGCCGAAGAAGCGGCGTCGGAAGCAACCGAGCAGTTCGCCACGCTCTTCACCAAGATGGGTGGGCTGATGGCCGAACGCGTGACCGACCTGCGCGACATCCGCGACCGGGTCGTGTCGGAGCTTCGGGGACTACCCGAACCCGGCATTCCCGTTCCCGACGCGCCGTCGATTCTGTGTGCCCGGGATCTGGCTCCAGCCGACACCGCGGGCCTCGACCCCGCGTCGATCGTCGGCCTCGTCACCTTGCTCGGGGGACCGACGAGCCACACCGCGATCATTGCGCGGCAGCTCGGCATTCCGTGCGTGGTGGCAGTACACGATCTCGAGGCGGTGCCAGCCGGTACCCCCGTGCTGCTCGACGGTGCGGCGGGCGAACTGGTGGTGGAACCGGATCCCGAAAAAGCGCGGGCAGCCGTCGAACACGGCCGGGCAGAGTGGGCGAGAATCTCGTCATGGTCGGGTCCGGGTCAGACGAGTGACGGCCGCCCCGTGTCGATCCTCGCCAACGTGCAGGACGGCGCCGGCGCCAGATCTGCACGGGAGACTGCCGCCGAGGGCGTCGGCCTCTTCCGGACCGAGTTGTGCTTCCTCGACCGTGATTCCGAACCCGGTGTCGACGAGCAAGCGGAAATCTATGCGGAGGTGCTCGAGGCGTTTTCCGATCGGAAGGTGGTGATCCGCACATTGGATGCCGGTTCGGACAAGCCGCTGCGCTTCGCGAGTTCCCCCGACGAGGCGAACCCGGCCCTCGGCGTCCGCGGGATCCGCATCGCGGCGCAGAATCCAGGCATTCTCGGTAGGCAACTCGACGCCATCGCTGCCGCAGCGAAACAGACGCAGTCGCAGCCGTGGGTGATGGCGCCGATGATCGCCACCGCCGCGGAGGCCGAAAGCTTCGCCGCTGAGGTACGGGCACGGGGTCTGACCCCCGGCGTGATGATCGAAGTACCCGCCGCTGCGCTGCTCGCGGACCGACTGCTCCGGCACGTCGACTTTCTGTCCATCGGCACGAATGACCTTGCGCAGTACACGATGGCTGCCGACCGCATGTCCTCCGAACTCGCGGCGCTCACCGATCCATGGCAGCCGGCGGTACTCGACCTCGTGGCGCGCACGGCCGCGGCGGGACTTGCGGCCGGCAAACCTGTGGGTGTGTGCGGTGAGGCAGCAGCAGACCCGCTCCTCGCCTGCGTACTGGTAGGGCTCGGGGTGACGTCCTTGTCCTGCGCAGGGGCTGCGGTGTCCGGTGTGGGTGCCAAGGTGGGGACAGTATCCGAGGAGCAGTGCCGTCGTGCCGCCGAGGAGGTGCTGACCACCAGCGATCCCGTGGAGGCGCGGAACGTTGCCGCCCGCGTGCTGGGCTGACGGCGCTCCTCGAGCGCCGATTCGGTCCCGGCGGCGCGAAAATCGCAGACCGTCCCTACTATTGGCCAACTGTGACGAGAAGAGAAACCGACGCCCCTGACGGGCCGGTCGGCGGCGCTCCCGAGGGGGCCGCCACCACGAAGTCCTTCGGGTGGTCCCTGCACGGCGACGGTAGGCGGATTGCCGACGGCGACGTGGTTGCACCCGCCGAGCGTCTGACGTGGCCCCGCACGGTGGGGATCGGGATGCAGCACGTCATCGCGATGTTCGGTGCCACCCTCCTGGTGCCGACGATCACCGGCTTCCCGGTCACTACCACGCTGCTGTTCTCGGGGATCGGAACGGCGCTCTTCCTGCTTCTCACCCGCGGCCGCATTCCCAGTTACCTCGGTTCCTCTTTCGCGTTCATCGCCCCGTTGACGGCATCCCAGGGATCCGGCCCCGCCGCGCAGCTCGGCGGGGTGGTGGCGGCGGGTGCGCTCCTGCTGCTGGTCGGTGTGGCCGTGAAGTTGGCGGGCTCCCGAGTGATCGACGCGATCATGCCACCTGTCGTCACGGGCGCCGTCGTGGCGCTGATCGGACTCAATCTCGCTCCGACAGCGGTCGGCTCGTTCGAGTCACAACCCCTCGTTGCGGGTGTCACCCTGCTGGCGATTCTCCTCGTCACCGTTCTCGGACCCGGACTGCTGGGCCGCCTCGGGATCCTGATGGGCGTCGTCGTCGGCTGGATCTTCGCGGCAACCAGCGGCGGCCTCGCCGACGAACGCGTGACCGCTCTGCGCGACGCCGCCTGGTTCGGAATGCCCGAATTGCGCGGGCCCACATTCGAATGGTCCGTGATCGCGCTGACACTGCCCGTTGTCATCGTCCTCGTCGCCGAGAACGTCGGCCACGTGAAAGCGGTGTCCGCAATGACGGGCCGCTCACTCGACGACGTTGCCGGCGACGCGCTCGTCGCCGACGGACTTGCCACCACACTGGCAGGTTTCGGCGGTGGTTCCGGCACCACCACCTACGCCGAGAACATCGGGGTCATGGCAGCAACACGGGTCTACTCGACGGCCGCGTACTGGGTCGCCGCCGCCACGGCCGTGGTCCTGGCGTTTTCGCCCAAGTTCGGCGCCCTGGTCTTCACAGTCCCCAGCGGTGTCATCGGCGGCGCCACACTGGTGCTGTACGGGCTGATCGGCGTCCTCGGCGTACGCATCTGGATGGAGGCGAAAGTCGATTTCACCGACCCGGTGAACCTGACCGTCGTGGCCGCAGCATTGGTCGCCGGCATCGGGGACCTCACGCTGACGATGGGTTCGGTGGAGCTGGGCGGAATCGCCTGGGGTTCCATCGGCATCCTCGTCGCCTATCCCGTCATGCGGTCGCTCGCGAAGATCCGCAGGTCCTGACCGACCGGATGGGTCACGAATCGCGATCACCTGGGTCCTTCACCGCTGCGTCCCCCACCTCTACCGTCGAACGAGACGTACCCGAACAAGTTTGATATGAGGAGTCGGCGTGGAGCGCACCCTGTTCGAACCGGAGCACGACCTGTTCCGGGAGTCGTACCGAAAGTTTCTCGCCCAACACGCCGAGCCCAACCATGCCCAGTGGGAAGAGCAGAACATCGTCGACCGCAGCCTGTGGGTAGAGGCCGGTAAGCAGGGTTTCCTCGGAATGGCGGTGCCGGAGGAATTCGGCGGTGGCGGAGTCCGCGACTTCCGGTATAACGCGATCGTCACCGAAGAGACCACGCGCGGGGGCTACAGCGGCATCGGCTTCACGCTGCACAACGACGTGGTGGCTCCCTACCTGCTCGAACTCACCAACGAGGAGCAGAAGCAGCGCTGGCTGCCCGGCTTCGCCTCCGGCGAGCTGATCACGGCGATCGCGATGACCGAACCCGGCACCGGCAGTGATCTGCAGGGAATCAAGACCCGTGCAGTCCGGGACGGTGACGACTGGGTGCTCAACGGCTCGAAGACCTTCATCACCAACGGCATCAACGCAGACCTTGTAATCGTCGTCGCGTGTACCGATCCCGACAAGGGTGCGCAGGGATTCAGCCTCCTCGTCGTCGAACGGGGAATGGATGGGTTCGAGCGCGGCCGCAACCTGGACAAGATCGGTATGAAAGCCCAGGACACAGCAGAATTGAGCTTCACCGATGTACGTGTTCCGGCGGCGAACCTGCTCGGCGAGGAAGGAATGGGCTTCCTCTACCTCATGAAGAATCTTCCGCAGGAGCGCCTGTCGATCGCCGTGGTGGCCGCAGCCGCCATGGAGTCGGCGCTGGAGATGACGATCCAGTACTGCCGCGACCGGAAGGCCTTCGGCAAGTCCATCGGCAGCTTCCAGAACACGCGATTCGTGCTTGCCGAGCTCGCCACCGAGACAACGGCCGTGCGCGTTCTCGTCGACAAGTTCATCGAACTGCTCAACGACGAGAAGCTCTCCGTCCAGGAAGCCGCCATGGCCAAGTGGTGGACCACCGAAGCCCAGGTCCGGCTCATCGACCGGTGCCTGCAGCTGCACGGCGGGTACGGGTATATGAAGGAGTACCCGATCGCCAAGGCCTACATGGATTCTCGTGTGCAGACCATCTACGGCGGAACCACGGAAATCATGAAGGAGATCATCGGTCGGGGCCTGAATCTCTGACCCAGTCAGGGACCTCCGAGAAGACCGAAAGAGCCCGCGGCACGCGCCGCGGGCTCTTTCGTGCGAGAGCTCTCCTTCTCGCTAGATCTTGCGCATCACGGTGACGACCTTGCCCAGAATCACGGCCTCGTTGCCGGGGATCGGCTCGAACAATGCGTTGTGGGGCATCAGCCACACCTCGTTCTTCGTGCGCTTGAAGGTTTTCACAGTGGCCTCGCCGTCGATCATCGCGGCGACGATGTCACCGTTCTCCGCGACGTTCTGCTGGCGCACCACCACCCAGTCGCCGTCGCAGATGGCGGCGTCGATCATCGACTCGCCCACCACCTTCAGCAGGAACAACGACCCTTGGCCCACGAGCTCGCGGGGAAGCGGGAAGACGTCTTCGACGGCCTCTTCCGCCAGGATGGGGCCACCGGCGGCGATCCGGCCGAGAACTGGCACGAAGGTCGGCTCCGGTAGCGGTGCGCCGTCGACACCGGACGGAACCGCAGCCAGCGGGGCGGTGGTGGCGCGCGCAGCATTCCCCGCATTGGCGGCATTCGCGGCGGCGCCTGCGGCAACCTCGTCCAGGCCGCGCACGTCGACGGCGCGCGGACGATTGGGATCGCGGCGCAGGAAGCCCTTGCGCTCGAGCGTGCGGAGCTGATGGGCGACCGACGAAGTCGACGTGAGGCCCACTGCGTCACCGATTTCGCGGATGCTCGGCGGATAGCCTCGTTCGTTCACGGACGTGCGGATCACCTCGAGGACGCGGCGCTGCCGATCAGTCAACCCGGCGGGGGCGCCGCCGCTCACCCGTGGAGCCGAACCGTCGGTCGAGCTGTCGTCCTTCATGGCGAGGGGCCTCCGTTTGTGGTGTCGAACTTCTGTCGTGTGGAACTTCTGTCGTTGGATCTGATCGGAATGGGTCGCAAGTGACTGTTGTGCCGTGTGCCTCGAATCTATCCCGGTTCCGCCGCAGTATCAAACACCTGTTCGACCTGTGTCGTGGACGAGTCGAGCGGGCCGGAGTGAAGACATTGTCGGACCGACGTGGTAGAAATCGAACATGTGTTCTTTCGAACGCGTGATCGAACACCCGGCAGACGCAACGCCTGGCGGGACGGAAACGGATTCGAGCAGCGGAGGTACCGATGAGCGACGCAGTTCTCCATCGGCAGTCAGTTCTGAACGACCAGGCCGTCCTGGATCGACAGGCACTCGACCGGCGTTTTGTTCGGTCGGGCGTCGTACGCTCGCGGGTCGTCCGCTCGCGTCAGGGTCGCCCTTACCGGGTTGAACCTCGCCGGCCTTTCGTCGAGGGCGATCTTCGTCGTCCCGCGGCCGGAACGGTCGCGTACGGCTCCGCCCGGTCACGGGTGTCTCGCGCCGAGCATGCGCATCGCGGAAGCGAGGTGGGGTGGCGGATGGTGCTGGCGAGCGTCGTGATCACGGCCGGGGTCCTCGTGGGGCTCGTCGGGGTGGCGCAGCTGGCCGCCACCGAAAGCATGGGATCGTCGGGCGCCACGGAGGTCATTCACGTGCGGGAGGGGGAAAGCCTCGCTGTCGTGGCCGCGACTATCTCACCCGAACGTCCGGTGGCCCAGGTGGTCGAGCGGATCATGGAACTCAATGCCATGTCGAACTCCGCCGTGTATCCGGGGCAGACGTTGATCGTTCCCGCGTCCGGCACCCGGTGATCGGGGTGGCTCTGCATGACTCCGCCGACCGGCGGACGAGTAGTCTCGAATGCTGTCAGTCCCACCACTTCGAGTGGTCGCGTCGAGATCGTGCATCCGCTGTGTGAATCCGTATTCGTCGGTTCGCCATCGGGGGAGGCGAGAGGTTGCGGCCACGACGGCTACGACGAAGGAATCGCCATGCACTGCCCGTTCTGTCGGCACCCCGATTCACGTGTGGTCGATTCCCGAGAAGCCGACGAAGGTCAGGCCATCCGCAGGCGACGGTCGTGTCCGGAATGCGGCCGCCGCTTCACCACCGTGGAAACCGCCGTGCTCTCGGTCGTCAAGCGCAGTGGCGTCACCGAACCGTTCAGTCGCGAGAAAGTGGTGCGCGGGGTTCGTCGTGCCTGTCAGGGCCGTCAGGTCGACAACGACGCACTGAATCTTCTTGCCCAGCAGGTCGAAGACGCCGTGCGGGCGTCAGGTTCTGCGGAGATCCCGAGTAACGAGGTCGGACTAGCCATCCTGGGTCCCCTGCGGGACCTCGACGAGGTCGCGTATCTGCGATTCGCATCCGTATACCGCTCGTTCAGCTCGGCGGAGGATTTTTCGCGCGAGATCAAAGAGCTGCGCGCTCACCGCGAGGCCCGCGACGACGGATGAGACGGGACGCTGCCGTCAGCGCACCTTCTGCATCGCGCTGAAGACCCGCTTTTCGGACACCGGGATCGGTGTTCCGATCGTCTGCGCAAACAAGCTGACTCGAAGCTCCTCGATCATCCAGTGGATCGCGTCGACCTCGGGCGAATGGTGCCGCTCTTTCGGCAGCGTTGCCAGCATGCGTTCGTACCCTGAATACACGCGGTCGAGAACGTCCATCCCCTTCCGATCGCGAGGTGCACTGGCAGGAAGCGATTCGAGTCGCGCCGTGGCGGCGGTGAGATAGCGGGGAAGCTCACGCAGCCGCGCAGTTCCGATGTCGGCAACGAACCCCGGGACGAGCAACGAGGCGCGCTGTTCCCGTACATCGTCGGCAGACTCGCCGGTTGCCCGTTCGAGAACCACAGCCAGCCGGTGATCTGCCTCCAGAGTCGGCAGGACCAGGCGGAGCAGTACTGCAACGTCGCGGGCCATCGCCGCCCGTGCCCGTGTGACGAGCGTATCGAACTCTTCAGGAGTGCGGATCGGTGCTCCGTGTGCGGCGATCAACTGGTCTGCCGCGGCGTTGCGGCAGTCGTCGATCAGCGCGTCGAGACTCCCGTCCGGGTTCTGGCCGAGCGCCAGTCGCTGCGTGTTGCTCAGTCCGGAGATGACCGTCTTGGCCTGGGTCGGCACCGCCGCGAGGAGCAAGGTGCGGGTTCCGGCACGCATCGCCGCTCGTTGGGCCGAGGGCGTGCTCAGGACACGGACGGCGACACCGTCGCCCTCGGGAACGAGCGCGGGATAGCCGGTGACCTTCTGCCCGCCCAGTTCGCGTGTCACAGTCGGCTCGAGCGCACCGAGTGTGTCCGGCGTCCAGGTGAGCGCAGGTGGCCGCTCCGAAGTGGAGGCCGCCTTCGCGACTTCCTTCTGCACGCGGGGAGCGAGGAACGTGCGGAGCGCCACCAGATCCTTGTTGCGACCCAGAACGGTGCCCTTCTCGTCCACCGCCGCGAACGTCATCCGTAAGTGGTCGGGGAGTGCCGCGACATCGAAGTCCTTCGGATCGATGCGACAGGCCCCGAGTCGCGACAACTCGCGGGCCATCGCCGTGACGAGCGGCTCGGAACGCGGTTTCACCGCAGCGAGGGCCGCTGCCGCGAAGTCGGGAGCCGGGACCACTTGCCGGCGTAGGCCTTTGGGAAGTGTCTTGATCAGTGCCGTCACCAACTCGACGCGCATGCCGGGGACGAGCCAATCGAATCCGACCGGCCGGAGCCCTGCGAGCAGTGCAATCGGGATGCGAGCGGTGACGCCGTCGTCCTCGTTCCCGGGCTCGAATTGGTAGGTGAGCGGGAACTGCATGTCACCCTGACGCCAGGCGTCGGGGTAGTCGCCGCCCAGTACGGTCGCCGAATCGGCGTTGACGACGGTCGACTGGGTGAAGGTGAGGAGGTCGGGGGTAGTGCGGCGCGCCACCTTCCACCAGGAATCGAAGTGGCGGGCAGACACGGCCTCGGTGCCCACACGCTGATCGTAGAAGTCGAACAGAGCGTCGTCGTCGACCAGGATGTCGCGTCGGCGCGCTCGATGCTCGAGTTCTTCGACGTCCTCGAGTAGTGCCCGGTTGGCGTGGAAGAACTTGTGCTGGGTCTGCCATTCGCCTTGGACTAGCGCGTGGCGGATGAAGAGCTCGCGGGAGGTCTCGGGATCGATGGCGGCGTAGTTCACCGCGCGCCCGGCGACGAGAGGAATCCCGTACAGCGTCACCCGCTCATAGGCCATGGCGGATCCGCGCTTGGACGACCAGTGCGGTTCGGAGTAGGTGCGTTTCACGAGGTGCGGGGCCAGCTTCTCGGCCCACTCGGGTTCGATCTTGGCGGACATGCGGGCCCACAGCCGGGAGGTCTCGACGAGCTCTGCGGCCATCACCCACCGTGGGGGTTTCTTGAACAGGCCCGAACCGGGGAAGATGGCGAATCGACTTCCGCGTGCACCCAGGAAGTCACGCTTGTCGCCCTCGCGAAGTCCGATGTGCGACAGCAGGCCCGCCAGCAGCGACTGGTGGATCGCGGCCTCACCGGCGGTGGTGCTGCTCACCTCCCAGCCGAGTCCCCGCGTGATCTGGCGGAGCTGACCGTGGAGGTCCTGCCATTCGCGGATGCGGAGCCAGTGGAGGAATTCGTTGCGGCACATCTTCCGGAACTGATTGGACGACAGCTCGTTCCGTTGTTCGGCGAGATACTTCCACAGTTCGAGAAACGCGAGGAAATCGGAATTCTCGACGGCGAAACGCGCATGCTTCTCGTCGGCGGCCTGCTGGAATTCGGCGGGACGTTCGCGCACGTCTTGGATCGACAGGGCAGAGACGATCACGAGGACTTCGGCGAGGCACCCGTTGCGGTGCGCCTCGACGAGCATGCGGGCCATTCGCGGGTCCACCGGTATCTGGGCGAGCTCGCGTCCGACCGAGGTCAGCACGGGCTGCTCTTTCTGGGCGGACTGCTCGATCGCACCCAGCTCCTCGAGCAGGCCGATGCCGTCCCGGATCGCCCGCGGATCGGGCGGCTGCACGAACGGGAACGCGGCGATGTCACCGAGACCGAGGGCCGTCATCTGCAAGATGACGGACGCGAGGTTGGTGCGGAGAATCTCCGGCTCGGTGAACGGGGGCCGGGACTCGAAGTCTTCTTCGGAGTACAGCCGAATGCAGATGCCGTCCGCGACTCGTCCGCAACGGCCGGAGCGCTGACGGGCGGAGGCCTGGGAGATCGGCTCGATCGGAAGACGCTGCACCTTCGTGCGCACCGAGTAGCGCGAGATGCGGGCAGTTCCCGGATCCACGACGTAACGAATGCCGGGCACTGTCAGGGACGTTTCGGCGACATTCGTCGACAGGACGACCCGACGTCCGGTGTGGGGAGTGAACACCTTGTGCTGTTCTGCCGCAGAGAGCCGCGCATACAGGGGAACGATCTCGGTACCGCGCAGTCGACGGTCCCGAAGGGCGTCTGCGGTGTCGCGGATCTCCCGTTCGCCGGACAGGAAGACGAGGATGTCCCCATCGCCCTCGGCGGACAGTTCCTCGACTGCTTCACATACCGCGTCGACGGGATCGCGATCGAAAGTCTGATCGCCCACTTCGACTGTGAGCGGGCGGTAGCGCATCTCGACGGGGAAGGTCCGTCCCGATACCTCCACGATGGGTGCGGGCACGCCGTCGACAGCGAAGTGCTCGGCGAATCGTTGAGGATCGATGGTGGCTGAGGTGATGACGACCTTCAGGTCGGGTCGCCGGGGGAGTAGCTGGCGCAGGTATCCGAGGATGAAGTCGATGTTCAGGCTGCGCTCGTGAGCCTCGTCGATGATGAGGGTGTCGTACCGGCGGAGCATCTTGTCACGCTGAATCTCGGCGAGCAGAATGCCGTCGGTCATCAGCTTGACGAGTGTGCTGTCCGACACCTGGTCGGTGAACCGCACCGTGTACCCGACGGTTTCCCCGAGTTCGCTGTGCACCTCTTCGGCGATTCGTTCGGCGACGGTGCGTGCTGCGAGCCGACGGGGCTGCGTATGCCCGATGAGCCCGCGGACACCGCGGCCGAGTTCGAGGCAGATCTTCGGGATCTGCGTGGTCTTACCGGAGCCGGTCTCACCCGCGACGATCACCACCTGGTGCTCCGAGATGGCTCGTGCGATGTCGTCGCGACGCTGGCTGACGGGGAGGGCGTCGGGGAACTCGATGCGAGGAACACTCGCTCGCCGCCGATCGAGGCGATCTCGCGCGGCGGCGATTTCGTCCGAGACGCCGGCGAGCGCCTGCGGCGTGCGCGCTCGGTCCAGTCTTCTGCGGAGCCGGTGCTCGTCGCGCAAAGTGAGTTCGCCGAGGGAGTTCTTCAGATCTCGCCGGCTCGGTGCTGTGATGGACATGCTGAGCTACAGCCTAGCCAACCCGGTGAATGACCCGGTGGTGCGCCCGTTCGCTGTACGAATCCGGCCGTGAACTCCGCTATCCTCCGAGGCGACCAACGTCAGACGCGTACCCCGACATCGGCAACGGCTGGGAGACTATGTTCGACGAGTTCGCAGGTGAGGACTTCGACCTGCTCAGCCTCGACCGCGGCAGCGTCGTCGCGGCCGACGACGGCGTTCCGCTCGCCGTCCGTGAGGTAGGCCCCGAGTATGCCCCGCTGACCGTGGTCTTCGTGCACGGGTTCTGCAACCGGATGACCGGGTGGCATTTTCAGCGTGTTCACCTCGAAGAGGTGTGGGGACCGACGATCCGCATGGTGTTCTTCGATCTGCGTGGGCACGGCAATTCAGGCGTGCCACGCCGTGACACGTGCACGATCCCACATCTCGCCCGGGATCTCGATGCCGTGATCCGGGCACTCGTTCCCGAGGGGCCGATCGTGCTGGTCGGGCATTCCATGGGCGGCATGGCGGTGCTCTCGTATGTCGGCCTGCATCCCGACCTGATCGGTTCCCGTGTGGTGGGGGTCGGACTGATTGCCACCGCGGCGGGCGCACTGGGGGATGTCGGCCTCGCGCGGACCCTCAACACGCCGGTGGTGGCCGGGTTCAGCACCGCGGCGCGTGCCCTGCCGCGCGTCGTACAGGGTGGCCGTGGAGCGAGCAAGCGCGTCCTCGCTCCGATCCTGCGGTCGGCGTCATTCGGTGATCGCCGTATCAGCCCGGCAATCGTGTGGCATTCCGAAAAGATGATCAACGACACACCGCTGAAGACCCTCGTCGATTTCCTGCCCTCGTTCAAGAACCATGACGAGACTGCCGTGCTACCGCTGCTCGAACCGGTTCAGTCCCTGGTGCTGTGCGGTGACAGAGACCTTCTGACACCGTTCCGGTATTCGAAAGCGATCGCCGTGGAACTGCCGGAGGCGGAACTCGTGAGGGTGCCCGGCGCGGGTCATATGGTGCATCTGGAACGGGCACCACTCGTCTCGGAGGCGCTCGACCGCCTCATCACCAGGTCGGTGGAATCGCTACCGTCGCCGAGTGCCTGGCAGGACGCCCTCCAGCTGGTCACCGAGCATCCGTGGGTCGAGATCGCCCGTCGCCGAGTCGAGGCGTGGCAGCGGGCGTTCCGGCAGAAGGTGTCGAGGTCGGCGCGGCGCTGACCGAACGGGCCTGCCTATCCGCCCGCGTCGGCAACCTCCGGCCGCGGGGGAAGAACACAGAATTCGTTGCCCTCCGGATCGGTGAGCACCACCCACGGCACCCTGGGGTCGTCGCTTCGCAGCCGGGCTCCGAGCGCGAGAAGTCGCTGTACCTCGCCGTCCTGTGTGCGCGAGGACGGGGCGATGTCGAGGTGCAGGCGATTCTTGACCGCTTTCTCGTCCGCGACCGGCTGGAAGAGCAACGATGGGAATCCTGGCCGATTCGCCTCGCCATTCGGCGTCAGGGATTCGATGGCGATCGGCAAAGCGGCGACAACATCTGCCACTCGGGCCACAATGGACACCTCACAGCAGCCCCGAGGAGGCGGAACATGGCATACGAGAATTCACCAGCAGATCAGGATGCCCTGCCCCCAGGAGTTCTTCGCCGCGCGATCGCGGCTTCGGCGATGGGCAACGCCACCGAGTGGTTCGACTACGGCGTGTACGCGTTCACCGTGTCGTATATTTCGGCGACGTTCTTTCCCGGCGACACCGGCTCTGCCACGCTGTATGCCTTGCTGGTGTTCGCTGTCTCCTTCGTGGTGCGACCTCTCGGCGGACTGGTGTGGGGCCCGCTCGGTGACCGTCTCGGTCGCCGCCAGGTACTTGCGCTCACCATCCTGCTGATGGCGAGCGCGACGTTCTGCGTCGGACTCGTGCCCGGATACGACGTCATCGGTTTCTGGGCGCCACTGTTGCTGGTGCTCCTGCGCATGGTTCAGGGCTTTTCCACCGGAGGTGAATACGGTGGCGCAGCAACTTTCATGGCCGAATACTCGCCGGACCGCAAGCGAGGTTTCTGCGGGAGCTTCCTCGAATTCGGCACACTCGGCGGATACGCACTGGGCGCCATTGTGGTTCTGACGGTGGAGGTGGCGTCCACCGAACCGTTCATGGAGACCTGGGGATGGCGTATTCCATTCCTGATCGCGGGCCCGATGGGTCTGATCGGCTTGTACCTACGCACAAAACTCGAGGAAACTCCTGTCTTCCGGGAACTCGACGAGGAAGGGGCGGTCGAGGCGGGCGCCGCGACGGAGTTCAAAGACCTGGTGACGGAGTACTGGCGGCCGATGTTGCTGCTCGCCGGTCTCGTCGTCGCGCTGAACGTCACCAACTACACCTTGCTCAGCTACATGCCGACATATTTGGAAACACAGATCGGTCTGTCGTCTACCGCCTCGTTGACCCTGTTCATTGTCGGGCAGCTCGTGATGATGGCGGTGATCCCGTTTGCCGGTGGGTTGTCGGACAGATTCGGGCGAAAACCGTTGTGGTACGTCTCTCTCGTCGGCCTCATCGTGCTGGCGATTCCGATGTATCTGCTCATGCGTCAGGGATTTGCCTGGGCAATCATCGCTTTCGCCGTCCTGGGACTGCTGTACGTGCTGCAGCTGTCGACGATCTCCGCCACGTTCCCGGCGATGTTTCCCACGCACGTCCGCTTCGCGGGATTCGCCATCGCCTACAACGTGTCCACTTCGTTGTTCGGGGGAACGGCGCCTGCCGTCAACGAACTACTGATCGAGTGGACGGACAACACGCTCATGCCCGCGTTCTACATGATGATCGCGTGTGGAATCGGTCTCGTCGCGCTGTACTTCGTGGCCGAGACGGCAGGAGCCTCCATTCGAGGCCGAGGCATGCCCGGAATCGACACGGAACCGCATCCCACCACATACGCCGAGAAGTAGGCGGGCGAAATCCCGACCCGAGTGACATGGCATAGTCGCCTCGGAGTGGGATTCACGAAGGGATGATCATGGCGTCGGCACTGTGGCACGGCTTCTCGGATATGGGCGCGGTGGAGAAGAGCGGCGCATTCGTCGTCTCCCGCGGCGACGGCGCGTACATCTGGGACGATCAGGGTAACCGCTACCTCGATGCGACCGCGGGTTTGTGGTTCACCAACGTCGGCCACGGACGCTCGGAGATAGCGGACGCTGTGGCGGACCAACTTCGGACCGTCGCGCACTTCTCCAACTTCGGCGATTTCGTGCCCGCAACCACTGCGGCACTCGCCGACCGGCTGGCGGCGCTGGCCCCTGTACCCGACAGCAAGATCTTCTTCACGTCCGGTGGATCCGACTCCGTGGACACGGCAGCCAAACTGGCGCGTCGCTACTGGCACGAAATGGGCAAGCCCGACAAGACGATCGTGGTCGGCCGGCAGAAGGCGTACCACGGAATGCATGTCGCGGGCACCGCGCTGGCAGGCATCCCCGTCAACCGGGAAGGTTACGGCGAGTTGATGGCCGACGCCGCGACCGTCGCATGGAACGACGCCAAGAGTCTCCTCGAGCTCGTCGAGAAGCTCGGCGCCGACCGGATTGCGGCGTTCTTCTGCGAGCCGATCATCGGCGCGGGCGGCGTGTACCTGCCGCCGGACGGTTACCTCACCGAGGTTCGGGACATCTGCCGTGAGCACGACATCCTGTTCGTCGTCGACGAAGTGGTCACGGGCTTCGGGCGGATCGGCGGCGACTGGTTCGCGTCGACGCGGTTCGGTCTCGAACCCGACATGATGACCACCGCGAAGGGCTTGACCTCCGGCTACGTTCCGATGGGAGCGGTCTTCGTCGCGCCGCGGGTGGCTGAACCCTTCTTCACCGGCGGCGTCTGGTGGCGTCACGGCTACACCTATGGTGGGCACGCCGGCGCGGCGGCCGCTGCACTTGCCAACCTCGACATCATCGAGCGGGAGAACCTTCTCGCGGAGTCGAAACGCCTCGAAGCGTCGTTGCACCGGCACCTCGCACCGCTCGCCGAGCACCCCCGGGTCGAGGAGATTCGTAGCGGTCTCGGTGCCGTGGCGGCCGTGCAGCTCGCCGATCCGGCGGAAGCATTGCCCTTCGTGAAAACACTTCGCGAATACGGTATTTCGAGTCGTGCCGCTGGACAAGGTGCGATGCAGATCTCGCCGTCGTTCGTCATGACGGATGAGCAGGTCGGCGCGCTCGCCGACGGGATCGGCCGCGCACTCGGCTAACTGGATCCCGGTAGCCGGCTGCGGACCCCGTGCAGGGCGGCAGTCGCCCGAGTCCGCCAGGTCCGCGCGGTCACAGCCATCTCCTGCTGTCCGTCGCGCGCTGCGTACGCACGGGTGTAGCGCTCGTGGAGTCGGGCGCGAACCTCGTCCGGGGTGTATGCCTTGCGTTGCCGCTCCGCGCGGACGGCCACGACGCCGGTTGCTGCCACGCCCACCACACCGGCGAGCCCGACGAGTTTCCACCACTGCCTGCCTCGGGGTCTCATCGTCCTAGGCTAGTGTCCCGCGTCAGAAATTCGTGCGATATATTTGGCCAGGGAATCGAGGATCTCCTCGGCGGTCTTGTGCCAGACGAACGGCTTCGGGTCGTCGTTCCAGGTCTTGATCCAGTTGC
>NZ_JANFQF010000007.1 GCF_024438035.1 Rhodococcus tibetensis
GAGGCCATGAAAATGGAAAACCCCGTCAACGCCCACAAAGCCGGCACCGTCACCGGCCTGGCCGTCGAACCCGGCGCCGCCATCACCCAAGGCACCGTCCTCGCCGAACTCAAATAGCTGTGAGTACGGACGGCGGCCGTGAACAACGGCCGCCGTCCGCGGGCTTCGCACCTTCCGCAGGAACCCGAGCGGGTTCGAGGGCGAGAAAATGGGCCCTGCCCCCGAAACGGACCCAGTGCGGCGCACTTCGAGTCTAAAGAGTGCGGACACCACCGCATCTGCAACAGTTTTCGAGGGCGTCGGACCGGAAACCCCTGGGGTCGAACTGTTCTCGAACACGCGATGGAGGTTCCGCCGACTCACCGCCTCCCTGCCGTAACGTGACTGCCGTCTGAGCCACTCGACGTCAGGCATCGGCCGACCTCGGCCGCCCACGAATGAACGGTTGTCACCACGAACGAGATTCGCGGAGCCCGGCATTTCTTCCGTCGACTCGTCGTAGACGCCGTCGACAGGAAGGGATCGTGCATGAACTTCTCGCGAGGGACCTTGACCATCGCCGCATTGGCCGGAGCAGCTTCGCTGGCGCTGGCTCCCACAGCAACCGCCGCCACCACCTATCAGATTCGTGTTCTGCCTCCGATCGGTACCGTCTACGCGAACAACCTGGTGACACTCGGCGTGCTGGTGACGCCGACACCGGCCGGCGAGGACGGCACCACACCGGTCCTACTCGAACTCACGGAACCGGACGGTGACGTGACGCCCAGAACGCTTCCCCTCACGCTCGGCGGCGCCACGATCGCAACCCGCGTCCACGAGGCCGGCCGTTACGTCGCCGAATTCACCTTCGACCCGCCGAACGGCGACCCGGCGACCACGACAACGGAGTTCGACGTCGTCGAAGGCCCGAGTCTGGGTTCATAACCGGTTCCGCCCCGAAGCCGGGGGCACCGCCGGTCACACTCCGGCGGTGCGCCTGCGCTTCGGTTTGGCGGGCGCCACGGTGGATCCGACAGTCTTCATGGCGATCTCGACATACTTGCGGGCCACGGCGTCCGGGGTCAGTTTGCCCTCGGCGTGATACCAGCGCGGAATAGACTGGCACATGCCGAGTAGCGCCCGCGTCGTCTCAGCGGCGTCCGCCACGTCGAACAGCTCCCGCTTCTTGCCATCCTTGACGATCTCGAGAACCAATTCCTCGACACCCTTGCGGACCGTGCGGTAACGCTGCCGGTTCTCCGGGCTCAGGTATCGCACCTCGCTCTCGAGCGCCGCCAGACGGGATCGCATGGTCATCCGCAGCACGATCGCCTCGATGACATTGGCGAGTCGCTGCACGGGATCGTCGCCGCCGTCGGCACTCGCGGCGTGCGCCCGCTCCAGAACGTCGCTGGTGGAAAGTTCCAGGAGCGCGAGGAGGACGGCTTCCTTGTTCTCGTGGTGGTAATAGAGAGCGGGTACCGTGACACCGACTCGGCGGGCGATGTCGCGCACCGAGGTGCCGTGGAAACCGTGTTCGTAGAACGCGTCGAGGGAGGCGCTGAGTATGGGCGTCAACTTCGTGGGTTCGAGGCGGCGCCAGTCTGCTGCGTTGCCGACTACGGTGGGCGTCGCACCCTTGGATGAGCTGACCATCAGAGACCTATCTACCGCTCGCTATGCCAGGACGGGTCAAGTGTAGCTGTTCAGATAGTCTGCGAAGGTCTGCGCCGGCCGCCCGGTGAGCGTCTCGACGTCCCCCGTCACCACGGCCAATTCGCCCGCGGCGATTGCCGCGTACGAGGTGACCCATCCGTCGACCTCGAACTGCGGTGCTCCGTAGTGAGCGCGGGAGGCGTAGGCCTCGTCGAGAGTCTCGTTCTGGAAGCGCACCGAACGTCCGGTCACCGTCGTGATCGTCTCCGCGGCCTCCGTGAGGGTGAACGCTTCCGGTCCGGTCAGCCGGTAGGTGGCGCCGTCGTGGTCGCCGTTGCCGGTGGTGAGTACCGCCGTCACGGCGTCGGCGACGTCGTCGGGCGCCACCGCGCTCACCCGGCCGTCCTCAGCGGGACCCCGGATGACGCCCTGGTCGTCGGCCATCAGCGGAATCATCGACTGATACCAGCTGTCCTGCAGGAACGTGTACTTCAGCCCGCTCTCCCGGATGTGCTGCTCCGTGAAGTAGTGGTCGCGCCCGAACGTGAACGTGCACTCGGGCGCCGCGCCCAGAAACGACAGGTAGACGATCCGCTCCACCCCGGCGGCACGGGCGGCGTCCACGGCGGTGCGGTGCTCCTCGCGCCTGGTGGCGCTCTCGTGACCCGAGACGAAGAACAGCAACCGGACGCCGTCCAGCGCGGCCGTCATCGCCGGACCGTCGGCATACGTGGCGACCGCGAACGCCGAGTCGAAATGCTCGGCCAGGGGTTCGAGTCGCTGTGCGTTCCGCCCGATCAGCCGGACACCGGCACCGCCTCCGAGCCTCTGAAGTACGTTGCCGCCGATGGAGCCGGTGGCGCCTGTCACTGCGATGGTCATGGCACGCATTGTCTCAGGGGTGTCCCACTATCCTGACGCCTATGACTGAACCCGTGGCAACCGCAGACCTGGCAGACGAGATCGGACCCGACATCCGGAGCTGCGACACGCAGTTCATCCAGTTCGGCGGCCGTGAAGTGTTCTCCGGCCCCATCACCACCATCAAGTGCTTCCAGGACAACCTGCTGGTCAAGCAGACGCTGAGCGAGCCGGGCAACGGTGGAGTGCTGGTCGTCGACGGCGCTGCCAGCATTCACACGGCACTGGTCGGCGACATCATCGCCAGCCGCGGCGTCGACAACGGCTGGGCCGGGGTGATCGTCAATGGAGCGGTCCGCGACTCGGCCATCCTGAAGACCCTCGACATCGGCGTCAAGGCGCTGGGCACCAATCCCCGCAAGAGCACGCAGACCGGCTCCGGCGAGAAGAACGTTCCTCTCGAAATCGGCGGAGTGACGTTCAACCCCGGCGAGACGGTGTACAGCGATCAGGACGGTGTCGTCGTACGCTGACCGGCCGCTGGTCGCGCGAGTGGCCGGCCCTGACGTAGAGACCCGTCCCCGAGGAGGCGTTGATGTCGGACGACATTCGTACCAAGGTCGCGGAACTGATGCCCACGGCCAGGAACGAGCTCGCGGCGCTCGTCGCCCTACGTTCGGTAGCCGATCCACGACAGTTTCCACCCGAGGAGTGCCGCCGCGCGGCCGAATGGGTGAGGGACGCGTTCCTCGAGGCCGCGGTGGGGTCCGTCGACCTCCTGGAAACCTCCGACGGATCCCTCGCCGTGGTGGGCCACGAGCCGGCACCTCCGGGCGCCCCCACCGTACTGCTGTACTGCCACTACGATGTTCAGCCGCCCGGCGACGAGACGCTCTGGCACAGTGACCCGTTCACACTCACCGAACGTGGTGGCCGCTGGTACGGGCGCGGCGCCGCGGATTGCAAGGGAAACCTCGTCATGCACCTGCTGGCGCTGCGGGCACTCGGCAGTCCCTTCCCGGTCGGCATCCGCATCGTTGCCGAAGGCTCCGAGGAAATGGGCACCGGTGGGCTGGAGAACCTCGTCGCAGCGCAACCGGAATTGTTCGACGCCGACATGATCCTCATCGCCGACACGGGCAACTCCGAAGCCGGGAATCCCACCGTCACCACCACCCTGCGGGGAATCGCGAACGTCGTCGTGCACGTGGAGACGCTGGCCGGTGAGGTGCATTCGGGGATGTTCGGCGGTCCCGCCCCCGACGCGGTAGCGGCTCTCGTGCAGATGCTGTCGACGCTGCGCGACCGGGACGGAAACACCGTGGTCGACGGGTTGGTGTCCGACCAGACCTGGACGGGTGTGGACTACCCTGCCGAGCGGTTCCGTACCGACGCCGGCGTCCTGGACGGGGTCGGCCTCGCGGGCACGGGCTCGGTCGCCGACGCGGTGTGGGCGAGACCCGCGCTCACCGTGCTCGGCATCGACTGCCCACCCGTGGTCGGTTCGGCCGCAGCCATCGCGCCCCGGGCGTCGGCCCGGCTGAACCTGCGGGTGCCGCCCGGAATGGATCCCCTCGAAGCGCAGGATGCGCTGGTCACGCACCTCGAGAACGCTGCGCCGTGGGGTGCGCGAGTGACGGTGGAACGGGAAGCGGTGGGCTCACCGTTCCGGGCAACGACCGACGGCCCCGGCTACGTTGCCCTCCGCGAGGCGATGGAAGAGGCTTTCGCCAAGCCGATGGGATCCGTCGGACAAGGCGGCTCGATTCCCTTGTGCAACGTCTTCGCCGACATGATCCCGAACGCCGAGATCGCCCTGATCGGTGTGGAGGAACCACGGAGCCACATCCACGCGCCCGACGAAAGCGTCGATCCGGGCGAGATCGAGAAGCTTGCCGTCGCCGAAGCGACCTTCCTGCAGCGGTTCGCGGCCGACTCCGCACGGCTTCAGGCCTGAGAACTCACCTGCGCCGTCATCCCCCCGATTTCGACGACGTCACCGTCGCGGAGCTGCCGGCCGCGGCGCACCTCGACTTCGCCGTTCACCGACACCAGACCGTCAGCGATCACCTCTTTGGCCTCGGCCCCCGACTCGATGAGGTTGGCGAGCTTGAGGAACTGGCCGAGACGTATGGACTCGTCGCGGATCGGCACGGCTTCGTGAATGTCGGACATGCCTCTATCTTCCCTCTTCACCACGAACCGCGGTCCGACGCATCACACTAGGACACAGCACACCTGTGCGCAGTGATCAGTACGCATCTCGTGCCGGGAAGGATCGCTCGATGTCAGCTAGCACCGAGACCACGTCCGAGGTTGTCCCCGCTCCACCGCGGGCCCGTCCCGCCCCGGGCTCCGGGAACCGCCGCCTGCATCAGGTTCCGCACCTTGCGGGCCTGATTCTGGGTGTCTTCTCGGTGCTGGTGTTCCTCTGGAGTCTCTCGCCGGTCCTGCGCTACTACGTGCACGTGCCACGCGAGTACGTCGACAGCTACTACTTCGATGCCCCCGACACGAGTCTGTCGTGGGCCCTGGTGGTGGGTTTACTTGCCGCCGCGCTCGCCAGCCGCAAGCGCATCGCCTGGTGGTTGCTCACGCTGTACCTCGGCCTGTTCATGGTGGCGAACATCGTGGTCGCGATCACCGACCGCAATTGGAACGCCGGAGTCGCGGCCGCCGTGCAACTCGCAGTGATCGGGATTCTGGTCGCTGCCCGTTCGGAGTTCTACACCCGCGTCCGCCGCGGCGCCGGGTGGAAAGCCCTGGGCGTGCTGCTCGTCGGCCTCACCGTGGGCACACTCGTCGGCTGGGGGCTGGTCGAACTCTTCCCCGGCACCCTCCCACCCGGGGAACGCTTCCTGTGGTCCCTCAACCGGGTCACCGCGCTGGCGGCCGTCGACAACGAGCAGTTCACCGGCAGGCCACACGGTTTCGTCAACACACTTCTCGGCTTGTTCGGGGCCGCCGCCCTGCTGGCCGCCGTGGTGACCCTGTTTCGCGCCCAGCGCTCCCACAATGCGCTCACCGGAAACGACGAGTCGGCACTGCGCGGGCTTTTGCTGCAGTACGGCGCCGACGACTCCCTCGGCTACTTCGCCACCCGCCGCGACAAGGCTGTGGTGTTCGCTCCCAGCGGCAAGGCGGCCGTCACCTACCGTGTCGAAATCGGTGTCTGTCTCGCCAGCGGCGACCCCATCGGCGACCCCGAGGCCTGGCCCCATGCGATCGAGTCGTGGCAAGCGCTCGCGTCCCGATACGGTTGGGCCACCGCCGTCATGGGAGCCAGCGAGACCGGCGCGACCGCCTACGCCAAGGCCGGGCTCACCGTGCTGCAACTCGGCGACGAGGCCATTCTCCGCACCCGCGAGTTCAACCTCAGCGGACGCGACATGCGACAGGTACGCCAGGCCGTCACCCGTGTGCGGCGCCAAGGCGTCACGGTCCACATTCGCAGACACCGAGACGTTTCCGCCGAGGAGATGGCCGAAACGATCCGGCTCGCCGACGCCTGGCGCGACACCGAAACGGAGCGCGGCTTCTCGATGGCCCTCGGACGGCTCGGTGACCGCCTCGACGGTGACTGCCTTCTCGTGCAGGCGATCGACGCGGACGACGACATCGTCGGAATTCTGTCCCTCGTTCCGTGGGGTCCGACCGGAGTCTCGCTCGACCTGATGCGTCGCAAACCCACCTCTCCCAACGGAGTCGTGGAGTTGATGGTGACCGAATTGGCCACCAACTCCGACCAATTCGGCGTCACCAAGGTGTCGCTGAACTTTGCCGTGTTCCGGTCGGTATTCGAGGAGGGATCACGCATCGGTGCCGGGCCGATCCTGCGGATCTGGCGGTCGATCCTCGTGTTCTTCTCCCGGTGGTGGCAACTCGAGGCCCTGTACCGCTCCAACGTGAAGTACCAACCCGAATGGGTCCCGCGCTACCTGTGCTTCGAGGACAACCGGGAATTGCTGCGCGTCGGATTCGCGTCGGGGGTCGCCGAAGGCTTCGTCACGTTGCCGAGATTCGGGCGTTCCAAAGCGGGCGACGCCGTCAAGCACACCGGAACACACGAGGCCGTGCCCGCGGGTCTGGTCGCGGCCGAAGGGTTGCATGCGGACGGCAGCGCCCCCGGTAACGGTATTGCGGCGGCGAGTATCGGACCGAAACGCCCCGAACAGGTTCGGGTCCGACTCGACAAGTTGTCGACGCTCGCTCAGGAGGGCATCGACCCCTACCCGGTCGCCTATCCGCCCACCCACACGGTGACCGCCGCGGCAGAATCCCCCGAAGGAACGACCGTCCGCATCGCCGGTCGCGTACTCCGCCTTCGTGACTACGGCGGTGTGGTGTTCGCCTCGGTCCGGGACTGGTCCGGAGATCTCCAGGTTCTCGTCGACGAGGATCGGGTGGGCGCCGAGCGAATCCGGGCGTTCGCGGCCGAGTTCGACCTCGGCGATCTCATCGAGGTCAGCGGCGTGATCGGCCGCAGCCGTAAGGGCCAGCTCTCATTGCTGGCCGCCGACTGGCGGATGACCGGCAAATGCCTGCACCCACTCCCTGACAAGTGGAAAGGCCTGTCGGATCCGGAAACCCGGGTGCGCCAGCGATACGTGGATCTGACGATCAACACCGACGCCCGGAGGCTTCTCGAGGCCCGCAGCGCCGTCGTCAAATCGCTACGTGATTCGTTCGGTGAGCGTGGCTTTCTCGAGGTGGAGACGCCCATCCTCCAGCAGGTGCACGGCGGCGCCAACGCTGCGCCCTTCCTCACGCACATCAACGCCTACAACCTGGATCTGTACCTGCGGATCGCCCCGGAGCTCTACCTCAAGCGGCTCTGCGTCGCAGGAATGGAGAAGGTCTTCGAAATAGGCCGCGTCTTCCGCAACGAGGGCGTCGACTTCAAGCACAATCCCGAATTCACCATCCTCGAGGCGTACGAGGCACACAGCGACTACGAGAAGATGATGGTGCTGTGCCGCCAGCTCATCCAGACGGCGGCGATCGCGGCCCACGGACGGGAAGTCATCATGCGCCCGGGTCCCGACGGCACCATGGTGGAGATTGACATCTCCGGGGAATGGCCCGTGAAGACGATGCATCAGGCCGTGGCCGAGAAACTCGGTGTCGACGTCTCCCCCGAGACCCCGCTCGTGGATCTGCAACGGTTGTGCGACGACCACGACATTCCGTACCAGTCGACGTGGGATGCCGGCGCCGTGGCCCAGGAGATGTACGAGCATCTCGTGGAGGATTACACCGAGTTCCCCACCTTCTACACCAACTTCCCCACGTCGATGTCGCCGCTCACGCGTCCGCATCCCACCATTCCCGGAGTCGCGGCCAAGTGGGACCTGGTGGCCTGGGGTGTTGAACTCGGCACCGCATACAGCGAACTCACCGACCCGGTCGACCAGCGGAACCGCCTCACCGAGCAGTCGATGCTCGCGGCCGGTGGCGACGAGGAGGCCATGGAACTCGACGAGGACTTCCTGCAGGCGCTCGAACACGCCATGCCCCCGACCGGTGGACTCGGCGTGGGCGTCGACCGCGTGGTCATGCTCATCACCGGCGGCAGCATCCGGGAAACCCTCGCGTTTCCGTTGGCCAAGCCGAAGCAGTGACTTCCGGTGGCCGCGTGGCTGTCGCAGCGCTCCTGATCCTCGGAGCGGTGGGCTACGCCTCATGGCTGCTGGAATTCGTCGTGGACAC
The DNA here is from genome assembly GCF_024438035.1 of Rhodococcus tibetensis. Classification (GTDB taxonomy): domain Bacteria; phylum Actinomycetota; class Actinomycetes; order Mycobacteriales; family Mycobacteriaceae; genus Rhodococcus_F; species Rhodococcus_F tibetensis. The sequence goes on from NZ_JANFQF010000007.1 coordinate 8,209, forward strand.
CGGCATCGATCCGCTGCGCGGTTTCGCGAGTGAACTCGCGGCCGCGGACCAGCCGTACGGATTCTGGTTCCGGACCGGCGACCTGGTGACCGGATGCGTCGTCGCCGTGGCCGGGGTGCTCGGGTCGGCGAGGTACTCGCAGGGCTGGGTGACGACGGTCGGGTGGCTCGCGCTGATCATGTTCGCGCTCGCGACCATCGCGGATTCGCGCCTGCCGATGAGTTGCGCGGCCACCAACGACCCCGTCTGCGCCGCGCGTGAAGCCGCCGGACACCTGCCGCTCACCCATGATCTGCACGCCGTGACCAGCGCGTCCGCTTCGACGGGAGGCGTGGTGTCGTCCCTCGCGTTCGTGTTGGCCGCGTTCCGCTACGGCTGGCCGACCTGGTTGAAAATAGCCGGCGTGGCCGTGGCGACGGCGTTCGTCGGGGGCACGATATGGACGCTGACCGCCGCCGGGCTGCGCGGCGAACAGGACGCCTGGCTCGGACTCGGCCAGCGCGTCCAGTTGCTCGCCTTTTGCGGATGGCTGATTTTCGTGGCGCTCAGCGTGATTCACGTCACGGCGAAAAGTGATGGTTCCACGTGAAACGTCCTGGGGAAATACTCGCGGGAGTGCACGTCGTCGTGGACGGCGCCGGGCCGCCCGTCGTGCTCTACGGCGGTCTCGGTGGCAACTGGTTCGACTGGGATCACGTCGTCGAACTGCTGTCCGATTCTTGCCTCGTCGTCCGGATCGACCGACCCGGGTACGGACTCAGCCCCGCCTCCGCCGCACCACCCACGGCCCGCGGTGAAGCGGAAAGGATCGTCGCGGTACTCGACGCGCTCGGCTGCATTGCACCGGCCGTCGTGGTGGGGCACTCGCTCGGTGGCATCTACGTCGAAGCATTCGCTCGGCTGTTTCCGCAGCGCACGCGGGGTGCAATTCTGCTCGACGCGACGATCACGCTTCGCCCCCACCGCCTGCTTCCGACCCGCTGGCGGGTGGCAACCGGTCGGCGGGTGGCTCGAGCGTTGAGCCGGCTCGGGCTTCAGCGACTGCTGGGTCCGACCGTTCGAGCAGTGCTGAACCAGTCGACGCCACCGGGTGGGATAACGCCCGAGACTCGCCGGTGGGTGGCCCGGATCTACCGAGAACCCGTGTACCTGGAGTCGTCGCTGGTCGAGAACGCGTCGTATCCGGCCCTCGCCGAGGAAATTGCAGCTTTGCGCGCCGCCGTCACGATGCCGGTCCCCATCCTCGTGGCCGCCGCACACACCGGTCATCGGACGCCGTGGGGGTGGGAGTGGGTTCGGCGCCAACGACATTTCGCCGAGCGTCTCGGCGCCTCCTTCCGCGTCGTGCAACCCGCCCGTCACCACGCCATGATCGACCAACCGGGTCAGGTCGCGGCACTGATCAGGGAACTGGCAAGCTGATAGTCGTGCAACTGCTGTTGATCCGCCATGCGCTACCGGAGCTCGTGACGACGTCCGGGGGTCGGGCCGATCCTGCCCTGACCGAAGACGGGCAGGCGCAGGCCAAGCGGTTGCCCGCCGCGCTGGGCCCATACCGCATCGCCCGGATCGTGAGCAGCCCGCAGCGCCGCGCGCTGGAGACGGCGGCGCCGCTCGCCGAGGCGCTCAACCTTCCCGTCACGCGGGACCAGGGGCTGGCCGAGTACGACTACGACCTCGACCACTACATCCCGTTCCATGAAGCCGAGGCGCGGGCCCCCGAGGCGTTCGCCCGCATCCGGGCGGGCGAACTTCCCGCTGGGATCGACGCCGACGCCTTCCGCACGCGGGTGTTCGATGCGCTCGGCCGGGTCGTCGAGGAGTCCGACTCCCGCGACACAGTCGCGGTATTCGCCCACGGCGGCGTCATCAACGTGTACCTGCAGGAGCTGCTGGGCCTGGGCCGTCCCCTCGTGTTCCCCATCGAGTACGTGTCGGTGACACGGGTACTCGTCTCGCGTAGCGGTGAGCGACGGGTGGCATCGGTGAACGAAACGGGCCACGTCCGGGACATGTTGCGCCGCTAGTCACGGCCGGTGAGGAACTAGAGACCCGGAATTCGCGGTAGCTCGGGTAACGGGGCGGGCGGCGGGAGAACAGGCAGCTGAATCTGCGGGAGACCGGGGATGAGCGGCGGCGGGGACGGGGGCGGCGCCGGCTCGTTCCTGCTCACATCCGTTTGAGTCCCGCCTTCGGCCTGTGCGGTGGTCGACGGCCGCACATACGGGGTGTAGGCCTCGGTTTCGGCAACACCTGCCGTAGGCGCCTGCGTTTCCGCCTGCGGCGGGACGGGCGAGGGATGGTCGGCGGCGGTGGCCGGCGGTGATGCCGGTGGTGCCGCGTTCTCGGTGACCGGCGCCGGAATCTCGGGCTCGGTCGCTTCCGGCTGCGGATCCTCCTCCGACCCCTCCAGAACGTCGCCGCCCACCCCGAGGACGAGCCCGAGTGCGGCCACCGCGGCGAGGGCTCCGCCTGCGAGGACGGCGCCGCGACGGCGGGACTTCGGGGGCTCGGCCACCGCGACCGCCTCGGCGGGCACCTGCTGGGCCAACAAGGCCGCGCCCTCGGCCGCCACAAGTTCGGGCTGTGCGGGGACGACTACCGGAATGTCGAGCCACGACTCCATCACCGAGGTGACGAGCGGAATGTGCGCGCCGCCGCCGATGAGGACCGCGGCGTCGGGCGCACGCCCGGACCGGCGGATCACATCGCGAGTGATCCGAGCGGATGTCTCGACAGGTCCCTGGATGAGCGACTCGAATGTGTCCTGCGACAGCAGCAGCAGGCCACCGTCACCAGGCACGCACACCGCGCCCGAGCTGGAGAGCTGCTCCTTCGCGTGGCGGCACCGGGCGTCGAGTTCCAGCGCAGCAGCCTCGTCGGCGGGCTGCGCGATCCGCTGCAGTTCCAGTTGCTGGTCGCGAATCAGGCGGTCGACGAGGTCGCCGCTGATCTCGTCGGTGCGGGCACTGTCGAGCACCGTCCCCGTGGAGCGTTCGACGACTGTGACCGTGAGGCCGGAACTGCCGAGGTCGTAGAACACCAGCGTCGAGTGATCCCCGAGGTCTCCGAACACTTCGAGCATCTCGAGCGCAGCGGTCACTTCAGGCACGAGATGGACGTTGCCGATGTGCTCCCGGGCCATGGCCGCCTCCACGGCGTCGGCCTGGGCCTCGTCCTGGTAGGCGACACCGATGGCCTGTACCTGTCCCAGGTCCTCGCCGTCTCCCAACGCCGATCCGATGGACTCGGCGGCCACGTCCTCGGGGCGTTCGAGGGTCGCGACCACCGACGTCGACCGGAAGATCGGCCCGGTCGCGTCGGCCGAGTCGGCTGCGTCGCGGCACGCAAAGCGCACAGCGCTGGCACCCACCGACACACCCAGAACCGAAGTCATGGGACCGACTATAACGGTTCGGTCACGAGCTGCGCTGAGGTAGAGGGAGGTTCGCAGGTCAGGTCGGCTTCACCCCTGTGATGCACAGCGCATTTCCCGCATCCACGTCTACCTCGAAACCCTCCCGGCGCAATGCCTGTGTCACTGCGTCTACGATGCGTTGCGACTTCGCTTCGTCGTGGACCGATTCGGTGCCCTCGTAGACGAGATGCAAGACGCCGCCGGGGCGCAGTGCCTCCCACAGAATGCGAACTTCCGCTGTCGCGTCGCGCGTCCAGAAGACATTGACGTTGACGGCGAACGCCTTGTCGAACGACGCATCGGCACAGCGAAACCCGGCCAGTTCGGTATTCTGAAATTCCACGCTGCGATTCCCCGAATAGGTGTCGTTACGCTGCTCGGCCCGTGCTATCGCGGTGTCGGACCGGTCGATTGCCGTGATCCGCCCGTCGACCAGTTTCTCGGCCACGAGCGAAACTGCCACGCCGGGTCCACATCCCACCTCTAGGATCCGATCGGACGGATTCACCCTCAACCGATCGACCGCACAACGGATCCGGGCAGGGATGTTCGGAACTACCATGTGACCGCCCCTCGACAGCTATCGCAGTAAGGACACGATGCGCGCACTCACCTATTTCGTCGGCATCACCATCGACGGCTTCATCGCGGCCCCGGACGGCGACGTCAGCTTATTTCCGATGCTCGATGACATCCTCGGTTTCATGGCGCAGGATTACCCGGAAACGATCCCGACACACCTACGGGAGCAGTTCGCAGTCGACGCGGCCAACAAGCACTTCGACACGGTGATTCAGGGCCGCTCGACGTACGAGCCGGCGCTCGCAGCCGGGATCACCAGTCCGTACGCGCACCTGCGTCAGTACGTCGTCTCCCGGACGCTCGGCGGCAGTCCCGACCCCGCCGTCGAGGTGATTACCGAACCAATCGCGAAGGTCCGGCAACTCAAGGCCGAGGACAGCACGTTCGGCATCTGGCTCGCAGGAGGCGGAAAACTCGCGGGCGCTCTGCTCCCGGAGATCGACGAACTGGTGATCAAGCACTACCCCGTGGTAGCCGGGCACGGAACGCCCATGTTCGACACGGGCTTCGAACCGACCGCCTTCGAGCTCGCCGACCGGAAGTGGTACCCGAGCGGGGCCGCGGTCAGCCGTTACCGCCGCTGCTGACCCGCAGGTGGGTGTCGAACCAGTCCACAGTCCGTGACCACGGCTCCCCGGCGGCCGCCTCGTTGTACACGGCGGGGCGGTCGTCGCAGTGGAATCGCGCTCACGATGACGCCCCCACGAATACGGGAACAACCCTGGTCAGGGCTGTGGCCACGGAACAGACTCTAGGACACCGGCTTCAGCGGATGAATCGCGGGTGCGCCGGCGAGATGTTCACCGAAAACAGCGACAGCGGACTGGAAGTGCGGCGACTTCATGTGCGCGTCGACGGCCTCCTGGTTCGCCCACACCTCGACGGTGACGAAGGTTCCGGGTTGCGCGGCCGACTCGAACAACTCGTAGGACACACAGCCCTCCTCCTTACGGCTCTCCGCCGCCAGCGAAGACAGACCCTCGCGCACCGTGTCCTCGGAGCCGGGCTTGGCAGGAATGGTCGCTACGACATACAGATCGGACATCGACTCCCTTTCGTGACGGCCACCGGATGTGGCCTGTCTCACGTAAGCACACTTGCGGTACCTAGGAAACCCGTAGCCGCGTCAAATAGTCCTCGACGCGCGGATCGTCCCAGCCGTGACCCTCCCGAAGGCCGTCCGCGATGGTCGCGAGATAGGCGGGGGCGGGCGGGTTCCGGGTGACCACGTCGCCGCGGGCGCGGGTGGTGAACGTGCACATGACGACGCCGTCCCGCGAACCGAGGGGAACCAGCCGGTCGTAACAGGCCGGCTCCTGGGCGTGGATGTCCTCGAACTGTTCCTGCGTCACGAGGAAGGCACGGGCCGCGACCGTGCCGGGTGCGTCCGGATCGTAGAAAGCGCGCCCGCCGCCCCAGATCCGCGACTCCCCCGCGAAGAACACCGAGCCGGGAATCACCACCGGAATCGATTCGCGTGGTTCGCTGGCATCCCGCGCACCCAGATGGAAGTGGTTGCCGCCGGGTGGGCATCCACCGCGCAAGTAACAGGCGAGACGAGTCGTCGCCATGTTCGACCCATAACTGACGTACCAGATCAGCACACGATCGACGGTACTCGGACAAGATGGTTCCATGAATCTTCTGAGTGAGGTCAAAGGATGGCGAATCGGTTCGCGCAAGCACCGCCGACTGCGTGATCTCGACGGCATACTCGTCGTCGTCACGGGTGGCGGCAGCGGAATCGGCCGCGAAACCGCCCTCGCGTTCGCCGCCCAAGGTGCCGTCGTCGTGGTCGGTGACCTCGACCTCGAGTCGGCGCAGCACACAGCGGACCTCATCAACTCGGCGCAGATGAAAGGAGGCGGCGCTGTCGCCATCTTCGGCGGTGGCTCCCATGCCTACCAGGTGAATGTGGCAGTGGAAGACGAGATGCGACGGTTCGCCGAGGAGGTGCAAACGCAACACGGCACCCCCGACGTGGTGGTCAACAATGCCGGAATCGGATACTCGGGCACCTTCACCGCGACCCAGCAGCGCGAATTCGAGCGCGTCATGGACGTCAACTTCTGGGGAGTCGTGTACGGCTGCCGTGTCTTCGCGCAGCAGATGATCGAACGCGGAACGGGTGGGCACATCGTGAATCTGTCCTCGGCGGCGGCCTTCACACCGCAGAAACGACTCACCGCATACGCCACCAGCAAAGCGGCCGTCTACATGTTGTCGGACTGTCTCCGCGCCGAATTGGTGGACCACGGCATCGGCGTCAGCACCATCTGCCCCGGGATCGTCCATACCAACATCGTCAAGTCCACCGACTTCGCCGCGACCACCCCCGAAGAACAGGAAAAGATGCGGGCGAGAGCCGACAGGTTCTACCGCAAGCGTGGATTCACCCCCGATCGGGTGGCCACACACATCGTGAGAGCCGTCAGGTCCAACAAGGCCGTCGTACCGGTGACACCCGAGGCCAAGTTCGGTCGCGCGTTGAGCCGGCTGGCGCCCGGCAGCATGCGGCTCGGCGCGCGTTTCGACCTCGGCTGATGGTCGCGGTGTTCAGGCGGGGTCGGCGGGCTCGTGGTAGAGGGTTTCGATCCGGTCCTTCAACGTGACCTGTGCGCGTCGCAGCGCCTGCCACACCACCGGTGCAGCCACACCACCGAACAGCTGTCCGGTCCGTCGGCCGGGAGAGTGGTAGCGGAAGTCGACGGTGAGTTCCGTTTCGTCGGGGCTCAGCGCATCGAATGTCCAGACCGATCCGTGCACGCCGTGATCGGCGTCCACGACGAGTCGGCGACCCGGCTCCGACGAAGCGACCCGGGCGCGCGACGGCAGTGTTATCGAACCGAGCACGGTTTCCGGATCACCGAGGTACTCGAAGGCCATCGGGGGCGGAACGACGATCACCGTGGTGCTGCGCAACCGGATCATCGAATGCCCGGAGCTGCGGGGGTCGGACAGGCAGAGCTGTATGGACAAAACGGAAATCCCAACGTGTCGACGTCCGAGGCGGAGAGTGTGTGGTACATCGATGTACCCCATAATGTCGACGGTATACGGAAACGCCACGAGAGGGAAGACTACGATGCGATTCGATGACGAAACCCCAGCAAGACGCCGGTGACGGGCGCGCTGCCCGTTGGCGCGGTCAACGCGAGAAGCGTCGTTCGGAATTCGTCGACCGGGCACTCGTCGCGATCAAGGAGGAAGGGCCCGACGTCTCGGTCGCGACGATGGCCGTCTACGCCGCGGTTGCGCGGACCCGCATCTACCGGCACTTCGACGACAGCACCGACCTCAAGAACGCCGTCGCGCGGCGGGTCGCCGCCATGATGCTCCTCGAATACGCGCCCGTCATCACCACCGACGGCGCACCGCACGCCATCCTCACCCGCGCCGCACGGGCCCACCTCACCTGGCTCACCGAACACGCCAACCTGTACCGGTACCTGATGTCGTTCTCCCCGGCCGCCGACGAGGTGCGGCGGGCGATCACCACGTCGGTCTCCGACATGCTGCACCCCTACCTGGACGCCCTCGGCGCCCCCGCGACCGCGACACCGCTGGCCAACGCACTGATCGGGGTCGTCGAATCCGTATCCGCGGAATGGATCGAACGACCGGGCGACACCGATGCCGGCGCACTCACCGAACAGCTGGCCGATTGGGCGTGGGCTCTGGTCGACACCACGATGCGACGGCACGGCACGATACTGGACCCCGACAGTCCCCTACCGGCCCCCGACGACCTCCGCAGGTAAGTCGGGAGACCTGTGGGAGCGCCTTTCGCACTCAGGCACGGGACCAGCGGGTGAGGTACTCGCGCTCCGCGGCGGTGATGCGGCGGAGCCGCCGAGCATCGACATCCGCGACGGCCATCTGTGTGGTGGCGGTGACGGCGGGCGGATCGGTGCGACCGGCGCGCGCACCCCTGACCTCGTAGCCGATGGTGAAGTCGACGGCCCGGTGCTTCGCGATCCACATGGTGATCCGCAGAGGACTGTCGGAATGCGTCAGCTGAGCCCGATACTTCACGTGGATGTCAGCGATGAACGCACTGGTGATGAGCGACGAGTTCTCGGCACCCTCGCTGAGCAACCAGTCGATTCTCGCCTCTTCGAGCAACGTCACCATTCGGGCGTGGTTGATGTGCTGGAAGGCGTCCATATCGGACCACCGAACGGGCACGAATGCGTCGTAGCCAGGCGCGGCAGGGGTATCGGTCATCGGATGATCTTCCCCTGCCGCCCGCCGACTCGATCTACGCTACGTCGCGCAACCAGTTCCGGAGCCAGGTGGTGGCCGACGTACCTGCACCGTCGACCGCGTACCGGGTGTAGTCCTGGTGCGCCTGCGACTTGTAGAACTGCTCGAGTTCGTCGATCCGCCTCTGGTTGGCCGACTCGTCCAACTGAGACATCAGCGTGGGGACACCACCGGCGGCGAGGAGGTCACGCCAGATCGCCTCGGCCTCCGCCTGGTACCGGCCGTACAGGGACGGCGACGGGTCCGACGTCTGCGCGAGGAACCCGGCGAGCCGAGTCACGAAGTCTTCCTTCGGGGTGGAGCAGTACAGGTCGCCGTACGCGCAGAAAGTCCGGGTGTTCTGGCTGACCCAGCCGAAGCCACCGATGCGGGGTCCGCCGGCGCCGCCGCCGGCAACCGGAGGCCCGACAAGAGCATCGGTGGGCGAACGGCGCGGATCGGACACGAGCCCGACCGCAGCGATCTTGTCGGCAGGCACGGGGCCGAGGCCCGTACCGATCTCGGCCGCGAGATCACCCGCGGCATCGGCGCCCTGGCTGTACCCGATGAGCGCAAGCTTGGTTCCGGCGCACTGCTGAGACATGTTGACGAGCATTCCGCGAGCGTTCTCTACCGCCTGAGCCTTCGAGCGCCCGTACACATCCCCCTCCCACGGGAATGCCGTGGCGGCGTAGGTCACGTAGTCGGTGCGGATATTCGACGGTAACCCGTTCGTTACCGCCGACAGCAGCCCCGGCGTGGGCCGGACGTTGTCCTTGGTGGACGTCTCCCACGTTCCTGGAATTGCCACCACGTACAGGCTCGGGCAGGGGTCTGCGTTCGCTACCGCGCTGGTACCGACCACACCCGAGACCACCGGGATGGCTACCGCTGCAGCCGTTGCAGTCAAAAATGCGATAACCCGTTTCAATGCCATGGCCCTCAACTCTTCTTCTCCCCTACATCGACCTGCAGACGCGATGCTGCCAGGCCAACGTGACCTGAAGATGCACGATCGGTAAATGAACGTTACCGAGCGAAACTTAACCGTGCACCAAAAACCCGCACCCCGGCACAAAATAACGCCGGGGTGCGGGTAGATAACGTTCTGAACTAGCGCTGGGGAGCGCTGGTGGTCTCGACCGGAGACGGCAGTGCCGTCTCACCCTCGAGATAGGCATCGACCGCTGCGGCCGCGGAGCGACCCTCGGCGATGGCCCACACGATGAGCGATTGTCCGCGTCCCATGTCGCCGGCCACGAAAACGCCGTCGACGCTGGTGGCCCACTTCGCGGAGCGGGCGACATTGCCGCGCTCGTTGAGGTCGACACCGAGATCGGTGAGCAGTCCCGGCTTTTCGGGGCCGACGAAGCCCATGGCCAGCAGCACGAGATCGGCCTCGAGCTCGAAATCCGAGCCCTCCACCTTCTCGAACCGGCCCGACTTCATCTCGACCTCGTGGGCGTGCAGCGCGGACACCTTGCCGTCGACACCGACGAACTTCTCGGTGTTGACGGAGAACAGACGCTCGCCGCCCTCCTCGTGCGCGGACGCCACCCGGTACATCAGCGGGTACGTCGGCCACGGGGTCTGCTCGGCCCTGGTCTCGGGAGGGCGCGGCATGATCTCGAACTGGTGAACACTGACCGCACCCTGACGGTGTGAAGTGCCCAGGCAGTCCGCGCCGGTGTCGCCGCCGCCGATGATGACGACCTTCTTGCCCTCCGCGGTGATGGTGGGCTCGTCGAGGTCGCCCAGCTGCACACGGTTAGCGATCGGCAGGTACTCCATCGCCTGGTGAATGCCGTCCAGGTCGCGGCCGGGAATCGGCAGGTCACGAGCCGCGGTGGCACCGCCCGCCAGCACCACCGCGTCGAACTGCTCGCGCAGCTCGTCGGCGGTGATGTCGACGCCCACGTCGACATTCGTCTTGAAGACGGTGCCCTCGGCCTCCATCTGGTCGAGACGGCGGTCGATGTGGCGCTTTTCCATCTTGAACTCGGGGATGCCGTAACGGAGAAGACCGCCGATGCGGTCGGCCCGCTCGAACACGGTCACCATGTGCCCGGCGCGCGTCAGCTGCTGCGCTGCAGCGAGACCCGCCGGACCGGAACCGACGACGGCGACCTTCTTGCCCGTCGAACGGGTCGGGTGCACCGGCTTGACCCAGCCCTCGTCGAAGGCGCGGTCGATGAGCTCGACCTCGACCTGCTTGATGGTGACAGGGTCCTGGTTGATGCCCAGGACGCACGACGCCTCACAGGGTGCGGGGCACAGCCGTCCGGTGAACTCCGGGAAGTTGTTGGTGGCGTGCAGACGCTCGATGCCGTCGTGCCACCGGTCCCGGTACACCAGGTCGTTCCACTCGGGAATCAAGTTCCCGAGAGGGCAACCGTTGTGGCAGAACGGAATACCGCAGTCCATGCACCGGCTGGCCTGGGTGCGGAGGGTGTCCTTCGGGAACTCCTCGTACACCTCGTTCCAGTCGAGCAGACGCAACGGCACCGGACGGCGAACGGGCAGTTCGCGTGACGGGTGCTTCAGAAAGCCGCTTGGATCAGCCACGAGCTGCCTCCATTACTGCCTCGTCCACGTTCTTTCCATCCTTCTTCGCGGCCTCGATGGCCAAGAGCACCTTCTTGTAATCGCGGGGCATCACCTTCGCGAAGTGATTGACCTGCTGGGACCAGTCGGACAGGATGCGCGCGGCAACCTCCGAACCGGTTTCGTCGCGGTGACGCTCGATGGCGGCCTTCAGCCAGGTGAAGTCGTCACCCGTCAGATCCTCGAGATCCACCAGCTCGGTGTTGAGGTTGTCTTCGAACGCCTTGTCGGGGTTGAAGACGTAGGCCACGCCACCCGACATGCCGGCACCGAAGTTCCGTCCCGTCGCACCGAGGATGACGACCTTGCCGCCCGTCATGTACTCGCAGCCGTGGTCGCCGACTCCCTCGACCACCGCGGTGGCACCGGAGTTACGTACCGCGAACCGCTCGCCCACAACGCCGCGCAGCAGAGCCTCACCGCCGGTGGCACCGAACAGAATCACGTTTCCGCCGATGATGTTGTCTTCGGCGACGAAGCCGGCGGCGGTCTCCAGAGGCGGGCGCACCACGATGCGTCCACCCGACAGACCCTTGCCGACGAAGTCGTTGGCGTCGCCGTGCAGGCGCAGGGTCATGCCCTTGGGTACGAATGCACCGAAGCTGTTACCGGCCGAGCCGGTGAACGTGATGTCGATCGTGTTGTCGGGCAGGCCCTCGCCGCCGTACGCCTTGGTCACCTCGTGGCCGAGCATGGTGCCGACGGTCCGGTTGACGTTGGTGATCGGCGACTCGAACGCAACCTTCGCGCCCTTGTCCAAAGCGTCACGACTCTGCGCGATCAGCTGCTGGTCGAGCGCCTTGTCGAGCCCGTGGTCCTGAGTGCCGGTGCAGTACAGGTCCTGATCCATGAACGCGGACTCGGCCTGATGCAGGATCGGCGACAGGTCGAGATTGCCGGCCTTGCTGCCCTTCCAGTGCTCGAGCGCCTTGGTGGTGTCGAGGACGTCGACCTGGCCGACGGCCTCGTCGAGAGTCCGGAAGCCGAGCTCGGCCATGAGCTCGCGAACCTCTTCTGCGATGAAGAGGAAGAAATTCTCCACGAACTCCGGCTTGCCGGTGAACCGCTTGCGCAGCACCGGGTTCTGCGTCGCGACACCGACAGGGCAGGTGTCGAGGTGGCAGACCCGCATCATGATGCAGCCCGACACCACCAGCGGAGCGGTTGCGAAACCGAACTCCTCGCCGCCGAGGAGCGCGGCAACCATGACGTCGCGCCCGGTCTTGAGCTGTCCGTCGACCTGCACCACGATGCGGTCGCGCAGGCCGTTGAGCAGCAACGTCTGCTGCGTCTCGGCGAGGCCGAGCTCCCAGGGAGCGCCGGCGTGCTTCACGGAGGTCAGTGGGGTGGCACCGGTGCCACCGTCGTGACCGGAGATCAGCACGACATCCGCGTGAGCCTTGGAGACACCCGCGGCGACCGTGCCGACACCCACCTCGGACACCAGCTTGACGTGAACCCGAGCCTGCGGGTTCGCGTTCTTCAGGTCGTGGATCAGCTGTGCGAGATCCTCGATCGAGTAGATGTCGTGGTGCGGGGGCGGGGAGATGAGGCCGACGCCGGGTGTGGAGTGCCGGACCTCGGCCACCCACGGGTACACCTTGTGGGCAGGCAGCTGGCCGCCCTCACCGGGCTTCGCCCCCTGCGCCATCTTGATCTGGATGTCGGTGCAGTTGGTCAGGTAGTGCGACGTGACACCGAAGCGTCCCGACGCGACCTGCTTGATCGCGGACCGACGCCAGTCACCGTTCTCGTCCGGCTCGAAGCGCGACGGATGCTCTCCGCCCTCACCCGAGTTGGAACGACCGCCGAGGCGGTTCATGGCGATGGCGAGGGTCTCGTGCGCCTCGGCGGAGATGGAGCCGTAGCTCATCGCACCCGTCGAGAAGCGCTTGACGATCTCGGTGGCGGGCTCGACCTCGTCCAGCGGGACGGGCTCGCGCACGCCCTTCTTGAACTCGAAGAGACCGCGCAGCGCTGCGAGTCGCTCGGACTGGTCGTCGACCAGCTTCGTGTACTCCTTGAACACCTCGTACTGCCCGGTGCGCGTGGAGTGCTGCAGCTTGAACACCGTGTCCGGGTTGAACAGGTGGTATTCGCCCTCACGACGCCACTGGTACTCGCCGCCCACCTCGAGCTCACGGTGCGCGCGCTCCTCGGGACGGTCCAGGTACGCATTGGAGTGGCGGACCGCGACGTCGGCAGCGATCTCGTCGAGACCGATCCCGCCGAGGCTCGACTGCAGGCCGGTGAAGTACTCGTCCACCAGTTCCTGCGACAGGCCGATCACCTGGAACAGCTGAGCACCGGTGTACGAGGCGAGGGTCGAGATGCCCATCTTGGACATCACCTTGAGCACACCCTTGCCCGCGGCCTTGATGTAGTTCTGGATGGCCTTGTCGAGGCTCAGTCCCTGCAGTTCGTTGTTGCGGAACAGCTCGTCGACCGTCTCGAACGCCATGTACGGGTTGACTGCGGCCGCACCGAAACCGATCAGGAGCGCCATGTGGTGCACCTCGCGGGCGTCACCGGACTCCACGACGAGACCGACCTTGGTGCGGGTCTTCTCCCGCACCAAGTGGTGGTGCACGGCCGACGTCAGCAGCAGCGACGGGATGGGCGCGTACGTCTCGTTCGACTCCCGGTCGGACAGGACGATGATGCGCGCACCACCGGCAATGGCCTCGGAGACCTGGTAGCGAACGTCGTCGAGGGCCTTGCGCAGACCCGCGCCCCCCTCGGCCACCGGGTACAGGCCGCGGACGATGACGCTGCGGAAGTTCGGGAATCCGCCGTCGTCGTTGACGTGGATGAGCTTCGACAGGTCATCGTTGTGCAGGATCGGCTGCGGCAGGAAGATCTGCCGGCAGGACTCCGCGGTGGGGTGCAGCAGGTCGTGTTCGGGACCGATCGTTCCGCCCAGGCTGGTGACGACCTCCTCGCGGATGGCGTCGAGCGGCGGGTTGGTGACCTGCGCGAAGAGTTGCGAGAAGTAGTCGAACAACATGCGCGAGCGTGAGGACAGCACCGCGATCGGGGTGTCCGTACCCATCGAGCCGAGTGCTTCCGCACCGGAGGCCGCCATGGGCCTGACGAGGACGTTGACCTCTTCGTTGGTGAACCCGAACATCTGCTGACGCAGCACCACACGCTCATGCGACATGTAGGTGTACGGGCGGTCCGGCAGGTCGTCCATGTGAGTCAGACCCTGGTCGAGCCACTCCTGGTACGGGTGCTGGGCGGCAAGCTCCGACTTGATCTCGTCGTCGCTGATGATGCGACCCTGGTCGGTGTCGACCAGGAACATGCGGCCGGGCTGGAGCCGGATCTTCTTCACGACCGTAGCCGGGTCGATCGGCAGAACGCCGACCTCGGAGGCCATGACGACCAGGCCGTCTTCGGTGACCCACAGCCGGGAGGGGCGCAGACCGTTGCGGTCGAGGACCGCCCCGATGACGGTTCCGTCGGTGAAGCAGACGGACGCCGGTCCATCCCACGGCTCCATGAGCGTGGAGTGGTACTGGTAGAACGCCCGACGTGCGGGATCCATGCTCTCGTGATGCTCCCACGCCTCGGGGATCATCATCAGGACCGCGTGCGGGAGGCTGCGACCACCGAGGTGGAGCATCTCGAGCACCTCGTCGAAACGCGCGGTGTCGCTGGCCCCGTTGGTGCAGACCGGGAAGATCTTCTCGAGGTTCTCGCGGCCGCCGAAGACGTCGCTGTCGATCAGCGCCTCGCGGGCACGCATCCAGTTCTCGTTGCCGGTGACGGTGTTGATCTCACCGTTGTGCGCGACGCGCCGGAACGGGTGAGCCAGCGGCCATGACGGGAAGGTGTTGGTGGAGAAGCGCGAGTGGACAAGCCCGAGGGCCGACTCGACGCGCTCGTCCTGCAGGTCGAGGTAGAAACCCTTGAGCTGGGGGGTGGTGAGCATGCCCTTGTAGACGAAGGTCTGGCTCGACAGGCTGGGGAAGTAGACGGTCTCGCGACCCGGTCCGTCCTTGCCTGCGCCTTCACTGCCCAGTTCATGCTCGGTGCGCTTACGGACCACGTAGGCCCGGCGCTCGAGGTCGAGGCCGGTGAGGGCGTCGCCTTCGCTGCCGATGAAGATCTGCCGGAACGTCGGCATCGCGTCGCGCGCCAGAGCGCCGAGCGACGAGTCGTCGGTCGCGACCTCGCGCCAGCCGAGGACCTTCAGGCCCTCGCTCTCGACGATCTTCTCGACGGCGTCGGAAGCACGCTGTGCGTCGGCCTTGCTCTGCGGCAGGAACGCGATGCCCGTGGCGTAGGTGCCCGCGGCGGGCAGCGGGAAGTCCACGACAGCACGGAAGAACGCGTCCGGAACCTGAATCAGGATGCCGGCGCCGTCACCCGTGTTGGGTTCGGAGCCCGCGGCACCACGGTGCTCGAGGTTGACCAGAGCGGTGATCGCCTTCTCGACGATGTCCCTGCTGCGGCGGCCCTTCATGTCCACGACGAACGCGACGCCACAGGAGTCGTGCTCGTTCGCCGGGTGATACAGCCCCTGGGGGCCTGGAAGTTGCTTCATACCTAGCCTTCGTATGCCAAAAGATGCACCGACGACCAGCAGCGCTGATGGCCATCAACTTGCAATGCAAGTACCGTCAGGATGTGATCGGCACCACCGATCGGCTATCGCCCTTTGCAGCACGCTGGGTGTGGTCCTCGCACCAGGCGACGTGGCTTTTCGGTCGGGTCGGACTTTCGTGGGTCCAACGTGTAACGAAAACGATAATTCAGACCCCCCGAAGAATCACAACTTAGGTTGGCCTATTCAGTGCCTGAACAGGTCTTTCTCGAGGGCAGACCTCGGCCGAAAACGCTGAGTCCATGTTAAGCGAGTGCACGGAGGACCGCTCTGATTCCGGAAGTCGGGTCGAAATCGGGGTCGGGAACAGTCAGCTGATGCAGGATCACTCCATCCAGATAGTCGGTGACAACCACTGCGTCGGCGGCTGGATTCCTCGATCCGGCGAGGTCCAGCATGCTCGCGCCCCATTCTACGAGTCCTGCCCGAGCGGAGCCGATCAGCTTTCCGAGGGCCGGTACCGCCGAGGCCTCCACAAAGAGGGCGTAGCGGGCGCTCGAGCGCGTCCGGTCGGGCCCGGTGGCGAAGCGGGTGAACCCAGCCAGGGCCTCCACCAGCGCTTCCCTCCCCTCGGGCCGGAGGTCCGCAAATTTCTCCCAGTCATGTACGTCACGTACCGCCAGTCGGTTGACCATCCCCTCGAGCAGGGCGTCGCGGGTACGGAAGTAATTGGAGGTAGAGCCCTGCGGCATTCCCGCCGATTCGTCGACCGCTCGATGTGTGAGGGCGCGCACCCCCTTCCGGCCGAGCAGGTCGATCGCCGCGTCGAGCACCTGCTCTCGTCTGCCAGTCATACACGAGACACTACAGCCGTAGTCTTTTCACTACAGACGTAGTAGCGTGAAAGGCATGGCGCACTCGGCAGCAGTCCTCGGTGGCGGTATCGGCGGCCTGGCTGTCGCCCGTTTCCTGTTCCGCGCCGGCTGGCACGTCGAGGTTTTCGAACGTTCCGAGAGTTTGCCCACGTCGGGCACCGCCCTCGGCATGTGGCCCCAGGCCCTCGGCGCGCTCGACGCGATCGGACTCGGCGATCGGGTCCGTACCCTTGGAACGCCGCAGCACCGAGGGTCGTTCCTGCGGCCGGACGGGTCCGTCATCGGCACGGTCGACAGCACCGCGCGCACCGCATACCTGCTGTCGCGGCCGTCCCTGCTCGCCGAATTGGCCGGGGCGCTGCCCGAGGGGATGATCTCGTTCGACACCCCCGCGCCCCCGGTGGACGCGTTGTCCGAGTACGACGTCGTGATCGGCGCGGACGGCCTGCGCAGCGGCACACGCCGTCGCTTGTTCGGTGACGAATTCGAGCCCGTCTACACGGGCGCCACCGCGTGGCGCGGCTGGGTACCCGGCCGCCGCGACACCGTGAGCGAAACCTGGGACACCGGAGCCCTTTTCGGAATCACACCGCGCGAGGGGAACCTTGTCAACTGGTTCGCGTGCGTCCGCACCGACACTGGGTCCGAGGACGGGCTCGACTACCTACGGTCGCGGTTCGGGGACTGGCACGCCGACGTCCGAGCCGTTCTCGACGCGATCACCCCCGACGCCCTGCTCCACCACGACCTCTACGATTCGCCGGCTCTACCGTCATACGTGGCGGGAAACACGGCACTGATCGGTGACGCCGCCCACGCGATGGCACCCAATCTCGGGCGTGGCGCCTGCGAGGCCCTCGTCGATGCGGTCACCCTCGGCCGATTCCTGCTCTCGGACAATGACATTCGTGTGTCGCTACGTAAGTACGACCGTGCTCGCCGCCGGGTGACGCGGCGACTGGTCCTCGGATCACGTGCCATGGCGTCGATCTCGATGACCGGGCATCTGCGTTCCGCCCGCGATCTGACGATGAAACTGGCCGCGGGCCTGGCCTGACGACAATCCGGGTGCGCAGGAACGCCAACCCGTCTGGTACTTTCCCGCGGTAGGGGGACGAGACGAACCGGGGGCGGTCATGGGGGCGGTGGACGACGGCTGCAGTGATGCGGTCGGCAGAACCGGATTTTTTCATCGGGGGAACATCAGATCCACCTTGTCGGTGGTGACACTCTTCACTGCAGCGGCAGCGTGCTGTCCGGCCGCCTGCGCGCACCTTCTCCATTCGCGATACCCCTGATCTGCATCGACCTTCCTTCCTCGAGTGCGGCACCAGTCTGCATTCACTTCCACTCGACATCAGGAGTAACCACTTGAGAATCCGCATGCACGCACTGGCAGCTGCGCTTTCGGTGTCCGCAGCCGCTGCGCTCGGTGCCGCGACGGCACACGCCGCGCCGACCACCGCGCCGTCGACGTCGCAGCCCGGGGTCACCGACCCATCGACTCCGCCCACCACGTCCCAGCCGGGTGTGACGGACCCGTCGACTCCGCCCACGACGTCCCAGCCGGGCGTCACGGAACCCTCGGCTCCGGCCCCGACCGCGCCCGCTCCCCCACAAGCGCCCCTGGCCGTACCGGGTGCTGCCGCAGTCGTCCCCGAGCAGGCAGGAAGCGGTGCCACACCGATGCCGCCCGCCACCGCAGGAGCCGGCGAGGCAGCCCCAGCCCAGCCGGCTGCGGTATGGATCGATCCCGACGACATGCCGAAGGCCCACCAGGCACCCGTCGCCCCCGCGCTTCCCGTGCCCAAGCCCGTGGTCGAGGTGAACGCTGCCGCCGACACCCTCATCGGTGCGCTTCCGCTGGCCGTCAACGGTCGCCAGTACGGCAACCCCGAGGGATACGTCGGCACCATCGGCTGGCGAATCGGTGACGCCACCGGAACCGCGGGCATCGCGGTCGACCCTTCGTCACCCACGGCCGCAGCCGTATCCGCGTTCGTGGCGGATTCCAACGCCGAGCACCCGACCAACTGGTCGGCGCCGGTGGACGTCACCCCGATCGCCGCCGCCGTCTCGGATGCAGCAGACCGGTACCCAGCCTTCGGCCAGGTCGTCGACGCGATCGCGGCCCTCCCGGCACCGCAGCTCCCGCAGCTGCAGTCCACCGACAATGGTCCGAGCGCCGTCACGATCGGTGGCGTCAACCTACGCAGCCAGGCAACGCTGCACGTGTGATCCGAAATCCTCCGGGTGGAGCCGGCTGCAGGGTCGGCTCCACCCGGCGGAATGAGGTGTGGAGGATTCACCTGTGACAGAACCGCCCCGCAGGAACGACGACAGCGCTCCCCTCGATCGCTTCGCACACTGGTTCCCGCCCTTCGCTCCGGCCGCCGCGACCACCGCGTCTGCGAGTGCTGCGGAACCCACGGAAGTCGTTGCGGACTCGCAGCCCGAGCTTGCGCCGCCGCCCGCCCCCACCTGGCTGGCACCGAGCGACGATCGTGACACCACTCCCGTCGTCCGCGAGGGACGCGTAAAACAGAAACTTGCTTTCGCCGGCGCCGCCTCGGCACTCGGAGCAGTGCTCGTCGGTGTCGTTGCCGTACTCACCTCGGAAACCTCGAATGAGACCGGAACTCCTGTCGCGGCCGCCGATCCGGGTTGGTGCACCGAATCCCGAAACGGCGGAACGGTTACGGGCAACGGTCCCGGCGGCACGTCGGACGGTACCGAGACGATTTTGGCGTTCGACCACGCCTACTACGTGGAGCGAAGCGGCGCGAAGGCCCGCGAAGTGGTGACCGCCGATGCGCCGATGGGATCGGCAGAGGCGATCCAGCGGGGCATCGACTCGCTGCCCGAGGGCACCGAACATTGCCTCGCAATCACCTCCACCGAGCCCGGCCGCTATGCCGTCACACTCACGGAACAGCGACCGGACGGGTCGACCCACCAATACCAGCAGGTCGTGACCACCACCGACCACGACGGCCGTACCTACATCACATCCATCGGAGACGCCCAGTGACACACCGAACCGGTTCGACCACAGCCCCTTCCGCACTCGTTCTGGGTGCGTGCGGAGGTGCGGGCGCAACGACGACAGCACTCGGACTCGCCAACACCGCGGCTGCGCGCGGGAGTGCAGTGATCGCAGTCGACGCAACCCCGGCGGGCGGCGACATCGCGGAGCGCGGCGCGGACGCCGTGCTCTCCGTGAGCGGACTCGAACACGTGGTGTCGGCAGCAGCGTCCGGCGCCGTCACGGACGACGTCTTCGACGGGCACTGTTCACGCACGACGGCGGGCGCCCGGATTGTGAATCGGCTCGGCAGTGAGACGGCCACACCCAGCGAAATGTCCTCCCTCGCCGATTCTCTGCGCACCCGCGGTGCGAGCTGCGTGTACGACCTGGGTCACCGATTGCGGGCCGCCTACCTGGCACCGCTGTTGGCCGCACCGACCCCGATCATCCTCGTCGCGCCCTGCCGCGCCGACGCATTCAATCGCCTACGCGCGGCACTGCAGTCGATTGGCGACATCCTCGGTGAACCCGGTCTGTCCCGGACAGTCGTCACCGTGTCGAACCAGGACAACACCGGCTGGCAGGTGGACGTCGACCTGCTGCGCGAGTACCTCGGCGGTCAGGTCTGGGGCGTCGAGACCATCCCGTACGACGAACACCTCGGCATGGGAATCGTCATCAGCCACGATCACCTCGCCGCCGACACCCGTGCGGCATACTTGCGGCTCCTCGCCATCGCGTCGGCGGTCGCCGACGGGCGTCGCGAACCGGTGCCCGTGCCGGTGTCGGTGTAATCCAGTACTGTCCCCGCACGGGGAGGGCAATTCGACATCCGGGGGGATCATGGGGGAATCGGTCGGCAACTGCAGCGCGCTGCTCGCCGAAATAGACGCGTTCCGGCAAGGGTTCGGGCATCCGGCGAGATTGTCCGTAGCACTTCGCTCGGCGACGGTGCTCATCCCGATCACCGAAGACGACCGAGTGCTCATCAGCACATTCGGTGGCCTCGACTGGTTCTGCGCGTTCACCAGCGAGCAGGAGTATGCCCGGTACGTGCTCGTGCGCGACGAACACGCAGGGCCCTGTCGTTTCCACACAGTGTTCGGATGGCGTCTGATGGACATTCTCATCCCAGCCCTGGACAGGCCGACCGGAATCGTGATCGACGTCGCCGGAGTCGTCCCGATGGCATTTCCGCCCTCGCTCGACGAGGCCGCGTAAATGGGGGAACATCTCGAGGTCGATCCCGCAGTGCTCGCCGCGGCCGCGCAGGGAATCAATGCGATCACCGGGTCGCTGTCCGGATTGGGCATCGGCGAGACTGCAGCCGTCGGGCGGGGATTCTCCCTTCTCGCCCTGTCACCCATGGAGGCTGGGAAGCAGGAAGTCCAATCGAGCCTGGAAGAGTTCGCGCAGCGGTGGTCCTGGGGTGTGCGCTACCTCGTTCAGGCGGCCAACGAGATCGCCCGGACCCTCGACCTGGCTGCAGGCCGCTACCATGCCACCGAACAGGCCTACTCGGACGCGCTGAAAACGATGTGGACCAACACCGTCGGCAATCCCCACCTCAGTGGTGACGAGATCGACGATCGGACGTGGGGCGAGACGCTCGCCGACAACCCGGTCAACCAAACCCTCAACCCCGATTACAGTCTCGAGTCGTTCGCGGCGGCCGATCAGACCATCGCCACCAACAACCAGGTGTTATCCGCCGTAGGCCCGCAGGCGCTGGCTAATGTCTCCCCGCTGGGAGACATGCTGGACTCGGAATCGACTGCCGGCTGGAACACGGACGGCGCCGAGCAGGCCGCCGCGATCATGTCGGCGGGCGGGCCGTCGTGAGTTGGCTCAGCGATACCTGGGAAGACGCGAAGGGCATGGTCGACGACGTCGGGGACGCGGCGGAGGAAACCATCGAAAGCACCGTCGAAAATGTCGGGCAGACACTGGATTCGGGACTCGACGCCGCAGCTGGGCTCGCAGACAGGGTGGGCGCCGGCGGCTTGTCCGATGCTCTCACCGATCTCGGTGACGAGATCGCCAGTGCGACCGGTGGAGCTGTCGACGAACTGGACCTGGGGCAGACGGAAGAGCCGAAGGAACTGATCCGCGGCGAACCGTCAGCGATCACCGAGGCCACCAACACGCTCACCGATTTGGCGACCAGCATCGGATCGACCGGTGACGCCCTCCGCACCGTCGATGCTGCCGACTGGACGGGCAGTGCGGCAGACGGATTCAACGAAGTCTTCGACAAGCAACCGGGACTGTGGCACGACGCCGCCGATGCGATGACCGCGGCCGCGCAGACGTTGACGTCGTGGAGTCACACCGTGGAGGCGGCCCAGGCCCGCGCAACCGACGCAGTGGCGAAGTGGAAGCAAGCCGAGGCGGAGGAACGGGCGAAGAAGACGGCGTTCAACGCACTCAGCGGAGACGAACAGGCCGCGAGCCCCCTCGTCGACACATGGACCGCGTTGCGCGAAGAAGCCCGCGATATTCTTCGGGGCGCGCGAGCCGAACGCGACGGGGTCGCCGGTCAAGTCTCCGGCGCACTCGATGCGGCCACCTCGTCGGCACCCGCCGCACCATCCTTCACGGAGCGGTGGATGCACAACGCTACCGACGCCATCGACGGTACGCATCTCGCCGTCGCGAACTTCTACTCCGGACTCGGGACCGGGCTCACCGGGATCGTCCAGTTCGTACGACAGGTCAACCCGTACGAGACCTACAACATGACGCATCCGGCCGAGTATCAAGCGAGCATGTCCAACCTCGCCACCGGGCTCGTGGTCGCAGCGGCCGACCCCGGCGCGATGGTGTCCGGGGTGGTCAGCGACATCCGGAAGAACCCCTTCGAGTTCGCCGGAAGCCTCACCGGCGACGCCCTCCTCACCGCCGCGACCGGAGGCGCCGGCGCCGGAGTCGCCGGCGCCCGCACGGCAGTGCGTCTCGTCGACGAAGCCGGAGACTTCGGCAGCGGCGCGCGGCTACTCGACGACGTCGCGGACGTCGGCCACATCCCCAAGCCCGACACCCCTCACGTCGACTCGCCGACTCAGCACGCAGATACGCATCCGACGAGTGCAGAAACCCACTTACCGGAGTTCCGCGACACCGACCGCTCGGACACCGGCTCCCCATCAAGTCCGGACCCCCAGCCCGGGACACAAGGCGACGATTCGCCTATTCATGGCAACGACTCTGAACAGGCTTCCGAAGTCCAACGGGACGTCGACGGCAGCCCGGATCCCTACGAAAGAGGCATCCGGTATCTCGACGAAGAAGCAATTGGGTATGTCGACGAAGACGGCGAAACAGTACAAACAAGGTATCTCGAACATCCCGCTCGAGACCTTATTGACGACGCCAGAATCGACACAAACGTCCTCAGTCCCGACGACACGCTGCCTGGTCTGAGTTCGGACTCTCCCGAAGTAGTAGCCCTCAGCCGTGAATTCCTCGAACGCGGTGAAGTAGACCCCGAGGATTTGAAATGGCCCGACAGCAAGCAGTACCCCGACGGGTTCTCAAGCCCAACCGATCGCCATCCTGCAGTACTCGAGCCTGGCGCTCGCATCGATCGATTCGGCGACCCCAACGGCCGGTTCGTCTCCCCAGAAGGTGTTCCATATCACGAACGCGCACTTCCACCTTCGAACTTGGAACGCGGATACCACAGATACGAGGTTTTGAGGGAGATCCCCGTATGGGTAGGACAGGCAGCACCAGCCCAAGGTATGCCCGGAGGTGGACTGCAGTATCTTTCGTCGCACACAGTCGAAGAGTTGATATCCGGCGGATATTTACGGGAAGTGGGTTAATAATGAGAATGTCAGTGGCACTTATGACAAGTTATCTTACGTCTCTCGGGTTCAGCGAGCGCGACTACGCAATCGGCCGCGATGAAGAAGACAAGATCTGCCTAGTCCAAGAGGACGATCGATGGATCGTGTTCTTTTCCGAGCGGGGTTCGCGGTGGGACGACGTCAGCTTCGATTCCGAAAAAGTAGCCTGCACATATCTTCTGGGCCTGTTCACTCAGAGGTATATCGAACGGAATCCCCGTCAGTAATGGCGAGCAGCGGTGGGGACCACAGCGCGCATTTCGCCGCTGATCGACTGATACCGCTCGCCCTCGCGTCCGGTTATGCAGCCCAATCGAGTCGCGTGCAACAAGATCAGGCCGTTGCCGACCTTGGAGCGTATGCGTCTGCGCAAGAGTCGGGCGTTCGCGCAGATCGTACAGGTCGTCAAACTTGTTCCGGTCGCGACCCCGTCGACGTCGCGACGGGTGAGTTCCTCCTCCCCGAGGTCGATCTCACCCTTCCGGGTGTATTGCCGTTGGTAATCGGTCGTCGACATCGCTCCGGATACCGGTTCGGACGGTGGTTCGGCCCGAGCTGGTCCTCCACCGTGGACATGCGTGTGGTGATCGAAGAGGCCGGGGTCACGCTGCTGGCCGAAGACGGCGTGATGCTCGCCTACCCACATCCGGAGGTGGGCACCCCAGTGATGCCGGAGTCGGGGCAGCGCTGGCCGTTGTCGCGGACCGAAACCGGTGGCTACCAGGTTCACGATCCCGACCGCGGACTCACCTGGCATTTCGCACCCAAGCCGGAACTGGACGCTCTCGACTCCGCGCTGGGCAACATCGCAATCAGTGCAATCACCGACCGCCACCGCAATCGCATCCTCTTCCGTTACGACACTTCCGGTGCTCCGGTCGAGGTCTCGCACTCGGGTGGTTACCGGGTTCTCGTGGAGACACGGGCCGGGCGGATCGTGTCGTTGTCAGTCGCCGACGGCGATACCGCGACCGCGGTCCGCGACTTCGAGTACGCCGCAGGAGAACTGACCGCGATCGTCCGACTCGGCGGTGGATCGACCCGTTACACCTACGACGCGGAAGGTCGCATGCTGTCGTGGCTCGACGGCAACGGCAACCGCATGGTGAATACCTACGACGCGGAGGGGCGGGTCGTCCGGCAGAACGGCACGGCCGGTGTCCTCGACTCCACGTTCGACTACCGCACCAACCCCGGCTCGCCCGGCTCGGTCACCGTCGTCACCGACTCCACCGGTGCGGCCACCGTCCACGGCTTCGACTCCGACCTCCGGTTGCGCGATCTGGTCGACGCCGCCGGCCTCCGCACGCACACCGATTACAACGCACGTCGTGAACCGTTGCGGGTGGTCGGGCCCGACGGTGCGACGACCAGCTACCGCTACACCGCGGACGGAGACGTAGCTCGGATCACGCGGCCGGACGGGCGGGCTGTCGCTCTCGACTACGCCGGCCCCCGGCGGCCGACATCGATTCGGCAGCCGGAGGGGACGATTACCCGCCAAGAATGGGATGAGGACGGGAACCTTGTCGCTGTCGTCGACCCCGCGGGGGCACGCACCGAGTACACGTACGACTCCGCGGGCAGCGTGCGTGCGATCACCGATCCGGGAGGTGCGCGCACTTTCATCGAATGCGATTCTGCAGGTTTACCCGTCGCTGTCACCGACCCTCTCGGCGCAGTCACCCGCATCGTCCGAGACTGTTTCGGCCGCCCTGTCGCAGTCACCGATCCCGCCGGACAGAGCACGCATTACCGATGGTCGGCGGATGGTCAGCTCGTCGAACGCACCCACTCCGACGGCACGCGTGAAGCGTGGGCATACGACGGCGAGGGCAATCTCCTCGTCCACACAGACGCCCTGGGTGCCGCCACCCGGTACGAGTACGGAGCCTTCGATCTCCTCGCATCCCGCACCGATCCCGACGGCAGCACCACCACCTACGGTTGGGACACCGAACGAAGACTTACTTCGGTCACCAATTCGTTGGGCGCTACGTGGACGTACCGATACGACGCGGCGGGCAGGCTCAGCGCTGAGACCGATTTCATCGGTGCCACAACCACTTACACCTATGACGGCGTTGGTCGCGTTGCCACGGTCACCCCGGCAACCGGCATCCCTCGACGACACACCTACGACATCCTCGGTCGCGTCACCGATGTCCGTGCCGACTCCGGCGAGTATCTCCACTACAAGCACGACCTCGCAGGTCGAGTCGTCGCGGCCTCCACCGGGACCGGTGACGGAATGGTCCATTCACTGGAGTTCGCGTACTCGCCGACTGGGCAACTGCTCAATGAGACGCTCGATCGCGGCGCGGAACTGAGTTTCGACTACGACGCGGTCGGTCGCCGGACCAGACAGCGCACCCCGACCGGCAGTGGCACGGTTTGGCAATGGGATCCCGCAGGCCGGCTGCTGGGTCTCACCACCGACGGTCACCATCTGTCCTTCACGCACGACTCCATCGGGCAACTCACCACTTGGCGTGTCGGTGAGGTCGCGGTCAACCGCGATCACACCGCACGCGGCCAGATCGCCGCGCAGGACGTGATAGCCCATCCGGTCTCCACGCTCAACTTGGGTGTGGATCCCACGCCGAAGGTCGAGCCGAAAACTCTCAGACGCGACAGCTACGCGTACCGCCCGGATGGGTATCTGGCCGACCACACCACCGCACGGAGCGCGTCCGACACCGTCCGGCGCAGCTTCGATCTCGACCTGGTGGGGCGGATCACTGCCGTCCTGCAGGACGGTCACCCCACCGAGCGGTATGCCTACGACCGGCTCGGCAACATCACCGATTCCGGCACGGACCGTCGCGAGTATTTCGGGAACCTTCTGATCCGAGACGGTCGCACTCGGTTCCACTATGACGCCGCGGGTCGTTTGATCCGGAAGTCCACCACCCGACTGTCCCGCCCTGCGGACACCTGGCACTACCGCTACAACGCCTTCGACCAACTCACCGACGTCACCACCCCGGACGGCATCCGGTGGCGGTACACCTACGACGCGCTCAGCCGCCGCACCACCAAGCAACGAATCAACAACGACGGCAACGTCACCGAACACACCCGCTACACCTGGGACGGAACGCACCTACTCGAACAAACCACCGGCGACACCACCACCCGCTGGAACTACCAACACGGCAGCTACGCACCGATCACACAGTCGGTGAGCAGGGACGCCACCGATCCCCCAGATGCAGCGTCCGCCGACCAGCATGCGATCGACACCGAGTTCTACGCGATCATCACCGACCTCGTCGGCACACCCGTCGAACTTGTCGACCCCCGCACCGCCGACGGCGTCGCCCACTCCACCACCGACCTCTGGGGAAACACCACCTGGCACGGTGCCACCCACACGCCACTCCGCTTCCCCGGCCAGTACCACGACCCCGAAACCGGCCTCCACTACAACCTGCACCGGTACTACAACCCCGAAACCGCCCGTTACCTCACCCAGGACCCACTCGGACTCGCGCCCTCACCCAACCCGAACACCTACCCCCACAACCCCACCGGATGGACCGATCCGTTGGGGTTGGTGCCGACGGCGTGTGAGGAAGTCAGTCCTTCGCCCTCAGCCCACAACGCGGCCGATGCAGTGCGTCTACACAATGATCTGACACACCGTCAGATGTCGAGCTTGAGCGCAGCCGACGGGACACTGCACCCCGAGACAGCAAGACGCGCAGACGAGTTGATACCCGGACAGGACATCAACAATCCCAGATTCCGCGAGGCGGTTCTGCAGCGGGGAGAGTCGGTGACCGATTGGGGTAAATTCTCAACCGAGCATTTCCGAGTCGGACGCTGGAGTGGTGAAACACATTTCTACATGAACAGGAATACTGCAGAAATTATGTATGAGCTCGACTACAAGACAAAGTTGGTGTACCGGGGACCATGATTGTTTCACTAAAGAGTGACGCAGCGAATATTGATCGAGGAATGCGCACATCCCTTCCGATACTCAGTGATGGCGTTTCCCACGTATTGGAAATATATCTCAACAAGAACGGGGAAACGTCCTACCGAATCATAGATGCCAACGGCCGGGCATCTATCTGGCCGTCGTCCATGTTCGAGACGAATGACAACTCCACTCCCGACGCGTGGAGGCTTTACGAGCGCCCTGACAACTCGCTACTGCTAACGTATCCCGATTTTGCTGGCGCCGGATTCTGGGAACGATATTTTGATGACGACCGCGAAGCTGTCGCGACGTTCGAATCAATCGTGGCTAAGGCCCGGAATGTGGGTTCGATCGAAGTTGGAGACTGAGCTTCCCGCGTAGCGTATCCATCGCGGCCATCGGCCAATTTGCTTTGTCCAGAGTCCGGTCTGATCTACCGACTGGGAGCCGTTGCGGCTCGATGCTTGCTGCAGGAATGCGCGTTCGCGGGTGTCCGCCACTGTGCTTCAAGCTCAATCGTCGGCACGTTGCTCGAGCTCAGAACGGCACTGCAGCTCGATATAGGAAATACCGCACTCGTCGTGATTGGAAGAGTTTCAGGCGATTCACCGCTCTCCTCGATCTGCATTTCGAGAAGTGGGAAAATGGGCTTCCTTCTTTTGAAGGAACTGTGTTCCCTTCAGTCGCGTCAAAAGCCCAAAATGGAGTTCGATCAGGAATGAAGACTGATCAGCAACACATTTCAGTCAGCGACCCACCCATAACTCCCGTTCGTTTGTCTCGGGCAGTTCCGGTGGCGAACGGGGAAGCAAAGTCCGAGAGGATCCACGTTCCAATCGGCCCGACTCCCACCCAGCGATCTCACAGTTGCGCAGTAGATCGCCGCTTGCGCGCGAGATTACCCTGCAAAGAACTGATCCGTCTGCAAACAGCCACTTGCGGGGGCGCCACCCCACAACGAAGAGTAGTCGGCCCCACGCCCGCGTTGCAGTATGCGGTGAACACCATGCCCGACTCATTCTCGAGCCTGGAACACCCACCTGACGGAACACCCACGCAACAGATGCACACGTATTCGCCATTTGCGCACGAAAATGCCTGTGCAACGAACTAATTCGTGTGCAAACAACCACCTGGTGAGTTGCCCCGCAGCCCCGCGCCCCCGTATCACCCGTTGTCGGTGCCGCCCGCGTGCTGTGCCTCGACTTTTGCCCATTCCCTGCCGCGGAAGTTGGCGAGGCGCAACTCTTCGGCTTCGTCGAAGGTGTACCACTCGGTGCTGGGGCGGTCCGGCAGAACACCTCGCAGGTACTCCCCGAGGTAGTGCAGTGGACCTTCCCAACCCGTTCCGACGCCGTAGCAGCCGGTATCCGGGTCGTTACGGAACACGTCGGCGATCGAAGCGTGCTCCAACTCCAGCCAAGTGGCGTCCGGGCCATCGGGAGTCAGCCGGACCTCGACCTGGTCGCTGTAACCACGGTCGTCGGGCGGTGTCCACTGCAGCCGGAGCAGATGCGGGGGGTCGCAGACCAGGATCTTCCCACTGGCTTGCCCCTGCAGCGCATAGGAACCGCCTTCGCGCAGGTCGCCACTGACGGGGAGGAAGAAGCGGTTGACACGGTCCGGGGTGGTGACGGCATCCCACACATCATTGACCGGCGCTTCGTAACGGCGCTTCAGCACTGCCGTTCGCGCTGAACCCTCGGCGATTTCTCGGTTGCCCATCGTCCGCTGCACTGCCGTCAGGCTGGTGTCCTGGCTGGCGATCTCGTTCACTGTCGGTCTCCTTCATTCGATGAGTCGGGATGTGACGATCGGCTCGGTTGGCGGTCCCGACGGTTCCCGCGAGCGAGTTCGGTGGCCAAAGCGTCGAGCGGCCCGCTCCAGAACCGCCGGAAGCCTTCGAGCCATTGATCCACTTCCTGCAGCGGCGCCGGCTCGACCGCGTAGAGACGCCTGGTGCCTTCGCGCCGGACCGTGGCGAACCCGTTCTCCCGAAGCACCCGCAGGTGTCCGGACACCGTCGGCTGCGAAATCCCGAATTCTGCTGCCGCGACTTCGGTCACCTGACCGGCCGAGCGCTCTCCTTCTGAAAGGAGTTCCAGAATCCGCCGCCGGACGGGGTCGCCGAGAACGTCAAACGCGTGCACCTGTTCTTTATATCGGTTACTGCCAATATAGGCAAGGACCGATTTACGCCTCGAGCAACCCCTTCAACCGCTGCAGGTCGGCGGTGACGGCCGAGGCGTCGGCGGTGAACTCGTCGGCGCCCATGCCGTCTCGTCGCCGGAGGGTGAAGACGACTTCGCTGTGTTCGCCGTCGGGGATGACGCGAACCGGGTTGTAGACGGTGTCACCGCCCGGGAGGGTGACGTTGTGGTCGAGCACTCCGAAGTCATTGGTCGGCGCGAAAGCGACGGATACTTGCCCCATCGGCGAATCGGCAACCCAGTGATCACCTTCACGAGTAATGGTGCTGCTCAACCCAGCGGCCCAGGCAGGGAGGTTGGCGGGGTCGCTCGCATAGGCGTAGACGTCGGCGGCGGTGCGGGAAATGAACACACTGACATGGGTCGATTCGCAGGTCATACCTCCCAGCATCCCTGTGCGCCGCCCGACGTGATTGAAGGAATCGGACCCGGGCGCGTCGGCGAAGATGTCTGAAACCTTCTATTCCACCGACGTCTTCCGAAGCTACCTTTGCGACATGACGAATCCCTCCTTCTCCGCCATCGAACTGGCAGTCCACGACCTCGCCGCGTCGTTGGCGTTCTACCGCCGCCTCGGCCTCGACATCCCCGCCGAGTCCGACGAGGCGCCGCACGTCGAGTTCGAATTTCCGGGCGGTATCCGACTGTTGTGGGACACCATCGAGACGATCCGATCGTTCGCGCCGGACTGGTCGAAACCCGAAGGTGGGCATCGGGTATCACTCGGATTCGACTGCGGCGGCCCGAAGGACGTGGACAAGGTATTCGATGAACTGACCGATGCCGGGTACCGCGGCCGCCATACGCCGTGGGACGCGCCGTGGGGTCAGCGTTACGCCACGATCGACGACCCGGACGGTAATCCCGTCGACCTGTTCGCCCCACTCACGACGACATGACGAGTCGGCCGAAGGGGCGGCCGGTCAACTCGTGGGACTCGCGGATGAGGTGGGCTTGATCGGCGAAACCGGCCAAGCTTGCCGCCTCCGCGGCTGACACCGAACCCGCCAACTCCATCGCCCACTGCAGCCTGAGAATGCGCGCAAGCACCTTCGGTCCGTACCCGAACTCGCGACGACACAGCCGGTGCAGCTGGCGTTCGCTGACACCGACACGGTCCGCCACCTCCCTTATCGGGCACTGACGCGCGAGCAAGTTCACGATCACCGGGATTCTGCCGTCCGACCTCGAAGCGAACCGACGGCGGGCGGCAGCGAACTCCTCGAGTTGTGTGGCCGGGTCGGGGTGATCGGCGATCGCGGACAGGAGCCGCGCGGTGTCGTCGTTCCCCAGCAGGTCTGCGAGGGGCACCCGCGCGTTCGCCAGCTCGTCCGCCGGCGTCCCTAACAGGCGTGGCAGAGTGCCGGGCGAAAATCTCATTCCCACCAGCCGATCACCAGGGCGAGTGCGTGCGATGTATGCCCGAGAATCCGGACCCGCCACGACCACATCACCGTCCATCCAGATGAGGTCCATGCAACCGTCGGGAAGGACTGCGCCGTCGCCTTCCACCGCGGTCTTCTCCCACACCACGGCGCCGGCGAAGGCGGAACTCCGCTCCGAGTACATACGCTCATGCTAGGTAAGTGGGTACGACTCGGACTACCTGCCGAAGCCTCCCCGCACGACTCTCGGTTCAGGCTGCACCCCGTGGTGAAGCTCCTCGAGCGCTCGCAGACGGATATCACCGACCACGGGGCCGGCGGACGCTCCGGGCACCCAGTCGCCCAGATCCGCAACCGCTTCGACAACCCGGTCTGCACATCGGGTGGGCTCGGGTGCCCGTCCGATCCCGAGGCCCTCGATGATCACCACGTTCCCGCCCGTGAGGCCGTGAACACCGACTGACCACCCGAAGTGGCGGTTCCAGGCGAGAACGACCTTCCGGCCCCGGTAGCAGGGAATTTCCGAGGACAGCGTGAGGACCGCGTCGAAGGCGGGGCCCTGCCACCACTCGACCGTGTCCGCTTCCACCGTCGCAGCAACGGACCGGATGTACTCGACAACATTGTCGGCACCGGCAGGCCGGAGCGCTCCGTTCATGATTCGACCCCCACCTTCGACGAATCCGGCGGCGTAGTGGCCGGCGGATTCGTGCATCTGCGCCTTCAGTTACCCGCTGCACTGCTGAGCGGGGTCGGAACCCGCCAGCGGGTTCGTCTCATCAGGTATTCGGCGCCGAACAGGCTGCGGACGGGATCGACTTCACATCGGAAACGACAAGAGCCACGAACTCGTCCGAGTTCGTGGCTCTTGTTGTCGCGGTTCGAAAACCGCTGTGGTGGGCGAAGGGGGACTTGAACCCCCACGTCCCGAAGGACACTGGCACCTGAAGCCAGCGCGTCTGCCATTCCGCCACTCGCCCGAGCGACTGGAGAACATTATCACGGGGCCGTCGAAAATCGCGATTCGTACTGGTCAAGCCCGGAAATCCCCACAAAAACACTCGTCCGGACAAAGACCGATATCATGCTAGTGCGTAGACCCGTGCGGTGACTCGACACAATGACAGTACCGTGGGATATACGCATGGAAGTGTCGCGACACGGACCTGGTCACGGCACAACCGACACCGCGTCGAACAGGTCGCAGGCCGACGAGCGAGACACCGTAGGGAGGTTCCGATGGGGATAGTGCAACGCTTCGAGCGGAAGCTCCAGGGCGCAGTGGGTGACGCGTTCGCTCGGGTCTTCGGCGGTGGCGTGGTGCCGCAGGAAGTGGAAGCGGCACTCCAGCAGGAGGCCGCCGATCGCATCCAGGAGTTGGAGGGTGGCCATCTGCTCGCTCCCAACAGCTACGTCATTGCCATCAACAACTCGGACCACGAAGAGCTTGCCGCCGACAGAGACCTGACGGTCAAAGCCTTCTCCCGTCACCTCGAAGACTTCATTCGCGACCAGGGCTGGCAGACGTATGGTCCCATTCATGTCGCGTTCGAACCATCGCCTTCACTGCACACCGGGCAGTTCCGCACCCGGGGTTCGGTGGATCCGGATGCAGGTCGCCCAGGAGCGACCCCACCGGGGCGACCCGAACCGCCGCGCGGTCCCGCACCGCGACCACAGGCACCGTTTGTACCCGTCACGTCGAACCCAGGAGCTGGCCCCATGACGCAGAACTCAGGCTACGACCCCAGCCGCGAACCAGCGGGCAACCGTAAGCCCGACCCGCAGTACGCGCGCAACGGTCACGCCCATGCGGGCCAGGATCAGGGATATCCGCCTGGCTACCAGAACGGTTACGACCGGGGCGGCTACCCGCAGGGCGGATACGACCAGCAGCAGCCTTACCCCGAGGCGCCGCGTGGCGGCTACCCGCAGGAGCAGGCCTACGGTCAGGCTTACGAGCAGGCACCGCAGGCGCCCGGGTACGAGCAGCCCGCCGACGAGGGCTACGACTACCGCGAGGCCGGTTACGCCCAGGACTACCAGGGTGGCTACGACCAGGCCGCTCCCGCGCGCTACCCGGACGGCACCTACGCCGAAGCCGGCTACCAGCAACCGCAGGGTTACGACCGCGGCGGGTACCAGCAGGGCGGGTACGACCAGCAGGCCTACGACCAGGGCTACTCGGACTACGACCAGGGCGGCTACAACCAGCAGGCCTACCCACCCGAGGGGCACACGTACACCGCGACGCTGCAGCTCGAAGACGGTAGTGGACGCCACTTCCAGCTGCGCGAAGGCAACAACATCATCGGTCGCGGCCAGGAGGCGCAGTTCCGCCTGCCCGACACCGGAGTGTCCCGTCGCCACATCGACATCCGCT
Source organism: Rhodococcus tibetensis (assembly GCF_024438035.1). Classification (GTDB taxonomy): domain Bacteria; phylum Actinomycetota; class Actinomycetes; order Mycobacteriales; family Mycobacteriaceae; genus Rhodococcus_F; species Rhodococcus_F tibetensis. The sequence continues at coordinate 41,273 of NZ_JANFQF010000007.1, forward strand.
GGGACGGCCAGGTCGCAATGCTGTCCGACCTGGGGTCCACCAACGGGACCACAGTCAACGGTGCTCCTGTCCAGGATTGGCAGCTCGCCGACGGCGACATCATCCGGGCGGGGCACTCGGAGATCCTGGTTCGAATCCTCTGAGGCGAAGCCGACCGGACTTCCCGAGGCGAAGTCGACCGACTGCCCTGAGACGAAGCCGACACAACTTATCCGGACCGCTTGCCGATACCCTTCCGAGACGGGTTCGATACTCGACCGACACCGCGTCGGAGGCCGTGTCGGAGGTAACACGGTGGCGACTCCGTATCGTTGGGGGCTGTCCGTATCCTGATCGCAGGGTGCGGATTGCCCCTATGATGCTGCGAGAAAAAGACGCCGGAGACTCGACCGTTCCGGTAACAGAAGGAGGTGGACTGCCGTGCAAGGTTTGATTCTGCAACTCACGCGAGCAGGCTTTCTGCTTCTGCTGTGGCTCTTCGTGTGGTCCGTGCTGAGAGCACTCCGAGGCGATATCTATGCAGGTTCCGGCGTTCGGGTTCCGCCCCGATACTCCCGCACCGGCAACGTCCTCCCTTCCCTGGGTAAGACGAAGACGGCAAAGTATCTGGTGGTCACGCAGGGTGGCTTGGCGGGCACTCGCATCACCCTGGGTACCCAGCCGGTTCTGATCGGCCGGGCCGACGACTCCACTCTCGTACTCACCGACGACTACGCCTCCACCCGGCACGCCCGGCTCTCTCCGCGGGGTGCCGACTGGTATGTCGAAGACCTCGGCTCCACCAACGGCACCTACCTCGACCGTGCCAAGGTCACCACATCTGTCCGCGTGCCGCTCGGTACTCCCGTACGCGTCGGCAAGACGGTAATCGAGTTGCGCCCGTGACCCTCGTACTCCGTTATGCCGCCCGCAGCGACCGTGGCCTCGTCCGATCCAACAACGAAGACTCGGTGTACGCCGGTGCTCGGCTGCTGGCGCTGGCGGACGGTATGGGTGGTCATGCGGCAGGTGAGGTCGCCTCGCAGTTGATGATTGCGGCGCTTGCACATCTCGATGACGACGAGCCCGGTGAAGACCTCCTGGGCAAGTTGGAGGCCGCCACGCGTGAGGGCAACGACTCCATCGCCGACCACGTCGAGGAAGATCCGGAACTCGACGGCATGGGCACGACGCTCACCGCAATCCTCTTCTCCGGGAGCAAACTCGGACTGGTTCACATCGGCGACTCGCGCGCGTACCTCCTGCGCGACAACACCCTGACCCAGATCACGCGCGATGACACGTTCGTGCAGTCCCTCGTCGACGAGGGACGGATCACGGCGGAACAGGCACACACCCACCCGCAGCGTTCGCTCATCATGCGGGCGCTCACGGGCAACGAGATCGAGCCGACACTCACCGTCCGCGAGGCCCGCGCCGGTGACCGTTATCTGCTGTGCTCCGACGGTCTCTCGGATGTGGTGAGTGACGAGACCATCGAGAACACGATGCGTGAGGGCAGTCAGGACGAGTGCGCCGACCGGCTCATCGAACTCGCGTTGCGCAGCGGTGGTCCCGACAACGTGACGGTCGTGGTCGCCGACGTCATCGACCTCGACTACGGGCAGAGCCACCCGATCGTGGCCGGGGCCGCATCCGCCGACGACGACGAGGACGCCCCACCGCCCAACACTGCCGCAGGCCGTGCCGCAGCGATGAGGCCGCCCCGCGCGACGCCCAAACGCGTCGTCCCCCAGGCCGAGGAAGCACCGACGAAGAAGAAGCGCCACCGCATGTGGTGGGCGGCACTGGCGCTCGGTCTGATCGTCGTGGTCGCCGTCGCTGCCTTCGTAGGGCGGGCATTGGTCCGCAACAACTACTACGTCGGCGCCGACGGCGAACGTGTGACCGTGCTCCGTGGTGTTCCGGGTTCGGTGCTGGGCTACTCGCTGCAAGAGGCCAACCTCGTCGGTTGTGTCACCGACACCGGTTCCCTGACGCTGATGTCGCCCACCGACTCCCCGAACGGTTGCACCATTCTCCAGGTGGACGACCTTCAGCCGTCCGCCCGTGAACAGGTTCGCGCCGGATTGCCCTCGGGCAAACTCGACGACGTCCGGGACCAGATGACACGGCTGGCCGACAACGATCTGCTGCCCGTCTGCGAGTCGCAGCCGGCCACGACGACCACCACAACCCCTGCGCCCGTTCCGTCACCTACTCCGGAGCCTTCGCCTGCGACGCCTGCTCCGCCGGCGCCCACTCCAGAGACGGCTGTCACGCCGACTCCCACCGCCACACCGACGCCGACCGCGACCCAGGTCCCCGGTCAGAACTGCAGGACGGCTAGCTGATGTCCGTCGCAAGTGCATCACCGGGGGCGCAGTTTCCCAGTCCACCGGGCGGGTTCGCACCAGCCCCCGTTCAATCGACGCGTCGAAACACCGAGTTGATCCTCATCGGTCTCGCGATTCTGATCACGACGCTGTCGCTGGTGTTGGTCGAGGCCAGCCAGGAGCAGAGCATCACCTGGGATCTCGGCAAGTACGCCGCCGCGTACGCAGCACTGTTTCTCATCGCGCACCTCGCGGTCCGGCGGTTCGCGCCGTATGCGGACCCGCTGATTCTTCCGATCGTCGCGTTGCTCAACGGCCTCGGGCTGGTGTTGATTCACCGTCTCGATCTGGCCGACGCCCAGTCGGCCCAGTACTTCGGGCTGCCCGTCCCGTCGCCCGACGCCAACCAGCAGGTGCTGTGGACGACCCTGGCCATCGCGGGATTCGTGGCGGTTCTGGTGTTACTCAAGGACTATCGACTCCTGGCCCGCTACAGCTACACGCTGGGTCTGGCCGGACTGGTCTTCCTCGCGATTCCCGCCGTCCTGCCGTCGAGCTTCTCCGAGGTGAACGGCGCGAAAATTTGGATCCGGCTTCCCGGCTTCAGCATTCAGCCCGGTGAGTTCGCCAAGATCCTGCTCATCATCTTCTTCGCGTCCGTCCTGGTCGCGAAGCGTGACCTGTTCACCACTGCCGGCAAGCACATCTTCGGTATGGACCTGCCCCGCGCCCGAGACCTCGGCCCGATCCTCCTCGCCTGGATGGTGTCGGTGGGTGTGCTGGTGTTCGAGAAAGACCTCGGGACGTCGCTGTTGCTGTTCAGCACCATTTTGGTGATGCTCTACATCGCCACCGAACGCGTCGGCTGGCTACTCATCGGCGGCGGGCTCCTCGCGATCGGCTTCTTCTTTGCGTACCACCTCTTCGGTCACGTCCGGGTGCGGGTCAGCACGTGGCTCGACCCGCTGGCCGACTACAACAACACCGGATACCAGATCTCGCAGTCGCTGTTCGGGCTCGCGACCGGTGGCGTCGCCGGAACCGGACTCGGCAGCGGCCGGCCCGCGCAGGTGCCGTTCGCGAAGACCGACTTCATCGTGGCCACGATCGGGGAGGAACTGGGTCTCATCGGCCTCGCCGCCGTGTTGATGCTGTTCCTGATTCTCGTCATCCGCGGCCTACGCACCGCGCTCGCGGTTCGGGACAGCTTCGGCAAGCTCCTCGCCGCCGGACTGTCGTTCACCATCGCGGTGCAGGTGTTCGTGGTCGTCGGTGGCGTCACCAAGCTGATTCCCCTCACCGGACTGACCACTCCGTTCATGTCGTACGGTGGGTCGTCGTTGCTGGCCAACTACCTTTTGCTGGCCATTCTGATCAAGATCTCGGACGCCGCCCGTGAGCCGGCCGTCCCGAAGAAGAAGGGTCCCGCCCCTATCGCCGACGCTCCGACCGAGATGGTGCCGCGCCCATGAACACACCTTTGCGCCGCGTCGCGATCGCTGTGATGGTAATGGTGGTCGCCCTCCTCGCCAACGCCACCTATGTGCAAGTCATCAAGGCGGACGACCTCCGGGCCGACCCCCGGAACTCGCGCGTCCTCCTCGACGAGTACTCCCGCCAGCGCGGTCAGATTTCCGCCGCGGGACAGGTGCTCGCGGCGTCCGTGCCCACCGAAGACCGCTACAAGTACCTGCGGACGTACCCGCCGAACCCGGCCGCGCCGTCGAGCCCACTGGCCAACGCACCCGTCACGGGCTTCTACTCCATGCAGTACGGCAGCACAGGACTCGAGCGGGCCGAGGATCCGGTGCTCAACGGCTCCGACAACCGCTTGTTCGGCCGCCGGTTCTTCGATTTGGTGTCGGGTCGTGATCCGCGCGGCGGCAACGTCGTCACCACGATCAACCCGGTGATGCAGCAAGTCGCGTACGACCAGTTGACGTCGAAGGGCTATACGGGATCCGTCGTCGCGATCGAGCCGAGCACCGGCCGGATCCTGACGATGGTGAGCACCCCGAGCTACGACCCGAACCTCCTCGCGAGCCACGACGGCACCGAGACCACTCAGGCGTGGGAGGCACTCAACGCCGACCCCGACAAGCCCCTGCTCAATCGGGCTGTCTCACAGACCTATCCACCGGGCTCCACATTCAAGGTCGTCGTCACCGCGGCTGCACTCGGCGCCGGGGCCACCCCGGACGACCAGTTGACGGCGGCTCCGCAGATCACCCTTCCCGACACTGCGACGACGCTCGAGAACTACAACGGTTCCACCTGCGGTGGTGCACCGACGGCGTCGCTGCGCGAGGCACTCGCCAGGTCGTGCAACACGGCGTTCGTCGAACTCGGCATCAAGACAGGGGCCGACGCCCTCACCGATCAGGCCGCGGCTCTAGGTGTCGGCGGTCAGATGGCGGGTGTCCCGTTCCCGGTCGCGGACAGCACGGTGGGGTCGATTCCCGACGACGCCGCACTCGGTCAGAGCAGTATCGGCCAGCGAGACGTGGCACTGACACCCCTACAGAACGCGATGATTGCCGCTACCGTCGCCAACGGCGGCGTGCGCATGCAGCCCCAGCTGGTATCGGACCTGCAGGGACCCGACCTGTCCGAACTCGCAACCACCGACCCGGTGTCCGAGGGTCAGGCGATGTCACCACAGGTGGCCGCGACTCTAACAGATCTGATGATCGGTTCCGAGAACAACACCAGCGGGGCGGGCAAGATCCCCGGCGTTCAGATCGCGTCGAAGACGGGAACTGCGGAGCACGGAACCGACCCGCGGAACACACCGCCCCATGCCTGGTACATCGCTTTTGCGCCCGCACAGAACCCGACGGTGGCGATCGCGGTGATCGTCGAGGACGGCGGAGATCGAGCACTGGCCGCAACCGGCGGCTCGGTGGCTGCACCAATCGGGCGTGCCGTCATCGCAGCCGGACTACAAGGGGGCTGATTGTGGCACTGAACAACGGCGCGCTGATCGCCAATCGATATCGCCTGATCCGCCTCATCGCCACCGGCGGAATGGGACAGGTCTGGGAGGCGACGGACAACCGGCTGAACCGGCGTGTGGCCGTGAAGGTGCTCAAGTCCGAGTTCTCGTCGGACCCCGAGTTCCTCGAGCGTTTCCGCTTCGAGGCGCGGACCACAGCGCAGCTGAATCATTCCGGTATCGCCGGCATCTACGACTACGGCGAGGTGCGGGACAGCACTGGTGACTCGACCGCTTACCTGGTGATGGAACTTGTCAACGGCGAACCGCTCAATGCCGTCCTGGCGCGCGTGGGTCGGCTCGCGGTGCCGCATGCGCTGGACATGCTCGAGCAGACCGGGCGGTCCCTCCAGGTAGCGCACGACGCCGGAGTCGTGCACCGCGACGTGAAGCCGGGCAACATTCTGATCACCCCCACCGGTCAGGTGAAGATCACCGACTTCGGCATCGCCAAGGCCGTCGAGAACTCGCCGGTCACCCGTACCGGCATGGTGATGGGCACCGCCCAGTACATCGCCCCGGAGCAGGCGCTCGGACAGGACGCGACTGCGGCGAGTGACGTGTACTCGCTCGGCATCGTCGGCTACGAGGCCCTCTCGGGGCGGCGTCCGTTCGTCGGTGACGGCGCCATCACGGTGGCGATGAAGCATGTGCAGGAGGCGCCGGCCCCGCTCCCTGCCGACCTGCCGCCGAACATCCGTGAGCTGATCGAGATCACCATCGCGAAGGACCCGACGGTCCGTTATTCCAGTGGCGGTGAGTTCGCGGACGCGGTCGCTGCTGTGCGGTCAGGCCGGCGTCCGCCGCCGCCCGGCACCGTGGCTGGTGGAACGGCGCGCGTGCTACCGCCTCCCCCTCTGACCGGGGCGACGCAGATGATGCCCCCTTCGCAGGCGGCATACATGGGCCCGGTCACCGGGCAAGTTCCTGACCCGAACGAGGACGACGAGAAACGCGGCGGCCTGACCAATGGTCAGAAGGGGGTGGCCTGGGGCGCCGGTGGCATCCTGCTGCTGGCAGCGATCATCGCCCTCGCAATGATTCTGTTCGACGGCGGTGACACCAAGGATCCGACCGTTCCGGCGGCCACCTCTTCGCTGCGCACGATCACGACGACGCCCCGTTTCACGACAACCACGACCACCGAACCACCCACCACGACCACCACGGAACCGCAGACGACGACCACCACGACGGAACCGCCCACCACGACGACCACGACCACCACCGAACCGACGACCACCACGACGACCACGACCACCACCGAACCGACGACGACCACGACGACCACGTCGGAGGAGTCAGCTACTTCGACTTCACAAGGATTGCCATGACGACACCGCGTAACCTCTCCTCACGCTACGAGCTGGGTGAGATTCTCGGCTTCGGTGGCATGTCCGAGGTCCATCTCGCCCGCGACGTCCGACTCAGCCGTGACGTGGCGATCAAGGTGCTGCGCGCCGACCTTGCCCGCGACCCCACGTTCTACCTCCGGTTCCGCCGTGAGGCGCAGAACGCGGCCGCGCTCAATCATCCGGCGATCGTGGCCGTCTACGACACCGGTGAGGCCGAAACCGAAGCGGGACCGCTGCCGTACATCGTGATGGAGTACGTGGACGGCGACACGTTGCGCGACATCGTTCGCAGCGAGGGCCCGATGGCCCCGCGGCGCGCCATGGAGATCATTTCCGACGTATGCGCCGCTCTCGACTTCAGTCATCGCAACGGCATCGTGCACCGCGATGTGAAGCCCGCCAATGTGATGATCAACCGCGCGGGCGCGGTGAAGGTGATGGACTTCGGTATCGCCCGGGCGATTTCCGACGCGTCGAGCCCCATGACGCAGACCGCCGCGGTGATCGGCACCGCCCAGTACCTGTCGCCGGAGCAGGCCCGCGGTGAGCAGGTCGACGCCCGTTCCGACGTGTACTCGCTCGGCTGCGTGCTGTTCGAGATTCTGACCGGGCAGCCGCCGTTCAAGGGTGATTCGCCGGTCGCAGTGGCGTACCAGCATGTGCGGGAGGATCCGCAGACACCGTCCGAGATCAACCCGGACATTCCGCGCGAGCTCGACTCGGTGATCCTCAAGGCGATGAGCAAGAATCCGGCAAACCGTTACCAGACGGCTGCCGACATGCGCAGCGACCTGGTGCGGGTCCTCGGCGGGCAGCGTCCCAGCGCGCCGATGGTCATGAGCAATGAGGATCGCACCACGATCCTCGGTGCCGTCGACACCGGTGCCGGAAACTACCGCCGCCCGCCCGCACCGGTACCGGGCCCCGCCACCAGGAGTGAGCCTGCCGAACCGGAGAAGAAGAGCAACGCGCTGCGGATGGCACTACTCGCGCTGGCCGGTCTGATCGTCGTCGGCATCGTCGGCGCCTTCCTGTGGTCCGTCGGACCCGGTTCGGAGGCCGATCAGGTAACCATGCCGGATGTGACCAATCAGAACGCGGACGAGGCGGAGACCACCCTGCAGAACCTCGGCTTCCGGGTAGCCCGGCAGCAGAAGCCGGACGCTGTCGTGGCGACCGGCAACGTCATCACCACCCGTCCCGTCGGCGGCGTCCAGGTAGACGAGGGCAGCACCATCACACTCGAGGTATCGAGCGGTCCCGAACAGGTGAAGGTGCCACGGCTCGCCGGCCTGAGCCAGCAGGAGGCGCAGCAGGAACTCAACGCGGTCGGGCTCCGCCTCGATACCGCGGTGGCCCGCGCACCGTCGTCACCGTCAGATATCGACACGGTGATCGATCAGAACCCGTCTTCGGGGGCGAGTATCGCACTCGACTCCATCGTGGCCATCACCCTCGGCACCGGTCCGGAGCAGATTCGGATCCCCGACGTGACCGGACAGAAGGTGGAAGTAGCGCAGGCCAACATCGAGGGCGCCGGATTCACCGCCGTCATCCAGCAGATCGACTCCGGTCAGCCCAAGGGCGAAGTGGTGTCCACGGACCCCGTCGGCGGCTCCACTGCGGCCAAGGGCGACACCATCACGATGCGGGTGTCCAACGGCAACAACGTCGAGATGCCGGACCTCACGGGCAAGACGGTGTCGCAGGCACTCGCGGCGCTGCGCAGCGCGGGCTGGAGCGGGTCGTCGAGTTCGCTGTCCCAGACCCAGACGTCGACGCTCGACCCCGAAATGGTCGGGAAGGTTCTCACCCAGCAGCAGCCGCCGGGATCGGAAATCACGAAGGACGCCGTCGTGTCCGTGGGTGTGGGCACGCTCGGTATCCCGCGATAGGCGGCTCCGCCGCCTGTGCGCCTTTTTGGTTGCTGTAGCTACCGAAAAGGCGCACAGGCGCTACGCGCCCAGTGCCTCCGCGACCTCGGCCTCGAGGGTGCCGACCAGCGACTCCTGCGGGGCATCGCCGCACACGGTGAGCCAGTTGGCCAGCATCCGGTGCCCGCCCTGTGTCAGCACAGACTCCGGGTGGAACTGCACACCGTGGATGGGAAGTTCCCGGTGCCGCATGGCCATGACGATGCCACTGTCGGTGTGCGCCGTCACCTCGAGTTCATCCGGAATGGTGTCCTCGAGAACGGTGAGTGAGTGATAGCGCGTGGCGGTGAACGGGTCGGGCAGGCCGGCCAGGACACCTTCACCGTTGTGGTGAACGACGCTGGTCTTGCCGTGTAACAGTTCCGGTGCCCGGTCCACGGTGGCACCGAACGCGGCCCCGATCGCCTGATGGCCGAGGCACACCCCGAGCAACGGGGTGCGGGCGTCGGCGCAGGCCTGGACGAGGTCCATCGTGGCGCCCGCCCGCTGCGGTGTGCCGGGCCCGGGGCTGAGCAGGATGCCGTCGAAGTCGGCTGCTGCGGCCGCTATCGCACCCGGCCCGGTGAGGTGCGTTTCGTCGTTGCGCCAGACCACGGCCCGTGTTCCCAGCTGCCCGAGGTACTGGACCAGGTTGAACACGAAGCTGTCGTAGTTGTCGACGACGAGAATCCTCATGGGACCAGGGTATTCTGCGACCCCCGTTCGGCCGGCACCCGGGGACCGGTGAGCCTCAGTGGCCCGCGTATCCGGGCACGGTCAACTGGCTGGACGTTGTCTGCGAATAGCCGAGACCGAAACGCGCGGCGTACTGCTTGAACACCCGGATGCCCGGCTCGTTGGCCAGGGCCGCCTCGAGCCGCGCCGGGTCGCCGATCGCCGACATCACGTAGGGCGGGCTGTAGGTGCGTCCGTGCAGCAACAGTGTGTTGCCGATGCATCGTGGTGCCGAGGTGTTGACGATCCGCTGGTCCTGCATCCCGACGGCCTCGGCGCCTCCCACCCACAGGGCGTTCAGCACACTCTGGACGTCCTGCTGGTGCACCACGAGGTCGTCCGGTGCTGCGTCCACCGGGTATTTTCCGTCCGCATCGCGGGGGGCGTCGGTGAGGGTGACGGTGACTCCGGGCCCGGTCATCGGGGTGAGCCCGGCGTCCGTGGCGAGCGCTTTGGTGTCGGCGAGCACCTGCGCGACTCCGGTATCGGAGGCTGCGGCTTCCTGCTGCAGCGACTCCACCTGGGCCGCCAGCCGGTCGCGGGTCTGCGCCACGTCTTCCGTCTCGGCCTGGGCGTTGCGGACGAGGTCGGACAGTCGGGTGGAGTCACCGGCGCGAATTTCGTTGCCGTGCGACACCTCCCTGGTGGTGGCGACCAGCACACCGGCCACCAGGCATACCACCAGCACGGCGATCCGCCACAAGTTGGACCTGGTCACCGGTGTTTCCGTCCCCTCGTCCTCGCCGTGCGAATTGCGGCTACGTTAGCGTGTACAGCTACGCAGGTAGTTCGAATCTACCTGCACACATTCCTGTAGAACCGCACGAACGAGGACGTCATGCCGAAGTCGAAGGTCCGAAAGAAGACCGATTACACGATCAACCCTGCGAGCCGCACACCCGTGAAGGTGAAGGCCGGGCCGTCGAGCACCCTGTACGTCTCGGTGATGCTCGGATTCATGCTCGTCGGGCTGGTCTGGCTGCTCGTCTACTACCTTGCTGCCGATCAGCTCACCTGGATGAATGATCTCGGGGCCTACAACTTCCTCATCGGGTTCGGCTTCATGGTGGTCGGTCTGATCATGACGATGCGCTGGCGTTGAGACATCCAATTACACCGATGTCATTCATCCCCAATGTGGACAACCCCTGTGGATAACCGCAGGTCGGGTAGCCATGACTGAAGACGCGCCGTTGCAGTGGTCGACTCCCCTCACCGCCGTTGTGGCCCTCGCGGTCGGCGGCGTGGCGCTGGGCGCCGCGGGTCTCGTGGTGTCGACGGAGCCTGCGGGGCGACTCCTGGTGTCGCTGGCCGCCCTCGGACTCCTGCTGACAGCGGCATCTGCGGGACGCCAGCGGCCCCGGCTCGCGGTGGATCGGGAAGCGGGCCGCATCGTGGTGAGTCGCCTGAGCGGTCGCCGCACGTACGCGCGGTCGGACATCGAGCGCGCACGAATCGTGCGTTACCCGCGGCTGGGACGCCGGGTGCCGATGCTCGAGATCGATGTCCGGACACCCGACGGCACCGAACGCCTCCTGATCTTCGGGCGGTGGGATCTGGGCACCAATCCGGAAGATGTGTTCGACGCGCTGTCCGTCCACCGCCTGGTGGGCCCGCAGCCCCGTCAGTAGCCGAGTTCGGTGCGCAGCTGCACGATGCGCACGGCGATCACACCGAGAGTCGCGATCAGTACCGCGCCGAGGCAGATCCAGCCGACGGTGACTGCGCGCTCGCGATTGTTGCCGACACCGAGCATCTGAGGACCGTACAGAATTCCCGCGGTGGCGAGAGCGCCGGCAACCAGGCCGCCGAGGTGCCCCCAGAACGAGATCCCAGGAATCGACAGGCTGATGATCACGTTGATGGCGATCACCGACAAAATGGGGGCGGGGCTACGGCGCAGGCGGAGCAGGATTATGGCCTGGGCGCCCAACAGGCCGAAGATTGCGCCCGATGCACCGGCGGTCCAACTCAATCCGCCGCCGGAAGAAATGATGGATTGAAACGCCATCACGGACGCCGATCCGCCCAGCAACGACGTGAGGTACACCGCCGTATAGCGGGCCCGTCCCAGGATCAGTTCGGTATCGCGGCCCAGGACGTAGAGGACGAACATGTTGACGGCCAGGTGGATCAGCCCGAAATGGAGGAATCCGCTGCCGACAAGGCGAATCCACTGGCCGTCGGCCACCAACCCGGGATTGAGCGCCCAGTCGGCGAACAGGGGCGACGGACTCTCGTTGCGCAGGATGCTGCGCGACTGCACCGCAGTCCCGAGGAACGCGAGAACGTTGAGGCCGATCAGCGAGTACGTGACTATCGGTGTCGCACGACCGGGCACCACCGCGTTACCGGCGACTCCCCGCACCGGCCGGATGTCGCGCCGACCGGCTGCGACACAGTCGACGCACTGGTAACCGACCGCCGCCTCACGCAGACAGTCGGGGCACGACGGGCGGCTACACCGGTTACAGGACAGCGCGGTGGGACGGTCGGGATGTCGGACGCACCGCGGCTGGGGCGGGGTGCCCTCGTTCGCAGCACCGCCCCAGCCGGGGTTGGTCATGTCTGCTGTTCCTTACGCGATGGAAACGCTGTTGATCACGACCGGCTCGAGCGGGCGGTCGGACCGGTCGGTGGCGGTGGACGAGATCGCGTCGACGACCTTCTTCGACTCCTCGTCGACGACCTCACCGAAGATGGTGTGGCGACGGTTGAGGTGCGGCGTCGGGCCGGTGGTGATGAAGAACTGCGAACCGTTGGTGCCCGGGCCTGCGTTCGCCATGGCCAGGATGTATGCGCGGTCGAACTGCAGTTCCGGGTGGAACTCGTCACCGAACTTGTAACCTGGGCCACCGGCGCCGGTGCCCGTGGGGTCGCCACCCTGGATCATGAAGCCGTCGATGACGCGGTGGAAGACGGCGCCATCGTAGAACGGGCCGGAGTCGGTGCCGCCGGCGTTAGCGGTGCTGTACTCCTTGGACCCCTGGGCGAGGCCGACGAAGTTCTCGACGGTCTTCGGAGCGTGGTTCCCGAAGAGCGCGATCTTGATGTCGCCGCGGTTGGTGTGCAGCGTTGCGGTTGCGGTCTGATGTGGTGAAGTCACACCACCATCGTGCCATTGTGCGGTTGCCGCCGGTTCGTCCGCGGTGGGATCCGGCGCCTTCCGATCCGTTCGCGGGCCCGGTTCTTGTGACAAAGTGGGGGCATGACACGAGCGACGGAGTACTCGACGAAATCAGAGGCTGTCGATCAGGCCCTGCGTGTGGCACGTTCGGCCGCACTCAACGCGGTCACCGGAACCGGGACGGCCGGCCTGTTCCTCGGCCGTCAGGGCGCGTCGTTGGCGAAGAAGGGTTACGCCCGCGCACGCACCACGCCGGTGAAGAAGGCGGCCCAGGGTGTCGTGGGATCGCTGACCCCCGGAGACGCGACTGCGACGGGGACGAAGTCGCGACGGGGACGTCGCCTCGCGATCGGCGTCCTCATCGGTTCCGTCATCGCAGGCGGCGCAGTGCTGTTCAAGATCAGCCGCCGTGAACACCCCCCGATCGCCTCCGCTCCGCCGCGCCTCGAGGACCTCGAAGAGCAGAACCCGGCCAAGCTCGCCTCGCCCGACATCACGTCGGCACCCACTGCGAACTGACGCGTCACTCGTCGGCCAACACCGCGCGCATCCGGTCGAGGTCGGCGCGGCTCCAGTCGGGCGGCTGCAGGATCGCGGCCCACATGTCGACCGCGTCCTGGCGAGGGCGAGAAGGCCGGTGTGGAGCGCACCGTTGAGGACGACCACGGTGAGGGCCACCAGAACCACCACACTCGCCAGGTTCGCGACGGGTGCAGGCACATATGTCCGGCCGATGACGGCCAATCTTTTTGTCCCGCTGCGGGTCACACGCCCCATGGCAAGCAGGACAGCGGCGAGCGTGAGGGAGATCAGCAGGATCAACAGGTAGTACGAGCGGTTCGCCCGTTCGGCCCCGACCAGATCACGCACGATCTGCTGCCACCAGGAACCCAGGACGAGAAACGTCGGCACGATGACGACGGCGGCGGCCAGCAGAATCCACCAACCGATACGGCGGGCTTTCGGCGAGAAGCCGGGTCGCACGCCGCATCTGCGCACCACCCATGCGGCCAGACATCCGATGCCGTAACCCGTGGCCAGGCTGATTCCGGTCGCCACCGCCTGCAAGTACCACGGCCGGGGAAGCAGGGACGGCGTCATCGACCACACGAAGAACAGCAAGGCGAAAGTCAGCCCCACTGGATGCAGCGACCTGCCGTAGTCGGCTGCCCGCTCCCGGGTGCGGGGGAGGACGGATGTCGGCGAGTCCAGCATCTGCGCAGCCTAGTCGGACGCCCGTCCAGAGTCCGCTGACTTCGGCGAATGTGTTTTACGCGTTGTACCAGGGGTATCCCCAAGCGAATGTCCATCCGCGAGGACCCGTTCCGAGGAGTCGTCATGACCGCTCTACGTTTCGTCCACCGCATCGCCGCCCTCACCTTCCCGGTCGCCGCCTGCGCCGCCTTACTGTCCACCGGTAGCGCTGCGGCCGACCCACCTCATCCGTTCGGTGGTTCCGCCCTCACCATCGGGTGTCCGAATCAGGGCAGCTTGATGTCGTTGACGGCGCTCACGGGGCAGTCCGGACCGGAGGCGTCACCACCTATCGCCGACGGCGACATCCGTTTCGAGTCGCGCCCGGCCGCCCCTCCGATTCCCGCCGCCGCGCAGATCACGGTCGCCTGGGTGAACACCGACAACGGGCGGTCAGGGATCGTCAATCTCGGTGGCGTATACCCGTTCCTGTCGGCCACTGTGAACACCGGCGTGGGTAACGTGATCGCGACGGCATTCGGCTCGATCAACTTCGGGAGCAGCCCGATCTGTCAGGCGAATCCGGCGATCGGCACCTTCATCGCGTGACGACCCGACGGGCCGCGTCACGCTCGGCCGCCGAATTACCGAATCGTCTGCGGTAGTCGGCGGGAGCGACCCCGACGACCCGGTTGAAGTGGTGGCGCAGGAGCGCACCCGACCCGAAGCCGCAGCGCCGAGAGATCGCTTCGAGTCCCAGGTTTGTTCCCTCGAGGAGTTGTCGTGCGTACAACACCCGTTGCGTCGTCAGCCATTTCACCGGGGTGGTTCCCGTCTCGGCCGCGAACTTGCGGGCGAAGGTACGCGTCGACATGGACGACCGCGCCGCCAGTTCGTCGACGGTATGCGGCAGCGCGAGATTTTCGCTCATCCAGGTCATCGTCTCGCTGAGGTTGTCCGACGTGCAGGCGACCACCGGTTGCTCGATGAACTGTCGCTGTCCCCCGTCACGTTGGGGTGGGACGACCATTCGCCGGGCGATCGTGTTCGCCACCGCGGATCCGAGTTCGCGGCGCACGACGTGGAGGCAGGCGTCGATTCCGGCCGCGGTACCGGCGCTGGTCACGAGTGGGCCCTCGTCGACGAACAGCACATCGGGGTCCACCGTCGCTTCCGGGAAACGCGCGGCCAATTCTCCGACGTACTCCCAGTGCGTGGTACACCGGCGCCCGTCCAGCAGTCCGGCCTCCCCGAGAAGGAACACGCCGGAGCACAGGCTCAGCACCGTGGCGCCGGCGTCCGCTGCATCACGCACGGCGGCCAGCACCTCGTTCGGAAACTCCGAGTGCGCCCCGGGCGGCGGGGCCACCACGAGATCGGCGCCGCGGACGGAGTCGAGACCGTATCCCGCGGCCAGCCGGATACCCGGAGTGATCGATGCGACCGGCTCCCCTGGCTGCACCCCGCAGATGCGGAAATCGAAAGCGGGCACACCGTGCACGGTCCGATCGATCCCGAACACTTCGCAGACCACACCGAACTCGAACATCGACACGTCGTCGAGCAGGAGGGTCGCGACCTTCGAGATCATTTCGCCAGTCTAGTTAGCGCTATGTGGACGTCCCGGGCCGAAACAGCCAGCCAATCACCGTGCCACCGGACCTCACAGGGAAACGAGTGCACGCGCCAACGTCGCTTGATGCAGCGGGTCGAGATCCTGCCCGACCGCACCAGGGGCGTCGAGAGCGCGGGGAGACAGCCGGTTCCGGCCAGCACCACTTGTTGCTCCCGCATCGGATCGAGAATCCGAAGGTTCTGCCGGTCTAACACCCATGCGCGCCTCCCACTGCCGAAAGTCACCCGACGGCCACCAGGCTCGGACCTCATTCCCCTTAGGTTTGCCAAGCCTGTCAGTACGATCATCGCGAGGGCCAGGCGCGGTCCGGTGTACACACAGGACGGATGGATGTCATGAGAAAGCAGATCCGACTGATGGCGGGGATCGCATTCGCCACCGCCGCAGTGATGACAGTGTCAGGGTGCTCGGATTCCGGCTCGGATTCCTCGACCGACACCAACACGCTCACGGTGTACAACGCGCAGCACGAGTCGCTGACTCAGGAATGGGCCGATGCTTTCACAGCCGAGACCGGCATCGAGGTGGAACTACGCAACGGGAGTGACACCGAACTCGGCAACCAGCTCGTCGCGGAGGGGGATCAATCGCCGGCCGACGTGTTCCTCACCGAGAACTCACCGGCAATGACCCTCGTGGAAAACGCCGGGTTGTTCGCCGACGTGAACCAGGATGTCCTCGATCAGGTGCCGAGCCAGTACCGCCCGTCGAGCGGTGCCTGGACCGGTATCGCGGCGCGGTCCACGGTCTTCGCGTACAACAAGGACTTGCTGCCCCAGGACCAGCTCCCGAAGTCGCTGCTCGACCTCCAGGACCCCGCCTGGAAGGACCGCTGGGCCGCCTCGCCGTCGGGCGCCGACTTCCAGGCCATCGTCAGTGCGCTGCTCGAACTGAAAGGCGAGGATGCCACTCGTCAGTGGCTCGCCGCAATGAAAGATAACGTCCGCACCTACAAGGGCAACAACACGGTGATGAAGGCCGTCAATGCCGGTGAGATCCCGGGCGGGGTGATCTACCACTACTACTGGTTCGGAGACCAGGCCAAGACCGGGGAGAACAGCAACAATGTTGCCTTGCACTACTTCGAGAACCAGGATCCGGGGGCGTTCGTCAGCGTCTCGGGTGGTGGTGTCCTGAAGTCGAGCGACAACCAGGATGCAGCGCAGCAGTTCCTGAAATTCGTCACTGGCAAGTCGGGTCAGGAAGTCCTACAGACCGGGACATCGTTCGAATACACGGTGGCCAGTGACGTGCCCGCCAACCCCGAGCTGGTGCCCCTGGCAGACCTGCAGGCCCCGCCGGTCGACCCCGCGAAGCTCAACAGCCCGCAGGTCACCGAACTGATGACGGAAGCCGGTCTGCTCTGAACCTCGCACTGATCGGCCGAGCGCGGTCGGGAGATGCAGACACGACGCGTCGCCCGACCGCCCGGCCAGGCCTACCCCCGATCCCGCTGGCCCTCGCCGCGCTCGTCGTGGTCGCCGCGTCGCTCATCCCGCTCGGCTACGTGATCGCGGCGAGCATCGACACCGGCTGGGCGACCTCGTCGGCACTGCTCTTTCGACCCCGGGTACGCGAATTGCTCGGCAACACAGTGCTATTGGTAGTGACGACGGTGCCGATCTGCGTCGCTGTCGGCGTCATCGCTGCCTGGCTCGTCGAGCGCACCCGCGTGTTCGGGGCCAAAGTATGGGCGGTTCTCCTGGCAGCGCCGCTGGCCGTCCCGGCTTTCGTCAACAGCTACTCGTGGGTGACGGCAATTCCGTCACTCGGCGGGTTGCGCGGCGGCGTTCTGATCGCAACCCTGTCCTACTTTCCCTTGGTCTACATCCCCTCGGCGGCGACGCTGCGCCGGCTGGACCCAGCCGTCGAGGAATCGGCGCGTGCCCTCGGACTCGGACCGTGGGCGGTGTTCTTCCGCGTCGTGGTGCCGCAGCTGCGACTGGCCATCGCGGGCGGAGCGCTCCTGGTGTCGCTGCACCTGCTTGCCGAGTACGGCGCCTTCGTCTTCATTCGGTTCGACACCTTCACGACGGCCATCTTCGAGCAGTACCAGTCGACCTTCAACGGCGCCGCCGCGACGATGCTGGCCGGGGTTCTGGTGTTGCTCTGCCTCACGCTGCTGGTGATCGAAGCGGTCGTCCGGGGCAGCGCCCGCTACGCCCGGATCGGCGCGGGTGCGCCCCGCCCGGTCGTACCTGCTGATCTCGGCGTTCGCTACTCGCTCCCCGCCCTGCTGTTTCTCGGGACGGTGATCGTGCTGTCTTTGGGGGTGCCCGTCGTCAGTGTCGTGCGGTGGCTCGTCGTCGGCGGTGCCGCCGTATGGGAGCTGGATGCCGTTGCTTCGGCGCTGGCGCAGACGCTCGGGTTCGGGATTGCCGGCGCACTGGTCACCTGCGTGCTCGCGCTCCCCATCGCCTGGATCTCGATTCGGCGCCGCGGACGTTTCAGCAGGGTCCTCGAGGGCACCACATACATTTCCAGCTCCCTGCCCGGCATCGTGGTGGCGCTGGCGTTCGTCACGATCGCGATCCAGTACTTCCGTCCTCTGTACCAGACCGTGGCCGTCGTGATCGCGGCATACACGCTGCTGTTCCTGCCGCGCGCCCTGATCAATCTGCGGGCGGGCCTCGCCCAGGCCCCGGTGGGGCTCGAGGAGGCTTCACGGTCGTTGGGCGTCTCGCCGCTGTCGACCTTCCTACGAGTGACGCTGCGGCTGGCCGCGCCGGCAACCGCGGCGGGCGGAGCCCTGGTTTTCCTGGGTGTGGTGAACGAGCTGACTGCCACCCTCCTGCTGGCGCCCACCGGCACCCGCACCCTGTCCATGCAGTTCTGGTCGCTGAGCAGTGAGATCGACTATGCAGGCGCAGCGCCGTACGCGCTGATCATGATCGTGCTGTCGCTGCCCGTGACCTATGTGCTCTTTGCTCAGTCGAAAAAGGTTGCCGGACTATGACATACGCACTCGAAGTGAAAGGGCTCGACAAGTCGTTCGGCTCCGCGAGCATCCTCCGGCGCGTCGCATTCTCCGTCGAGACGGGATCCACGACGGCGATCGTGGGGCCCTCCGGCTGCGGTAAGACCACGTTGCTCCGCCTCGTTGCCGGCTTCGAGAGGCCCGACGCCGGCATCATCACGCTGGGCGGCCGGGTGGTCGCCGGTAAGGAGTGGATTCCCGCACACCGACGGTCGGTGGGATACGTCGCGCAGGACGGTGCACTGTTTCCGCACGCCACGGTGGCGGCGAACGTGGGGTTCGGTCTGCCTCGACGGGCGCGCACCCGAGCGAAGATCGCCGAACTGCTCGAGATGGTGTCGCTGGACTCTTCGTACGCGTCCCGGCGTCCCGACCAGCTGTCCGGCGGGCAGCAGCAACGGGTGGCGCTCGCACGTGCTTTGGCACGGGAACCCGAACTCATGCTCCTCGACGAGCCGTTCTCCGCGCTCGACGCCGGCCTGCGGGCAAACACGAGAAGGATCGTTGCCGACGTACTCGCGAAGGCGGGCATCACCACCATCCTCGTCACCCACGACCAGCCCGAGGCGCTGTCGTTCGCCGACCGAGTGGCGGTGATGAGCGAAGGCCGGCTCGCGCAGGTGGGCACTCCCCGGGAAATCTATTCTGCGCCGATCGACGTTCCCACCGCGGAGTTCATCGGTGACGCCGTCGTCCTGTCCGCGCACGTCGAGGGCGAAAGGGCCAGGTGCGCGCTGGGGGACGTGGCCGTGACCGCGAACGGAGTACAGGGTGAGGCTCGCGTCATGTTGCGGCCGGAGCAGATCGAGGTCACCGCGGACGGCGCAGGCGTGGCAGGGACGGTCGTCGACGTCGAATATCTGGGCTCGGAGATGCTGCTCGGTATCCGCCTCGACACCGCGGACGGAGTGGTCTCCGAGCGGGTCACCGTGCGCCGCTTCGGCGCCACCGCTCTCACCCCGGGCGAACGCGTCGGAATTCGGGTTCTCGGAACGGGAGTGGCCTACGGCCGGTGAGGTTACCCGGTGCTGCCGAACGCAGGGCGCCGCGGCGCCCGAGCCGAAGGACGAAGGTCACTGCCTGCCAGTACATGATGCCGACGAGGAGCGAGAGCGCCAGCGCCAACCAGGGATGGTCGTCCCGAAGCGGGAGGTACACCTGGAAGTGCGTCAGATAGATATAGAGCGAGGCGCTTGCCAGCACCCCGGCCACTCGGCTCACCACCGTGGGGCAGGGCACCGACCTCAGCCACACCAGCAGGCACAGCCCGCCGATGACGATGATCTCGCGCCTCGTCTCACCGAAGAAGAACCCAGGCACCGTTGCCACGATCGCGACGGTGACGCACATGCGGTGCCACACTGTCGTCGCCTTGGCGGCGGCCCAGCCCAGCGCAAAGAACCAGAAGACGACCGATGCGGTGAGGATGCGATTGCGGCTGTCATCGATGTCGATCAATCCGTACCGGGTCAGCAAGCCGACCGCGACGAGTCCCATCGGAAAAAGGAACGGATAGGTGCGCTCGGTGCGGTCGACCACCGGAATACAAAGAAGGGCGGCGACGACGAGGAGGATGTACACGATCGCCTCGACGAACCAGTATCGCCACTCTATCGTCCAACCGGGTGGGCCGAGAATGCCGTTCAGCAAGAATGCGCTGGTAATGCGATATTCCCCGGTCAGGGCGATGACACACCCGAGCCACAGCATGCTCGGAAGGGCGATCCGGCCGACGCTCACGAGAGTGTGGCGTACCCGATCGGTGCGCCCGGCGGAGCTCAGATGAAACCGGGCGAAGTTGTAACCCGCGACCCCGAGGAGGACGTGCGCTCCACCGAGGAGCGTGAACAGGTGAATGTGCGAGCCGGCGATCAAGATGATCGCGACCGCGCGGAGGAGAACATTGGTTTCGACTGACGGTCGGCGGCGTCCGCAGTGCGGTTCGAAGTCGCCGATTCGTGTCGTGTGCCAGTTCTCGGGGAGGTAACCGAGCAGCTGCTCGAGTTGCAACGACATCCGGACATAGGAGAGCGAATCTCCGCCCGAGCTGACGAACGAGCTGTCGTCCGTGACGTTCGGGCAGTTGAGGATGTCGGCGTATAGAGCGCGCAGCGCGGCCGCATCGGCACGCCCGTCAGGGCAGGCACTCTGCGCCGGCTCCGGTCGCCGCGCCAGCGCGGTCACTGCCGAATAGTCCGGCTTACCGGTGGCGGTGCGCGGCAGCTCACTGACGGCGCGCACGCGAACCGCTCCGGTCGGCAGCCCGGCCGCTCGCGCTGCGACCTCCCTCGCGCCGTCCACGGTCCCGCCCAGTTCGACAGCCACGATCAGTTCGTCCGCACCGCCGACACAGCATGAGCGCAGGCCATGCTCGGCCAGTGTCGACTCGACCAGCGCAAGGTCGATCCGCAACCCGAAAATCTTGGCGAATCGGCTGCGCCGTCCCACCACCTCGTACAACCCGTCTTCGCGACAGCGGGCGAGGTCACCCGTGCGCAGTTCGCCGCCGAGGACGTCACCGAGGCGTAAATCCTCCGGCCCCTCGGCATAGCCGAGCATCACGTTGGGGCCCGAATAGACCAGCTCGCCCGTGTCGCCGGGGGCATCGATGAGGGGCTCGATTCGGAAAGATCCTCCCGGGATCGGCCGGCCGATCGTCTGCGGGTGGGTGTCTGCGAGTTCGGGCGGCAGGTAGGCCATCCGTGCAGTTGCCTCCGTCTGCCCGTACATGACGAAGAAGTCCCAGCCCCTGCGCCGACCCAGATCGGCGTAGGTCTGCACACGGTCCGGTGCGAGTCGCCCACCGGCCTGCGTCACGTAACGCAGGTCCGGCAGATCCAACGTGTCGAACCCGACGCGGTCCAGCAGGTCGAACGTGTAGGGCACCCCCGCGAAACCGGTGCCACCGTGGGAGCGGAAAAGTTCCCAGAACTCGGCGTCGGCCACCGAGCAAGTCGTCAGGACGAGCGCTGCGCCGCGCAGCAGATGACTGTGAATGACGGACAGCCCGTAGCAATAGTGCATGGGCAGTGTCGTCGCAGCCCGATCGGTGCTCCGGATGTCGAGATACTCGGCGATCGCCTCCGCATTGCTCTGCACATTGCGGTGCGAGAGGCGGACCAGTTTCGGCGATCCCGTCGAACCGGACGTGCTCAGCAGCAACGCGAGGTCGGGGTGCAGCACGTGTGTGGACCCCGCACACAGTTCCTCGACAGCCGTTCGACCGTCGTGGTCCCTGCGTACGACGACGTCGGGCCGGTAAGCGGCGATCGCCGCGTCGATGCTGCCGGGATTGTCACCCGGCGCCAGCAGGACCGGATGACCGGCTGCCAAGGCAGCGAGGTACGCGACGATCACCTCGACGTCGTTGGCACCGCAGATACACACCAGACGCCGGATGTCGCCCAGCTGACGAGCCCCGGTCTCGACCCGCTCGGCGAGCTCGCGGTAGGTGACTGTGCCGTCCGACGTGATCAGGGCGGGGGCGTCACCGTACTCGTCCAGGCGACGCGCAAAGGGCACGCCGGGACGATCCATACGGTCGAACGGACTCGGCACCGACCCAGTGTAGAAGCGCCGCCCTCCCTCACTCGTCAGTAGGTGCGCCGCCGTCGGGACCCGGCCCATACGCGGAACGTGCGAGTCACTTGATGCAAGAAAGCCACCTTCCCGAATCCGAGAAGGTGGCTTACCTGTTTTCACTTGTGGAGCCTAGGAGATTCGAACTCCTGACATCTGCCTTGCAAAGGCAGCGCTCTACCAACTGAGCTAAGGCCCCGTTACCTCGTGCCACACCTCGTTGCTGCGCAGCAACCTGGTCAGTCCGATTGTCACAAGCACTCCGGCTCCCACGATCAGGAGGACCTTCATGCGAATGACCTTTCACCGGCACTAGGAGTGGGCCTAGGAGGACTTGAACCTCCGACCTCTTCGTTATCAGCGAAGCGCTCTAACCGCCTGAGCTATAGGCCCCTGAAGTCCGGAAACTTGTCTCGCGCAGTTCCCTGAACCGAGTCGGAAGATTACCCCACCGGACCGGCAGATACCAAAACCGGCCCGGCGAGAGGCTCTTTTCCCAGTTCAGTCTCGATCGGCGAGCGTCACTTCGACACCGCCGACGAGGTCGGAACACAGGTTGTAGATGAACGCTCCGATGGTGGCGAGCGCTGTGAACAACACCATGTTCGCGAGTCCGATGACGGCCGCGTAGCCGAAGACCTGACTCGCAGTCACGAGCCCCTCGGAACTCGACTCGGCGACGATGTCGGTGAACGCGTTGTTCAGCCGGTCCCAGACACCCATGCCGTCCAGGACGACGTACAGCAGACCGACCGCGACCATCCACACGAAGAACAGCGACACCGAAATGACTGAGGAGATCTTCAGCGTGGACCACGGGTCGACCTTGCGGATCTGCACCGTCGCCCGCAGAGCCTCCCCCTCTTCGACCCGCTGAGGAACGGCGGCCGCCTTGGGCTGCTGCCCTGGGGCCGCTGCCGTCGGCAACGGGTGCTTCGCCTCGGAGAGGTCGGGCATGTCCTTGGGAAGCACGTCGCGGTTGATGTGCCGGGTGGGCCCGTCGATCGCGGACGCCTTGGCCTTCGCGGCTTCCCGCTGCGACACCGCGCCCGCAGCAGCGGTACCGGTGATACCTCCGGCGGCGGCCGCAGCAGCCGTGGACGGACGCCCCTGGGCAGGAGCCGGCTGGCCCTTCGGCGCAGCCGGCGGCGTCTTCTGCACGGGAACGGACTGAGTCGGTGCCCCCGGTGACGTTGTCGGCGCCGTGGACGGCCTCTGCGCGCCCGGTGCCTTCGGGGCCCCCGGCGCTGCGGCCGGGGCGCCGGTTGCCGGCGGCGCGGACGACGGGGAGTCGGCACGCGGGTGCTGCTGGGAACCGGCCTGCCCGGGCTGCCCCTGCAGCGGCCGCTTCAGGTTGGTCTGCGGCTCTCGCTGCATCCCCCGCTGCCAGGGCGGTGCCTGATTCCCCCGAACGGACTGTGCACCGTCCACGGGAGCACCGGACGCGGGTGACCGATTGCCCGCGGCCGGATCGGTCTGAACCGGATTGCCGGGAGCTCGGTTGCCCGCGGGCGGCTGGCTGCGAGTGGGCGCCGAACTACCCGGGGCACCCCCGGCAGGCGCCTGCTGGGGCGGTCCCTGACGACCGGGAGCCTGCGCGGCCGGCTTGCCCTGCTGGGGCGGCAACGGCCGACCCTGAGGGGCCTGGGTGCGGGGCCCCTGATGCTGCGGCGCCGACGGCGGAATCGCGCCGGACCCAGCCGGACCCGCTGTGGGGGCCGGCCCACGGCCCGCAGGCGCCTGACCCTGCGGGGCCGAACCTTGGGTGGGGTTCGGCCCCGCAGAGCCGTTCTCGGGCGCGCGAGAGGCGTGCTGCTCGGAGGGCGCCGACCCGGCCGAACCCGCGTTCTGCTTGTCACCGCCTGGCTGATTGGGAGTGCTCACTAGGACTCCTTAGCTCCTTTGCCGCTGCTCTCGGCGTTGTCTTCGGGCTCGTCGGGTTCGTCGGCGTTGCGCGCGATCGCGAGTAGGGTGTCGCCTTCCCCGAGGTTCATCAACCGAACGCCCTTGGTCTGCCGACCGGCCCTGCGAACTTGCTTGGCGGCGGTGCGGATGACACCACCGCCCGAGGTGATCGCGTAGAGCTCGTCGTCATCGTTCACGATGAGCGCTCCGACCAGGGTGCCACGTTTCGGGTCGTACTGGATCGTGAGTACACCCTTTCCGCCACGGCCCTGCGGCACGTAATCCTCGATCGGCGTGCGCTTGCTGTACCCGCCCGACGTCGCGACCAGCAGATAGGTGCCTTCACGTACGACGTTGAGGGACAGCAGCTCGTCGTCCTCGTTGAATCGCATTCCCTGGACGCCGGACGTGGCGCGGCCCATCGGGCGCAGTACCTCGTCGGTGGCGGAGAACCGGATCGATTGTCCCTTCGCCGACACCAGCAGGAGGTCTTCGAAAGCGGAGCAGAGCACGGCTCCGACCAGTTCGTCCTCACCGCGCAGGTTGACCGCGACGATGCCGCCGGACCGGTTGGAGTCGAAATCGGTGAGCTTCGACTTCTTGACCAGTCCGTTGCGGGTAGCCAGGACGAGATAGGGCGCGTCCTCGTAGGTCTTGATCTTGATGACGCTCTGGATCCGTTCGTCCGGCTGGAACGCGAGGAGGTTGGCCACGTGCTGACCCCGCGCGGTGCGGCTCGCTTCCGGGAGCTCGTACGCCTTGGCCCGGTACACGCGGCCCTTCGTCGTGAAGAACAGCAGCCAGTCGTGGGTGGAGCTGACGAAAAAGTGCGACACGATGTCGTCCTGCTTGAGGCCGGCTCCCTGCACCCCCTTGCCGCCACGCTTCTGCGACCGGTACAGATCGGTCTTGGTGCGCTTCGCGTAACCGGTCTCGGTAATGGTGACCACGACGTCTTCGCGGGCGATGAGGTCTTCGTCGGCCACATCACCGTCGGCGGCCACGATGCGGGTGCGGCGATCGTCGCCGTGCTTGTCGACAATCTCCTTCAGCTCGTCCCGCACGATCGCACGCTGGCGTTCGGGCTTGGCGAGGATGTCCTGCAGGTCGGCGATCTCGCGCTCGATCTCGGCGAGTTCGTCGACGATCTTCTGCCGCTCGAGGGCCGCGAGGCGACGCAGCTGCATCGCGAGGATCGCGTCGGCCTGAATCTCGTCGACGTCGAGGAGTTCCATCAGGCCCGCGCGGGCGATGTCGACCGTCTGCGAGGCGCGAATCAGGGCGATGACCTCGTCGAGGGCGTCGAGCGCCTTGACGAGTCCACGCAGGATGTGGGCGCGTTCTTCGGCCTTGCGGAGCAGGTATTCGGTGCGTCGGCGGATGACCTCGACCTGGTGAACGACGTAGTGCCGGATCATCTGGTCCAGGCGAAGCGTGCGGGGCACGCCGTCGACGATGGACAGCATGTTGCACCCGAAGCTGGTCTGCAGCTGAGTGTGCTTGTACAGGTTGTTGAGCACGACCTTCGCGACCGCGTCACGCTTGACGGTGACGACGATGCGCATTCCCGCGCGGTCCGAGGACTCGTCGTGGATGTCGGAGATGCCCGCGATCTTGGCATCACGGACCTGCTCGGCGATCGAGGTGATCAGGTTGTCCGGGTTCACCTGGAACGGCAGTTCGGTGATGACGATCGTGGTGCGCCCCTTGGCGTCTTCCTCGATCTCCACCACACCACGCATCCGCACCGATCCGCGACCCGTGGTGTACGCGTCGTGGATGCCCTGACCACCGACGATCAGGCCGTGCGTCGGGAAGTCGGGTCCCTTGACGCGTTCCATGACCGCGGTGAGAGTGGACTCCTCGTCGGCTTCCCAGTTTTCCAGAGCCCAGTAAATCGCCTCGGCCACCTCGCGCAGGTTGTGCGGCGGGATGTTGGTGGCCATACCGACGGCGATGCCACCGGAACCATTGATCAACAGGTTGGGGATACGGCTGGGGAGAACTGTCGGCTCTTGTGTACGGCCGTCGTAGTTCGGAGCGAAATCGACCGTCTCGTGGTCGATCTCACGCAACATTTCCATCGCCAGCGGCGTCAAGCGGCACTCGGTGTACCGCATGGCTGCGGCGCCGTCGTTACCGCGGGAACCGAAGTTGCCCTGACCGTCGACGAGCGGGTAACGCAGCGACCACGGCTGCGCCATGCGCACGAGGGTGTCGTAGATGGAGGCGTCACCGTGGGGGTGGTAGTTACCCATGGTCTCGGCCACCGGTCGCGCAGACTTCACATAACCGCGGTCGGGCCGGTAACCGTTGTCGTACATCGCGTACAGGACACGCCGGTGCACAGGCTTGAGGCCGTCCCGCACGTCAGGCAGCGCGCGACCCACGATCACGCTCATGGCGTAATCGATGTAGCTGCTCTGCATCTCCTGCTGAATGTCGACGGGCTCGATGCGGTCGTGCCCCGGTCCCTCCGGCGGCAACGTTGTGTCAGTCATGAGCTCCTTCTTCTACTCGGCTTGACGTCTCCTCGCGGACGAGTGGTCCTGCACGACGTCACGCAACCACCCGAGTCTATAGGTGCAGGTCAGCTGGAACGGTGAAGGACTCGGATGCACTCCTGAACAGGGCGGGTTCCGCGTGTCCGCTACCGGAGTTCCAGTTCCCTACCGCGGCTTTCGGCCGCGAGCGATTCAGCGGCCAGCATGTCGGCCTCGAGTTCGAGTTCGGCGGCCACCCGGTCGGGCGCCATCAGCAGCGCCGTGATCGGGATCGTCACTGCCAGCATGCCCAGCACGAAGACCGGGAACAGGATGGAGAACACTTCGAGGCCGTCGGGACGCGGGGCCGCCGGATCGACGGTCACGCTCAGACCGAACACACCCGTGTAGTGCATGGCCACGAGCGCGGATGCCACGACGAGGGCCGCAACCAGACGCAGCGTCCGGGAATCGAGGACCGAGATCGACCACATGATCGCGGCACCGACTCCAAGACCGAGTCCCGCGGCGGCGGCCGTCAGGACCGGGTCGAAGCCGACGGATCCCTGCACCACGAGGGAGGAGACGATGGCCAGGTGCATACCTGCGAGACCGACACCGAGGATGACGGCCGCCCCCGACAGCCGGCTGATCTCCACCGACGTGGTCGGCCGCCGGTGCTTGCTCGGGGGCGGACTGACGATCAGCAGCGCCAGCCCGGCCGCGAACACCGGTACAGCGAACGAGATCGCGATCCACAGGACGTTGTAGCGCAGCGTGCTGCCCGCGACCTCGAACCCCACCATCGCGATGTAGTGCGGCAGCCAGGCCCCGATGCCACCGATGGACAACGCACCCCACGACAACCAGAGGTAGCGCTGTCGCGGACTCGGGGCGGTCATCGCCTTGCGGCCACTGGCAATACCGACGAAGACGCCGATGAACGCGGTGACCACGGCGAGGCCGACCACCCATGTGCCCATGGAGAACTGCTGCAACTCGTCCGACATTTGTTCGAATCCTCAGTACACGGCCGTATGGAGCTTGGTCAGTGCATATTCGGTGATCGCCACCAGCGCCTGCTTCGCCGATTCCCGATCACGGGCGTCGATGGGAATGATCGGCACGTCCTCGGAAATGGCGAGGGCGGCCCGGATGTCCTCGACCGGGTATCGCGGCGCATCGTCGAACTCGTTGATTGCGACCAGAAACGGCAGGCGACGAGCCTCGAAGAAGTCGACGGCAGCGAAGCTCTCGTCCAATCGGCGAGTGTCGATGAGGACGATCGCACCGATCGCGCCGCGGATGAGGTCGTCCCACATGAACCAGAACCGGTGCTGACCCGGCGTGCCGAACAGGTACAGGACCAGGTCGTCGGCCAGGCTGATGCGACCGAAGTCCATCGCGACCGTGGTCGTGCCCTTCTGCGGGGTGGCGGCAAGGTTGTCGACGCCGTCGCTCGCGTTGGTGACGAGCGCCTCGGTGCGCAAAGGGACGATCTCGGAGACAGCACCGACCAGCGTTGTCTTGCCGACACCGAACCCGCCGGCGATCACGATCTTGGTCGAGGTCACCCGGTTGCGGGGATCAGATTTCGCGAAGTCCACTGAGGACCCTTTCGATGAGTTCACGACGTTCGGAGTCGGTCGAGTCTTCCTTCAGGGTTGCCAGGATCTGTAGATGACCAGCTTCGACGAGGTCGGCCACCAGGACGCGGGCCACCCCCAAGGGCACCCCGACCCGGGCGGCGATCTCGGCAACCGACGGCGACTGCTGACACAGCGCGACGATGGCCGCGTTGACGTCGTCGAGTTCCCACTGCCGGTCCACCGACTGCGGCAAGGCCTGGATCAAGGCTTCGAGAGCGAGCTCGACCGCCGGCCGGGTTCTCCCCGAGGTCAGCGAGTACGGGCGCACGATGTTCGGGCCAGGATGCTCGAAGTGCTGGTCGTCCATGGGCATCTCGAAGTCAGAGGCCCTGCGGAGTGCGCGGCGTCGCCTCTACCGACGCGCCGACGCGATCGACGAGGATGGCCATCTCGTATCCGACCTGCCCGATGTCACATTCGGCATCCGTGAGGGCGGCGAGGTGCGAGCCGTCACCGACGCTCATCAACAGCAGGTAGCCGTGCTGCATCTCGACCACCGACTGGAGCACTCCTCCACCTTCGAAGAGTCGCGACACCCCGGCCGACAGGCTGGCGAGCCCGGACGTCACCGCAGCCAGCTGCTCGGCCCGATCGATCGGCAGGTGGGCACTGGCCGCCATGAGGAGCCCGTCCGCCGACACGAGCACGGCATGAGAGACGCCGGGTACGTCACTGGCGAAGTTGGACACCAACCAGTCGAGAGGTCGCGTGACGTCGGATCCATGAGCGGTGTTCATCGGTCTCCTTCAATGCTGTTGCGTTCCGCGAGCCTCGTGGCCCTGCCGTTTCGGACGCCCTGTTGGTGACGGCTGAGATTCGCGCGAATTGTCTCAGGGTCACGCACGCGCCGCAGCGTCCCCGTATTGTGCGCGCCTTCGACCGTGCCGGGAAGCAGTCGTTCGCCGGGACGCCGTTTCGGCAGTCCGATCTCTGGATCGACCTCGACGGGAGCCGACGTGACCCGCTCGACCGCGGACCAGCCCGCATCACCGGCGGAATGCCAGACACCGGGGGCGCCGTCGTCACCGGTCGGATCGGTCAGCCAGTCGGACACCATGTCGGAAAAGATCGGGGTACCTCCGCCGGACCGCTGCGCCGCTTCCGCCGGAGGCGGATCGATGCGGGACTGGAAGAAGGACGCCGTCTTGGCCGGGTTGGTGCGGTATCGGTGCCGCACGGGTGCCTGATCCCCGGATGCGGGGGGCGGAGTCGTCGTAGACGCCGAGCGGTCCGGCACCGGCCGGTCTTCGCGCCGCGGGAGCTGCGGCAACCGAGGTCCGGCAGCCGGTGTTTCGGGGTTAGCCGGCGTTGTGGGGGTAGCCGCCTGCGGTCGTCGTACGGGCAGTTTCGGCATGGCACCGGTTCCGCGGACGTTCACGGTTTCCGGCGACTGACCGTTCGGTGCCGCGGCCGACGCACCTGGGTCGCCGGCGATACCGCTCGCGCCGGGCTGACGACGAGGCAGGCTCGTCCGCGACGCCGTGGTGACGGCGGGTGCGGCGGTGGGCGTCGGGTCCGGCCGAGACTGCGGCGTGCGGGTGGGCAGACCGCCCCGGGTTGAGGGCTGCTGCGCGTTGTCCCGCCGAGGTGCGGGCACCGCGGGTGCCGGGATGGCCGCCTGGACGGGCGCCTGGTTGATTGTGCGCTGCGAACCGGTGTCCTGGCGCGCCGCCTGCGAGACGATCAGTGCGTTCGGAATGTGAATGCTCACCGTCACACCCGGGTTGCGCGCGGTGTCGAAGGTAGACCGCAATCGCACGGTGAGACCGTGCCGCTTGGCGAGCCGGCTCACGACGAACAGACCCATGTGGCGTGCCGTCTCGGGGCCGACCTCGCCTCCGGACGCGAGACGCTCGTTGATGTCCCGCATGTCGTCGGCGGGGATACCGATGCCGCGGTCGGCGATCTCGAGCAACACTCCGCCGTCCACCGCTCGGGCGAAGCTGAACGTGACCACCGTGTCGGGAGGTGAGGCCCGCAGAGAGTTGTCGACGAGTTCGGCGAGAAGGTGAACGACGTCGGTGACGACGGCACCACTGAGTGCGCCTTCTGGTGTCGCTCCCATCTGGACGCGCTGATAGTCCTCCACCTCGGAGATCGCGGCACGCAGAACGTCGCCGAGAGCAATGGGCGCCGCCTGGGAACGACGCACCCGGGTACCGGCCAGGATGAGGAGGTTCTCACCGTTTCGGCGCATACGCGCGGCCAGGTGGTCGAGCCGGAAGAGGCTCTCGAGTCGCTTCGGGTCCTTTTCCTCGAACTCGAGGTTTTCGATGAGTCCGAGCTGCTGGTCGACCAGCGACTTGCTTCGGCGGGCGAGGGTTTCGAACATGTCGTTGATCTGGAGGCGCAGTTGCGCCTGCTCACCGGCGAGTTTGAGGGCCTGACCGTGGATGTCGTCGACGGCGCGGGCGAGCTGTCCGATCTCCTCCGTCGAATGCACGGCCACCGGATCGAATGACAGGTCTCTCGGATCGTCGCTGGACTTGATCTGCTCGATCGCCTCCGGCAGGTCGCGGCGGGCCGCCTTCAGGGCGCCGTACCGCAGTCGTCGAATCGGGCCGATCAGCGACCGCGACACGAGGAGTGCGAGGACGAGAGCGGCGAGCAGTGTGCCGAGGACGATCGCGGTGTCACGCAGGGCGGCGGACCGAGTCTCGGCTGCGCGTGCCTGCACGGTGGCGGCGATGTCCTGCGCCGCCTCACTTGTGAGCTCCTGGTAGACGTCACGGCTGCCGATCAGCGAGGAACGCAACTGCAGAATGGGGAGGACACCGCCGCGCGCTGCTTCGGCGAGGCCCTGATCGACGAGCGCGTTGCGGGCGGCAATATTGTCCCGCAGGGTCGTCAGCCGAGCATCGTCCTTCGGGTAATACCTGTTGAGAACGTCGAGAAGGCTCGATTCGGCACCGGCCGCGGCGATCACGGCCGACGTGGGAATGTCACCGGTTCGGGCCTTTTCCCGGCCCTGCGGGCTCGCGTAGACGTCCTTGATCGCGATGAGACCCATAGCCTGATCGAACAACCTGCGCTGCGCCTGCCACGCGCTGGACAGCAGGTATCCCTTGTCGACCACTTCGCTGTCGTCAATCGGCCGCACGATGTTGTCCACTACACCAATGAAATCCTTTGCGAACACTTGGTTTCGTTCCGCGATCAGGTCAGCGCTGACCCCTGGGGAGTCCATCAGGTTCAGAAGTGCACGGCCATCCGACACCGTCTGGCGGATCGACGAGGCAACGGTCGGTTGAAGTTCTGGGTTGCGGGCCTGCTCGGACACCTCAGCCATCAGTGTCTCCGTAGTTTCCCGGTCTTCCTTGGTGAGCGTGCCGGATGCATAACCGCTGGCGACGGTGCCCATCGCTGCCTCGAGGGCCACGATGTCGGGGACGCCGACGATCTGGTCGGCGGCCTCGGTGAAGTGAACGGCGTTGCTCAGTTCGCTCTGCACTCGGAGCCCACCGAGCACCATGGCGACCGTCACGGGGACCGCGAGAACTGCCGTGACCTTCCATCGGAGGCCCCAGCCCTCGATATCCCAGAACCTTGCCCGGGGCGGCGAATCGTCGCTCATCCCACGCTTCCTTTCCACCCATTCATAGATCGCCGGTCGGTGTTCGACACCACGCCCGCGGCAGCAGGCGGTCGGCCGCGACGACACGTGACGACGGAGGGAAGTGATCGATCAGCTGCTCACCGTGCGGCGCTGCCCGGCGCACCCATTTCCGAATGTAACGAGTTCATCACGTCCCTACGGGGAACGTTCTTACCACAGAACTTCACCGACTCTTACTTTCGAGTAACATACGCACCACTGATCTCGTACGTCCCCGTTTTGCGGGTTGATCAGCGGCCCAGGCTACACAGAGCCGCGTGTCCCAGTCGAGATCGTTGTGATCAAGTGCCCGTTACCGCGCCTGCACACCACAGCCACCGGGGGCTCTGCCCGCCGGTGGCTGCACGACTTCGGTGTGTTTCTCGAGTCCGGTACCTACACGTCGAGGAAGCGAACGTCCTTGGCGTTACGGGTGATGAAGCTTCGCCGGGCCTCCACGTCTTCGCCCATGAGGACGCTGAACAGTTCGTCGGCTGCGGCTGCGTCGTCGAGCGTGACGAGGCGCAGAACTCGCACCGACGGATCCATTGTGGTTTCCCACAGTTCCTTGGCGTTCATCTCGCCGAGACCCTTGTACCGCTGGATGCCGTCGTCCTTGTTGATCTTCTTGCCCGCCTCGAGGCCGGCCTTGACGAGGACGTCGCGTTCGCGATCGGAGTACGCGAATTCCGGATCGCTGCGCTGCCACTTGAGCTTGTACAGCGGCGGCTGCGCGAGGTAGACGTGCCCGTGCTCGACCAGCGGCCGCATGAAGCGGAACAGCAGCGTGAGCAGCAGCGTTGCGATGTGCTGGCCGTCGACGTCGGCGTCGGCCATCAGCACGATCTTGTGATACCGGAGCTTCGCGATGTCGAACTCGTCGTGAATGCCGGTGCCGAACGCGGTGATGATCGACTGGACTTCGGTGTTCTTCAGGACGCGGTCGATGCGCGCCTTCTCGACGTTGATGATCTTTCCGCGCAGCGGCAGGATTGCCTGGTACATCGAGTCGCGGCCGGACTTGGCCGAGCCGCCTGCCGAGTCACCCTCCACGATGTAGATCTCGGACTTGCTCGGATCGTTGGACCGGCAGTCGGCGAGCTTGCCCGGCAGACCGCCGAGGTCGGTGGCGCTCTTGCGGCGCACCAGTTCGCGGGCCTTGCGGGCGGCGACGCGGGCCTGTGCCGACGACACCGCCTTGTTCACGATGGTCTTCGCGTCGGCCGGGTTCGCCTCGAACCAGTGCGACAGGTGCTCGTTGCTCGCCTTCTGGACGAACGAACGGACCTCGGTGTTACCGAGCTTCGTCTTCGTCTGACCCTCGAACTGCGGTTCACCCACCTTCACCGAGAGGATCGCGGCGAGACCCTCACGGATGTCGTCACCGGTGAGCTTCGGGTCCTTCTCCTTGAGGAGCTTCTTGTCCAGCGCGTACTTGTTGACCGTCGCTGTCAGAGCGGAACGGAAGCCCTCTTCGTGGGTGCCGCCCTCGTGGGTGTTGATGGTGTTCGCGAACGTGTGGACCGACTCCGAGTAGCCGGAGTTCCACTGCATCGCCACCTCGAGTTCGTGGCCGGTGCCCTTCGCGGTGAACCCGACGACGGAGTTGTGGATCGGCTGCTTCGTGCGGTTGATGTGCCGCACGTAGTCCTCGAGGCCGCCCGGGTAGTGATAGACGCGGGTCTTCACCTTGTGCGCGGCAGGCGCCTGCGCCTCCGCGGATTCGTCCTCGGCGGTCTTCGGTGCGTCCGCAACCTGGCTGACGACCTCTTCGGTGACCTCCGCGTCGCTGACGCGCTCGTCGGTGAGGGTGATCGTCAGGCCCTTGTTGAGGAAGGCCATCTCCTGGAGGCGGCGCGCGACCGTCTCGAAGCTGTACGTCGTGGTCTCGAAGATGTTCGGATCGGCCCAGAACGTGACCGTGGTGCCCGTCTCCTTGGTGGCCTCGCCCTTGACGAGTTCACCCGGCTTGGAATCGGTGTAGGTCTGGTTCCAGCGGTTGCCGTCGCGCTTGATGTCGACGTCGAGCCGGGTGGAAAGCGCATTGACGACGGAGATACCGACACCGTGCAGACCGCCGGACACGGCGTAGGAGTCGGAGTCGAACTTGCCGCCGGCGTGGAGCTGGGTGAGGACGACCTCGACGGTGGGGACACCGGAGGCGTGCATCCCGACGGGGATTCCTCGACCGTCGTCGACGACCTGGACTCCGCCGTCCTCGAGCAGGGTGATCTCGACCTTGCTGGCGTAGCCGGCCATCGCCTCGTCGACCGAGTTGTCGACGACTTCCCAGATCAAGTGGTGCAGACCGCGTTCACCGGTGGAACCGATGTACATACCCGGTCGCTTACGAACTGCTTCGAGTCCTTCGAGGACGGTGATGGAAGAAGCGCCGTAGTCCTTGCTGGAGGTGCTTTTGTCTGACTTCTGGGCAGCCACGGGTGGGTAGCTCTCCTTCTCCGTCCACTACCCGGCACACGCGTCCGCCGCCCTATTCGGGCCTGCGGGAAACGAGAGTCGGGAATCTTGCCGCTAGTTACCTCGGCCATCATACTGGTACGCCACGCCCACAAGAGGGCTATGACACCCCTGAGCGGCCCGTAGGCGAATTTTCAGGCCGGTTCGGGGGTGAAAACGTAGGCCGAACTGCCCAGAGATTCGTCAGGCGCCGCGCTCCTCCCGATCGCGGGAGGCCAGTTCATCGAGATCGAGGATGAACTCGGCCGTGAGCTGAGCGATGTCTTCCGCGTGCGAGATCGGCGACCAGTGTCCCGCCTCGATGTGACGTCGCCGCAGGTCGGGAGCCCATTTCTCGGTGTCCTCGTAGCCTACTGGCCGCACTGCCTTGTCGTTCGCGTTGAGGATCAGCTGAACCGGCACGTCGGTGTAGCGATCACGCGGCTTGCCGAGACACTTCCGGATGTTCGCCCGGTAGAGCTTCAGACCGTTCACCATGTCGTCCGCGAGCGTCGGAGCCGGGCGCACGAGCGCGGGATCGAGTCCGTCGAAGAATCCGAGGAACGCCGGCCAGTGTCGTGAGAACCACAAACGAAGCGGCAGGGTTGCGAGGCCGGGGATCTGGAACAGGACCGTGTAGGCAGACGCCACCGCCTGGGCGAGCGGTCCACCGAAGCTGCGGTCCGATATCCGGCGGCGCAACCACTTGCCGAGGTGATCGAGGTTGGGCCCGGACACCGAGGTGAACGACGCGATCCGCTCCGAGGCTCCCGGCTCACAGACGGCCTCCCAGGCCTCCACCGACCCCCAGTCGTGGGCGAGGACATGTACCGGCGTGCCCGGGCTCACCGCGTCGATGACGGCGAAGAGGTCACCCGCCAGCTCGGACAGTCGATAGTCCGCCACACGGGTGGGCACGCTGCTCTGTCCTGCGCCGCGGCTGTCGTAGCTGATCACCCGGAACCGCTCCAAAAGGAAGGGCACCGTGCGTTGCCACAACTCGTGGGTGTCCGGCCAGCCGTGCACCAGCACGATGGTGTCGCCGGCTGGATTGCCCTGTTCGAACACCGCCAGTTCCACGGGTCCGTTGGAAATCCGCACGGCAGTACCTGGTGTGTATGCACTCATGAAGGGTCCTCGGCTCTTTCGAAGCATCGGTGTCGTCGGTGTGGGATTACAGGTCGAGTACGAGACGGCCGCCCGAGGAACGGGAGACACAGATCAGCATTTCGTCCTGCTGTTCGGCGTCGGTGAGCCGCGTCTCCCGGTGTTCCGGCTTGCCGGACAACACTTTTACGCGGCACGTTCCGCAGAAACCCTGCTGGCACGAATATCCGACACCGGGCTGCCTGTTCTTGATAACACTCAACGCCGACTCGTCGGCGGGAACGGTCAGTACCTCGCCCGTGCTGACGAGTTGTACCTCGAACTCGCTGCCGTCGAGTACCGGTGGTGCACCGAATCGTTCGAAGTGCAGCGCGGTGGCCGGGCTCGAATGAAACTCGCGCCGAACGGATTCGAGCATCGGTGTCGGCCCACAGCAGTAGACCGCGCCACCGGGAACAGCGCGCCCGAGCAAATCGTCAGCGCTCGGCAATCCGAACTCGTCGTCGGGACGGATGAACACCCGCGAAGAGTCGAAGGCATCGATTTCGTCGAGGAAGGGCATCGATTCGCGGGATCGACCGGAATACACTAACTGCCAGTCCATTCCGAGCGCACGGGCGGCCCGCACCATCGCCAGAATGGGAGTGATTCCGATCCCGCCGGCGATGAACAGCGCGCTGCCCTCACCGACGAACGGAAACCCGTTGCGCGGACCGCGGACCGTCACCGGCGTGCCGGGCTCGAGCGCGTGCATCTCGACAGAACCACCGCCCCCGTCCGGGATTCGCCGGACGGCGACACTGTAACCGTTCCGATCGGACGGATCACCGCACAACGAGTACTGGCGCCGAAGACCCGACGGCAGGTGGAAGTCGAGATGCGAGCCCGGGTGCCACTCGGGAAGTGTCGCACCGTCTTCCGCCTCGAACCGCAGGAGTACCACGTTGGCGTCGCGCGCCACGACCTCACGTCTCGACACGACGAGCGTCATCGCGCTGTCGGGATTGTGCCCGGCGACCACAGGGTTGTACTCGTGCGCCGTCAGTACACGGAGGTACTTTTCGGCGACGGCCTCGGTGATGCGCATGGCCCGGTCGGGGCGAGCTCGACCCTTGATGTCCGGCGGTGCGTCGTAGCGAGCTAAGCCCTTGGCTTTGAGGACGTTCCGCATGGAAGCGAGCTTCATCGTTGCGCCGCCTGTGCCGCCGGCGACGACGCAAGGTACTTCACTGCCTGCGCCGTGGACCCCTCGTTCGAGGGATGGTACGACCGAGTGAAATACGTGGACATCCGCTTGGTGAGTTCCCATGCGGTGGGCAGGGTTCCTCGCTTACCCGCAGCGAAGTAGTCGGACAGATGGGGCTTGCGCCGATGTGCCGACCACTGAGCGAGTTCGGGGTCGTTGCGCATGAGGAAGCGGGTGCCGCGCACCCACAGCCACACGATGACCGGCGTCACGATCAGCTGGGTTCGAATGCGACGCGACTCGCGCTTGTCGAAGTAGCGCATGACGTCATAGGCCACCGAACGGTGTTCCACCTCTTCCGCACCGTGCCACCGCAGCAGGTCGAGCATGGTCGGGTGCATTCCGGCGCGGTCGAGGCCCTCGGCATTGAGCACCCAATCACCGAGAAATGCGGTGATGTGCTCGATGGCGGCGATGACGGCGAGCCGTTCGATCAGGTGGTTCTTCTCCCGCAACCCGGTGAGCGGACGCGGTCCCAGAATCTTTGTGAAGGTCCATTCCATCTGATCGGTGAAGGGTGTCGGATCGAGGCCCTTCTCCTTCAAATGTAAGAGCACACCGGCATGGGCGTTGGAGTGCATCGCTTCCTGCCCGATGAAGCCCACGACGTCGTCGCGAAGTTGCTCGTCCTCGATCAGCGGCAGTGCTTCTTTGAACGTCTCGACGAACCATTCCTCTCCCGCCGGGAGGAGCAGGTGCAGAACGTTCAGAACGTGCGTGCTGAACGGATCACCCGGAATCCAGTGCATCGGGAGATTCGACCAGTCGAACTCGACGTTCCTTGCCTGCAACAGGATGTGATCCGGTTCCGGGATCGCAGTGCTGTTACGCGGTGCAGTCGGGGCGGACATTCGGTTACTCCTTCGTGCCACCACTGCGCCACGCATGGGTCGATGTGGCACAGTTCACTCAACAACTTGGAGTAACTGTAACACTGAGTATCAGATACGACCAGCGGTCGTTGGGCAGAATCGAGTCAGCCGTACGTATCCCTCGGTCCGCGGCCACGCACGTGTCGTTCGCCCTTCCGCCAGCTCGGAGCAGACGGACCGGTGATGCGCAGTGACTTCACGACCCCATCACCGACGGCCGCGGCAATCTTCGCGAGAATGTGTGATTGCATCATCCGAAGCTGAGTTGCCCACGCAGTCGACTCCGCGGACACGCTCAAGATTCCGTCCCGAAGCCCGGTTGGCTCGGCGTGCGAGGCAATGTCCTCACCGACAACCTGCGTCCACCGGCCGAGGACCGTCCCCTCCGACACCTTGGGTGCCCATCCCCGTTGTTTCGCGAGCGCACTGGTCAGCGCGCCGAACGGCTGTGGATCGCGATCGTCTGGGCCCGGACCCGACCACCCACGCCGGCGCCGGGCACGCAGGCTCCGAACCCCCGTCCCGGAACGCCGGCCCTGACCGACAGATTTACCGCTCGCCTTCGCGGCCGCCCGCGCCTCCTCGAGCGCACGTCGGGCGAGGTCGACTCCCTTCAACTCCGGTTCCGGAGCCTCCGCAGGGGTGGGATCAGGACCCTCCGTCATGAAGGGACTCCTTCCACTCGTCCGTCACGAGGGGACTCCTT
Source organism: Rhodococcus tibetensis (assembly GCF_024438035.1). GTDB lineage: Bacteria > Actinomycetota > Actinomycetes > Mycobacteriales > Mycobacteriaceae > Rhodococcus_F > Rhodococcus_F tibetensis. Next base: position 79,119 of record NZ_JANFQF010000007.1, read on the forward strand.
CCACTCGTCCGTAATGTGCGAGATGCGTCCTCGCTCCGTGTCGCGGGCCTCCACACCGAACCGGACGGCATCTAGTTCTGCGGGAACGTCCTCCGGTACGGCAGCGGTGATGAGTACCTGTTCGGCGTCCACGGCGACGCGGGCCAGCGCGCTGCGACGACGCCGATCCAGCTCGGCAAACACATCGTCCAACATCAGAACCGGATCACTGCCATCCGATCGCAGCAACCCGAACGCCCCTAGGCGCAGCGACAGTGCGAACGACCAGGACTCCCCGTGGCTCGCGAACCCCTTGGCCGGTGTGTCACCAAGTTGCAATTCGAGATCGTCGCGATGAGGTCCGACCAGACACACACCCCGTTCGATCTCCTTCGACCGCATGACCGACAGCTCGTACAGGAATCGTTCCTCGAGAAAAGCGATGTCGTCGGATGCGGCTCCACGTGACGGGTCGGTGAATTCAGGCGGCAGGGACGAAGCGAGGCTCGAGCGGTAGCGGATACTCGCCGGCCTCGATTCGGGAGCGAGGGACCGGTACGACTCCGCCAGATGCGGGGCGAGGTCGTGCACGAGTTGTAACCGCCCGGCAAGCAGTTGAGCGCCGTGCTCGGCAAGATGCCCATCCCAGACTTCCAGCGTCGCAAGCGCGCTCGCGCCGTCCTCACTCGTGGAAGATCCGCTGCGCGACACCCGCCTCAACGCCCCACCGGCGGTTTTCAGTAGTGCCGAGCGTTGCCGCAGAACCCTGTCGTAGTCGGCACGTACCGCGGCCATCCGCGGGATCCGCGAGGTGAGGAGTTCGTCGAGATAGCGCCGCCGATCTCCCGGGTCACCGCGGACCAGGGAGAGATCCTCGGGGGCGAACAACACCGTCTGCAGGATCCCCAGAATCTCGCGCGGTCGGCGGGTCGGCGATCGATTGATCCGGCCCTTGTTCGACTTACCTTCGATCAGTTCGACGTCCACAGTCAGTTCCCGACCGGCGTTGACGACGGTTGCGCCCGCGAATGCCTGTCCCGTACCCGTCCTGATCAGCGGGGCATCCGAACTCACTCGATGCGAAGACAGGGTGGACAGATAGCCCAGTGCCTCGAGCACGTTCGTCTTGCCGTGCCCGTTGGGACCGACGAAGACGGTGCACCCCGGACGCAAGTCGAGGCTCAGTGCGTCCCAGGACCGGAAGTCTCTGAGCGAGAATGCGCGGACGAACACCTATGTTCCAGAACCGATTTCCGGCTCGCCTGCGGCCTTTTTCACGGCATGGCCACCGAACTGATTGCGCAGCGCGGATACCGCTTTCATGGCCGGAGAATCGTCCTGCCGCGAAGCGAAACGTGCGAACAGCGCCGCGGAGATCACGGGTGCCGGAACGGCATGGTTGATCGCTTCCTGCACCGTCCAGCGGCCCTCACCGGAATCCGCTGTGTACCCGGAGATCTCGGCGAAATCAGGGTCGTCGCCCAGCGCCTTGACCAGAAGTTCGAGCAACCACGACCGCACGACGGTGCCCTTGGTCCAGGCGCGGAGAACACCGTGGACGTCAGTGACCAGCTCTTCAGCCTCGAGCAGTTCGTATCCCTCGGCGTACGCCTGCATCAGGCCGTATTCGATGCCGTTGTGAATCATCTTCGCGTAGTGGCCGGCGCCGACAGGACCTGCGTGGACGAAGCCGTCAGCACGTTCGCCTTCGGGGCGAAGCGCATCGAAGAGAGGAAGTGCGCGTGCGACATCGGCTTCGGCGCCACCGACCATCAGCCCATAACCGTTCTCGAGTCCCCAGACCCCACCGGACACACCGCAGTCCAGGTAGCCGATGCCCCTGGACGCCAGCATGTCACCGTGCACACGGTCGTCGCTGTATCTCGAGTTCCCACCGTCGATGACCAGGTCCCCGGACTCGAGCACGGTCGACAGCTCCGTCACGGTGTCCTGGGTGATCTTTCCCGCCGGAACCATCACCCACACGACGCGCGGAGACTCGAGTCGCTGCGCGAGTTCCGTGAGGGATGCCACGTCGGTGACCTCAGGACGTGGGTCGTAGCCGATTACCTCGTGACCGCGTGCGCGCAGACGCTCGCGCATGTTGAATCCCATTTTTCCGAGTCCGACCAACCCGACCTGCATCGCGATCTCCGTCCGCTCGTGAGATTTCTTCCGACAGTGGACCTTCCGCTTCCGGTGACGCGTCAGCCCGGAAGTCGGACCGGCATCAGCAGGTAGGTGTACGCACTTTCGGGCGCCGAGAAGCTGCCGGACTCGTCCGGCTCGATCTCCTCTTCGGTAGCGGGGCGCAGCACTGCGGGACGGCTCGGTGCCGTGAAACCGAACAGCACCTCTTCACTGTGGAGCGACGACAGACCGTCGATCAGGTAACCGGGGTTGAAGGCAATGGTCAGCGGCTCCCCGCGGAACACGGCGTTGAGGCCTTCCTCGGCACGGCCCGCATCGTCACCACCCGCTGAGAGAAGAAGCCCCTCGGCAGAGAACTGGAGCCGAACCTGGGCGCCACGCTCCGCAACCAACGCCACACGCTTGATGGCCTCGACTAGGGGGGCGATCTCTACGGTGGCCATCGCGGTGTGCTCGGACGGCAGGAGCTGGCGGAACTTCGGGAACTCGGCGTCGAGGAGGCGGGTTGTGGTGCGGCGGCCGTCGTTGACGATGCCCAGGAGGCCGTCATTGCCCACGGCCGAGCCGGAACCGAGAGCGAGCTCGACGGGCGAAGTGGCATCTCCGGCAAGCGTTTTCGCCGACTCGGACAGAGTCTTGGCGGGGATGAGGACGGCGGCCGACGTGTCGGGATTGGTGGGCGACCACTCGAGTTGACGCACCGCGAGACGGAACCTGTCGGTAGCCGCGAGCACAATCGTGCTCTTCTCGATTTCGACACGAATGCCTGTCAGCATCGGAAGGGTGTCGTCCCGCCCGGCAGCCACAGCTACCTGGCTGATCGCCTCGGAGAAGAGGTCCGCGGGGATCGAGCCTGTTTGCTGGGGAAGCTGGGGAAGCTGCGGATAGTCCTCGACCGGCATGGTGGGCAGGGAGAACTTGGCACTTCCACAGGCAATCAGAACCCGCGTGCCTTCGAGGGTCACATCCACCGGCTTGTTGGGAAGTGCCTTCGTGATGTCAGCCAGCAATTTGCCGGACACCAGGACTTGACCCGTACTGCCGACCTCTGCGGCGACCCGCACCTGGGCCGACACCTCGTAGTCGAATCCGGAAACCGTCAACCCTTGCTCGGTTGCATCAAGGAGAACCCCGCCGAGAACCGGGACAGGAGGTCGCGACGGCAGACTGCGAGCGACCCATGCCACTGAATCAGCGAATTCTTCCCGGGAGACGCGAAACTTCAGGCTTCCAAGCTCCATCGCCGGGTTGTTCCTCTCGGTAGCACGGTTGGTCGGCACGGTCGAGCCGTGACCACTGGCACTGCAGTCTTTCACAGAGCGGCGATGCATAACCGTAAGCCCTCGAGGGCGAACTTGAAAGCGGAACGTCGCGGTCCTCGAGTCTCCGGTGGGGCCTGTGAACCGACTTGATCCCCAACCCTGTTTTGAAAGAGTTTCTTAGAAGAAATATTCAGAAGTACTATTAGGTCCTGTGGAATCTGTGGACGAACGGCCTTAGACGCTGGTTGGTCCGTGTGGCGCTATGGGGAATTCTCGAGGACAAACTCGAGGACCAATCGGGCGGCCGTGTGGACTACTCGAGGTTGTCCAAAGTTCTGCACGCTCTGTCCACAGAGAATCCACGTCATCCCCACACTTATCCACAGGTGTGAATGCTTTCTTCCAGGTCCCGGCCTCGGCGTGTTGCTCCGGTGTGTCGCGCTGCCGCGCGGTGCGCCTACCCTCGAGTACCCCCTCGAGCAACCCCTCGAGGGCGACCTCGAGGACTGGCTCGAGGGCCCCCTCGAGTGGTCTGTGGCCCGTCCGTAGTCGCCGGCCGGTCCCCACGACGACTCGTGCCCCGGCAGTCGAACTACCGGGGCACGAGGAGTGACGGTGCGGCGATCTACCGCTTTGAGCGCTGCTTGATGCGGGCCGTGAGCTCCTGGACCTGGTCGTAGACCTTCCGGCGCTCGGTCATCTCCTTGCGGATCTTCTTGTCCGCGTACATGACGGTGGTGTGGTCGCGGCCGAACGTCTGACCGATCTTCGGCAAGGAGAGGTCGGTCAGCTCGCGGCACAGGTACATGGATATCTGGCGTGCCTGAGCCAGTGGACGGGCCTTGCCCGGTCCACACAGGTCGTCGATGGACATGTTGAAGTACTCGGCCGTCACCGCCATGATCGTCGCCGCATTGATCTCGAGACTCGACGAATCCGGCATCAGATCACGCAGAACCACTTCGGCCAGCGTGAGGTCCAGGGGCTGCCTGTTCAGGGATGCAAAAGCAGTCACCCTGATGAGTGCGCCCTCGAGTTCCCGGATGTTCCGCTCGATCCGGCTGGCGATCAACTCGAGGACATCGTCGGGCACCTCGAGCCGGTCCATGCGAGCCTTCTTGCTGAGGATCGCGATTCGGGTCTCGAGTTCGGGTGGCTGGACGTCGGTGATCAGGCCCCACTCGAAGCGGGTGCGCAGACGTTCCTCCAGCGTGGCCAGCTGTTTCGGCGGGCGGTCGGACGACACGACGATCTGCTTGTTCGCATTGTGCAGCGTATTGAAGGTGTGGAAGAACTCCTCCTGGATTCCTTCCTTGCCCTCGATGAACTGGATGTCGTCGACCAGCAGCACGTCGGTCTCACGGTAGCGGCGTTTGAACGCCACCTTGCGGTCGTCGCGGAGGCTGTTGATGAAGTCGTTCGTGAACTCTTCGGTCGAGACGTACTTGACCCGCATCCCCGGGAAGAGACGTTGCGCATAGTGACCGGCCGCGTGCAGCAGGTGCGTCTTACCGAGGCCTGACGCCCCCCACACGAACAGCGGGTTGTAGGCACGGGCAGGGGCCTCTGCGATGGCAACGGCGGCCGCATGGGCGAAGCGGTTGGACGAGCCGATGACGAAGGTGTCGAACGTGTACTTCGCGTTGAGGCTGTTGCCACCCGTCGCTGTGGGTGCGGGTCCCGCCGGTGGCTTCGTGAAGTAGGACGGCCACGACTCGTGGACGCTGGCAAGCGCCTCGCTGTCGTCGTCGACCTCTTCGAAGTCCGTCGTGTCCGAGTAGGGCTGATCTTCGCCGGAACCGAATCGGCGACGGCGGTACGTGCCTGAGCTGGTGGCCGAGGTCTCGAGATGTCGGGGATTACGTCGCTGTTCCGGGTCCGGTCGGTGATCCCGGGGAGGCGGGTCGGCGTCGGGTTCGTTCTCGACCGGTGCTGCGATACGAACGCCGAGACCCTCAACTTGTTCGCCGAGGTGCCGGCCGAGGGCGTGGAGGATCGGTTCACGCAGATCCCGTTCGATCGCTTCCTGTGCGAATGGGGACGGAACCGAGAGAAGAGCGAACCCCTGCGCCAGCGTCAAAGGCTTGACGAGTGCCAACCATGCCTTCTGGCCACGCGTCAACGGTGGCAGGTCGCCGCCGGGTGAATCGGACGTGAGATCAGCAACGACGTCGATCCAGATCCGTGCGAGCGCATTCGGATCCTCGTTCACGTGGTTCCTCCCCAGTTTGTCGAGATGTCGGTGCCGTCGCCGAGGTGGAATTGGGCGTTCCCCGACCTGAGGATGGACCCCGTACGGACCTACGAATATGCCATCTGAACTGTGTTTCCACACAATTATCCACAGATGTGGACAAACCAGGGACGACTGGTGCGAAGGCGTCGTTACGGGGCGAAAACGCCAGATTCAGCGCTCTGAGCTGCAGATATGCGCGCGAGACCTGGATGTGATGGGTGCACCCACCCGGGATGTGAAGTGCGTCAGTAACCCTCGGGGTGACCGTAGGCGGGACACCATCTGTGCCCTGTGGATGAATTGTGGTGAATGTGCAGATGAGAACGGTGAAGTCGAGAGCTGGGCACTCGATCAGGGTTCATCGGCGAGACCATGTCTAGACGCTAGCAACAGTGTCGGCAACCTCACAGCGGTTTGGCACATCAGAAGTTGGGGTGCAAGCATTTGTCGATCCTCGGCGTGTCGGTCGTCCGGTTCGCGGAGGAAGTGCAGGTGAGCGAGTTTGACCTGACCGGGAGTGATCAGTACTCTCGAACAGTCACCCTGTGGTGAGGTGGCGGTATCGTGCTGGCTTCAGTCCAGTGGCGATGCCGTGCATCACTTCTGGTTGACCACCTGAGTTTCCGACCATGTTAGATCCATGACGCCGGGAGGCGTCGATGAATTTCGAGGAGTGTTGACCGTGGCCAAGGGCAAGCGGACGTTCCAGCCGAACAACCGACGCCGCGCGCGCGTTCACGGCTTCCGTCTTCGTATGCGGACCCGTGCGGGTCGTGCAATCGTTTCGGCGCGTCGCCGTAAGGGCCGCGAATCCCTCACCGCCTGATCCCGATACTGGGTTCAGGAGCTCGGGGTGTTGCCTGAGCCGTACCGATTGCGTCGCCATTCAGACTTTTCGTTGACTGTGCGACGCGGTCGGCGGATGGGAAGACGCGACCTGGTTGTGCACGCATTCGACCGTGTGCAGACAGATGAGCTGGTGAGTAGCGGCGGTCCACGATTTGGACTCGTTGTGAGTAAGGCTGTCGGGCCGGCGGTGATTCGACATCGAGTCGCACGCCGGCTTCGTCATATCTGCATCGACCTGGTGGGCATTGTTCCGGCCACCACCGATGTGGTGATTCGAGCTCTTCCGGGGGCCGCGACAGCCAGTAGCCGGGATCTGGACAAGCAACTCCGTGCAGGTCTCTCCCGATTGGATCTTCTTGCGCATGAGTAACTTCGCATGAAAAGCGCATTCGACGAGGCGCGCGTCGGCGTGGTGGGTGATCACTCCCCAACGACGTCCACATTGAGGACGATCTATGCCCTGCCCGCGCGAACTCTCATCTTTTTCATCGAGTTGTACCGGACATATGTGTCGCCCTTGAGGTTGCCGACCTGCCGGTTCACACCCACCTGTAGTGAGTACGCAGTGCAAGCCCTGCGCACCCACGGGGTAATCAAAGGCCTGGTCTTGACGGTGGTCCGGTTAGCGAAATGTGCGCCCTGGCACCCTGGTGGGTGGGATCCCGTCCCCGGCGGGCCGGATTCGGTCCCTCATCAACATGCGGGTAGCCGTCATCACTGTCCGGTGAACGTGGACGAACAGAGGAGTACATAGAGCCGTGCTCGACTTCATTTACTATCCGGTGTCCGGGATCCTGTGGGTCTGGCACAAGATCTTCGGGGCAATTCCCTTCCTGGGACCGGACAGTGGCTTCACGTGGGCCCTCTCCGTCGTGTTCCTCGTCTTCACCCTGCGTGCCATCCTCTACAAGCCCTTCGTCAAGCAGGTGCGTACGACGCGACAGATGCAGGAACTGCAGCCGCAGATCAAGGCGCTGCAGAAGAAGTACGCAGGTGACCGCCAGCGCCAGGCCGTCGAGATGCAGAAGCTCCAGAAGGAGCACGGATTCAACCCGATCATGGGGTGTCTACCCGTGCTTGCTCAGGCGCCTGTCTTCATCGGCCTGTTCCACGTTCTTCGGTCGTTCAACCGCACCGGCACCGGTTTCGGGCAGCTCGGCATGTCGGTCGAGGACAACGCAAACACGCCGAACTACTTCTTCAGCGTCGAGGACGTCCAGTCCTTCCTGAGTGCACGGCTTTTCGGTGCTCCGATTTCGGCAGCGATCACCACCCCGGCGGATCAGCTCGAGGCGTTCGCGATCTACGGGCCGGTGCCGACCATGCTGAACATTGCGGCGGTCGCTATTCCGCTGATGGTGATCGCGAGCGTTGCGACGCACTTCAACTCACGTGCTTCCGTCGCTCGACAGAGTCCCGAGGCCGCCGCAAACCCGCAGTCCGCAATTATGAACAAGCTCGCGCTGTGGATTTTCCCGCTCGGCGTCCTTGTCGGTGGACCCTTCCTTCCCATTGCGATCCTTCTGTACTGGGTGAGTAACAACATCTGGACCTACGCGCAGCAGCACATCGTCTTCCGGAAGATCGACGCAGAAGAGGAAGAGAAGAAGCAGGCAGCGCTGGCTCGTCGAGCGGACAACGCCCCGAAGCCAGGTGCACGCCCCAATCTCTCGAAGAAGAAGAAGCCTGCGGCGGACGAGTCCTCGACGGAACCAGAGGTTGTCGACGGAGTGGTGGAAGACAACAGCTCCGATCAGTCGACTGGAACCGTGAGCGGTGACGGTTCACCGACGGGTACGTCGAAGCCGAAACCCGGGGCCCGACCTCAGACGAACCGCGGAAAGTCCCCTAAGCGCAAGCGGCGCTGATCCAGAAAAGAGAACGAGTATGGCTACTGAGCCCGACATCGCAGTGGACGGAGATGAGACAGACGTGACTGCTCCGACGCAGAACCCGGACACCGAGGTTGACTCCGATTCTGACGACTACCTGATCGAGGAAGGTGAGATCGCCGGTGATTACCTCGAGCAGCTCCTCGACGTTCTCGACTTCGACGGTGATATCGACCTCGACGTCGAAGGTGACCGTGCCGTTGTCAGCATCGACGGTGGTGACGATCTCACCAAGTTGGTCGGTCGCAAGGGCGAGGTGCTCGACGCGCTTCAGGAACTCACGCGACTTGCCGTGCAGCAGACGACGGGTGAACGCAGTCGGTTGATGCTGGACATCGCAGGGTGGCGTGCCGGGCGCCGCGCGGAACTCACGGAGTTGGGTGCGTCGGCGGCGCGCCGCGTGCTCGAGACCGGTGAGCGGGAGGAACTCACTCCGATGACCCCCTTCGAACGGAAGATTGTGCACGACGCCGTGGCCAAGGTCGCGGGTGTCTCCAGTGAAAGTGAGGGCGCCGAGCCGTCCCGGCGCGTAGTCGTCATCAAAGACTGACTCGGCACAGATCGCGCGGCGGGTCCTAGGAGTAATCCTGGGGCCCGCCTCCTTTTGGTTGAGCTTCTCCGAGCCAGGCAATCCGTGTCGGCTCTGGTTTCACGTGAAACACACCAGCCCCTCCCCTCCCCCGGCCGACTTTGGGGCGGCGGTGTTCTCCTGGTGTCCGCGACTCGATAGCACGCAACTTCGGTGCCGATCCGGACTCGCACGTCGGCCCACTTCAAAACCCAGAAGTCGAACATCAGCGCGGAGATATCTCTGCACGCAGTGCTGGGAAATGACCCAGGACCACAACTGACCCACTCGAGGCGTCGCCACGATCGGCTTACCGCGCGTTCCTCCCGCCGCGGCGAGTGCGCAGGCGATCCCCGGCAAGAACGTCCAATCCGAGTAGGCCGCAAGTTCCTCATCGAACGAACGATGCGCGATTTGTGGGGAGGCCGGTAGCGACCCGACCGATCAGGTAACTCGCCCGCGAGTCGAGCTGTGACACGGTCGGTCAGGACCGAGTTGTGCGCTCGAGCCACTGCTCGTACTCGCTCGCCCTCATCAATGCCGGCCCGCGCATCCTCCGTCTGGACGAGGCCCGCGAGACGTTCGTTCCCCGCGCAAGTTTGGCGTCCTCCGCCCGTTTCCGACTGATCATCCGACGGTTCCCCGACTCTCCGCTGCGGTCACCATTGCTGCCGTGAATACTTCCCGTCCGAGGCTTCAACCACATCTGGACGTCGGCACGGTTCAGGTTGTTCTCCCGGCATCAGCGGAGCCTTGGCGCCTCGCCCGCCCAACACGGGGAACGGGCCGCGGACATGATTGAGGTCGAGGTCGCGCATGCCCCGGTAGAGGCTCTCCTTCGGTGGCCTACCGCATCGAATTTCTGAGGCGCTGGGACAATGCTTCCAAGCGAATAGCAGAACGGTGGCCAAGCTGATCTCGTAGTCGTGGATCGCGAACACCTCACCCTGCTGGGCTTGGGCAACTCGCGTCGCTCCGCTTTCTGGCTTGCCGGTTGGGACCAGTGGACGACCCAGCGGTGGTGATGATGGCTTGATTGCGCCTTCATTCCTCATGATCGAGCAGGCCGATCCGATCCGTGGGCGCACATCCAGTGTTGCGGTCTGTGGGGTGCTCGGTCGCCCGCGATTGACGGTATCAACGCCAGGTGGCGCGGCAAGCAGTTGGCGGTTCCTCGGCGCGCTGGTGCCGCGCTTTCCAATCAGTTTTGTGAAATTCGGGGTTGATTTATGGCCATCCAACCACCCTCGGGCGTTTCGTCACTGTGATGATTATGGTCGGCCTGTGTTCCGATGCGTCAGCCGGTGAAGAGTGTCATCGTGCCGCCTCCGCTTGAATGCAGGTTCCCCGACTGGAGACTGACCGCCATGCCGCGCTGTCCGTAGAGACTATTGGGAACCCGCTTCGCCGCGTTGGACGCAACGGGCTTCAAAGACGAGCCGGGCCGACCCCAGGAGTGAATCGAGTCTCGGCGCCGGAAGGATTGCTGGCCACAAGTCTCGATATAGATGTTTCACGTGGAACCACCGAGTCGCCGACGTCAGCCGGTTGTCCGACTCATGCCCGACGAACCGTGCGCACTCTTCGCCATGGGCCTTCCTTCTTGATCGGCACTGAACACAGACGATCCATCTCTCCCTTCAAAGCACGTACTGGTGCCCCAGTTGGCGAGTCTCCACGAAGTCTCCCATTCGGGTCCCTGAGTTCGCGTCGGGAGACGCACGCGTCGGTGCTTGTTCCACGTGAAACACTGCCCTTCGTGCACGAGGGGACGTGGGGCACCCGCCACTACGAGCATGAGCGGTCTCAGTGACTCGATGCACGTGGAATGCCGATCGTGTTGCCCCCATCCGCCTCGCCCTGACCCGCGGAGCGAAGTGCCCGAGTGAGTACCTATTCGTGGAAATATGCGTACTCCTCGGCATCCCCTCCCCTCCCCCACCGGAACTACGGTCGGTCTGAAGTCTCTTCGGCGTTGCGGGCGAGGGTTAGGGGACGCAGTCGCGAGCGAGGGCGGATAATGGAGACGCTGAGTTTGTAGAAGACGAGCTCTTCGCGGGAGGATGTTTCACGTGGAACCGAATGGTGAGAAGCCGGCCGACTGGGATGAACAAGCGGCGGCGCGCCAAGTGTTCGGTGAACGATTCGACATTGCGGAGCGGTACTACAAGTCGCTCGCGACTGACGGCGTCGAGCGCGGGTTGATCGGTCCGCGTGAGGTGCCCCGTCTATGGGAGCGGCACCTTCTCAATTGTGCGGTAATCGGTGAGTTGATCGCCGAGGGTGAGTCCGTGGTCGACGTCGGGAGTGGAGCGGGATTGCCTGGCATCCCGTTGGCGATCGCGCGCCCTGATTTGCGGATCACTCTGGTCGAGCCCCTACTGCGGAGGTCGGTGTACCTTGCCGAGTTTGTAGAATCCAACGGTTTGGACGTGTTAGTCGTTCGTGGCCGGGCTGAAGAGTCGGGGGTCGTGAAGGAAGCCGGTGGCGCCGATGTCGTCACGTCCCGGGCGGTGGCGCCGTTGGAGAAGTTGGCGAAGTGGTCGCTGCCGTTAATCCACGAGCATGGGAGAATGCTTGCACTGAAGGGTTCGAGCGCGGCCGACGAGATCGCCCGCGACCGCGCCTCTCTGACTCGGCTGGGTGCTGGCAAGCTTGACATCGTGGAATGTGGAGTGGGTCTTCTTCCAGTTCCTACCGTGGTGGTTCGGGCAGAGCGCGTGCCGAAACGCCGTCAGCGCCGATGAAACACTCGGGCGACGGATACGGAGTGAGTATGTCGAGTAACGAGCGATTCCCAATCGAAGGAGTAGTCAATGTCGGGTGGGCCTGAATCCGCCGTTTCACGTGAAACAGTTTCACGTGAAACCGAACATCAATCCGACCACGCGACGAGCTCGGGAAACGGAGATGAGGGATTCACGGCCCCGTACAACGGCATTTCCGCCGAGGAGACGCCAATCGGTGCAGCCGCGCATCGAGCTAGCCAGGTACTCCACCCCCACTCCGTGACGCTCCCTAAACCGCCGGAACGCCGGATTCTCACCATCGCGAATCAGAAGGGTGGGGTCGGCAAGACCACCAGCGCGGTGAATCTTGCTTCGGCCCTCGCCGTGCAGGGCCTGACGGTTCTCGTGATCGACCTCGACCCCCAGGGCAACGCCAGCACCGCTCTCGGCGTAGCCCACCATTCAGGTATCCCATCGAGCTACGAACTGCTCCTGGGTGAGGTGACAGCCGCCGAGGCGATCCAGACGAGCCCACACAACGAACGCCTCTTCTGCATCCCGGCAACGATCGATCTCGCTGGCGCGGAGATCGAACTCGTGTCGATGGTGGCCCGCGAGGGCCGATTGAAGGGGGCGCTGTCAGAGAAGGCGCTCGGAGAGATCGACGCCGACTTCATCCTCATCGACTGCCCGCCGTCGCTCGGCCTGCTCACGGTGAACGCGATGGTTGCAGCCAAGGAAGTTCTGATCCCGATCCAGTGTGAGTACTACGCGCTCGAGGGGGTCGGCCAGTTGCTGCGAAATATCGAGTTGGTGCAAGCCCACCTGAACCCGGAATTGCACGTTTCAACCGTTCTGCTGACGATGTATGACGGACGCACCAAGCTTGCCGATCAGGTGGCCGAGGAAGTCCGGTCCCACTTCGGCGATGCCGTTCTCCGCGCGGTCATCCCTCGAAGCGTGAAGGTGTCCGAGGCGCCCGGGTACGGAATGACCGTGTTGGACTACGACCCCGGTTCACGCGGCGCCATGAGTTATCTGGACGCGGGACGTGAACTCGCAGCGCGCACAGCACAGATCACGAAGCAGGAGCAGAGATGAGTCAGACGCGTAAAGGTGGACTTGGCCGTGGATTGGCTGCGCTGATTCCGACCGGCCCCACAACGGGGCCGGGACTGGGAAACGCGGCCGCCGATGTCGTGATCGGCACCGATAAGCGACACGTTCTCACCCCGCCCGCCCAGGACTCGTCCGCACCCTCTTCTAACAGCGATCAGGCGCCCGCGTCCACGAGGAACAACGGCGACGGCAACGGAGCGGTTGCAAACGACGCTGAACCCCTCCCCTCCCCCACCGGAGCGGTGTACCGCGAAATCGCTCCGGAGCTGATCGAGCGCAACCCGAAGCAGCCGCGGCAGGTCTTCGACGACGACGCACTGGCGGAATTGGTGCACTCCATCCGTGAATTCGGGTTGATGCAGCCGATCGTGGTTCGCCCGGTCGAGGATGGCAAGTTCCAGCTCGTCATGGGCGAGCGCCGCTGGCGGGCCGGGCAGGAAGCCGGACTCGACACGATTCCGGCCATCGTCCGTGAGACGGGCGACGACGCGATGCTCCGTGACGCCCTTCTCGAGAACATTCATCGTGTGCAGCTGAACCCACTCGAAGAGGCGGCCGCCTATCAGCAGCTACTCGAAGAGTTCGAGGTGACTCACGAGGAACTTGCGGCAAAAATCGGTCGCTCCCGCCCGGTGGTGACCAACATGATCCGGCTACTCAAGCTCCCGATTCCCGTCCAGCGGCGCGTTGCTGCCGGAGTACTGTCCGCGGGCCACGCTCGTGCTCTGCTGTCTCTCGAGGCCGGCGCCGATGCGCAAGAGGTGATGGCGGCCCGCATCGTGGCGGAGGGTATGTCTGTCCGCGCCACGGAAGAGGCGGTCACTCTCGCGAACCGCAACGACGATCAGATCGCTCCCCCGCAACGGCGTAAGCCGATCCAGATGCCAGGACTGCAGGACGTGGCCGAGAGGCTGTCGGATTCTTTCGACACCAGAGTGACGGTCAGTCTCGGCAAGCGCAAAGGCAAAATCGTCGTCGAATTCGGGTCGGTCGACGACCTGCAACGAATTGTCGGAATGATGGAGGCACAAAAAGCCGATTCATGAGCGCCTGGGCGAGGTAGAAGCACCCGCGGGTGATCTGTCACTGTGACAGCACCGATTGCGGCATCTCGAGGCAAACTATCGGGGGCAAAGAGCAGTGAAGATCAGAGGACATCACATGACTTGCGGTAGCGACATTTGGAGGCTGATCTAGCCAGTGTCGACTCACGTCACTTCGCTCACCCTCGACGGCCTGGACAAGCTTTCCGCCCACGCTCGCCGGTGCGTCTTCTGGGAGATGGACCCCGCAGCCATCCATAGTTCGCGGGGATTCTGTGACCAGGAATTCGAGAAGGAAGCATGGCTGTCGATGGTCATGCTCGAGTGGGGATCCTGCGGGCAGGTCGCGGTCATGGACGGCAAGCCGGTGGGCAGCGCGCTGTACGCTCCCCCGCGCACGGTGCCCCGCGCTGGGCTTCTGCCGACGGCTCCGGTGGGTGCGGATGCGGTCCTTCTCACCAGCTTGCGGCTCGAGCCTGCCGGCGAGGAACAGAATTTGGGAGCCACTCTCATTCAGGCAGTGGTCGCCGATCTCGTGAGGCGTGGGGTCCGCGCCCTCGAGGCTTTCGGTATCCGCGACGGTGGGCCTAGTGATGCCGTCAACTCCGGGGTCGCTTCTGCAACCGCTGCAATGGAGTGCTCACCCGAGGAATGCATGATTCCTGCAGATTTCCTCGAGGACAACGGTTTCGAGATCGTCGCTCCACACCACCGGTTCCCTCGGCTGCGGCTCGAGTTGAATCGCGACCACGGGTGGAAGGAAGACGTGGAGGCTGCTCTGGAACGCCTGCTGCACACCGCATCGGTGAGCATGGTCGACATCGGCGAGCGCACCCCCGTCGGGGTGCGCTGACAGCTCAGGACCGTTCGGAGGACGACAGTTCTTCAGCGAGCAGTTCAGCGAAGGTGAACGTACCAGTGGGCTGATCATCCTGCCCGAGAAGGTAGAGCCGTTTCACCGAGATGAGAATGGCCTCGGCGATCGCATCACGTGCTCGCGGGTTGGCCAGGACTGCAGCGTCGGATTCGTTGGTGAGATAGCCGAGATCGATCTGCACGGTCGGCATGTTTGTCAGCCGGAGCAGATCCCAGGTGCGGCCGTGCGTTCGGCAGTCCTGCAACGGAGTGCGCGCCACGATCTCCCGCTGGATGAAACCGGTGAGGACCTGACCGATCATCGACGTCGATCCGTGCGAGTTGCCGAAGTGGAAGCTCGCGACGCCGTTCGCAGCAGGGCTCGAGTTGCTGTCGCATCGTAGGGAAATCATGAGGTCGGCGTCGAAGGCGTTGGACGTGGACGCGCGCTGAATGTCCGAAGGGTTGGCGTGATGTGGCCGCGACAGAAAGGTCTCCATCCCTGTGGCCGCCATCCGGCCTTCGAGCCGGCTGGCGAGATCCCAGAGAATGTCCGACTCCGAAATGGTGCCATGGGGGGAACGCACGATCACACCGTAGGTGTCACCACCCAGACCGGGATCGATGACGATGCGCTTACCGCTGAGCTGTGGACCTGAGCTACGCACCATTTCTTCTTCGCTCATCGCGTGGGGTGACCCCCCGGTGACGCGCGTACCGAGCAACTCGAGTGAACGGAGGGTGGCGGGACCGCAGATCCCGTCGGCTGCGATCCCGATCTCGCGCTGGAACGAGGACAGAGATTCGTGTGTCTGCGGGCCGAAGAACCCGTCGACCCGGCCGACGTAGAACCCGAGGTCCTGCAGTCGTGTCTGCAAGGTGGCGACATCATCGCCGTACAGGGGTGCAGACAGTTGGTAGATCAGCGTGCGCGCGCCCAGGCGGTAGGACGCCTCTTTCATGGACCGATAGGTGGCGGGACCCACGATTCCGTCCACGAGGAGCCCACGTTGCTGCTGGAAGGCCCGTACGGCGCTGTCGAGATGATGGTCGAAGACGGCGTCGGGCGCGATCCAGTGCGAACCGCTGTTGGTTTCGCGGCGAGTGTCGGCGACACCATTGTGGAGGAACCCGAGACCGGCCAGAGTGCCCCGAATCTCAGCGACGGCCGGACCATGGTCGCCGTGACGGAGTCGGTGCATGTTCGAGCCTCTCAGTCTGATGCCACGGCTGTGTGTATCTCTACAGCACAGCTCTCTACAAACGAGTCGATCGATGTGTCCCGTTCGCGGATGCGGCAGGAGCACATCGATCGATTGTCTCAGAGATTCCCACAAAATCGGGAATCGGGCAGGGTGTTCAGGTGTCGATCAGAGAACGTCGGCGAGCTCTTTCAGCAACGCAGCCTTGCCCTTGGTGCCGACGATGGTGTTGATCGGCTTGCCGTCCTTGAACAGGATCAGCGTGGGAATCGACATGACCTGGAAGTCGCGGGCGGCACCCGGGTTCGCGTCGATGTCGAGCTTGGCGATCGTCAGCTTGTCGCTGTGCTCGCCGGCGATCTCTTCCAGAACGGGCGCGATCATCTTGCACGGCCCGCACCAGGTGGCCCAGAAGTCGACGAGGACAGGCTTGTCGCTGGAAATGACGTCCTGCTGGAACGAATCATCGGTGATGGTGACGGTATTCGACACGGGGATTTCCCTTACTCGAGGTGGGTGTATGTGAAGTGCTAGGCGTCGACCGGTGCGCCGGCGGCGGCGACGGTGTTGGCGGTGATGTCGCCGCGTTCTGCGAGCCAGCGTTCGGCATCCATGGCAGCGGAACATCCGGTGCCGGCGGCGGTGATCGCCTGCTGGTAGATGTGATCGACCAGGTCGCCGGCGGCGAAGACTCCGTCCACGGAGGTGGCAGTGGTCGGTGTCTTGACGATCACGTATCCGGCGTCGTCGAGGTCGACCTGCCCCTTGACGAGTTCGCTGCGCGGGTCGTGACCGATGGCGACGAACATGCCGGTGACGTCCAGCGTGGACGTCTCACCGGTGACGGTGTCGCGGATCACGAGGCCGGTGACGCTGTTCTCGCCCAGCACCTCGACGGGCGCCGCGTTGGTCACGAACCGGATCTTCGCGTTCGCCTTGGCGCGCTCGAGCATGATGCGGGACGCGCGGAACTCCTCGCGGCGGTGCACCACGGTGACGCTGCGGGCGAAGCGGGTGAGGAAGGTGGCCTCCTCCATGGCGGAGTCGCCGCCGCCGACCACGACGATGTCCTGATCCTTGAAGAAGAATCCGTCGCAGGTGGCGCAGGCGCTGACGCCGCGGCCGAGGAGCTTCTCTTCGCCGGGGATGCCCAGGTAACGAGCTGCCGCGCCCATTGCCAGCACGACCGCGTGCGCCTGGTAGGTCTCGCCGTTCACGACGACCTTCTTGATCGGCCCGGTGAGGTCGAGTTCCTCGACGTCCTCGGTGCGGATGTCGGCACCGAAGCGCTTGGCTTGCTCGCGCATCTCGTCCATCAGGTCGGGGCCCATGATCCCCTGACGGAATCCGGGGAAGTTCTCGACCTCGGTCGTGGTCATGAGGGCGCCACCGAACTGGGTTCCCTCGAACAGCAGCGGCTCGAGTTCCGCCCGCGCCGCGTAGACGGCTGCGGTATATCCGGCAGGTCCCGAACCAACGATGATGAGTTCATGAACCGTCGATGGAGTGGTCATGCGGGCCTTCCGATAGGGAGCGTGCACAGTCGAAATGATCAACACCAGACTAAAGGGTGTTGTTCCCGGACTGCAGGTGATACCGGTCGCTCCCCCGTGGGCCTCTGATCAGCGAAGAGTCTCCCGGATGACACAGCGGGTGCCGGTGTAGATGGTGGGCATGCATTTGTTGCAGTGAATGCAGAGCCCTTCCGCCACGTGCTGATCACGAAACTTGTTGACGAGGTCCGGGTCGCGGAGCAGTGCGCGGGCCATTGCGACGAAATCGAACCCTTCATCGAGCGCGGTGTCGATGGTGTCGAGCCGGTTGATGCCTCCCAGGAGAATCAGCGGCATGGACAGCGCCTCGCGGAATTGGCGAGCCATCGGCAGGAAGAACGCTTCTTCGAACGGGTAGGTCGGAAAGATGCGGGGTCCGTAGAGCTTCAGGCCGTACCCGACCAGTTTCGGTTGGGAGGCAACGAATTCGGCCATTGGCACCTCTCCGCGGAAGAAGTACATTCCGTTGAGGAGGGAACTGCCGCCGGTGAGCTGCAGCGCGTCGAGATGCCCGTCCTGTTCGAGGAGTTGAGCGATGCGGAGGCTGTCGTCGAGCCACAACCCCCGGGGAACACCGTCCGTCATGTTGAATTTTGCGGTGACGGCGATCGTGTCGCCGATGGCGCGGCGCACCCGCTCGACGACGCGGCGAGGGAAGGCGGCCCGCTTTTCCATGCTGCCTCCGTACTCGTCGGTGCGTCTATTGAGGTTGGGGCTCATGAAGGAACTGAGCAGGTAGTTGTGGCCGAGATGGACCTCGATGGCATCGAACCCGGCGTCCACGGCGCCCCGCGCGGCGTTCTCGTAGTCCGCGGCGACCTCGTCCAGTTCCTCGTGAGTGGCGCCGCGCACCAGAGCCATGGCGGGCGGACTCAGTCGCGTGGACGGGGCCAGGGTCTTCGTGCGGTTGGACAGGGTGTTCGCGACCAGACCGGCGTGACCGATTTGCGCGGCGACCAGCGCTCCTTCGGCGTGGACCGCGTCGGTGAGCCGCCGCAGACCCGGAATTCGTGCCTTGTCCAAGACCAGGGTGTCGGCGTGGACCCGTCCGCCGGGTGAGACGGCGCAATAGGCCACGGTGGTGAGTGCGGCGCCGCCACGTGCCACTTCGGTGTGGAAGTCGACGAGCTTGTCGGTGACCTGCCCGCGGGGCATGACTCCCTCGAACGTGGCGGCTTTCACGATGCGGTTACGCAAGGTGAGGGGGCCGAGACGGGCGGGTTCCCAGATGGTGCGCCGGGGTGTCGGAGCGGTCATGTGCCTACCTTCGGACGAGGGCGGTGGTGGACGCGATCAGGCGAACGTCGAAGCGAGGGCGTCTCGGGCCGGACGCCAATCCAGGCCCAGTTCGGCGCGAGTTCGGAAGTCGTCGGTGGGAGTGGCCGAGGTGAGCAGCCAGGCAGCTTCATAACTGAAGCCCGGGCTGACGGCGGTGTGTTTGCCGACGGCATCGGCGAGCCGTCCCAGAAATCGCACAACACCCCCCGACAGTGGGACCCGGCGCAGTCGTCGCCTCGAGGAGTGCTCGAGGATGTCGATGAGGTGGTTGAACTCGATCAGTTCGCCGCCGCAGACGTAACGTCGAGGGCCGCGGCCGGGCCGCATCACGGCGGCGTGGACGTCGGCAACATCGCGCACGTCGATCATCTGCATGCCGCCGGTGAACCGCGGCGCTACCCCGCTGCTGAGTAAAGCGTGCCAACCCCGCTCGGTGACCCCTGTGGCACTGCCGAGGCCGCGACCGACCACGCTGGTGGGATAGGTGATGACGACGGGTGCTCCGGCGTCTTGCAGGGCACGAGCGACACGAACGGCGGCCGCCTTGGTTCGCCCGTACGCACTGCGCCCTGCTGCAGTGGGACTGTCGGGTCCGATGACGGGATCTGGGGACGGAAACAGCGCGCTGAAGCTCGCGACATGGACGATCGGGTCGAGACCGAGGAAGGCGGCCCGGATGAGAATGGCGGCGGTGGCTTGGGTGTTGACTTCCCACATCAGCTGTTCACGCTTGTCGTCCGTCCCCACGACTCCTGCCCCGTGCATCAGTGCGTCACACCCGTCGAGCAGCCGCTCGACGGTCACTGGGTCGCGCACGTCCCCCACCACGACTTCGATCCGCGCGGAGGCGGCACCCGCCGACAGCGTGACTTCGTCGGGTGACTCGTGTGGAAGGACGAGTAAGCGGACGGTGTGGCCGTCGGCGAGCAACGCCAGAGTCGTGTGAGCGCCGACGTACCCTGTGCCGCCGGTGACCGCGATCTTCATGTGCCTGTCCTGTCCAATTACGATGCCAGTGGTCTCGTAATAGGTACGATATAGCGCGGAAGGCACTTCTGTCCCACAATTCGAGCTGATGAATGCCACCGGAACAGGACGACCCCGCGACCCGCGCATCGACACCGACGTGCTGGCGGTGACCCGTGCGATGCTCGTCGAGTCGGGTTGGGAGCAGCTGAGCATGCGGGCGATCGCGACCCGTTCCGGTGTGAGCAGAGCATCGATCGCCAGGCGGTGGCCGTCGAAGGCTCACCTGGTGCTCGATGCCATTCTGGGTGCCACCCCCGACCTGACGCCGTTCGAAGGTACCGACCGGGAAGGCTGGATCCGGTGGGTCGTGACCGGCAGTGCCGAACTGTTCTCGCGGCCGGAGGTTCGGGCGGCGACACCGGGCCTCCTCGCCGCGATACGGGATCAAGCCGAACTGCGAAACGCTCTGTGGCAGGGCTTCAGCGGTCCGAGCACTCGACTGTTCGACAACGACCACTCCACATCGGACGGCGGGGCGAGCACCGCGAAAGCACTCCTCGTGCTCGCCGCCGGTGCCGCGATGTTCGCCAGCCTGATCGCAGTGGAGGACGACACGCCGGAGTTGCGCGCGAAGATCCTCGAACTACTCGTTCCCTCTGCGCGCAGTGCGACCTGAGGCGTTGTCGCTCAACCGATATCGGTGACCGCCATGGTTTCCGGATTCCCGGAACTGCAGCTGTTTCCCACCACCAGAGCGGTGATCTGCGGCGGCTGAGGTCCGGCGAGAAGCAGGAGAACTCCAGGGGCGCCGTCCAGCCGCACTTCACCCGAGCCCAGGAGCGTACGAGAGGGATCGATTCCGTTGGCCCGTAGGCACTCTGACAGGACGTCGGGGTTCTCGAGTGAACCCAGCTCCCGGGATCCGATCAGGGTGAGGAGGCGCCCCGCATCGAGATCGCTGTCCAGATCGAGAACAGCCGGAGAGGCTGTTTCGGATGTACTCGGCAAAGCAATCGGCGGATCGGCGGGACGACTGGTCGGCGTGACGACGGCGATCGCCACCACGACCGCAGCGGCCGCGGCCAATGCCCCGCCGGCCACCGCCGCCCACTTTCTGCGCCGCGCGAGGGGCACCACCCGAGAGTCCGAAAACTCTCGCTCCTTCTCGAGTGCGTGAGTGATGCGATCAGCAACGTCGACGGGAATCGGTGACGCGACGGAATGGTCGCGGCCGAGTGCCCCGAGCTGCTCGGTGACCTTGTCGAGTGCAGAAATGACCTCCATAGCGTGCGGATCGTTCCGAACCAGGGGCCAGAGGCGCTCACTCACCGACTCGGGCAACACTCCGGCATGAAGATCGGAAAGCAGATCGGCGGAGTACGGCGGAGGCGGCAACTCCGCATCCGAGGAGCCGACATCATCAGTGGCCACGACACCTCCTCACTGATTCCGCACCCTTCCACCAGGCCTGACACTGCTGCGCTCTTATAAGAGTTTGACGCCACAGGATCACGATCGGTTCCCCTCTTCCCGGAAATATTCGAGAGAGGCGGCCAGCTTCTTGCGGCCACGGGCGCAACGACTCTTCACCGTGCCTTCCGGAACACCGAGAAGCCTGGCGGCCTCACTGGTCGAATGGCCCTCGAGATCTACCGCCACGATCGCGGTCCGCTGATCCGGCGGAAGCTGCGCCAACGCGCGATCGACCACCAGACTCATCTCCAACTCGGAGACACGATCGCGGACGTCCCGGGGCTCGTCGTCCTCGTCGGCCGACAGAGACACCGCAGGGCGGGCCTTGTTCCGGCGGATGCGGTCGAGGCAGGCATTGACGACGATTGTGTGCAACCAACTCCGGACCGCGGCATCGCGTCGAAATGTGCCGGCATTGCGGTGCGCCGAGAGCAGCGCCTCCTGCAGTGCGTCCGCCGCGTCCTCGCGGGTGTAGCTGGTGCGCGTGGCGACGTGCCATAGATGGTCGTAGTGGCGACCGAGCAACGTCGCGAACGCGTGCGGGTCACCGGCGACGTGCGCAGCGAGCAGCTCCACATCCGAGGGTTCGCCCTCGGCGACCCCCCGGAAGATTCGCACCGGCGGATGTTAGCTCAGACCGCCCGGGCGCGAGCACCGGGAGCCTGCTACGTGGTCGCGTTGAATCCCACGTCGGCGATGGAGGATTGGTTCTTGCCCCCGGAATTACCGAGTCCGGTGATCCAGACGAGGACGTTGGTGGTGGGCGCCTCCGATTTCACGGGGATTTCGGTGATACCGCTTCCGAGTACCTGCGAACCGATGACCTGGGTCTGGTCGAGGGTGGGGTCCTCCGACGGGGCGCTCCGGATCTCGACCTTGGTGCCGGGGGTGGGCGAGTTGATCCACACGCTCGACAAGTTGGCGGGCTCGTCCAAGGTGATCATCAGCCCGACACCGTTCTTCAGCGCGGGGAAGGGCTGGAAGTACGAGTCGGTGCTCCACACGGTGGCGGTGTTGCCGTCGATGGCGAGCCGGGCATTGGCGGCAGAGTCGGGTGTGCCCTGCGGCGAGAACACGGTGGCCGTTGAAGGGGTGACCGGTGCGACGTTCGCCGGCGGTGCCGGTGCTGCGGGAGCCGCGGCGTTCGGTGGCGGCTCGGCGGAGGTGGTGAGGCCGAAGTCCTGCTCGGTGAGCGGAGCGTCCGAACTGCTCCCGGTCAGGAACGTGGCCAACCAGAAACCGAGCAACGCCAAGACGATGATGGTCACGACACCGAGCCCGACGAGGGCGGCGAGCATCCTGTTGGACTTCTTCTTCTCTGCCTCGATCGCCTCCGGGTCGGCGAGCGCGTGTCCG
The DNA here is from genome assembly GCF_024438035.1 of Rhodococcus tibetensis. Taxonomy (GTDB): domain Bacteria; phylum Actinomycetota; class Actinomycetes; order Mycobacteriales; family Mycobacteriaceae; genus Rhodococcus_F; species Rhodococcus_F tibetensis. The sequence goes on from NZ_JANFQF010000007.1 coordinate 101,633, forward strand.
GATGTGCCGGGAGCGCGCTGCCCGAGCCGCAGGGCAGGGATCAGTTCGGTCTTCTCGTTGACAACGGACGCCTGATCGAGAATGTGCTGGACCGTGGCGGCCGTGCGGATGCCCCCATTCGGCTCGAGGGAGCGCAGCGCCACCGCCGAGATCTCGAAGGGGACTTCCGGGCGGATCACCCGAGGCCCGATGGGCTGCCCGTTGGAGTCCCGGTCGGCCAGCCGCATGCCACCGACGCTCCCCGGCCGATGGGCGGGATCGCCGGACGGCGCGGACGGATCGCCCAGCGGCCAGCGCGCGGTGATGAGCGCGTAGAGCATGGCGCCCAGTCCGCGTACGTCGGAGCTCGAGTCGGAGTCGGCGAGGGTGGCCGGGAAGGCCAGCACGGCATCGCCGTTGATGCTGATCCGTACGCGGTCGGGGTGATCGATGGACAGCGCCCCACCGGCCCGGTGCGCCGTCTCGGCTGCTGCGGCGAGTGCGCGGATGGCTTTGGCCGCACCGATCGGGGACGGCTTTGTATCGGCCATCTCTCGCAACGAGCGTCCGGGTGTCCACTCGGCGACGACGATGCCGCCGGAGCTGCCACGAACGACGTCGAGAACCCGGGCGAGGCCCGGCGAATTGATGCGACCGAGGCGCAGGGTGCGGGACAAGATTGCTTGTGGTCCTTCAGGACCGGCCGAGGTGGAACGCTGTTCGGCGTCCACGAAAGTGAGAGCGACCTCGCGGTCGAGCTTGACGTCGAGGGCCTGCCAGAACTGCAGGCCGCGGGACCCACCGTGGGGCGTGAGCAGGCGGTAACGACCACCGGCGACTGAGGCGCCGGGAATCAGCTTGGGGCCGCGGGGAATACGACGCGGGCCGGCTCCGGGGTCACGACCCGGCGCAGGTGTGATCGGAATCACCCCGGTGTCGAAACTCGGATCGTGTCCCGCCGCCGCCCCCATCTGCCGGGTGTCCTTGCGCACAGGACCGCTGGTTTCGCCGGAATCGGCGGAGGGAGAGTCGGCCGGTGAGGCAGTGCCGGCGACCTCGGAGCCGGCGGTGCCGTTGGCTGGCGGTGCCTTCGGGGTCGCGTCGGTCGGTGCGGCCTCGTTCGACTTCGTCTTCGGGGTGCCGGGGGACGTGGGCTCCGATCCGATCCGGGAGGTCGGGGCGTCGACGCCATTCGATGAAGCGGCCGAATCACGTTCGGACGCTTGCACCGTAGAACCTCCAGCTCGCTTGCTGCCGGCCACGTCGTCGTCGTTCACCCTCACTCCTTCACTTTCGAATGCCCAACTCCGACCAGTACCGGGCGGCGATCCGACCCGCTCGTGTCCAGGGTACGGGAGACCACCGGGTCGTTCGATACCACGCGGCTGTCCCCCGAACTCGTGCGGTGTGGCACGGACCACGGGGATCAGTTCTGTTTCGGCCTCTGCGAGCGGGTCCAGAGCCTCCGGTTCCGGTGCGGCGCCTCGACCGCGCAGGGCCCGGATCTTGCGGGCGACGGCGACCGTGATGGACACGATTTCGGGGACCTTCGCGAACCAGAGGATTACGAATGTGACACCGAGCATCAAGATTCCGCTGATCGCGACTCGGACCATGAAGCCAGGGCCCCCGAACAGCGTGCCGAGGCGATCCAGTTGCAGGAGGCGGTCGGCGCCGAGCATCGTGAGTGCGCCGGCGAGGGAGGCGAGCACCACCACCCAGACGGTCTTGCTGACGTTGGCCATTCGGAGATTTCCGAGGCTGCGGTGTAGGAGGTAGCCACCGATGAGAGCACCGGTGATGTATCCGAGTCCGTTCGCAGCGCCCAGCAGGATCACCACCTGGTCGTCGTTCGAGGCGATGTGCGGGGTGAGCGCGGACAGTGCAATCTTCACAGCGGTGATGCCGAGGACGATCCAGGTGGGAGTCCAGGCACGTTCACGCGCGTAGAAGACACGGAGCTGAATGAGGACGAGGGAATACGGGATGAGTGTGAAGGCGGACCAGCTGACGGCCTGGCCGAGGCGCTGTGCGTCACCCGTACCGAAGTTTCCGTATCCATACAGGGCCTGCCCGACCTCCGGTCCCGCGAAGGTCAGAAACGTGATGATCGGTACCAGCGAGATCATCGTCAACCGTGTGGCCACCGACAGGTCGTCGACGACGGCGGGGGTGTCGTCGGCGGCGGCGTTGCGGCTGAGCCTCGGCATAATCGCCGTCAGCACCGTCACGCCGAGCACGCCGTACGGCAACTGCAGCAGGAGCCACGCGTTGTTGTAGATTGCGGGACCCGACGCGTCCGCGTGTGACGAGATGCGGGTAGCGACGATCATGCCCGCCTGGCTGATCAGCACGTACAGGATGATCGCGACGGCCATGCCGCCGAACTGCTTGAGCCGGTCGTCGAGGCCCCACAACGGTTTCAGCGAGATGCCCTCGCGCCGGATCGCGGGCACCAGGCTCAGCGCCTGCACCACGACACCGAGAGTGACGCCCACACCGAGAACCAGCAGTTTCGGGTCGCTCATCCGCACCGGATCGAGGGTGATCTCCCCGGGGGTCGCGTAGTAGATCACCAGCACGGTCAGCATGACGACGTTGTTCAGCACCGGAGCCCAGGCCCCGGGTTTGAACACCTGCCGCGTATTGAGAATCGCCGTGAGCAGGGCCGACAGGCCGTAGAACAGGATTGCAGGCAGAAGGAGGAACGACAGAGCTGTGGTGAGGGACGTGTTGACCTTGCCGTCGGCCGACAGGAAGACGTGGGTGGTGAGCACGGGTGCCGCGGCGGTCGCCAGCAGCGCCGCCGTACCGAGCAGCACGCAGGTGGCAGTGAACAGGCGTCGCACGAACGCTGCACCCTGATCGGGGTCCTCGCGTTCGGCGCGCACCAGCACGGGCACCACGATCGCAGTGAGCACTGCGCCCAGCACGAGCTCGGAGATCATGTTCGGGATCTGGCTGGCGACGGTGAACGAGCTGGCCACCGAGCCGCCGAGCAACGTCAGCACGAGGAGTTGCTTGGCGAACCCGGTGATGCGGCTGACGAGCGTCGCCACCGCAATCGAACCGGTGGACGCCAGCAGGCGGGAGTTGCTCTGTTTCTGCGGCGCGGTCGAGGGCCCGGAGTCGCGGACCGGGGGCGGCGAGGGGTCGACGCGGATGGCCGCGAACTGCACCGTCGGCGCCTCGTCCGGCCGGATTTCCCGTGCCCAGTGGTCCCGTTCCCACGGCGCGACCCGGGGATGCGAGCGATCGGGAAGCCTCTGGCCCCTGTCGGGCAAGTTCCCGGTCATGAACGTTCGTACCCTTCGTCAGCTGGATCCGGCTGGCCGCGGAATCGGTGCCACAGCCGGCGGCCGGCGAGGAACAGCAGCAGAGCACCCGCGCACGCTGTCAGTATCGCCAACGCCTGCCCGTACGCGTTGGACCGTACCGTCACGCTGGTCGGCTCACCGAGTTGCTGCCCATCGGCCGTGGTCAGCGAGAACTTGACGACCAGCTTGCGGGAGTCGTTGGCTTCGGTGGGCACGGTCAGCGTCCGGCTGCCGCGCGGTGGAAGGGGCGTCGGCCCGATGTCGGTGATGGTCATCCCGGACGGCGCGTCCACCTGCAGCCGGACAGTGATGCCCACGGGTAGGTCGTTCCGGGCGACGAGGAGAAGGGGACTTTGTTCCGATGCCAGCGTGTAGACCCCGCCCGGGGACACGACGCTGACCGCGCCGAACAGGTCGTTCATGGTGTCGGCTACCTGCTCGGTGCGCAGGTCGGATGCCTCACTCGCCGAGTCGTGCTCCTCGTCACGGCGATGGGCGAGGCTCATCGAGCGGAGCAGATCTTCGCGGAGGGGTGCGGTGAACCGTTCCGGGGTGAGCGTGGCCTGCGGGTCGTCGATCAGTGCCGTGTCCAGTGCCTCGATGCGGGGAATCTGCTCGGCGACCGCGTCGCGGTGGTGGGCGGGAATCCCGTCCTCGGTGGCCTGGTCCGGGTAGTCGAGTGGGGACAGCTCGGGTGATCCCGGTTGGCGGCCCAGCAGCGCCGGAAGCGGCCGGGGAGTGGCGAGACCCGACCGGATCATCGACGACACCGTCGACAGGATCGTCTCGGCGTCGTCCTCGCCGGCGGTCCACAGTTGCGGCGGGACCACCATGAGGGAACGCGGGGTTCCGGCGCTGCGGGCGACGACGGGCTCGAGCGCAGACCAGGACACGGCACCGAGGGCGTCCTGCAACCGCGCGGCCTGCGAGTCGTCCGTGAGGTCGAACCGGGCCCTCGCGGGGGTGTACGAGGGAGTTTGCGGAGTGGTACCGGTCGCGGCCAGAGCAGCGCCCACCGCGGGATCGAACAGTAGCGCGTCGAGGCTGCCGGTGGGCGCGGATGTCCCGGTGGCCGCGGGGGTGGTCTCGCCGTTTGCGGGTGCCGCCGGCTCGGCTGGACTCGCCTCGATGACGTGTGCGCTCTCTCGCGGCGCCTCGGTGTCGACGGCGTTCGCGGCCAGCAGGGTGGTGGTGGGCTGGTCCCCGCGGAGCAGTTGGGCGGAGTCGTCGTCGAGGACTCCCGCGTCGCTCCACACGAAGTTCCGCAGCGAGGTGACTCCGAGGATGTTGTCGACGATGTCGGCGGGAGCCTCGAGAGCAGCGGCAGTGAGTTCGGTGTTCCCGACTGCCGTGATCGCGGACAGATCGGCCTGGGCAAACGGCACCGACGTGATGCACATGGTGGCGGCGAGCGAACGGGCGCGCTCGAGCCAGTCCGCCGCGGCCTGCATGCCGGAACCTGCGTGTGCCGGTCCGGTGGGGGCGGAGGGATCATCGACCACCAGGTAACCGCGGGTCATGTTCTCGACCGTGATGAGCAGGTCGGGGTCGAAGGCCAGGCACATGCTGTCGCGCAGTGCGTGGTCGCGGTCCACGCTTTCACGGGTGGCGAATTCCGCGGACGCCAGCAACTCGTGGAGGCGACCGCCGTCGGTAAGCGAGGTCGCGAGCTCGTCGTCGACGAGACGGACAGGGTCGTTGACCGAACCCGGCACTCCCGCGGCGAGACGCGGCCGGTCGGCCAGTGGCCACAGCATGGTGACGGCGACGGGGCTGGAAATATCGGGTGGTATCGGAGGCGTACCGGGCACCCCGAACACGGGGAGCAGGAAGCGGGCGTCGTCCAGGCGTGCGGCCCCACCGTATTCGGGGGTGCCGTTGACATTGACCATCATCGGGTAGACACCGGGTTCGGTGATGTCGAGTGCGGGATCGGAGTCCGACCGCAGCGGCAGCGACAGCGTGAACTGTTTGCTCTGCCCTTCGTCGAGGCTTTCGGCGACGGTGTCGAACATGCCGACGGTGTCGAACCGCGACTGGTCGAGCGTGAGGGAGGTCCGAAGGGCTTCGCTGCTGGCTACGGCGGGGGCCCGTTGCAGGCGCACGCTGACGTCGCTGACCTTGCGGTCGCCGATGTTCTTCACCGACCCCGACACCGTGACGAACGGCTCGCTGGTGGTGGTGACCGTGTTGGGGGTGACGGTGTCGATGTTCAGCTCGAGGAACTCGGGTTCCTCGTCGACGGTCTGGCTCCCGGCGCTCTCGGGCGGAACGGGATCCTGGGCCACAGCCACTCCGGTGCCGAGGGGAGCCAGAGCGACCGCGAGTGCGGTCAATGTCGCGGCCCCGACCCGGCGCAAAGCCATCCTCATCCGGCGTCTTGCCCCTTCTGGAGCTTCAGATCGGGAGTAGGCGGAGTGGTTGTCATCTTGGAGATCAAATCACCGGCGATTTCTGCGAGTTTCCGTTCGTCTGCGTAGGCCAGGCGTGACCCCAGCTCGGCGAGCGGCACCCACGCTACCTCGGTGACTTCCACGTCTTCGTCGCACAGTTCCCCGCCGAGGAATCTGAGCAGATAGTGATGCACGGTCTTGTGGACGCGCCGACCCTCGGTGACGAACCAGTAGTCGATGCTGCCGAGCGACGCCAGGACCGTGCCCTGGATGCCGGTCTCCTCCTCGACCTCGCGCATCGCGGTCTGCTCGGCCGTCTCCCCTTGTTCGATGTGCCCCTTGGGCAGCGACCACAGCAGTCGGCCGCGCCGATCGGTCCGCCCGATGAGCGCGGCGGACAGATTCTCACTCGGACCGCCGAGACCGTTGACCACCAGACCCCCCGCCGAGGTTTCCCGAACCGTCCTCATGTGGGGTTTCGCGGGTTTGCCGACGGCGCCGCGCCGCCGCGAGTTGCGGCGACTCCTGTTCGCACGTTCGGCAGCAGACACCCCATCGATAGTAGTTGGCTTCGCGGCCTCTCCCTGCGTGCCGCACCCGAACCGAGACGCTTCGTGACGGTCCTGGTGTATTCGGAAACTTCGAGGTGCCACCGCCGCATGCGTATCCCGCTATTTGCGCACCTCGGTAAGCTTCCTGCACGTGACTGTCCCTTCTCTCGACGACGAGCGCCGTACGCGACTGCGTGCCGGCGCCGCAGTGACGCTGCGCGAGCTGTCCGAAGTCCTGACGCCGCTCGGAGAGAGGTTCGCCGAGGCAGGCCACGAGCTGTACCTGGTGGGCGGGAGCGTGCGGGACGCGATTCTCGGTCGCCTCGGCACCGATCTCGATTTCACAACCGATGCCCGCCCCGAGCAGGTGCAGAAGCTGCTGTCGGGCTGGGCCGACAACCAGTGGGACACGGGAATCGACTTCGGGACGATCAGCGCGGCGAAGGCGGGGCAGCAGATCGAGATCACCACGTACCGTGCCGACGCGTACGACCGGGTATCGCGCAACCCCGTCGTCCAGTTCGGGTCGAAGCTCGAGGACGACCTGGTGCGTCGCGACTTCACGGTCAACGCGATGGCGGTGAAGATCGGCGCGGACGGATCGCAGAACTTCGTGGATCCGCTCGGCGGCATGGATGCGCTTCTGGCTGGTGTGCTGGACACGCCGTCCGCTCCGGAAAACTCCTTCGACGACGACCCCCTGCGGATGTTGCGGGCCGCCCGTTTCGTCTCCCAGCTGGGTTTCACCCTCCACGAGCGCGTGCATCGGGCGATCACGGATATGGCACCGCAGATCGAGCGCATCACCGCTGAACGGGTGCGCGCCGAGTTGGACAAGCTGATCTTGGGCGAGTTTCCCATCGACGGCATGAACGTGATGTGTGAAACGGGGCTCGCCGACCACGTGTTGCCCGAGGTGCCGCAGATGAAGCTGGAGATCGACGAGCATCATCAACACAAGGACGTGTACTGGCATTCGCTGACGGTGCTCGCGCAGGCCATCGACCTCGAGGACGGCGACCCCGACCTCGTGTTGCGGTGGGCGGCGCTGCTGCACGACATCGGGAAACCGGACACCAAGCGCAACGAGCCGGGTGGCGGCGTGAGTTTCCACCACCACGAGGTGGTGGGTGCCAAGATGGTGCGCAAGCGGATGCGCGCCCTCAAGTACTCCAAGCAGATGGTGGACGACGTCTCGCAGCTGGTGTTCCTTCATCTGCGTTTCCACGGTTACGGCAAGGGTCAGTGGACCGATTCGGCGGTGCGCCGCTATGTCACCGACGCCGGTCCGCTGCTGCCGCGATTGCACAAACTGGTCCGGGCCGACTGCACCACCCGCAACAAGCGGCGGGCGGCGGCACTACAGGCCACCTACGACGACATCGAGGAGCGGATCGCGCGACTCGCGGAGCAGGAAGATCTTGCCCGGGTACGCCCCGACCTCGACGGCAACGCAATCATGGAACTCCTCGGTATTCCCGCCGGACCCGAGGTGGGGAAGGCGTGGCAGCACCTCAAGGAGCTGCGACTCGACCGTGGTCCCCTCACCCGTGAGGAAGCGGAGGCCGAACTGTTGTCGTGGTGGGCGACGCACAAGGGCTGACGTGCAGCGACGGTTGGAGAGATACGCACCCGACCAGCGCATCGGAGTGACAGCCGTCACGCATTTTGCTGCGTTGTCGTCACAGACTCACCACCCCGCTGCTTCTCGGGTGCGAGAGACGTCATCGAACGCTCACGGGGGTTAATCCCGACGAAACACAGCAAACGGCACTCTTGATACAGGCCCCGAACCAGGTGGACAGGTTGCGGCCGTGCAGGTGAAGGAGCAGTCGATGCAGCAGCAGAAAGCCGGTACTTCCACAGTGAAGACCGCCTGCTCGTACTGCGGTGTCGGCTGCGGCATGGTCCTCGAAGTCGAAACGAACCCGGAAACGGGTACGCGCCGCGTTCTGAAGGCGTCCGGGGACAAGGAACATCCCACCAATTTCGGCCGGTTGTGCACCAAGGGCGCGACGAGCGCCGAGATGCTGGTGGCCGGAGGCCGGATGGAGACCGGCTACCTTCGCGACGAGCGCGGTGAGGCACCGACCGCCGTGCACGTCGACGCCGCGATCAGTGAGACGGCACGCCGCCTGAAGGAGCAGATCGACCGGCACGGACCGGACGCGGTCGCCTTCTACGTCTCCGGCCAGATGTCGATCGAGGCGCAGTACCTCATCACCAAGCTGGCCAAGGGGTTCGTCGGAACCAACCAGATCGAGTCCAACTCACGCCTCTGTATGGCCAGTGCGGCCACCGGGTACAAGCAGTCGCTGGGCGCCGACGGCCCGCCCGGGTCGTACCAGGACTTCGACAAGGCCGACGTATTCTTCGTGATCGGCGCCAACATGGCGGACTGTCACCCCATCCTGTTCCTTCGTCTCCTCGAGCGCGTGAAGGCGGGAGCGAAGCTGATCGTGGTGGACCCGCGGCGCAACGCGACGGCCGACAAGGCAAATCTCTTTCTGCAGATCGCGCCCGGCACCGACCTCGCATTGCTCAACGGCCTACTGCACCTGCTGGTGAAGAACGGGCACACCGACCCGGCCTTCATCGCCGAGTTCACCGAGGGCTGGGAGGTGATGCCGGAGTTCCTCGAGGAGTACACGCCCGAGAAGGTCGCGGGCATCACCGGCATCCCCGAAGCCGACATCCATCAGGCCGCCCAGTGGATCGGTGAGGCCGCCGAATGGATGACGTGCTGGACGATGGGCCTCAATCAGAGCACCCACGGCACCTGGAACACCAACGCGATCTGCAATCTCCACCTCGCCACCGGCGCGATCTGCCGTCCCGGCAGCGGACCCTTCTCCCTCACCGGTCAGCCCAATGCCATGGGTGGCCGCGAAATGGGATACATGGGACCGGGCCTGCCCGGGCAGCGGTCGATCCTCGCGGCCGACGACCGCGCGTTCGTCGAGGACCTGTGGGATCTGCCCGAGGGCACCATCCGCACCGAGGTCGGCACGGGCACCGTCGACATGTTCGAGCAGATGGCCGCAGGCCGGATCAAGGCCTGCTGGATTATCTGTACCAACCCTGTTGCCACCGTCTCGAATCGACGGACCGTCATCGAGGGTCTCGAGGCAGCCGAGCTCGTGATCACGCAGGACGTGTTCCTCGACACCGAGACCAACGGCTACGCCGACATCCTGCTGCCGGGCGCACTGTGGGCCGAGTCCGACTCGGTGATGATCAACTCCGAGCGCAACCTCACCCTGCTGCAGCAGGCCGTCGACCCGGTGGGTCAGGCGTTGCCCGATTGGCAGATCATCGCCCGCGTCGCCTGTGAGATGGGGTACGTGGACGCATTCACCTACGAGACGTCCGAGGACGTGTTCGAAGAGATCAAGCGCACGTGGAATCCGAAGACCGGCTACGATCTTCGCGGCATCACGTACGAGCGTCTCCGCCGCACGCCGGTGCAGTGGCCGAGCCCGCCAGGTGACCGCACGGACCGCAACCCCATCCGCTACGTCAACGACGGGGTTAGCCAGAAGCTGCTGTCGGCTCCCGACGGTTCACTCCCCCGGCTCGCCTTCGCCACGCCGAGCGGGAAGGCGGCTTTCTTCCCGCGCCCGCACATGTTGCCCGCCGAGATGCCGGACGACGACTACCCGTTCATCCTCAATACCGGTCGGCTGCAGCATCAATGGCACACCATGACGAAGACCGGCAAGGTGGCCAAGCTAAACAAGCTGAACTCGGGACCCTTCGTCGAGATCAACCCTGCGGATGCGAAGCGGCTGTCGATATCCGATGGTGACAAGGTGGAGGTGGCGTCGAGGCGCGGACGCGCGGTGCTGCCCGCGGTCGTCAGTGACCGGGTGCTTCCCGGTGGTTGTTTCGCGCCGTTCCACTGGAACGACTCGTTCGGCGAGTACCTCAGCATCAACGCCGTGACCAACGATGCCGTCGACCCGGCGTCGTTCCAGCCGGAGTTCAAGGCCTGCGCGGTGTCGCTTACCCGCGTATCACCGGTGTCCCAGCCGGCGATTCCGGAGACCGGCGGATCGCAACTGCAACTTGTGGGTCCGACGGACGAGCTGACTCGGCTTCTCGGCCTGGATGATTCGTCCCCCCCGAACTTCGACGAACACGAACGCACCTATCTCTCGGGGCTCTTGTCGGGACTTCGGACCACCGAAGTCCGCGGCGTGCCGGTCCTGCCTCGGGACGCACCGATTTCCGGCTCGAAGCGGGTGTGGCTCGACGGGCTGCTGGCCGGTCTGTTCTCCCGGTCGGACGAGACATCCGGGGTCACCGCGCAGAACGGCAGCGCCGCAGGTACTGAATCGGTCCAGCACCCTGTCGTGGTGGTGTGGGCGTCACAGACCGGCAACGCCGAGGAGTTCGCCGCCGAATGTGCCGCGCAACTGCAGGCGGCCGGGCACGGGACTCATCTGATCAGCATGGACGACTACGACGTCGGAAGTCTCAGCGGCGTCCGTGACCTTCTGATCATCACGAGCACGTTCGGTGACGGGGACGCGCCCGACAACGGCAGCAGCTTCTGGTCGGCGCTGAGCAGTGACGAAGCGCCCACCCTGGCCGAAACCCGCTATGCGGTACTGGCTTTCGGTGACTCCAACTACGACGACTTCTGTGGTCACGGTAAGCGGCTCGATGCCCGGCTCGAGCAGCTGCAGGCCAAGCGCCTCACCGCCCGCGTCGACTGCGAACCCGATTATGAGGATCAGGCGCGCGAGTGGCTGGCACAGGTGCAGAAGCTGGTTCGTGAGCGGGAGGCCGCCGAGGGCACGGCGACGCTCGCGTCGCCGACTGCCCGGCCCGAGGCCGCCCCCAAGAAGGTAGCGACCTTCACCCGCAAGTCGCCGTTCGTCACCCGCCTCACGAAGAACGTCCGTCTCAGCGCAGCGGGATCGTCGAAGGACGTGCGACAGTTCGGTTTCGAGGTGAGTGATCCGGAGTTCGTCTACGAGGCGGGCGACGCGCTCGGCGTCTGGCCCACCAACAGCGACGCGGTGGTCGACGAGTGGCTGAAGGTGACGGGACTGAAGCCCGATGTCCCGGTGACCGTGGCCGACCTGCCGGAGATGCCGCTGCGCGAGGCGCTGCGCACCAAGTTCGAGATCACCAAGGTCACGCCCGAGCTGCTCCGGTTCGTCCAGAGTCGCACGCAGGACACCGAACTGGCCCGGCTGATGCGACCGCAGAACAAGATCGCCCTCCAACAGTGGTTGTGGGGCCGGCAGTCGATGGACGTGCTGGGGCAGTACGGCGTCGACGCCGAGGTCGAGGAGTGGCTCGACGTTCTCAAGCGACTCCAGCCGCGGCTGTATTCCATCTCGTCCAGCCCGAAGATCGATCCCGGTGAGGTGCAGCTGACGGTGTCGGCTGTGCGGTACAACCACGAGGGCAAGGATCGGTCCGGTGTCTGCTCCACCTTCCTCGCGGATCACTGCGACGAGGCCGAGGTGCCGATTTTCGTGCAGAAGTCGGCGCATTTCCGTCCACCGGCGTCGGCCGATGCGCCGATGATCATGGTGGGCCCCGGCACGGGAATTGCCCCGTTCCGCGGATTCCTGCATGAGCGGAGGGAACTCGGGCACACCGGCAAGAACTGGATGTTCTTCGGTGAACAGCACGAGGCCACCGACTTCTACTACCGCGAGGAGATGGAAGCTATGCAGCGTGACGGATTCCTCACCCACCTCGATGCGGCCTTCTCCCGGGATCAGCGGCAGAAGATTTACGTGCAGGACCGCATTCGCGAACACGGAGCGAAACTGTGGAACTGGATGCAGGAGGGCGCGTACCTCTACGTGTGTGGTGATGCCAGCCGGATGGCGAAGGACGTGGACGAGACGATCCGCGAAGTGGTGCGTACACACGGCAGGCTCGACGAAGAGGACACCGAGCTCTACATGAAGCAATTGTCGACCGACAAGCGGTACGTACGCGACGTGTACTGAGTCGCAGCTGCGGCTTGTATTGCTTGTTTCTACCGCATATGCGCGCATACGATGAGGTGTATGACGCAGCTGCGGCGGTACGCCTAGATGACGCGCATACGGATCCGGCAGGCCGCGGAACTGCTCGGCGTCAGCGACGACACCGTCCGGCGGTGGATCGACAACGGCAGTCTTCTCGCCCAGAAGGACGACTCCGGGCGCATGGCCGTCGACGGCGCGGCACTCGCCGAGTTCGCCAGGGCCAACGCGACCGCGTCGCCGGATCTCCTGGGATCGGGGTCGTCGGCACGGAATCGGTTCACCGGGATCGTGACGGCCATCGTGTCCGACACGGTGATGGCGCAGGTGGAGTTGCAGTGCGGGCCGTTTCGGGTGGTGTCCCTCATGAGCAGTGAAGCGGTGCGCGACCTCCGGCTCGAACCCGGGAAGGTAGCGGTCGCCGTCGTGAAGTCCACCACCGTGATCGTCGAAACCCTCGGCGAAACCTCATGAGGCTGATCGCAGTGCGAGCAGCGACAGCTGTTTGCGCGGCCGTGCTCGCGCTCGGTGCCCTGTCCGGGTGCGGCTCCGACGACGCCGGCTCGGGTGATCGGATCACCGTGTTCGCGGCGGCGTCCCTGAAGTCCACCTTCACCGAGCTGGGGAAAAGATACGAGTCAGAGCATCCGGGAGTTCGGGTGGAGTTCAGCTTCGCCGGTTCCTCCGACCTGGCAGCCCAGCTGGACCAAGGCGCTTCTGCGGACGTATTCGCCTCCGCCGACGAACGCAACATGGCCAAGGTGGTCGATGCCGGTCTCGCCGCGGGCAGTCCCGTCGACTTCGCCACGAACATGCTGACCGTCGTGACCGCTCCCGGGAACCCGAAGGGGATCGCCACGTTCGCCGACCTGGACCGTGCGGGCACGCTCGTGGTCACCTGCGCGTCGCAGGTGCCGTGCGGGTCCGCGACACAGAAGGCCGAGTCGGCGGCGGGCGTCGATTTGGCACCGGTCAGCGAAGAGTCGTCGGTGACGGACGTCCTGAACAAGGTGATTGCCGGGCAGGCGGACGCCGGGCTCGTGTACGTCACGGACGCGACCGGAGCGGGCGACACCGTGACGGCGGTGGCAATCCCCGAGGCCGCACAGGCGGTGAACACCTATCCCATAGTGGCTCTCGCCGATTCGGGTGCGCCGGAGGTGGCTCGAGGATTCGTGGACTTCGTCGCGGGACCCGACGGCCGGGCGGTGTTCGCCGAAGCAGGATTCGGTGAGCCGTGACCCGATCGGCGCGTACGGTGGTTCCGTCCGGGCTGCCGGGCTGGATCTTCGTCCCGGCAGCGGTAGGCGGTCTGTTCGTCGTACTGCCGTTGACCGCGATGCTGGCAAGCGTCGACTGGTCGCGGTTCGTCCAGTTGGTCACCTCCGAATCTTCACTCGCCGCGCTCGAGTTGAGTCTGCGGACTGCTGCCGCCAGCACGGTGCTGTGTGTCCTGTTCGGCGTTCCGATGGCGGCCGTACTGTCTCGCAGCAGCTTTCGGGGGTTACACGTGCTGCGGTCGCTGGCGCTCCTACCGTTGGTGCTTCCGCCCGTCGTGGGCGGTATCGCGCTGCTCTACACGTTCGGCAGGAAGGGCCTCATCGGACAGCACCTCGAAGTGGCGGGCATCTCGATCGCGTTCACCACCACAGCGGTCGTGCTCGCGCAGACCTTCGTTGCGTTGCCGTTCCTGGTGGTGAGTCTCGAAGGGGCGCTCCGGACCGCGGGCCGGCGATACGAGTACGCAGCGGCCACCCTCGGAGCCACTCCCACCACGGTCTTTCGACGCGTGACCCTTCCACTGGTGTTGCCGGGACTGGTGTCCGGCGCCGTGTTGTCGTTCGCGCGGGCGCTCGGTGAATTCGGCGCCACCTTGACCTTCGCGGGCAGTCTGCAGGGGGTCACCCGTACCCTTCCCCTGGAGATCTATCTTCAGCGTGAGACGGATGCTGATGCGGCAGTGGCGTTGTCGCTGGTCCTGGTGGTCGTCGCGGTGGTCATCGTGGTGGGGTCGCGCGGCTGGGCGTCGAGGGCTGTGCCGTGAGCGGACTGAGTGTCGATGCGCGGGTGGAAGCGCGCGACGTCGAGATGGCCTTCGACGTCGCGGAGGGTGAGGTGCTGGCAGTTCTCGGACCGAACGGTGCCGGCAAGTCGACGCTGCTGTCCGTCGCGGCGGGATTGGTTCGGCCCGACCGCGGTCGCGTCGAACTGAACCACCGGGTGCTCACCGACACTGAGGCCGGTGTCGCCGTCCCGCCACATCGCCGGGGAATGGCGCTTCTCGCGCAGGAGCCGTTGTTGTTTCCGCATCTCACTGTCGCAGCCAACGTGGCCTTCGCACCCCGCAGTGCCGGCCGCAGCCGCCGGGAAGCGCTGACCATCGCCCGCCGATGGATGGACGCGGTCAACGCCACGCCGTTCGCCGACCGTAAGCCCCACGAGTTGTCGGGTGGGCAGGCTCAACGTGTCGCGGTCGCACGGGCTCTCGCAGCGGACCCGCAGGCGCTTCTCCTCGACGAGCCGATGGCGGCACTGGATGTGGCTGCGGCGCCTGCCTTGCGGGTACTGCTGCGAAAGGTCCTGCGCGAGGGGCATCGCACCGCCGTCGTCGTCACCCACGAGGTACTCGACGCACTCGCGCTGGCCGACCGCGTGATCGTGGTGGACGGTGGACGAATCGTCGAGTCGGGGTCCGTGCGCGAGGTGCTCTCCCGGCCTCGAAGCCCGTTCGCCGCGCGGATAGCAGGACTCAACCTCGTGGCCGTGTTCGCCACGCAGTCCGGTTTCGAAACCGAGAGCGGTGTGCGGATGCACGGCCTGCCCGACGACGACGTGGGAGGAACGGCTCCGGCCGTCGCAGTGTTCGCCCCACACTCGGTGGCGGTCCACCGCCGGTCCCCGGAAGGCAGCCCGCGCAACGTCTTCGGTGTGATCGTGACCGAAATCGAAGTGCGCGGCCCCATCGTGCGGGTGCGAGCGGCTGCGGCCCGTGGCCGACTGGAACTGAGCGCCGATGTCACAGCAGAATCGGTTGCGGAACTCGACCTGGTACCCGGACTCGAGGTGTTCTTCGTCGTCAAGGCCACCGAGGTGGCTATCCACGCCGTGGGTACTTCTTGACCTACCTCCGTGCTCGAGGAGCACCCACGGGTGTGTCAGCGCAAAGACGCGTGCATCAGGTAGACGTTGTAGCTGTCCCACTCCGACATCGTGAAGTACAAATCCTTGTCGGTCGACCACGGATGGATGAAGCCGCCGTACGCCTTCGGGTAGTCGGCCGTGTCGACGAGAGTGGCTCCGTCGGACCAGACGCCCTGCGGGGCCGAGGACTGACGGAGGATGATTCGCCCGCCGATCGGCTCGAGGTAGCTCATCAGCCACTTGCCCGCGCCGGTGTCGTAGCGAACCGACAGCTCGCTGGCCACCCCACCGATGATCGGGGTCGCGAGATGCTCGGACACCGGCGTCCACGTTCCGTCCGACCAGTATTGGTACGACGTGGTGTTGAGTACCTGATCGACGGGTACCCGGGCGAGACCGATAGTGCCGATGCGGCCGTTGGGGGTGCCGAACATGTAGACGTAGTCGCCCTGGGGCACCATGGCCGACACCTGGAATCGGGCGCCGAAAATGTTGTGCCACTTCGCGTGCTGGTCCTTGGTCCATGTCTGACCGTTGTCGTCCGAGTACGCGATGCCGCCGTAGTTCGTGTACCACATGCCGGGAACCACGCTCCAGCGCTTCACCGACATGTAGCTCAGGAACTGCCGATTCCCGATCGCGAACCCCGACGTGGGGATGGTGGTGGTCTCGAAGTTGTTGATGTGCCTGCTGTCGATGATTTCGGCGGCGTGGCACCGGCTGTCCTGGACCATGCTGTCGATGGTCATGCCGTCGGACAGGTCGGTGTCGGTGCTGTGCCCGAGAACATTGCTGCGCCAGTCTTCACCGAAGGCGCCCGGCGGAGCCCAGTCCTTGCCGAAAGTGTCACCGAACGCGACCGCGACCTCGCCGGGCTTCGTCTCCCAGGTGATGCCGAGGTCGGTGCCGTCCACCTGCCAGCGCTTGTCGGTGCGATTCTCCGACCCGTGGCCGGTCAGCTGCGACACCAGGCGCACGTCACCGACGGCGGGGGTGTCGAGTGCTGCGCTGAGGGTGCCGCGTTCGGCCGAGTTGATCTGCACCGGTGGCGCGGGCTGCGGAGCGGGACCTGGGCCGCCGGGCACGGGAATGGGAATGGTCTGCGGTTGTGGGTCGATCTCGATCTTCGGAATGTGCAGTGCGCTCGACCCGGACGATCCCGAAGAACCGGCATCCGGTAGCGGTTCCTCGATCTCGTCGGTGAGATCCGGGCACGGGTCCGCGCACGGGTCGGCGGGCAGGTCTTGCGCGACGCGCGTCTGATCGACCGTAGGGCCGGGGACCGGCACCGGCACGAAGTCGGGGTACGGGATCGGGATGCCGATGGTCGGCGGTATCGGCGGGAGCACCGGGCCACCCGGAGTGGGTGGCTCCTTGGCCGGGTTGAATCCGGTTTCACCACAGGCGTTCACCGGCAACCAGGTATTCGTCTCCGCCGCAGCGGGGACTGCCGAGAAACCGATCGTTGCCGCGACGACGGCGGCAACGCACAACGGTACTCCGGCAACAGACCAGGACTTTTCGACCACGGGACCCCTCCAGATCGGTGGTCGGAGTCAAAGTGGACCGACCTGCACGTTCAGGGTCGAAGGTAACATCCGGTGGCCGTGCTCCCGGATTCAGCGCCCGGCGAGCCTGATCGCAGTCCGATTACAGTACGGTTTCACGGTCGCACAGGAATTCGTTGATCGTGGCACCCCGATCGGGGAGAGCGCCGAAATCTCGGCTCCCGCGGAACCGGATGCGGCCGCGCTGCGTCGAACCTCTACATGGACCCTCTCGAGTATTCGTTCGGCACCGGTGCAGAAGCCCCCACGAGCTGGAACTCCCCTCCCGACCTCGACCTGGGTCCGCTCCGCGGTATGGATGCGGTGCGATTGGACTTCGACGGGGACGGGCTCCTCGACGACGCCATGTGGGACGAAAACGGCGACGGGACTGCCGACCACTCGGTGCTCGACTACGACGCCGGGGACGAAGCTCGCTACTTCACCGACCCAAGTGGCAACGGAACGTGGGACTACGAGGTGAGGGTGGCCGGTGACCAGAACGAACCCGCTCACGACCTGCGACGTCAACCGGATCCGGTGCCCGATCGGAGAAGTGACGAACCGTCCGACCCGCACATGCGCACGGTTGATTTCGTGCCGATTCCCGGTGCCGTGACGGCCGGCGCACTCCATGTCTGGCGGTCCGAGGCGGTGCTCGGCCACGCCATTGACGTGGCCCCCGAGATCGGGAAGGGTAAGTTGTGATTTCAAACCGAGTACGCATCGACAAGGAGAATGGACCATGACCGACCTGACCACGTCCGCGGCGAGCGCTTTCGTCGCCGCTGCCGGCCTGGAACTCGACGAGGTATCGGGCACGAAAGTCGTCGGCCACATCGATCTGTCCGCCGAGCACCACACGCCGTGGGGTGTCGTTCACGGCGGCGTCTACACGACGGCAGTCGAGAGCGCCGCGAGTATCGGCGCGAGCACGGCTGTGGCAGACCGCGGCCAGTTCGCGGTCGGTGTGCACAACGGCACCGACTTCATCCGGTCCCGCACCGAAGGTCGCGTCGACGTGGTAGCCCTACCGATTCAGCAGGGCCGTATCCAGCAGTTGTGGTCGGTGGTCATCACCGCTTCCGACACCGGCAAAGAGGTGGCCCGTGGACAGGTCCGTCTGCAGAATGTGCCGCTGCCCGGTTCCGGGTAGAGGTGCGTCCAGGACCGCTCAGGGGCCGGCGCGGCGTGCGTTGAGGAGGGCAGCGACCAGTCCCAGGGCGTAGAGGGCCGAACCGGCCAGTACCAATCCGAGTGATCGACCGTCGGGGGCGATCACGAGGGCGGCTGCGGCGATCGACGCGATGAACGCCACATTGAACACCGTGTCCTGCAGCGCGAACACTTGCCCTCGGCGGTCGTCCTCGATCTCGATCTGCATGGCGGCGTCGCCGCTCAGCTTGATCGACTGCCCGGCGAAGCCGAGAATCAGTGCGCCCCATAGCAGGGAGGCCTGGGTCAACGTCGCTACGAGAGTCGTCTGCGCGGCGAGGGCGAGGATCAACGCCCCGGTAATGGTGCGAGAACGTCCGATCCGCGGAATCGTGAACGGTGTGGAGATCGCCGCAAGGAGCATTCCCGCCGCGGTCGCGCCGACCGCGACACCGAATCCGGCAAGCCCACCCGGAAGGGATCCGGCCCTGGACGTGTCCCGCAGCACGAGGACCATGATCAATGTATTGGCACCGAACACGATGCGATGCGTTCCGATACCGATCATGGCGGTGGTGACACCCGGGGACTGCCACACGGCGACGGCTCCGTTGCGCAGTCCCGAGGCGACGGCGCGGACGACCCCGTACTCCGCTCGTTCGTCCGCGTGTGGGCCGAGGAGCCGATGGTGGAATCGGGACGCCGCGAACGCAGCGACCGCGGAACCGACCGCGGCGGCGGCGACGGCGATACCGGATCCCCGGTCGCCTGCGCCCGCGACACCGATGATGGCGACGGAGGTTGCGGCTCCGAGGGCGGAAACCACCGAACCGGTGGTGGTGAGCACCGAATTGGTGGCGACCAGCCAAGATTTGTGCACTACGCGTGGCAGTGCGGCGGAGACGCCGGCGAGTACGAACCTACTGACGCCGATGGCGGCGAGGGCGAGAAGAAGGATCGGGAACTCTCCGGCCCCGAATCCCAGAAGTGCCGCAGTCACCAGAATGAGCAACCCGCGCAGAACATTCGCCCACAGGAGGACAGCCCGGCGATCCCAGCGGTCGAGCAGCGCTCCCGCGTAGGGGCCGATCACCGAGTACGGGAGCAGCAATACCGCGAAACCGGCGGCGATCGCCACTGGGTCGGTCTCGCGCTCGGGATTGAACAGGATGGCCCCACCCAGCGCTGCCTGGAACATGCCGTCCCCGAACTGGCTGGCGAATCGCACCGTCGCGAGGCGGGCCAACCCGGGCGACCGGCGCAATGTGTGTGCGGTGCGGCGCCACGCCTCGCCATGACCTGGTCCTCGGGGGTTCCCGAGCTGTTTCGCCATCTACGGGACCCTATCCGGCCGCGACGAGCGACCTCTCCCGCCACCACTGGACGGTCTGCTCGGCGGCCTGGGGCAGTGGTGTCGGCTTCAGACCGAGGCGCTTCTCGCTCGCACTCGAATCCATGACGAACGGTTTCTCGAACTGATACATCATCTCTGCCAGCTCGCGGGAACCCTCGTGGACGCGGCCTATCGCTCTGAGAACCCATCCCGGGAGAGCGCTCACCTTCGGTGCCGGCACTCCCGCCGCGTCGGCGTACGCCTGAACCATCTGCCGTTGGGTGACTGCGGGGACCGTCGGCGCGTGCAACACGGAGTCCCACAGCTCCCGGTCGTGTGCAGCGATGATCATCGCCGCCGCGAGGTCGGGGACGAAGGTGAAGGAGTGGGGTGTGTCGGCGGAGCCCAGGACGCGCATCGTCTTGCCGGCGAGGACGACCGGGACCATTCGCTCACCGGCGTGGGCGGTGAGCACCTGCGGACCGAAGAAGTCGGAGGCGACGACACTCACGGTAGGGGTCGAGGAGGCGGAGCGAGCGTCGAGCAACCGGGCACGGATTCCGCGCTTTCCCGTCGTGGCGGTGCGCGGCGTGGTCTCGGTCATGGGCTGCTGTTCGGTGTCGTAGGAGTAGAGGCTTTCCGGGAACACGACCACCGCACCGACCTCTCCCGCTGCCGCGAGCACGGTCTGCTCGGCTGCCGGCAGGGTGCGCTCCCAGGCCTCGGCGGTGTAGGCGGCGTGGATGCAGTGATAGACGGCGGTGGTGCCCTCGAAGGCCGCACGCAAGGCCGAGGCGTCGGATACGTCGACCGGCCGCCGCTCGATCAGGGGGTGTTCGGGACCGCTTCCCGACCGGGTGAGCACGCGGACGCGTCGCCCCTGCTCTGCGAGCTGCTGTGCCACGGTGGTGCCGACCAGCCCCGCGCCGGTGACGATTTCGATGTTCGACATCTTTTGCTCCCGCTGTGTGAGTGGATTCCGCTAACCGAGAGCACTGCTCTCTGTTCAAAGACTGCACTTGTATCGGCGCAAAGTCAAGAGCACTGCTCTCATTTGTTGACACCGCTCTCTACAGTCGGCACCCTGAACCCATGCCAGGAACACCACGGGAACGTGCCCGAGAGCAGACGCTGCAGGACATCACCCGGATCGGCCGCGAACAGCTGGCAGTCGTCGGCGCCGCGGCCTTGTCGCTGCGAGCGGTGGCCCGGGACCTCGGAGTGGTCTCGTCGGCCGTGTACCGGTACGTGAAAAGCCGCGACGAGTTACTCACCCTGCTCGTCGTCGACGGATACGACGAACTGGGGGACGAGGTCGACGCCGCGGTCGCGTCCGAGCAGAACCCGCGTCAGCAGTTCCTGGCACTGAGTCGCGCAGTACGGGCGTGGGCTCTGCGTGAGCCGGCCCGATACGGACTCCTGTTCGGCAGCCCGGTCCCCGGGTACGAGGCACCCGGCGAACAGACCACCACGCCCGGAACGCGGGTCATTTTCGCGCTGGTCCGCATCTTGGACGGCGCCTACAGCTCAGGCCTTCTCGACGCCGATGCGTCCGCGCCCGTCGACGACGGTCTCGCGGCCGATCTCGACCGGATTCGCGCCGACCTCGGCCTCACCACCCCCGACCACCTCCTCGCCCGCGGGATGCTGGTGTGGTCGAGCCTGTTCGGGGCGGTGAACTTCGAGGTATTCGGTCAGTACGGCGCCGATACGTTCACCGACCCGGCGGCCCTGTTCGAACATCATCTCGCCGTCCTCGCCGACACCGCCGGGCTTCCTCCCGCCTGAATCGTGCGAACCGGACGCAGGTCGCGTCCTGGGACACATCGCCCCCGCCGCGGTGGGATGATGTTCGGGTGGCGCACGCAGAAGAACCCGAGGATCGAATGGCGTCGACGGAACCGGTGGTCCGCCCGGGGAGCTTGTTGGTCTCGTCCACCGATTTGGTCGAGCCCGCATTCCGTCGCACCGTGATTTATGTGATCGAGCACAACGAGGCCGGGAGCCTGGGCGTGGTCATCAACCGTCCCAGCGAAACGGCGGTGCAGGACGTGCTGCCGCAATGGGCATCGCTCGCCGCTCGGCCCTCCGCTCTCTATGTCGGCGGTCCTGTGAAGCGTGACGCCGCACTGTGCCTGGCCACCTTGCGGACCGGAGCGCTCATCGACGGGGTCGCGGGGCTGCGCCGGGTGCACGGCCGGGTGGTGATGGTCGATCTGGACTCCGACCCCGAGGTCGTCGCTCCCCTGGTGGAAGGTGTCCGTATCTTCGCCGGCTACTCGGGCTGGACCTTCGGGCAGCTCGACTCGGAGCTGCAGCGTGACGACTGGATGGTCGTGTCGGCGCTGCCGTCGGACGTCGTGGCGCCGGCCCGCATCGACGTCTGGGCCCAGGTCCTGCGACGCCAGCCTCTTCCCCTCGCCCTGCTGGCCACTCACCCAATCGACGTCGAGCGCAACTAGCAGGAAATAGCAGGCACGCAACTCGGGTGCGCGTTCCGACCGGGAAGTACTCTCAACCGATGTCGAGACACGCGAGTGTGACCCGCCGCGCGGCCCTTTCTGTCGGAGTTCTCATCGTCGGCACTGTGGCGGCAGGTCTCAGAGCGAGCGCGGCTCGTGCGCAGCCGGCGTCCACCGCGCGTTATCGCGGGTACTCGCCTGAGGATTGGGCGAGGCCGTATGCGAAGTTCATGGCTGATCGGACGTTGCCCCCTACACCTTCGGTGGCCGCCGCCTACACCGGTCCGCCGACACCGGCGGAAGGAATCCCGGAAGCTTCGACACTGCACACCGAACTTGCCGCGACCGATTACTCACCGATTGAGACCGGCTATGGCAGGACGAGTTCGGGCAAGGTGTGGGTGGCCGTGCACACCGAGATGCCAGGCGTCACGGCGGCGATGTGGGACTGGTGGTTCGGCTGGCACTCGGCGGAATCCGCCCGCTACAAGCTGTGGCATCCGGACGCGCACCTGTACGCGGGCCTCGCAGTGGACAAATCCGCCGAGTCGATTTCGGACCGAGCGAAGTACATCGGCAACGTCTCCTACGTCGACGAGTACATCGGCCCGAAACTGCAGCAGTTGGCGATCGCGTTCCAGGATCCACTCGCCCACGGTTTCGAGGTGCCCGACGGCCACACGATGATCCTGGCCAGAGTCGGCAGTGCTGTCGCCCCTTTGAACGTCGGATGGCTTGCGCACCAGGTTCGTCCGATTGCCGGAGGATGTGAAATGCGAAGTCGGTTCTATCTCGACATGTGGGGGATTCGCCTTCCCGACATCCGGAACGCCGTCGCTGCCGTCGAGCGGGGCCCGTCCCTCGATCCTAGGGACATCGCTACCGATATGGAGGCCGCTCGCGAGCTGCTGTTGCACTGCGGCCAGGAGATGCACCATCTCGCCCGATTCCTCCCCGACCTCTATAACGAGTTCGGCGGCGACGCACAGCTGTGATCGGTGTAGGGTCTCGAGAACCGTGGCCAAATCTCAGTTGGGATGGCCACTCGGTGGCCAGTTGGCCAAATGGGTGAGATGGCATTCGGCGGGGGCTGCGTACCGGGTCTCGAATCCCGTGGCGGAATCTCACGGCGGTGGCGAGCCTGGTGGCGGATCCGCCATCGTGGTGAGACATGCCATTTTAGCCGGTCACCGGATCGCCACTGCGGCGGCGTGATCCAGATCGTTCGGGGTATCCCGATTGACGCCCCGAAAGCAAAATCAGCACCGGACGGGTCAACGGGAACACGCAGCTCAGGGAGTCTCGGTCACCGCCCCGCTTCCGGAGACGTGTCAATCAACGTTCCCTACCGAGACGCCCGCCTCCGCCGCAGAGGGACGCGGGCGGTCCGCTCCGCTGAACCGGCAATCTGACAGAGGGGGCAGGCCACATGGGCGACGTCGCCCTCCGACGCAAGTACCGCGCATCGTGAGCGGAAGCATGCGGGTGAAATCTACGCTGAGTCAGTGGACAGTCTGGATCATCCCGCAGCGATGAGCGCCATCGCGTGCTTCCGGGCGGGTGGGAGCGGTGAGGGCACGGCGGAGCCGTACCTGGTCGTCGTACGTGAGGATGTCGCTGCCGTTGCGCTCCGGGACGCCCAGTCGAGGTGCGTCATCATGGTGAACAAGGTGGAGGGGCAATGGGAGACGCCTCAAATGGTGACCGTCGGCGTGTCGCCACGAGCGGCTCCTGATCGAAACTTCCGGCCATCGTTCATCCAACGCCTGGAAATTCATCGATCAGGGCCACCCACTGTTGACGGTGGTCCGCCCGACAGTTCGTGGATCACTGTCAGTGGTTTCGCAGCCAGCGGTGCGCGAAGCATTGCAGTGGCAAGTTCCCTCGATAGATGTGTTGCGGATGTCGCCGATGACGGATTCGTTCTCGCGGTGCTGCGGTCACCTTGGCGCGAGAAGCCGGCCGTTGTCGTCGCCATGAGTGACGGACGCAGGATTCCGTGCGCCCATCCCAGCCTCGGTTAAACGATCTCCCACCGATCGATGACTGGTGCCGGATCGTTTATGGCGATGTATCGGCGAGTTGGTGTGGCACCGGCTGTCACGCTGCGTCGACTTGGGGCGATACCTAGACCATGAGGGTTAGGAAAGCCGCGATAGGTGCAAGCGCTCTTGTCGCGATCGCAATCGCGGCCTGCGCCTGCTCGCCCGTCGATGACACCGAAGCGCGCGATCCGACCGTCTTCGTCCATCCCACACAGTTCGCACCGCCGCCGGCGCCGATCACCGATCTCGTGCCCACCGCCGAGCAATTGACCGCCCTGTACAACGCCACCACCAACTACTCGATACGCGAGGAGGACCGCGCGCGACTCTTGGATGGTCCCAGCGACCAGACCCTGCGGGTCGCGCGGGCTTGGGGTGCGCAGCCCACACCCCAATACATCCAGTTCACTACCGTGGAACCCGTCAGCCCAGACATGATCAACGCGACTGGGCAGGGCCGAGTCGGAGGCGTGGAACCCTACCCGGTGGGGCCAATTCCCTTCGTGCGTTCCAACAACGAATGGAAGCTATCCCGCGCCTACGTCTGCGGCATATTGACCGTTTTCGCCGACCTCCCAGATCCAAGTCGACGCACCACGAACGCACATGAGTGCAAGTGAGATTCCAGCAACCGTTAAGCGCTATCCCACCATGGGTTGCGGCGAGGGCGGCCGCAAACATCCGGTCTATCCGGAACGATCGGTCCTGTCATGGTCAACTCTCTCACTGATTGAGAGAGTCCAGTAGACGATCGTCAAGTAGGACTGCTCTCACTTACATCGCGGGGGCTTCGGCAGCGTCTGCCAGACGCGGACACCACCAGCGGATCGAGCTACGCTCAGATCGACGCCTTGCTGGAGGTGGGACTATGCCCCGAACTGCTTCGAGGGCCCGTAGCGGGACGACTCTCGCCGGGATCGCACTTGCCGCAATGCTGCTAGCTGCCCTGCCCGTGAGCGCAGCCCCGTCCGACACGGTCCTGCCGATCCCATTCGCGGGACTGGCCAACGGACCGACTGGATTGACTAACCCGCCGTTCAGTACGTACATCACTGTCAGGACGGACCCGGACGAGCCGGGGATCACTCGGGTTCGTTGCGGCGCATCACCCTACTGCGCCGTCGTCGTCCATTGGCGCAACCTATCGACCGGCGCGAGTGGCGCTGCGGACCTCTGGTTCGGTCCGAGCCCCCCGGGGGTTATCCAGACCGGATCTGGGACGGTGGTCGCTGCCGTTACGGCGGGCGGTGCTCCTGGTTACCCGGGCACCCCCACCACGCTTTTACCGGGCGCTGGCGGTTGGACAGTGCCTTAGCCTGGATTCCCCGCTCACCGTTCGGAGACATTCTCACGGCAAGCCATCACCGGGACGAGATCGGCGCCAAGCGTACAAAGCCGGCAGTCGTTGCCTATCCCGTAAGCGGATCCGCTTACGGGACCGGGGCAGACTACTGCCGGCATGCGCTGGGGCCACCACCTCGTCCCAGTGCAGGTTCCGCCTACGGGTCACCATAAGGAACGGTTGACTCAACGAACAATTGCCAGCTAAGAGACCTGCGCGATGACGTCCCCGATCCGCACGGGAGTATCACCTTCACGGGAGCCGAAGAACTCCAGGACAGTCTTGGGCAGACGTTCGTCTCACTCCCGCCTGCAATACGAGTGTTCGTCGGCCGCGAGCCTCACGGCTGGAACGACAGTGACACTAACGGGGCCAGAGAATATCGAACCGTTGCCGGTACTCATTGAGATCGATGGATGCCGCCGTGTACTCATTGACGAGCACATCGCCCTGCAAGCGCCGTCGTGTAACGACAGACTGCACTGCGGCCCCAGTACTGGTCGGCGAAGAGGGGCTGATTACCGATTTCTGGCGTCACCCGCCGCGTGCTGCATCCCATCAGCTGTTGCAGCGAGTCCGGCGTGTGGCGGACGTAGTGTTCGGTCCGATCGACCTGGTCCAGTTTTCTCGATCTCGCGGAGTCCACCGATCTTGAGGAATCCACAGTCGTCGACAGGGTAGGACGGGCGTAGTGCCCGTCCGCGCGCGTCGATCAACCACAAGTCCGGTATCGGTGCCAAACTCGCCGTTCCACAACTGTTCTGATCCAGACGTGGGCCCTCAGACGGGGCATTGAGCTTGTCGATTGCCGCAGCGAAGTCACCCTCCCATCGGTGCTCGGCAAAACTCCCGGTGAGATCAGGGGTGACCGAATTCGCGAGCCATTCGTCGCAGGTGATGGCCGCGACAGGCTCGAATCCGACGGCACCGTTCCCGATCGCGGTGCCGGCGCCCGCATCAATTCGGTCGGTGGAGTGACGCCCAGCAATTCGCTGCCTTGCGGCATTCGACAGACCGCAGCGTCCACGATCTCGGCGGGATCGCGATCAGGGGCTGGTCCGCGGACCGGATTGCATCCGCTCATCAGTGCCGTCAGTGTGACCACTGCGGTGAGCAGGCGGCGACGGTCCATGTTGTGCACGCTACCTTCGACGCACATCGCGGCCCGGCATCCGACCGGAGCCCAATTCAGACGCCACCTCCGGCTGTAAGTGGATCCTCATCCGGTGCCGATATGCGTTCGGTGATTGAAGCCTGGGAAGCAACGATATGGTTCGGTGTGCCCGAAATTGCTAGCCGGCGTCGCACCCAACCACCGCCGCCTCGTATCGTCTACGAAGCTCTCACCAACCCGGACCGTGACCCCGTTCGTCCGTGGCTGATCCTGCACACCGACGAACAACCCCCCACGATCGCAGAAGCTGTCGAACCGAACCTTGTCGTCTGGACCTCAATCTGGCTGTGGCGACCGGATGCACGGATCCGCTTCGACATCACTGGCCCACCACGCGGCGGCACCACTCTGTCCTGGACATTGATCGTCGACGAACCGGTCCCGGACGGGGAAACGACCGTCCGCATGCGCAAGCGAGTGAACGAACTCATCAACGCGAACCTGCGCTTCACGTTCGGTCAGTAGTCGCCCCGATCAAGGATCCTGACATGACCCACCACTTCGCCGACCTCAAACACAATGTCTTCGCTCGCCACTCCAACCCGTGGAGTGCCTGGACTCGCTGGCTGAGCACCCCGCTTGTGCTCGTTCCTCTGTGGACACGCCGGTGGAGCCACGCCGCGATCGTCGGTGCCTGGATGGCCGCCAACCCCGTGATCTTCCCGAAACCGGCGGACGAGCACGCCTGGTCCACCCGGGCGGTGCTCGGCGAAGAACTGTGGATCACCGAGCGGCCCCGCGACACCGCGATGGCGGTAAACGCGGCGGCCACGCTGGCCGGCATCACCGCACTGATCGCCGCGCGGCGACGCCGCGCCGCGCCGGCGGCCGGTGCCACCGTGGTCATGATGGCGCTGCTGCTGGTCTACTGGCGGCTCATGGCCGGCTACTACAGCCGGCACCGGTGCGCCAACACCGGCTGAGCGCCGAGTACGAGTCGGCTTCCGGTCACCGTATCCGACGTGGACGATCCGGACGAGTCCTGGATGGCATGGGACGCCTGGCAGGTGTCCCCGCCGTTCTGGTGCACGGTCGCTACGACGTCTCGGGACCGTTGGACACGGCGTGGAACCTCGCGCGTGCCTGGCCGGATGCCCAGCTCGTCGTGCTCGACGACGCCGGCCACGGTGGAGCGGGGTTCGGCGCCGCACTGGTGGCTGCCTTGGACTCCTTCAGCAGCCAGACCTGAGCTTGTCGTATGAGGATGGGCCTTCGGGCGGCGCTGGTACCCCGACGGGCCCCTCAGCCCTGAAACACTGACCCGTTCGTCGTCCCGATTCGGGATTGCTGTCAAAGGCTGCCGATCACTCTTTGGCTACCTTTGTCGGACCAGACCGCGACGGCATCGACGAGTCGAGGGGTCATGAATCCACCGGTATCGCCCCACGGCCACGCGACATGGGCGCGGGCCACCTGGTCTTGAACGAGGTCGGCAATGCAGACGACGACCGCCTCCTCTTCGTCGTCGACCTGCGCGGCACTTCCGCTCATACCTAAACCGGTGGGTGCGCGACCGAGCACCGTCACGTCGCTCAGAAGGAACACGTAGCCGCTGTCCGGTTCGTACTCAGCGACCCAATCGATCCGCTCGATCAGACCGCCGTACTGACGCACGTTCAGGTCGTGGCCAATACGACCCAGTGCGTTGATCCACGCATCCGGCAGGTCCGACGACACCAGGTGCACGCCCTGCCGCGCTATCCAGGCGGCGGTCAGCACTTGCTCACCGCGAGCGTCGAAGAAACCAGCCATCGTTTCAGAGTGTTACCTAGACACGATGAATTGAACGACATCGAGTGTGCCCGTCCGCGACTTAACGTCACCCTCGATGCCTGACGGATCGGGACACCGGTCAGCGATCCATCAGCGGTTACGAAGCCAGATAATCACGTGTACGGCAAACGGGGATCAGGTGATCGATTGGCCCGCAACCGGACTTGTCGGGGACTGGCAACCGGTAACCAGTTAGCCTGCGCAAATGAGGTTTTTGGTCGGCTGCTCCTACGTCAGTGTGTTGTGCGCCTTACTGATCGGAGTGTGGGTGCTTCCCCAGCTGTTGACGAAGGGATACATCGATGTCGGTGGTTCCCCTGCCTTCGAGCCGTTGTTCATCTATCCAGGGCTGGTTGGGTTTGTCGTCTGCATCATGGCTGCTGTGACATCGTTGATCATGTATGGACGCCGGAGGCTTACATCGGTCGGTCAACGCCTCATCGCGGCTGGACAGGTGTTTACAGTCACGTTGTTCGCCGCCTGCATTGCGTCGCTGTGGCTGCCCTCGGCGACTGGGTGGGAGCTACTCGCCCTGCCCGGGGCATTGCTGATCGGTCAGACCGCGGTGGGGGCCGGCTTGGTGTTTTCGAGATCGCTGAGGCGCACCTGATGAACGGGCTGCTGTGAGTACTGCTGCCGCGACTGACCTGACCGGTTGAGGGTCCCTCTGCGGTGACTCGCAGACCGGCGCCCAGGTCTGGTGCTACTCGTAGATGTCGACGGCGATTCTCATCGGTTCAATAAGAGTCATGACCTGGAACTGCGGGTAATTGGTGCGGAGACCGACGAACGCCTGGGTGGCTCCCTCATAGTTCGGCATCAGGTAAACCTCGGCCACGCTGTGCGCAGCGGGATTCGACAACGGATTGGGTCCGCTGTACTCGGCGACCCCACTTTTGGCCGGCGAGACCGTGTCGAAGAAATAGACCTGCAGAATCGATTGACCGTTGATTCGTATCGCAGTCTCGTCGCCGCGTGAAATTGCCTCGGCAACATACTCGACGCGCCAGCGAGGAGCGTATGTGCCACCGAAGTCGTAGACGATGCGATCGAATCCCTCGTGCCGCTCAATGTGCATGCCACTGGCCGTCACACCGGCGAGGGGCGGAATCGTCGGCGAGGAAGGCAGTGCGCCAGGGGTGCCAGACTCCGTCGGGCTCACTGTTGCAGTCGGTATGGGAGAAGTTGGACTGCCGGGCACGACCGTTGGGGCCGGGAACTCGGGGACCCGCGGTTCGGGAAGGGCGCCAGCGCCGGACTGCGCCGAGGGGACCTCGCCCCACGGGATCGACGACGTTCTTTCGAGGTTTCTGGCCGGTTCGCCGGGCGACTGGCAGCCGACAGCTAGGGCAATGCACGTCATCATCGCGATGTACGAGATCATCGTGCGCGTGTCGCCCCTCATATCTGGGTATCGCCCTACATCGGGGAAACGTGACTCGATTTCGGTGCTGCCGGAATGCCTTGGTCATGGCGCTTTTCGACGGAAAGTGCTCACCGTTCGGGGATCGCTGATCGGTTATCCAACTGCTGCCCGGGGGTTCTGGGCGAAAGTACTCCTCAGGCGAAACCCCCGGCGGAATCCGGTGAGCCTTGTGGTCAGGGTCGGCGTCGAAGGTGATTGTGAGCGACGTGCTGAACGCGCCGGTGCTAGGTCCCTGGGGTCGGCGATACGGTTCGTCGCCGACGTACCATGCGTCCCTAGCGACGAAGTCGTAGCCGTCCTGAACTCCCTCCCCAGGTAGGCGTTCCCACTCGAAGAACACTTGACGACCAGGATCCAAGCCCATGCGAGTCTTCATGGAGGGCGTCGTCGCGTGTATCCAGCAACCACCGGGTGTCTCGGGTGAGTCGATGACGCCCCAGCCCTCGTCGAGGTTCCAGCTACGAACGGTTCCGATCGTCGGAGACATAAGTCGATACTGCATCATCACCACGGGCGTTTACGTCCAATCCTCTACTCGGCCGGCCGGTGACGGAGTGATCCCGGTGATTGATCGCTATACGACACCGCCAGCAGGTCGTACCACATCTCCCGTGAATCGGTCCCGGTACTGGATGAGTCTCCGCGGAGCGGGGTCTTGCGGCCAGATCTGGAGTTGGAGGTGTACCAGTGGCTGCTCAGACTTAGGTGGGTACGAGTCCCAGTATTCAGTGCGTCCACGGGCAAACACGCGGATCCGGTAGCTGCCCGGTCCCGCCGTATCCATCGGACCGATGATGGTCCCAGTCAGGCCGTCGAAGCAGATCTCGTCATCCTCGGTGGTGAACGACGCCTCACCAATGTCCTCCCACTCATCGAGCAACGAGTCCGTGATTGGAGGAGCCAAACCTTCGGTTGCGGCGACAGTCACGCGGATCAAGCCGCGCCCGCCCGTATGGATGACCACCCGGCCGGGACCACCATTCACGAACCACGGTTCCTGGTTGAACCACTCCGTACCGAGAAATTCGGCGTCGAACTGTGGCCGAAGAATCAGCGCGTTGTAGTCGACGTCGATCTCGATGTCCATTGGCGCCAGCAACGTTCCCCCGCCCGCGTTGTCGTATCCCGCATCGGTACACAGTGTGGCAAATAGGACGGCAGCTTGCCTCTAATCTTCGCTCGCATAGCCCGCATACCGATCGGAGACCAGTCACCGATGGACGGCTGCAGCCGCTTGATGCCGGTTCGGGTGGGCCCCACCCGACCGTGTCGGCTGAGGCCTTCGCATCGGAGCTCCAAACCGTCGGTTGATGTGCGACCGCCGGCTCCCTCCTCGGGGGGTGCCGTCACTGTCCTGCACTTCAGATCCGATGCCGTCGTCTTTGGGCGGTGCGCTCTGCAGGTGGTAAGTAGCACCGCTATTCAGTTCGTCGGGGCTGAAGGACTGAAGCCGGAAGTAAGTCGCGCTGGTGTAGCTGACCACGGTGACTTTGTAACGTCGCTGATTCGCGGGGATGTCGTCGAAGTGCGCGGTGTAGGTGCATACGCCCGTGCCGTCGAGATTCCGATCAATGTTCTCGACTTCTAGATCCGAGACGGCGGTTGCACCGGCTCTGTCGCCGAGGATCATCACTCTGTCGCCCGGGGCAACACGATTGCTCCGATGGTGCACTCGCCGGATTCGGCTGATGCCAGGTTGGCTTCGCCGGTGACGGTCACCGTGGCGGCGAAGGTCTCCGGCACGTCGGTTGTGGTCGAGCAGCTCGTCAGGGTCAACGCTCCTGCAGCTGCACCTGCCGCGATCTGACCCAGTCTCTGCCTCATGTGCAGTCACGATAGACAGTCTGAGTTGGGACCGTGGTTGGACTCCGATCAGGAGTCACAGGGAAGTCAATTTGGCCTCCAGCTGCAGTTCCGATTGGCGATCCCTCTGCGGTTCAGTCGGAGTCGCCGAATCGGACCCAGGTCACCCCGTCGACCAGGGTGGCAGAGGGGAACTGCGGTTGGTCGAACGGTGTGTAGGCGACCGCATATGCCGCCATACGTGTCCGAGGGTCGTCGAACTCTCGCAGGCGACTTGCGCGGAGACCGGCGCGGTCGATGTCGAACGCGATCTTCTTGTCTCCGTCGGCCAGATGCCAGGTGTAGCGGACGACGACCCGGTCCCGGCCGTGCAGGCTCACCTCCTCGAGGGTGAACGATCGGTGAGCACCCATTCGGCCGAGCCGGTCGGCGAGGGTGGCGGCGAGCTGGGAACGAACTCGAATGCCCACACCTCGGGGGCGGGCGCTTGCGGGTGGGGTACCAGGTCAGCGTTGATCATGTCGCCGTGCCGGCGGAGGTAGATGTGTAGCTCCCGATTCTCGGGGACGAGTTTCTCCGGGTAGGCGCGGCGACCTCCACAGACGAGGAGCCACTTGAAGTCGCTGGGCGCGAGCCGGGGGGTGGGGGGATCGACGAACACGACGAAGAAGGCGGGACGGACCCGCAGCTGCGCCATGTCGTTGAGGATTCGATACGCGTAGTCCGCCAGGTCGCCCAACACCACCCGCACCCATGCGATCTGCTCTCTGACCGGCAGATCCACTGCCCGAGACTTGATGTCGGGTTCCTCCGCGCTGCTGTCGGTGGAACGTGCGCTGATTGCCACCTGGATCATGCGGGTGGCGGCGGTTCTGTCGAACGTCCCCAGGAACTGGGGATCCTGCCATCCCAGGGACACCGTGACGCGCACGTCGGCCATCTCGACGCTCGGGGCGGTGAACGCCGGACCGACCTCATGCACCGGTGTGCGGTCGGGATTGGTCACGGCGGACAGGTAGTTGCGCATTGGTCCGAGCTCGACGTCACTTCGGCCGTGTATTACCTCAGCCAGCTGAGCCGGTGTTCGGTCCACGCCCTCACACATGGTCCCTGCTCTCGAGTTCCGCGGTGCGGCTCATCAGCCACGCGATCGTTTGCATTTGCTTGTGCTCGGGCATCGCGTATCGCTCCCAAAGACTCCATCCGGAGACGAAGAGAGCGAGTTTACACCCGAACCTCGATGCAACCCCTGTTCGGACGAAGACTGCCGCCGCCCGTGCGCGAAGCTTTAGCCAGACTGGATTCCGCCGCTTGCGGCAATGACTCCGCCCCAGCCCAGTGCCAAGAGCGAGCCGCGACCGGACGGATAGCGCCCGGGCGCAAGGCGACGGCAGTCGGTGCTTGTTCCGGAAGCAGATCCGTTTTCGGAACAGATCTCCTGCAGGGTTCCGTAGCTGCCACCATGATCAGATGTACGAGTCGACGTTCGAGCTTATCGACCGGTTCGCGGCCGCCCTCCCACGATCCGAAGAGCTTGCACAACCGGTGGAATCGATCGTCCAGCAGTTGACCGCGCGGGCCGAACGGCTCGGACGCATCGCACAGAGGATGGAGGCCAACTCCAGCAACACCACGCTCGAATTCCTCCACGGTGTGCGTGGTGAGCTCAAGGCCACCGAAGCAGGGCTCCTCCACTGGCGAGTTGTTCTCGCGCGGCTCACGGGCAGCGAAGTGCCAATCGATCCAGAACCAGTCCCCAAGGGAGATTGGGTCGCCGAAACACCCCGCCAGGTCGACGAGTGAGACGCCCGGGGACCGATCCCCGTTCGGGGACGAGCGCCGACCGCTGTGGGCATGTGCCGGGGGCCCGATCTCGTCCCAGTTGCGGGTTCGGCTATCGGACATGCCGATTGCTTCTAGGGAACCGGGAAGGATCCGAACCCAGGGTTCACCGGTACCTGAGGCCATCTGTCGCTCGCTGGCGGGAGGACGTGGGCGTTGACGTCTGCGGTCGCGATGACCATTCCGCTGCCGGTACCCACTGTCGCCGGGGTGTATCGGCACCTCTCGTCCGGCGAGATGGGGCGACTGAAGTCGACGGGCCGAAGGGCTTGGAGCACGGTGGTGCCGGCGGCGCCGGTGGTCAGGTTTCGCCAGTTCACCGACACGTCGATACAGTCGAGCGTGGTGATCGCGATCGTGGCCGAGGGCTCTGCCGCAAAAGTCACCATGCCGGGTGCACCCGTTGCTGCGGACGGAGTCACGGTTGCCAGCAGGTGCGGTACCCAGCACCTGAATCCCACTGTGCTACATGCGGAAACGAACGTCACCGGGGCCTGAAACATCGTCCTCGCTGCCGGGGCCGGCGGCGGGTTCGCAGTCGCCGCAGCGGACGAGCCGAGCGGTGCAGCGAGGATTGCCACGGACCCCACGGCCCAGGCGACGGACGAACGAGAAATCGCAGCACAGCGCATGTCGCGCCCTCCAACGTGGGACCTGTCCCGACCCTGCTGCAGGTGAGCGTACTCGCTGAGTACCAGCACCTAGTGGAGAACCGGATGACGATCGCTGAACGGTGTCCCGATCGGCCGATCCACGAGCTTGAGGTCGTGGGCGTGGTGACTATTGTGCGGGTTGGTATCCGGGTGATTTTGGGTTCTGCGGAGTGCAAGATTCTCTCCGTGTGCGGCGGCGAGTGCCGCCTGCAGGCGGGTGATCTCGGCCTTGGCGTCGCGGAGCTGGCGGGTGAGGGTGCGCACGATGGTGCTTTGGGGGTCCGGTTCGACCGGGACGGCCGATGCCGACTGGTGCCGGCTTCGGAGGCGGGTAATGGTCTCGCGCAACTCCGTGTTGCGGTAGAGGAAATCCAGGCTGACCTGGCCTTTTCGCGCAACTCTCCGGAAATTCACGGGTTCGCCGCGTTTGTTCAGTTCAGCAATGGCCTTGTTCGCCCTCTCGGTCGCGGCAGCGGTGCGGGCTCGGCGGAGCGGCGGAGCAGCTGGGCGCGTTGGTCGGCGTCGAGAGTCACGGTCGGGATCCTCTCCTGGTCGGGCCGAGGGGAAGATCGACCGGTGGCCGTGGTTCGGCTGCCCTGCGGATCGCGTCCCGCCCCGCTATCCCGGCCCCCTGCACGGTGCCGGAACTGTCGTCGCCGCCGAGCGTGTCGATGATCAGGTTCAGGGCGGCGACCCTCGCTGTTGCGCGCGGTCAGCCAGATGTTATCGTCGGTCATTTCCCGGCCCGTGCGATCGCGGTGTTGCGCCCGTCGTGTGTCGATCAACCGCAGTGTCGAGTCCCTCTGCTCGGTCAGTTCGGTCAGATAGGTGGCGTTGGTTGCGAACTCGCCGCAGGTCAGGCACGCGTTGCCCCGTTCGCAGGTTTTCGGGCGCGGCAGCAGGCAGTAGCCGTTGGGCAGGATCCGGTCGGTGCGTTGGTCGAGTTGCAGGACATCGAGCAGCGCGCGCTGGTCGACCTCGTGGTCACGGCCGTCGGTGCCGATGAGGGCGAGACGCAGAAATTCCCGTTCGTGGGTGCTCGCGAGTGTCTTGGCGTACCGGAGTGTCATTTCCGGTGAAACATGACCGAGATAACGTTGCACGACGTGAAGCGGGGTTCCCGCGTTCAGCATCTGGGTGGCCTTGGTGTGCCGAAGACGATGGGTGCGTTGGAAATCGACGGGCCGGCCGTGCTTGTCGCGAAGCTCGATCAGGGTGGCGAGTTCGGTCATGCGCCCGCGGATGTCGCCGAGCGGGCGCTGACCGCGCTGGTTGCTCTTGCGGGCGAGGAACAAGTACTGAGGTTCGGCGCCGCGACTGAGCGTCGGCGCAATGGTGTCGCGGACCCAGTCCTGTTGCTCGCGAATGATGTTCAC
The DNA here is from genome assembly GCF_024438035.1 of Rhodococcus tibetensis. Classification (GTDB taxonomy): domain Bacteria; phylum Actinomycetota; class Actinomycetes; order Mycobacteriales; family Mycobacteriaceae; genus Rhodococcus_F; species Rhodococcus_F tibetensis. The sequence continues at coordinate 136,941 of NZ_JANFQF010000007.1, forward strand.
CACGGCCTGCTCGACCGGGATTGTGTTCGGCGCCCCGTCGATCTTGGTTTGTTGGTAGCGCAGTCGGGCGACGAAGAGCTCCGAGGTCGGTTCGGTGGTTTTGGGATTCTGGCGATCGGCGTGCTCGTCGGTGGGTGTGGTCAGCAGGGAGCTCAGCGGTTCCGGATCGAGCATCAGGATCTCGCTGAGGCGGCGACCGGTCAGCATGAGCAGCAGATATACGCGCATGACCTGCGGATCGCCGAGCCCGGAGACCTCCTTCTCGTGCCCGTCGACGACGCTGGTGCGGGATTCGGAGGTGGGTAGCCCGAGCAGGTCCAGGTGCGCGGCGACCCGGCTGAGATCTTCGTCGTCGAGGTATGCGGGTTCCTCGTTCGCCGACCGTCCGACCGAGATCGTTTCCCCGTGCGACCACAGCACGAGGTGGCGTTCGCTGAGCTCGCGCCACCGCGAGTCACCCAGCACGAACGCGGCTTCGTCGCGGTGTTCGACGAAGAACGCGTACATCGAGTTCACCGCCGTCAGGACACTGGCGACGGTCTTGGCGCTCAGTGGCTGACCCCGGTGGGGCCCGGTGGCAGCGCGGCGGGTGCGTAACCAGCCGAGAAAGTCATTGGCGAAGGGTCTGAGCATGCTGGTCGGGTCGGTGACCAGCACCGGGCTGGTCGACTGCCCGTTCGATCAGGAAGGGGCCGAAATGGGCGCACAGCGAGGTCCGGTATCTGCCGACGGTGCCCCACCGGATCCGGTCGGCGTTGACGAGGGTGCCGAGCCACCATTGGCCCGCAGCCCGCAGCCCGCAGCCCGCAGCCCGCAGCCAGTCCGGTTCGACGGTCGACCAGTCGACGGTGGCGCGCCCGCGCGGTTCGTGCCGACGCGTCGGGATCCGCGGGTCGTGCACCGGATCCCACAGGTCGGCCTGCCACCAGGCTCGTTCGTGATAGGCGATACCGACCGCCCGGCGGATCCGCTTGAGCGGATTTGCGTAGTCGTTCCGAAAGCTCACCCCGGGCCGGCGTTGATGACGGGCGGTGTAGGCGGACCGGGCCTCGGTCATCCAGGTGTCGAGGTCCAGGTCGAGGAACGAGGTCACCGGCGGCTGACCCCGCTGCACCGGCGAGGTGTTGATCCGCCCGATCAGGTGCAACCACACCGACACCGCGCCCGGGGAGACACGCTCACCGGTGACGTGCAGCGACCACAGCCACCACACGAATTCGTGACGGACCGGGTCGGGAACATCGAGGGCGACATGCCGATGAGACCAGAACTCGGAGTGATAGATCACCTCGTGCCACGGCCACACCCGCATGTCGAGCGTCCCGCTCGGCCGGACCTGTTCGGGAACGATCTCCCACAGATCGTCGTGGGTTACCCCGGTCGGCTTGTGCGCCGGCAGCGGCAACGCCGCAGACTTCATCGCTCCCCCTGATCTGCGGGATTGTCGGGCATACTCGGCAGGCGCCACCCCTGCGCGTAACTACGCCATTCGGCCACGCTGCGCAGCTCCGCCTCCTCGGTCACCCACCCGTACAGGTCGAGCGTGCACCTGGGCATGACCGAGCCGCCGCATCACCACGTGTTCGGGAACACCGTTGAGCAGGAGTGCGGTGGCATGGGTGTGCCGAAACCAGTGCGGAGTCCATCCGGCGGGGACGCTGTCACCGAGGCGGCTTTGCAGCCGTTCGACGACCCGGTAGACCCCGCTCGGGGTCATCGCCGACAGCAACCGGCCGCCACCGGTGTTGACCAGCACCGGATCGGTGTCGCGCAGCGGCAACCCGTGACGGTCGGCGAGATCCCCGACCTGGTAGAGGAAATCCCCATAGAGGCACTCGAGCCGGTCGGAGACGAATACCCGGCGGCCCCGCATGTTCTTCACCCGGGCGCCGTCGGCATTATCTTCTCGGGGAACGACTTTGAGATAGGGGGTTGCGCCGCGCCCGACAACCCAGTCCTCATGCCGCACCCCCAACACTTCACCCAGACGAAGGCCGGTCTCGGCAAGAATCTCGAACAGCAAACGGTCACGCAGATTCCCGGCCCACGACCGGTCGGCGGAATCGAACGTCGCGGCGGCGTCGAGGATCCGCTGCACCTGCACCGGCAGGAACACCGGTGTCGGCCCCGCATGCCAGCGGCGCCGCGGCACCAGCGCGGCGGGCTGATCGTGCCGCCGATCCCGCAGGTGCACCAGAAAGGGTCGGAACGCGGGATCCCGCCGCGCGCGCCCCAATCGTGGAGCAACGATGCCGTACTGGCGTTCGGACCATTCGTAGAACGAGGCCAACGCCGCCAGTCCCAGCGATACCGTGCGCGGTCCGCACCCCGCAGGCTTGCCTGGGCGCCGGCGTGCGGTGGGAAGGTCCCCGCTGTTGAGCCAGCCGATGAATCCGCTCAACGCGGTCAGTCCCGGATCGCGCTAGTTGACACCGGTTTCCTCGAGGTAATGCCACCACAATGCGAGCCCGCGCGAGTAGGCCTTGACCGTGTTCGGGCTGCACGCGCACGCGACCCGCAGCCACTCCTCGACAGGCTGGACCACTGCATAGTCGCGATCGAGGACAGTCCAGGTGTCACTACCGTCCGGCAGTGACACCTTCTGTGTCTGCGCCATGGCAACCCACTTCCCGTACGGGTGTAGGCAACCATTCGTTCACGACCATTCCAAGCCGACACGCCGACGGTCCCACGACGTCACGGACGCTGCCGGTGGTGATGAAGATTAGACCAGCTCTACGACCACATGTGCGACTCGGCCGCCGTCAACGCGCCCTCACCGAACGCCGCAACACCATCAACGAAAGGATCCTGTGAACGACACCAGCAAACCCGGCCCCATCGCGCACACCGTGTTCGGAATCTGCTGGATAGTCGTCGGCACCCTCCTCGTCACCGGCCACGACCACCGAACATCCGCGCTGTACGCGGGCATCGGGCAGATCGTCATCGGCCTCGCCTACATCACCGGAACCTGGTGGCAACACCGCCGCCGGGGCAGCACACCTCAACCGACCGGGAAGGACCTCACACCATGACCGACGACGAACACGACGCCTGGGAACTCCACCAGTCCGGACTCACCTGGACAGAAGTCGGCCGGGAAATGGGATGCACCGCAGGAACCGCCCAAGCCTTCGCCACCGCCTACCAGAAACGCACTGACGACGCCGCAATCCAAGCCCAAAACACCCTGTGCTGACCGGCTCCCCGAAGGTCTGTTGACCCCAGGAAACCGGCAATGATCAGGTAGAATAGACAAAGGTGCGCACTCCCCCGCACCCCGCCACCATTTCGAGACGAAGGAGCATCGGTGACCACCTCACAAGACGCCGCCGTTCGCCCCGCCTCTCGCAGCATCGAAGACTCCATCCAGTTCGCCACCGCAGGCGTCCGCCTCGCAGGAGGCACCGTCACCGAAGAAGACAAAGCGGCCTGCCGACGAGTACTCAACGGTGAAACCACCGCAGAAGAAGAGCTCGCAGCCCTACGCAAAGAACTCGGATACTAGAACCAGTGAAGGAGCCACAGCGATGACCACCGCACGCACCGCGCAGTCGCACATGACCGACGCCCAGATCGACCGGGCGATCGCCGCCGCCACAGCTGGTCACCGCATGGCAGGCATGGAACCCAGCGCCACCGACATCGAAATCGGTCGCCGGCAACTACGCGGAGATATCACCGGCGACAAAGCCGTGGAACTCGCAGTCGCCGCAGCACTCGCCGAATACGAGGCTGAACAGCCCGAGTGAACGATCCCTACGAGATCGCCCCCGGCGTCCTCAACAACAAGTACGGCATCACCGACCCCGCGAAACTCGCCGTAGTCGAACGCGCAGCCGCATACCAACGCATCCTGCAACTCGAAAAACAGCCTACGAGGGAGCCGGTGGTGTACGGCAGGTCATACTTGTCACACAGCGCGCGCACCTTGGTGGAGATTTCCGCGTAGCGGTTGCTGGGGAGGTCGGGAAACAGGTGATGCTCGATCTGATAGCACAAGTTGCCGCTGAGGAACGCCAACACCGGGCCGGCACGGAAGTTGGCCGCGCCGAGCATCTGCCGCAGATACCACTCCGGCCGGGTTTCGTTCTCGAGTTCGGCGAGGGTGAACTTCTCGGCACCGTCGGGGAAGTGCCCGCAGAAAATCACCACGTACGCCCACACGTTCCGCAGCAGATTCGCGGTCAGGTTCGCCGCCACCGCCGCCCGCTGAGGGCGGGAAAGAGCAGGTAGTCCTTGCCCGCCTGGCGGAGAATCTTCCCGAGCAGCGCGCGGGTCTGGGCGGATTTCTCGGCGGCGGCGCCGGCGCGATCCTGTTCGGAATACAGGTCGTGCAGGGCGATGCCCCATTCGAACATCGCCGCCATCACCAGGTTCCGCAGCGGTTGCAATAGGTTTTCGGGCTTCCACGGTTGATCGCGGGTAATCCGGAGGACACCGTAGCCGAGGTCCTCGTCCATTCCGACGACGTTGCTGTACACGTGGTGGCGGTAGTTGTGCGAGTAACGCCACTGCGACGAGAGGCCGGCCATGTCCCATTCCCAGTTGCTGGAATGAATTTTCGGGGTCGTTCATCCAGTCCCATTGACCATGGGAGACGTTGTGGCCGATCTCCATGTTTTCCACACTTTTGGCCACACCGAGCGCAGTCGTCCCGAGGACCCAGCCCGCCGGTCTCCTGCTGCCGTAGATCACCAGCCGCGCAGCGGCATCCAGTATCCGCTGGAAGCCGATGGTGCGGCGGATATAGGTGGCGTCGGCGGCGCCGAGCGACTCGGTAATGTCCCGGCGGATGCTGTCCAGCTCGGCGCTGAGCGCCTCGACGTCCGCCTCGGTGAGGTGCGCGTATTCCTTGATGTCGGATATCGCCATGCGTGGTTCTCCAGATTTCGGACGTGCCCCACCCCCGAACGTCGAGGTGTGCGCACGTCCGGTGCGGCCTCGGGCCGGGTCAGTAGTAGTGGCGTCGGCCCGCAACCGCGTGGCCGGTCATGCCCATGATCTCAAGGGCCACGCCGATGACGATGAGCGCGACTCCGACATACAACAGGATGGGCATGCTGATGACCACGCCGATAATGGCGAGGATGATTCCGAGGATGATCATGACGGTGACCTGATTTCGGGACAGAGACTTAGGGATTGGGGTATCGGACGGTATGAGCGGGTCAGTGTGTGAAGACGTGCTTGAACTTCTGTCCCGCCTGCTTGAGCTTGTCGCCGGTTTGCTTGGTGTTGCCCTTGGCCTGGTCTGCACTCCCCTCGGTTTCCATGCGTTCGTTTCCGAGGGTCTTGCCGACCGTCTTCTTGGTGGCACCCTCGGCGGTTTCGGCCTTGTGCCGAAGCTTCTTCACGATGCTCATGGCGGTACTTCTTTTCTTCTCGGTGATCGGACGGCGCGGCTGCGGGCCCGGTGTCGGTGGATTTCCTCAGTGTGCGACGCGTGTGGTGGCCGCACTCTCGGATCGGTGGCCGAACGGGTGCCGCCAGTCGCGTCCCCCGGTAGACCGGTGACTGCGATCGGCCCCGTGCGGTGGCTGGTTCGCGGCGACCGACTCGTGCCCTGGTTCGACGTTGTCGCGGCCGGGGTTCCCGTCGGCGGATTCGCGGCGGGATTCGTGCAGTTCGCGGCGGGCCCGACGGCCACGCAGGGCGCCGGCCAGCAGCAGGCTCAGCCCGCACATCCCGATCGCGCCGACGGCGATGCCGTACAGGAACAGGGTGCCGGTCGACCCGGTGACGTGATAGCCGAAGACGGCGAAGTCGTCGGTCAGAGCGTGCGTATCACCGCTGTTGTTCAGCACACCTGCGACTCCGACGATGACGGCGGCGAGCAGGGCGATCAGTCCGATGATGATCATGACGGCCTCCCAGGGCCCCTGGTGTATTACCCAGTCAACGCCGCATTCCCCGGTGTGTCAACACTGTAGGTCTACTATCAAGACCTACAGTAAAGGCCTACAGTTGGAAGCAGTGAAGGAAGTGTTTGTGATGGCCAAGGCCCCCGCTGATCGCACGACCCTCTCCGGCAACGGTCAGGTCCCGGACGGCGGCCCGATCACCCGACAGCGAATCCTGACTGCCGCACTCGAGATCATCGACCGCGACGGAATCGGCGCACTGTCCATGCGTCGCCTCGGCAAGGCCCTGGGCCGCGATCCGATGGCCCTCTACCGTCATGCCCCGAACAAGGCCGCTCTCCTCGACGGCGTCGCCGAGAGCGTCCTCGAGCAGCTCGTCGTCGACACCGATGACGGCGACTGGGTGACCCAACTCCGGGAGGTCGCCCGCCGCTTCCGCCGGTTGGCGCTCGACCATCCCCACGTGGTCCCGCTCCTGGTCACCCGGCCCCTGTCGACGCCCCTCGGGCTGCGGCCCCTGGGAACACTGCGCCCGCTCGAGAACATCCTGAACTTGCTCACCCGGGCCGGCTTCACCGCGACTGATGCCCTGCACGTCTACCGGGCCTTGTTGGGCTTCCTCCACGGTCACGTCCTCAACGAACTCCAGGAACTCGTCGAACGACCCGACGAGCACGACGACCTGCTACGTCTGGGACTGCACCGGCTACCGATCGGCGACTTCCCCCTCCTGCGCGGTCTCGCACCCGTACTGGCGTCGTACGACGGCACCACGGAACTCGAGCGCGGCCTCGACATCCTGATCACGGGACTCACCGCAACCCTGCCTCACCCCGACAGCCCAGCCCCTGAGGTGAGCTGAACCCAGAAACGGACGAACCATCCCGCCTGCACCCCCGACCCGCAACACTTGTGCGGCCAGAACTTCCACCGACGCGGCGGACTCACGCCGCGCCGGCTCCGCACGCACGTGAGAAGATCAGGCAGGGCGTACACGGACAGACGCGGCGCTCCGACATCGTTTCTCCACTTCGAAGCCGAAGCCGAAGCCGGGCAGCGGAGCTGGTCTATATTCCAGGTACTCGAGTCCGGCCTCGGGCGGTCGGGGCGCTCTGCTGGTTGAAACTACGAGACGGAAGGGCACAGTGTCGCGACGCAAGCTCGAGTCCGTGGTCCTGCACAATGACGTCCTCAAGTTCGTCGACGTCGGCGAGGGACCGCCGGTGGTGCTCGTGCACGGGCTGCTCGGCTCGCACGAGTCCTGGGCGCCGCAGATCAGAAGACTCGCAAAGAAGCATCGAGTGGTGGCACCCGACCTTTTCGGGCACGGGCAGTCCGACAAACCCTCCGGCGACTACTCACTGAGCGCGCACGCCGCCACCCTCCGCGACCTGATGGACCATCTCGGGATTTCCTCCGCCGCGTTCGTGGGGCATTCCCTCGGCGGCGGAATCGTGATGCAGCTGTCGTATCTCTTTCCCGAGCGAGTTGAGCGGCTGTGCCTGGTGAGCAGCGGAGGCCTCGGGACCGAGGTGAGCCTGTTCCTCAAGGCGGCCACCCTGCCCGGCAGCGAACTGGTCCTACCCCTCCTTGCCTCCGACTGGCTTCGGCGCAACACCGAGAACGCGCTCAAACAACTGGGACGCCTCGGGCTGCCCGTCCAGCCCAGCCGCAGCGCCGCGGAAACGTGGCGGTCCCTCGAGACCGTGTCGGACAAGTCATCGCGAGCAGCGTTCCTCGCCTCCACACGTGCAGTTGTGGGACTGCGTGGACAGACCGTCAGCGCCAAGCAACATTTCTCGAAGTTCGAATCGCTTCCGTCGCTGCTGGTGTGGGGTGGCAAAGACAGGATGATTCCCGCCTCCCACGCCGAGAACCTGCGCCGCGTCGTCCCCCACAGTCGCGTCGAAATTTTTCCCCGCGCAGGTCACTTCCCTCAACTGGACGAACCGGAGCTGTTCTTCCGCGTGCTCGACCAGTTCCTCGATCCGGCTTCAGAATCCGATCGGTAACAGTGCGGCTCCGGGCCCGCACCAACAGGCGGCGCGCACAGCTTCGCCATGGCCCACTACATCGAGGATGTGGGTGGCCGTTGAGAGCGGATCCGGTCCCCACCCAAGGGCTCCGGTCACCGGCGGCGGGATTTGGCCGCTGGGGACTTCCCGTACAACCACATCTCAGTGGCGGTCTTCGAGTCCAACAGCTTCCCTCAACCGTTCCGCGGCCGTTCGAAGCTCGGGATCGTTGAATGCGGATGACGCCAGCAACGCGGCCAGCGCCTCGGCGATGACATTGAGTTTCTCTTGCGAGGCCTCGCTTGTGCGGCGGCCGGCGTTCTCGAGCAGCACCACCAACAGCAGCGTGAAAACGCTCGCAACGGTATGAATGGCAATTTGCCAGGCCTTGAGGTCCGTCCACCATGGCAAGCTGATCAGCCACGCCACGACGATCCCGGCACAGACGAAGAAGAACGGCGCCTGACTGACTCGCAGCTCGGCCTGCTCGACGAACCGGTCAAACGGCGACCGGCGAGCGCCTCTACCACGGGTTTGTGCGGCGTCGCTACTTCGCTCCATCACCGGAGTTTAGTCGCATCTCACCCTCACCACCCCCGGACAATGGCGCTCCCCGCGGCCAGGGTTTGCTTGTCGCGAGCCCTTCCCATCCCACGATCCGTCGGGACAGGCGGTTCCAGCGAAGATCCGGTGATCCGGCCGGCGCGCACGGCAACAATCCTGTAAGGCCACCCATGCGGGGTCGCCGAGGCCGACGCGGTCGACGATGCGGACCGGATTGCTCGCGAATGCAAGAACACCCTTCGGTGACCAAGGAGGTGGGGTCTGTCGCGGTTGTCGAAGGGTTCCGAGCGCGGTATCACCGGCCGCGCGAGGAGCCCTCCACCCGCTCGTCGCTAGTGGCGGGTCCGTGTGCTTGCTGGCGGCGCGGGTTCCTGTGGGGCGTGTGGGTGACCACCGACACGATGTACGACGACGTCGAATCCGGAGAGCCGGTCGAGGAGGGCGACATCGACTGGGACACCTTCGACGACCCGGACGTCGAACCCGAGGAAGGACTGCGGCACGCGAACTCGGTCGAGGAACGCGATGTGTATGTGCCGCAGTTCTACTGCGCGGGACCGTATGGACATCATTTCCGCCTACCGAGAAGTCGGGTCGTACCGAGATGCCGCCGAGCTCTGCGGCACCACCCACAAGACCGTCAAGCGAGTCGTTGAGCAGTTCGAGGCCGGTGACACCCCGCGACCACGCGCAGAACGCGCCCGCAACTACGACGCGGTGACCGAACTCGTCACCCAACGAGTGGAGAAGTCCCAGGGCCGCATCTCCGCGAAACGGTTGCTCCCGATCGCACGGACCGCCGGCTACGACGGGTCGGACCGCAACTTCCGCCGCCTCGTCTCGGATGCGAAAGCGCAGCGGCGCAGCGAACATCACCGCGGACGCCGCCCCGCGGTGTGGACACCCGGTGAGTACCTGGTGATCGACTGGGCCACCGTCGGCGGTCTGCATCAAGGGCGGGGTCGTGGCGAACGTGGTGATCCCCACCCCGGACTATGTCCGCTTCGCCACCCACTACGGCTTCGCCCCCGACTTCTGCCACGCCAACGACCCGCAGTCGAGGGGCGTCGTGGAGAACCTCGTCGGCTACGCCCAGTGTGACCTGGCCGTCCCGCTGTTCACCGAGGCTGTGGTCGCCGACACCACGGTCGATGTCCATACCGCGAACGCCGCCGCCCGCACCTGGTGCGCCGAGGCCAACGCCCGGATGCACACTGAGATCTGCGCGATTCCTGATGAACGACTGCGCGACGAGCGGGAACTGTTGCACCCGTTGCCGTCTCTGCGGTTGCAGATGGGGCCGCCGCCGGTGACCCGCAAAGTGGACCGGCTCTCGTGTGTGCGCGTCCGCCCGGTACTCGGTCCCGACCCGGCTGATCGGGACCTCCGTGCGGCTGGTTCAGTCCGACGATGCCCTGGTGATCGTCGAACCGGCGACCGGGCAGGTGGTCGCCGAACACGACCTCACCGCACCGGGAACGAGCGTCGGTGCACGACGAGCACTACGACGGACCCCGCCCGACCCCGAACCGGGCACCTAGGCCGAGAACGATGTCGAGCAGCAATTCTGCGCACTCCGTGCGAGCGCCGACGCGTTCCTGGTCGGTGCCGCCGCGATCGGCAACACCCGCCTGGGACCCGAACTCGAGGTGTTGCTGGCACTGGGCGCCGCGCACGGCACCGAGGCGTTGGTGGCGGCGTTGACCCGGGCGGTGGCATTCCGACGCTTCCGAGCGGCCGACGTTCGCTCGATCCTCGCTGCCGGTGCCGGAACTCCGCAACCACGACCGGCCGGGGATGCGTTGATTCTGGATCTTCCGACGGCACCGACCCGATCGCTCGACGACAATGCGATCGGCCCGCGCACGGACGGGAGCGCCGGCTCATGACCGAAACAGCGACCACCGCAGAAGGGCCGGTCACACCTGCTCCACCGCCCTCGATTCCGGTGCTGGCGGCGGACCTCGACGCCGGGTTGCGCCGGCTCAAACTCGCCGCGATCCGTCGCACCGCACCCGAAGTCCTCCTGACCGCGAAGACCCAGCGCTGGACCCCGGAAGAGGTGTTGCGAACCCTCGTCGAGGCGGAGATCGCCGCACGGGACGCCTCGAACATCGTGAACCGGCTCAAGGTCGCCGCGTTCCCGGTCACGAAGACGTTGGAGTCGTTCGACGTCGCGGCGTCATCGATTCAGCCCAAGGTGTTCGACTACCTGACCAGTCTGGGATGGGTTCGAGCACAGTCGAATCTGATGATCATCGGACCGGCCGGCACGGGAAAGTCACACACCCTGATCGGGCTCGGGATCGCCGCGGTCTACGCCGGGCACAAAGTCCGCTACTTCTCCCCCGCAAGCGGGAGGGACCCCCACGCCACCGACCTGGTCGAGACGCTCTACCGCGGACTCGCCGACACTCCCCCAAGCACTGCGTGCAGGGCGGTACCCCCACCGTCGGCAAGATCATCGACTCCCTGTTGCGGGTCGATCTGATCCTTCTCGACGAAGTCGGGTTCGCCCCACTCGACGACACCGGCACCCAACTGTTGTTCCGGCTCGTCGCCGGCGCCTACGAACGCCGCTCGTTGGCCATCGCCTCACACTGGCCGTTCGAGCAATGGGGCCGATTCCTACCCGAGCAGACCACCGCCGTCAGCATCCTCGACCGGCTTCTGCACCACGCCACCGTCGTCATCACCGACGGCGAGTCCTACCGGCCGAGGTCACCGGCTAGGTCCGTCGACACTGCTGGAAACGTGCCGGCCGGGCAGGAGTCGGTCGAATCTAGGGCGCGCCCCAGAACGCGTCCTCCGCTTCGCCGTCCGCGGAGAACAGGTGTACTGCAACTATCTTGCCGTCGACAACACGGAGTAGATCGACGCCCGACATGTCCATCGACGCGCCGTCTCGGCGACCGGCGAAACGCACCGGGACGGCGACCTTGTCGCCGTTGACCATCATCGTCCCTTCCACCGTCAATCCGAAGGTTCCTTCACTGACCGCCATCATGCTGCCCAGGAGGCGGCCGACACCGTCGACGCCTCGATGCGTCCCGGAGAACTGATTGCGTCCCGGTTGGTACCACGTTACGTCGGTATCGAGCAGTCCCATCATTGTCGGTATGTCACCACGTCCGAGGGCATCGAAGTATCGTGTGGCCACGTTCAGTGGGGTGGTGTTCGTCATCTGAGTCATCTCCTGTGCCGGGAACATCAACGTGGCGACAGTGGCACCCGGTAGCCTGTTACCTCAACGTAACTGTCGATGAGCTGGGGGAACCATGTCTTCACCCGCATGGAACGTCATGATCGAATCATGTCCGTCGCGTATCTCGTTGGCGCGAATTGCGAACAAGTGGACGGCGATGATCGTGATTGCTTTGGGAGACCGACGATTACGCTTCGGTAAATTGCAGGCGGAAGTGGGCGGCATCAGCGGCAAGGTCCTGTCCGAGACCCTCCGAGACCTCGAGCGTGACGGAATCGTCGCCAGACATGTCTACGACGAGACACCACCTCGCGTGGAATACGAGCTCACAAAACTGGGCTGCACCCTCCGTGACCCTCTGACCGCACTACGACTGTGGGCCGAAGCCCACGTCCACGAAGTCGACCGTGCGCGGGACGCCTACGACGCCCGCCAGGCACCGGCCCTCGATACCGCACGCTAGTGCAGTGCACTCCTGACATCGTGCAGTCGTCTTCTGAAACTGACACCTATTGTCCGCCGGTGCTGTCGGCCGAACTGTTCCGCTGATGGTTCCGCATATGGTGCGCGGATCAGGGCGAATTTAGCTTGGGGAGAACCCGCCAACGTCGATTGAGATCCACAGTGGCGCGAACATCAAGCAGAGACCGGTGAATCCCAACAACAGCGACGCAGTGAACCACCGTGCCGCTCGTGAGCGCCACACCACGACTGCGCCGATGGCGTACACCGTGAGCAGAGGTATCGCCCACGCCACCCAGTACCCCCCGTTGGGCCGGGGACACCTGGTGCCCGGTCTGCGATGGGCACCGGCGACAACTCCGGGACATCCATCACGTCCCTCAACGTATCCACCCCCCAGGTAATTGCATACCAACCCAGTGCGACGCCCACGACGAAACCAGCGAACGTACCCAGCAGAGCGAACGCCAGCTCGTACCAGGGCTCATCATCGACAGCTGCCGTTCCGGCGTCATCAGAGTTCGGCTCAGATTGCATCGCGCCATTGTCCCCCGCGGGAATCAGTCGTAGATGCACACAGCGACTACCCGAGATTCCGCCAGTCCCTCAGCGGTCCCGATCGACGATCGGCTTACGGGATAGCGACCGGGCTGAGGATTCCGACAAGTTCGTGAGAATTACGCACTGACACGACGTTAAGAATCTGCAGGTCGGATGGACAGAGAACTGACACCGAGCCGTGGATCCTACAGTGGCGGCGGTGTTGGTGCGATCGAAGGTCACTGAAGGCGTCGGCTCGGCGATCGCCGGCCATGATTCGGGATTCGTGCCCGAGCGAAACCCGAATCTTTCCTCGAACTCAGTCCACTAACGATCACGGTCGGGCAGGTCGGTCCAAGCCGGAGGCAATGGAGAGCCGAAGTCGCGGGTGTATCGCATCGAGCAGGACCTCCGTTCGCTCCTGGACCTGACGATGCCACACCGTTCTATGCAGGACGAACTTCCTGGCGGGCGCGGTTCGATGCGGTCAACGCCGAGGCGCTGCGGTGCTTCGTTGCCGAGTTCTCCGACGATCCGCGGTTTGTCGTTCTCGACTGGCACCACCCCGGGTACTAGTTCGACGCCGCGGAGCACGTCGCTGCTGAGGACTTTAATGTCCCGCCGGCGCTGCTGCTGCTGCCGTCACGGTCAGCCGACTGGGTGGCTTCCAGGTGGGCAAGTCACCGGCCGACATCGCCTCCACCGAAGGGCACCACGAGAAAGTCCGGGTCACCGCCCGCGACCTGACGGCGGGCTGAGCCGAAACTGAGCCGCGGCGACCTTGGGTTCGAGGGCGGATCCACATCAGCCATGCGACCACCGCGGTAAATCCTACGGCGGCCCAACGGTTCCCGGCAGAACCTGCTTCGACAGCCTCACCGGTGACTACGCCTACATCCACCTCGGGGATTCACCCGAGGTAGGCGGTGGCGGAAACGCTCTGCCCGCCCCCGCCCGTGACGACAGTCGATGATGTCTCGGCCTGCTTGGTGTTGAGTCGGTCAACCCGTTCTGGCCAATTGCACACAGCATCCGGGCTCAGTCAGCCGCCATCTGCAGGCGCGGATTGTTCTCCAGCGCCCACCGCACGGTCTTCGGCCGACGCCCGAGCAGGGTTTCCAGCTGATCGGTGACGACGTCGTACCGTCCGCCGGCGATCAGCTTGGTCAGGGTCTTCAGGTGCTCGACAACATGCGGATACTCGGTCAGGGCACTGGCCACGAAGGTTTCGTTCCAGGCGTCCACTTCCTCAGGGATATAGGAGATCTGGCGTCCCAGCACAGCTGCGTAGTCCTCCGCGAAACCGTGCATGTCCTTCAGCTCCGGTCCGGTGAGTTCATAGGACTTCGAGACATGCGGCGCAGGGTCGACGAGGATTCGCACGCACACCTCCGCCACGTCATACCCGGCGATGGGCGCGATGCGCTGAGGCCCGAAGGGGAGCCGCAGTTCACCGTTGCTCAGCGGACCCAGTGTCAACCAGGTCAGGATCGGATTCTCGACGAAGATGGTCGCCCGCACGTTGACGGTCGGGACACCGGACCAGTCCAGCACCTGCTCGGCGATCCAGTGGGCCCGATGCTGCGGTGACCAATCCGTCACAAGTCCACCGAGCCACGAACGCCGTTCCTCGCTCGGTGCGGTCATCTTCTCGAACGTCATGAAACCCTGCTCGAACTCGGAGATGTTGACGAAGACCTCGATGTCGCCCTGGGCCCGCGCCGCCGCAGCCATCAGTGTGACGGCGTCGGTGTAGTACGGCGACAGGCTCATGCTGAAGTAGATTCGCCGGCAGCCCTTCAGGGCAGCTGTCACGTCGGCGACGTTGAGTAGGTCGCCGACGAAGATTTCAGCCCCGGCCTGGCGCAGAGAGTGCGCGCGTTCGTCGTCCCGTCGCACGAACGCGCGCACCAGGTAACCCTGATCGAGCAGCATCTCGACCATCGTTCTGCTCACGCCACCGACTTCGCCGGCGGCTCCGGTGATCAGGATGGGATTGCGCTCTGACATTGATATGTCTCCTCTGACTGGTCTGGGGTAGTGCCTCGTAGAGTCCCTGACTCTCACTAAAAACCGATCGGTTTTGCCCCACCGTATGCCGATTGGTTTTTTGATGCAACCCACCCCTGACGGTGTGAGGCAATCAGCCCCGCTCTAGGCCTCGCGCGATGGCCGGATGTCACCTGCGCTGCAACCTGCAGGCCGTATTTGATTGCAGCTCAGGGGAACTCGCGTCCGTGTGGGACGACAGGGAATCCGGCGACAACCTCGAAAACTCGTCGTCGAAACCCTCCACCTCACCGACATCACACTCGTCGCTCCGCAGGAGGAGTTCGTCTCGACGAGAAATGGGGCGGTGGAACCCGCACACCGCATCGAAACCGGCGATCACGTGATCACCATCGGAATTGTCGCGCAGACAGAACGTCGGGACGGCATCCCGCGTCGACAGCGCGACCACGATGCACCCTGGATCAGGGGTCAGAAGTGCGTCCTTCGCGCACCCGGCGGCCGGTGTCGCGACCAACCCGATGACCTTGGGCCGCTACCGCGTACGGCGTTCGATGGCCCGGCCGCCGTACCCGTCAAGCCCAATCGGGCGGGTCTACCAGGTAGCGCATGATCCACTTCTCTCGGCAAAATTACAAGGGTTAGTTGCTTCACGAGACTCATGTTACAGTTTTCGAGTTGCGTGAAACAACTCACTTCGATGTGGAGTAGACCCTGATGGATACCACCAAACCACTCTCAGTACCGCTGTCAGTCCGGCGAGGACAGCACCGGATACACGCTGAAATTACGGACGGGCCGGGAGCACCGCTGGTGCTCATGCACGGCTTTCCCGACAGCATGCATCTCTACGACCGCCTCATGCCGCACCTTGTCGGTCGCCGGCGCGTGGTGCGGTTCGACTTCCTCGGCTGGGGCGAGTCGGACAAACCGGATGGTTACCCGTACACCGCGACCAACCAGGTGGGCGACATCGACGCGGTGGTGAACAGCTTGCCGGACGAGCGAGTGGTCCTGGTCGCGCACGACGCGTCCGGTCCGCCGGCCATCGACTGGGCGCTGCGGAATCCGGAGCGGGTCGAGGAGCTCGTCCTGCTCAACACCTACTACGAGTGGACGGTCGGCCTTCGACGGCCACATGCCATCGTGCTGTACTCGACGCCCGGGCTCAACGCGATTGCCCGTAAGCTGTCGGCGATGCGACCCGACCTCGAGCGGCGCCTCTTCCACTACCAGGTGGGCTCATTCATCCGCGACGGCGACGCACGCGCCGAACTCGTCCCACGGCTGTTCGAGCAGTTTCGCACCTCACGGCCGGCGTTCTGGCGGCACACCTCCGGCATGCTCGGCCAAGTGGTTTCCCGGCGGCTCAAGGCCCGCCAGCTCAGGCATTTCCACCGTCCCGTACGGATCATTTTCGGCGTCAGTGACCCTTTCCTCAATCCGCGGTTGGCGAAGCGGTTCGCCGGCCAGTTCCCCGACAACAACCTGCATCTGATCGAGAACTCCGGGCATTACGTTCAGGTCGACGAGCCTGAGCTGGTCGCGGACCTCATGACGGGTGAGTATCTTCATGCAACCGAAGCGGCGTAGAATTGGCGGATGCTGAATCGCACGTATGACGGCCAGGTGTGCTCCATCGCTCGCACGCTCGAAGTTCTCGGTGAGCGATGGACACTACTGATAGTCCGCGACGCGATGCTCGGCCTGCGCCGCTTCGACGAGTTCCAGCACAGCCTGGGCGTCGCCCGCAACGTGCTCACCGACCGGCTCAAGCGGTTGGTGGAGGCGGGTGTGCTGGAGCGCGTCGAGTATCAGCAGCGTCCGCCTCGTTTCGAGTACCGGCTCACCGCGGTCGGCCTCGAACTCTGCACGCCGGTGGTCGGACTTATGCATTGGGGCGACCGGCACCGGTCGGGGCCGGACGGCTTGCCGCGCCTCACCCGGCACCGTGCGTGCGGTGGTCAATTGCACGCCGAGCTGGTGTGCGAGCAGTGCGGCGAGACTGTTGCCGGCACCGACCTGGAACTGCCGCCGGGGCCCGGACTACGAGCAGACCCCATCGCTGCCGGTTAGCTCGCAGCTAAGCGCGGCAGGGCATCCCAGCCGATCGCCGGATCCAAAAAACTTCGAGCGGAAGAAGGTCGTCGCGGCGGCCCTCGAGCGGGGGTGAGGTGGCTGATGGCCGTGATCTCGACCTGATCGGCTCCGCATTCCCCGCGATTCCATCAGCTCTCTGCATGGCGGAACCAATCGAGCTGCCCTTCACCCGAACGGGTCGTCGACAGCGTCGCCGTACCGGCGCTGACGCCGAGTGGCTCGCCCTCCGTAGATAGACCTGGATCGCTCGGTGAACAAGCGAGCGACCGAAATGATTGTCCAGATGATCGATTAACCGGCCACTCGGAGACTCCGACCATGTTCGGCCTCAGTGGCAGCCCAACGAGAGAGGTAAGGAAATGAGCGAGAACTCGCACGGGGGAAAGTTTTACGCGCTGAATATGTTCGACGTGGCCGACGAGGAGAAGTACCTTTCGTACTTCAGCCGTTTGCCCGAAGCGGCTCCGCCATATGGTGGTCGAATGGTGGCGCTCGGCCGTTTTCGAGACAACGTGGCCGGTGACCTCGCGCCGCGACAGGTTCTGTTTCTCGTTGAATGGGAGTCCGAAGAGGCGTTCAACAGTTTCCGAGACGATCCCGACTTGGCCGACTTGCATCCGCTGAGGGAGAGCTCGACGGCGTCTTATATCTGGCAGACGTTCGATGGCCCCGATATGAACGACCCCGACCTTTCGCTCGACGATGTATTGAGGGTGCTCAAGCCTTGAGTCTCCTCAGTGGAGCGTGCGGGTTAGACATCCCAGGGCTGTGAGTCGTCAAGCAGCCCGGGGTGGTGCGGCGGTGGTCCCAGGCGATGTGCTCGTCGTAGCGAGTGTGGTGGCGGAGGCAGCCGTGGAGGATTCCGACGAGGCGGTTGCCGAGGGCGCGGAGCGCTTGGTGGTGCAAGTCGCCAGCGGCGCGCCACTGGTCGTCGACTCGGGCAGCACCCTGACCGAGCGGTGCGGGAGCTCCCTCGATAGCCCAGCCGGCGTCCCTCCAGCGCCTCGCGAATCGGCATAGCGTTCGGTAGCTGTCGTCGCTGACCGGAACCCGGATGGTGGCCAACGGCCGCAGTGAGGCGTCGACTGCGGCTGCGGTCCACGACGCTTTGTGCGGTTCGATGGCGATCACCACCGGCGTTGTGCAGTTGTCGAGCGCCTGCGTCATCACCACTCCCTCGACTCGGTTCGATTCGGTTAGCGAGGAGGGCACACCAACTTTCGGCTTTGCAGACCTCGCTCGAGCCACTCCACGCCAGCGGAGGTGGCCGGACCGCATGCCGTAACTGAGTCAACCCGCAACGGGTGACAGGTGGAGCAGGAGCGTTGCCCGGCCACCGCCTCGGACATCACGGCTGCAGACCACGACGCCTGCATCAAATTGAACAAGTTGGTGGAGCACGGACGGGTTCTTCCTGTCGGCGGATGCGTTGGTGGTACTTCTCATCCTGCCGCCGGAAGGCCCGTCCCCTTCGTTCAGCCCATGCTCCGCCCGGTGTCTACAACGTCATGACCCGCAACAGCTAGTCCGCCAATTCTGACCGGTGACGGATCGCTGACCGGTCACTACTGCAGCAACGGGATCCGTCACTACCCCGCCGAGTGGAAGTTTGGCATGTGAACGGTCGTTGTGATGATGCAGTATCAAATCATGTCTCCGAGCATCGGAACGATGCGGACCTGGAACCACGACGAAGGCTGGGGCGTCATCGACTCGCCCGAGACACCTGGTGGTTGCTGGATACACGCGACGACGCCTTCTACGAAGACTCGCATGGGCTTGGATCCTGGTCGTCAAGTGTATTTCGAGTGGGAACGCCTACCCGGGAAGGGGGTCCAGGACGGCTTCGACTTCGTCGCTACCGACGCATGGTACGTCGGCGACGAACCGTATCGCGCCCCCAAGGGCCTAGCACCGGCGCGTACAGCACGTCGCTGACGATCACCCTCGACGACGACCCTGACCACAAGGCTCACCGGATTCCACCCGGGGTTTCGCCTGAGGAGTACTTCCGTCAGCTTCCCGGCGACAATTGACCGATCCCGATCCGCGATCCCTTACATACACGGTCTGTGATCCGGGACGGGTATCACGACCGCCTCGAAACACAGCGCCATGAGATCCTTGGGCGGCCCGAAGCCCGGGCCGATCCGAGGTTGGTACTCAGCGCCTGGTCTCGTACCTGGTCAGGACCACGCCGTCAGGGAACGTCCCGGTCTCCACCAGGGTCAGGTTCACCCAGTTGTCCAGGGCCGCAAAGAAGGGCGTGCCGCCACCTACCAGGACCGGATGGGTGACGATCGCGTACTCGTCGATCAGCCCATCCCGCATGGCCGCTGCGGCGAGTGTGGCGCCGCCGATATCCATGGGGCCGCCGTCCTCGGCCTTGAGCCGGGTGATCTCGGTGACCGCGTCGCCGGTGACCAGGCGGGTGTTCCAGTCGACCGTGCTGGTCGTCGAGGAGAACACTACTTTCGGCATGTCCCGCCAGCGGCGGGCGAACTCGATTTCCGCCGGTGTGGCACCCGGCTGCTGGTCGGCGGTCGGCCAGTGGGAGCTCATCGTCTCCCACAGTTTGCGCCCGTACAGCGCCGTGCCTGTCGCCCTCACCCGGTCGGACCACCACTGGAACAGCTCGTCGCTCGGCACACTCCAGCCGAGGTCGTCGCCGGGCGCGGCGATGTAACCGTCCAGGCTCACGTTCATGGCGAAGGTCAGTTTCCGCATGGTGTCAGCCTCCCGTGAGTCGGTACTCGGTGTACAGACCAGCACGGCGCGGAAAAATCATCGGTCAGGCCGCACCGACGGCCGGTTCACCACCACGCCAAGCGGACGGAAGGGAACGCCTATCGGCACCGGATAACGATCCGTCAATGGACAGGTCGCCTTGTCGAGGGACACCCGTCTGCCGTGTTTCGCGGCGGTGATGGCGTCGATGAGGCTAACGTCCTGACCATGCCTGTTCGGGTCGGTGTCGCGTCTCTGAGCTGGTTTTCGGGTATGCGCCGCCGTCGATCTGCGTCCACATCGGGAGAGCCATGCCGTGGCATATAGGCATGCTTCCACCGGAAACGTCCGACCTCGGCGCCATCGCGCACGGACCGTACTGGCTCGATGTCATCGCAACATCTTGGCAAACACCCCCGACATCTTTCGCCGAGCAGAAACGCCCCCACCGACCGTTCTGGGCTGGTGGGGCGTTTGGTGCATCCGGGACCCTCGAAGCGCCAGTCTCTGGCGTTCGGCATAGCAGTCGGCACGGCCCCGTCTCGCATCGTGATGGCTGAAGAAATGCCAGGGAATTGAGACAGAATGCGGCGGCCATGCCGTGAGACAAGTGACAAGTCCGCAGGCCGCAGCGTCTCAAAATGGCCCCGGCAGCGAGACCCTACAATCGGCGGCATCAGCCGGCGGCACCTCAGCCTGCCGGCCCGCCAAATATTTCCCTACCTATCAGGTGTGGCTGAGTCTGCGATTGACCTCACGAGTGAGCCACGCGGGTGAGAAGCGCGACCCCAGCGACAGCGCTTTCGATTGCAGACCAACCGGGAAATGCACTTTGTGGTACGGCCGCTTCGAGGGACGAGTCGCCTTGAAGATGCTCTTCGACACGTCGTCGGCACTCAGTTTGATACCGAGCGAGTTGGTGGTCCCCGTCGAGACGCCTTTGGTCATGGCGGTGTTGACGAACAACGGCCACATTGCTTTCACCGAGATGTCGTACTCAGCCCACTCGAGGTCGAGTGCCTCGGTGACTCCGCGTACGGCGAACTTGGTGGCGCCGTAGGTGGCGAGTTCGGGTTGACCGTAGATCGCCGAAGCTGAACACAGGTTGATCACCTGCGCGCCGGGTGTTGCCTTCAGGTAGGGGAATGCGGCGTGCGTTCCGTAGACGACACCGTTGAAGTTGATGTCGATTTGCCGCTTGTGTACCTCGATCGGCATTTCCTCGAACCTGCCCGCGACCAGAATACCGGCATTGTTGATGAGGATATCGAGACGCCCGCCGCCTTCAGCGTCGAACTCTTTCAGACGTGTCTCCCACTGGTCGGGATCGGTGACGTCGAGAACACCCGTGACGACGCGTCCACCGGCAGACGTGATCGCCTCCTGCAACGAGGCAAGACCCGTCAGGTCGATGTCGTAGGCGCCGACCAGGTATCCGGCGCGCGCGAACTCGAGGGCGGTGGAACGTCCGATTCCGGCTGCAGCGCCGGTGATGAAGACAGTTGAAATGGGCATCTCGGAAGGATAGACGTTACCGCGCTTACCGGTAAGACCCAGCGCCGACGGCGGCATTTCAGTGCCCTGAATGGATCGGGCCGCGCGATGTAGTTCGGCTCGGGAGTGAGCACCACGTGGCGGGACATCGGTCGCACCGAGTTCAGCCGACACACCTCGCGCACGTCCCGGGGTCTGTCGGAGACCGGTGGTATCAACAGTGCAGGACGAAGTAAGGAGGCAGCAGACGTGAACAGACCATGCGGACGTTGTGAGACGGCCATCGACCACTGCCACGGAACGTTGATCGTGCACAGCCGGCGCGGCATCGAGTGCACGGACGAGTCGTGCGTCGAGCTGTCCGAGGTTCGACACACTCTGATCATCGACTGCGAGGAATTCGGCGACGGATGCTTCTGCACCGCGGAGTTCACCGCCGAACTGCGTCACGCCTCCTGACGGATCGGCCCGAGATCCACGCCGACCTCCCGCAGGCGACGGCGTAATCGGGATAGGTGGCTGCCCGGCCAGTACAGGTGGTCGCAGTTCCGGCATCGACTGAAGTCGCGCTCGCGTTCCGCCACTCCCGGCGGCACCTCCTTGCGTGCCTCCTCCCAGGACACTGCGGTGAGTGTCCCGTTGCACACCGCGCATCGGGTGAAGGGCGCAATTTGTGCGTGGAGATCGAAGCGGTCCAGCACTTCTCGTAGCTGACGGCGCGGATCGGTTTCGTGAAGAAAGGCGCCGTGTGTCACTGCGGCACGCTTGAGCAGGCCCGTGTCCCGGGCGAGGACGATCCGGTGCTCGGACACCGAAATCTCGACCAGTTCGGTGTCGGAGAAGTCGTTGCGATACCGGGTGTCGAAGCCGAGTAACCGCAGATAGCCGGCGAGCCGGCCGAGGTGCACGTCGAGGACGAACGTAGGGTCTCGTAACGGTTGCGGTCGCAGTCGAGTGAGCCCCCTGATGTCGATGCGTTCGAACACGGGATACACCGAGACCCGCTCGCCCCCGACGAGGCGGTGCGCGAAGTCGACCGAGTTCTGGTCGACGAGAACCAGGTCCACTTCGGTGTGGGGCACGCCCAACGCCTCGATGCGGTCCTTCACCGAGGGCGTGCCGATGAAGTAATGCGTGATAGTCCGCTTCCTCGAGTCCGGCGCGAGGAAGTCGTTCAGCTCCTCGTAGAAGCGGAACTCGCACTGTCGGAGCGGTTCAGGCATCAGCATTCACATCCCTAGGCCACAGTACTGGGCGACTGGTCCTTGGGATTGCGCTTCGCGTAGCGCTGAGCGAGCGCGGCGAACACGATCAGCTGCTGAGAAACTTCACACGGCACAGGCTCCCGTCCGTGCGTGGTTGACGAGTCTCTGCACTCCTGGGGCACTCACGGGTGGCGGAGCCGCCTGTCGGCGAATGCGTTGACAACTCCGGCCATTTCCTCGGCCTCCGAGGTGGTGACGGTCAATCGGTCTCCGCACGCCATGGTGATGATCACAGCGGGTCCGGTGCGGGTGACGACGCCGTAGTTCCGCGCCCCCTTCACCTTGAGTCCCCAGCCACCGAAGTCGTCGAAAGGCTTGATCACGCCGACTCGTGCACCCTCGATCTCGTCGATGCCGTAGTCGAGCGCGGGCATACCCATGTTGATCACTCGGATGCCGTCCTCGTCCACGAGGACTCGGAACCGCAGCAGGCTGACGAGCAACAGCCCGACGGGCACGAACACGGCGAGCGGCCACCAGCCGCCGGCAAGACGACAGACGACGAGGGCGGGAACGACGCCGAACAGGACTAGCAGGATCACGGACCCGGTTGTCCCGAACCCCACGGAAACGGCCACTGCCGCGGGTGCGTCGGCTCGGGGCAACGTGGCGTCGGGTGGTTTCGTGGCCGCGACCCGACGACGGTAGTCGCGCAGACAGGCCGCGCCGATCATCCCGACGGCGGCGCCGAGCACCGTCCCGAGGCCGAGGGACCACAGCGGAAGTTCGGTGCCGGTGGGATCGGTGACATCGAGTTGGACGGCGAGCATGACCACCTGCACGGTGATGATCAGCCCGACCACGGACAGCCCGACGACGAGCATGGTGCGCCGCATCATGAGCAGGGCAGGCGCGAGGGCGGCGAAGGCAGCACAGCCGCCTCCGAACAGGACCGTCACGAGAGCGAAGGTCCAGGCACTGGACATCGGGGCGGAGAAGCCGTCCGGTGAGGTGGTAGTCCAATGCGTGGCGATTTCCGCGGGGAGACGGGGTTCCCAGAGCTTGGTCAGGAGTACGGCGGACAGCGCGGCCACCACGGGCAGGACGAGACCGAATACGGCTCCGGCGGGGTCGACGATTCGCGATCCGTGCACCGGGTTGGCCGTCTGCAGCCGGTCAGGACGGCTGGCAGGCGTCCTTCAGCGAGCAGGCTCCGCAGGAGTTGCCGCAAGCACCGGTATCGGCGACGGGGACGGCAGCGGCGGCGCGGGCACCGAGTGATGCGCCTGTACCCGCGGTGAGCGCGGCCGCGACGACGCTGACCAGGAGGGCGCCGATCCCGACAACTCCCCCGATCAGGATTCCGGCGATACCACCGATGATCAGCAGCCCGGCGGCGGCGAGAAGTGTGGGTCCTGCGACCTTGTTCGCCAACGCGAAAGCGTCGTCGTCGCGCAGCGTCTCGGGGGTCCGGACACCCGCCCACCGGTTGCGCGGCAGACGTTCGGCGAGGCCGGCCAGGGCGACGCCGGCAACGGCGACAGCGAGGACGAACAGCACGACGGAGGCAATCAACACGTGACCAGGATACGGCGGACCCGGATCCGCAGGTGAGTCCGGGTGGGGTGAGGCTCTACCCTGGTTGACGGTATTCCTCTCCATCCACGAATGTCAGCCAAGTAGATAGCGACCACAGTGACCGAGCACGCGCAGCCCGCCAACCCGTCCGACGCGACCCCGCAGCACCGCTACACCGCGGAACTCGCCGGCCAGATCGAGCAGCGCTGGCAGGACCGATGGAGCGCGGAGGGCACCTTCGACGCGCCCAACCCGGTCGGCCCGCTGGCAGGCCCGGTTCCGGCCGACAAGCTGTTCGTGCAGGACATGTTCCCTTACCCGTCGGGAACCGGTCTGCACGTGGGGCACCCCCTCGGCTACATCGCCACCGATGTCTTCGCCCGCTACCACCGGATGCAGGGCCACAACGTGCTGCACACGCTCGGCTACGACGCTTTCGGTCTGCCGGCCGAGCAGTACGCGGTGCAGACGGGCACGCATCCTCGGGCCACCACCGAGGCGAACATCATCAACATGAAGCGTCAGCTGCGGCGCCTCGGCCTGGGGCACGACGAGCGGCGCACCTTCGCGACCACCGACGTCGACTTCTACCATTGGACGCAGTGGATCTTCCTGCAGATCCACGATGCCTGGTTCGACAAGGAGGCCGGCAAGGCCCGGCGCATTTCCGAACTCGAGGCGGAGTTCGCCTCGGGCGAGCGGAACGTCGAGGACGGGCGGGACTGGCAGTCGCTGTCGGTCTCCGAGAAGGAAGCCGTCCTGGACTCCTACCGTCTCGTGTACCACTCCGATTCGATGGTCAACTGGTGCCCGGGTTTGGGCACGGTGCTGGCCAACGAGGAGGTGACAGCGGACGGTCGCAGCGACCGCGGCAACTTCCCCGTGTTCCGTAAGCACCTGCAGCAGTGGATGATGCGCATCACCGCGTACTCGGACCGTCTCGTCGACGACCTCGAGTACCTGGATTGGCCCGAGAAGGTCAAGGCCATGCAGCGCAACTGGATCGGGCGCTCGCACGGTGCGCAGGTGAAGTTCCGGGCAGCGGTCGAGCGAAGCGAGGGTGAATCTTCTGCTCATGAGATCGAGGTGTTCACGACGCGTCCGGACACGCTGTTCGGTGCCACCTATGTGACGCTGGCGCCGGAGCACGAGCTGGTGGACGAGCTCGTTGCCGCGGAGTGGCCCGAGGGTGTCGATCCGCGATGGACCGGTGGCGCGGCCAATCCTGTCGAAGCCGTTGCGGCGTACCGGAAGTCGATTGCGGCGAAGTCGGATCTGGAGCGACAGGAGTACAAGGAGAAGACGGGTGTCTTCCTCGGCACCTACGCGACGAATCCCGTCAATGGGCGCAAGGTTCCGGTGTTCATCGCCGACTATGTGCTCACCGGGTACGGCACCGGCGCGATCATGGCGGTGCCCGGTCACGATCACCGCGACTGGGAGTTCGCGACGGTGTTCGGTCTCGATATCGTCGAGGTCATCTCCGGTGGAGACATCGCGCAGGACGCGTTTGTGGGGGACGGCTTGCTGGTGAACTCGGACTTCCTGAACGGCATGAACGTCGCCGATGCCAAGAAGGCCATCACCGAGCGTCTCGAGGCGGACGGCACCGGCAAGGGCACCATTCAGTACAAGCTGCGCGACTGGCTGTTCGCCCGTCAGCGGTACTGGGGCGAGCCGTTCCCGATCGTGTACGACTCCGAGGGCAATGCGCATGCACTGCCGGATTCCATGCTGCCCGTGGAACTTCCGGAGGTCGAGGACTACGCTCCCGTGTCCTTCGATCCCGACGACGCATCCTCGGAGCCCTCTCCCCCGCTGGCGAAGGCGGTCGACTGGGTCAACGTCGAACTCGACCTCGGTGACGGTCTGCAGACCTACCGCCGCGACACCAACGTGATGCCGCAGTGGGCCGGCAGCTCGTGGTACCAGCTGCGCTACATCGACCCGACGAACCCGGACACGTTCTGCGACAAGGAGAACGAGCGGTACTGGACGGGTCCGCGGCCGGAGATTCACGGGCCCAACGATCCCGGTGGTGTCGACCTGTACGTCGGCGGTGTGGAGCACGCTGTCCTGCACCTGCTGTACTCGCGATTCTGGCACAAGGTGTTGTTCGACCTCGGCTACGTCAGCTCGAGCGAGCCGTACCGGCGCCTGTACAACCAGGGCTACATCCAGGCTTACGCCTATACCGATGCGCGGGGGGTGTACGTGCCGGCCGACGAGGTGGAGGAGAAGGGCGGAAAGTTCTTCTACCAGGGCGCGGAGGTCAACCGCGAGTACGGAAAGATGGGCAAGAGCCTCAAGAACTCCGTGTCGCCGGACGAGATCTGTGAGGAATACGGGGCCGACACCCTCCGGGTGTACGAAATGTCGATGGGCCCGCTGGACACGTCCCGTCCGTGGGCGACCAAGGATGTCGTCGGCGCTCAGCGTTTTCTGCAGCGTGCCTGGCGCGTCGTGGTCGACGAGGAGTCCGGTGCCGTCCGGGTCACGGACGACGCTCCCTCCGAGGACACCCTGCGGGCGTTGAACAAGGCGATCGCCGGGGTCAGCGACGACTACACGGCGCTGCGGGACAACACGGCGGCGGCCAAGTTGATCGAGTACACCAACCACCTCACCAAGGCTTACCCCGGCGGCGCCCCGCGTTCGGCGGTGGAGCCCCTGGTGCTGATGCTGGCGCCGCTGGCCCCGCACCTCGCGGAGGAACTGTGGTCGCGGCTCGGCCACGAGAAGTCGCTGGCGCACGGTCCGTTCCCGGTCGCCGAGGAGAAGTGGCTGGTGGAGGACACCGTCGAGTACCCGATCCAGGTGAACGGCAAGGTCCGCAGTCGGGTGACCGTGGCGGCCGACGCGTCGCGCGAGGAGATCGAGAAGATCGCGCTCGCCGACGAGAAGATCGTGGCGCTCCTCGACGGCAGGGATCCCCGCAAGGTGATCGTCGTACCCGGGAAGATGGTCAATATCGTCCTCTGATGCCCTGCGCCCGTGAGTATGCGCTACTCTCTCGACTAGAACGCGTTCTAGTCGACCTGGGAGTACCCGCTATGGCACCGTCCGCAGAAGACATCCGCAAGACCGTCGAGAAGTACGTCGAGGTGGTGGCCACGGGCACTGTCGACGACGTGCTGGCCCTCTATGCCGACGGTGCGATCGTGGAGGATCCGGTGGGTACCGACCCGCGGACCACGGTGGAGTCGATTCGCGAGTTCTACGGGGTGATCGAGCCGTTGCAGCAGACCAGTGAGCTGCTCACGCTGCGGATCGCCGGGAACACAGCGGCGTTCCATTTTGCGCTGGTCACCGAACTGGGCGAGCAGAAGCTCGAGATCGCACCGATCGACGTCATGACTTTCGACGACGAAGGCAAGATCACGACCATGAAGGCGTATTGGTCGCAGGAAGACATGGTTACTCGCTGACACGCACGACCGCACCGGGATTAACGCCCGATCGAGCGCGAACTGTGCTTACGATGTCGGGGTGGCCACCGACGACGCCGGGCCGGCCGCAAGGGATGCCCGACGTAGAGCAGACGCACGTGCAGGTACGCGCTCCAGGCGCGCGCCGCGTCACTGGCTGGTTGTCGCAGGTGCTGTCGCTGCCACGGTGATGGTGGCCTGCTCCTCCGGGTCGGATGTTCGGTCCGTCCCCGTAGAGCTCAATGGGGCCATGGACGACGGGTTTCCCTGGACCGAGGTGTTGCTGCCGCCGCAGACACCCACCACCGTTCCCTACGGGCCGGCGGGAACCGAACTGCCGACCGAGGGCGGTACCGGCGGCATTCGAGTGGTCGGCGACCGCGCAGGACTCTACGGTGCGAGCCCGGACCGATTGCTGTGTGACCGACAGAAACTCGTCGAAAACCTCGAACGCGACCCGGCGCGGATGTCGGCGTGGTCCAGCGTGTTCGACGTGGAGGATGTGCGGAGTTATGTACGGACGCTGACGCCGGTGTTGCTCCGCGCGGATACCCGGGTCACCGACCACGGGTTCGAGAGTGGGCGGGCACATGCCGTCCAGTCGGTGCTCGAGGCCGGGACGATCGTTCTGGTCGACGACCATGGCGTGCCGCGGGTTCGGTGTGTACACGGTAGCCCCCTTCTGGCCCCGATCCTCGGCGAAAATTCGGACATGCACGGCGACCCGTGGCCGACTTTCCAGGAGGACCGGCTCTTGGTGGTGCAGCCGTCGAACCTCGCGATGAACGACATAGCCGTGGTGGATTTGATGACCGGTGGCCTCACCCCACTGCCGATCGGTGCGGGACCCGGGCAGCCGGCGGAGCGCACGAGTCCGCCGTCGCCGGTAATCGCCGAAGCCCCCGTCGTCGATTCGCCACCGATTGCGGTCCAGCAGGCTGCGCCCCGTCCCGCCCCCGTGGCGGTTGTGCCGCCGCCACCTCCCCCTCCGCCCCCACCGCCGCCTCCACCTCCACCGCCGCCCCGGGTCGAATTGCCGCCCGCTCCGGCACCCGCACCGGTGCCACAACCGCAGATTCGGGTGCAGATTCCGGGCATGCCGCTGCTGGTCATTCCCATCCCGTAGGGATCGAGAACGACGTCACCCTTGATCTATGGTGGAACGTGTTCTAGTTTTGGTATTTCACGTACCGATAGGGAGCCGTATGACCACACCAGGGGACAACCACGCCAGCCCCACCGCGAAGGAATTGGCGGACCAGAGCTTCGACGTGGTGGTGGTCGGATCGGGCGCCGCAGGAATGAGTGCGGCGATCACTGCCGCCGCACGGGGGTTGACGGTGGTGATCGTCGAGAAGTCGCCGTACTGGGGCGGTTCCACATCCCGCTCGGGTGGCGGGGTGTGGATCCCCGGAAACACGGTGCTCCAACGTGACGCTCCGCCCGACGATCTGGAGGCGGCACGCCAGTACGTCCACAGCATCGTCGGACCGGCCGTGGATCCGGAGCGGATCGATACCTACATCAACAGAGGGCCGGAAGCACTGCAGTTCCTGATCGACCACAGTCCGCTGAAGTTGGAGTGGGTGAAGAATTACTCCGACTATTACCCGGAGGCACCGGGAGGGCTGGCCACCGGACGCTCGTGCGAGCCGGTACCGTTCGATGCCCGCGCACTCGGCGACGACCTCGACACCCTGCATCCGCCGTACAGCAAGACCCCGCTGAACGTGGTGGTGAAGCAGTCGGATTATCGCTGGCTGAGTACGGGATTCCGGACTTGGCGCGGACCGGTTCGGATGGTGAGGGTCGGGCTGCGCAGCGTGGTCGCGAAGGTAAGGCGACAGCATCTCATCGGCATGGGTGCGGCCCTGATGGCCGAACTCCTGCTCGGGGTGCGCAAAGCCGGCATCCCGCTGCAGCTGAACACCGAACTGACCGATCTGGTCACCGAGAACGGCCGCGTGGTCGGGGTGGTCGTGACGTCGAACGAGCAGACCATGACGCTGCGCGCCACGCACGGTGTCGTCCTGGCGTGCGGTGGATTCGACAACAACGCCGAGATGCGACGGAAGTACCAGCGCGAGCCGATCGGTTCGGACTGGACCACCGGCGCGCCCACGAATACCGGTGACGGCATCAATGCGGCGCTGAAACTCGGTGCGGGCGTGAGCTTTATGAACGATGCGTGGTGGGGTCCGAGTATTCCGCTGCCCAAGGGCCCGTGGTTCGCCCTCGCCGAGCGTTCACTACCCCGCAGCATCATGGTCAACGACCGGGGCGAACGCTTCATGAACGAGTCGCTACCGTATGTCGAGGCGGTGCACCGCATGTACGGCGGGGAGTTCGGGCAGGGCGACGGCCCGGGTGAGAACATCCCTGCCTGGTTGATCTTCGATCAGACCTACCGCGACCGGTACCTCTTCGCCAGCGTCACGGCGCGCGCCCCGCTTCCCCGTAAATGGCTCGAAAGCGGGGCGATCGTCAAGGCGTCCACACTCGAGGGGCTTGCCGAGAAGATCGGCGTTCCCGTGGATCGTTTCACTGCCACCGTCGAGCGGTTCAACAGGTTCGCCCGCCTTGGCGTGGACGAGGACTTCCACCGTGGTGAGAGCAAGTACGACCATTATTACGGCGACATCAGCAACAAACCCAACCCCAGCCTGGGCGAGTTGACCAAGGGCCCGTTCTACGCGGCCAAGATGGTCCCGGGCGACTTGGGCACGAAGGGCGGCATCAATACCGACACGGCGGGACGAGCGCTTCGCGAAGACGGAACCGTCATCGAAGGACTCTATGCGGCGGGTAACACCAGCGCGCCGGTCATGGGACACACCTACGCGGGGCCGGGAGCCACGATCGGGCCGGCGCTGGTCTTCGGCTATCTTGCTTCACTCGATATTGCGGAGAAGGCACGGTCGATGGCCGGTACGCCCGGAGAGTGATGCCCGAACGCAAGGTCGTGGTCGACGGATTCCGTTGGGGTATCACCGACACGGGCGATGGTCCGCCGGTCGTGATGTGCCACGGATTCCCGGGCCTCGGCTTCAGTTATCGCCATCAGAGTTACGCGCTCGCCGAGTCCGGCTTCCGGGCGCTCGCGCCGGACATGCCCGGGTACGGGTGTACGGATATCCCCGCCTGCATCGACGACTACACGAACGACCGCGTGGCCGAAAGACTCATCGGCCTCCTCGACACGCTCGGAGAAGAACGAGCGGTGTTCGTCGGCCACGACTTCGGAGCCCCGGTGGCGTGGACGCTCGCTCTACGCCACCCCGAGCGGGTGTCGGGACTGGTGCTGCTGGCGGTGCCCTATGCGCCCGACCGCCTCCCGGTTCGACCGTCCGAGTTGTACGCCGCGATGGCGCGCAAGCACTTTCTGCATATCCACTACTTTCAGGATCCCGGTGTCGCGGATCGGGAGCTCGACGCCGACCCTCGCCGGTTTCTGCGCAATGTGTTCTACGCGCTCTCGGGCGACTACCACTACCTCGACATCTGGCAGCACCCCTCGGAGGGCAACGGTTACCTCGACGTGTTGCCGCAGGCGCCGCCCTTGCCGTGGTCATGGCTGTCGCAGGCCGCATTCGATCACTACGTCGAGGTATTCAGCGCTACCGGATTCTCGGGGGGTCTCGACTGGTACCGGGCCTACGACGCGAACTGGAAACGCAGCGCGGACCTCGATGGCGCCCACATCGAGGTCCCGACGCTGTTCGTTGCCGGCGCCCTCGATCCTGTGATCGCGATGAGCGGTCCGACGGCACTCGACCGGATGCGGGACACAATTCCCGATCTGCGGGGTGTGCACGTGCTGGAGGGCGCCGGGCACTTCGTTCAGCAGGAGCGGCCCACCGAGGTGAACCGGCTGCTGCTGAAATTCGTCACCGACCTGTGCGTCACCGGGCCGGCAGGCCGCTAGTTGTTGGCGGCCTTCTCGTTTTTGCGCTTGTTGGCTTCGACTTCGGCCAAATCCTCGACGCGGTCGGCCCGCGCCCGCTTGTCTGCTGCCTCGCTCTGCTTGTCGGCCGCTTCCTTCAGTTGCTCCTTGGCCGGCGCAGCGACCTTCTCCTCGGCAGCCTTGATCTTCTCCCGCTCGTTGCGCGCGGCCGCCTCCGCGGCCTGTTTACGCTGAGCTGCCTGCTGATCGGCCTGCTTCGCAGCGGCTTGTTTGCGCTGTTCAGCCTCCTGAGCGGCGGCGCGCTTGCGTTCTTCTTCACGCTCACGGGCTTGCTCGATCTCGCGCTGCTTCGCTTCCTGCGCTGCGACTTGCTGCTCGTTGGCGCGCTGTCGCTCGGCTTCCAACTCGGCGTCGGCCTCCGCTTCCTTACGGCTCGCCTCGGCATCGAGTTCCGCGGCGCGTATCAGCGCGTCGCTCCGCTTCGTGAGCGCAGCGCCGCGCTGCTCGATCTCGCGATCGCCCAGAACGCTGCCGACAGTCCCGTCGAGGGCGCCGAGAGTTCGTTCGTACATCACCCGCGCCGGCGCCTCGGTTCCCAGCCGGGACATGAATTGGTCCTCGATCAGTTGCAGCGGGAACCGCACGATCTTGTACTGCAGGCGCAGTACCGCTAACGGCACACTGACGATGTTCATCGAATCTCCCTCGGTACGTGGATGGTGATCAAGACAGTTCGGCGTCGTCGCTGAGGCCTTCGGCTTCGCGACGTGCACGCTCGGCTTCGGCCCGTGCGGCTTCGGCTTCGCGTACCGACTGGCGATGCTCCTCGACGGCCTCACCGGCATTTTCCGCCGCGGCGGCGACCTCGGCATGCGCGTTCTCTTCGGCACGAGTCGTCGCGATACGAGCGTCGGCTCCGGCGCGGGCCTGCTCCGTCACCACCTCGCGATGCTGCGCCTCCTCTGCCGATCGGAGCTGTGCGCGGCGCTGCTCTTCGGCGGCCTGCCGGGCCGCATCCGCCTCGTCCCGGACCTCGGCACGTTCCGCGGCACCTTCCGCACGCACCTCCTGCAGTTCTTCGGCTGCCTGCTCGGTTTCCGCCCGGGCGATGGCTTCGGCGGTGTTCGCCTCTTTGCGTTGCTGGGCTTCTGCCTGCTGCAGTTGCCCCTCGGCGGTCAGCGAATCGTTTCCGGTCACCGCACCGGCGACCTCCTTCGCCTTGCCCTTGACCGAGTCGAGCAAACCTTCGCGCGCTTCCCCGGACGTGTCGCGATCACTCATGGATGGTTCTCCTACTGTCGTGACTGAGATGGCCGGCTTTTGCCGTCCCGAACCGACGAGTAACCAGAATGAGCTGCCGCGAATCGCGGGAGTACTGCCGAGTTGATTTATTCCGCGGGTCCTACGGTCTGATCACCTAGCATCGGGGAATGACCGCGCCGCAAACCGACCAGTCGTACGCCCACCTACTCGAGGAGGTAGCCGCGTCGCAGCGGGCGCTCGAGTCGACGCTCGAGAAGTTGACCGACCAGCAGGCCCGCGAACCATCCAGGTTGCCGGGGTGGAGTCGTGGACACGTGGTGACCCACCTGGCGAGGAACGCCGACGCCCTCAATCGCTTCGCTGTCGGCGTCGTCACGGGGGAACCTGCTCCGGAGATGTATCCGGGTGGGCCGGCTGCGCGGGCGGCCGCGATCGAGGAGGGGGCCGGACGGCCCGCCGAGCTTCTCGCCGCCGACGTTCGGTTCGCGGGACGCCGGGTGATCGAATCGCTACGGGACATCACCGCTGACCGGTATGCGACGCCCGTGAACTGGCGTAAGCCGGTGACAGCCGGGGATGTGCCGGTGCTGCGGTGGCGCGAACTCGAGATTCACCACGTCGACCTCGGCCTGGACTATGCGGTCGATGACTGGCCGGAGTCGTTCGTCGAACGGACCCTGGGGACGGAGCTGCCCGAGTTGCGGGCGCTGCATCCGGGCGTCACCGTGCCGGATCTGCCGCAGCCCGAGCTGCTCGCGTGGTTGATCGGACGTCCCACCCGCACCGGGCTGCCGGCGGTTCCGGCCTGGCCGTTCTGACCGTCAGGCGTATTCGGCGGTGTCGAAGGTGCCGGCCTCGTCGAGGCCGGCCCAGATGATGTTGCAGCGCTTGCGGGTCATTTCGTCGGCGTCGGCGAGTAGGGCGTCGAGAAGGGATCGGGGGGTCTCCCGCCACGACTGCTGCAGGGCTTCCACGGCGTGGGGCGGGAACAGCCCGGAGCGGGCGGCCGCGAGGGTCCACTCGTCGAACTCACCACCGTGGATTCGCTCGACGGCGTCGTAGTCCACGTCGCCGTCGCCGAGATCGAGGGAGAACATCGAAGCGAAGAGATCGCCGCTCACGTCGACGACGGAATTGTTCGGCTTGCGCTGTTCGGCGTACATCGTGGCTTACCTCCTGAGCCGACGCGAAAAACCCGACTCGTGCTGGCGAACTGTGCTGACGTGAAGAACTGTAGGGCGACTGATTGTGAGCAGCTTAAGGGTTTTCTGAGGGGCCATACAGTGATGTATCTCACGTCACTTTTCTGCGGGGGCACCGCAGAGTCCCGCTGTCACCGCACCCGAAGGACGACCTCCGTGGGATGTGCGTCGGCCGGAGTTTCGACGGTTTGGCGTACGGCAGCGGCGACGGTCGAGGCTTGCAAATAATTCTCGGGACGGTATTCGTTGCCCTCGCCTGCGACGATGGCGCGCTGCATGTCGGTGTCGATGCGTCCGGGGTGAAGGGAGGTGACGCGCAGGCCCGGCTCCTCGAGGCGCAGGGCATCCCCGAAGGCGCGGAGGGCGAATTTGCTCGCCGCATAGGACGCCCACCCCGCGTTCGCGCGAATTCCCGCACCGGAATTGATGAGCACTATGTGTCCTCCGGCGGTTCGCAGGGCCGGCAACAGGAGGCGCGTCAGCTCGGCCACGGCGATCACGTTCGCCTCGAGCGTGCTACGCCACTGCTCGACACTGGACTCCGCGACGGTCGACAGGTCGGCGACCCCCGCATTGTGTACCAGCACGTCCAGGTGCTCGATCGGCGCACAGGCGGCGGCCACGGCGTCGTAGTCGGTGAGTTCGACAGGCCAGGGGGTCGCGGCGGGGAGTTCGCCGAGGATCCCGGTCAACGATGCTGCTGTTCGGGCTCCGAGAAGGAGGTGGTGAGTGGGTGCGAGTTCGCGGGCGATGGCGGCTCCGAGGCCGCGGCTCGCTCCGGTGATCAGGGCTGTGGGCACGTGGTCGAGGCTAGCGCCCGGGAGTACTTCTCAACGGCCCGGTGAACAAGAACTCACGACGCCGACCAGTGATGCCATCGCAGGGAGCGGACGGCGATTACCGGGCCGTCCGGCCGGCGCGCGACGTACTGCGGGTATTTGGCGGCGAGAACGTCGATGGCGGAGGCGCCCTCCGCAGTGGTCGCGTCGAGTATTTCGGCCACGCCGTCTACCCGCACCCACCACAATTGGTTCCAGTCGTCGTCGTAGTGATCGACGAGGAGGCTGACGGCGGAATTCGCGGCGATGTTCTTCAATCTTCGTAAAGCCGTGCTGCGCTTGGGTTTATAGTCGACGCACGAGTAGATGGTATCTTCGTCGACGGCGAAGACCAGCGGTACGACGTGCGGCGCACCATCAGGTCCGGCGGTGGCGAGCCGTGCGACGCGGGCAGTGGAGAATCGCTGCACGGGATTCATTTCCGACTCCATGAGGTAGTCACCGCTGACAGGCTCGGGTCGCGCGGGAGATCTCAGCGGTCTGCCCGAAACCAACGGAGTGCCAACAATATTCACTGGCCCATATGAGATTCGCATCTCGTCGGCGCGAGCGATTGCGTACGACACTAGCTGACTCGAAAGGCGAGGGCACATGTCAAGCATTCGTTGACAAAGCAGACTATGTCAACCAGAAGTTGACTACTGGACAACCAGCGTGATGCCGAGCGTGAGCATCAGTGCGGCGATACCGGCGTCCAATGCCCGCCAGGCACCGGGGCGGGCGAAGACTCGATGCAGGAATCGAGCGCCGTAGCCGAGGGCTAGGAACCAACTGACGCTGGCGACGGCCGCTCCGAGGCCGAACAGCCAACGCCCCGGATCGCCCTGATTGTTGGCAACCGATCCGAGCATCAGCACGGTGTCGAGGTAGACGTGCGGGTTGAGCCAGGTAAGTGCGAGGCACGTGAAGATCGCGGTGGCGAGTGTGGCGGACCCGACTTCCTGCGGAGTGTCGAGCGCGCCGGGCCGCAGTGCGCGACGGGCCGCGAACGCTGCGTAGGCCAGGAGGAACGCGGCTCCGGCCCAGCGGATGACGGTGATCGCACCGGGCGCGTGGGCGAGGATCGTGGCAATTCCGCTGATCCCGATTCCGATGAGGATGACGTCGGAGACCGCGCAGAGAGCGACGACGGGTAGGACGTGCCGGCGGACGATGCCCTGCCTCAGAACGAAGGCGTTCTGGGTGCCGATCGCCACGATCAACGACAGACCGGTGCCGAAGCCTGCTGCTGCCGTGAGCACGCTGGGTGTGAAGTCCATGGACACCACGCTACGAATTACCCGAACATCAGGCCAGCTAATTTTCCTTCATAACCATTAGCATCGCTTCACATGGAACTGGACCTTTCCGCGTTGCGTACGTTCGCCGCCGTCATCGACGAAGGCACTTTCGAGGCGGCGGCCCGCACACTGCACATCACACCGTCCGCCGTGAGCCAGCGCATCAAAGCGCTCGAGCAACAGGTGGGACGCGTGCTGGTGCAGCGGGCGAAACCGGCACGAGCCACGGAGTCGGGGCACGTGGTGCTCACATTCGCGCGGCAGGTGGCCCAGCTCGAGCGGGAAACGATGTCGTCGCTCAACCCGGACGCCGCGCAGGCAAGCACGCTGCCCCTCGTCGTCAACGCGGATTCCCTGTCCACCTGGATGATCCCCGCCCTGGCACGGTTGGCACCGGAGCATCGAGTGTTGTTCGACCTGCACCGCGAAGACGAGTACCACTCCACGACACTCCTGCGGGAGGGAACGGTGATGGCGGCGGTGACGTCGGTTCCGGAACCAGTGCAAGGGTGCACGGTGGAGACCCTCGGGTCGATGCGGTACCACGCACTGTGCAGCCGTGCGTTCGCCGACCACTGGTTTCCGGACGGGCCGACCGCCGACGCCCTGGCAGTGGCCCCCATGCTCGACTTCGACCGCAAAGACGAGCTCCAGGCCAGATTCCTGCGGGGGTTCACTCGACGCCGACTGCACCCACCGCGCCACTTCGTTCCCGGTTCCTCGGCGTTCTCGGACGCCGTTCGCCACGGGCTCGGCTGGGGACTGCTCCCCGAACTGCACACGGGCACGGACCACGGACTCGTCGAGCTCGATCCGGCGCGGCCGGTCGATGTCCCGCTGTATTGGCAGCGATGGAAATTGGATTCGCCCCTTCTCACCGCTCTCACCAGTGCGGTCCGGGAGGCGGCTCGCGAAGCGTTGCGGTGATGTGTGGTGGGCGCAACACTGGTGACATGGTCGCCGACAGCCCGATGGACCCGGTGCAGGCCCTCCGCGAGACAGCGTTCTGGCTCGAGCGATCTCGGGCGGAGACGCATCGGGTGAAGGCATATCGGCGTGCTGCCGACGTGGTGGCGGGGCTGGCCGAGGAGCAGCGGGAGATCCGTCAGCGCACCGACAGCTGGAAGGACCTGCCGGGTATCGGACCGAAGACGGCCACGGTGATCCGTGAGGCCCTCGACGGTGTTCCCGCCTACCTCACGGAATTGCGGGGAAACGCGGAACCCCTCGGCGGAGGGGTACTACGCGAAGCGCTGAAGGGTGATCTGCACACTCATTCGGACTGGTCCGACGGTGGCAGCCCGATCGACGAGATGATGCGTAGTGCGGCGGCACTCGGTCACGAATACTGCGCTCTCACAGATCATTCCCCACGACTGACGGTGGCCAACGGGTTGTCCGCCGATCGGCTGCGCGCCCAACTCGGGGTGATCGCCCGGCTCAACGAAGAGTTGGCGCCCTTCCGTATCCTCACCGGCATCGAGGTCGATATTCTCGAAGACGGTTCGCTCGATCAGGATCCGGAACTTCTCGACCAACTCGACATCGTGGTCGCCAGCGTGCATTCGAAGCTTCGGGCCGAACACGGGGCGATGACGCGGCGGATGTTGAAAGCCGTGGAGAATCCGCGAGTTGATGTGCTGGGACATTGCACGGGCCGTCTCGTCGAAGGAGGCCGCGGTACCCGGCCGGAGTCCACGTTCGACGCCGAGAAAGTGTTCACCGCGTGCCGCGACCACCGCACCGCTGTCGAGATCAACAGCCGTCCCGAACGTCGCGACCCCCCGAGCCGGCTGATCGATCTGGCCATGGACATCGGGTGTCTGTTCTCGATCGACACCGACGCGCATGCGCCTGGTCAACTCGCGTGGCAAGGGTACGGGTGTGAGCGGGCGATGCGATGCGGCGTCGAACCCGAACAGGTGATCAATACCTGGTCGGCCGACGATCTACTGGAGTGGGCGGGATCGCGCTAGGAAACAACGGATGCGCTGTGGTGTACAGCAATTACGCCTCGACGGGAGTTGCGCCTGCCTGGGCAAGCCGCAGGCGCATCGAGAGTCCTACCGTTCGTTCTCACCGGCAGTCGCGCCGCACTCCCCGCAGGCCTGGATCAGGGCCGCACTGCGCGGCTGCCGTGCACGGGCCGGAAACCGCACAGCGGACCTGAAGCGCGCGGCCGGTCGGCCGTCACCTCCGGAGTCGGTTACCGGGTGGAGAGAACGGCGCCTCTTCCTCCGCGCTGCCGGAAGGATCGGCAACCAGGGCCAGTGCCGGCCGACCCTGCGCCGCGCCCGCAGGAAGCCGAGGCCGAGCACTAACCCGAAGATCAGGTGCCCGATCAGCGAAAGTACGAGCGTCGTCGGCGTGAGCGGAAACATGGCTTGCTGCCCGCTGGGCGAGAGGGCGACCGTGGCGATGAGCCCGGCCCACACTGGGAACACGGCGAAGCCGACGGAGGTGAGGACGACGGTGCGGCGCGACATATGTTGGAGGCCCAGCGCTAGGGAGATGAGAAAGAACGCAATTCCGATTCCGCCTCCGTCACCGATATAACGCCACAGGTAACCGACGATCGCGCCGCTCCGAGTGTCGGATCCCGAGTGGAGCCAGGTACCCATTTTCGGAATGAAGTCGCCCCACAGGTCGAGCAGATACACGGTGTCGAGGCGGAAGATGTCGTAGACCAGACACGCGAACATTCCCCAGCCGAGGCCATGCCCGACGATGCGGTCGATCGGGTGCGGAGCGAAAACGCACAGCACCGCGAGGACGGCCGCGAGTGGAATGATCACCAGCGCGCCGGTGGTGTTCATCGACACAACGCCGAACACCTGCGCCGAGATCGCCAGCAGCGGTAGGGCTGCGAGCAGCAGGTACAGCCCTATTCGGGTGAGGGTCCCGTGGTGGCGGACGCTCTTCGGGGCGGGTTCGACGGTGGGCACGGCAGAGCCCGTCAGTTCGTGATCGTGCACGGCGGGGACGATGGTGCCGAAATTGTGCGACACAGCGGCGGGTCCTTTCGATCGCAGGGGTTCTCTCTCCACATGTGCGGTTGCTGACGTTCCCAGCGTCCGGCACGTGCCCGATACCGAATAGTCACCCGAGGGGTAGTGATCGCCACCCTGAACGCTGTTGGTGAATTGAAATCGGAAATCGGTTCAGTACAACCCTTTCCATCCCGGGCGCGATACATCCCGGTAGACAGAACTCCGAACTGCGGATATTCGAGTCCCGCCTATCGCTCCGGTGTTAGCGTGGACGCATTGGGCGACCGGAAAGGCGCTTGTCGATGAATGGATTCATTCGGAGATTGGCCACCGTGGCGCTGACGCTGGTCGCTGCGGCGTTCGTCGTCTCACCACCGCAGGCCTCTGGCTTCGCCGAAGACATCTGTTACAGCCCGGACGGCGCACCGCCGCACAACTGCGCGCCACTTCCGCCCAGCTGTTCGCTCGACGACCCCAACGGTCCGATCTGCGGCCTCGAGGCATTCGCGCGCTACGGGTACACGTTGCGTCAACCGCTCGGCGGACGCAGCCTCGTGCACGCAGACTCGACGTACATCATCGCCCGCGCCGTCGGTTTCTCGGTGCGAGATGCATATTGGATCGCGGCGTACGACGAAGCGACCGACCTCGGCACCTTCGCGCCTCGCGACATCAACGGCCAACTCGTCGCCGACGCGGACACGTGGACCACCAAGGACATCGGCGGCCTCGTGCGCACCCACTTCGCCACCGGCGGGTTTCTCTTCCACTTTCTGCCGACGATGCGTGGACCGCTCGATCCCGAACCCGACGGCTTGCGACCCGACATCGACGATCCCCGACACGAGGTCATGCTCACGCACGTGCGGCGCTGGGCCATGGCAGGCCCGGGTAGTAGTGCTCCACTGTGCACGGCAGGCTTTACCAATCCGTCAGCAGATGGTGACTATGCCACCGGCACAGGCTGTTACGGCGACGCTCAGCCCGCGCAGATCAACGGCGTGTACAGCATCGAGACCCCGGTCGCGATCCCGTTCACCAACGCCACGGGCCAGCAGGTCATTTCGGGCGAGGTCCGATCGGCGCAATTCGACTCCTGGATCGGGAGCGAATCTTCGAACGCGAGGATCGGCATCTACCTCCACGCTCTCGGTGACCGCATCTCGCACCATGTCTGCACCGATGCCGGCACGATCACTCCGCCATCGCCCGATCGGCCGGAATTCCGGATCGATCTGAACAAACCCACCTGTGATCAGGGTCCGCACGCTGTCCGTCACGAGTACGAGACCGGCGTGGATTTCGCCGGGCTCGCGCCGGAAGACCAGACCACAGCAGCGGCACTGTCGATGGTCTACGACGAACTCGTCGAATTCGCACGAATTCGCGGAACCCTCGCGGCCCGGGCCACAGAGCCTGCGAACAAGAACGCGCTGTTGCTCGACGGACTCCTGCCGGCGCTGCAAGTCCGGGAGCCGACCCTGCGAGTGGAAGCCGTGACTGAGGTCGGTTGTCGATTCGGTGTCCCGGCATTCCCAGGAAATCCGGCGTGCCGAGGTTGATCGCTGCTCACTGAGCAGTCCCGCACAGGCACCGCTTCGATGCTCGTAAAGTTGGTGGTGTTCGCGGGTTGGAGGGACGAAAATGGCAACTACCACCGGGCCGACGAGTAGCTCGTTCCTATCGTCGGGTCCGACCCTGGGGGTGGAGGAGGAGTTCGTCCTGGTCGACCCGCACACTGGACGCCCCAGCCTGTACAACACCGAGGTTTGCGCAGCCGGGCACGAGCTGGGCATCGACCTCCAGCGCGAGTTCTGCCGTTGCCAGATCGAAACGTCGACATCGGTCGGCACGCACATCCGTGATCTGCGCGATCAGTTGTGTGAATCCCGGGCCGTGACCGCCGACGCCGCGGCCCGCACCGGATGCCAGCTCCTCGCAGTCGGAACGCCGATGTACGACCCGCCGCCGGACTCGATCACCGAGACACGGCGGTATCAGCAGATGGGCGAGCGATTCGGCGCCCTCGCCACTGGTGTGATGTGTGGCTGCCACGTGCACGTCGGCATCGAGGACCGCGAGCAAGCGGTGCAGGTGAGCAACCATCTGCGGCCGTGGCTGCCGGCGCTGCTCGCGCTGACCGCCAACTCCCCCATCGCCGGTGGGCTCGACACCGGTTACGCAAGCTGGCGGTACGTCCTGTTCGGACGGTGGCCCAGTGCGGGACCGCCACCGTACTTCCGCTCCGCGCAGCATTACGACGACGCGGTGCAGGTGTTGCTCGAGACCGGCGCCATCCTCGACACCGGAATGGTCTATTGGGATGTGCGGGTATCGAATCATCTCCCCACTGTCGAGATCCGGATCAGTGATGTCCCTGCCACCATCAAGGAGACGATGACGCTGACTACCCTGGTGCACGCATTGGTCATGACCGCGATCAGGGCGATCGGCCGCGGCGAATCGGCGCCGGCGATCGACCAGCAGGTGCTACGCGGGGCGTGCTGGCTGGCTGCCCGCGACGGGCTCGCCGGGCACGGCCTCGATCCGGTGACCGTGCAGCGGATGCCGGCGCATCGCCTGGTGTACCGACTGTTGGCGCACGTCAAGCCGGCCCTGGCGGAGCTCGGTGAGCATTGGCAGGTGACCACGTCGGTGGCTGCGGTGCTCGATCAGGGTAACGGGGCAATCCGGCAACGCAGGACCCTTGCGCACCGGGGCAGCGTTGCCGAGGTGATCGCCGAATGCGCACGCCGCACCTTCGAAGGATGTCTTCCAGAACCAGGCGACGCGCTACCGCTCTAGTGCCGTATACCCAGTGCGGTTTCGAACATTGATCCACCATCATCTGGGTGCGGCCGAAGGCGCTATCCAGGCGTGAATGCGACGAATGAGCGTGTGCGTGCGCCCAGCATTTACGTGGGGGTGGAGGTCGGTGGCGTAACAGTTGGGCGGCACACTCTCAGTTTTCGGGGCTTGTATAAGTGGGAAAGTGTTCATTGTGCGAAAAAAACTGATCACCAGGGCCGCACCACCGAAACTGCCGAAACCTTCCACAGTTGAGTCGCCTCGGCGGCCTCGGGCATGCGTCTCAATCTGACTCACTATCTTGATCAATTACAAAATGAGCGGGCATAGTCGGCCCGTGTCCTCGACGATGGATTTGATGCGGCAGCAGCTGCGGCTCGCTGACCTGCGTGTTACCCGCCCCAGGGTTGCCGTACAGGAGGCGGTAGGCGAATCCGCATGCCGACACGGAGGCGATTCTCCGAGCGGTACGCGCCGTCCTTCCGAGCGTTTCTCAACAGGCGGTGTACGAGGTGCTGCATGCTGTGGCCGCGGCAGGGGTGGTGCGACGGATCCAAACCTCAGGATCCTTGGCCCGCTACGAGTCTCGGGTCGGCGATAACCACCACCATGTGGTGTGTCGGCCCTGCGGGGCTATCGCGGACGTCGACTGTGCCGTCGGTGACACGCCCTGCTTGACCGCGTCGTACGACAACGGATTCTGTGTCGACGAGGCGGAGGTCATCTTCTGGGGCCAGTGTCCCGACTGCTTCCCATCGCATTTCGCATAGCCGATCAACGAACCACAACCCGAAGTACCCCCCTTGGAAGGAAAGCCTTGTCCGACAACACGCAAACCCTCGCAGAAGAGCACCCCCCGATCGCGGCGGCCAGCACCGAATCCGAGCAGAGCGGCGGGTGCCCCGTTGCCCACGGTCGGCTGGGGCACCCCACCGAAGGTGGTGGAAACCGTGACTGGTGGCCGAACCAGCTCAACCTCGCGATCCTCCAGAAGAACCCCGCCGTGCGCAATCCCATGGACGAGGACTTCGATTACGCCAAGGAATTCGCGTCCGTCGACCTCGAAGCCCTGAAGCGTGACATCGAGGAGGTCATGACCACCTCACAGGACTGGTGGCCCGCCGACTACGGCCATTACGGCCCCCTCTTCGTCCGCATGGCATGGCACGCCGCGGGCACCTATCGCATCACCGACGGACGCGGCGGCGCCGGGGCAGGTATGCAGCGGTTCGCGCCCCTGAACAGCTGGCCCGACAACGCGAACCTCGACAAGGCCCGCCGGCTGTTATGGCCGGTGAAGAAGAAGTATGGAAAGACCGTTTCCTGGGCCGACCTGATTGTCTTCGCCGGCAACGTCGCGCTGGAGTCGATGGGCTTCGAAACCTTCGGTTTCGGTGGCGGCCGGGTCGACCGGTGGGAACCGGAAGAGGACGTGTACTGGGGCCCGGAACTCACCTGGCTCGGCGACGAGCGCTACAGCGGTGCCCGGGACCTCGAGAAGCCGCTCGGCGCAGTCCAGATGGGTCTGATCTACGTGAATCCCGAGGGCCCGAACGGAAACCCAGACCCCCTCGCCGCGGCTGCCGATATCCGTGAGACATTCCGGCGGATGGCGATG
This sequence comes from Rhodococcus tibetensis, assembly GCF_024438035.1. Lineage (GTDB taxonomy): Bacteria > Actinomycetota > Actinomycetes > Mycobacteriales > Mycobacteriaceae > Rhodococcus_F > Rhodococcus_F tibetensis. Next base: position 180,040 of record NZ_JANFQF010000007.1, read on the forward strand.
AACGACGCCGAAACGGCCGCACTGATAGTCGGTGGCCACACCTTCGGCAAGGCCCACGGCGCCGGCCCCGCCGACCACGTCGGCCCCGAGCCCGAGGCGGCACCGCTGGAGGAGCAGGGTCTCGGCTGGAAGAGCTCCTTCGGTACCGGCGTGGGTAAGGACGCAATCACCAGTGGCCTCGAGGTTGTCTGGACGCCCACCCCGACCGAGTGGGACAACACGTTCCTGGAGACCCTGTACGGCTACGAGTGGGAGCTGACAAAGAGTCCCGCCGGCGCGAACCAGTGGGTCGCGAAGAACGGCGCCGGTGCAGGCACTGTGCCCGATCCCTTCGACCCGTCGGTGCGGCGTGCCCCGACCATGCTGACCACTGACCTGTCGTTACGCGTGGACCCGATCTACGAGGAGATCACCCGTCGCTGGCTCGACCACCCGGAGGAGCTTGCGGACGAGTTCGCGAAGGCCTGGTACAAGCTGACTCACCGTGACATGGGCCCTGTCGTCCGCTACCTCGGGGCGCTTGTCCCGGAGGAGGCTCTGTTGTGGCAGGATCCCCTCCCCTCGGTGACCCACGAACTCATCGACGCCGATGACATCTCCATCCTCGAGAGAAAGATCCTCTCGTCGGGTCTGTCTATCCCGCAGTTGATCTCCACTGCGTGGGCGGCGGCGTCGTCCTTCCGCGCCAGCGATCTGCGCGGCGGTGCCAACGGTGGTCGTATCCGCCTCGAGCCGCAGAGCAGGTGGGAGGTCAACAACCCGACCGAGCTCGCGCAGGTGGTGCGGACCCTGGAGAGCATTCAGGAGTCCTTCAACACCGCTCAGACCGGGAACAAGCGGGTCTCGTTCGCCGACCTCGTCGTGCTCGGTGGCGCTGCTGCTGTTGAACAGGCCGCAAGGAACGCCGGGCACGACGTCGAGGTGCCCTTCACACCGGGCCGCACCGATGCCACGCAGGAGCAGACCGATGTGGAGTCGTTCTCCGCGCTCGAGCCGACCGCGGACGGTTTCCGCAATTACCTCGGGAAGACTCACCGGCTGCCGGCCGAGTACCTGCTGGTCGACAAGGCGAACCTGCTGAACCTCAGCGCCCCGGAGCTCACTGTCCTGGTAGGTGGTCTGCGGGTGCTGGGCGCGAACCACGAGCAGTCTCCACTGGGAGTTTTCACCTCGAACCCCGGGTCGTTGACCAATGACTTCTTCGTGAACCTGCTCGACCTGGAAACGGCTTGGGCGCCATTGTCTGCGGACTCGGCTACCTATGAGGGCCGCGACCGCGTCACCGGCGAGGTGAAGTGGACCGGAAGCCGCGTCGACCTGCTGTTCGGGTCGACCTCGGAGCTGCGCGCGCTGGCTGAGGTGTACGCTGCCGACGACGCCCAGCAGAAGTTCGTCCGGGACTTCGTCTCTGCGTGGGACAAGGTGATGAACCTCGATCGGTTCGATCTCTCCTGATCTCTTCATGCGGCACCCTGCGAGTCCATACTCGAGGGGTGCCGCACTGCGTTGGAGATGATGGTCGCTGGGCCGAGGATGGCGTTCGGCGCGAACCACCTCCGACCGGTACCTGGGCTCCTCGGTGCCGAGCTGGTTTCATCCGAATCCCGACCGGGCCTGCCCCTCTCATCTGCGTTCCTGACACGCGAGCGCGGCTCCATGCTCAGAGCGGTTCCATCTAGGGAGCATGACGGCATCCGGGATCCCGGTCCGTGCAGGTGCCGCGAGCTGACTCCATAGCCTCATGGTGAGCACGTTGATCTGGTGCCGAACGCGCTCAACATCTCTCGTGGCGGTGCCAGGCCGCTGCGACCCGTGAGACCGCGTGGCGTGCGGTCCACCACCTCCGCAGTATGCGAACGGCACGCTCGCAGGCGACGCGCGAGCTATCTACCGCGCGCCTGATAGGCGCTGAAGATTACTCCCGGCGAGGCCAACTCCGGTTCGACCCGCGGCCTTGTGCGTCAGCGTAGGAAGCCACCACTCACGTCGGTGTGATGCCAGTCTCACACTGAGACGGTCGTGGGCTGGATCACACGGTTCAATCAATTGCACAACGTCCCCCACAGCCGGCACCCGGCCGGCTCTTGATCCAGGAGGCGCACATTGAGTAGGCAAAGCCTGACAAAGGCCCACGCGAAGATCACCGAACTGTCATGGGATCCGACATTCGCAACCCCGGCAACCCGGTTCGGCACCGACTACACCTTCGAGAAGGCTCCGAAGAAGGACCCCCTCAAGCAGATCATGCGGTCCTACTTCCCGATGGAAGAGGAGAAGGACAACCGCGTGTACGGCGCCATGGACGGCGCGATCCGCGGCAACATGTTCCGCCAGGTCCAGCAGCGGTGGCTCGAATGGCAGAAGCTGTTCCTGTCGATCATCCCTTTCCCGGAGATCTCGGCGGCCAGGGCCATGCCGATGGCCATCGACGCCGTTCCCAACCCGGAAATTCACAACGGGCTTGCGGTGCAGATGATCGACGAGGTGCGTCACTCGACGATCCAGATGAATCTCAAGAAGCTGTACATGAACAACTACATCGATCCGGCCGGATTCGACATGACCGAGAAGGCGTTCGCAAACAACTACGCGGGCACAATCGGCCGGCAGTTCGGTGAAGGGTTCATCACCGGCGACGCGATCACCTCGGCGAACATCTACCTGACCGTGGTCGCCGAGACCGCGTTTACGAACACCCTGTTCGTGGCCATGCCCGACGAGGCCGCCGCCAACGGCGATTACCTGCTGCCGACCGTGTTTCACTCGGTGCAGTCGGACGAGTCGCGGCATATATCGAACGGCTACTCGATTCTGCTGATGGCACTCGCCGACGAACGCAACCGTCCGCTGCTCGAACGCGACCTGCGGTACGCGTGGTGGAACAACCACTGCGTCGTCGACGCCGCGATCGGTACTTTCATCGAGTACGGCACCAAGGACCGCCGCAAGGATCGGGAGAGCTACGCAGAGATGTGGCGGCGGTGGATCTACGACGACTACTACCGCAGCTACCTCATCCCGCTCGAGAAGTACGGACTGACGATCCCGCACGACCTGGTCGAGGAGGCGTGGAAGCGGATCACCGAAAAGGGCTACGTCCACGAGGTGGCCCGGTTCTTCGCCACCGGATGGCCGGTGAACTACTGGCGGATCGACGCGATGACCGACAAGGACTTCGAGTGGTTCGAGCACAAGTACCCGGGCTGGTACTCGAAGTACGGCAAGTGGTGGGAGGAGTACAACCGCCTCGCCTACCCCGGCCGCAACAAGCCGATCGCGTTCGAGGAGGTCGGGTACCAGTACCCGCACCGATGCTGGACCTGCATGGTGCCTGCCCTCATCCGTGAGGACATGGTCGTGGAGAAGGTTGACGATCAGTGGCGCACCTACTGCTCGGAAACCTGCTACTGGACCGACGCTGTCGCGTTCCGCAGCGAGTACCAGGGCAGACCGACCCCGAACATGGGGAGGCTCACCGGATTCCGAGAGTGGGAGACCCTGCATCACGGTAAGGACCTCGCCGACATCGTCTCCGATCTCGGGTACGTCCGCGATGACGGCAAGACCCTGGTCGGCCAGCCGCACCTCGACCTGGACGACCCGAAGAAGATGTGGACTCTCGACGACGTTCGGGGCAACACCTTCCAGAGCCCGAATGTGCTCTTGAACGAAATGTCAGAGGCTGAACGCAACGCACACATCGCCGCGTACCGCGCCGGCGGCGCAGTTCCGGCCTGATTTCAGGCTCGGTGGGTGGCGCCGCGGCCACTCCGGCGCCACCCACCGCTCCACCATTCACTTCACAAAGCCCAGGAGAAACCCCCGTGGCCGACAAGCACGTAATCAACTTCGAACCCGTCGACATCGAGATGGAAGTCGGCGAAGACGAGTACATCCTCGATGCCGCGTTCCGGCAGGGCATCCACCTGATGCACGGCTGCCGTGAGGGACGCTGCTCGGCCTGCAAATCCTTCGTCCTCGACGGTGATATCCAGATGGAGGACTATTCGACGTTTGCGTGCAACGACGCCGAGGTCGACGAGGGCAACGTTCTGCTCTGCCGCTCAACTGCATACAGCGACTGCACAATCGAACTACTCAACTTCGACGAGGACGAACTCCTGGGCGGTGTCCCCATCCAAGATGTGCGCACTCGGGTGACCGGGATCGAGTCGATGACCAAGGACATCGTGTCGCTGCGTCTGGCGCCCGTCGAACCGGCGGCGTACGAATTCAAACCCGGTCAGTACTCCGACCTGTACATCCCGGGAACCGAGGAGCATCGGTCCTTCTCCATGGCGACAACCCAATCGACGCCGGGGGAGGTCGAGTTCCTCATCAAGAAGTACCCCGGTGGCAAGTTCGCCGGCCTGCTCGGGAACGGGATCTCGGTGGGTGACGAGATCGCCCTGACCGGCCCGTACGGGTCGTTCACCATCAAGGACGGCCATGTCCTGCCGATGGTCTTCATCGGCGGCGGCGCGGGGATGGCTCCGCTGCTGTCGTTGCTGCGGCACATGAGCGAGACGGGCAACACCCGGCAGGTTCACTTCTACTACGGTGCCCGCACCCCGCAGGACCTGTTCTACCTCGACGAGATCCTCGAACTCGGAAAAGGGCTGGCGGACTTCATATTTGTTGCTTGCCTGTCGCATTCGATGAATCCTCCACCTGCGGGTGCGATCGCCGTCGAGGACGGCAATGTCACCGACGTCGTCAGCCGCCGCGAACCGGACATCGGTCGAGCCGAGGTGTACCTGTGCGGGCCGCCGCCGATGGTCGATGCGGCCCTGGAACTGCTCGAGGCGAGGGGCACCCCGCACGACCAGATCTTCTACGACAAGTTCACCAGCCCCGCCTTCGAGTAGGCACCGAGGAAACCACTTTCCTGCTTCACCGACAGAACTGAGAAACGAGATGACCGCAACCTCCGAGTCCAAGCAACGTAGCTTTCCGAAGATCGAGTTCACCGACTCCGAAGCCGGTGCGCTGGAGTTCCCCAGCTCACGCAGCCGCTCCTTCACCTACTACACGCCGGCCAAGAAGCGGTCGACGATGTACGAGGACGTGACCGTCGACGTGCAGCCCGATCCCGACCGTCACCTGTCCCAGGGCTGGATCTACGGCTTCGGTGACGGCCCCGGCGGGTACCCACAGGAGTGGACGGCCGCAAAGTCGTCGAACTGGCACGCCTTCCTCGACCCGAACGAGGAGTGGGACCAGACCATCTACCGCAACAACTCCAAGGTGGTCCATCAGGTCGAGTTGTGCCTGTCCAACGCCAAGCGCGCCCGGGTCTACGACGCCTGGAACACCCCGTGGTTGACGTTCATCTCCCGCAACCTGGGGGCGTGGATGCACGCCGAGAACGGGTTGGCGCTGCACGTGTTCACCTCCATCCAGCGGTCCTGCCCGACGAACATGATCAACACGGCTGTCGCGGTGAACGCCGCCCACAAGATGCGCTTCGCCCAGGACCTGGCCCTGTTCAACCTGGATCTGTCCGAGGCCACCGAGAACTTCGACGGTGCCGCCCACAAGGAGGTCTGGCAGTCCGCGCCCGAATGGCAGCCCACCCGTGAGGTCGTCGAGCGGCTCACCGCGGTTCCGGACTGGTGCGAGCTGCTGTTCGCCTCGAACATCATCTTCGAGCAGCTGGTCGGCACCCTGTTCCGCAGCGAATTGGTCATGCAGATCGCCGCCGGTAACGGCGACTACATCACCCCCACCATCGTGGGCACCGGCGAACACGACTACGACCGCGACCTCAACTACACCCGCAACCTGTTCCGATTGCTCACCCGCGACCCCGAGCACGGGGAAACGAACAAGGAGCTCTTCGGCACCTGGCTCGCCACCTGGGTGCCCCGATGCCTCGCCGCCGCCCGGGCCCTGCAGCCGATCTGGTCGCAGCCGGCCGACAAGGCCGTCACCTTCGCCACCAGTTTGGATGCCGCCACCGACAAGTTCCGTTCCCTGCTCGAGGACCTCGGGCTCGACATCCCCAAGGAGTTGGACAAGTGAGCATGCAATTCGGATCGTCCACCGAGTTCTCCAACATGTGTGGCGTCACCTTGATGAACACCCCCATCGGCCGCGTCGTCGCGGAGGTGATGGGCGCCAAGGACGGTGTGGAGCTGACCGAGTACCCGTCGATGATCCGCGTCGACGGCCAGAAGCTGCTCGACTTCGACTACGAGGAACTCACCGACGCCCTCGGCCAGGAATTCGACGGCTCCATCTTCGAGGAGATCAGCTCCACCCACTACGGGCGCATGGTCCACCTCGACGAGAAAACCCTGCTGTTCGCCAGCCCGGAGGACGCCGCCGAGTACATCGGATTCGACCTCACAGCGCAGTAGATGACAGCCGTCCGGGGCCACACAGGGTGGCCCCGGACACCCCCAGCCCACCCGAAAACCAGGACCAAGCGAGGACCCGATGTATCAGAAGGACGGTCAGAAGTATTTCATCGTGGACGGCCACGTACACGTCTGGGACGCCCGCGAGTCGAACCAGAAGAACGTGCACGGCAAGCAGTTCATCGACTGCTTCTACGACTATCACAAGAACCTCAGCCCCGAAGAGGTCGTGTGGGACTACGACACCTACACGTACTACGGCAGCGAACGCTTCGAGCGTGACATCTTCGTGGAGGGATACGTCGACCACGCGATCTTCCAGGCCACCTTGCTCAGCGACTTCTACCACAACGGATTCGGGCGCACCGACGAGGCACTCGCCCTGGTCGCCAAGCACCCCGGCAAACTGACCTACAACCACGCCTACGATCCCCGCCACGAGGAGGCCGGGCTCGAGCAGCTCCGCCGCGATGCCGACCGGATGAACCTGCAGGGCGTCAAGCTCTACACCGCCGAATGGCACGGCGACTCCCGCGGCTACAAACTCGATGATCCCTGGTCCCGGCGCTACCTCGAAGAGTGCATCGAGTTGGGGATCAAGAACATTCACGTCCACAAGGGTCCGACGATCCGCCCCCTCGACCGCGACGCCTTCGACGTCTCGGACGTCGACAAGGTCGCCACCGACTACCTGGACCTGCGTTTCGTCGTCGAGCACGTGGGCCTGCCGCGGCTCGAGGACTTCTGCTGGATTGCCACCCAGGAGTCGAACGTGTACGGCGGCCTGGCGGTTGCCCTTCCGTTCATCCACACCCGGCCCCGCTACTTCGCCCAGATCATCGGCGAGCTGCTCTACTGGATCGGCGAGGACAAGATCCTGTTCGGCAGCGACTATGCGCTGTGGACCCCGAAGTGGCTGATCGAGAAGTTCGTCGACTTCCAGATCCCCGAGGACATGCAGGGCGAGTACGCCCCGATCACCGCCCCGCAGAAGCAGAAGATCCTCGGTCTCAACGCGGCAGCGCTGTACGACATCGACGTTCCCGCGGACCTGCGACTGGCCGAGCCGGCCGGGCAGGAAGGTGTGGAGGTCGCTGCCGGGGCCCAGGAGACCGTGTCGTCATGACCGCCGCCGTTGCCTGCACCGAACAGGACGTGCTGATGGCCCTGTCGACGGTCACGGATCCGGAGCTGGACGAGCCGATCACCGATCTCGGGTTCGTCCGGTCGGTCACCCTCGACGACGACGGGGTCACCGTTCATCTCCGGCTGCCCACCGCGTTCTGCTCGCCGAACTTCGCCTACCTCATGGCCTCCGACGCCCTCGACGCCCTGCATCTGATCGAGGACATCGGCGAGGTACGGGTGCTGCTCGACGACCACCACGACAGCGACAAGATCAACGCCGGCCTCGCGGCCGACGCCGGATACGTCGGGACGTTCGGCTCCGAGGCGGAGGAGAGTCTGCACGAACTGCGCCGAACTTTTCTGTCCAAGTCGCACGCCGCGGCGATGGAGCGGTGCGTCGAGGCGCACCTGAAGACCACCGACATGGGTGTGAACGAGATTTACCGACTCGTTCTCAGCGACCTCGCTCCCGGAAAAGCGAAGGCCGCGTTGCTGCGACGCCGAATCCGCATCGGGTTGAGCATCTGCCCGGTCAGCCCGGTGTTCGTCGACGACGACGGCAAACGCATACCCGCGGAGTCGGTGCCCATGCGGCTTCGCTTCGCCAAGTCGGTGCGCATCTCGATGGAAGGCAACGCCCACTTCTGCCGCGGCCTGCTGGCTACCCGTTACGCCGACAACGAATCCGTCGGCGTCACACCGCGAATCACCAACCTCAGAACCAGGAGCCCGCGATGAAGGCCGTGCAAGTGGTGGGATACCACACCAAGCTGCAGCTCACCGACATTCCCGAACCCACGATCGAGGGCCCCCTCGATGTCATTGTGCGCATCGGCGGAGCCGGCGTGTGCCGCACCGACCTGCACGTCCTCGAAGGTCAGTGGGAGGAGAAGACCGGTGTCGCGCTGCCGTACACGATCGGCCACGAGAACGCCGGCTGGGTGCACGCCGTTGGCGACGCCGTCAGCAATGTGACGGTCGGCGACAAGGTGATCCTGCACCCGCTCATCACGTGCGGGTTGTGCCGGGCGTGCCGTTTCGGTGACGACGTCCACTGCCAGAACAGCAAGTTCCCCGGCATCGACGTCAACGGCGGGTACGCCGAATATCTGCACACCACCGCCCGTAGCGTGGTCCGGATCGACGACTCGCTCGAACCGGCCGACGTCGCCGCCCTCGCCGACGCAGGCCTGACTGCGTACCACGCCGTCGCCAAGGTCGCCAAGACTACCCGGCCCGGAGACGTGTGCGTGGTGATCGGGGCCGGCGGACTCGGCCACATCGGGATCCAGGTCCTGAAGGCCATCTCCGGTGTCACCGTGGTCGTGCTCGACCGCAACCCCGCGGCCGTCGAACTCGCCGTGAAGATCGGCGCAGACCACGGCATCGTCGCCGACGGCACCCACATTCAGCAGGTGCTCGACCTGACCGGCGGGCACGGCGCCGAAGCCGTCGTCGACTTTGTCGGCGAGGGCGGCGCGACCCGGGAAGGGATCGCGATGCTGCGCCGCGCCGGGAACTACTACGTCGTCGGCTACGGCGAGAACATCGACGTACCAACCATCGACGTGATCTCCACCGAGATCAACTTCATCGGAAACCTCGTCGGCTCCTACAACGATCTGCAGGAGCTCATGACCCTTGCCGCCCAGGGCAAGGTCACTCTGCACACCACCCGGTACCGGCTCGAGGACTTCCAGCAAGCACTCGACGATCTCGATGCCGGGCGGGTGCGCGGCCGGGCGATTCTCGTCCCGTAGCAATCCGCATCCTCCGCCCGAGTAAGCACGAAAGGAACATCAGCCATGGCCAAAGAGCTGCGGTACAACACGGACGCCCGAGCGCGTCTCGAGCAGGGCGTCAACGCTCTCGCCGACGCGGTCAAGGTGACCCTCGGCCCCAAGGGGCGTAACGCGGTGCTCGAAAAGCTCACCGGGCCACCGACGATCACCAATGACGGCGTGACCATCGCGCGCGAGATCCAGCTCCGCGAACCCTTTGCCAACATGGGTGCCCAGCTGGTCAAGGAAGTGGCGATGAAGACGAACGGTGTAGTCGGCGACGGCACCACCACCGCGACTGTGCTCGCCCAGGCGATGGTCCGCGAGGGACTGCGGTCCGTCGACGCCGGCGCCAACCCCATGCGGGTGCGACGTGGCATCGAGCGGGCCGTGTCCGTGGTCGTCGACTCCCTCCGCGAGCAGGCATCCCAGATCGCGGGGCAGAGCGATCTACAGCGGATCGCGACCCTCGCCGCCAGCGACGACGAAGTGATCGGTCACGCCATCTCGACGGCCGTCGACTACGTCGGTAAGTCCGGGGTCGTCACCACCGAGGAGAGCGACACCCTCGGGCTGTCGGTCAACATCGTCGACGGTATCGAGTTCGACCACGGCTACATCTCGGGCTACATGGTCACCGACCCGGAGCGGATGGAAGCGGTGCACACCAATCCGTTGATCTTGCTGACCAACAAGAAGATCACCCAGGTCCAAGACATCATGCCGAGCATCGAGGTGGCCAAGCGCGCCGACCGGCCGCTGGTGGTGTTGGCCGAGGACGTCGACGGTCCGGCCCTACAATTGCTCGTCGGCGGAAACATGCACAAGACGATGCAGTCGGTGGTCGTGCGGGCTCCCGGTTTCGGTCACCGCCGCGTCGCCGAACTCGAAGACCTCGCTGTGGCGCTGGGTGGGCACGTGATCGCCAAGGACACCGGCATCGAACTGTCCGAAATCAGCGTCGAACATCTCGGTTCGTGTGACCGCATCACCGTGACCGAGAACGAGACCACGATTGTGGGCGGACACGGGGACCAGCGCCTCCTCGAAGCCCGCATCGCCCAGCTCGAGGCCCAGCTCGAACGCGCCAAGATCGAGGCGGACCAGGAAAGCCTCGAACTGCGCATCGCCCGGCTCACCGGTCGGGTTGCTGTCATCCGCGTCGGCGGTGCGACCAGTGTCGAACTCAAGGAACGGATGCTTCGCGTCGACGACGCCCTGGCTGCCACCCGCGCCGCGGTAGAGGCGGGAATCGTCTCCGGCGGTGGCACCGCGCTGGCGCAGTCGCACCGGGCATTGGCCGATCTCGACCTGGCCGGCGACGAGGCCATCGGGTGCGACGTCGTGCGCCGCGCCCTCCCCGAACCGCTGCGCTGGATCGCAATAAACGCCGGGTTCGACGGCCACGAGGTGGTCGAAGTGGTCGCCGGTTTGCCGCTCGGGCACGGATTCAACGCGCTCTCAGGCGAATACGGGGACATGTTCGACGACGGGGTGATCGATCCGTTCAAGGTCACCCGCGCCGCACTCGAGAGTGCGGCCTCGATCGCGGCACTGCTGATCACCACCGAAACCGCTGTCGTGGAGGAGGTTATAGGCAATCCTGGTGCCATCATGGCGCCCGGCTTCGGCGATCTCGCCGAAGGCATGGTCCGCCCGTCGAACATCTACTAGAGCGGACCAATGGGTCACCGCCTCGACTGCCCTGGGGGCGGTGACCCCCTTTCCCCGTTCCAGCGGTGAGGCATTCGTCCGAAAGAAGGTGAGTTATCGATGATTTTCATCGTGGTCAAGTTCAAGGTCCTCGACAAGTACCGGAACGATTGGTTGCTCGTCACCAAGGAGTTCACCGACGCGACCCGGTCCGAGCCGGGCAATCTCTGGTTCGAATGGCATCGCAGCGCAGACGATCCCGCTGAATTCGTGCTGATCGAGGCGTTCCGGGACGGGCAGGCCGGCTCCGACCACGTGAGCGCCGACCACTTTCGCAAAGGGCTGGACGCGATGCGCCCGGCACTGAGCGAGACACCGCGCATCATCCACATCGAACTGCCCGGCGACGACTGGGCCCGGATGGGCGAGCTGGAGATCAGCCGGTAACCCGGCGTGGTGCACAACCTGACGAGAACCCATCAGTGTGGAAGGACAATGCATGACCGTGGTGTCGACCGGTCCCGTCGCGGATCTGGTTGCGGGACTGGGTGATGCCGTGGTGACCGACAGCGCCACCATGATCGCCTACACCCGAGACCAGTCGTTGCTCTCGCCCTCCGGCCGCCCGCTTGCGGTGGTCCGCGCCCGATCCACCGAGCACGTCGTGACGGCGCTGAAAACCGCTCATCAATACGGTATTCCGGTCGTGACGAGGGGAGCGGGCACCGGCCTGGCCGGCGGGGCCAACGCGATCGACGGCTGTATCGTGCTCAGTACCGAGAAACTCAACCGCATTCTTGCGATCGACGAACAGTCCCGCATCGCCACGGTCGAGCCGGGAGTGATCAACGGTGATCTCGCGGCCGCCGCGGCGGAGCGCGGCCTGTGGTACGTCCCCGACCCCGGTAGTCGCGCCGTTTCCACGATCGGGGGGAATCTCGCAACCAACGCAGGCGGGGCGTGTTGCGCGAAATACGGGGTCACCGGTGACCACGTCGCCCGGATCAAGGCGGTGCTCGCTGACGGCCGGATCATCCACACCGGCGCCGCCACCCGCAAGAATGTCGCCGGATTGAACCTGACTCAACTGCTGGTCGGTTCCGAGGGCACCCTGGCCGTCATCGTCGAGGCGACCATGCGGCTGCGCCGAACACCGACGCACACGGCGACCGTCGTAGCGGCCTTCTCCGATCCTGTTCGGGCGGTCGATGCGGTGATGGCGATTCAGGCGGTGGCCGACCCGAGCCTGGTCGAACTCATGGACCGCACGACGATCGCAGCGGTCAACGACATGACCCACATGGGCCTCGACGAGACGGCCGGCGCGCTGCTGCTGATCCAATGCGACGGTGACGCGGCCGCCGCGGAGGCGCAGCGCAGCGCGGACGCGTGTCGTGCCTCCGGGGCCACCGAGTTGTACTCGAGCACCGACCCCGCCGAAGGTGACGCCCTCATGCAGGCCCGCCGTGTCGCGCTGACCGCCCTCGAACGCCGCGGCAGCACACTGCTCGACGATGTGGCCGTGCCGGTGCCCCGGCTGCCCCACATGCTCGACGCGATTGCCCGTATCGCCGACCGCCACCACTTGCTCATCGGCACTTTCGGGCACGCCGCCGACGGCAACCTGCATCCCACCATAGTGTTCGACCCCGCAGATCCCGACGCCACCGAACGGGCACACCAGGCCTTCGACGAGATGGTGACGCGATGCTTGGCGCTGGGCGGTTCCATCACGGGCGAGCACGGCGTCGGCGACCTCAAACGCCCCTACCTCGAACCCATGCTCGGCTCGGTGGAAACGTCCCTGATGGCAGGAATCAAGGCCGCCTTCGACCCCACCGGAATTCTCAATCCGGGACGTGCGATATGACACCCACGAAACCACACGTCCGATCGAAGCGGGACGACGACCTCGTCCTGGAGTTCGGCAACCGGTGGGCAGTGTTCGGCGGCGGCAGCGCCGAAGACATCTTCGTCACGTTCGGGTGGACCGAGGCGCAGTACTTCGAGCGCCTGCAGGTCCTGGCCGGACGCCGTTTCCCGCCCCCGCGCTGATCCCGGTCCTCCACCACCCCGTCTCATATTGAGACCCGTCTCACATCGAGACGACGTACCCTCAACTACGTGAGAGGTGGAGAATCGGGGCGTAAATACAGCATGACCAGCAAGGATCTACAGAAGGCGCGAGAGCTGTTCCTCGCCGACGACGGCCTCGACAGCTCCGTTCGCCAGCCCATCTCGTACTCGTGGCAGCGATCGAAGTCGCTCAAGGTGCGCCCCGACCAACTCGACCTCCCATTCGTACGAGAGCCGAATCTGGACTGCCCTCTCGTGGCGGCAGCCGAACCCGTCCTGCGGCAACTCGCGGACGGACTGGTCGACGAACCGGTGAGCGTCATCCTCACCTCGGCTGACGGAGTGATCTTGACCAGGATCACCGCCAGCCGACGACTCAATCGCACACTCGACGACGTCCAACTGATACCCGGTTACAGCTACTCGGAAGAATTCGCCGGGACCAACGGCATCGGCACCACTCTCGAAACCCGCAAGCCCACCCTGGTGACCGGCGCCGAGCACTACGCCGACTGTCTCGGGCAACTGGCGTGCGCCGGTGTCCCGATCACCCATCCGATGTCCGGCGCCCTCGTCGGCGCGCTCGATCTCACCGGCTGGGTAGAGGACGGTGGCCCGCTGTTGACCACCCTCGCCAAATCCGCGACGGCTCAGATCGAAGGCCGCCTCCTGGCACAGGCCAGTGCGGACCAGACCGCGTTACTCAACGCCTATCTGAAGGCCTGTCGACGGTCACCCCAAACGGGGGTGTTGGCGCTCGGCGACGACGTCGTTCTCGTCAACCGAAAACTACGCGTGGCACTGGATGCCCAGGATCAGGGCGCGTTGCTCGAGCACGCCGTGGACCTGAGCGGCGCTCCGGCCACCCAACGACACATCGTCGCCCTGCCCAGCGGGCAGACGGCCCGGCTGTCCTCGGTCGAGGACTTCGGGCTCGGGGCCCGACGGCAGATGGCCTTGTTCTACGTACATCTGCTGGAGATCCCCACATCGGGATCCCCTGCTCTGGAGAGCATCCGCGTCTTGCCCGGAATCACCGGCACCAGCGCGTCCTGGCGCCGCAGTTGCCAGCAGATCGCTCGCTGCGCACGCGAACAACAGTGGGTCACCGTCTCCGGCGAAGCCGGAAGCGGCCGAGCATCAGCTCTCAAAGCTGTTGCCATCGAACACATTCCCACCCGCACACGGATCTTCACGGTGGCCGAACTCGCGGGCGACAGCGCCGGCCTGCCGGCACTCGAACAGGAACTCGGACAAGACCGATTCAGCGTCATCCTGCGCGACATCGACCTCCTCGGTGAGTCGCACCTGCGGACTGTCGCCGACCTCGTTCAAGGACGCGAACACGCCGGATGGATCGGCGCGACCATCGGCGGAACCGATCACAACACCGACCTCGACACGCTGATCCTTCCCCACTTCAGCCATACCGTCACCATGCCCGCGCTGCGTCATCGCATCGACGATCTGCACAGTCTGGTACCGCATCTGCTGCGACAGCTCGGTCGCGGCGCAGAGTTGTCTCTCTCGCCGGCAGCGATGCGTCAACTCTGCAAGTACAGCTGGCCCGGAAACGTCACCGAACTCCGGCAGGTTCTGCATGAGGTGGTCCAGCGTCAGCGCTCCGGTGTCATCGAGGTCGATCAGCTACCCCCGATGTGCCGGTCCCTGAGCCGTCACACCCTGACCCAGATCGAAGCCCTCGAGCGCGACGCCATCGTGCGCAGTCTCGAAGAGAATCACGGCAACAAGAAGGCAGCGGCAACAGCTCTCGGCATTTCGCGGGCCACCATCTACCGCAAGATCAAGGAATTCGGAATCGACATCTGACGCCCTCCCGCTATGCGCCCCGCCACAATGCGCTCGGCACGAGGACGGCATCGACCGCAAGTGGTCGTCGTCCGACCGTCTCCGTCTGCGATCGGCCAGGGTGACACGAGGCCCTTCGGGGGACGTGTCAGGAAATGAGACAGGCAGCGCGCCCCAGCCGGCGGATCATGAGGTCAGAAAGCAAGCCCCGCACGGAACAGCAATCAGTGAGGGGCAACCGTTTCCGAGACCCGAGACGCGAACGCGGCGATGTGGAGGACCACCCATGAAGATGAACCCGCCTAGCGCGGAGACCTACCCGAAATGCCCACGCAGCACCTCCCGGGTGTGGTTGGTCGCTGCGCTTGCCCACACCCGCGAACCCGCCGATCGTCCCGCCGTACGTGACGATCTGATGCGGACCTGGGTCCCGGAGTCCGGCAGCGGTTACAGCACCTGCGACGGCCGGCGCCGTGCGACCTGGGCGCAATTGCACTCCCAGTTCGATCTCGTCGAGGTGACCCCATGACAACCCCCTGCGCTATCCGGCCCGCCCCGGACCGCCGCTCACCAAGGATGAAACGGTCCGCGGCGACGGCGGTGCAGGAACAACTGGCCCGGGAAGACGCTGCGGAAGACGCGCAACGCTTGTCCCCCGATGACCGAACGACGTGTCCACTGCACCGACGGTGGATCCACCAATGCGTCGCCTCACCGGCACACGTCAACGCCATTACGCGGCACAGGTGGTGCCGTCGATGCGCCGTGCCGCTGATCGTGACTGTGGACGAGATTGCACGGACAGTAACGATGGTCTGTCCGTCCTGCGGTCACGGTGGCAGCCCCGCCACCACACGATTGGTATCCGCC
Organism: Rhodococcus tibetensis; assembly: GCF_024438035.1. Taxonomy (GTDB): domain Bacteria; phylum Actinomycetota; class Actinomycetes; order Mycobacteriales; family Mycobacteriaceae; genus Rhodococcus_F; species Rhodococcus_F tibetensis. Next base: position 195,719 of record NZ_JANFQF010000007.1, read on the forward strand.
TGCTGCGCCAGCCTCATCCGAGCAACCGACCCACGACACTAGACGCGGAGCGAAAGACCGCTTCGGAACCACCACTTCTCTCCACGGCCCAACCCCGGTGCTGCTCCTCATGCGGGCGCGACTGTTGCCTCGGTCCTTCTGTCGCCGGGCGTGTTCCGCTCGGCCGTCACCGTGCTGGTCATCGCCGCAGGCGCGGTGACCTTCGCCGTCGGATAGACGGAGGCGCTCAGCGATCGATACCGACGCGGCGAACCAGCCGGACCAGTTCCCCCGCGGGACCGTCGAGTTGACGAGGCCCCCGCCACGCTGCGCGCAGTACGCGGTCGAGGTCGAGACCCTCGACGTCGATCACCTTCAGCTCACCGGCCTCCACCTGCTCCGCCACGGCGAGAGTGCTCATCACCGCGGGGCCGACCCCGGCCAGCACGCTGGTGCGAATGGCGGCGGCGCTACCGAGTTCCAGGAGCGGTGCCGCCCTGTCGTACTCCTGTAACGCCACATCGAGGGTGGTGCGCGTACCCGAGCCCGGTTCACGGGCCAGAAGCGGCGTCATGGCCAACTCGGCTACGGACAGTGTCTTTCGCCTGTGCGCCCATGGATGCGTGGGATGAACGACGACGACCAACCGGTCCCGCGCAACCGTGAGGCTTTTCAGGGGCCGCGGCACCGAGGGGGATTCGACGAACCCGACGTCACACGTCCGGCCGGCGATCCGCTCGAACACCTGTGTCGAATTGTGCACCTGCAGATGGATGGTGACGTCGGGGTGCAGGCTGCGGAACCGCCCCAGCCACGCCGGCATCAGATGCTCTGCCACCGTCATGCTGGCCGCGACCGTCAATTCGGCGGTGCGTTCGGCGCGCAAACCGTCCGCGACATCGAGCAGTCGGCGTGTATCGGAGAGAACCCGGCGAGCCCAGTGCGCGATCACCGTGCCCTGAGGCGTCAGCGTGGACCCCGTGGGGCTGCGCTGCAGCAGGGTCATACCGAACTGCCGCTCGAGTTGTTTGACGGCGCGGCTCGCGTTCGGCTGGGCCATTCCCGCGAGTCTGCTGGCGGCGCCGAGACTTCCGTGGTCGTCGACGCCGACGAGCAGCTCGAGAACGGCGAAGTCGGGCCATCTGCGGGGGATGCATCCAGTATATGACCTCTGCGCAAGACATATCTGATGTTCAGCGACATCCTCGGGCTCGGGTGGGGTGTGATCGTGGTGGTCGTCGCAATTGTCGGCTTCGGAATTCTCGGAACGATGTTCGCCGGTAAGCTCCTCGGACTGTCGTGGACGCAGCGCCTACTCATCGCGTGCGGGTTCTCGATCTGCGGTGCCGCGGCCGTCGCGGCCGTCGACGGGGTGGTGAGCGCTGAGGAGGAAGAAGTACTCACCGCCGTCGCCGTCGTGGTTGTCTTCGGCACACCGATGATTCCCACGGTCCCACTGCTGGCACGGGTCGGTCCTGATGCTGGCGCCCGTGATGGCCGTCCTCAGCGTGCGCCAGCGTCGATTGACGGCCGATCCGGACATGGACGTGAAGCGCCCGCCCCTCGTCCCCCTGTTCGTGCTCGCTTTCATCACCTGCGCGGGACTGCGGTCGACCGGACTGCTGCCCGCGAGCCTGCTGGTCGAGGCGAAGGTAGTGCAGACCGCGCTGCTGACGGCGGCAATGTTCGCGCTCGGGGCGGGAGTGCACGTGGCCACGATCAAGAAGGTCGGTGTCCGCCCACTGGTGCTCGCTGCCGTATCGACGGTGTGGGTGGCCTCGATCGCGCTGGTCGGTGTCCTACTCGTGGGCTGACCACACCCGGTCAGTTCCGTCCCAGCGTTCGTGGATCGAGGTTCAGTTGCCGCAATAGTTGAGCGTTGAGCGCGACGACGACGGTGGACACGGACATCAGGATGGCGGCCACCGCCGGCGAGATCGCCACACCCGCGAAGGCGAGTACACCCGCGGCCAGTGGGACGGCGATGATGTTGTATCCGGTGGCCCACACCAGGTTCTGCCACATCTTGCGGTAGCTGGCGCGGGAGAGGTCGATGATCGAAAGTACTGCACGGGGGTCGTCGGCGGCCAGGACGACGCCGGCGGATTCGATGGCGACATCCGTTCCCGCTCCGATCGCGACACCCACATCCGCCCGGGCCAGCGCCGGTGCGTCGTTGACACCGTCCCCGACCATCGCCACCCGATGCCCCCGCTGTTGCAGTGCAGCAACTTCGGCGTCCTTGTTCTCGGGCAGTACGTCCGCGAGGGTTTCGTCGATACCCAAGTCGGCGGCCACGGCGGCGGCAACCTGCCGGGCGTCACCGGTGATCATCGCGACCTTCACGCCGCGGGCATGGAGTGCGTCGACGGCCTGCCGCGACTCCGGTCGGACGGCGTCCTCGAGTGACAGCGCTCCCAGAACCGACCCGTCGCGGACGACGTGGAGAACCGACGCGCCCCGATCGATCCATCCCGCGGTGATGCGCGTAATTGGTTCGGGTACAGCGATTCCGAGTCCGGCGAGCATTGCCGGACCACCCACCGCGACTGGATGATCGTCGACGACCGCGCGGACGCCCCGACCAGGGTCCGACCGGAATTGTGACGCGGCGCGATGCCGGTCCGCGGGTACCCTGGCGGCGGCCTCGGCGACGATGGCGCGGGCCACGGGATGCTCGCTGTCTGCCTCGACAGCTGCTGCCAGGGCGAGCAGTTCGTGCTCCGTGGTACCTGCGACGGCGACGACTCCGGTGACTGCGTGCCTGGCCTGGGTCAGCGTGCCGGTCTTGTCGAACAGCACCACGTCCACATTGCGCATGCGCTCGAGCGCCAGGCGGTCCTTCACCAGCACACCGGCCTTCGCGGCGCGTTCGGTAGAGATGGCGATGACGAGTGGGATGGCCAGACCGAGCGCGTGCGGGCAGGCAATCACCAGAACGGTCACGGTACGCACGACCGCTTCGTCGACGTTCCCGAGGAGCGACCACACCGAGAAGGTGAGAACTCCGGCGACAGTGGCGAAGTAGAAGAGGAAGGCCGCGGCGCGGTCCGCGAGGGCCTGGGCGCGGGACGACGAGGCCTGGGCGTCGGCGACGAGTCGCTGGATCCCGGCGAGTGCGGTGTCCGCCCCCACTGCGTCGACATGAACGCGCAGGGCGCTGTCCGTTGCGACGGTGCCGGCCACGACCCTGTCGCCTGTGGTGCGGAGAACCGGTGCAGATTCGCCGGTGATCATCGACTCGTCGACTTCGGCCTGTCCATCCGCCACGGTGCCGTCGGCGGGAATACGGGCGCCGGCGCGCACCAATACGAGGTCACCCGACGACAAATCGGAAATGGGCACTTCGGTGATTCCGTCGTCGGTCACCTTGTCCGCGATGTCCGGTAGGAGCGCCGCAAGTGCATCGAGGGCGCCGGAGGCCGAGCCGAGAGCCCGCATCTCCAGCCAATGGCCGAGCAACATGATGACGATGAGAAGTGCGAGCTCCCACCAGAAGTCGAGATTGAACCCGCCCACTCCCAGGGTCGTCACCCAGGATGCGAGAAACGCCACGGTGATGGCCATGCTGATCAACAGCATCATGCCGGGCCGACGCGACTTCAGTTCGGCCACGCCGCCGGTGAGAAACGGGGCGCCGCCGTAGACGAAGATTGCGGTGCCGAGGCCCGGGGGAATCCAAGACGCTCCCGGGAAGTCCGGAACCGTGTAGCCGAGGAGGTCGGCGAACATGTGGCTGAACGCCACCACCGGCACCGACAGCAGAAGGGTGATCCAGAACTTCTCCCGGAACATTTCGCCGTGCGCCCCGTGTCCGGCATGCCGGTCGCCGTGTTCCTGGTGGGTTCGGTGGCCACCGTGTACTTCCTGCTGGTGATCGTGAGACATGTCTGCTCCCTCGGAAGCTGTGCTCATATCGTGGGTCAGGAACGCACCAGGCGTGCGATGGCGTCGGTGGCTTCCTTGATCTTGGCGGCTGCCTCCGGTCCGCCTGCGACGGCGGCGTCGACGACGCAGTGGCTGATGTGGTCATCGAGTAGACCGAGTGCCACGGCTTGCAGTGCCTTGGTCATCGCGGAGACCTGGGTGAGGATGTCGATGCAGTACTTCTCGTCCTCGACCATCCGCTGAAGGCCGCGGGCCTGCCCCTCGATCCTGCGTAACCGCTCGAGGTATTCGTCTTTCCCGCTGATGTAGCCGTGTCCGGAATGCTCGTCGTGCCGGGTGTCTGCTTCTGAAGCCACGGTCATCGCTCTTTCGGGTCGGAGGTGAGTGGTTGGAACCGGCGCAGTCGCAAGCTGTTACTGACGACGAACACCGAGGAGAACGCCATCGCGGCACCGGCCAGCATCGGGTTGAGCAGACCGGCCGCGGCCAGCGGGAGCGCGGCGACGTTGTAGGCGAAGGCCCAGAACAGGTTTCCCTTGATTGTGCTCAATGTTCTGCGCGACAGTCGGATCGCGTCGGCTGCGGCCCGCAGATCACCGCGCACCAGCGTGAGGTCGCTCGCCTCGATCGCGACGTCGGTTCCGGTTCCCATGGCCAGGCCCAGGTCGGCTTGTGTGAGGGCGGCGGCGTCGTTGACACCGTCACCGACCATCGCCACCACCTTCCCTTCGGCCTGCAGGCGTTTCACCACCTCGAGTTTGTCCTGGGGAAGGACCTCCGCGATTACCTGGTCGATGCCGACCTGAGCGGCGATGGCCTGCGCGGCCGATTGGTTGTCACCGGTCAGCATGATCGGGGTCAGGCCCAGACTGCGGAACTGTGACACCGCCTCGCGGGAAGTCGGTTTCACCGAATCGGCGACCACGAGCACGCCGCGGGCCTCGCCGTCCCAGCCGATCCCCACTGCGGTCCGGCCCTTCGCCTCCGCCGCCTCCACCACCTCGCGGAGCGCTTCGGGAAGGTGCAGTGACCAATCGCGGAGCAACGTCGGTCGTCCGATGACCACCGCATGTCCGTCGATGACACCCTGCACGCCGAGGCCTTCGATGTTGGCGAACTGCTCGACCTCCGGCAGCGTGCCGAGCCGGTCCCGCGCGGCGCGTGCGACGGCACGGGCGATGGGATGCTCGGACGCGTCCTCCAAGGCTCCCGCGAACCGTAGGACCGTGTCTTCGTCCGTGTTTCCGGCTGTGACCACGTCGTGCAGCGACATCGTGCCGGTGGTGACGGTGCCGGTCTTGTCGAGCACCACGGTGTCGACGCGGCGGGTCGATTCCAGCACTTCCGGGCCCTTGATCAGGATTCCCAGCTGCGCGCCGCGCCCTGTGCCCACCATCAGAGCGGTCGGAGTCGCGAGGCCGAGGGCGCACGGGCACGCGATGATCAGGACGGCGACCGCGGCCGTGAAGGCGGCGGCCACAGAACCGCCGGTGCCGATCCAGAACCCCAGCGTCGCCACCGACAGTGCGATCACGATCGGCACGAAAATTCCCGAGATCCGGTCGGCCAGCCGCTGCACCTGTGCTTTGCCGGTCTGCGCGTCCTCGACCATCTCCGCCATCTGTGCCAGTTGCGTGTCGGAGCCGATCCGGCTGGCCTCGACCACTATTCGGCCCCCGACGTTCACGGTGGCGCCGGCGACTTCGGAGTCGGGTGCCACTTCCACGGGCACCGACTCCCCGGTCAGCATCGACGCGTCTACCGCGGACGACCCTTCGACGACGACGCCGTCGGTGGCGATCTTCTCACCGGGACGGACCACGAAGCGGTCGCCCACGGCAAGTTGCTCGATGCTGATCAGCTGCTCGACTCCGTTGCGCAGCACCGATACTTCTTTGGCGCCCATCTCCAGTAGAGCTCGCAGCGCCGCGCCTGCCCGCCGTTTGGCCCGGGCTTCGAAGTAGCGGCCGGCGAGAATGAAGGTGGTGACTCCGGCTGCGGCTTCGAGATAGATGTTGCCGCTGCCGTCGACGCGCGCGATCGTCAGTTCGAAGGGGTGTGTCATGCCCGGCATTCCGGCCGTTCCCCAGAACAAGGCGTACAGAGACCAGCCGAACGCGGCGAGAGTGCCCATCGACACCAGGGTGTCCATGGTCGCGGCGCCGTGCCGGAGGTTGGTCCAGGCGGCTTTGTGGAAGGGCCACGCTCCCCACACCACGACCGGCGCCGCGAGGGTGAGCGAGAGCCACTGCCAGTTGGTGAACTGCAGGGCCGGGACCATCGCCAGTGCAATGACCGGAACGGTCAGCACGGTCGAGACGAGAAGTCGTTGTCGCAGGCTCGCCGCGGGATCGTCCTCCTGCACGACGGGTCGTGCGGTCTCGGGCAACCGCGCCGTGTACCCGGCCTGTTCCACGGTGCTCACCAGTTCGTCGGGGGACACGTCGGCCGAGTAGTGCACTCGCGCCTTCTCCGTGGCGTAGTTGACGGTGGCACTCACCCCGTCGAGCTTGTTGAGCTTGCGCTCGATGCGGTTGGCGCACGACGCGCACGTCATTCCGCCGATCGACAATTCGATCTGGGATCCCGAGGGCGCGGGGACGTCGGTGGTGCGGGTCATCACTTCTCCTGGGGAGGGGCGGAAACCGTGAATTCGGCGGTGTGGACTATCCCGGCGTGCTGGAAGTCCAGAAACAAGCGGTACTCGCCGGAACCGGGCGCTGTGACCGTGAAGTCGATGCCGGGTCCCGCGGGCGTTGCGCCGTCCCCCGGATGTCCCTCGGGATGCACGTGCAGGTATCCGAGGTCGGTGGTGCGGAGCGCGACCAGGTGCCCGTAGGCGCCGAGGTAGGGCTGCAGGTCGGTGACCGGTGATCCGTCACGACTGACCGTGAGGGTCAGCGTGGATGTCTGCCCGGGTTCGAGAGCGCCGGCGAGCGTGACGGTGTAACCGTCCACTGTGGTGGACGGCTGCGTCGGAGGCAGGGGCTGCGGATCGTAGGTGCCTGCGACCCGAAGGTCGGTACCGAGGGTCAGCGCGTCCCCGCCCGCAGGCATGAAGTCGGCGAACACCCGGTAGTCACCCGCCCCGGCCAGATCGAGCGGGACGCTCCACGTCCCCGACTCGTCGAGAGTGGGGTGAACGTGCTGGTACCCGGTCAGATCTCGGCGCACCGCGATGAGGTGCAGTTGCTTCTCGTGCTGGTCGACATACCGTGTCACGGGAGTTCCCGTGTGGTCGAGGATGCGGAACCGCAGAGGGACTTCGGCGCCGGTGGTGGCGACGGGCGACGCCAGTTCCAGGGTGTAGCCGTCCTGCGTGGACTGCAGTCCCTTCGGCGCCGCGTCGGCGGCCGCCGGGTGTCCCCCGGCGTCGTGTCCCCCGGAACCGTGGCTGTCGCCCGCGGCGTGGGCTGCGGGTTCGTCGATGTCCGGTCCGACCAACGCTCCCACTCCCGTCGCGGCAGCGAAGACGGCGACGAGACCGAGGGTGAAGCCGACGAACTTACCGGTGGCGTTCATGGTTGTTGCTCCTGCAGAGAGTTGGGCGGTGGCTCAGCCGCCGACGGAATATCCAGCCTCTTCGACGGCGTCGGAGACGGCGCGCGGATCGAGGTCGGTGGTGCTGTCGATGACGACCTTGCCGGTGGTGAGGTCGACGTCCACGGAGGTGACGCCGGGGATGGCGCCGATTTCTTCGCTCACCGAAGCGACGCAGTGGTTGCAGGTCATGCCGGTGACGGTCACGGTCGAAGTGCTCACGGGTGTGCCTTTCTCGGGGCTCTCGGTGTTCGACTACTTCTGACTACCATACCCCCCTACGGTATTTTGACAAGGACCAGCGACGGTCGGGTTCGACGTTTTCCGTCACACACCGGTCGCCGAAGGTATCGAGTTTGCCCTCACCCGCATCTCGCCTCACCGGGAAAGGAACCGGCGATGTCACTCGTCACGTTGCGAACTCAACTGCTGCGCCGCAAACCGCTCGAAGAGATCGAGGAGGAAACACCTGTCGACGAGCAGCTGGCCAAGTCGCTCGGTTTGTGGCAGCTCACCGCGATCGGGGTGGGTGGCATCATCGGCGCCGGGGTGCTCTCCCTCGCCGGATCCGTCGCACACTCGGTCACCGGGCCCGCGGTCCTGATCTCCTTCCTGATCGCCGGCGTCGCCAGCGCCGCCGCCGCGCTTTGTTACGCCGAATTCGCGGGCATGATCCCCAAGGCCGGCTCCGCCTACACCTACGGTTACGTCGCGCTCGGTGAGATCGTCGGCTGGTTCATCGGCTGGGACCAGCTCCTCGAATACGTGGCGGTCGCCGCGGTTGTCGCGATCGGCGTGTCCGGGTACTTCAGGTTCCTGCTCGAACAGATCGGCATTTCCCTGCCCGACTGGATGATGGGTGCGCTCGGTACCGGCGACGGTCACGTCTTCGACGTCTTCGCGGCGGTGTTCTGCCTCGGCACGGCCTGGGTGCTCTCCCGCGGCATCAGAAGTGTCGGGCGATTCGAAACGGTCGCGGTCGGAATCAAGGTGGCGCTCGTCGTGCTGATCATCGTGCTCGGCGTGTTCCACATCGACAGCGCGAACTACACCCCGTACTTCCCGTTCGGCACCGCCGCGGTGATGACCGGAGCGGCAACGGTGTTCTTCGCCGTCTTCGGTTACGACGCGATGAGCACCGCTGCCGAGGAGTCGAAGGAAGCAAAGAAGCATCTGCCCAAGGCGATCCTGTACTCCCTCGGCATCGCCATGGTCCTCTATGTGCCCGCAACTCTGGTGCTCACCGGAATGCAGAAGTACACCGAGATCAGCCCCGACAGCGGCTTCTCCACCGCGTTCGAATCCGTCGGGATGCCCGGGGTCGCGAACATCATCGCCGTCGGCGCGATCGTCGGCATCATCACCGTCGTGCTCACCTTCATGCTCGGCGTGACGCGGGTGTGGTTCGCCATGGGCCGGGACGGCCTGCTGCCCGAATGGTTCGCCAAAACCCATCCCGTGCGGAAGGTGCCCACGCGGGTCACCTGGATCGTCGGCGTCGGCTCCGCACTGATGGCGGGCTTTCTGCCCATCAACACCGTGGCCGAGCTGACCAACACCGGCATCCTGTCGGCATTCATCGTGGTCTGCGTCGCCGTGGCCGTCCTGCGGCGTACCCGACCCGAGGTGCCCCGCGCCTTCCGGCTGCCGTTCATGCCGGTCGTGCCCATCATCGGTGTGGTGTTCTCCGGCTGGCTCATCCTCTCCCTGCCATGGGAGACCTGGCTGCGATTCGGACTCTGGCTGATCCTCGGCCTCGTCGTGTACTTCTTCTACTCCCGGACGCACTCGAAACTCGAAACCAGCGAACCGGTGTCGCCGGCTTCCTAGCCCGACGGCGCGCAATCTGAGGGAACCCGCAGCACAATGGTGCGATGGCGGACCCCGGATTCACCCCGACACAGCTCGCAGCGCGTGCTGCGTACCTGCTTCGCGGCAACGACCTGGGCACGATGACCAGTGCGGCACCGCGCCTGTACCCGCACATGTGGAGCTGGGACGCGGCGTTCGTCGCCGTCGGGTTGGCGCCGCTGAGCGTCGAACGAGCCGTCGTCGAACTCGACACCCTGCTGTCGGCACAATGGAAGAACGGGATGATCCCGCACATCGTGTTCGCGAACGGTGTGGACGGCTACTTCCCCGGTCCGGCCAGGTGGCAGACCGCGACACTCGCCGCGCACGCCCCCAACGGGCCGCAGACCTCCGGCATCACGCAACCACCGGTCCATGCCATCGCCGTGCAGCGCATCCTCGACCACTCGCGCCGGCACGGGCGCACCACCCGGGCTGTGGCCGAGGAATTCCTCGACCGCCGCTGGCCCGACCTCGTTCGCTGGCACCGCTGGCTGGCCCACGCCCGCGACCTCGACGGCAACGGCCGGATCGCCCTTTTCCACGGCTGGGAATCAGGCATGGACAATTCGCCGCGCTGGGATCTCGCGTACGCCAACGTGGTGGCCGGCACGATACCGAAGTACTTGCGCGAAGACCTGACCGTCGTCACGGATACGTCGCAGCGACCGTCCAACGGTGAGTACGACCGCTACCTGTGGCTGCTCGAGGAGATGAAGAGCGTCCGCTACGACGACGACGAACTGGCCACCGCGATGAGCTTCGCCGTGGAGGACGTGTTCGTCAGCGCGGTCTTCTCGATGGCATGCGAAGTCCTCGCCACTATCGGTGAAGAGCACTCGATGCCGAATTCCGATGTGCGGGAATTGCACGGGTGGGCAGGACGGTTCCGTCAGGGTGTGCTCACCACCACCGACGAACGATCCGGCGCCGCCAGGGACTTCGATCTGCGGAGCGGAAAGTGGATTTCCACCGAAACCCTCGCCATGTTCTCGCCACTGCTGTGCGGAGGTTTGAGCCGCGACGCCGAGCGAGCCCTGCTCCGCACCTTCGAGGGACCCAAATTCTGCGGGCACCCCGACCTCCGATACGCGGTACCGCCATCGACATCCCCGGTCTCGCGCGACTTCCGGTCCCGCGAGTACTGGCGTGGCCCGGTGTGGCCGGTGATGACCTGGCTGTTCTCGTGGGCCTTCGCGCGGCGGGGGTGGGCGGAACGCTCGCACATGCTCCGATCCGAGGGCTTACGACAGGCCAGTGACGGCAGTTTCGCCGAGTACTACGAACCGTTCACCGGTCAACCGCTGGGCAGCATGCAGCAGTCGTGGACCGCCGCCGCGGTGCTGGACTGGTTGGGCTGACCCAGCACTGAGTACTTGTCAACACTCCGTGGTTAACGAGTACTGACGGGCGCGAAGCGTTAACCTCGGGCGCATGGATATCGGGGAGAACGTCCGAAAGCTGTCCACAATCGCACCACTACTCATCGCTGGGGCTGTCGCAGCGGCGGTGCCTGGGATCGCCGCCGCCGAACCCGTCCGGGGGCCCGACGTGGCATCCTGGCAACATCCGGGCGGTTCGCCGATCGACTGGTTCGCCGTCCGTAACTCCGGTCACGACTTCGCGATGGTGAAGGCCACCGAAAGCCTGAACTACGTCAATCCGTTCTTCGTGCAGGACTGCCTGGCCATGCGGGCGGCGGGAGTATCCCGCGGCGCCTATCACTACGCCGACCCGACACAGTCGCCGGAAGCGCAGGCCGCCTTCTACTCGACTGTGGTGTTGGGCATCAACGGCCCCGGCGACATGCCTCCGGTACTCGACATCGAACATTCCGGCGGATTGCCGCCCGCCGCGCTGATCGACTGGACGCACCGCTACCTGAACACTGTGCGGACGCTCACCGGGCGTCAGCCGATCATCTACACGTACCCCAACTTCTGGCGCACGGCGATGGCCGACACCCACGAATTCTCCGGGTATCCCCTGTGGATCGCCGATTACAACGGGCAGAACGCCCCCGGCCGCCTTCCGGGCGGGTGGAACAACTGGACCTTCTGGCAGTACACCAGCACAGGGCGCATCCCCGGTGTCAACGGCAACGTCGACCTCAACGTCTACAGCGGAGCGCAGGGCGACTTCGGGCGGTACTCCAACAGCGCCTCCCCGTTCGGCAGCTGACGTCGGTTACGGCGTTCAACCGTTCGACCGGTTCCCGAATGTCGCCATGACCCGGGCAACCCGGCAACTCGTCATCCTCACGAGTTCCTGACGCCGCCCGGCGCCCAGGCACGGGAACTGCCCACCCCAGAGCTACATCAGTTCGCGTCCCGTCGCTTGCAATTCCAGATAGTCGTGCACCAACAGGTGGGAACATGGCGTGTACTTCGCAGCCCAGGGAGAGTGTTCGGGCAGTTGCAGGGTCAGCGCATCGGGTATCGCTTCGCGACACCTGATGTCCGCCCGGAGTGGCGGAGTCAAAGAGTTCCACCATGCGTCGAGAGCACACCTGCATTGGGAGAGATATCGCGAGAGCGGTCCCTGCAAGACCGCCATCTGGGGTACTGAATCAGCTCCACCACTGATACCTGCGACGCACGAGTTTCCGCACACGGTCATCACCTGCCCGATGAACTGCGGCGGCATTATGCCTTCGGGGTTTCGCAGCAGAGCGAGGCGCGCGCCGGCGGAAAGGGCTTCATACGCCGCTTCGGGGTCGATTGCCTCGTCACCCATGCCACGAACGTACTCGGATGTGTGTCGCCTCCCACCAGAAACAGCAACAGTTGGGTTCGGCCGCGGTGAAGGATCGCCGACCGGTCGGCGATCCTTCACCCGACCCTCGTCTGCCGGTCAGCTCGTCATACTGGCGAACATGCCGGGTTCGTAGGACCCTGCCGGGTTGCGCACGATCACGTTGATCCGGTTGGCGGCGTTGATCAGGGCGACCAGGGAGACCAGCGCGGCGATCTGGTCGTCGTCGTAGTGTTTGCGCACCTGGGCCCAGGCCTCGTCGGACACGCCGTGGTGGGCGTCGGCGAGCCGGGTGCCTTCCTCGGCGAGCGCCAGCGCGGCCCGCTCGGCCTCGGTGAACACGGTGGCCTCGCGCCAGGCCGCGACCAGGTTGAGCCGGACCGGGGTCTCGCCGGCTGCCGTGGCGTCCTTGGTGTGCATGTCGGTGCAGAAGCCGCAGCCGTTGATCTGGCTGGCCCGGATCTCGACCAGGTGCTGAGTGGCCTTCGGCAGCGGCGATTGGTCGATCACCAGGGCGGCGTTTGCGAACCTCTTACCGAACTTCATGGCGATCTCGTTGTCGAACAGGTTGAATCGGGCGTCCATGACTTCGTCCTCACTCGTGGTGGTGTGCTGGTCTGTACGAACATGAGATGCCGGGGACCCGGTCCTTGTGACAACCGCACACGCCGATGCCTCGAAGTTACGTAATTCGGCAGCGGGCAACACCGGTCGGTTGCGGTCCGGGTGTCACAAAACGGTGGGGCCCGGTGTCTGGTGTGTGACACAGTCGAAAGTGAAGAGGAGCCAACCATGACCGGCACGTCGCAGACCACGCCCGACGATCGCGGCGGGAGCCAGGACGACCGTTCGGATCCCGCCACCGACGCGTTCGTCGCCCACCGCAACCTGCTGTTCACCGTCGCCTACGAGATGCTCGGGTCGGCCGCCGACGCGGAAGACATCCTCCAGGAGACCTGGCTGCGGTGGGCGGGCGTCGATCTCGACACGGTGCGCAATCAGCGTGCGTACCTGGTCCGGATCACCACCCGCCAGGCGCTCGTCCGGCTGCGCACACTCAGCCGGCGCAAGGAGTCCTACGTCGGCCCGTGGTTGCCCGAGCCGCTGCTGACCGCGCCCGATGTGGCCGAGGACGTCGAGTTGGCCGACAGCGTCTCGATGGCGATGCTGCTGGTGCTGGAGACGCTCGCGCCGACCGAGCGGGCCGTGTTCGTGCTGCGCGAGGTGTTCGCTCTGGAGTACGGCGAGATCGCGGACGCCGTCGGCAAGAGCCCGGACGCCGTCCGTCAGATCGCGCACCGGGCGCGGGCGCATGTCGCGGCGCGCAGGCCGCGCGGCGTCGTATCCCCGGCCGAGTCCCGAGGCGCACTCGAGGCCTTCCAACGGGCGCTCGAAACAGGCGATCTGCAGGGCCTGCTCGACCTGCTCGCACCGGACGTCGTCCTCCTGGGTGACGGTGGCGGAGTCAAGCAGGCTGTGCTGCGGCCCATCGTGGGAGCCGACAAGGTGGGTCGCCTGCTGGCGGCCGGCCTGCCCCGGATCGACGGCAAGGTGTCGGTCGAGCCGGTGCAGATGAATGGCTCCCCCGCGCTGATCGTCCGGCTCGACGGGGAAATCGACGACGTCGTGGCGGTGCGAATGGACGACGGCATGATCACCGGGCTCTACATCGTGCGCAACCCGGAGAAGCTGTCGCGCGTCGAGCGGGAAACCGCGGTGAGCCGCTAAGGCCGAAACGCCGCCCTACCTCGCCACCGCTTGGTGGCGGTCGCGCCACGCTCGCGCCCATTGCCGGGTCAGGGCGGGGTACACGATGAGGTACCGGAAAGGCGCGATGGCGGTCATGTAGAGCCGCCCGAACCATCCGTTGGGCTTGACGAGAACGGTCATCTGCAGCTCGTAGTCCGCCGTTATCGCCCAGGCCGATGCCGAAGGCGGCACCCCCGCCGACAGAATCCGGCGCGTGGGGCAACTGACCTACTCGGAGGACTTTCAACGGATCGATCTCGCGATCCGGGCCTGGGCCCACCACGACCGGTCCGTCGCGACGCGCCTGCACGCCATCGACAACGAGCGGATAGACTTCCTGCGAAAGATGTTCGGCACCTTCGTCACCGACCCCGACGAGATCGAGGCACGCAGCACCCTCCTGTTCGGACTTGCGATCGACCGCCACTGCATCGTCGCGGACCACCCCGGGTACACCAAACACGAAGCCATCCAACTTGCCGGAGAATTCCTCCTGCGCCCGTCCGGTACGAACTATTCTGCCGGGTAAGGGTTTCTGCCTTCCGACTCAGTCGAGGTGAGCCGACAGCAGCCACGCCGGCAACTTGGACCGGCCCTTCTCGTCGTGCTCCCAGTTCGCGGCCTGGTCCGGCCCGAGCAGCGCGTGGATGAAGGCCGGGCGAATGTCGTCGATGGTCCAGAACTCGGCGACGGCCTCGCGCAGCTCGTCGTCGGTCACCGGGTTCGGTCCCTCGCCCTCGGGGAAGGCGCCCTTCGCGAACACCAGGATGTAGTAGGACGCGCCGGGCGCGGCCGCCCGAGCGACGGCGCGCAGGTAGTCGCGCCGCCGGTCGACGGGAAGGGAATGGAACAGGGTGCTGTCGACGATCGTGGAGAACTGGCCATCGAAACCCGTGAACGAACTGATGTCCGCCACCTGATACGTCGCCGTCAGTCCACGATCGGCGGCGGCGGCCTGAGCCACCCCGATGGCCGTCGGCGACAGGTCCAGGCCCACCACCGTGTACCCCTGCGCAGCCAGGTGGAGGGACGTCTCGGCATGTCCGCAGCCCGCGTCCAGCACGTCGCTGCGGAACTTGCCCTCCGCGATCAGCCCGGCGATCTCGGGCTGCGGCTCACCGATGTTCCACGGCACCGGTCCCGAAAATTCCTCCGCATCGCCTCGGTAGATGTCGTCCCACGGCGCTACCTGGTTGTCCTCGGTCATGACATCGACGGTACGCCCGGACTACCGTGCCGATGTGGATCTTTTCTCACGCTCGTGGTCGGCGTTGCGCACCGCAGTCGCCGAACTGCCGGACGAGGACTTCGCACAGCAGTCCGGCTGTAGCGGCTGGCTCGTGCGGGATCTGGTGTGCCACCTGATCATCGACGCGCAGGACGTCCTGATCACCCTCGTGACCCCCTCCGACACGGAACCGACTCGCGACGCCGTGACCTACTGGTACCTCGCCGACACGCCGCCGACCGGAGACGACCCGCTCGACGAGCTGACCGTCCGGCTGGCCGCCGCGTACCAGGAGCCTCGGCTGCTGAAGTTCCATTTCGACGACGTCGGCTCCGCCGCCGCCGCGCCGCCGAACTCGCCGACCCGGACCTGCGGGTCCGCACCCGCGACGAGGTCCTCACTGCAGGCGACTACCTCTCCGCGTATGTCCTGGAATCGACGCTGCACCACCTCGACTTGATCGCCCACCTCCCGACCGACATGGAGAAGGCCGAACTCGGCGAGCTGGCGACGAAACTCCCGCTCATCCCCGAATGACTCGGATTACGTCTACCTCAGTGTTGAGTCAGCCGAATCTGCGGGACGCTATGGACTTCTGGGTTTGCCGAGGACGATGCCGAAGTCGGTTTGCAGATCGCCAAACCCTTCTTACAGCTCTGGGGGTCACGCGGCCTGCTCAGTGAGGCGTCATGACCGAACAGCAACGGGACCATCAAAGTGGTGCTGCTCTGGTCGGGTAGGCGCGCACGCTCGCCGACCAGATCGGACACACGATCGTCGACCATGCGGTAAGCGTCGGTCCGAAAGCCGCTGCGCTCGCGGTACGGGCAAGGTTCGTGTGCGAAGGAATCAGGCCCTGGCGGCAGGGTCCTCCTCGGTCCCCAGGTTCCGCACCAGCCACCGATCGTCGACGAGATGCATCAGGATCGGAAACACAGGCCGGGGAACGTTCGGCTCCCACACGCCGCTGTCGAGCGTCGACATCTCGTGCACATAGAGCACCTCTACACCGGGGCCGACGATCCTTGTTCCGGTACCGATCCCCCACGTCGCCGGGTCCGGCAGCATCGCCCGGAACGACCGCACATGCACGCGCTCGAAATGCACCCACAGCGGATGCTCCGGCACCGGACCCGCGAGGGCCGCCGCGACCGCCTCACTCTCCCAACCGTCAACAGTCATCTGATAATGGTTGTCCCGCACCCACCGCCATGCGAGTACCGACCGAAAGTCGGGATCCACGTTCGGCCACACCGATAACAGATCACCGTCGACGCACACCGACGTCAAGAACGTCCACGCCGCACTCGCCAGCTTCGTATGACCGAGGAACCGCAACAATTCCGCCGGATCCATCGCACGAAGCTCGAGGTAGGCCTCCCGCATCTCGGGCAGCAAGGCGTTGACCTGTTCGTCGGTCAATTCCGGGAAGGTGGACGCCGCCGGCACCGCACCAACGTCGGGAGCCTCGCCCCGGGCTATGAGCAACGCACGGACGGCGTCGACGAACTTTGGGGTCAGCCGCTCGAGTGACGCGAGCAGTTCCCCCACCGTGCGCAGTGCGAGCATGTTCCGGGCGACCAGTACGTGCATGCACTCGAACACCGCTTCCGGGTCCAGATCGAGCAGATCGCAGAGGAATTCGTCGGGATGGATCGCCTCGACGTCGAACGGATCGAGGGCCGCCGGCGGGAAATCCTGCAGAGTTGCGGTCACGATCACACCCGCACCGGACCGCACCGCCGCAGCCAGGACGTGCCGGTTCTTCGGATCGTTGGTCATCGCGGGGATCAGCTCACGGTATCCGCGCGATTCCTCCTCTGCGAGGGGAAATGCTCTGCGCATCTGCTGCACTCGCCGCGCCGCCTGCTGTGGCGACTTACCGAACCTCTCCCCGGACAGGTTGCCCTCGACCTCGTCGAGCAGATCCGGCGTCCACACCGGCCGGAACAACTCGGCATCGGCCAGCGTCAGCAGCAGGTTGTTCAGGGTCTGGGGAAGCATGACGCACGTGTCGAGAACCACCCGCAAGGTCGTCATAGGTCAACCCGCCCCAGATCAACGAGTCGACACGAAGCCGTCAGTGGCATCGCCCGGGTCCGGGGGTTCCTCGTGCGCCATCTCCTCGAACACCTGGCCCCGACGCGCCCGCTCACCCTGCTGGAATTCGAGCACGTCCGCCAACTCCACCCGCCGATGCCGGCCGGGCGACGTGTACGGAATCTTCCCCGCTTCCAACAACCGCACCAACGTCGGCCGCGCAATGCCCAACAGGTCCGCGGCCTCCTGCGTCGTCAACATCGTGCGATGCGGTTCCACCGTCACCGCCTGACCCCGATCCAAAGCAGCAACCGCGTCGACGAGCAACCCCCGAACACTGTCCGGCAACGGCACCGACCCGCCCGGGGACGAGATCGACACCTCCTCAGAACCAGCAAGAACGGCCTTCAGCGCTCCGAGAAGATCCTGATCGTCGGTGGCCGGCGGCAATACCGTGTGGTTCGTCCCAGCGCCCATATCTCACCATAAAACGAAAAAAACGAACATACAATGCGGTTGGGCGCGGCAGCGGAACGGATGACGGACTCGGGCTCGGTCGAGGGTGACGACGACCGCTGGGGTCCGGGGTTCACGCCGCCCGGATCGCGAACGAAATACGTTGCCCAACAAGTAAAAAGCGTCACCTCCCCATCCCATCCCGTAGGTGAAAGCGCATCGCGGGAAGTCATCGACCCTGATGATCGTTCCATGCCGATTTCGGAATGGAACCAGGACAGCTTGGTGTTGCGCTTCGTTATGACCGACGACGGTCCGGACTTCTACGAGCCTCCGGGCTTTGAGCCGCCGGCTGCGTGGCGGCTCGCGATCGGAGCCGTTGCCCGCGATCTGTCGTGCCTGCGATACGGACGTGACGTGCAGGTAGAACGTCTGGTGTGGGAACTCGCGATCAGCGACCAGTACGCCGTCACTATCGGCTGGCGGGGGCCGGCGGTGGGCGGGTTCAACCTCTGCCACGGCGTTCGAAGGAAGCCCCCTACCCGCAGGCCGCGGTCTGGGACGCCGACACCGCGCAAGGCGAGCTCACCGGCTATGAGTTCATCCAGTGGCCATCGCGAGGACGGCACATCCTCAACCCCCGCCTCCGCCAGGGAAGACCGGTGTGGGATGTCGCGGCACGGGCGGGACCTGACGGACGACGGTCGCGCGCGGTTGTCCGCGATGTTCGAGTTCTACGATCGGCACGGGTTCCTCGCGGGCGGAGCGATGTTCGAGTCGCTGCTCGGGCGTCCGCCCGCGAGAATCGGCGGATAGCGTCAGACGCCGATGCGTCCGCCCGACTTCCACACTGCCACGACTGCGGGGCGCGGCTGAGTACTCCCGCCGTCGGGCCAGTGCGAGGCGGGGTTGTCGGCGCTGGCGTCGTCGAGTTCACCCGGATGCTGCACGCACACGACCACTCGCTCCTCGTCGACGATCGGTCCGCATGTCTCGGCGCCCTTCGGCACCGACAGGAACTGTTTGGTTTCACCGCGGTTCGCGCCGTCGAGGGTGACGCTGAACAGTCCGTCGTTCGACTTCAGCGCGTTGCCGTCGGTGGAGATCCACAGATTGCCGTGCGTGTCGAACGCCAGGTTGTCGGGGCAGGAGATGGGGCTGACCTTCTCCTTGTCGAACCCGCCGAAGTAGGTGTCGGCCTCCGTCGGGTCACCGCACACGAGCAGCAGGTTCCACGTGAACGCGGTGCCGGCGTGGTCGTCGGTGAGCTCGAGGACCTGGCCGTTCTTGTTGTTGTTCCGCGGGTTGACCTCGTCGGCCGCCGCCGCGCCGTCGACGCCGCGCTTGGTGTTGTTGGTCAGCGCCACGTACACCTTGCCGGTCTTCGGGTTCGGCTCGAAGTCCTCGGGGCGGTCCATCTTGGTGGCACCGACCTTGTCGCCGGCCTCGCGGGTGAAGACCGCGACCTCTTCGGCGCTCATCCCGTCGACGAGGGATTCGCCCTTACCGTCTTCACCCGTGCGGAGCAACGGAATCCACTCGCCGGTACCGTCGAAGGAACCGCTCGCCGGCAGCGTTCCGGAGCCGTCGATCTCGTCCGCCGAGTTGCCGCTGAACTTCGCGACGTACAGGGTGCCCGCGTCGAGCAACGTCATGTTGTGACGCACGGCCGCCTGGCTGTTGCCGTCCATCATCTTCCGGCTCGACACGAACTTGTACATGTAGTCGAAGCGCTCGTCGTCGCCGCTGTAGGCCACCACGGTGCCGTCGTCGGTGACGTGAATGGTCGCGGCCTCGTGCTTGAACCGGCCGAGTGCTGTGTGCTTGACGGGTGCGGACGCCGCATCCCAGGGGTTCACCTCGACGACGTACCCGAAGCGGTTCACCTCGTTCGGGTCCTGCGCGAGGTCGAAACGACGGTCGAAGCGCTCCCATTTGCGTTCCGATGCAGCACCTTCCACGCCGTAACGCTTCAGTCGTGCGGCGACGATCGGGTCGGTGGCCAATTCGGCGTTCGCGAAATACTGGTTGAAGTTCTCCTCCCCCGACAGCACCGTGCCCCACGGAGTGACACCGCCGGAGCAGTTGTTGAGGGTGCCGAGGACCTTGGTGCCGGTCGGATCGGCCGACGTCTTCAAGAACTCGCTGCCGGCCGCGGGCCCGGTGACGACGAACTCGGTGGTCGCAGTGATGCGCCGGTTGTACGGGCCGAATCCGGGGGTGAGCCTGCCGGAGCCGCTGTCGCCCTTCACCTGCAGCACGGACAATCCGTGCGCGGCGAGTGCGATCTGGAACTGCTCAGGCGACGGGTTCTCGGCGTCGTAACCCTTGAACATGAACGGTTCGGTGGTGTACTCGTGGTTGACCACCAGCAAGAACGTGTCGGGTTCTCCCTCGATGGGGAGGAGTCCGGCGAAGTCGTTGTTGAACCCGAACTGCTGCGCCTGCGCTGGGGCAGTCTGGTTGTCGAAGTCGAACGCGGGAGCCCCGGGCAGTACCGGGTCGCCCCACCGGATCACCACAGCCTGCTCGTACCCGTCGGGGATGACGACGGCATCCTCGGTGTTGGGTGCCACCGCGTCGAAGGCGGTACCGGGGGTGGCCGCGCCGTCCGAGCCACCGGACGTGGGGGCGCTGCCGCTGCCGGAGTCGTCGGAACAGGCTGCCAGAACGCTGCCCGCACCGACGGCGAGCACTGCCATTCCGGCGCCCCGCAATACACCCCGCCTGGAGAGCGCCGCCCGCGCGATGTCGCGGAAGTATTCGCCCTGCGAAGCATTGGGCACGTCGTGGGAGCAGGCGTTACCGCACTTGTACTGACAGGTGACGGAGGCGCGCGACGACACGCCGTCGTGAGTGACGAACAGTGCGAGGGGTTTCAAGCTCACCGTGGCTCCCGATTAGAAGTGGATAACTCCGGCACCGTAGAAGTCGTAAGCAAGTGAAAGGGAACGCCTGTGTGAACGGGCGACGAACGAGGCGACCCTAAGTCGTGGCATCTACGTCTAGCGGACAGCCTGCCGGCCGTGCACCATGGAGAGATGGACCCGGTCGAGGCGCTGCGGGAAATAGCGTTCTGGCTCGAGCGCTCACGTGCGGAGACGTACCGGATCGCCGCTTTCCGGCGGGCCGCAGACGTGGTTGCGAATCTGTCGGCCCGCGAGCGAGTCGTCCAGCAGGCCGACGACTGGAGGTCGCTGCCCGACATCGGAGCCGAAGCTACCGCGATAATCCGGGAGTGCACCCATTCGGTGCCGCCCTATCTCACCTACCTGCGGAGTTCCGCCGAGCCGATCGGGCTGGGCGGAATGGAACTGCTGGAGGCCCTTCGCGGCGACCTCCACACGCATTCGGACTGGTCGGACGGCCGGTGCCCGATCAAGGAGATGATGCGGCGCGCCGCCACGCTGGGTCACGAATACTGCGCGTTGACCGATCATTCGGCACGCCTCACGGCCGCCAACGGGCTCACGTCGGAGCGCCTGCTCGCCCAGTTGGGCGTGATCGCCGAACTGAATGCCGAGCTCGCGCCGTTCCGTGTCCTCACCGGCATCGAGGTCGACATCCTCGAGGACGGCTCCCTCGACCAGGACGACGATCTGCTCGGCGACCTCGACGTCGTGGTCGCCAGTGTGCACTCCCACCTGGACAGCGACCGTGCCACGATGACGAAGCGGATGGTGCAGGCGGTCAAGTCCCCACACGTCGATGTCCTGGGCCACTGCACCGGACGGCTCGTCGCCGGAAACAGGGGAACCCGGGCCGAGTCGAAGTTCGATGCGGAGCGGGTGTTCAACGCGTGCCGCGAACACGGCACGGCGGTCGAAATCAACGCCCGGCCGGAGCGGCGGGATCCGCCCGGCCGACTGATCGATCTCGCGCTCGCGAGCGGCTGCCTGTTTTCCGTCGACACCGACGCACACTGCACCGGTCAGCTCGCGTGGCAAGGCTATGCCTGTGAGCGGGCCGCCGAGCGCGGGGTCGAGCCGGCCAACGTGATCAACACCCTGCCCGTGACCGAGTTGCTGGCGTGGACCGGCTCACCCGATCGGCACTGACCCGTGTTCTCCTGGTGGCGTTCACGGTCGTTGCGCTGCTGATCGCCGTGCTGTGGACATTTCAGCGGCGGTTGATCTATTTCCCCGACGCCTCCCGGGTGCCGTCGGCGCAGCAGCTGCTGACCCGCGCCGAGGACGTCACTCTCACAACGTCGGACGGACTCGAGCTGGGCGCCTGGTACATCCCACCCGCGAGCGGGGATCCGCACATGACCGTCCTCGTGGCCGCCGGAAACGCCGGCAACAGGGCCGACCGGGCACTGCTGGCCTCGGACCTGGCGGACGCAGGTTTCGCCACGCTGCTCTTCGACTACCGCGGGTACGGCGGCAACCCCGGTCACCCCAGCGAGAAGGGCCTGGCCCTCGACGTTCGTGCGGCCTACCGCCACCTCGTCGACGAGCGCGGGGTGCCGCGCGAGCGCTTGCTGTACTTCGGTGAAAGCCTCGGCACCGGCGTCGTCACCGAACTCGCCACCGAGCATCCGCCGGCGGGCATGTTGCTGCGTTCACCGTTCGTCGACCTGGCATCCCTCGGCGCCAGGCATTACCCGTTCCTGCCGGTCCGGTTGGTGCTGCGCGACCGATTTCCCGTAGCGGAGGCGGTGGCACGAGTCGATGTGCCCACCACCGTGGTCTACGGCACGGCCGACACCGTCGTCCCTCCGGACCAGAGCGAACGCGTGGCAGATGCGGCGCTCGGCCCCGTCGAAACTGTCGTGTTGCCAGGGGCAGGGCACAACGACGACGTGATGTTCGGTGGCGCGCAGATCGTCCGCGCCACCGTCGCTCTGGCCGAGAGGGCGCTCCGCGCCCCGTGAGTGGTTGACGAGTCTCTGGACTCGCAAGCCACGCACGGGCGCGTCAGCGCACTATGACGACGTCCAGCGTCCGGGGACCGTGGACACCCTCGACGCGGTTGAGTTCGATGTCGCTGGTGGCGCTGGGGCCGCTGATGAACGTCAGCGGCTTGGTCGCGTCGAGGGTCTGAAAGGCCTGTGGCACGGTGTCGACGATCTGGTCGGCGCGGATGACGCAGATGTGATGATCGGGCACCAGCGTCAGTGCCCGCCTGCCCTGACCGGCGCCGCCGTCGAGAACGACCGTGCCGGTGGCCGCGATGCCCAGCGTGCACCCGGTGACGACGACGTCGATTGCGTCGAGTTCGAGCGTCGACAGTGCGGCGGGTGCACCGTCGACGACGACATCACGTCGTGGTCGCCACACCTGCGGCAGATCCGGCGGGACAACGGCGCGCGCCCCCTCCGCGATCAGCCCGGTGACGATCTCGGTGACGGTACTCTCGTCGGCGCGATGGACCTGGGCGCGGTAATCGTCGACGGTGTGGGCGAACAACTCCACGTCTCCGGGGCCGGACAGCGGTTTCCGGTGGTAGTCGCGGGAAACGGGTTCTGGAGCGGGGGCGTCAGCGATCGCCGATCGGATTCTGGACAGGATCTCGTTGCGGGCGTGCATCATTCGGCGTCCTCATGGGTGCGGACCCACCATTGCCGGAAGGTTTCCTTCGGTGGGGAGGGCAGGTCTCGGCTCGCGGTCCACTTGGACCCCGGATACGGCAGCGAGGTGATGCGTTCCTTCCTGCCGCCGAGTAGCCGGCCGATCTTCGATACCTTTTCGGCGGCAGCGAACCGCTTCTCCGATCCCATCACGAAGCCGGCGGCCTTCATCGCGAGGTCCTGTCCGCCGGGAACGCCGTGCCGTTCCGAGTCGACTTGCTCGGCCCGCAGATGTACCAGGATGCTCGGGATGTCGATGCGCACGGGACACGCGTCGAAGCACGCACCGCAGAGTGTCGACGCATAGGGAAGTGAGGCGTTCGGGTCGTCGTGGCCGGTGGTCCCGGTGAGTTGCGGACTGAGGATCGCGCCGATCGGTCCCGGATAGACGGAGCCGTACGCGTGGCCGCCGGCCCGCTCGTAGACGGGACACACGTTCAGGCAGGCGCTGCACCGAATACAGTGCAGGGCTGAGCGTCCCACGTCGTCGGCAAGAACGTTGGTGCGTCCGTTGTCGAGCAGGACGACGTGGAAGTTCTGCGGCCCGTCGCCGGGATGAACGCCGGTCCACATGGAGGTGTAGGGATTCATGCGTTCCGCGGTCGAGGAGCGGGGAAGCAACTGCATGAAGACTTCGAGGTCGGTGAACGCGGGCACCAGCTTCTCGATGCCCATTAGTGTGATCAGGGTGTCGGGGAGGGTGAGGCACATCCGCCCGTTGCCCTCCGACTCCACCACCGCGAGGGTCCCGGTTTCCGCGACTCCGAAGTTCGCGCCGCTGATTGCCACCCTGGCGGAGAGGAACTTTCGCCGAAGATGTGCCCGCGCGGCCATCGCCAGCGCCCGGGGGTCGTCGGTGATGTCCTTGTCGATGCCGGGCATCGATTTCAGGAAGATCTCGCGGATCTCGGCGCGGTTGCGGTGGATGGCGGGGACGAGGATGTGGCTCGGCTTGTCGTGTCCAAGTTGCACGATCAGCTCGGCGAGGTCGGTCTCGATCGCCGCGATCCCGTTCTCCTCGAGGTACTCGTTGAGGCCCGTCTCCTGGGTGGCCATCGACTTGACCTTCACGACCTCGTCGGAGCCGGTGGCCCGGACGAGGTCGGTGATGATCCGATTCGCCTCCTCGGAGTCGCGCGCCCAGTGGACGGTTCCGCCTCGCGCGGTGACGTTTTCCTCGAACTGCACGAGCAGTTCTGGCAGCCGCGCCATTACGTCCGCCTTCAGGGCGCTGCCCGCCCGGCGCAGCTCCTCCCAGTCGTCGACTTCGGCGACGGCGGCCATGCGCTTGTTGCGGATGGTGGTGGTAGCCGCGCCTAGATTGGCGCGCAGTTGGGTGTCGGCAAGTGATTTCCGCGCGGCGTCGGGGAAAGATTCTGTGCCCTGGATGTTTCCGGTGCCGGCGTGGAAGGTGGGTGAGCCGAGGAAGGTGGTCATGCGTTGCTTCCGATCTTCTCGGTACTCGCCAGGATCTCGGCGAGGTGAACGGTGCGAACCCCGCTGCGCAGCCGGGACAGTCCGCCGCCGATATGCATCAGGCACGACGAATCACCGGCGCTGCACACTTCCGCACCGGTGCGCAGCACGTTGCCCATCTTGTCGGCGAGCATGGCCGTTGAGGTGTCGGAGTTCTTCAGCGCGAACGTTCCGCCGAAACCGCAGCAGGAATCGGCGGCGGGAAGTTCGACGAGCGTCATCCCGCGGACAGCGCGGAGTAGTTGCAGGGGCTTGTCCCCCACCCGCAACAACCGCAGCGAGTGGCACGTCGGGTGGTAGGTGACCCGGTGTGGGTAGTACGCGCCGACATCGGTGACACCGAGGACGTCGACCAGCAGTTCCGACAGTTCGTAGGTCCGGGAGGCGATGTCCTCGGCACGCGAGGCGAGGGACTCGTCACCGTAACGCCGCGCCACCATCGCATGCTGGTGCCGGACGGACCCGACACACGAACCGGACGGCGCGACCGCCACATCCCAGGCTTCGCTCTCGAACGCCTCGACGTGGTGGCGTACCAGCGCAAGCGCCTCGGCCTGGTAACCGGTGTTGACGTGCATCTGCCCGCAGCACGTCTGCTTCGGCGGAAACACCACCTCATGGCCGAGGCGTTCGAGGAGCCGGACCGTCGCGGTGGCGCAGTCGGGGAACAGGGCATCCGCGATGCACGTGGCGAACAATGCGATCTTCATCGGTACTCCAACCAGGCTGGGCTGTGGTCTGACCACAGTAGCGCATTGTGGTCAGACCACACCGGGTAAACTCCGGATGTGCGTACACACGAGGTAGTCCTGCAGCGGATCGAGCAGGATCTGGCCGACGGAAAACTCACCGTCGGCGGCCGACTACCCGCGGAGCGTGCGCTCGCGGAAGAACTCGGAGTCGGGCGCTCCTCCGTCCGGGAGGCCATGCGAGTGCTCGAGGCCATGGGCAT
The DNA here is from genome assembly GCF_024438035.1 of Rhodococcus tibetensis. Taxonomy (GTDB): domain Bacteria; phylum Actinomycetota; class Actinomycetes; order Mycobacteriales; family Mycobacteriaceae; genus Rhodococcus_F; species Rhodococcus_F tibetensis. The sequence goes on from NZ_JANFQF010000007.1 coordinate 221,204, forward strand.
CGTCCGTACCGCCGTGGGTTCGGGTCCGGACTCGGGTGCAATCGTGGCGGCGAACCCCGCCGCGTCCATCGGGGTTGCGCTGCGACTACACATGGCCACGCGCACCCTGCCCATCCGCGACGTCGTCCAGACGCGCACCCTGCTGGAGTCGTGGGCAGTGGAAGAGGCTGCCGGGAGGGCACGCGAACTCGACCTGCATGCGATCGACGCACTCCTCGACGCCATGGACGAGCACACCCTGTCGCCGGAGGCCTTCCACCGGCTCGACGCCGACCTGCACGTCGCGATGGCCGGACTCGCAGGCAATGTCCTCGTCGAGGCGATGATGGTCTCGCTCCGCGACTCCATTCACGGTTACGTCATGCAGGCCGTTCCGCTGCTCGACGATTGGAGCGAGGTCGCGCAGAACCTCCGCTGCGAGCACCGCGCCATCGTCACCGCCCTGCGCCGCGGGCACGGCGCCAAGGCGTCCACCCTCGTCCGCGAACACATCGAGGGCTTCTACGGGCGCTTCGCACCCGTGCGTGGTTGAGGAGTCTGTGGACTCGTCAACCACGCACGAGGCGCGGAGCGCCCTACAGCACCTGGGACAGGAACTGCTGCAGTCGTTCGGTCGCGGGCTTATCGAAAAGCTGTACCGGCGTTCCGGTTTCGACCACAGCACCGTGGTCCATGAACAGCACGGTGTCCGACACCTCGCGGGCGAAACCCATCTCGTGAGTGACCACGACCATCGTCATTCCGCCCTTGGCGAGGTCGGCCATCAACGCGAGAACACCCTTGACCAGTTCGGGGTCGAGCGCAGAGGTTGCCTCGTCGAAGAACATCACTTCGGGCTTCATGGCCAGTGCCCGCGCGATCGCGACCCGCTGCTGCTGACCACCCGACAAGTTGCCCGGCCGGGAATCGGCCTTGTTTGCAAGGCCGACGAGTTCGAGCTGCTCGAGGGCCAGTGACCGCGCCTCGTCCTTCGACAGCCCCTTGAGCTTGCGCGGACCGAGTGCGATGTTCTCGACGACTGTTTTGTGCGGGAACAGGTTGAACTGCTGAAACACCATGCCGATCTGCTGCCGCAACTTGTCCGGATTGTCTTTCAGCACCGACTTGCCGTCGATGAGTACGTCACCCTGATCGGGTTCGTGCAATCGGTTGAGCACACGGAGCAGGGTGGACTTTCCGGATCCGGACGGGCCGATCACGGTGACGGTGTCACCGGCGTCGACGTGGAGGTCGACGCCCCGGAGCACCTTGTTGGTGCCGAATGCGAGATGCAGGTTGGTGCCAGTGAGAGAAACGGCCATCGCCCTATCCCCTTTCCACGACGATGGATTGCTCCACCGGATCGAGCGTGCCGGACGTGTCGGCGCGGCCGGTGCGCAGACGGTTGTCGATGTAGTTGACGAGGTGCGTCAACGGAATCGTCAGTGCAAGGTAGAACAGGCCGGCTGCGACGAGGGGCGACAGGTTTCCGGTTTGCGCGTTGAGATCGCGCCCCACGGCGAACAACTCGCGCTGGGTGACGAGCAGGCCGAGGAAGTAGATGAGTGACGAGTCCTTGATGAGGGAGATGAACTGGTTCATCAGTGCGGGCAGCACCCGCCGCACACCTTGGGGAATCACCACCAGCGTCATCGACTTGCGGTAGCTGAAGCCCAGGGCTCTGGCGGCCTCGAGCTGCCCGGGTTCGACGCTCTGGATCCCGGACCGAAAGATTTCCCCGATGTAGGCGGATGCCAGCAGCGACAGCGCGGCGGCGCCCAGCCAGTACGGGTTGTTCCCGGTGAGGCCCTTCACCACCGGTCCGACACCGAGGCCGACGATGAGGATGATCACGACTGCGGGGAGCCCGCGGAACACGTCGGTGTAAACGCGTGCCGGCCACCGCAGCCACCGGGTGCGGGAGATGCCGGCTATCGCGAGCAGCATGCCCAGCACCGTGCCGACGATGCCCGACGCCAACGCGAGGATCAGGGTATTCGGCAGACCGGTCTTCAGCAGGTCGGGGAACGCCCGCGCGTACAGGTTCCAGTCGAAGAACGTGTCCTTCAACTGCGCGAGAGTCGATTTGGGTTCGTTGACGGGGGTCTCGGCGTCGGTCTCGATGTTCTCGGCGGCGAGTGCCGCGAAGTCGGGCAGGTCCGGCATCGGCGCCGCCTTGCTGCCGGGCTTCCACCCCTCGGGCAGTTCGCGAGGCACCCAGTCGGAATACAGTTCCGCCCACGTGCCGTCCTCGATGGTCGCGTCGAGGCCGGCGTTCAGCGCGTCGATCAGGGGCTGGTTCTCCTTCGCGACGGCCCACCCGACGAAGTTGTTGACGCTGAACGTGTTCTGCGCGATCGACGTCGGGTCACCCGGCGCGATGGCGCCTTCCGCCTGCTGCGACGGCGCTACCCACGCGTCGATCTGCCCGGTCTTCAGATTCGCGTATGCCGTGGCGTAGTCGGGGAACTTCACCGGGTCGAGCTTCAGGGTGTTGACGACGTAGTCGTCCTGCACGGTGCCTTGGACGACGCCGATGCGCGTGGACGAATTCAGGTCGTCGAAACCTTTGATCGGTCCGCCGTTGGGGACGACGAGAGAGAAGTAGCCGAAGTCGTAGCCATTGGTGAAGCCGACGGTGTTACGCCGCTCGTCCGTCGTGGTGATCGAGGACGATCCGACGTCGAAGCGCCGCCCCGACACCTGAGCGAGGAGTCCGGCGAATTCGGTGCCGACGAAGTCGACGCGCAGGCCCAGCTTGTCGGCGACGGCCTGCAGCAGTTCGTTGTCGTAGCCGGTGAACTGGTTCTCCGAGTTCACGCAGATGCTCGGCGGCGCGTCGGACAGCGTGCCGACGGTTAGCACGCCCGGGGTGATGAGGTTCAGCTTCGACGTGTCGATCTGATCGAGTGGAGTCACGCTGGGCGTGGTGTATCTGTCTTCCGCGCCGGCGCCTGCGGACGCGTCCAGGTTGGTGGGCGCTGCTGTCGCGGCACCGACTCCGGGGGGAGCGCAGAGATCCTGCGGCGCCGCCCCCGAAGAACTGCTGTCGCTCGAACAGGACGACAGGGTCAGTGCCATAAGGGCGGTCAGCAACAGTGCCACCACCAGACGGATCTTCGCTCCCACGGAAGAAAACATGGTGAGCAGCGTAACCCCGGCGGTCCGCAAAGACCGTGGTCGGAGGAGGCGTGAGCGACGCCCGTCACTCCTCTTGTTTGTCATACAAACAAGAACCGTTTATTGTCTGCTGTACAAACAAGTGGAAGTTGGTGATGGTGATGCAGGAAGCACGGCGGGCAGCGCGCGCGACCCGTGAGTCCGGCCGTCAGACCCGCGACGCGCTGCTCGCGGCGGCAACCGACCTCTTCCTCGAACACGGGGACGGTGTCCCGATCACCCAGATCTGCGCGGCCGCGGGCGCCCACCCGAATCAGGTGACCTACTACTTCGGGTCCAAGGAACGACTTTTCGTCGAAGTCGCGTGCGCCGCGGTTCTCCGCGCGGGGAAGCGGGCGGAGGACGATGCCGCCGCTGCAGAGACTGTGGGCGACTACACGGAAAAACTCGTCGGTTCGCTGCTCGGCCCCGGCGGCCCCAGCGTCGAACTCTTCGTCGAAGCGATGCTGATGACCGGCCGGAGGGGTGAACTCCGGGAACACATCACCGACACCCTGCGCACCCTGCACTCGTCTGGGGAAAACGCGCTGATCCGCACACTGATGCGTACCGGCTGGCAACTCCGCGCCGGTATCGACGTCGAAGCGAAGGCCTTCTGGTCGGCGATCTTCGGGCTCGCCATCCAGAAGACCGCCACCGGTGAGAGCTTCGGCTACTCCCTCGGCGAAGCCGTCGCCGTCATCTTCGCAAGCCTTCGAATTCCCGAGTCCGTGCGCGAAAGCACCCTCTGAAAGGTCTGCTATGACCGACACCTACGAACATCCCGTCACCCATCCCGCACCGCACGGCACGCACGTAGTGCTCAACCAGTCGGCGCCGCGGACGGGCGTCAACGAGTTCACCCTCGACCCCGCGTTGGTGGAGGGCGTGCGTCGGCACGATGCCGGTTGGGTGATCAACGAGCTCACCGGCATCGGGGAACTTGTGGGCAGCGCATCTTTTCAGCATGACGCCGAACTCGCCAACACTGTGCTCCCGGAGCTGAAGTCGTTCGACCGCTGAAGCAATCGGATCGACGAGGTCGAGTACCACCCGGCGTACCACCGCATCATGTCGGCGGCCGACCAACGCCGTTCGTCAGTTACACGCCCGAACTGAATGCTCCCGGCAAAGCCTCCGCAATTTTCGGCATGCCGATGACGGAGCAGCAGGGCGGCTCGGACGTCCGCGCCAACACCACCGTCGCGGCACCCGCCGGGCGCGGTGGTACGGGCGCCGACTACCTCCTGACCGGGCACAAGTGGTTCTGCTCGGCGCCGATGTCCGACGCCTTTCTCATGCTCGCGCAGGCGGAAGGCCGAGGCGGCAACGGACTTTCGTGCTTCCTGGTACCGCGTGTGCTCCCGGACGGCACGCGTGACGTGTACCGCCTTCAACGACTGAAAAACAAGCTCGGCAACAAGTCCGACGCGTCCTCCGAGATCGAACTCGACGGCACGGTCGGCGTGATGATCGGCGAACCCGGACGCGGGGTGCGCACCATCATCGAAATGGTGGCCCGCACCCGGCTCGACTGTGTGCTCAGCAGTACGGCGGGCATGCGACAGTCGGTCGCGGAGGCGGTATGGCATGCCCGGCGCCGCATGGCATTCGGCACGGTGCTGTCGGAACAACCCGCGATGAGGTCCGTGCTGGCCGACCTCGCGCTGGAGTCGGAGGCGGCGACCGTCACTGCGCTGCGCCTCGCTCGGGCCCACGACGCCGACGTAAACGAGCTGGAACGCAGCTTCCGTCGCCTGGCGACCGCGGTCGCGAAGTACTGGATCTGCAAGCGGGGCCCGCACCACGCCTACGAAGCACTGGAATGCCTGGGCGGCAACGGGTATACCGAGGACTTCCCGCTCGCCCGGCGCTATCGCGAACAACCCGTCATGGCCGTGTGGGAAGGGTCGGGCAATGTCATCGCACTCGACGTCCTGCGGGCGATGACCCGGGAACCCGACAGCGTTGCCGCCTTCGACGCCGAGGTGAACCTCGCCCGCGGCAACAATCCGGTCCTGGACGCCCACCTCGACCGAGTCCGCCGGCAACTCGGCGAACTGGTCACCGAAGATCCGGTACGCGCCCAGCTGCGCGCCCGCACCGTCGTCGAATCGATGGCCCTCGCACTGCAGGCGTCGCTGCTGACGCGGTTCTCCCCGGCCCCCGTCGCCGACGCGTTCGTCGCCGCCCGCCTCGGCCCGAACCGCACCCACGAATACGGCACCCTGTCCGCCTCCGCGGACTTGGAGGCCATCCTCGGGACAACCAGAAGGGCGCACGAGTGACAGGCCTTGACAGGAGACGAGCGCGAGAGTCAATATATGCAAACGCTTAGAAAATAAGCATACGCTTAGAATTCGAATCGGTAGGAGTTCCTCATGGCCGAGGCCGTCATTGTTTCCATCGCCCGTTCGCCGATCGGTCGCGCCATGAAGGGGTCACTGGTCGGCATGCGTCCGGACGACCTCGCCGCGCAGATGGTGCGGGCGGCACTCGACAAGGTGCCCGCCCTCGACCCCACCGACGTCAACGACCTGATCCTGGGCTGCGGCCTGCCCGGCGGTGAGCAGGGCTTCAACATGGGCCGTAACGTCGCCGTCCAGCTCGGCTACGACTTCATCCCCGGCACCACCATCACCCGGTACTGTTCGTCGTCGCTGCAGACCACCCGGATGGCGCTGCACGCGATCAAGGCCGGCGAGGGAGACGTCTTCATCTCCGCCGGCGTCGAGACCGTCTCCCGGTTCGTCAAGGGCAACTCCGACTCGCTGCCCGACACCCAGAACCCGCTGTACGCCGACGCCCAGACGCGTACCGAGAAGCTCGCGCAGGGCGGGCAGACCTGGGTTGATCCGCGCGAGGAGGGCCTGGTCCCGGACACCTACATCGCGATGGGCCAGACCGCCGAGAACGTCGCCCAGATCACCGGCATCACCCGCGAGGAGCAGGACCGGTGGGCGGTGCGCTCCCAGAACCGTGCGGAGGAAGCCATCAACAGCGGCTTCTTCGAGCGGGAGATCACCCCGGTCACCCTGCCCGACGGCACCGTCGTATCGAAGGACGACGGCCCGCGTGCGGGCACCACCTATGAGGCCGTCAGCCAGCTGAAGCCGGTGTTCCGCCCGGACGGCACCGTGACCGCCGGGAACGCGTGCCCGCTCAACGATGGTGCCGCCGCCCTGGTGATCATGTCCGACACGAAGGCCAAGGAGTTGGGGCTGACCCCGCTGGCCCGGATCGTGTCCACTGGTGTGTCCGGGCTGTCGCCGGAGATCATGGGGCTCGGCCCGATCGAGGCCACCAAGCGCGCCTTGGCGATCGCGGGCATGGGTATCGGGGACATCGATCTGTTCGAGATCAACGAGGCGTTCGCGGTTCAGGTGATCGGTTCGGCTCGTGAGCTCGGGATCGACGAGGACAAGCTCAACGTCTCCGGCGGTGCGATCGCCCTCGGTCACCCGTTCGGCATGACCGGCGCCCGCATCACCGCGACCCTGCTAAACAACCTGCAGTCCAGCGACAAGCAGTTCGGTGTCGAAACCATGTGCGTCGGCGGCGGCCAGGGCATGGCCATGGTCCTCGAACGCCTGAGCTAGGGCGGCTTCGCCGCCCGTGCGTGGTTGGCGAGTGCAGAGACTCGTCAACCACTCACGGGCGCGGAGCGCCTACGCGAGGCCCGACAGCGGCGGCGGAGTGTTTTCGTCCCGCCACGCGATGGCTTCCTTCAGTTCGGTGAGGTCGAAGTCGGGGCCGCTGGTGCCGACGGTGAACAGGGTGACGCCGGCGTCGACGTGGGCTGCCGCGTCGCCGACGCCCGGCCACGACGTGGAGTGCTGGATGCTGTCGGGGCTGCGTCCGGCATCCTGCGCGTACCCGGCGAGGATCCCCGACTTACGTTTGTACGTGTCCATGTCGCTGAAGCTGTGCCAGATGTCGCCGTATTGCGCGACCAGCGGCAGTGTCTTCTTCTCGCCACCGCCGCCGATGAGGATCGGAATGTGCCGTGTGGGTACGGGTTCGAGCTTGCCGAACCGAGCCGTGATCCGCGGCAGGTATTCGGCCAGCAGATCCAGCCGCGACCCCTTGGTGCCGAAGTCGTACCCGTACTCGTCGTAGTCGCGCTCGAACCATCCGGAACCGATCCCGAGGATCAGCCGCCCCCCGCTGATGTGGTCGACGGTGCGGGCCATGTCGGCGAGCAGGTCGGGGTTGCGGTAGCCGGCGCAGGTGACGAGGGCGCCGATTTCCACCCGTTCCGTTTGCTCGGCGAAAGCCCCGAGCATCGTCCAGCATTCGAAGTGGGCACCGGCCGGGTCGCCGTACAGCGGGTAGAAGTGGTCCCAGTTGAAGACAATGTCGACGCCGGCGTCTTCGGCCCGCAGAACGGCGTCGCGAATCAGTCCGTAGTCGGGCGCGTGTTGTGGCTGAATCTGGACACCGATGCGAACTGAACGGGTCATACGTGGCTCCTCGAATGAGTGCGGCGGCCCTTGTGCGGGGCCCGTGCGTGCAGATCGTTCTCGAATCCATCTTGCTCGTCTCGAGGGGGTACGGCCACCGCGTCCGGGTGAATCGGTCAGCTTCCGGGTACTTGACGGCACGCCACGCCGTCCACGACCGAGATGAGGTTTGACCCGATGAGTGCTTTGTCCGCCTTCGTATTCGCACCATCGCCCTTGCTGACGGTGAAGATCGAAGCCGCCCCGGACGAGAGCACCGAACTGCACGTTCACGCGGCGGGCAGGGAGTGTGGATTGCCAGGATGGCGGCGACGCTCGGCCACGACGTCACCTTGTGCGGGGTGTTCGGTGGGGAGACGGGCGGCATTCTCCAGACCCTCATCGAGCGTGAAGGTATCAGGTTCCGCGCGATCTTTACGGCCGGTGAGAACGGGTCTTACGTGCACGACCGCCGTGGGGTGACTGGACGCCGCTGGCAGAGGTCCGCCCGCATGTTATGTCCCGGCACGAGGTCGCCGACCTGTCCGGCCCGACCATGACGACAGCGCTCGAGAGAGGCCTGACCGTACTCGGCGCTGGTCACGAACGACGACGGCGTGGACAGCCACGGTATTCTTCTCCTGGCCCGGTTGGCGTTCGCTGCCGGACCTCCCCGGGGTGGCGGTCCACGCGGTGGAAGCCTCCCCCGCGCTCATCAGTTTCGTGGCGGTGAGCGGGGCGTTCGGCCACCGCCGCACATCGTGCTGTCGGGAATCAACTACGGCCCCAGCACTGGGACACCGCCGAAGTCGTGTGCCGGAGGTATTGGCCTGGATCCTCGGAAACGGCACCCCCCGGGCACGGTGCTGAACGTCAATGCCCCGGACATTCCGCTCGACAAGTTGAAGGGCCTGCGCCCGGCTCCGCTGGCCGCGTTCGGCGCGGTTCAGGCAAATATCGGCGAAGTGGACGACGGGTTCATGAACGTCACGTTCGCCGAGATCCACGCCGAGGACAACGAGGACTCCGAAGAGACCGACGCCGGTGTCCTCGTTCGTGGCTGGGCAAGCGCGACCGCGCTCCGGGTCCCCTTCGAGGCAGCCGACGTAGACATCAGCACGCTGAACTGGACGCGCTGACCGTGGGATCACTGTCGCCACCGGTATCAACTGAGCCGCACGCCGCCCGCCAGCAGCATTGCTCTCAGGACGAATGCGGCTTCCGGGCCGATGATTTCACGCACCAAGGTGAGGTAGCGGTCCACGTACTCGGGCCCGTGTGCCGCGGTGCTCGGATCGTCGGGGTCGGACGGGTCGAGGTGATGTGCGAGTTCGTGCAGGACCACCAGTTCCCGGAAGGCCCAGGCCTTGCCACTGCGGTACTCGGGGACCGCGATGGTGGCGCAATCACTTTCGTAATGCGCGGCGTTGTTGCCCGACCTCGCACGAACATGGATCGGGGTGGAGGCTCGCGTCCACGTCTCCCGCACCCAGTTGAGAGCGAGCACCCGGTTCACGTAGTCCTGCACCGACTCGATAGACGCGAATCTACGTTCCACCGGCAGCGTCACCTGCGACCCCAGAACGTCGACGACGCGCAGCCCACGCTCGTCGGCGCGGTCGAACATCGTGCGCACCAACGCTTCCGCCTCGTAGACGGCGCCGCGCTGCGTGTCGCGGGTGCGTTTCACGACGGGATCTGTTTGCGTGCGGTCGACAGCTCGGGCGAATTACTCAACCGCGCCGTCAGCGCGGCCCGATCCCCGGCTCGGTGAGCGCCCGACGCATGGCCTGCCGAGGCGCGTGCTCCACGCCACGTCCCACGTGCCTCGGAGTTCTCCGAGTAGTAGTCCTTCAACTCGAGTTGCTTGTCGCGCAGCACCAACGCCGTCTCCGCCGACGATTCCGGAATGGACGCGGCCTCCTGCTCGGCGTCCTTCTTCGCGTCGGCGAGGCGCTGGCCGATGCGGGCGGCATAGGCGAGCTGGAAGTTCAGCCGAGCGGTCACACCCGCAACCGGTCGGCGCACCGTCGTCCGGACCCGGCGCCGCCCGCGCTGCTCGACCTGCGTGCGCACGGTCGTCTCGTTCCGGTACTCGCCCGATTTGATGTAAGCATCGGACGCCCGGACCATTTGGATCAACAGGCTCGTGTACAGGGCCTCGCACACGTCGATGTCGCCGGCGAACCCATAGGCGTAGACGACGGCCGACGTCTGCGCGATGTCGCACTGGACGTCGTTGGCGGCCGCGATCACCAGAAACAGCTGCGCATAGGTGCGCAGACCCTTCTTGCCCGGTTCACCGATCGTGATCAGCCGCTGCGTCGGGGTGGCCCGCCTCTCCTTGCCCGCAGCGTGTGACCGGGCCACGGCCAAGTCGATGGAGGCGGCCGTCGCGAGCCGCTGCGCCGCCGCCATGAACGCTTCACCTTCATGCGCGTTGTCGGTGGATTCCGCCTGCCGGAGGAGCCCACCGATGCGGGTCAGCATCTTGTCGGAACTCACCAGGGCAGGCTACGCCCGTGCGTGGTTAACGAGTCCAGACACTCCTCAACCGCGCACGGGCGCGAAGCGCCTAGAGGTCGTCGAGAATGAGGTTCGCTCCACCGAGACCGATGCCGGTGATCCAGGTGCGGTAGTTGGTCTGGTGGACGCCACCGCGTCGTGATGCTCCCATCTGCGCGACGAGTTCGCCGGCGATTCCCAGCTGGCCCGGCGCCAGGGTGTTCGCGACGAAGGCGATGTCGGAGTCCACCTGGTTCACGTGCTCGAGCGAGATCTCGGACATGTTGTTCTTCGCGTCCCAGGGCTGACCGGTGATCGTGAACCCGGCCTCGGTCAGTACCGAACCGGCGAAAGTCCCGGGTCCGTGCAAACGCAGGCCGTTGTCCATCACCCGGATGATGTGGGCGGTGCGGCCACCGGCTCCGAGTCGCGCGCGTACCGCGGCGGCCCTGGAGTGGAAGGCCGCCAATTTCTGTGCAGCGGTGTCCTGTTCCCCCATCGCCTCGGCGAACAAGGTAATCGTTGCCTGCCAGTCGACCGCGGGTGATGCCGCGAAGACCGTGGGCGCGATCGCGGCGAGTGATTCGTACAGCTCACCGTGGCGTTGCTTGCTGCTGAGGATCAGGTCGGGGCGCAGTGCTGCGATCGCCTCGAGGCTGGGCTCGGCGATCGATCCGACCACCGCGGTGTCCACGAGTCCGGCGCCGAGGTAGGCGGGCAGCCCGTCTGCGGATCCGGCCTGGGCGGCGCCGACCGGTGTCTTCCCCAGGCTGACGACGGTATCGATGGGCAGGCTGTCGAGGGCAACGATGCGGGTGGGATGTCCGCCGACGACGGTGGTTCCCATTGCATGCGTGATGGTGCGACGCCCCTCGGCATCGGTGCCGGAATCGGCTTCACCGCCGGCGCAGGCGGCGGTGAGCGCGGCGAGTGCGGCCGCACCGAGGCCGACCCCGAACTGCCGTCGAGTGAGGGCAGCGACGAGTTCCTGCCATTGGGCGTCGGTCACTTCCGGGGAGCACGTGGCTGCGCGCATGTCGTACCTCGATGTCGAAGGGGCGAAGATAGGCGATCCTAACCTTATAGAGTAGGCGGCGGGTTGATGTCGACCGTGATCGGAGAAGCCCGTGCCGTCCAGTTCTCGTACCCCACTTCAACCCGATCCGACGAGTCGCCTCAGGCCGCCCGCGTGTGCCGATCTGTCGCGTTCCTTGCAGGAGCCGATGGCAGGCACAGCTCCGGAGGTGCGGGCATGGCTGCTGATCGAGCAACCGGGTCCGTGGGGACGGGACCGGCTACGGCAGAGTCGCCTCGACCCGGTCCTCGGTGACACGCTGGCCACTCGCTGCGCGGACGCCGGGGTCCGTCCCGTATTGATTCGGACCAGGGGGCGTCGAGACATCAGCGCTGGGCGACGCGTCTACCTCATCCGTCCGGGCCGGTCCGACGCGTGGGTCGAGCGAGAACTGGTGCACGACGATCGGGACCTGCTCGACCTCGTCTCGAAAATTGCTGTTCCTGGTGTCAACCCGTCCGCCGTCCATCCGTCCCTGTTCCTGGTGTGCACGCACGGGAAGAAGGATGCCTGCTGCGCCGCCTTCGGACGTCCGGTGGTTGCCGGCCTCGGCGATCGTGGTGGCCGGGTGTGGGAGTCCACGCACGTCGGCGGTGACAGGTTCGCGGCGACCATGGTGTGTCTGCCGTCCGGCATCTACTACGGGCGCGTCACCACCGAGGCAGCCGAACATATTGTTGCCGAACATGATCGGGGTCGCATCGTGCTCGAGCACTATCGCGGGCGGTGCATCGATGCGCCGCTGCTCCAGTTTGCCGAGCACGCTGTGCGGGCCGACCGGGCGCTGGTCGGTATCGACGACGTCGTTCCGCTGACCGCCGCCCTGCGCGACGACGGCGACTCCGACGTCGTCGTCGGTCTCCGCGACGCGACTGTGCGGGTGCGATTGCGCACCGAGTCTGCGCCACCGCGGCTGACCGCGTGCAGCGCCGCAGTGGTGGGTAACCCTGAGCACTACCGCGTGATCGAGATGTCGGCTGTGGCCACGACAGACGGCCGGTAGTAGATCCATGTGCGTGCAAAAGATGCCAGAAGGTACATTCGCACGCACGTGCGCGCGGCGCGCCGGGTAGAAGGGACTTCGACGTTCATGGCCACAGTGACCTATGACGGTGCCACCTGTTTGTTCCCCGGCTCGGACAAGCCGGCCGTCGATACGCTCGACCTGAAGATCGAGGACGGTGAGTTCCTGGTCCTCGTCGGCCCGTCCGGCTGCGGTAAGTCGACGTCGCTGCGGATGCTCGCGGGACTCGAAGACGTGCACAGTGGGCGCATTCTCATCGGTGACCGGGATGTCACCGGCCAGGAGCCGAAGCAACGGGACATCGCGATGGTGTTCCAGAACTACGCCCTCTACCCCCACATGTCGGTGGCCGAGAACATGGGCTTCGCGTTGAAGCTCGCCGGGAAGCCGAAGGCCGACATCCGGCAGCGCGTCGAGGAGACGGCCAAACTGCTCGACCTCGAGCCGTACCTCGACCGCAAGCCCAAGGCGCTGTCCGGCGGCCAGCGTCAGCGGGTCGCGATGGGCCGTGCGATCGTCCGGCAACCTCAGGTGTTCCTGATGGACGAGCCGTTGTCGAACCTCGACGCGAAGCTTCGCGTGCAGACTCGCACACAGATCGCGCAGCTGCAGCGCCGCCTCGAGACCACGATGGTCTACGTGACCCACGACCAGGTCGAGGCGATGACGATGGGCGATCGGGTGGCAGTGCTCAAGGACGGTGTGCTGCAGCAGTGTGCCTCCCCGCGTGACCTCTACAGCAAGCCGGCCAACGTGTTCGTCGCCGGCTTCATGGGTTCTCCGTCGATGAATCTGTTCACCTTGCCGATCACTCCGGACGGGGTCGTGCTCGGGGACGCGACCATTCCTCTGCCCCGCCAACTGCGCTCGGAAACGTCCGAAACCGAGGTGGTAGTGGGGATCCGTCCCGAGCACCTCGAGCTGTCCAGCACCGGCATCCCGATGGAGGTCGCGGTAGTGGAGGAGCTCGGATCCGACGCCTACATCTACGGCCGCAGCACTGTGAACGGCGAGACACACCAGCTGGTGGCCCGCGCCGATTGGCGGAACCCTCCGCGCAAGGGCGACCTGGTGAAACTGCACGTCGATCCCGCCGCGGTACACCTGTTCTCGGCGTCCGAGGGCTACCGGTTGAGCTAGTCGAGGAGTGCGCATCGCCGTTCCTGAACGATTCAGGTCGGGGGTAATGCGGCACTTCGACGGTGTTCCGTGCCACAGTATGTTCCGACACCGCACCGGTGCCGCCGGATTTCGTGTGCAATGTGCCGAAATCCTGGTGCCGGTGGCGGGTTCATCCACATCTACCTACGGGGAGACTCCATGGTTCAGATTTCGAGAGCGGTCCGGCGCGCCGCGGTGCTTGCCACCGCTGCATCGCTGGTCACGCTCACCGCGTGCTCGAGCGACAGCGGCAGCGACTCCACGTCGGAGAACCTCGACGGCCGCGGACCCATCACGTACGTCGAGGGCAAGGACACCACCGAGACCGGTGTCGTCCGCCAGATCATCGACGCGTGGAACGCCGAGCACCCGGACGAGCAGGTGACGTTCAAGGAGCAGTCGAACGACGCCGATCAGGCGCACGACGACCTGGTCCAGCACCTGCAGGCAAAGCAGTCCGACTACGACGTCGTCGCACTCGACGTGCCCTGGACCGCGGAGTTCGCGGCCAAGGGCTGGCTGCAGCCACTGACGGGTGAGTTCGCGGTGGACAACACCGGAATTCTCCCCGCGACGGTCGACAGCGCCACCTACAACGGCACCCAGTACGCGGCACCGAAGAACACCAACGGTGGTCTGCTGTACTACCGCAGCGACTTGCTGCCCGCCGCCCCGAAGACGTGGACGGAACTCGCCGCGGCGTGCGAGGTCGCCAAGACCAACAACATCGACTGCTACGCCGGGCAGTTCGCGCCCTACGAAGGCCTGACGGTGAACACGGCCGAGGTCATCAACGCGTTCGGTGGCTCGTTCGTCGGTGAGGACGGCAAGACTCCCACCGTCGACAGCCCGGAGTCGCGCGCAGGCCTGCAGGTCCTCGTCGACAACTTCAAGAACGGCGACATCCCGGCCCAGGACACTACGTTCAAGGAGCCCGAAAGCCAGAAGGCCTTCGAGGACGGCAAGGCGCTGTTCCTGCGTAACTGGCCGTACGTGTACGCCAACGCCGAGAAGGATTCTTCCGCGGTGAAGGGCAAGTTCGCAGTCGCTCCCCTGCCCGGCAAGGACGGCATCGGCACCTCGACGCTCGGCGGTTACAACGCTGCCATCAGCGCGTTCTCGGAGAACAAGGCAACCGCCCGCGACTTCCTGACGTTCCTGCAGGGCGAGCAGGCCCAGCGCATCATGGCGATGGACTCGCTTCCTCCGGTCCGTGCAGCGCTGTACGACGACCCGGAAATCGTCGCGAAGTACCCCTTCATGCCCACGTTGAAGGTGTCGATCGAAAACGCCGTTCCCCGCCCGGTCACACCGTTCTACCCGGCTGTGTCGAAGGCCGTGCAGGACAATGCCTACGCTGCCATCAAGGGTGAGAAGTCGGTCGATCAGGCGATCAAGGACATGCAGTCCGGTATCCAGTCCGCGGGCTCGTAGAAAACACAGGCTCGTAGAACACAGGAGTGAAGATGGCCGTTCCGACTGGGACCACCAGTGGAGCGCCGGCCCGTACCGCGGCCGGGGATTCCGATCCCGGCCGCGGTTCGCGTGAGAAGGGCGAGAACAGGCGACGCTTTGGGCTGAGCGGTCGCCGCGCGTGGTTGTTCGTCGTGCCGACGCTGGCAGTGCTGGCAGTCGTCATCGGGTACCCGGTGATCCGGGCACTGGTGATGTCGTTCCAGAAGGACGCGGGCCTCGACCCGTCGACGGGCATGTTCGTCGAGGGCGGCTGGGCCGGGTTCAGTAACTACACGCACTGGATCCTGCAGCAGTGCACCTCCCCGGGCGGTGTGGCCGTGGCGTGCCCGCCCGGAACGCTCGGCTCGCAGTTCTGGGCGGCGGTCGGCAACACCGCCTTCTTCACTGTCGTCACGGTCGGCATCGAGGTTGCGATCGGCCTGTGGATGGCGATCATCATGGGGAAGACGTTCAAGGGTCGTGCGCTGTTGCGCGCGGCCGTCCTCATCCCGTGGGCCATCCCGACCGCGGTCACCGCGAAGCTGTGGTACTTCATCTTCGCGTACGACGGCATCGCCAACCGGCTACTCGGCACGCAGATCCTGTGGACGTCGGACGAATGGCCGGCCCGCTTCGCCGTGATCATCTCCGACGTCTGGAAAACGACACCGTTCATGGCGCTGCTGATCCTGGCCGGTCTGCAGATGATTCCTCAGGACGTGTACGAGGCTGCCCGGGTGGACGGCGCGTCGGCCTGGCAGCGATTCCGCCGGATCACCCTCCCCCTGGTCAAGCCGGCGTTGATGGTGGCGATCCTGTTCCGCACCATGGACGCGCTGCGCATGTACGACCTACCCGCCATCCTGACGGGCGGAAACCCCGCCACCACCACCGTGTCGATTCTCGTGGTCGACCAGGTGCGGCAGGGGTTCAACAGCGCGTCGGCGCTCTCGACCATCACGTTCCTGATGATCTTCGCGGTCGCGTTCATCCTCGTGAAGTTCCTCGGGGCCAATGCCGTCGAGACTCAGGAAGCACAGCGAAAGGGGCCGAAGCCGTGACGCATCGCGCACCTGAACCGGACGTCCCCGACAATTCGGGGCGGCGCAATCGTCGCAAGCGGTTCGCTTTCAAAAACTCTCGCATCTATGTCGGCGTCGCGATCATCCTCGTCTGGGGTCTCGCCCCGTTCTACTGGATGACGGTGACGGCATTCCGCGACCCCGATTACACCTTCGACACCACACCGTGGCCGACGCACCTGACCCTCGAAAACTTCCAAAACGCGTTGTCGACGAGTAGCGGCAACAACTTCACGCGGGCCGTGATAAACAGCATGATCGTCGGCGGCGTCACCACCGCGGTGGCTCTGGCTGTCGGCATCTTCACCGCCTACGCCCTCGCTCGCATCGAGTTCCGGTTCAAGTACGTGGTGGTCGGCATCGTGCTCGGCGCGTCGATGTTCCCGGTCGTCGCACTGGTCACTCCGTTATTCCAGTTCTTCACGAACATCGGCTGGATCGGCACCTACCAGGCGATGATCATCCCCAACATCTCGTTCGTCCTCCCGCTCACCATCTATACCTTGACGTCCTTCTTCAAGGAGCTTCCCTGGGAACTCGAGGAGGCGGCACGGATCGACGGCGCCAACCGCGGCCAGGCGTTTCGGTTGGTGATGTTGCCGCTGGCCGCGCCCGCGCTGTTCACCACCGCCATCCTGGCCTTCATCGCCACCGTCAACGAGTATCTCCTCGCCAGCCAGCTGTCGAGTGATGCCACCGAACCGGTCACCGTGGCGATCGCCCGGTTCTCCGGCAACGACCCGCACGTCGTGCCGTATGCGGCGATCATGGCAGCGGGCACCATCGTGACCATTCCGTTGGTGATCATGGTGCTGCTGTTCCAGCGTCGCATCGTGTCGGGGCTGACGGCAGGCGGCGTGAAGAGTTGACGGTCGAGCGGAGCGAGGGGAGGTTTTGTTGTGCATCCGGTGGCGAGGCGGCAGCGGCTCGAGGTTCTGATCGGAATCCTCGGGTTCTTCACGGTGATGGCGTTCGTCGCGGCGGTGGTGGAAGTGGTGAACGGTGACCCCGGCGTCACGCCGGCGCTCGTCCTGCTCGGTTGTCTGGTGCTGTCGGGGCTGGCAGTGGTGGCCCGCAAACGAGTCCCTTGAAACAGAACGCGTGGTCGGATTATTTGCTGAACGGTAGCGCGGCGCGCGTCACACTCGACGCAATCACCTAACATACGTACGGGGTGGGTGCGATGATCCTCCGTGACCGGATACCTGACCGGGAGTGTGTAAGTGAGTTCTGGCAACGACGCTACGGGCGATGGCGCCTCCGAGTCCGGCGGCACGCCCGTCGCTGACGACGGCGCGGCCGCTCCAAGCACGCCACCGGCCGGGAGGAAGAAGTCCCGCCGTTGGCGGACCGTCCGCCGCGCCGGCCTGGGCGTGATCGCACTACTTCTGATCATTCCCCTTGTCGTGTTTCTGGTGAGCTATGTTCAGGCCGAGGTTCCGCGCCCGTCGGATATGAAGACCAATCAGGTGGCCACGGTGTTTGCCGCGGATGGCATTTCCGAATTGGCCAAGGTGATTCCTCCGGAGGGCAACCGCACCGAGATCGCGCTCGGTGAGATTCCGCAGCACGTCCGGGATGCTGTGTTGTCGGCGGAGGACCGGAACTTCTATTCCAATCCCGGCTTCTCGATCACCGGCTTCATGCGCGCTGCCCGGGACAACGTCCTCGGTAAAGAGAGCGCAGGCGGCGGGTCGACGATCACCCAGCAGTACGTCAAGAACGTGTTGGTCGGCGCCGACCGCAACGTGTACCGCAAGATGCGCGAACTCGTCATCTCCACCAAGATGGCCCGCGAATGGTCGAAGGACGAGATCCTCGCGGCATATCTCAACACGATCTACTTCGGCCGCGGCGCGTATGGCATCGAGGCGGCGTCGCGGGCGTACTTCGACAAGCCGGTCGGCGAACTGTCGGTGGCCGAAGGTGCCGTGCTCGCCTCAGTGATCCAGAGCCCGTCATACCTCGACCCCGAAGCGAACATCGACCAATTGCAGGCCCGGTGGAACTATGTGCTCGACGGCATGGTCGACATGGGTGTGCTCACCGCGCAGGGCCGGAGCGACATCGAGTTCCCGGCTGCGGCGCCGGCCAATCGGCCCACCGACGCCAACTCTGCGCCCGGCCCGGAGGGTCTGATTCGCAATCAAGTGCTTCGGGAACTGTCGGACGCCGGGATCTCCGAGCAGACTCTGAACACCGAAGGCCTGCAGATCACCACGACGATCGATCCGAAAGCGCAGCAATCCGCGATCGACTCCGTTCATGAAACCCTCGAAGGGGAGGATCCCGGTCTTCGCACCGCGGTGGTGTCCATCGACCCACACACTGGGGGCGTCCGCGCGTACTACGGCGGTGAGGACGGCGCCGGATTCGACTACGCGCAGGCCCCACTGCAGACGGGCTCGTCGTTCAAGGTGTTCGGATTGGCCGCCGCGCTCGAGCAGGGCATTCCGCTCTCCGCCCGCTTCAGCAGTGCACCCCTGACCGTCGGGAATGTGCAGATCGGAAACGTCGAGGGCGAATCCTGCGGCACATGCACCATCGCCGAGGCCACCAAGCGGTCGCTGAACACCAGCTTCTATCGGCTGATGATGTCTCTGGACAACGGTCCGCAGGCTATTGCGGACGCGGCGCACAAGGCGGGGATACCCGAGTTCATTCCCGGCGTGCAGGGCGAGACACTGAGTGAGAACGGCGGCGAACCCGAGGGCGGCATCGTTCTCGGTCAGTATCTGTCTCGTCCGATCGATATGGCGTCGGCCTATGCGACGCTCGCCGCCTCGGGCATCTATCACCCGCCGTATTTTGTGCAGCGTGTGGTGACCGCCGATGGAGTTGTCCTGTTCGATCGGGCGCCGAGCCCGGGCGAGCGTCGACTCGAGGCGGCGGTGGCCGACAACATCAGCCAGGCCTTGATGCCGGTCGCCGCCTACTCTCGCGGTCACGCACTCGCGGGAGGACGTCCGTCGGCGGCGAAGACGGGCACTGCGCAGCTGGGCGACACCGGTGAGAACAAAGACGCGTGGATGGTCGGTTACACCCCGTCGTTGTCGACGGCGGTGTGGATCGGCAAGGCAGACGCCACCGCGATCAACAACAGCTGGGGTGGACTGATTTACGGATCTAGCCTGCCGTCCGACATTTGGAAGGGAACGATGGACGGCGCCCTCGAGGACACCGACTGGGAGGAGTTCCCGTGGCCCGATCCCATCGGCGGGCAGGCGGGTGTGCCTTCGTGGAGTGGCGTTTCGAGTGGCGACGGCACCGGGTCCGGGTCTGGCACCGGCCAGACTGCCAATCCCACGCCTGCGCCCGTAGAGGCGCCGCCGCCCGCACCGCTCCCGCCCCTTCAGCCTCCGCCGCCGGTACAGCTGCCGGCGCCCACTCAGATCGAAATCCTGCCGGGTGTAATCATTCCGCTGCCGGGCTAGGCCTGCGGCGCGAGACCGTGGCGCGACCTGCCGCACCGCGGCCTCAGCGTTCGCTGATCCGCTAGCCCAGGCTCCGATACCCGCTACCGGGTGGCGCGCGATGCGGGAGCACCACGACGCGCAGCGCCGCTCGTAGGCTGTCGGTCGTTCTTGCCCAGGACTGGGCTTCGCTCTCACACATATCCGCTTCTTCGGAGTCGTGCTCACGGGTGAGGTCCGCGTTGTGGCGCCACTCGACTTCCTGGTCGGAGCAGAGGCGCAGGAATTCGAGGATGGTGTCGCGGTCACGCCCGCAGATCTCGGCGACATCGTCGGGATCCAACCCGCTGTCGGAGTCCAGATGAATCAGCGTCATCAGCGCCGCGGGCAACTCGTGGCTTTCGTGCTCGCTGCCGCCGGGTGAACTTGTGGCAGTGGTGTTGAGGGTGCCGCCCAGTCGTTCGGCGAATGCCTCGTCGGCGGTGTCGACGAGGTGCTCGAAGGTACGGAACACCGACAGCAGGTGTTCGGCGGCGAAGGGGGAACCGTCGATCCGCATGACGGCGACCACATTGTCGACGATCAACAGGAACTTGATGTCGGACCACTGACGGTTGAGGTCTGCCAACGCTTCCGCGGCGCGGGTGCGGTCACTGATCGAGTGGACCACACGCGCGAACACCTCGACCCGGGCGTCATCATCGAGCACCCTGATGTACGTGGGCATCTCACCTACCCAGACGAGGATGTCGCCGTCCGCGTCCTTTTCCGGTGCCTGCCCGAGCATCGATTCGACGGCCGAGTCCACCATTTCGCGTAAACCGGTTCCGTTGCGTACCTGCTGTGGCGACTCGTCGAGGGACTCGAGCGGCGGGATATCGTGGCGGCCTTCGGTGATCGCGTGCAGGAACGACGGGTGCATGAGGTCCCAGATTTCCCGGAACACGGTGATCGTCATTGTCGCCAGCCGATCGGCCTCGCTGCGGTCGGCGTCGAGATAGAACGAAGCTGAGCCGTTACCCTCGTCGGCGTGCTCGGGCGTATCAGGGCGGTTCCAGCCGAGTTCGAGCAGCCGAACGTGATCTTCCTCGGAGAGTGCACGCGCCGGATGCAGGAAGAGGTTGGACGGCACCTCGCACCGCACCGTGTCACCGGCCCAGGCGAAGAACCGCACACACGCGGCCGTCTCGGCGAGCCCGTCGTCGGTGCTGTCGTAACGCGACACCAGCATCAACTCGTCATTGTCCTGCATCGCGCGCACGTACCGGGTCAGACGATCCTGGAACTGCGTCCAGGCGTCATCGATCTCCCGATCGAAAATGTTCTCGGACATCACGCCTCCCTCGATGAATCCTGGGTGTCACCGTAGAGGGAGGGTCTGACAAGTATTCGAACACAAAGGCGAATGCCCCTTACGGCGCGGTGAAAAGCGTCGAAAGGGGCATCCGCCTCGAGAACAACTGGGTCTTACGCGTCGATGATGAACGCCTCGAGCTCGGTGCGAGCCTTGTCGTCCGCCATCTGAACCGGCGGGGACTTCATCAGGTACGCGGAAGCGGGGTAGACGGGTCCACCGATGCCGCGGTCCTTGGCGATCTTGGCGGCGCGGACGGCGTCGATGATGATGCCGGCCGAGTTCGGGGAATCCCAGACCTCGAGCTTGTACTCCAGGTTCAGCGGCACGTCACCGAACGCGCGACCCTCGAGGCGGACGTACGCCCACTTGCGGTCGTCGAGCCAGCCGACGTGATCCGACGGGCCGATGTGCACGTTGCCCGGACCGAGGTCGCGGGTCAGGTTGGACGTCACGGCCTGCGTCTTCGAGATCTTCTTCGACTCCAGGCGTTCACGCTCGAGCATGTTCTTGAAGTCCATGTTGCCGCCCACATTGAGCTGCATGGTGCGGTCGAGCTGTACGCCGCGGTCTTCGAACAGCTTCGCCATCACGCGGTGGGTGATGGTGGCGCCGACCTGCGACTTGATGTCGTCTCCGACGATCGGGACACCGGCGTCCTTGAACTTCGCCGCCCACTCGGGATCGGAGGCGATGAACACGGGGAGGGCGTTGACGAACGCGACACCCGCGTCGATGGCGCACTGGGCGTAGAACTTGTCGGCGTCCTCGGAACCCACGGGCAGGTACGAGACCAGCACGTCGACCTCGGCGTCCTGCAGAGCCTTGACGACGTCGACGGGCTCGGCCTCGGAAATCTCGATGGTCTCGGCGTAGTACTTGCCGATGCCGTCGAGGGTGGGGCCGCGCAGCACCGGCACGTCGGCCGGCGGAACGTCCGCGATCTTGATGGTGTTGTTCTCGCTGGCGAAGATGGCCTCGGAGAGGTCGAATCCGACCTTCTTGGCGTCGACGTCGAACGCGGCGACGAACTGGACGTCGCGCACGTGGTACTTGCCGAACTTGACGTGCATGAGGCCGGGAACGGTCGCCGTCTCGTCGGCGTCCTTGTAGTACTGCACGCCCTGAACCAAGGACGAGGCACAGTTCCCCACGCCCACAATGGCCACGCGCACCGCGGTGCTGTTCTCACCCATGGTCGGGTTCTCCTTCTTTATTAGGTGTTGCTGTCGATTGCTCGGCGGCGATCAGCTCGTTGAGCCAGCGCACTTCGCGCTCACTGGATTCGAGGCCGAGCTGGTGAAGCTGACGGGTGTAGCGGTCGATCGACCCACTGGCCCGTCCCACGGCTTCGCGGAGCCCCTCGCGGCGCTCCTCGACCTGGCGTCGTCTGCCTTCGAGAATGCGCATCCGCGCCTCGGCGGGTGTGCGGCTGAAGAAGGCGAGATGAACACCGAAACCGTCATCGGTGTAGTTCTGTGGACCCGTGTCGGCGACCAGTTCCTTGAACCGCTCCCGTCCGACCGGCGTGAGCTGATAGACGCGGCGGGCACGACGCTTGACGGTGCCCGGGGCACCTGCGTCCTCGGCGATCAACCCGTCCGCCTGCATGCGTCGCAGAGTCGGGTAGAGGGAACCGTAGGAGAACGCGCGAAACGCACCCAGAAGTCCCGTCAACCGCTTCCGCAGCTCGTATCCATGCATGGGTGACTCGTGGAGCAGCCCGAGAATTGCCAATTCGAGCACTTGTCCACCCCCTGAGTCGCCAGACCTAACCGTGTGATGCGATGCCGAACTATATCGCACCGATATATACGACGATACGCGTGGGCGATACATGGGACAAGCCGTCACAGATTGTTTACGAGCGATGTTCCGTCCCGGCAGGCGGCCCCCGCCGGACCCTGCCGACTGTCAGTCGCCGAACGGGTAGACGGCGACGATCTCACCGTCGAAGGTGACGTTGAAGTATCCGGTGTTGCCGGCTTCGTTGTTCGCGTACACGGAGATGATCGGTGGGCCGTCCTCTTCGCCGGCCTCGAAGCCGAAGGACAGGTGATCCACGGTTCCGTTGGGGACGCGGACGCTCTCCGGTGCGCCCTTCAGCAGGCCGGCGAGAGCCGGGAGGTTCACCGTAGCGAGATCGAACGACCGCTCGTCGGCGTCGCGGCTCGAGACGCTGCCCCAGCTGTCGAATTCTCCGTCGTAGTAGTACGGGTCGGATTGGGACGGGTTGGCGGCCGCCTGCCGGTCGAAAACGGCGTGCTCGGGGAAGAGGTCGACTTCGTCGGCGATGGTGTTACCGAACTCTGCGCTGTAGTCGTCGATGAAGAACTGGACGCCACTGCCCGTGGTCAACGTCGGGACCGAAGTCGGGGATCCGGGTTCCTCCCCGAGCGTGCCGGCGATTGCGCCGCCCACCGCAGCTGTCGCAACGATGGCACCGGCGGCAATCCACCGTCGCCGGGACCTGCGCTGCTTCGGGCGGACGACGGGAGCATTGGCGAGGCGACTGGGAATCTGCAGGTCGCCGACGAGCCGGTCGAGTTCGTCGAACGTCTTCGCGCTCATCGCCCGGGCTGTGCGGTAGCTGTGTTCCTCAGCCGAAAGCTGACCGTCGGCCTGGGCGGCGTCGAGCACTCCGCAGGCGTCGGCCCGATCGGAGTCGCGCGCCCGTAAACCGGCGAGAGTTGATTTGGTCATTCGCGTCCTATCCCCCGAACGGCGAGACGCGCAGGAGCGCGCCGGCTGGCGTGACCACGATCATTCCGCTTTCGTCGAAGTCGTTGCTTGCGTAGATCCGCACGAGGGGTGTGCCGCCGTCGGTGTCGATTCCGAGGTAGACGATATGCGCGTCCGGAACGTTGATCTTTGTCGGCGCCCCGGCCACGATTCCGGCCAGAGCGTCCAGATCGAGGCTGGTGAGGTCGATGGTCGGTGTATCGATCTTCCGAGTGGTCGGCGGCCCAGACCTGGAGAATCCGCCCTGATAGTCGTACTTGACGAGCCGGTTCGGTTCCCACGGTTGCGCGCGCTCGAAATTGGCATGTCCCGGGTAGAGGTTCAACTCGTCGACGACCGTGTCACCGAACTTGGCGCGGTACTGGTCGATGAAGAGGGCCATTCCCTCACGCGTGGTGAGATCCGGCGTCGGTATCACCACCGGCTGGGCCGCGCCGAGGTCGAGCGCGGCCGGTTGCGCGGCGGGTGCGGGCACCTGCGCGTCGTCGCTGTCGGTGAGGGTGAAGGCACCGACGGCGGCTATGACGGCGGCTGCTGCGACTGCGGCGGTGAAGAGGTGACGGCGGGTCTCGCGGGGTGGCCGAGCCTCGGGTGGCGCATCCGCGGGGCGCTGCAGGTCGCCGACGAGGGCTTCGAGTTCGTCGAGTGTGCGCGCCCCGGCGGCCAGTTCGGTCATGGCGCGGTGCTCTTCCTGGCTGAGCTGTCCATCCCCGAATGCGGCGTCGAGTATCGCGGCGGTGCTGGCGCGGTCGATGTCACGCGCGCGCGTATTCGCTGGGTATCGGCTGGCCACGGAGAGATCCTAGTGTGCGGACCTCTAACTTGCCGGGACGATTTGCAGTATGTCGCCGCTGAGACCGGCCTTGACATACCCGCCGCCCAAATTTCCTGCTTTCTTGACGTAGATGTTCATGGTCGGACCCCTGCCCCCGTCGGCGATGAGGACGTGGCCGATGCTGCCGTCCGGGGCACCCACGAGCCGAGGAGCGTCGCCGAGCAGTGCTCCCAGCGCGGAAACGTCTACCTGCCCCAGGTCGACGTCGGCCGCGCCGGACAGTCGCGGGGTGCGCGGTCCCCACGGGGTGAATTCGCCGCGGAAGGAGTAGCTGTCGGTCTTGTCGGGTGCTTCCATCACCGTTCTGTCCGCAAACGCGTAAGCGGGATGCAGCGCCATCCGATGAGCCGTGAGGTCGCCGAACTTGCCCCGATAGGCGTCGAATACTGCTGCGATGCCGGCCGGGGTGAGCGGATTGGGGGCTGTGACGACGATCGGCGTGACCGGGTCTGCCGCGGCGGGCTTGTCGACAGGTGGCTCGACCTGGACCTGGACCGGCACGGACGCGCCTGCGTGCTCGGGGCCGTCGTGCTGCGTCAGCGCGACTGCGACGATGCCCGCTCCCACCAATGCGGCGACACCCACGGCGATACGCAGGGCTCTTCTGGGCGATCCGGGGCGGCGAACGGGTACGTCGTCGGTGAGGGATGCGGGCAACTGCAGGTCGCTGATCAGCAGGTTCAGCTCGGCGAGGGTCTTCGCCGCCATAGCCTGGGACGTGCGGTCGTGGTACTCGTCGGCACCGAGCTGCCCGTCGGCGTAGGCGGCGTCGAGCTGGCTGCACGCATTGACGCGATCGAGGTCGCGTGCGCGGGTGCGCGGGGACGGTGCGGAGGCCACATCGGCATCGTAGTGGGGGAACGATGTTTGACCAGTGTCACTCGACCGACCCCTTCTCTCCGGACGCGACGCACGTACTCTGGTCTCCGTGCGGATACAGCGGCAGGTGGTGGACTACGCGCTTCAGCGCAAGTCTCTGCTGGCCGAGGTCTACTCGGGCAGGACAGGCGTCACGGAGGTCTGTGATGCCAGCCCGTACCTGCTTCGGGCCGCGAAGTTCCACGGCAAGGGCTGTGACGTGGTGTGCCCTATCTGCCGGAAAGAGCAGTTGACTCTGGTTTCCTGGGTCTTCGGCGACAAGCTGGGTCCGGTATCGGGTTCGGCTCGGACCGCCGAGGAACTGGTGCGTCTCGCATCCACCCAGGAGGAGTTCTCGGTTCACGTGGTCGAGGTGTGCAGAACCTGTAGCTGGAACCATCTGGTCCAGTCCTATGTTCTCGGTAATGTGCCCGCACCGAAGAGGCCGAGGCGATCGTCTCCGAGGCCTCGGCCGCCGAGTCGGCGGACCGCGAGCGAGTAGAACGCCCGAATACGGACGAGGGCCGAGGATTGCCCACTGACGTAACGCAGGACTGAAACAGGTCCACAACCACTGGAGATTTGTACGTGAGTTCCCCCCGCAGCAACGCCCCGGGTGATCGACCGAACGGACCGAGACGACCGAGTGGCCCCCCGCCACAGGGACGCCCCGGAGGTCCACCACCCCGCGGCGGACAGCCTGCAGGTGGGCCTCCGCCCCCGCGCCGCATGCCTCCTCCACCGCAGGACGGCGGCAGGCCCCCGGGTCCCCCGCCACGTCGTCCCGGTCCCCCGCCGCAGGGTGGTGGCAGGCCCCCGGGTCCCCCGCCGCGACGTCCCGGTCCGCCGCCCGGCCGTCCGGTTGCGGGTCCCCGCAGCGCGCCGCCTCCCGGTGGACGTCCGCCCGGTCCGCCGCCGACGGGTGGCCGTCGACCCGGAGGCAACGCTGGTGGACCGCCGAGGAAGCCACCGGCGAAGAAGAGTTCGCGGTGGAGGATCGTGCGCAGCGCCGCCTACACGTGTGTCGCGCTGGGTTTGATCATCCCGATCCTGCTGTTCATGGCCGCCTACGTCGTGCAGGAGGTCCCGCGTCCCGGCGACCTCAAGACCAATCAGGTGGCTACCATCTACGCCTCCGACGGTTCGTCGGTGCTGAGCAAGGTCGTGCCGCCCGAAGGTAACCGCACCGAGGTGACGCTCGACCAGATCCCCAAGCACACGCGGGATGCAGTGCTGGCAGCCGAGGACCGCGACTTCTACTCGAACCCCGGCTTCTCCATCGGCGGTTTCGCACGTGCTGCCCGCGACAACGTCCTGGGCAAAGACAGTGCCGGTGGTGGCTCGACCATCACCCAGCAGTACGTGAAGAAGACGATGGTGGGTTCCGAACGGTCGCTGACGCGAAAGATGAAGGAACTGGTCATCTCGTCGAAGATGGCCCGCGAGTGGTCCAAGGACGACATTTTGGCCGCCTACCTGAACACCATCTACTTCGGACGTGGTGCGTACGGCATCGCGGCCGCGTCGAAGGCGTACTTCAACAAGCCCGTCGACCAGCTCTCCGTCGAGGAGAGCGCGGTTCTGGCGTCGTCGATCCAGTTACCGTCGTTGCTCGACCCGGAGACCAACCCCGAGGGTGCGCAGTCGCGGTGG
Organism: Rhodococcus tibetensis; assembly: GCF_024438035.1. Lineage (GTDB taxonomy): Bacteria > Actinomycetota > Actinomycetes > Mycobacteriales > Mycobacteriaceae > Rhodococcus_F > Rhodococcus_F tibetensis. The sequence goes on from NZ_JANFQF010000007.1 coordinate 247,941, forward strand.
AACTACGTCCTCGACGGCATGGTCACCGCAGGCACGCTCGAGCAGTCGGCTCGCGCCGGCATGCAGTATCCGCCCTACGTGCCCCTCGCCCACGTCGACAACGGTAACCAGGACTCCGGTCCGGAGGGCCTGATCAAGAATCAGGTTCTGCGGGAGCTGGGTGACGCCGGGATCAGTGAGCAACTGCTCAACACCGAGGGACTGCAGATCACGACGACCATCGACCCGGCCGCTCAGGCTGCCGCGGTGGACTCGGTGCGTTCCAACATGGACGGTGAGCCGGAGAACCTTCGGACTGGTGTGGTGTCCGTCGATCCGAAGTCCGGCGCTGTGCGTGCCTACTACGGCGGCGAGGACGGCGGCGGTTACGACTTCGCGAATGCCGGCTTGCAGACCGGTTCGTCGTTCAAGGTGTTCGGTCTCGCTGCGGCGCTGGATCAGGGAATTCCGTTGTCGCAGATGTACGACAGTTCGGAGCTGACGGTCAACGGCATCACGATCAGCAACGTCGAAGGTGAGGGCTGTGGTACTTGCACCATCGCCGAGGCGTTGAAGCGCTCACTCAACACCAGCTTCTACCGTCAGCAACTCGAACTCGACGGCGGGCCGCAGGCGATCGCCGAGATGGCCCACCGGGCGGGTATCCCGGAGGAGATCCCCGGTGTCGGGCCGACGCTGACCGAGCCGGACGGCAGCGGTCCCAACAACGGCATCGTGCTGGGTCAGTACCAGTCGCGAGTGCTCGACATGGCGTCCTCGTATGCCACGTTGGCGGCGTCGGGTGTCTACCGCGCCCCGCACTTCGTGCAGAAGGTGGTCAGCGCGGACGGCACCGTGTTGCTCGACCGCGGTGTCGATCCGGGCGAGGAGCGCATCGACAAGGACGTCGCCGACAACGTGACGGCCGCGATGGAGCCGATCGCCGGATATTCGCGCGGCCACAACCTGTCCGGTGGACGGCCGTCCGCGGCCAAGACGGGTACCGCGCAGCTCGGGGACACCGGGCAGAACAAGGACGCCTGGATGGTGGGGTACACCCCGTCGCTGTCCACGGCGGTCTGGGTCGGCACCACCGATGGTCAGGCCCTCGAAAACAGCAACGGTGCCATGATCTACGGTTCCGGCCTGCCGTCCGACATCTGGAAGGACACGATGGACGGTGCCCTCGAAGGCACCCCCGTCGAGAAGTTCCCGAAGCCGGGGCCCATCGGAGGCCAGTCGGGTCTGCCGGCGTACTCGGCGCCCGCGCCCACGAAGACGTCTGCGCCGCCGACGAGTACGTTCCAGCTGCCGACGCAGCTCGTGCCGCCGGTGGTGGTGACGCCGTCGCCGGTCGAAATCCTGCCGGGCATCACCATTCCGGTTCCGGGTCTGGCCCCGAGACCGACCACACCGGCACCGGTGGCGCCGGCCGAACCGGAGATCACGACACCACCGAACGCGGGCAACGGTCAGCGGCAGGTTCCGACGGGTTAGCGGCGACCGGTAGCCTCGCGTAGTGGCCGAGAACCCGAACGCGCACGTCGTCCGAGACGCGGGCGAGGCGGGATTCGTCTCGCCCGCACCGTTGGCGAAGGATCGGCGTTCCGCGGACTGGCGGGATGTTCCCGGCCGCACCGACCCGCTGGTCTCGGAGCTCTCGGGGGTGATCGGCGGCCCGGTGGGACGGCACGCGGTGGTGGGGCGCAGTCGGTTCTTCACCCCGATGCGAGCGATCCTGTTGCTGGCGATCGTCTTCCTCGCACTCGGCTGGTTCGCGAAGGCCCCCTGCATCCAGCAGGCCCCGGTGGGAGCGAACGGAGCGCTCGGCCTCGATTGGAGCGGTAGCCGGCAGTACGTCGCGATGTGTTACTCCGACACCGTGCCGCTGTACGGTGCCGAGCGGCTGAACGAGGGCGCCTTCCCGTACAAGAAGTGGTGGGAGGAAGACGCCGGCAACGGCCAGATGCAGCGCCGCTACATGGAGTATCCGGTGGTGTCGGGTCTGTACCAGTACGGCGCCATGGCGGTGGCCAAGGCGTGGGACGCCGTCCACTGGTTACCGGGCGCCCTGCAGGTCGCCATCTATTTCAACGTCGTGGCGCTGGGGTTGTCCTTGGCGTGGCTCGTCACCGTCTGGGCCAGTGCACTTCTGGCCGGACGTCGTATCTGGGACGCGGCGCTTGTGGCCGGCTCACCGCTTGTGATCGTCCATGCGTTCACCAATTTCGACCCGCTGGCAACAGCTTTCGCTACCGGTGGTCTGCTCGCATGGTCGCGGAAACGTCCGGTGCTCGCCGGTGTGCTCCTGGGCCTCGGCGGTGCGGCCAAACTGTATCCGCTGCTGCTCCTCGGGCCACTGCTGGTGTTGTGTTTTCGTGCCGGCAAGATGCGGGACTGGTCGGTGACCGCGCTGACCGCGACAGCCACGTGGCTCGCGGTCAATTTGCCCATCGCCCTGCTGTTCCCGCGCGGGTGGGCCGAATTCTTCAGGCTCAACTCCGAGCGCGGCGCCGACCCGGACTCGCTGTACAACGTCGTGTCTTCGTTTACCGGCTGGACGGGTTTCGACGGGATTCTCCCGGCGGGCCAGGCGCCCACCATCCTCAACGCGGTGTCGTTGGTGCTGTTCGCACTGGTCTGCGTGGGCGTCGGCTATGTCGCGCTCACCGCCCCGCAGCGTCCCCGGCTGACACAGTTGTGTTTTCTGCTGGTCGCGGGATTCCTGCTCACCAACAAGGTGTGGAGTCCGCAGTATTCGCTGTGGCTCATCCCGTTGGCTGTGCTCGCCCTACCGCACCGTCGAATTCTTCTCGCCTGGATGACCATCGATGCACTGGTGTGGGTGCCCCGCATGTTGTACTACCTCGGCGTGTCCAACAAAGGTCTTCCCGAGCAGTGGTTCACGTCCGCGGTGGTGATTCGGGATGTCGCGGTGATTGCTCTGTGCGTGCTGATCATCCGTCAGATCTACCGGCCCGAGGAGGACCTCGTGCGGTACGGGTTCATCGACGATCCGGCGGGTGGGGTGCTCGATCAGGCACCGGACGCGCAGCCGCGCTGGCTGCCCGCCTGGTTACGGCCTCGACCGACGGAAGAGGCACGCACCCAGAACACCTGGGTGACGAACGGCTAGGGGTTTGCAAGCACGTACGCGGCGCCGACGAGGAACACCGTGATCGAGACGCCGAGAGAAATGGCTCTGATCGACCATTGGCGGGCGTCGGAGGCGGCCCGCACCGAACGGTCGTACTCGCCCTGCTCCCACAGCCGGTGCACCGTGAGCGCGCGGAGAAGCGCGACGACGCCGAACGGAACGAAGGCGACGACCGCCAGGATCGCAAGCGGCAGACTGCTCGCGGGCGGCGGCGCCAGTGGGCCGTCGCAGTCTGCCGAGGTGTCCTGATGCTGCGCCGTCATGCATGCCTCCCCGTGGTCACGCCCACAACCGTGAGCGCCGACGTGGAGTATAGACCCGCCCAGATGCCCGGGTGTGCACCACCTTTCGCGTGGGTGATGGCTACGTTCCGGCTATCCGCCGGCTTGCACCGGGCGAGGGTGCGCGCGAGCCGCAACCCACGCCGCGACCTGGGTGCGCGAGCTGACGGCAAGCTTGTCGAGGATGTGTTCGGCATGGCCGTCGACGGTGCGCCGTGAGATCACCAGTGCGTCGGCTATCTGTCGATTGCTGAGTCCCTCGGCGAGGAGTTCGGCGATCTGCTGCTCACGATGGGTGAGCGGTGAGGTCTCCGCGGTCGGCGCCGGTGCCGCCTCCTGCCGGGTTCCGAGTGCGAGGTCGACGGCCTGGTCGATCGTCAGGCCTCGCGCTCCGACGTCAGTGAATCCTCGGTGACGTGTGGACCGAACGCTGCGACGGACGTGCCGAGCCGGTGCCAGACGCCCTTGGCGGCACCGCTCAGTGTGGCTGCCGCGTTGGCATCGCCGCTCGACGTCGCCACCCAGGACAGCACCTCGATGGACAGGGCCGTGCAGATCTTGTCCTTGAAGTCGCGTTGGATGCGCAATGCCTGCTGGGCCGCCTCGACGGCGTCGCCGCTCCGGCCGAGGTGGAAGTATGCGACGCTCGAAACCCACAGGGCATAGGCCTTGTTCCACTTCTCACCGTGCGTGTCCGACAGGGTGATCACCTCATGGCACGTCCGGAGGGCGTCGTCGAGCCGGCCGTCGTAGGTCTGGGCCATGCCCAGTTCGAACGATGCGGTCAGCATTGACGCTGTGTCGCCCACCGAGCGGTGAACGGCGATGGCGTCGTGGAACAGACGGATCGAATCCGCGGGGTCACCGGAGAAGACGGCATGGATGCCGCGCCAGTGGTCCGCGTGTGCCCGCAGCCGATCGTCGCCGAGTGCGGTGGCAATCGTCGTGCACTCGTCGAGGTGTTCGAGGGCGGCGTCGCGGTCACCTTGGATGAGGGCGGTCCAGGCGGTCACCCAGAGCACTTCACCCCGCTCCTGTCCAGGCCCGCACCCAGTCGATCGACGAACGGCCGGCTCGCGTCGAATAGTGCTCGAGATGGCGCTGACACAGCTCCTCGCTGTCACCACTGGATTCGAGAAGTTCGTGACCGTATTCGCGCACGGTCATTAGTTGTGAGTATCGGAGCTGCTCGGTCGAACGATCGACGGTGACAAGGCATTTGCCGATGAGCCGGTCGAGGACGTCGATGACCAGTGTGTCCGACAGGTTCCCGAATCCGCAGATCGCTTCTGCTGCATCGAGATCGAAGCTACCCGGAAATAAGGAGAGCCGGGCCCACAGCAGCCGTTCGGTGTCCGAATTCATCGGCCCCTTGACCAGAGTTCGGGTCCAAGGACGACACGCGCAGCCACCCCCAGGCGAACGATCTGGTCTACCTTTCTCCCTACGGAGAAGTAGAGACCCCTCGAAAGGAATCCACGATGACACCTCCTCCGACCCTCACCACCGAACAACGAGGCGCCGTCCCTCGAGAAGGCCTTCATCGCTCGTCGCACCCGCGCCGAGCTCCGCGACAATCTCAAGGCCGGCAATCTCACCCTCACCCAGGTATTCGACCTCGCCGACACCGAGGAGGTCGTCGGCAGAACGCGGTTGCTCTATATCCTCGAATCACTACCGAAGGCCGGAAGGGTCAAAGCACGAAACACCATCGAAGACACCAAGATCGCGGAATCGCGCCGGGTCGCCGGCGTCGGGTCCCGTCAACGCACCGACCTCCTCGACCGCCTCAGCTGAACGCACAACTCGACGTGGGTACGCCGAGACGCTGACTGACCACGCTCACCCGCACACTCATACACGGTCAAATACAGGGCGGGAACCACCGAAATGACGCGTCAAGGGCGCACCATCGCCGCCGCGATCGCACTCTCATGCCTCGCCCTCGCATCCTGCGGATCAACACCCGAACCCAAACCCGGCGCCGGCCCCGGAAGCCCGCATCGTGAGGTTCGCCGGTCCGGTCGAACAGAAACTCGAAAAGGTGCTTCGCATCGACGATGATGTTCAGTTCCGGGAACCAACCGTCGAACTTGATCTCCCCGGCTTCGCGGTATCGAGCGGCAGGATGAAGGCATACTTCCCGTCCACCAGAGTGACGAGTTCTTGAAATACCCGAGAAGGCTTCAACACCCCACCAGGGGTGTACCGTTCACCTTCGCCTGCCCGACCCCATGCCCCGTCCTCGGTTCCCGCCCGATCACCGATGATCCGTGCTTGGAGGGTACGCAGGTCCAACGGGCCGACTCCTTCGACCTCGACGATGTCCGGCGGTGTTTCTCCGGGCGCGAGTTGTGGTGGTTCTCGCGTGCGAACGGCATCCACCACAACGGATCCTCCACAACCCCCGGCTCGGACCCCCCGGCATGTCCGGGCTTTCCGGCTGTGTAGGAGGCATCGTGACTGACGGCTGCTCGGTCGGATCCTCGATGACACCGGGGTGGGGGTGGTGCTCGGATCGGTAGCGAAGGGATCGAACTCCGGCGATCCGGGTCGTGTCGGTGCGCCGGGTGTTTCGGGGTCGACACCCGACTGTTTCGGGTCGGGCACGATCGGTGAAGGCGGCGCCGTTTGCGGGGTCTCGGAGATCTGCGGAACTTCGACGTCGCTGCCCGGGCTGGTACCGGGTGCGGTTTCACCTCCATCCAGGGCCGGTCCATTCCGGGGTGCTCTGCTCGCCATCACTGTCACCAGATTCTTGCCCCGGTTCCGGAGTGGATCGGGCTGGGGTGTGATCTCCGGACCCGTCTCGGGCGCAGTGCCCTCTCCATCCCCTTGTTCTGGATTGTCAGGGGTCTCGGGAATAGGTTCCGCGTCCAGCGGGGCGGATACTTCTGAAGATCATCGGATTCGATCTGCTCGAGCTGACGTTGCTGCTCGATCCACGCCGGAGAGCCCATCGGCACGATGATCGGGGAACTGTTGACCGTGTCGGCGCCATCACGCGAGCGCGCCAACTGATACCCCGCATACCCAGCTCCGGCGATCACTCCGGCACCGATCGCCAACGGCAACGCCGCACCCGCCGCCGCACCCGCTGCTCCGGCACCGGCTTCGGTGGCAGCGCCTGCCAGGACCCCGGTCCCGATTACACCCGGTACCAGCCCCTGGTCGCCGCCCTCGACCGTCGGATTCTCGGGTAATGCCGGCGTGTCATCGGAATCGTCCGGTGTGGGCAGGTACTTCTGCAGATCTGCAGCCTCGATCTCCTCCAACCGGGCCTGCTCCGCATACCATTCCGGGCTTCCCGGCTCGAACGGGTCGGCGAGGATCGGATACACCAGGTTTTCGATGCCCGCGGTGTCGACGACCTGGACGAGTTGCCCGTCCCGGATCTCGTAGTGCGTCGGGATGGGGGTGCCGTTGGCGTCGTACGCCCACGGCGCATCGATCGTCGAAACAGGGTTACCGTCCGCATCGAAGACGAAAAGTTCGGGTTTTCCGTGTTCGCGATTGTGAGCATCGACGGTGATGAGGCTGTCATCGAATCTGTAGCCGATGCTCCGGGCCGGTATCCGTGGGCCAAGCTGGCCGATCTGGCGCCGGTCGAGTCCGGAGGGCCCATTGTTAGCTGCCACTTCCCAGCGACGCGTTATGGGCGGGCACATCTGATGTTGCGATCGCTCCACCGGGAGATTTCGTGGCCGCCCACTCCCGTACGAGTGAGACACATCGTGGGAAAACTCTGCTGGTCAGCTGAGTTCTGTTCAGCGGCCCGGATTGCGGTGTGCCGGAACCGATGGTCAGGTCCTCGGTGCCCTCGAAGACGAGGCGTCCGTCTTCGAGGGCGATGGCCCACCGATGCACGGGTGCCCACTCGTGCCCACGCTCGTCCAAGTCGGTCGGCGCGGCATAGTCCTCGACGACTCAGCGGTCTGCGCCTCCTCGGATTGTCGGCGCACCAACAGCCGCATACCCACCGTGACCGCCGCCGCAGGCACCGTCTCTTCGCACTCGTGTTGTCGGGCATTGCTCGCATCCTTTCGCTCGGTGGATCCCCCGGGGCATTTGCAGATCTCCGCATAAGCAGCGACACGATCCGGCGCACGACGATTACCGAAGGGTGGGGCGGGGTAGTCACGGGGCGGTGCACCCTGCGCCGACCGATGCCGTCCACCGTCGAAGGGGTAATCCCGCATGAGCACACCCGACACCACCACACTGCTGACGCAGCTACGCACCATCCTCGACCTGACCAACACCGAGATCCAGATCGCCGAGACCCGGGTAGCCCAGGCCCGAACCGAGGCCGTGCGCCGGGAACTGACCGAGAACGCGCAGAACGCCCGCGCCCGGACCGAGGCCATCGACGCCGCGATCCGCGACCTCGGGGGAATCCCCGAGCTGATCGGGCCCTTCCTCGGACGCGCCGCCGCGGCGGTGAAGACGGTGGTCGAGCAGGCCCAACCGTTCGAGGAAGCCCTTCTCGGTGACCTCGCCCTCGAACATCAACTCCTCGACCGCGCCCGCTACGTCAAAGCCCTCGCCACCGCCGCGGGCCGGAAAGACCTCGAGAATCTGGCGTTCCGCCTGATCACCGCGCACCAGGCCACGGTGGACTGGCTGACCATCGTCCTGGCCGAGGACGCCCTCGGTGGCCCGGCCGCGCTGCGCCGCACCCCGCTGCAGGCTGCCACCGGCACGGCGGTGCGGTTGATCAATGTGCCGGTGTCCTGGTCCGCCCGCGGCCTGGATCGGGCCCTCGACTCCGTCCGCGCCACCCCACCCTCATTGGGGGACCTGTTGAGCCGGGGCGCGCACGCCGGCGATGTCGCGGTCAAAACCCTGGCCGCGAGCCGCGACGCTGCCCTCGAGACCGCGGAGAGGGTCACCCGCAGAGAAGGCGCCAACGGTACCGCCGACGCCCTGCATTCGGTCCGCACCAACACCGGTGTCCTGGAACCCGGCGAGTTGCCGATCGAGGACTTCGACGAGCTCAACGTCTCCCAGGCCGTCGCGGCGGTGAAGGAACTCACCGAATCCGCCGATGTGCGGGCGATCGTCGCCTACGAGGAAGCGAACAAGAACCGGCACGGGGTCGTCTCGGCCGCCCAGACCCGTTTGGCGGCGATCGCCAAGGAAGTCGCCGGCCTCACCTGACCCGGCCACATGGTGCCGTCCGTCAGCATGCGCGGACTTGGCCCCGTTTCACGGAATACCCCGCAGCCTCGAGGGGACGCCGCGATAGCTTGCCGACGCGTTGTTGTCGGTGCGGCGGTTTATCGTGGCTTCCGCGACGAGCAACAGGTCGCTGCACACTGACCAGACCATGGATCTTTCATGGTCCTGATCTGCGGAGTTTCCTCAGATCGGTTAGATGTGTGGCGCCCTGTTTTTCAGTTTGTTGGGCAGGGTCCCGGTGGTTGCCGGCTGCGGTGCGGTGTTTGGCGAGTAGCCAGCCCTAGGCCTCGCGGGGGAGGTTGGCCGGCGGGGTGTCCCGGTCTGCGTGATGGATGTCCGCGTTGAGACCGCCGAGGTTGTGCGTGACCCCGACGGAATATCGGCCGACGCCGAACCGCACCAGGCAAGCACGCTGCCCCCGGACACGACCATCAGCACCATGACCGCAACCGATGCCACCCGGTTGGCCCTTGTTCAAATACTTATCCTTCGAGGACATCCGCGCTCTCCTTCTCTCGTCCCGGGATAGATGTGCTTCTCGCCGCGCATCGTGTGCCGGTCAATGCCGTGGTGGGCCTTACGACGCAGCGTATTTCGACGCCCCAGCTTTTCATCAGCCGGCGGCCGCCGACAGCGAGCGGAATCCGATTTCGGGTTGAACGACGATGAGTACGCCGACACCGATTCTTTGGTGCTGGCGCTCCCGATCTCCTTGGATGGGAGGGGATCGGGAGTTGGTCCGACCGCTGGGTGACGCCGAGGTGGTGGCGCCGCGCGACATCGAGCAGTTCGTCGAATGCCTGGGTGTCGGTGCAGCCGCGGCCGGCGATCAGGATCCCCTTCGCGGTGGCGAGGACTTCCCGGCCGTCGGGTCGCCGCCGCAGCAGCGGAAATCGGCACCGGTAGTGGGACGACTGGTGGCGATGGTTCGGGGATGTCCTTCGACGGCCACGGGTTGCTTCTTGCGGCTCGTGCATCGGCAGGACCGTGGTCTCACCGCACCCGACAACGTAGTGGGTTGCGTCACGTTTTTCGATAGTCGACCAGTTCTAACCCGAGGATTGCCCGCCTGTCACCTACTCGAGCGTCCAGTCGTTGAACCTTGCACTGACCTGCGAATAGGCACTCGGCGCCAGATGATTGCCCGTGTTGGCATCTCCGTCGCGGTGGGGTACAACTAAACCAACGTGTCCGGTTTGTGATTCATCACACACCTAACCGTGACCGTGACCTACATCCGCACCACCGCCGGTTCCTCCGGAACGGAACTTTCCGTTCCGAGTTCCGGAAGCCACGCGTCGGGGAAGAAAGGGCCGAACCATCATGTTGCTTCCGATGTCGCCGACCGACTCGCTGTTTCTGCTGGGTGAGTCCCGCGAGCATCCGATGCACGTGGGCGGCCTGGCCCTGTTCACCCCGCCGGAGGGGGCGACGGCGGCGGACGTGCGGGTGCTGTTCGAGACCGCCCTGACCGGCGAGCAGGTGGCGCCGCTGTTTTGTCGGCGGGCCCGCCGCTCGGTGGCCTCCCTCGGCCACTGGGGATGGGACACCCTGCCCGACCATGAGGTGGATCTGGGCCATCACATCCGCCGGAATGCACTGCCGCGGCCGGGTGGGATGGCCGAGCTGATGACGTTGGTGTCCCGCTTGCACGGCATCCTGTTGGACCGCAGCCGCCCGCTGTGGGAGATACACCTGATCGAAGGCCTCGCCGACGGCCGGTACGCGGTCTACATCAAGATCCACCACGCCCTCGCAGACGGGGCGTCGGCGATGCGGCTGCTGCGCGAGAGCATGAGCGAGGACCCGCACCGCCGGCACCTGCCCGCCCCCTGGCAACCCCGGCACCGCCTGGCGGTGGTCCCGGAACCGACGGACGCCGAGAGCATCGCCGGCCTGACCTCGACGCTGCCCGGGATGGCGTGGGACGCCGCCCGGAGTGTGGCCGGGGAAGTCGCCGGTCTGGTTCCCGCGGCGGTGGGCACCGTGGACCGGGCGCTGCGCGGCCGAGGCGGTGCGGTCTCGCTGACCGCGCCGCGCACCCTGCTGAACGTCCCGATCGGCGGTGCCCGGCAGGTCGCCGCCCGGTCCGTTGCGCTCGAGCGGATCCGGCTGTTGGCCAAGCACGCCGACGCCACCATCAACGACATCGTCCTGACCATGAGTGCCGGGGCGCTCCGCTCCTACCTGCGCGGCCGCGGCGCGTTGCCGGCGGATCCGCTGATCGCGATGGTCCCCGTCTCGTTGCGCGGCCCCGACACCGGGCACGAGTCCGGAGGGGAATCCGGCGGCAATCGGGTGGGGGTGTTGATGTGCAACCTGGCCACCCACCTACCCGACCCGGAGCACAGGCTGGAAATGGTCCGCACCAGCATGAACGAGGGCAAGCAGGCATTGCGGGCGATGAGCCCGGCGCAGGTGCTCGCGATGAGCGCCCTCGGCGCCGCCCCACTCGGGCTGGAGATGCTCCTCGGCCGGCGGGGCCCGTTGCGGCCACCGTTCAACGTGGTCATCTCCAATGTGGCCGGACCACGAACCCCGTTGTACTGGAACGGGGCCCGCCTCGACGCCCTGTTCCCGCTGTCGATTCCGACCACCGGGCAGGCCCTCAACATCACCGCCACCAGCAGCGACGACCGGATTGCCTTCGGGCTCACCGGCTGCCGGCGTGCCGTGCCGGACTTGCACCCGATGCTCGACCATCTGGGCGACGAACTCGACGCCCTCGAGCGGGCCGTCGGACTGTAGACCCCGAACCCCATCCAACCCCGCAGGTCAGACCCCGGCACCGAGGAAGGATCCGACATGCACACCACCGACCACACCGCATGTCCCGACGAACCGACGACCTCACGCATGCGGTCCGGGACATCGATCACGCTCGGCGCCGCGGCAGCGGCGTCCGCACCCGCATGGGCCGTGACCGGATCCCTGCCCCTGGGCGGCCTGGCCGCGGTCGCGGCCCTGATCTGCATCGCCGCCGCCGCTGTGATGATCTGACCACCTTTCCGGCGCATCCGAATCCCTCCACCCGACAGGAAATTCACCGATGAGCACCATCACACCGACACCCGTCCCGGCACGCACCTCGGCGGTGTCGGGGACGATCAGTACCGAGGAGATCAAGGCCCGCATCGAGGCCACGTTCGCCCACGACGACGAGTCCGCGCGGCCGGGAGAATCGACATGACCACCGTCTTCGTGCGGGTGAGTGTGCTGTCCGCCGCCATCGCCGGCACCGCGGCTTTGCAACGGTTTCTCGGCCGGGTCGGTACCCGCCGCACCCGCGGTGCCCCGTTCCACCCGAACGGCTGACCTCGCCCGACACGTGGCGGCGACACACCATCTTCCGTGGTGAGGAGCAACGATGCGACTGGATTCGGTGCCGGTGACGCTGGCGCGCCTGAACTACCGGGTGCTGCGGATCCCCTTGCAGGTGATCGAAGACCGGGGGATGTCCCGGATCGACGAGCAGGCACCGGCCCGGTTGGCGTTCGAGCATTTCCTGATCGACTGCGATCGGGCCGCCGCGTACCTGCTCGGTGATGAGAATGCCGCCGCCCGCGCCGCGGACCTGCGCCGCCACACCACCACTGTCCGGTTCACCATCGCCCATGAGCAGCAGCGGATCCAGCACGAACGGCTGATTCTGCTCGCTCGGCAGCGGGCCCGGTTCAACGAGCGCCGCCGCCACAGAGGTGGCCGCACCACGTAGCCGGGGAGCCGGCACCGGCCGCCGGAGGCATCGGCGTGGCCCGAGGTGGTCGGTCTACGTGAACGGCGCGTGGATGTGAGCAAACCTGCAGGTAAATCGCGGACTCGCAGCCTTGACTGGCGGATGTGTTGGACACCCGATCGAGTAGCGCCGGGGCCGCGCCCTCCGGTATACCTCTAAAAACAGGGTGACCGGTTGCTATATGCCACGAGGGGTAACCGGTACCCGAAGCCACCTGAACGACCTGAAAACCAATGCCCTGGCGCGGGCGATTCATTCCTCGGGGTCGGAGAAAACGAAAGGAATCGACAGTGTTACCCGCAGGAACCGCACCGATACCGGCGTCCGAGACCGCCACCACCGAGGCCGTGGGATGGCAGGACCGTGCAACGTGCCGCGGGGCCGAATCGTCGGTGTTCTTCTCCCCGGACAAGGAACGCGGCCACGCCCGAGCCCGACGGGAAACGCGGGCCCGGCAGATCTGCCAGGACTGCCCGGTGCTCACCGCGTGCCGCGACCACGCCCCGGCGGCCGGTGAACCATACGGAATCTGGGGCGGCATGACCGAAACCGAGCGCAGACGGCACACCCGCAGTCACCGCCACGACGATCGCCGGCCGCCACCACCAAAACGGCAGATGGCGCCCTCCCGGTAGCGGCGATTCTGGCGCCCTCCTGACAACGACACTGCCCCGATCCACGGCTGCAACAAGGTTTCGCCGGGTCAGCAGCCTTTCCGTGCCCGTTGGATGTACCCCACCTGCATACGGTGATGGACCGACCGAACAGCGCCGCGGGATATTTCTGATCACGTCGGTGGTGTGCGCGGCGGGAGCGCTACTGGCACTGTTCCTCGGCCGCCGCCCAGCCAAGGTCCGGCCGGACCGGCGCCCCGGGGTGGCGCCTGGCGGTGCCGGACCCGCGCCCGCGATCCTGCTGGACCAGCAGGATCACCCCCCTGCCGCCGCCGCTGCCGCCACCGCAGCGTTCGCGTCGTCCAACCTCGCCACGGCTTTCCCGCTCCGCAGCTGCTTCCGTTCGGAACCAACAACGCACCCCTCCGTGAAAGCGAATTATCAGCAGGGGACCGGCGGTGTGGTACAGGATGGAGGAAGCTCACCGCTGTGTGACCGGGGCGGGCCGCAGGTGGCGCGCGTGGAGGGACCCCGATGCACCAGAACGCCGCGGGGGATGACACTGCGGAGTTGATGGACGTGTTCACCGCACAACGGGAGTTCACGGCCTACGGTCCGTCGTACTGGGCCGTGATCGCGGTATTCGTCACGGTCGCCGCGCTGCTGGTCTGGCTCGGGCGCCGGCAGAGCGAAGCGCAGGCGCGCCGTCTCGGCCGCGCCCTGGCGGTGCTGACCGCCGTGATCTACGGTGCGGCGCTGGTCTATTCGCTGTTCCCGCCCAGCATCGGCGGGTCGGTGCCGCTGCGCCTGACCGATCTCGCGACGGTGGCGGCGGCCTACGCGCTGTGGTCGCAGGCACAGTGGGCGTTCGCGCTCACCTACTACTGGGGTCTGGTGCTGAGCACACAGGCGTTGATCTCACCGGTGCTGACCAGCCCGGACTTCCCCCACCACGAGTTCCTCGCGTTCTGGGGGATCCACCTGCTCGTCGTCTGGGCGGCGATCTACCTCACCTGGGGCCGGCGGATGCGGCCGCGGTGGCGCAGCTACCGGATCGTGGTCCTGGTCACGGCGGTCTGGGCGGCAGCCACGGTCACCTTCAACGCCATCGCCGGCACCAACTACGGGTTCCTCAACCGAAAACCCGCCACCGCGACCCTGCTGGACGTGCTGGGCCCCTGGCCGCTGTATCTGCTGACCGCGACCACGCTGATCCTCATCGTGTGGGCGATGATGACGTGGCCGTGGGAGCGGACCCGTCACCACACCGAAGGCGGACAGCGGGTCTGATTTACGGCACCGGATCCACACTATGACCAGTGCCCACCCCGGTTTAGTGAGCCGGTGATGCGGATTTCATGCCGACAGGCAATCCGCCGGTCTCCTTCCCGCCGGTCCGCACGATCTTTGCCGGCCGATAGCACGCGGCGACTACTCCGACCGTGCAACCATGAACGGCGTATCACTGCACCGCACCGATTCGTGACAGGCGGGAGTGAGCACGATGCCGAACCAGTCCGGACATCCCCAGTCGCTGCGACAGGTACAGGACTGCGCGACCGCGATGCGCCGATGGCTGGCCACCGACGACAACAGCGCGGCGCTGATGGCGCACCTGCGCGCCGAACCGGTCGACGCCGCGTGGTTGAGCACCTACCGGCGCCTGCACCGCGACCTCACCAGGGCGGTCGGCACCGCGCACCGGACCGATGCGCCCGAACCCGCGCACACCCCCGGAACACCGAACTAGGAACCGCTCGGTGTCTCCGTGCGGCGAAGCGTTGCGAACGGCAGGGCCCGATGCAACTCCTGCACTCGGGCGCCGAAGATGACCGCCGAACAGCGCGGGGCGCTCGAACGGGTGCGGGACGCACACGCGGTGCTGCGCAGCTTCATGTACCTCACGGACCCCAACATCCCCACACCCGTCCGAGTGGACACCTACCGTCAGCTCACCGACGAACTGATGGAGGCGGTCGGCGCCGCACAAACCGCGGGCGTCCCCGAGGCCGTCATCTTCGACAACATGTGACCTCGATCGATCGCCGGGATCACTCGTAGCGCGCACGCCAGCGTCCGAGTAGAGCTTTCCGCCCCCGGTACGGATGCGCACCGCCACGCAGCCGAGCGGGCCCACACCGCCCCCACCGACATCGGCGACGACGCACCGGACTGACAGACACGGCATTGATCCGGCCGCCTGGCCATCGATGACCGGTCACCGATCGCTGACCGGTCGCGCGGGGGCTCAGTCGCGCGAGGTGCTGGGCAGGGCTGTGTCGGTTCGCAGTGCCTGCAGGGTGTCGAGTTCGCGGTCGATGTCGCGTCGCTTGGCCTCGAGGCGCTCAACCTCTTGTGCCAGGAGTTGGTCCATCACGCCGGTGCGCTCCTCGGGTGGCGCTTCGAGGCACGGGAGCAGGTCGCCGATCGTGGCACTGCACAGGCCTGCGGCGAAGAGGTGCTGGATCATGATGACGCGTTCGACCATGGAGTCGTCGAAGTCGCGCCAGCCGCCGGTTGTGCGCTCGGACCGGATCAGGCCGTGGTCCTCGTAGTACCGCAGTGACCGTGGGCTGACTCCGCTTGCGTCCGCCAGTACACCGATGCGCATGACACCTCCAGATCGGGCCGAACTGGCCCCAGCATTGCAGCTGACACCGGTGTGAACTTCCACAATCGACGGGCCGCACCCGATCGGGGTGCCGATCGAACCGGAGGTCGCATGACTGTCCAGATCCATATCTGGTCCGACTACGTCTGCCCGTTCTGCCTGATCGCCGATGAGCTGATCGAGCGCGCGATCGCTGACCGAGCCTACGTGGAGGTCGTCCACCATGCGAACGAGCTGCGTCCCTACCCGACGCCGACCTTGCGGCCGGAGGACGAATACCTGCCCGACATCTGGCAGCGCACCGTCTACCCGATGGCCCGCCACCATGAGGTGCCCATGACGTTGCCGAGTGTCTCACCGCAGCCGTACACCAGGCTGGCCTTTCGCGGCGCCCAGTACGCCGCCGATCAGGGGCTGGGCGGCGACTATCACCGGCGGCTGCTGACTGCGTTCTTCCGGGAGGACCTGGACATCGGCGATCGGGAGGTGTTGGCCCGCCTGGCCGAGGAGGCCGGGTTGGATCCGGTCGCCTACTCCGCAGCCCTCGACCAGGAGGAGTACGCCGAGCGGCACCGCCAGGCGCTGGCCGAGTCGGAGCGGATGGAGATCACCGTCGTGCCCACCATCGTCATTGGCGGGCGTCGGATCAACGGTGTGGCGACCGAAGGCGTGATCCGGCGGGCCCTGGACGAGGCGGCTGCTGCATGAGCCGCGACACCAGCCGGCTCGTGACCTTGATGGCCGAAGCGGTGGATTTCAGTGTGCGCCATGTCGAGGCTGGGGGACTTCCCTTCGTTGGGCTGCTGGTCGCTGATGACGGGTCCGTGTCAGACCCCGGCGTGAACCTGGTCCGCGAGACGGGTGACCCCAGTGCCCACGCCGAGATCGTCGCGATGCGGCACGTCCTGCAGGAACGCGGTCTCACCAGTCTGAAGGGCATGACCCTGCTGGCCACGGGCGAACCGTGTGCTCT
The DNA here is from genome assembly GCF_024438035.1 of Rhodococcus tibetensis. Taxonomy (GTDB): domain Bacteria; phylum Actinomycetota; class Actinomycetes; order Mycobacteriales; family Mycobacteriaceae; genus Rhodococcus_F; species Rhodococcus_F tibetensis. The sequence goes on from NZ_JANFQF010000007.1 coordinate 264,473, forward strand.
GTGCTACCGCTTCGCCGCGGAGCACGGAGTCGACGCAGTCCACTTCGCCGTCGATCGCACCACCGTCGCCCGCTGGGGATTCGACTACCGCTCCAGCTACGACGCGCTCGGAACCGACCGGTTGCTCATCGCCCAGGGTGCGCAACTCGTGACCGTCGACCGTGGTCTCGAGCCCTTCGCGAGATTCCTCGAGCTTCACGGCACCGCACTGGCCCCCCAGCACTGAAGTCACACTCACACGAAGGACCAACCATGCACTGGCTCTACCTCGGCATCGCCGTGCTCTTCGAGATCACCGTCGCGATCGCGGCCGGCAAGGCGCAAGGTTTCACCCGCGTCGGGTGGACCGCGGCGACCCTCGTCAGCGGCGGCGTCGCCACCTACTTCCTCAGCCTGGCGCTGCTCACCTTCGACATCGGAGTGGGGTATGCGATCTGGACCTCCGTGGCAGGCGTTGGGATCGTCATCCTCGGTGCCCTGCTCTTCGGACAGCGCCTGGACTGGCGCAAGGCCCTCGGGATCGCGGCCGTCATCGGCGGCGTCGTCGGGCTCCAAATCAGCGGAGCGGCATGACCCCACGCACGCACCCTCAGCCACAGCCCACCTGCCCGACCAAGCCCCACAGGAAGGCCACACAGATGTCCACGGACACGACCACTTCCCGCAGCACCATCACGAGCGCCTGGCTCGTCCTCCTCTTGGCCGGACTCTTCGAAATCGGCTACGCGCTCTCGGTCGGAGGCAGCCAAGGCTTCACAGTGCTGCCCTGGTCTCTCGTCGCGATCGCCTTCTTCCTCCTGACGCTGTTCGCGCTCAGCGTCGCACTTCGCAGCATCGACGTCGGCATCGGCTACGCCGTGTGGGCCGGGATCGGCGCGGTCGGCGCCGCCGTCCTCGGACCAGTCTTCTTCGACGAGACCCTCACCCCCGTCAAGGCCTTCTGGCTGGCCGTCATCATCGGCGGCGTCGTCTGGCTCAAGGTCGCGGACGGCACCAAGGGGGCGAAGTCCGAGGAACCGGCTCAGCCGCAACCATCAGATATCTAGCCGCATCCGGGTCAGCCGTCGCCGCCCGAACGACGCGATCGAACTCCGAAGTGTGGCATCCATCATCGACGTGTCCGCACGTGGTCACATCAGGGGAGCCCGTGTGGCACAAGATCCGTTGAGGGTCAACGTCGGCATTCGTCGATCGAGACCATCCAGGAGCAGCAAGCCTCAAACGGTGACGAGAGACTCGTCGGCGTACGGGGCGTGCAGCACCCGCACGAGTTGCTCGTCGTCGGTGAACTGGTGGTCGCCGATCCGGTCCACCGGGATCCCGGGGGTCCACGAGTTCATGACGACGGCGGCTGAGTACACGCCGAGATCCTCGGCGTGTACGTCGACTGTTCGATGCGCGACTCCTCGGGCGGCGAGTCTCCTGGCCAGAACTTGCATCGTGATCCCGGGCAGCAAGCCGGCGCGTGGCCAAATGACAGACTCGCCGTCCCAGAAGGCGAGGTTCCAAATGGTGGCCTCGCCAAGCGACCGTGACGGGTCGACGAATGCGGCATCGTCGAAACCACGGGCCGCTGCATGGCGCAGGAAGAAGGTCTTGCCGACCTCGCCGACGTGCTTCAGGTGCGCCAAGTGGCGTTCGTGACGTACGACGTCGAGGCGCAGCGGACCAACTGGCGGTTCGGCCGGAACCCGATGAGCGCACGAACACGTCGAGCTCGACCGGGATCCTCGGAGCGATAAACTCACCCTCCCGCTGTGTCACGAAGCAACTCAACGATGCGTCGGCCGGTCCCGCTTGAATCGCCTGTCGACGACCATACGGCCCGGACGGGCTACTTCGAGGACAGCCACAGTCTGAATGCTTCGGCCGTCGCCGCCTGCAAAGTCGTCCCCCGGGTGGCTACTTCGATCTTCACCTGCCGCAGCAACTCCGGGTCTACGCGGGCGGAGAATTGAGGGAGTTTCGGCGCACCCACGGACGGTGCGGCGAACTCGGCTGCAGTCCTCGGTACGAGCGAACTGTTATCACCATCGGGCGTCGCGGTCTGCAACGCGGTGTCGGGTGCTCCCATGAAGTGCTCGTTGGACATCTTCATCTCCTTGACGAACCGATGAGGTAGCTGTCGACGAGATCGGCGGCCTCGGTGCTGCACCCTGGCGTGTCCGTTCCACGAGGCCGGCCTTGCAGTCGACATGTTGCGGGTTACGCGGAGTATCGGAAATTCTGTTGCCTACAGTGACGACTGGAACGGACCTGAACCGAAGCCTACGGATAGGAAGCCTACGGATAGAAAGATAGCAGGCGTGAAGGCAAAATAGGTTGTTACCAAGAAAACAAACGAATGCAGGATACGTAGTGCCCGTCGGACAAAAAGGGTAATCACGGTTCCAGCTAGTGTTTGGCACCAGCTATCGCGCCGCCGGTATGAAATGCCATGCAATGTAGCTTGGTAACAAGCTAGCAATCTCTCTTGCTGGACGTCCAACCAGTAATAAAAACCGTTGTACGTCTGACCAGAACCGAAATTTACTGTACGTCCGACCAATTCAGAGAAGCACACTGCCCAGGCATTTACGAAGCCAGTCGTCTCCTTCTCGGATGCACAATCTCCGTCCTTGCAGAAAGCGATTCTTACGGGGTAGCGGCGTTGGCCCACCCCCCTTTCCCCGCCGATAGGTTCTCAATCAGCAATTTCCCCGCGGGGCGCACGCGCGCCTTTTCGGGGACAGCTAATCAATTAACCGACACGCCGTCCCGATCGTTGACACGGTCGAATCATGCTGTGCGCCTGTTCAGTTATTCGAATGACATCAGACGTTTAATCGCCAGCGGTGGAGACTGTTCCCACGTCGTGGAACATCGGCCCCACTGTGTTCGGGTCCGCCGGGTCGGCACCGAAAGCGTTGCCGTTGGCTAGTCCTCGCTCTTCGAAGATGAGAAGCGGCAGAGCAGGCGGGACCGGATCCCGGCCCCGTCGGCTGGCGCGGGCGAGCGAGCACGGCAGGAACTTCTCCGGGTCCGCTGCTGTCATCGAGAATTCCCCCAGACAGGGGTTCGGCCGGGAATGTTTTCACATTCTCGGCCGGATCTCTGCTTCACGAGTTTTTCACCGTTACCGATACCTCTCTCGATCCGCGAATTCAAATATTCGCGCGTACAGCGGCCCACCGCAACGGCCAGTACTCACGCCCAGTCGTCGGGCGTCCATGATTTCCTGGCTGTGAACTTCCGGTCCCCATCAACCTGGCAGGGACCTTCCCGGGAGGACACTACGAGATATGCGGAGCGTGTTCGCTCACCAAGCTGTTCTGGTCATGACACCGGACGCTGATACCGGTGCCCCGGCGCCGCGGTCACGTCCGCGTTATGCACGCACTGGGGCCACCAGCGGCCCTGCTCGCTGGCGCGGCACCACATACAGACGATCCGTGACGGTGACCAGGTCCGGATCCGGATCGTGTTCACCGTCGGCCCGGCCCAAAAGCGCTGTCCGGTGCCGCATCGAGCGGGCGTTGGCCACCGGCCACCTGTGTGGGCCAGGTACTGCCCATACCCGATGGCGACTGCGCAGCTGCGCCCCGGCCGCTCCTACCGCAGACGAAGCCGAGCAGGTGGTCTGCCTGTTTCACGATGCGAACGGGACACCGTCCTCGGGATCGGACCCCTCGATATGACACGGGACTGCTGAGGACTTTCTTTATCTGACTAATTGTCCAGGACGTTTGACCATTTGATCGCCCGTCCAATAAATGCGAGCACAGGTCCTCAGATATTGGTCAATTGTTCAAATCGATGAAATCAAAAAAATTCTCCGTGTCGTGAAACGTTTCTGAAGTCAGGTCGATATGCAAGTAAGCGCGGATCAGCAGATCCCGTGGAATGCAACAAGGGTGAGGAGTGATTTCTGATGGGTTCTGCAGGTATTGACTTCAGTGTCGCATTCGACGCTTTCCTGAAGTGGTTGAGCGTCACCTTCGGCGGTGGCATCGGCATCGGCTGACCGTTCGGCGCCAAACTAAGACAGCAGCAGCTCGACTCACCAGGACAGTGGAAGTCGGGCCGCTGCCATGCCCGGATGAATCTCCGCGAACACGGTTCGCGGACAGCAGGTCCCCTTCACAGGCCGCTCGTTCCGGGTGGGCTACCGACCCGGATCAGCCCCAACCGTCGACAGAACAATGCAGCACTTGCCCTGCCGTCCAATGTGAGAGTGGTGCGCAAGGCTGGAAACCGTTGGGATCCAATGCTGCGGCACGTGAGCGCGCCCGGACCCGGCGGCGACAACGGGGCCGACGACCTTCGGCCGGTGCAGCGTGGTGGCGGTGGCCACGTCTGGGACGTCGCCACCGCCGCTGCGGCTGTTAGCTGCCGAACCCGCTGAGGAGGTCGAGGAGGCCGTCAAGACCGAAGTCCAGGCCGCCACCGCCCGGGGAGGTCGAGGTGACGGTGACCCGCACCGGGGCGATCGGGTCCTGGTAGTCGACGTCGCCCTCCTCCTTGCACTTGGTGCGCACCTGGTACTCGCCGTCGGGGAAAACGGCCGACGTGCCGAC